>NZ_DDPA01000001.1:0-956842 GCF_002341965.1 Sphingobacterium sp. UBA2480 | reverse complement strand
CACAGTTGGTGTTACACTCCCCGAAAAGTTTATTGAAACAAAAGATAGTATTTACTTCTTCAATCTTAATGATGTTGAAAGCGTCTGAGATCCCATTCCTTTTTGTTATGCCCGGCATCAATTCCTCCACCAATAATATTTATAATATCCCTAACTGAACGGTCATGATAATTGATTACATCCAGCGAAGCACCTTTTGACACAAGAAGATTTATTATTTTGATCGTATTCTCCTGACCGCGGTAATTCATAACAGCTATCCATAATGGGGTATTCCCATTTATTTCACGGATATCAATTTCTGCACCGCAATCGATTAAATGGCTTACAATTCGATAGTTCATTTTAGAAACAGCTACGTGCAGAGCTGCAAGTTCACCGCCGTGTTTATTCCGCCTATGATTAATGTCAATGCCACAGTGTAAAAGAAAATCTATCAGATCTTCCGGTTGATATCTTTTGTCATAAGCGGAACCCGCATATGCTATAAGCAGATTGTTCTGATCATACCCGTCGGTTCTACAAAAATCAACACCTTCTGACTTTGTTTTTTCTAATGTATCAATGTCATTGTCATAAATCAGTTTAAATAATTCTGTAAATTCCATCTTTAAGTTGTTTAATGGTTTTCCTCGCTTCCAAAATTAGCAATTCATGTGAGCTCCCTCCCCCGCAAAATAGGACATTTTAAAAATAGAGAATTCGGGTGTGAATTACTAATTTTAAATAGGAGGAAAGACGGTGAAGAGATCGAAGTTTACCGAGGCACAGATAGCTTTTGCGTTACGTCAGTCCGAGACCAGCACCCGAGTGGAAGAGATATACCGGCAAATCGGAGTTTCACAGGGAGACATTTTTCAATTGGAAGAAAAAATACGGTGGTTTTGGGCGTTCCTTAATTGCGCAAACTGTGGCAGGAGGAAGATTGGAATGCTTACTTTTATTGAGGAAATATATTCTCTTTTTAAGAGATTGTTATCATTAAGCCTGTTCTATAATGAGAAAAAAAGACAAAAATATTCCAATTAACACATTGCCTGAAGGAACTTCGAAGGGTATTATGATGATGCGTGAATCATTTCATGGATCACCAGATTCCGAAGTTGAACGAGCCCATCGCGATGGAGGCTATACGTTTATCATTCAGGAAAAAGGAAATACAACTATTGAAATTGATTTTCAAACCTATTGCATTAAAGCCCCGGCCATTGTCTACATCAATCCCCATCAGGTGCATCGCGTGATCTCATTCGACAGAGCAATGCTCAGTACCTGGATCGTTACCGAAGAAAACATCCGCGCAGCATACCTGAGCTTGTTGCAAGATTTTACACCGGCAGACATATTGTCTGTAAAGCCTGAGACCCTTGATATCCTGTCAGACGCCGTTGCCTTATGTATGAAATTGTCTGGAAATAAAACGGAGATTTTGTATCATTCCATTTTAAAAGAAAGCTGTAATACCTTGATTGCGCTGATTATTTCACAATATTTAGCTCTGGAAAAACCGACAGTATATCATACCCGATTTGAGGATATTACAAGAGCGTTTAAAACAACATTGGAAAAGAACTATAAGAAGGTTAAAAATCCAAGGGATTACGCCGGACTTTTAAACCTATCGACTTCCTACCTCAACGAATGTGTCAAGGTGACGACTGGTAAACCCGTTTCTATCCATATTCAGCAGCGGATTATACTTGAGGCCAAACGGCTGCTTTATCATTCCGGGAAGTCAGTGAAAGAGATTGCGGATGAACTAGGCTACGATGACTTTTCCTACTTCACACGGCTGTTCAGCAAAGCGGTAGGAATGTCACCGACTGCCTTTATCGTTAAAAACCGCGAATAGTCCTAAAGTTACAGCATCTCGTTATTGTATCGTCTTTCTTTCTGCCGTTCCTTTGTATCATTAAAAATGATAGAAATGTTGAGCGAAAAAAATATAGCCATCGTTGGAGGAGGTCCAGGTGGTCTGACATTGGCCAGACTGCTACAAATGAAAGGTGCACAGGTTAAAGTGTATGAAAGAGATTTTAGTCAAGCCGCACGCGTACAGGGAGCTATTGTAGATCTGCACTTTGATTCAGGTCTTAAAGCGATGGAGGCGACCGGACTTATGGAGGCTTTTAAAGCAAACTACATGAAGGGGGCCGACAAATATCGTCTGCTTGATCCGCAGGGAAATATGCTGATGGATGAGAGTCAGCGAGACGTAGAACCCGTATTCGGAGATGAACATTTCCGACCAGAAATCGATAGGGGAGCCCTGAGAGATCTCCTAATCGACGGACTGCTTCCTGGTACCGTAGTTTGGGATAGCCAGCTTATAGGTTTGCGGGAAATTGAAGATAAATGGGAATTAAAATTTGAGAACGGAATGACCGCGGTTGCTGATCTGGTCATCGGATCGGACGGTTACCGCTCCAAGGTTCGTCCCTATCTGACAGATTTGAAAGCTCTTTATTCCGGAGCAGCAATTATCCAGGGCGAAATAGATCATCCCGAGATTGGATGCCCGGCAATGTACGAACTCGTTAATCAAGGGAATCTGATGGCTATGGGAGATGGGGCCACCCTGGTTGTCCAGCCTAGAGGCGATGGCGGATTCACTTTTTATGCAGCCTCAATGTATCCGGAAAACTGGGGTATATCCAGTGGTATAGATTTTGGTAATCCTATAGAAGTTAGCGGGTATTTAAAAAAACATTTTGTAAATTGGAATCCTGTCTTCTTCATGCTTTTTGAAGCCAGTGAACATTTTACGTGGCGCCCACTTAACTATTTTCCTTTATCGATAAGGTGGGCTTCTAAAAATAATCTTACCCTCATTGGGGATGCCGCGCATTTAATGCCTCCGAATGGTGAAGGCGTAAATCTGGCCATGCTAGACGCTTTGGATCTGTGTGAATGCCTAACCAGTGGAGGGAAAGCCAACCTTAAAGAGGCAATTTCAGCTTATGAAGATATCATGTTTGAAAGGGCTGCGCCTCTTTGCATGGAAACAATTGACGGAATAAAAGATTTTGCAGCACCAACCAACGAATCTGTAAAGGAACTTGTTAGATTGCTAAGTAATACTAAATCATAGCTCCAGCGGATGGCGTTTTAAATTCTAATTCCAAGATTAGATATGATATACTTAGTGGCTAACACTAAGTATATCAAAAACTATGCATATTTATCTGCGAATGGTAACACCGCCATCTACCGCCAGATATGAACCTGAAATATAAGAGGCTTCGTTTGAAGACAAGAAAACAATTGCGTTAGCAATTTCTTCAGCTTGTCCGATTCGTTTCAATGGCACTGCTGCTGCTATGGCATTTTTTATATCTGCAGGCGTTTGCTGATTCATAGGTGTATCGGTCAATCCGGGAGCAACCACATTTACTCTAATTTTTCTGTCTGCCAATTCAGTAGCTGCGGTACGTGCAATCGCATCGACTGCACTTTTTGTAGCTGCATAAGCACCCATTTGTGCATACCCGCTCACAGAGACTCCAGATGAGATAAGAACAACGGAAGCTCCTTCTGATAAATGAGGGATTAATTTTTGCAAAGTAAAGAATAGTCCTTTGACATTGATGTTGTAAAGGTCGTCAAAAACCTCTTCGGTTGTATCTTCAATTGAATATTGCTTTGCTATTCCCGCATTCAGTACAAGCACATCCACTTTGTTTCCGCTAGCTGCAACTGTTTCTTCCAATAGCGCAATATCTGCCAGTTTGGACGTATCTGAAGACAAGGTCTTCAGTTTTGGGCTATTAATAATTCCTGATGCTGCATGAAGGGTATCGGTATTTCGGCCTGTTATCAATACATTTGCTCCTTTTTCAATAAATGTTTTAGCGGTAGCTAATCCAATTCCTGCACTTCCGCCGGTAATTACTACATTTTTATCTGAGAAATTCATCTTTTTAAATTTTTAATGATCGAAAATTCTATTCTAGTCAAGACTTTTTAAACTGTTTGTTTTTGAAATCGATTTCTTTAACTATGCAAATCTAAATTGATTAAATTTATTTTGGTAACTTTGTAACCAAAAGTAACAGTAACTTTTGGGTAACAAGGTAACTTATTATGGAAATAGAATGCTCGAATAACGACACAAACAGAAAACAGATTATGGCTGTTCACGATACCATGGATGTGTTGAATGGCAAATGGAAAATCTCAATAATATCGTCAGTTTGCTACTACAACAAACGGCGTTTTTCTGATATTTTAAACGATGTGAAAGGAATCTCCAATAAAATGCTCAGTAAAGAGTTAAAGGAATTGGAAATGAATCAACTCATTAAACGGATAGTTCTCGACACGCAACCCGTAACGGTTCAATATCAGCTAACAGAGTACGGTTTGACGCTAAAAAAAATCATCAATACCCTGGCCGAATGGGGAACTGAACATCGAAAAGTGATTGTTGGGAAGTAATTGATGCTCATCACTCCAATTTTCTAGAGCAGAAATTACAGGAATTAAAGTCTTCCCAAATTCTGTAAGACTGTATTCCACTTTAGGTGGTACAACTGGGTAAATAACTTTTGCAACCAATTCGTGCTCTTCAAGTTCTTTTAGCTGAACATATAGAACTCTTCGTGAAGCATCTTTAAAATTAACTTTCTAATTTCGCAAATTGCGTATATTTAAGAATTATGTGCCATAGTTATAAATCAAGCTAAATGGAACAAAGAGAATTTTCGAAATTAATACTTAAATTCCTGGAAGGAAATTATCCACAGTTTGCTCAGACAATAAAATTTCAAGATGACGGATCTTTTGATTGTGATTTGAAAAGTGAATCCGGAATATTTTCAATTTGGATTGCAACATATAATACTGAAATAACTATTGGAATTGAAGATCCAAATGGAAAAACGGATATTCATAGACATATTCCATGTTATGGATTAGATGATTTAGAAGCTCGTATTGCAGAATTATCATTATTTATTGAAAATATTAAAGCTGACAATTTAGTTTTATATCAAGATGAGGATGGAAAATATGATTGGATAGAATCATTTGAATTTGAAAACCTTGATAACTGTAAAAAGTTTTCCTGGAAGATTAATCACGACGTCACATAATAGCAGTTTTTTCCCTTACAACGTTATTCCTTAATGGAAAAAATAATAAAAACTTCTTACATGAAATTCCCATTGAACAAAAGAGCTTATGAAAGAAATCAAAAAACATCTCAATATGAGCACTCTAGTCATCGCACTATTTTCAGTGGTATCTATTTTTTCGTGTATCTCTTGCACTTCCATATCACCCAAGTATTTAGCACAAACTGCTGCGGCACATAGCGTTTCGAATGTAGGGTTGAAGCAGACATACATCTTTGATAATTATCCTCAGAAGATAATAGGCCACACTCATATCAGCCAAGCGAAGAGTGCAGCCAATAATAAATATTGTCTATGGAACTATATCGAACCAAATTATTTTAAAACCGATAGCCTGCACTATCTTTACAAAACTTCATTGGAGCTCACCAAAAAAAATAAAATCCATTTCAAACTAATTGATACCTTAGGAAATGTTGTGCGTGAAAGGACGAGGAAAATTAATCCCGAACCGCAAAACTTTGTTTCTTTCAGAAATACCGACCTTGAGATCTATGTATTAGTCAATAGATTCTTTACTAAAACTATTTGCTTTGCCATAGATAACCATGGTGATTTAGTCGTGCCGAGTGAGTCAACAGCAGCCGGTTTTCTTATTCTCTTTCCGCTCGCCGGCGCCCTTAACCGTGAAGCATATACTTATTCTCGTGTGGATACAATTGCCAATTAAAAGCATATAGATCGGAAAGAAATAATGTTAGCGGAGTTTTTAAGTAGCGCGACTTTATGATATAATTACCCTTGCCTTAAAATGAAACCGACGCAGATGTTTTGACCACATTGCCAAGAATAATCAATAACTTAAATGAAGGTAAACATCCGACAAATAGACAAAATGGTGGATTAAGTGATACAACTTTTGTGCTTTTTATTCCTCCGAATATGTTTTATATTTAGCTTTTTTTGATAATTTGCTTTTGTGGAACTACTCGACTACGTTACTACTAAATTGAATTTTTTGTCCAATTTATCCGCCACTTCGTCAAGCTGCAAAACCTTACACGCCATAGCCTTTATACAGATAATCAAAGATCGAATGCAGCTTACTACCAAACTTTTTCGTTTAAATTTTCCATTTCTTTAGTGTTTTCTGACCCCTTTCAGATGCCAACGCAATCAATGCTGGCCAGATCAAAAATTAGTGGTGGTCAGATAGCCCGACGCACGTAATGATTCCAAGATATGGTTTGCCTCAGCTTGATCCATATCATTTGCAAATTTTATGGTTTTAAAACCATATTCAAATCGAATAGTGCCCCTGTTTCTAAAAATACCTAAACTATTACCCTGGTTCCAAAAAACAAACTCAAAATGTTCTTCCTCAACATGAAATTTCTTCGCTTCCTGTAGATCATAAATCTTATGCCTGAAGAGTATATCGTTTTTTCTGGCAATACTTATTTGCTCGCGATCTATTATGATGATTTCTTTTCCAATGAGGTACCACATTAACGTTTTCATTACAAATAAGCCAGCTGCCGTCGAGAGGATCCACCAAACTATAAAAAATATTCCCTCGAAGCTTAAACCACCAGTGGTAGCGTAAAAATTTTCAAGTGTCGGGGCTAAAAAAATAATTGATTGTATCCAACCAACCAGCCATAAACTAAAAATAATGATAATAGGTAAATGCTTTTTTGCCGGGACAATAATGGAATACCCCGTCGGAGTTTCGTAATGGGTTGCAATACCGCTATATGGCCTTTCCATAGTCAATTTGTTTTATAGGTTGTACCAATTCAAATGGTCTAATTTTCCGATGGCTAATATGCAATAAAAAAACGAATTTCAATATGATAAGGTTTAGAACAAACAGAATGCTGCGTTCTTTCCCCAAAATCATGCATGAAGATATTATAAATCTAAAACTTTTCCATAAATTTAAAGCTTACTTGTAATGATAAGATCTATTTAACCTTTTTAATGGCAACAATACGGATGATTTCCAGCTTTATACTGACGGGCCGAACTATAACCACAATAATCTGTTTTTTTATTTTTAGCCTTAGCAACTCTTTTGCGCAATCGCATGACAATTTTTTAGTGGTTGGACAGCGCTATACGATAAACTCTAAAATACTTAATGAAAGCAGAAATTATGCTGTTTATTTACCGGCTTCCTATAAAAACAATGTCGACAAAAAATATATCGTTGCCTATGTTTTGGATGGGGATAGGAGTAAGTTTTTGGAAGTGTCTGGGATTGCACAATCAATGCATTCAGATGCAAATCTTAAGTTGCAAATCCCTGAGCTCATTATTGTTTCAATAGAAAACACCGATAGAACAAAGAATTTTACTCCTACAAATTCATTGAATTATTTGGATAAAGAAGATATTTCTGCATTTAAAAGTAGCGGAAAAGCGGATGATTTCATGCGTTTTATGGAGAATGAATTAATGGTAGAAATAAATAAATCTTTCAGAACCGTTCCACAAAGCATGATTATCGGCCACTCATTGGGTGGACTATTTGCGTTACATTGCCTATTAGAAAATCCGCAGCTGTTTAGTTATTACTTACTTATCGACCCCTCTTGGTTTTGGGATCATAATTATATTGGGAAAAGAAGTAAAGAAGTATTGGAGAATCGAGTCGACCTAAAAGCTAGGATATACATTGCATTAGCCAATAATATGCAGGAAGATAAGAGGCATTATCAATGGGGAAATCAATTTTATAAATTACTGAAAGAGAATAAATCTCCAGATCTGAAGGTAGACTTCAGATATTTTGAAGACGAAAAGCATTTAACAGTAACAATTCCTGCCACATATTATGGCCTTCGATATCTCTTCGAACCATATAATATTGATATAAATGAAGTAACAAAAGACCCCGATATATTAGTAAATTACAGTGCAAAAATAAAAAAGGAACTTTTCTTTGATACTAAACCGGACCAAAGTTTTGTAAATACTATTGGATATGTTGCCCTTTATGATAGAGAACTACCTGATATAGCAATTTCTATTTTTGAGCTGAATACGAAAAATTATCCGCAATCAATCAATGTATGGGATAGCTTAGCCGAGGCCTACACAGTCAGGGGGTATATGGATAAAGCGAAAAAGTGTTATGAAAAAATCTTGACACTTTCTCCAACTAATAATACCGCAAAAATGAAACTAGAAGAATTAAATAGTAAAATAAGACAGAGAAACTAAATGCTAGACATCGGTACGCGAAACCAGCATTTTATACCTCTTCACTCGCAAATTGATGTATATTGGACTTGGGTATTAATCATGCCCAATTGAAAAGTCGCAGGCCGTGATAGCAACCACGATCAATTCCAAGTTTCCAATAGCTGCCAATGTTATTATCGGTACCACTGCTTTAGCGATATAGGGGTGAGCTATATAGATTTCTTTGGCGGTAGCTCTACCAGTTGTCCTCCCGCAATCTTTAATAATTGCACCGATCTTAAAGGTTTTCTGTCTTCTCTCCAGCATGACGGAATTAATTCTATTTGCGAAAAAGTCCTTAATTAATTCCCAGCCACTTATATTCATACTACTATTCCCGTTTTTGTCGAGGTAGTCAATAATATTTAAAGTGCCAATAATTTCAAAATTGTCTGGATCAGTTCGGAAACAAAACATTCGGGATCTACGAATTGCCTTTAAAGTCTTCTTACGGTTTCCCTAACCAATCATTCTTTCAAACCAATATCTCAGCCCAACAGTTTTTTTACCAATCCGATAGCGTGGTGTAATATGGGAGATATACCAGATTAAAGACGGATTCTTAAAACTAATGTTTTTACTAAAAATATTAGTTTTAATGTTTTAATTTGCTTATAATTGTATTGTTAACCAATTTAAAAACAATATATTATGAGTGAATTGAAGCAGTCTAAATATATCGATATCACGACAGATTACGGCTTTAAAAAAGTTTTTGGATCAGATACCAATAAAGATCTACTGATCGCTTTCTTAAACGAACTCTTTAGAGGGCGCAAGATCATTGCTGATTTATATTATAACAAAAATGAGCATGTTGGAGATACAGAGGATATCGGTACGGTTATTTTTGATCTGACCTGTACGGCAGACAATGGCGAACGTTTTATAATTGAAGTGCAGCGCACGGCGCAGGATAATTTGAAAAAGCGCATGCTTTACTACAGCAGTAAGTTGATAGCGGATCAGGCACCTAAAGGCAACCGAAGGGCTTGGAATTATGCAATTAGTGAAGTCTATATCATTGTATTGATGGATGGATTTACGATGCCTGATGCGGGTGAGGAGAAGTATTTTTTACACGATATTTGTCTATGTTATCGGGATCACAGTAAAATATTTTACGAAGATCTGGGTTTTATATATGTAGAATTGGTTAACTTTGTTAAAGCTGAGGCAGAGTTAGATAATGATTTGGATCGTTGGCTTTTTATACTCAAAAACATGTCCTCGCTAAAGGGACTTTCAAGATATCTGCGGAAGCCGATATTTGAAAAGTTATTTCAGTTAGCAGAGTATAGCAAACTAAAACCGGAGGAACGAGAGATGTACAACGCAAGTTTAAGGAATAAATGGGATGCCGAGAGCATCCGAAGTAGCCAGGAAGAACAATTGAAACGAGCGCGCGAAAAAGCAATTGCCGAAGGAAGAGCGGAGGGAGAAGCTAAAGGAAGAGTAGAAGGAAGAGCAGAAGGAAGAGTAGAAGGAAAAGTAGAAGGAGCGGCTCAAGGGATGGTCGAGGGAGAAGCTAAGGGTAAAACTGAAGTAATAAAAAACCTCTTGTCTTTGAATAAGTTTTCGATTTCGGATATTGCAGACCTGGCGAATGTCACTGTTGATTTTGTAAAGCGAATAGAGGCAGATATAGTTAAAGAAAAATAAGGTATATTTAAAATATAGGATTTCAAGGCCGCTCGGAAAGTATCTAAGCGGCCTTTTCTTTCTTATGCAATAACCTGCAGGTATAACCGTGCAGCAGAAACTATCGATACATAACGATGAGAATAGATTACGAACAGTTTGCCGGTAAAAAATGTCAGGAACTTATGCAGATCCAGGAGAGGTGAGTCATATGCTAGGTCATGAAGTATAAAATTTAGAGTCATCAATCCTTACAAAGACAACCAAGTTATGAAGATGCAATTGACAATGATTGTCTTGCTGACAATATTAACATTGACCAGCTTCGGACAAAATAATGATCATAAATCTGTGGATCATTCGGTGGATACCACTTTTATAAAACCATTGGAAGAAAGGCAATTAGGGGGAAGCAAGTATTCTATTTCTTTACCCACAGATTATGCTATGAATGAAACCAATGGAGAAGATTTTTCCGTTTACCATTTTTATCCTGCTGACACTACAGATCATACAGGTTTCTCGGGAGGCTTATATTTCGGTAATCATCCTAGCCAATTTCCAGCTAAAAGCAGAAGTTGTAAAACTGAGCATCTGAAAATTGAAATATTTGATCAAGATGTAAGTTGGACCATTTATAACTGTAATGAAGACTATTCAATTCAAAGCATAATGTATAGTAAAAGTGGCGAGGGGTGGAATGAATTAGTTCACATGTTTGGCAAAGCAAAATCAACTAAAGATCTCGACAAATTGCTGTTTATTTTTAAGACAATGAAAAAAAAGGAATAATATATGCATTACCTCCGCGGAGTGACCTATACACAATCTAAAGAGCAAGGGATCTTGATCGATTTTTTTCCATCATAGTCGGTTTTAAACGCTATTTGATAGTTTATATATTGATAAAAGTTGAGCTTTAATAAAGAAATAACGATGGAGAATTACTTGATAATGTTTAATAATACGATTGAGTTCTTGAAAAAAAATAATCTAAAGTATGAGTACATGAAATTTTCATCTGGTTCAATAATGCTAGATGTTTGGAATAATAAAAAATTCTACGTTTTTCAATTTGAACCTGATCGAGTAGGTTTCTCAGAAGTTGGCGAAAATGTCGGCTTTGATACTATACCTGACAAAATACTTTTGAATTCAGATATGTTAAGACTTGTATTGACGAGTATTGTTTAAAGCAATGTTCTTTTGAATACTTACCTTAATTTTATCATCAACGATTAAGCCCCAGTTTCTAAAAGATATCTTTTTCATTTTTCTCTAAATCAACGTAGCAATAGGTTTTTAAGACAATGTCACAACAGATTCCAGCCGGTCTCATCTTTTCTCTACAAATCGGTGCTCTGCATAAGGGGTTTAGTCATTAATCTTGTCCCATTGAGAAGTATTATACCATGATTCTATCCCGATAATTGAAAAATGATAGCGGATAATAAATATAGCTTTACGAATTATAAAATAGCCTTTCATACCAAAAAGACCGGCTGTATATTTACATAAGTGAGGGTGGGTCAAGTAATTGAAGTTCGGTAGCGAGCTCGCGCTATTTTAAAAATGGTGAATTTAGCTTTGGTGTACTGTTTGGCGAGACTATATATAGGAATAGGTCATAAAAAATACGATATGAGAAAAAAAATAACAGCATTTATGTCAATGTTCTTACTGTACGTTTTTGCTTTTGGACAAGGCACACAGAAAACTAAACCCCAGATAAAAACAGAGGAAATAACCTACCATGGAATAGCGGGGCGACCTATTAACAGAATCGACATGCAAGGACTGGATCAATATAAAGAGTACAATTTAGATGGTACGGTTTCAAATATCTATATCGTAGAGTTTGACAAAAGCAAGAATAAAAATAATTACAATTTAAATGAAAGATATATCTATGAAAAAGGAAAACTCTGCAAAATAGAACTAATTGGCACAGTTACAGGGGACAAATATGGGGAGATTTTGTTCTCTTATAATGAACAAAAACAATTGACAAAGAAGATTGAAAACCGGTACGAAGGCAATAGGTTAAATCTGAATCAATTTAGCGCATACACAGATTATTTTTATAATGAAAATGACGAAACAGTAAAACGTTATGAATACGACGAAACAAAAAAAGAGTTTTTGTTAGTTTCTATTGTCACTAAAATATATGATCGGAATAAAAATATGATTCAAGAAAAAACTGACAATTTTGATGGCAATATATCAGGGGTTGTTGATATCAGATATGACAACTCTAATAAACCAATCGAGCTAAATTCTTCTTATTTTAAAGAAACAAAAAATTATAAATACAATTCACATGGCGATATAGAAGAAGAAATAAGCAGATCTGAAGAAAGCCCTACCATACAATCATCAACCTATTCATATATTTATGATAATTATGAAAATTGGATTGAACAAAAGCAGATTATTAAAAGAAATCCTAAAGACGAATTTGAAGGTGGAATTTTAATAAAAAGAAAGATCGAATATTATGAATAAAACGACCCCTAAAATGTGATATTACTGAAGCCTAGTGAAGTACTTTTTGTTCCAGCAGGAAAGTACTATTCCGCAAAGAATATCGGAAAAGTTAGGGCTTCCGAACTGGCTACTTATATCGTAAGAAAGGATCAACCTTTACTTAAATTAAGAAGTAAGTTTTTTGTGTAGAAGCGAACTCACTACTGATTGCATTTGTTTTTTTCGTAACGGTAAAAGCAATATATCGCCTATGAGCTCTCATGTAGTTGGATTTTAAGTTTAAGTGCTATTTTTGGCCATAAAAAGTCAACAATCGTACTTTTTTACGTAGGGTAATTACAGTTTATTACAATTAGTTCGGTATTTCCTGAAATTTAGCTGTTTAGATATGCCTTTTTGCAAAAAAATGAGCTAATCTCTTTGTTCAATTATCTGATCTGACCTTAATTAAGGCGATCATTTATTGAAAATGAAGTCTAAGTCGAATTACTGTTATTTGTATTCCTTATTTTTACGGCATAATTTTAATAGCGACATTTCATCGTAATCTTATACGTCCTATATGATCAAGGAATTTTCATTTAAAAAATTTGGCAATTTAGAATTTAGCAAATCTTCCGTTCAAAGTGATTCACTAACTAAAATAAACGAGCATATCAAGGTGCTCTTTATTCCGCAAAAAGCGATCATTCAGGTTGATTTTCAGGAGATGAAGATGACAACAGACAGCTTGCTATTCATCAATCCGCATGTTATTTTAAAGCCCTGCGAAACTGTTGGTGGTCAATTGATGCATTTCAATAGGGATTTTTATTGCGTAGAAATACACGACCACGAAGTCGCTTGCGACGGTATTCTATATAACAATGTGTTTGAAATTCCATTTATCAGCCTCAATGAGCAGCAGTCGGCTGAAATACAGAAAATCATCAGCGATATTCAGGCGGAATTAAAAAATGAGGACTCAGGAACAGAAGAAATGCTGCGGACCTTATTAAAGCTTATCATTCTTAAATCCACTCGTATCTGGAAACAGCAGCATCAATTAGCGGATAATGTACAGCAGGCCGATGTCCAGTTTATAAGAAAATTCAGCAAGTTGGTCGAACAGCATTTTAAGACGCTCCATACCGTTGCCGATTATGCAGACCTGCTCTGCGTTACACCAAAAAATCTCAGTAAAAAAATAAGCCTGGTCAGTAAAGAAACACCCAATGATATTATAAAAAACCGCATCATACTGGAAAGCAAACGCCTTTTGGCCCATACCAAGATGAATGTCAAGGAGATTGCATACACACTGAATTACGATGACGATGCCTATTTTGTTCGTTTTTTTACAAAACATACGGGAATATCACCCACCAGTTTTAGAAAACAGTTTTAAGAACAAATCCTCCAATATATTTTCATGAAAAGCACAGCCAATCGGTTGTGCTTTTTTTATGTTTATGCCTCCCTGCCATTCAAAAATATCCTGTTCCGTAGGTAAATAAACTCTTATTGGGCAAAAAGTGCAATTCAAAGCGAAAACCATCCATTGATGCGCCTTCAAAATTAGCCCAACTTTGCAATAACAAAGAAAACAACAATTAAATAATAAAGACATGAACAAATTTACAGTAAAAGACGGAACAGAAATTTATTTCAAAGATTTAGGCGAAGGACAGCCAATATTTTTCCATCATGGATGGCCATTATCATCCGATGACTGGGATGCACAGATCATGTTCTTCCTTGAAAAAGGATTTAGAGTGATCTCCCATGACAGAAGAGGGCACGGTAGATCTACCCAAACCGATAAAGGAAATGATATGGACACCTATGCGGCTGATGTTGCAGAATTGGTAGAGTTCCTGGATTTAAAGGATGTTATCCACGTAGGTCATTCCACTGGCGGTGGCGAAGCGATCAGATATGCTGCACAATATGGGAAGGACCGGGTATCCAAAGTGGTTTTAATCAGTGCGATTACGCCTTACATGATTGCTGATGGCAATAATCCTGACGGAGTGCCTCTCGCAGTTTTTGACGACATCCGCCACAATACATTGCATAATAGACAGCAGTTCTATCAGGATCTGACTGTTCCATTCTACGGTTACAACAGGGAAGGTGCTGACATTAAAAAAGGAATCCAAGACAACTGGTGGAGACAGGGAATGATGGGCAGTATCAAGGCACAATATGACTGTATCGCGGTATTTTCGGAAACTGATTTTACAGACGATCTAAAAAGTGTAGAAGTGCCCGTCTTGGTCCTCCATGGGGATGATGATCAAATTGTACCCTATTCAACTACTGCTGTTAAAGCAGCGGAGCTGTTAAAGAATAGTAAACTGATCATTTATCCGGGTTTCTCTCATGGCATGCCCACCGTCAATGCTGATGTAATCAATGCGGATATACTATCTTTTATAAAGGGATAAAGTTAAAGAGGCAAAAAGTGCAATTCAAAGCGAAAGCTGTCCATTGTAAGGCCTATAGAATAAGAGCAACTTTGTAGTATCAAAAAATAACAACAACAATAAATAGTTAAAGATCATGAAAAATTTAATTTTGGCAGTCGTATTATTGACAACATTCATTTCAAATACCGTTTTAGCACAAGCTAAAAGAACACCAGCATCTTTTGGAAGAGAAGAATATATTGAAGTAGAGAAAAATGTAAAACTTCACGTGACGGACCTTGGTGAGGGAGAACCAATTGTTTTGATTCACGGATGGCCGTTGAGCGACGCCATGTACGAATATCAATATGCTGATTTTATCCAAAAAGGCTATCGTGTGATCGGTATTACCTTAAGAGGATTCGGGCTCTCTGACAAACCGGGAGGCAAATATAATTACGATGTGTTTGCCGATGATATCAAAGTTGTTTTGGACAAATTGGATATTAAAAATGCTACCATCGGCGGATTTTCGATGGGGGGGGCCACAGTGATTCACTATGTCGCCAAATATAATGCGGCACACGTTTCAAAAATGGCATTATTTGGCGCAGCGGCACCAATCTGGACAAAACGGGCAGACTTTAACTACGGCCTGTGGACCAAAGAAGACGTTAACGGATTGATCCACCTGAACAACACGAACCGTCCGGAATTATTCGCCACTTTCGGTAAGATATTTCCAGCCAATGAAAATAGCGTATCCCAAGGTCACGGCGTTTGGTTAGGAGGCATCCAGGCTCAGGCCTCACCCTATGCAATGGCTGAAGGATTAAAAACTTTAAGAGATAGCGATCTGCGCAATGATTTGAAGAAGATTACAATCCCTACTTTGATCTTGCACGGTAAGTTAGATAAAATCTGTTCTTTTGATCTTGCAGAACAGATGGATGACCTCCTTAAAAACTCAACTTTAGTTCCTTTCGAAAAAAGCGGTCACGCGCTGTTCATCGAAGAGCTGGATAAATTTAATAGCGAATTATTAAACTTCATCAAAAAATAATCGAATTACAGAATGGGGTTAGTCAATAGCTAACCCCATTTTTACTATTTAAATTACCTAAAATGCACAGACTTGTCATACTTTCCCTCGCACTGATCCTGTTGTCATGCGGCACAAAAAAGGAGATCATAGCCATAAAACATAACAGGTTGCCAGAAGCAATAGGTCCTTATAACCATTCTACGCGTTATGGCAATCTTATTTTTGTATCGGGGCAAATTGGCTTTGACCCAAAAACAAATGCACTGAAAAATGGTGTCGAAGAACAAACGGTTCAGATCCTGGAAAATCTAAAGATGATTTTAGAGGACAATCAATCCGATCTGAAGCATGTCACCAAAACAACGATTTTTTTAAAAGATCTCAATCATTTTGAAACGGTCAACGCAATTTATAGTAAATTTTTCAATGGACGTTTTCCGGCAAGGAGCACAATTGAAGTGACTTCTTTACCACGGGGAGCAGATATCGAGATTGAATGTACTGCCGTCAAAAGATGACCTACAGTTCCTACATACCAATAGTTCGTTCCTTTATTTTGATTAGGATAATCCTCATTATGGCCACGTAAGTATATCCATTTGAAAGCAACTTTGCATTCATATTGTAAGTTTTGGATACAACAAAGTTATTTTTGGATACATTTAACGGTATACGAACCCTGAACTTTGCTTCATAAATAATATTAGACATGAAAGTATTTGTTACAGGCGCTACAGGATTCGTAGGAACAGCTGTAGTACAGGAATTATTAGGTGCTGGTCACAAGGTTCTTGGACTTGCAAGATCAGAAGAATCCGCTAAGAAATTAATTGAAGCAGGAGCAGAGGTGCACTACGGTGACCTTACTGATTTTGAACGGCTCAAATTGGGGGCTAAAGCCGCTGATGCTGTTATACACTTAGGATTTGTTCATGATTTTGGACGTTTTCAGGAAATGTGTGAATTGGATAAAGAAGTGATCGGAGCAATAGGAGATGCTCTTGTCGGAACGGATAAACCCTTTATCATCACTTCTGGCACTGCACTCTTTTCAAAAGATGGCATCACAACTGAGCAGGACCGTAGCGTCAATCACCCGCATCCGCGGATTGCAACTGAAAATGCCGCGGACGATCAGGTCGCGAAAGGCGTGCGTGTCGCCGTTATTAGATTATCGCCATCTGTGCATGGTGAAGGAGATAAAATCGGTTTTGTTCCGCTATTTATCAAAATAGCAAGGGAAAAAGGAGTTTCAGCGGTTATTGGCGGCGGAAATAACCGCTGGCCAGCTGTGCATCGGCTGGATGCGGCAAGGCTCTACCGATTGGCACTGGAAAAACCATTTGCCAGTGGAACCAGATATCATGCAGTAGCGGAAGAGGGAATTGAGCTTAAGAATATAGCCTCTGAAATTGCGGAGCGTCTAGCTATTCCATTGGTCTCTATAAATTCACAGGAAGCGGAGCTGCATTTCTCTTGGTTTATGCATTTTGCAGCGCTTGATAACCCCACTTCAAGTGAATGGACAAGGAATGCGCTGGACTGGAAACCGCTACATCCCACTTTGCAGGAAGATCTAAAAGGTTCATATTATTTTTCGGATAACCGATAATCTGTATTTTTGTTCTTATCTTTTACATATAAAAGCACATCATTCCATGTCCGATAATAAGCCGATTCGAATTAAGACTATTTCCGATTTTCACAAACTGCGCGGTCTGCCGGGACCGAAGCACCCGCTGATTAGTGTGATCAATTTTGAAGATATGACCGAGCCTGCACAGGTCGGAAAACAGAGTCTGCTTTTCGATTTTTATATGATTTCGGTAAAACGTGACATGGAACACAAGTACCGGTATGGACAGAATGATTATGATTTTGATGAAGGATTGATGTTCTGCATGGCACCACATCAGGTTTTAAGTGTAATACGTGAAGAGCAAGGAAAAAATCCGTCCGGATGGATGCTGATGATCCATCCGGACCTTCTCTGGAATACGGCGCTTTCGACTTCAATCAAAAGATATGAATTTTTTGATTATTCGGTGAATGAAGCGCTGTTCTTATCCGAAGATGAGGAACAAAAAATGCAGCAGATAATCGAAAATATTAGGCACGAATATCAGAGCAATTTAGATCAGTTCAGCCAAAACATTATCATTTCTCAATTGGAGACCCTATTTAATTACACCGAGCGTTTTTATCAGCGCCAGTTTATAACACGTAAGAAAGCCAACCATCAGTTTTTGGAGAAGCTGGAAAATTTTTTTTCGGATTATTTTGAAGGAAAAGATATGGCGCATGGTTTACCTACGGTGCAGCTTCTCTCCGAAAAGCTTAATATGTCTCCACAATACATGCGGGGACTGCTTAAATCGCTTACAGGACAAACCACTCAGCAGATTATCCATGAAAAATTGATCGCAAAAGCCAAAGAAAGACTTTCCACAACTGAACTTACCATAAGTGAAATAGCCTACGAATTAGGCTTTGAGCACGCCCAGTCATTCAATAAACTGTTTAAAGCAAAAACAAATATTTCACCGCTGGAGTTCCGGAATTCATTCAATTGAGCTCATATTCAAAGGTAATTGGGGAGATTGATAATGACATGCGAAAAAAACAATCAAGGCCAGCAAATGCTTGGGAGATATTACACACCTTTAGGCATAAATCTATTGTCAGATCCGATCAGTCGCTATTTTTCTTGACCACTTCGATCATGTGATCCAGATCAAAAGGCTTCTGGATAAAATCGTCAGCTTTACATTCCGCTGCAATTTTTTCGATATTGTTGGCCGTTGATGTCAGAACAGATGAAACATCTTCGGTTTCAGGGTCTGATTTGATTTCCTTGATCACTTCTGATCCCTTTTTGTCGCCTCTGATGTGGTCATCCACGATAACGATATCCGGGTCAATATCTGTAAGTTCTTCAATCGGTTCTGTTGTAAGCGAAGGAATCACCTCAAAACCTTCATCAACTAAGACTTCATCCATTAGATTCAAGATATCTTCATTATCCTGAATAAGCACAGCCTTCTTTTTTGTCATTTCTTCTGAAATTTATAGGTTAAATATAGGAAAAAAGCCGGTACGATCAACTGGCAAAATAGCTAATTTCTGTTGGGAAGTAGTTATATAAAGGTTTGACCAAACTTGTTAAAGACTGGTTGTGTCAGTAGACTCAACACGGCTTCCACATTATCCATTACTTAATTTCTTCACCAGTAGTGCCGTCAAAGTTAAGTACTGTGGAATTGTATGGATCTTTGAAATACATAGAAATAACCATACGTTGTTTTAGTGCTTTGCGCGTGATCATTTCATGGGCTTTTGCGGGGTCTTTAGCCAAAGCATCAATGTCTATTTCTAAATTCTTGTCTATATTTATGGTCATCTGTTTCTTAAAACCGACATAAGTGAGGTTTTTGACATCGTATTTTTTGAGGCTTTCGGCAAGTGCTTTCTTAAGAATGGGCAAAGAGGTTTCATCAGCGGTAAACAGCTGCTCAGGGTTTACCAAGCTACTGCCGGAATTTGGGCTCACTTCAGCGGAATTACCACGCAGCGTAACATCATCGTAGGCATTTTTTTGCCCCTCGGCTTCTACACCCAAGACTACAAATTTATCGTAAATCAGTATTTTTTCTGCTTTTCGGTTGCCGATGTATCCAATGGCTTTTTGATAGGCTTTATCCAGATTTTTGTTGTCAAAATTCCCTATATTTTGCCCCGTTAAAGTTTTTGGTAAATCGCGAACGTCAGTAATCAGTTGGTCAAAATTGCCCGACAGGGCAAAAGGAAATGAAAAGCCGAGACCTAAAAAGGCCAGTGAAAGAACAATGCCAAACGCCAGACGCAGACCGGAGACTTTGCCAACTTCAGTCTCAAAAATAGACGAGCCTTTATCGGGATACACCTTTTGGGCTTTAACATTTTTGAATTTTTCTGCGGCATCGTAGACCTTATCACGCCACGCTTCATTCGGACTGATTTCCATTATACCGTAACCCGGATTTTCCTTGTCTTCAATAAAAGCCACAAACCGTCCGGTGTAGAAATTGGGTAACTCACCCATCGTGATAAATTGGCGAATGGTGGTTTGATAAGGCTCTCCGGAATCCGGAAAAACAGTAAGAGTGAATTTGAATTGATGATTAAAATTATTGACCACCAAACCAGCCTCTTCCAGTTTTTCAACCCGTGCAGGAACCCGCCGGGCATTTCCACCTCCTATATTTTCACCGTTTGCGGTCATTTTCGTGATTTTCGAGGTTAGTCCACGCGTGAAAACTATAGCCCACAAAAACGTTAGCGCAATAAATCCGAAAATGGTAAACGGAATCCAGCTATCCGGAATCATACCGCCCGAGCCTGCTGTTATCATTCCGATGAATGCACCAATCCCCATCCAGGTTAGCGCTTTAAACAAAAATCTACGCAAGTTGAACGGCCCCTTTTTTTTCTGGTTGTTCATGTAGCAGTATTTTATACTAAATATATTACTTTACTTTTGAAATACGATCACAAGTTCCAGTCATTGTATAGCCTTGAACTTAGAGTTATTCAAAAAGTTATATTTTTTGAATGGCATTTTTTATCATTTTTGATGGTGTGGAAAAGAAGCTCGCGGGTAGAAAAGTGGACCAATAATCTTTTACTGGAGATCAGAGAAAGCACAGGAATAACTGTTCTTTATATTGATGTGCTCAATCATCACCTTGAAGCAGTGAAACAGTGATATACTCGAAAAACAAAAGATCAATATTTTTATGAAAATCTTAATTCAGACTTTTCAGCCCTAATTTAGGTCGGTTCCAAGGGAATTGTGAAAAGCTATCCGGGATCGTTTGAGGAAGTATCAGACAGTGGCAGTGAATTGTTGATATACGATTTTAACGAATTCATGCCGATAAAATTATCGGCATGAATTCTAAGTAATTTATTATCTATGATTTGGACTCGTTAACGCCTGAGATTGCTATTTCAGTCAACAGACTATCTGTCTGTTTCTCCTGATCCAGTGTTTCTTGTAATAACTGTTCAGCCTCGGTATGTTCCATCAATTTAGCGAAAGTCACCAGACATCCATAGCTGGCAATCTCATAATGTTCCACTTTTTGTGCAGCGGAAATTAATGCCGCATCAAGCGCCGGATCTCCTTCAAAGCTTTCTATAATTTCATCTGCTTCTTCTAAAAGACCTTCCATAGCTTTACATTTTTTGCCACGAGCGGGAATTCCCAACGAGGAAAACACTTCTTTCAGCCGTTCAATCTGTCCTTCCGTCTGATTATAATGTTCATCAAATGCTTTTTTAAGCTGATCGCTTTCTGCTGCCTTACTTAACTTTTTTAAACCTTTGAGAAGCTGTTTTTCTGCTCCTAAAATATCTTTTAATTCGTCCACGAATAATTCATGTAAATGCTCATTTGGCATTTGTGTTGCATTCTGATTCGATGTTGCCATAATTCTAGTTTTTTTTAAAATGGACACATTTAGAATGCATATCGTTTGGAAATTTCTAATAAATCCATAGCCTCTACTGCTGGAGAATGATAGTGCTAGTTGTTGGGGTGATCCTACTAATGATTCCGGCCCTCCTAAGTATCGCCGTTATTGTTGACGATTATATACTTCTCCACAATCTGTTTGGAATCTTTGTGACACATTACTTTTTTGTCAGTATTTACAAGGATGAATACTGCTAATAGAGGAATATTTCGCCCCTGATAATGATGCTCTGCGTAAACTGTGAATACCATCTTTACCGTTTCTCCTTAGAACAGCACCAAACGCTAATAGGTTTAAAGAGCATGTAATTATGACCTTAGGAGATGGTAGATATCCTTGCAGGAAGGTCGAAATAAAAAGTTGATCCACTGCCTTTCTTACTTTTAACCTCGATACGGCTGCCATGGCTGCGCAATATTTCTGAAGCCACATATAGGCCAATTCCAAATCCTGAAATATTTGAGGTATTTAAATTGTCGACACGGTAAAATGCTTTAAATATATTTCTGGCATGTTTTTCATCTATACCCATTCCCTGATCACGAACGTAAATTCGAATATTCTCACCCAGTTTTTCCGCCCCTAGATCAATGATCCCGCCTAATGGCGAATATTTAACAGCATTGCTTAAAAGGTTTCCCAACACTTGATCAATTTTCGGCCGATCTGCAAATATGTGAATCGAAGGATCACAGGATACCGTGAAGTCATGCTTGCGGTATTCCGATCTCATGTCATCGATGCATTCTTTCATTAATTTTTCAAGAGCGAAACAGGATTGGTTAAGTTGTAATTTACCTTCGTCAACTTCTGCGACGCTAAGAAAATCCTGAATCATCACCATCATCTTTTTAACCTGCCCTTCAATTTTAGTGCCTAGCATCGCGCTTTTTTCGCCATATCTATCTTTGTGCTGCTGCATAATTTGGGCACTCATCAATACACTGGTTAGCGGGGTTTTGAGCTCATGACTTGCCATGGAGATGAAAACGTTCTTCCTCTTTTCCTCCTGCTTCTTTTCTGTGATATCCCGCGCGATTTTGGAGACACCGATAATTTCACCCAGTTCGTTTTTAATAGGAGAGATGGTCAATGATAAATCAATTAATTTCCCGGACTTCGTCAGGCGGACTGTTTCAAAATGCTTGATCGAGTGCCCAAGCCGCATCCGGCCCAGAATAAAATCTTCCTCCTGATGCCTATCGGGTGGGATCAATTTTAAAATTGGCTGGCCGATCATCTCCTCAGGCGTATATCCGAATAGCGTGGACGCCGCATCATTCCAGCTTGTTATTATACCTTCGAGCGTTTTTCCGATGATAGCATCATAAGACGAACTTACGATAGCGGCCATTTCCGCGCTTTTTTGAATGGCTTTTTTTTGGTCGGTGATATCCATGATTGCCCCAATGATCCTTCTGGATTTTCTCGCGGCGCTAAAATAGGCTGACCCCTGAACTTTGATATAGGAAATTGAATAATTCTGTGGTTTTACAATTCTACATGTAAACTCAAATTGGGCGTCAGCGCTATCTTGACTTAAAGTTCTGATCTGCTCAATGACCGCATTCCTGTCATCAGGGTGTACAAGATCAATCAGTGTATCGGTGAATTCAGTATTTGAAGGGAGATCCAATATCTGCTGCGCCTTTTCAGAAACATGCACCATTCCATTATCGGAATTCCAGTCCCAGGTTCCCAGGCCTGTGGAAGCAAGAGCGAGCCTGAGCCTTTCCTCTTTTTCTTTTACTATCTCTGTGAGCTGATCTTTTCTTAGCTGAGCGGTCACGGCTTCTGTAACATCTTTGGTAAAGCACATAGAATGCATAAATTCGTTGTCTTTCATCAAGGCGCTAGAATTTATAACAACATGTCTGTTATCTCCATTTTTGCATTTTAGGATAGCCGGATAGTCATCGATACGCTCATTGTTGGCCAGCTTGCTTAGTATATCGTTGATTGTGTTCTGGTCGGCATGATAATTTTTGATTGGCTGGCCGATATACTCTGAATAGGTGTAACCAAGCAGATCCAGTTCAGCTTGGTTGGCCCAAATTATAATGCCATCGCTATTAACCCAGTGCAGCGAAATCGAAGCCTTCTCGATAAACTCTGACAGCTCGGAGACCCGTTGTTTTAGGTCTCTGTTTTCTTTTTCTAATCGTTCTATCGTTTCTTCGGGACTCATAGAGCTGTAATAAAGGTAAATGTTTTTGGAGTAAAAGTATAGAAATAAAACCTTAAAAACTCAGGTAAAAATACGTTGTATAAGGCGTAAAAAGTCCTAAAATTTTATAAATCATTTAATAGGTGAAAGATTTAAAAAACAAGGATAAATGGCAGGCTAAAAAACACAAAAGAGAAGACGCAATCTTCTTATCAAAAAGAAAAAGATTCTGTTTTTAAAAATTTGACGGATAATTTCTTCCTTAAAAAAAAGAAATAGGAACTTGATGAGTTCGATTATTGTTTGATTAAAAAGATTCAACTGGTCTGATGTCCTACCAGTCTTATTCTTTCTGAAATCTAGTTTTGTATGCAATATCAAATTTTAATAACATTTTAAAGTGATCTAAGGTATCTTCATCGTGAAAGGCGCCACGGATTGATTCATCTACATCATAAAGCAATGCTATTTTTTCTGAATATTTAATCAGCTTTTCGTGTGTTATTCCCATGACATCTGTATGTCGATAGTCTTCCTTTATAAGCATATCTGAAATTGCATCTGACAGCCTCACCATTTCATCCCTTTCTATTAACATATCACTTTTTTTATTTACATCGGCAGATTGATTCTTGTGAAGGATTCCGCAGCGCAAATGAATTGATTTTAATGAACATAATAAAAATACAAAATTTTATCTGTATAGTCGTTTTTAATATTTTAGCGATGTCACATTTCTAATTCCCTTAAAACATTCTCTAATAATTATTCACTTACTAAAATTTAATCTATTGATTAGGTGCACGTGAGAAGAAGCGTTGCTGAATTATACTAGAAATTTGTTAAATTGGTTACTTGCGAGTGCTGATGCTGGATCCTACTTCGGGATCAGAGTCATATTGATTTTAAATTTCAATATTAATGAAGAAAGTAACCGGTCAAGAAGAAAAATGTGCTGCAGGGGATGCCCTGGAGTTCTCCGTTAATCTGTTTGTTTTTGAAAGGAACTCTTGTATTGCCGTCTCTCAAAATACCTGTGATTTATTGGGCGTTAAGATTAATGATATCTGGGGATTAGCTCCTGAAAAAATAATGGAGATGCTTAGTCCCTCGATGACTTTGAATTGGGAAGAATTTAGTCATAAGGTTTATTCCAATTATGCGGAGCTCTATATTGGAAGTATCAAGATTAACGATAAGGCCTATGACATAATCGCATACGGATTAAAGAAAAGGCTCTATCTTGAAATTAGAGAATCAACTGCGAATATAGTTTACAAAGATTCTTCCGGAACATCTACTTTCTCAGGAAGTTCGAGCCGCTGTCCTGTTTCTTTGCTAATCCATGATATTAAGAATTCCTCGGCCAGTATCCAGCTTGCCGCTCAGATGATTTTACAGAACCAAAATATGCCCGAAGAGTTTAAACAAAAAGCACTGGTTAATATTATAAGGTGTTCTGGGATGATTTCAGAAATGGTGGATAAGCTAAGCAATAAAGTTGTTGAGGAATGCGAAAAATAGCTGTTAGTTGAACTAGTTGTTTTTATTAAGTAGAATGCTGCAATGTATAGATTAAAAATACTGAGCCGATACGTAAAAATCACAAAAAGAAATTTATTATGCTAATAGCGCTAATCTAGGCAAGAGCGCTCGGAAAGTGGCAAGCAAATTGAGGATAAAATTTGACTGTTATTATAAAATTTTGTTACATGTATAAGATATTACTTGTTGAAGACCATATTCTAGTGCGTAGCGGCCTAAGGCTTTTACTTAATTCACACGCAGATATTAATGTGATTGGGGAGGTTGATAATGGGATGCAAGCGCTGGAATATCTTAGAAATAACGAACTTCCAGATTTGATCCTTACTGATTTCACTATGCCAGAAATGGACGGGATTGCATTGATCACCAAGGTGAAAATCATGTTTCCAGATGTAATAATTGCAGTTCTATCTATGGTTGATGATCACGCCACTGTCTTGGAGGCCTTCAAAGCCGGGGCGTTGGGTTATTTATCAAAAAATTCAGATTATAATGAACTTCTGAGTGGTTTACTTGAGATTTGTCAAGGAAAGAGATATTTATCCACGTCAATTGGCTTGTCATTATTGGATAAATGGCAAATTAATCAACCAGTGCTTCTTGACAAAGAAATCATTTGTCAGCGTTATGAAATCACCGAAAGAGAATTAAATGTTCTTGAACTTATTGCCCACGGTTTAACAAATGCTGAGATTGCTGATAAGATATTCCTGAGCAAACGAACTGTTGAAGGAGTCCGACAACAGCTCATCGATAAGACTAATACGAAGAATACAGCCGACCTTGTTCGATTTGCGTTTCAAAAAAGTTTAATACAATAACTTCATATCACCTCAGGATATAATTGTCATTCTTTAATACCGTAAGTCAGGTGGTTCCATTGGGTGGGAAGCTATTCAGAATCGCCCGAGAACGTATCCGAAATAGGACTAATATAATGGTTACTGACAATTAGAGCACAATAGCCAAAAAGGGCTAACGATATGTTAGCCCTATTATTTCTTTCCGATAATGAGAGCTTTCTTAAATGATATTTTCATCAACGTCAGAAGGAGCTGTCGGAGGCTGAACTGGAATGCCTTCTGCGTCATTGGCCTCCTCTTGTTCGCCAATTTCTTGATCGATTTCCTTTTCATTAATGCCCGGGAATGCATTTTCTCCTTCAATACCTACTTCCTCGTCGAATCCCAGGTCCTCTTTGTCAGCTACTTCAGGAGCTTCATTAGGGTCGTTTTCCGGTAGCTGTTCTTCCGGTCTATCGGGAACCTCGTTGGGCAAGTCCTCTGGCCCTTCTGGTGATACGATTGCGAGCGCAATGATTGGCATACCTTGATGCACCTCTAGCGATATTAAGTTTTTGTTCATATAATACAATTTAGTTTATATAGTGAACCCATCTCATGCCCATATCGTTAGCTGATAAACTACGTAATCAAACTCATTTTATACTTTAAAAAAATCTTTACTTGCCACCTAGTTTTGAAAATACGAGCAAACGTATAATCTAATCCAAATTTCTACAAGGTATCCAAACGGATATTTTGCCTGCATTTTTTTTATCATAAAAGCCCTCTCCTGTATCTACAAGTATTAATTGTTCATTCTTTCGGATAAGCATGGCATTAATAGGAGCTTCGTAGATATCGGCAGGTAAATGCAGTCGGTTGAGCTCTTTTTGAAGATCTTTAGGTATTGCATCCGTTCCAATAATAGGCTGATACGATCCTATATCAAAGTATCCATCGGAAAGAATGTAGATTTCCAGGTTATCAAATGGAATCTTGAGGTGACTGGCATTAATTTGTGTATTCATCAGAGTAGTGCAATTAATTAGCGTTTTGTTTTGTTTAAAAAAGGGAATATTCGTGGTGCTAATCCAGCCAAAACATGTCCCATTTCTGGAATGGTTATTATGGTAAAGTCCTCGATAATATTTTGCAATCTAGCGGCAATTTCCTGAGTAGAGCGTATTACATCCTGCTCTCCGCCGATGAATAACACTGGCATAGTCAAACGACTGAGTTCGTCATCTGAAAAAATATATTCTTTTTCTATTCTCGCATTAAAATTGGTTTGTATTAAATCCATAAATGAAATAATCTTATTATCTACACGCTGGCTTCCCAAGACCAGTCTATTGATCCTGATACGTCCAGTTGTTCCCAAAAGGGAATAGAGGATGGCTTTTATGATAAATGTTGTTTTGGTAGGAACTATTCCTGCAGGCGTCAGCAAAATCAGCCGGTCAACTAATTCAGGATAACTTGTTGCAAAACGCAATGCCAACCATCCTCCTTGCGATAATCCGACTATATTTGCCTTGCTGATGTTGAGTCTGTCGAAAATCTCTTTTAGCCATTCTGCGAAATCTTTTGTTTCATAAGAAGGTCTGGTTTCTGCACTCTTTCCTGCCTCTCCGATAATGTCTATTGCTATGACTTTATATTGTTTTGAATATTCGGCTATGTCGGATAGCCATGACGTTGCATTAGAAGATGCGCCATGCAGTAAGATGACAATTTCTTGATGTTGACTTCCGGCCTCCAAAAAATGGGTGTCACCAAAAGTTGTTTTCAGCACATTGCTTTTCAAATTCAATGACGAATTCCTTATCGCCTCGTCGTAAGCCCGGATAATTTTGTTTTTTCCTTCAGGGCTTTTAAAGACCGTTTTATTCATGAATATTTCTGTATATAATGTTGTATAATAAGAACTGCATTACCGTCCTTTCGCTTTATCACCTCTTAAAGTGATGACTGTACTCGTTGCCATAGCTGCTATTTTACCATCACTGCGAAAAATATCACATCGATAATGACTTAAGTTTTTTCCATTATGTAAAGGTGATGCTTTGGCAATAAGTATATCCTCGAAAACGGGCCGGTAAAAATTGATTTTCAATTCTACAGATGTAAAAGTTTCGCCTTCCAGAACAACAGTAGAATGTGCGGTTCCGATGGCTGCATCTGCCAGTTCACAAAGCAGGCCTCCGTGGATGGTTCCCTGTTGGTTACTGTGCTTGTCTTTTGTTGTATTGATCTGTACGGTCGCTGTACCTAAACCAACTTCTATAATGTCTATGCCTAATGTTTTTGATATTGGTGTCGGGTAATGCATCTGCGTATGCATGTCGCCGGTAATTTCACTTTTTATCAATTTATTTAGGTAATCTAATATCGATAGTTTTGTCATATACGTTGTTTTTATATTTATATAATAAACCAATCGGTCTTTTTATTAATAAAAGAATTATATGTTTTCCATGTTTCCTATTATTGACTGTATGGCATGCAAATGATGCAAATCATGCTCTGCAACAAAATGCATCAGGTCAATGATATTCATGGGTTGTTGTAATCTCGGATGCATACTTGTCTTCAATAAGTCTTCTTCACTCAATTTCTGAAGCATTACAATTGTTTTTTCTCTCTCGCTGACCAGATCCTTAATAAGTTCTTCAACCAACATTTTGTTGAAAGAAGATTGATCAGTTGCTGTATTGTTTAAATCAGCAGGGGACATATCCGGTTTTCCTTCCATTATATCTCTAAAACGGATTCGCCATAGATCTTCTAAAAGTATTAAATGTCCTATGTTCTCATTGACAGACCATTTATCTCCCATTTTGCGGGTTGAAACTTCTATAGGACAATTTTTCAAAACTTCCTTTAAAACAGCCGGAAAATCTTCAAGGAGTTTTAGATATTCGTCAAAATATTCCGAGCCTGTGTTTGAATCAAATTGTCGGTCGAACCATCTGACAAAAGATTGTGACTTTACTTCTTTCATGAGTATCAATTTATAGGTTATTACTGTTTATCCATGCTTTGGTAGGCATTATCCACTCGTCTAATGCCCTGAACAGAAAGCCGTGTTCCAGACCTGTGTTGAGGATAATTTCTTTAAAAGATTTCAAATCAGAATTTTTAAACCTAAGTTGCCTTGATAATAACTCAGCGCCGACGTCTGATTTTTCATTAATCGATAAAATCTTCCCATAGAGCTGAAACTTTCGATCTTCATTCATCGAATCATTTTTAAAGCTTGAGCCAATAAAAACAAATTTCAAATCTGGGTTTTTAGCATAATAGGAGATGTATTGAGCTATATAGCCTCCTTGAGATGTTCCAACAATTGAAATATGGTCATAAGGAACTCCACCGTTGTGTAAGCTGTCAATTTTAAGAATCAACTTTTTTGCATATATCTTGGGATCAGTGCCGGGCTTTCTTTTTTCAGATAGTATGACAGAATTTGTAGATTGAAGTTTTTCTAAAATCGCTGTATATGCCGCTGGTCCGTATTTAGGATGGAGTTCATTTAACGGATGTACTTCCAAAAATTTATTATGCAAAAAAAATACATACTTTTTTTGAGTGCTATTTTGAGCATTAACAGCAAATGGAAGAAATGACAGATAAAGAATTATTAACCTAAGAAACATATAATTTGAACTTAATTTAGAGACAACATCAGACTTCTACAAGATGCCTTTTTGAGGCTGTCAAACTCACGAACCAGATGATTGGGCAGATCATAAACATCGCTGCAGATAAAAGTTGTTGAAACATTACTCTGTTTTGCCAGTTCCCGTGCTTGATCTATTGCTACATCCGAAAGGTCAACGCCGACTAGGTCCGCTCCCAGGCGACTTAAAGAAATACTATCCTGTCCGAAATGGCACTGTAAATGCAATACGGATTTGCCTGTCAAATCTCCAAGTAAATTAAGCTCTATATCCTTTAATGAATTTTTCCCCTTCAAAAAGGCTTCCAGGTTATAAAAATCAGAATTGATATGTGCTTCTGTTCGGGCATTCCAAGATTCCCTGTTTATTTCCAAATAATTGTCTTCTGCATTCATATGTATTTGTCTAATGAAGTGAATTGATTTTTTGCCATTCCTCGTAGCTGATTACGCCAAGTTCTGGCTGGCTTTTGCCGTTTAGAATATGGATAAACTCCAGTTGATTTCCGTCTGGATCATCAAAATAGAGAGCAAGTGCGGGCATCCAGGCAAAAACCATTGGTTCATTGCTGCCATTTTTGAGAAAATTATAGGCTTTTAATCCGTTTTTATCTAAAAAAGTATTCGCATCTTTTAAAATGAAATCTTTGGAACAGGTGAATGCAAAATGTCTTGTCTGGAGATTACCTTGTTGTTCCCAAAGTCCGAGCATTGCCTTTTTATTTTCTCCGATCCAAAGAAATGCAATCGGCCTGGTTTCATCATAATGTGCAAACTCAAGTCCCAAAATTTTAGTATAGAATTGCACTGCATTTTCCAAGTTGCTTACTTGGATGTGTGTCTCATATAATCCTTCAATCATTTTTATATATTTTATTATTAATAATTATTGTGTTGTGATAAGTACAGGCTTTAATCATTTTAGCATATGAATAATCGGATAATCTTTGCCTGAACCATCCTTTTCTGATTTTCCTGATTTTCTGAACCCTAATTTTTCATAAAATCCGATGGCCTGATAATTTTGCTCATTGACATCAACCTTTGCAATGCCTTTCGTTTCATCCATAAATTGAAATAGGTGCTTTCCATACCCTTTGTTACGGTAGTCATTGTGAATAAAAAGCATTTCGAGGTTTCTGTCTGATACCGATGAGAACCCGACAGATTCCCCGTTTTCAATAAGGAGAAATACTTCGAGATTGGGCAGATAATCCTTCGGAATGACTTCTTTAAAGTAGATAAAATCTTCATTGGTAAGAAAATCGTGAGTTGCCCTAACAGCGGATTCCCAGATTTCCATAATTCTTGGATAATCTCCGGTGGTTGCAAGCGTGATTTGTGTTGACATAACTTTAAAATGGTACTATTTAATATGATATTCTGTTCACTTGTTAATATAAAATAAACCGAACGGTCTTTTTTAGTTTAAAAAAATTATATGCTTAAATTCTTAACTAATTTCTCAAGGAACGACATTGCAATTTTAAGCTCCACCATATGGTTGTTTACCTTTGCCTGCATGAATGCTCCTTCAATCATTGATATCATGATCACTGCAATTTCAGTAGGGTCAGTATCTTCCTTTATTTCTTTTCTTGCTATGCCTCGTTTAATCTGATTTTCAATTGATGTTTTCCAAAATGCTAATGCCTTTTGTGCTCGTTCTTTTAGCTTAGGATGTGTATCATCAACCTCTGTAGCAGTATTTAAAATTGGACATCCAGCCTGTAGAAATGGGTATCTGAAATAATTTTTATAGGTTTGCGGGTAAACAAGCAGTCGTTCAATCGAGTTTTCAGTTGCCAAGATGCGGTCTTTCATATGTTGAGTAACTTTACCGAAGTTGTAATCAAAAACGTTCAAGGCTATCTCGTCTTTGTTTTCGAAGTTACCATAAATACAACCTTTTGAAAGTCCTGTGGCAATCATTAAATCATTTATGGACGTACCTGCATAACCTTTCGTATTAAAAACTGTTGCTGTTTTTTCGATAATTAATCGTTTGGTATTTTCAGATTTAGTCGTTTTCATTAAGCATAAATTCTAATACGGGACAAAATTATGAAAAAAAATAAAACGATCGGTCTTTTTTTTGAAAAAGAGCATTTTCTAAATGCACTCAGATTTCTTACAAGGTTTTTTCTAATTCGTATTGCCGATAGTCCTCCCAAGCAGTTTAAGATAATCAATCATACTGCTAGAAGCAGATTTTAAGATTTTTGAATATTCAATAACTATTATCAGTACCCTAATAGTTGGATCGGTTTTTCCCTTATCAAAGTCTTTATTATTATAGGGCGACCAATACCTTTCTATTGTGCTGATATTGCTACTGGTTTCAGCAGTACCGATAATCATTAAAAGTTCAGATCTATCTGGTATGGTGTAAATTAATTTGATTTCTTTATTTGTTTGAAGATTATGATAGTGTTTGCTATCCGAGGAAAAGATAAAGAAAAGATTTCCATATCGGTCCATTTCTTTTGTATGTACTATTTGAACATTCTGTAAGCTGTTTTTTACTGTTGAGGTGCATAAAATACCATTTCTAATTTCATTCATTAAAACCTTTAAAATAGATATGGTTGCTTCTTTATTTTGTATAACATTTTTCATCGCAATGTTCTTAAATCTATAGAAATAAACATTAGCTAGCTCTGTCGCGTTCAAGTCTAAATACTTAAAGTTTATGAATAACTACTATTTTAGGACATTAAGCTGAGGTAGTGGTTAAGGTTACATTCCTTGGCATGGGTCATACATTCAACACATTACAGCTGACCTTTGGCATGGATATTTAAACCGCTTCAAAATTATAAGCTCATAAGATGTTAAAACCACAGAAGTCTATGTGAGAATTGTAGATGGAAAAAGCAATAAGGATTATACGGTTTTCTTTGCGCCATGTTGTTGCAGATGGTTATAAGATTAAATAGAATCTATAAGCAAATCTCAGCCTTTCTTTTACTTTCTCTTTACGGGTTCCCGTATAATTTCATTTTTAACAAGCTTTAGTTTTGCTTCAAGTTATTATAAAGAACATAGACAATGGAAATATTTTTAGGATGGATTATCTTTTCGTTAGCAGTGGGTGCTATTGGTGTTAATAGAAATATAGGTTTTGCCGGAGCATTCTTTCTTTCATTATTCCTATCTCCGGTTATTGGACTCATTTTTACTCTGGTGTCTAAATCAGACGAGCAACTCAAATTTGAAACGGAATTGCTTTCACATACAAAAAAGCAAACCGATGGCATCTTAAATGCTGGTCATAAGTCATTTACAGATGAGTTATTTAAACTTAAGACATTGTTGGACTCCGGCCTGATTAGCAGAGAGGAGTTCGAGTCGGAAAAAGAGAATTTAAAACGAAATGCCCCTATTAAGAAAACGGTACTCGCCTTATATTGCTCGCAGACTCCAAGTATGTCAGGAACACTGATGGTAAGGGTGGGGGATATAGGAGGTTTCGTTACTTTACCTTGGAGTAATAATGATGCAATAGATTTCAATGTAGATACAGATGAAGTGAAGGTGGTGATTAGTCCTAAATCAGTATTCGCGAGCGAAAAGACCGTATATCTTAAAACTATCAAAGATGAAGCTGCTTATTACGATATTTTTGAAGTCTTTAGCAGGTCATAGGCTATTAGAAATATGCGGCTATGAATAAACATACTTTATAAATAAATTTCAAAATTATGGCATTAAAACCAGGACCAAAAAGAATTGCCGAATCGACAGGCAAACCAGACAGACTCCAAAAAGACAACAAAGAAACTCCAGGCAATACGCCTTCTTTACCTCCTCCAAAAAGACAACAAGGGAAGAAGTAGTATTTTTTCTTAATACACAATGCAAATAACTTTGCATTGTGTATTTAAATATTCTAAGGATCTCAAAGCCTGCTGAAATGGAGGCTCTATAAATCGTTGATGAGAGGTGTATGCATCCGCAATGGAGAATAAGAGCATTTATGTAAAACGGTTATATCGAACGGCTCAACCGAAGCTTAAGTGGTCCGCATCAGGTATGCTCACATTCCTGCTGATAATTTTAATCTGATTTAGAAATCCATTACTGTGTCCAAGCCGCGTTTGAGTCCCTTAAATGTATCTATTTTATTTAAAGCTATAAAAATGCCTTTAAGATAAGGTGCTGCGCCGCTTCCTGCTTCGTGTTTAATATTCAGTCTTTCGTCTTCCATACCAAAGACTGTTTCGACACCGAGTATATGACCCGGAAGGCGAACTGCGTGGACTTGAATGCCATTGATTGTAGCGCCCCTCGTTTCTTTATAACCAATGGTGTTTTCTATAGGCACATCCAAAACTGGTTTTTGAATCTTAGAAAGGCGATAGGCAAGTTCAGCAACTGTTCCACTTGGGGCGTCTACCTTCTTCTGGGAAGCATAGTCTATTATTTCGAAGTGATCAATATATTTTGCTGCAGTTTCCGAAAATCTTTGCAATAAAACAGCCGTTATTGAAAAATTACCAGCAGCTAACACAGATACATTTCTTTCCTCGGCAAGCGAGCCGATCTCTTCATATTCCAGATCTGAAAGCCCCGATGTACCAACAATACTATTTTTTCCATTCTTAATTGAAGCTATAATATTTTCCTTTGCAATTTTTGGGGATGTAAAATCAATCAAAATATCAAAATCCACCTTTTCAATTGCTTTTTCAATTGAATCAAATAGCGGAATTACCGCTTGATCTAAACCTAAAATGTCCGATAAATTTTCTTCGGATCTTGAAAGCCCACCGACTAATGTATAATCTGAACTAGCCACGATCGCTTTGCTCAATTCTTTACCGACCCAACCTGTGGCTCCGGCTATAAAAACTTTTTTCATACTAATTTCTATTTTATTTATTTTACTTCAAATACAACCTGTATTTCTACAGATAAATTTTTCGGTATAGATGAGTGACCAAGTGCTATCATGTTCATTTTTTCATGCCTACCGATATTGTTAAATGATAGTATAAAGTTAGCATATGTTTTTTTATTAAATTTGCCAATAACTATATGCAAAACGACAAGAATAAATGTGGCTTAATTGAACGTAAGAAGGGAGAGTTTTCAGATCCAATAAATTTAGATGCTTATGTATGGTATCAAAATAACTGGACACATGATGATTATGAACATGTACATGCTCGAGGCCAATTAAGCTTTGTTTCCCAAGGATATCAATATTTTTATATTGAAAACAGCATATACCTGGTTCCTCAGAATCATGTCATTTGGATACCTTCCAAAGTAAAACATAAATCGCGGTCGGAAGCAGAACATGTCGATTTAATGGTTATACTATACGCAAATGTGCCCGAAATCGACTTTTTCCGATCCGTACACGTATTTGCAGTGCCTACCGTATTGCGTGAGATGTTAGGTTATGCTTCTAAATGGAGCCAAAATTTTGAAGAAACAAAGAACAATATCATTTTTTGCAGGTAATATTGAATTGTTTACCTAACTTTTGTTCTGAAAAATCTCAGGAAAGGGGAGCCAGCTGTTTATTATTACCCAATGGGGACACCAGTACATCTTAAAAAGGTTGCTCGCATACCGATGGAGAAGCAGGATGATCTATTGGACGGCGAACTGATTCAGCAAAAGGTTCGAGCATATATTATCCGATTCAAATTTTAACATAACATTAATAGTTTTTCAGATATAACATTCCAGCTAGCATTTCTCTCATTTTATTTTCGTACATTTATAAACCTCCCTACGTGTAGCACCTTGTCAAAGATACAAGAAGATCGTATGCAAGGACTTCACTTAAAAAATCCAACATGATTTCAAAAACAAAAAAAGGAGTTGCGTTCCTTTCCACTTTTCCTCCACGCGCCTGCGGTATTGCAACCTATACAACAGATCTGATAAATGCTATCGCGAGTAAATTTGAAGAGTCGTACCGGCTAATTCCCATACCGATTGTAGATAATAATACATCGCAAGATGATGGCCCATTGGGGAAGCTAGATATTTTAAATCCGCTTTCATTCGATAATATCCTTCAAAATATCCTGTGTGATCTGGATATTAAATTGATTTGTGTCGAACATGAGTTTGGTCTCTTCCTTGGTCAGGAGGCTAAATTCATATCTTTTCTTTCGGATCTCAATGCAGCACAACTTGCTACTGTTGTCACTTTCCATACAGTGTTGCCAGCACCTGATCGCACTATGCTCGAACATGTATCTGCCATTGCTTATCATTGCTCGCAAATCATCGTGATGACCCAGGGATCTGCCGATATCCTTATTCATAATTACAAAATTCCAACCAGTAAAATAACTGTAATTGCGCACGGCACCCATTTAGCCCCAGCTAAGGATAAATATGCCATTCTTGAGTATTTTAACCTAGTTGGCAAGAAAGTCCTCAGTACATTTGGTTTGCTGGGGCCCAGCAAGAGTATAGAAACCACACTTTATGCACTTCCATCTATTATCGAACAAAACCCAAATGTGATATTCCTTGTTTTAGGAATGACACACCCCAACCTGCTTCGAATTGATGGAGAGTCGTATAGAAATGAGCTTGAGGCAATAGTTGATGAATTCGGTATTTCAGCTCATGTGCGTTTTATTAACGAATTTCTTTCCACGGAAGACTTATTAGCCTATCTATCTATAACCGACGTATACCTTTTTACGTCAAAAGATCCGCTACAGGCCGTTAGCGGTACGTTTTCTTATGCGCTGAGCTCCGGATGCCCCATCATCTCTACGCCAATCCCGCATGTGAAGGAGGTTTTAAAGGAAGATATGGGCACCATAATAGATTTTCAAGCTTCTGATCAGCTCGCAGCTGCTGTCAATCATATTTTGGATGATGAACTTCAATTAAGCAAGATTCATCATGTTAACCTTGAGAAGATGGTCAAGACTTCCTGGCAAAACGTTGCTATAGCTCATGTATATCTTTTTGAGCTTCTTATAGATAAAAAAGGGAAAATGATCTACTCCATTCCACCGCTGAATCTGGACCATATTTTTCGGATGTCCGATGAGCGCGGCTTTGTTCAATTTGCTGATATTTCCACGCCGGACCTTTCAAGCGGTTATGCTTTGGATGACAATGCAAGAGCGCTTATAGCCATGTTACATCACTATAGATTATACGAAACCTACGAAGACCTTGGTCTGATACAGAAATATCTGGATTTTATAGGTCATTGTATGCAAGAAGATAACACCTTTCTAAATTATGTAGATATCTACGGTAATTTCACGATACAAAACCAGCAGGAGAATCTTGAAGATGCCAACGGTCGAGCAGTCTGGGCTCTGGGCGAAGTGGTGGGCATGGCCAATCTTTTGCCGGAAAGAATAGTTAAGCTTGCAATAGAACTTATGGAACGAGCCTCCAAACATGCTTTAGTGTATTTTTCGACAAGATCGATGGCCTTCACGATTAAGGGACTGAGTTTTATGAAGGGCAAAAATTATAAAGCTATAATCCAAGTACTTGCGGATCGATTGGCAGCCATGTTTAAACATGAGAGCTCTACGGACTGGCAGTGGTATGAATCGTATATGACCTATGGCAATAGTGTTATTCCGGAGGCTATGTTAATCGCCTATGAGACAACTGGGGATTGCCGCTACAGAGATATTGCCTGTCAATCTTTTGATTTCTTGTTGAGCAAGATTATTGTTGACAATGAGGTTCATGTGATTTCCAACAAAGGATGGTCACAACGAGACCAGCCGGCAACCAAAACTAGGGGCGGGGAGCAGCCTATTGATGTTGCCTATACCATTATTGCACTAGATAGGTTTTATAAGTTTACAAGAGATGAGCAGTATAAGAGAAATATACGAATCGTATTTGAATGGTTTCTGGGAAGGAACCATATTCGGCAGATTGTTTATAATCCTATTACCGGCGGATGCTTTGACGGCCTGGAAGAACACACGATCAACATCAATCAAGGCGCAGAATCCACAATAAGCTATTTAATGGCCCGGCTTAAGATGACGGATTATATGAATGAACCTGTTCGTTAGTGTATTTAAAAAACTTGATGCCTGATTGTCAATTATTATGCGTACATTTATTACTGCGATCTGCTATTCATCTTAACCCATTCAGTAGATCCGATATGATAAATACACTTGTTTTATCTTTAAATTCTCCACGATATACCTTTCGGAAATTTTCAGTTCAACAACTAGCAGCTTGCGTACTTCAAAGAGTAAATACGATTCAGCTTAATATTATTCCTTCCGATCAATCATAGCTATTGAAAGTAAAAGGACCATCATTTTATAAAATCCATACATCATGAGTAAAGACATTAAAAAGGAAAAAAGCACCAAAGAGAAAGCACAATCTTCTTATCAAAAGGAAAAAGATGGCTCCTCTAAAGAGGTAACGGATAATGTTTTCCGTAAAAAAAAGAAATAGGCAATCGAAAAGGTAGCTTATTTTTTGCACTTGCACAAGGCAGATTATTTTGAAGCGGGTATACAGTCTGGATTATTACACCAGGCTTTTGCTCGCTTTTTTAATTTGCAAAGCTGAATGATATACCCATTGTTTTGACAACAAAATGAGTTTCATCACAAAGCGATGTTTTTATACGTCTTCGTCTGAATATACACGTGAAGTATGGGTAATGACGTTTGAAGTAGAACCAAATATATTCGATGGGCGTTCAATTTTAAAAAGCTCTTGGGGGATAAACTTACTCAATGGAAAAGCTCATTAAGAGCTAATCAACAATCAAGGAAGGTGGATCTTATGCCTAAGATCCATTTTTTAATAAGTGATGAAAAAAATATTTCTTAAAAAAATAAGATGAAAAAGACAATAGTAGTGTGCGATGATGATAAAGAAATACTAAATGCATTTTCCTTGGTGTTAGAGAATCAGTATACGATTGTTATATCTGTAGCAAACAGTTTAGTCCTGACGGAAGTGTTGGATACTATGAATGCTGATATACTCTTTTTGGACATTCATATGCATGCACGGAATGGTGACATGATACTCCGTGATCTAAAGAGTTCCGCTAAATATGATAAGCTGCCCGTGATTATGATGTCAGGTCATATCGACGGAAGAAGAATCTCTTTGGAATGTGGGGCAGAAGGTTTTTTAACAAAGCCTTTTGAACTTACTGATCTGGAAAACTATATACGAAGATTTGTTTATGAAAGTGAATCGTAATGCCCAATCGTCAAAATAGAGCTTGCCTGCACTTCTTACTCATATTAAATAGCTTATACACGAGCTCCATCGAGGTTACCTCCTTACCGCGGAACGCCGATATCGAGATTGAGTGTATAGTATAGATCTGATATACAGCTGCCTGGCAGAGCCAGTCCAGTTGGAATATCGTATCTAAATATTTCTGGATGTGAAGAGACGACCAATAGCAGCCAATGTTGTCATCGGCACCACTGTCTTTAGCGATATAGGAGGGAGCTATGTCGATTTCTTTGGCGGTGGCTCTACCAGCTATTAGAGGCTTCATCCATCCAATGGCCTATAAAAAATGAGAAACCCTAAATATCTATACTTTATAAAATATTACTAATATTATTAGTAATATTGTGAAATGAAACCACTAGAAATCTTTTGCCGAAATCGGGTAATGTACGCTCAAATTATCGTGCATGATAAAAGCATGGGCATGAAAGATTATCATCTTTACAACAAAAATGGTCTTGCTTTTTATGTTTTCAGGAAATCTCAGGGAGAGTGGGAACTGGCATTCGGTGTACTTGCCGATGACATCAAGGAAGCGTGCATTGACGCCCTTATACTTCGCTTTGATACGGATGTGCCTGAGTTGTTTTATCATCATGGAAAACGTCAGGTAGTGGAAGTTCGGGCCAAGAAATACAGCCTTTGGCATATTTATCTCAATAATGCCTATGTAGGAAGTATTCAGTATGCCCCATTCACTAAACAGTTCAATTACCACCTAGATGACAATTGCTTATTGACCGATGATCACGTGCAAAAGTATATAGCCATGATACAACGTGGGGAATTAAAGTGGATAAAGGACGATATTCGATGAAAAAGAATATAAAAGGAATAAAAAAAAACCTTGAGTCTGGGAGGATCTCAAGGCTTCCTAATTACAACCTATATTTGAAAAGTACTATTAATACAATATTGAATCCTGTTTGGTTTTTGAAAAAACATTATTTCTAGCTGTTGAGCACGGAGTACGAGCTGTCAAAAAGTTTGCTGTTACCAGATTTCTAACTATAGATGATTTAAGCACCGAAAAATATTTTACATTGACGGATCAGGTGTGGATGATCATGGAAGAACTTTTTAATAAAAGACGGTTGTCATTATCGAAGAGTAGGTTGATCTGGAATTTTCGTAAGACAGATAATAATATTTGATGAAGTGAAATAGCCTTTTGGAATGGAATTAATATTAGGAAGGAATTTTTGAACAACATTTTATAAGAAATGAACAACAATTATCTCAACTAATCTCGCGATCTTTACAGTAGATGAAAGCCCAAAGCCCGTTAACATCTAGCCCAAGCGGACATCTAGCCAAAATTGCCTCCCTTAACGGTTATGAGGGAGGCTTTTTTTTAATTTTTACCTTCTTAAAATTGTTGAATAAATCAGCTACGTTAAGCATGCCAACATTACTCCCTTGGTCAAATATGCAATTACTGGTTGGAAATTTCATATTTTCTTCAAAGGAGTTCCCTATATGATCTAATTCTTCGCTATGCAAAATACCTTACGTACTATTTCCAGTAACCGTTAAGGTATTTGTCAATCTGATTTCTGTTGCTTAAATCGATTAATTGCAAGCTATTCCAGTCCGCTAAAACCATTTCGTATTCTTCTCCTAAGCTATATAGTGCGTCTTTAATCAATTTGATTTGTTCTCGTGAAATTTCCGTTCGAGAAGCTGTCGCGTTGATCGAAAGCCAAATATGTTTTACAAATTCTTCTTCCGTATCAAAAAATATAGTGAAGTTTGAGAAACCAAAAGCTTTAGTGGATGTTGTTTCGCAGTTGGCTATTTTATAGCCGACATAGTTAATGCTTTCTGCTTTTTCAAATTTATAATTTGTTAATAGTTGACTCAGCGGCTCTGTTAGGATTTCTTTTGAAAAAGTCGTTATAGACATCTGGCCGACTTCGAATATTTCAGTAAAACCCAGACCCTCTCTCGATTGATCCGCGAGAATTTTTACTTCTGTAATCCTCTTCTCTATAGACTCTCTATTTTCGGCGGGGACAATTTCAATTTGACAATAATCGTCGTCCCAAGAAAGGGGCAAGTATGCATTCCTCTTAGTTTTTGATGCAATCTTTCGTTTAAATATTCTGAAAAAGTCTAATATCTTCATCCTGTCTTAATCGCTGTATAAAATGCCAATTAAAAAATCTATTTTATTAAATTAAACCGTGCTTTTCTGCATATTCTTTGAGCCTCGCTAGTTGATGTCGATTATAATTTTCATTTGATATTTTCCTGTATTCGACTCTGGCTTTATCCAGGAGCTTTATCTCTGCGAAAAACGTCATTTTAGCGGCGGTGTGCAGTAAGGTTTCAGAAGCTTCCAGTTCGTTGATAAGCTTTTGTACTGTGTTTAACTTTTCAAAGAACGGTAAAATAAAGCCTGAAATATTATATTTCATTTCAGCAACTAGTTCGTCAGCATCTGTCGTCGTTGTTACAGTATACCAAGTATCGTCTAGACCTCTCATACAACCAATTCTTTTTCTTATTAAACACTCAGGTTTGGTGGGATATGCCGGTACATCTTTGTTATGATAGTTAAAGCACGCTAGCCAATACTCGGTTGAAAATATTCCAACGTTTACGGTGAAACGGATATCGTCTTTGGTGCTATATCTACTTTTTTGAATATTAATGATGTGACCAATTTTCTCAAGCGGCAGATAAAAGTTTTTGGCCTTCTTTTTAAAACCAAGCGGTTTTAAGATTTCAATAAAGCTTTCTTTTATGATTCTGTCAAATTTTTCTTGGGTTTCTGTTCTCATAAATCAATGTGTTACCATTATAATTATTCAATTTTTGAAAAGCGGAAGGCCTCAAAAATGGTAAGTCTTCAAACCCACCTTAGCATCCTCCGTAATTTACATATCTATTATGTTATTAAAGTAATATAAGTGTTTCAAGTCACAAACTGGTTTTGGATTATCGGATACGGTTTGGACGATTTCTATGTTTACAGTAGCGTTATTAATCCATTTGTTTATGATTTGGAGACGCAATATGCCAACATTCGGCCTGGTAGCAGTTTGGGCTTTAATGGCTATTGCAGTCGCAAATACAAAAAACAATAACCTTGTTTTCTTATCCGCTATTATCGCGGCTGTTATTATCTTTCTAAACGTGGTTACATATTATATTCGATTTAGAAAGGAGAAGGTTGCTTACTCTTGATCTTTTTACTGAAATTTAGCGACGTTTTCTAAAATTTTGCTTGTTCATATTGTGACAACAGTTATAAAACATTACAATGGAAGCTACACTATGACGATCTTTTGTATTGACTGGAAATTACTTTACCACAAAAGCATATAATTTAGTACATTTAATTATCTTTTACTCATACATATAGTTATGCACCTTCCATTAGAAAAGCATTATGTTAATCGTGTGGGTTGGCTTCGTGCTGCGGTATTAGGCGCCAATGATGGACTGTTATCGACTACAAGTATTGTTATTGGAGTTGCGGCCGCTAATCCTGATCGGAATACCATTGTATTGGCTGCGTTGGCAGGTTTGATTGCAGGAGCAATGTCTATGGCTGCGGGGGAATACGTTTCGGTAAGCTCGCAGGAAGATACTGAAAAAGCAGATCTATTGCGTGAGCAAAAAGAGCTCGAAGAAATGCCAGAGCTAGAGTTGCAGGAGTTGGCGAAGGTCTATGAGAAGAGAGGAGTAAGTCCGGAGACAGCACAGCAAGTTGCGCGAGAACTCACCGCGCACGATGCATTAGGGGCTCATGCTCATGATGAATTGGGGATAAATGAAATAACGCAAGCCAAGCCTCTGTTGGCGGCAATAGCATCATTTGGCTCTTTTGCTCTCGGAGCCGTGCTTCCATTTATGGTATCATTATTTGCACCAATTGAGCTGATGGTCTATTTACAATATGGTTTTACGATTATTTTTTTAATGATTCTTGGGGCAATTTCTGCAAAAACAGGGGGCTCAAATATAGGCGTTGCTGTGGGCAGGATCTGTTTTTGGGGTACCATAGCAATGGGTGTGACTGCATTAATAGGTCATCTTTTTGGAGTAAATATCGCTTAGTTCATTAGCTATAAATTCTTTCAGTACTTGTTGCAGTTTCGATTACAGCATTTTTTGTGTTCAGTCTTTCATATGCCGGTATAAAGTACCGAGACTTTATAGTGTGTTTTTACACAAAAAAAGCTTTACTTGCTTTTTCGGATTTTTATAGAACCCGTGTGAAAAATTTGCGTGTATTTTTGAACTACTTTGATCTTTAGATTGTTTGTCTAATCAAAAAATTGAAAATTATAATTATGAAAGACAAAAAAATATTAGTTTCGGGTGCTAGCATCGCCGGTCCTACATTGGCTTACTGGCTGGATAGGTACGGCTTCGAGGTTACCGTGATAGAGCGTGCAGCAGCCTTGAGACTGGGTGGACAGAATATAGACGTGAAAGGACCAGCAAAAGAAATTGCGCTTAAGATGGGTATTTTAGAAGAGATCCGCGCACATAATACCACCGAGATTGGGCTACGTTTCGTTAATTCCGACAATCATACAATAGCAGAATTTCCATCTGATAGTTCAATGAGCATGACTCAGGAACTTGAGATCCTACGTGGCGATCTGGTTAAGATACTGTACGATCTCACCGCGAAGCGTGTAGAATATATTTTTGGTGATCACATCATTGATTTGATAGAAAGTGAAAATGAGGTCAAGGTGGATTTTGCAAGTGGAAAGAAGGGTATCTTTGATATTGTGGTTATAGCTGAAGGTATCGGTTCTGCAACGCGTGATCTTGCCTTTGGCGGTCGTCCTCGTTTTAACTATTTAGGTTTATATACCGCTTATCTTACAATCCTTCGAAATAATACCGACAGTCGGTGGGCACGTTGGTATAATGCGCCAAAGGGCATTGTATTTATGTTGAGGCCTGATAATTATGGAAAGACAAGGGCTTCGGTAACTTTTCTGGCAAAAGAGAACGCGTATAAAGACCTAAGTGAAGCAGATCAGAAAAGAGCGCTTATTGATCGTATACAAGGTGCAGGCTGGGAATCTGAACGATTAGTTAATGAGATAAAAGAGAGTGAAGATCTTTATTTTGAGAGGGTCAGCCAAGTCAAGACTGATAAATGGACTAAGGGAAGGGTTGTCATTACAGGTGATGCCGCTTGGTGTGCTACACCAATTGCAGGAAAAGGTACAGACCTTGCCGTGGCAGGAGCCTATATCCTTGCTGGAGAGCTTTATAGAGCAGGTAATTATGAAGAGGCTTTCCGTAACTACGAAAAAATAATGAAACCCTATGTTCAAGAGTGTCAAAAGCTGCCTCCGGGTATTCCTCGTATAGTATATCCGGAGTCGAGAGTCGGAGTTGCACTCCTAAATCAATTGATAGCCATTGTTGGAAGCAAACCTGTAAAATGGTTGATGCGCGTTTTTTCAGGAGATAAAAAAGACAATAAGAAGAATAGAGAGAAAGAAATTATACTACCAGATTACGAATAGGTAACACTTAGTCGCGAAACAAAAAAAGAGTTTTTGTTAGTTTCTATTGTCACTAAAATATATGATCGGAATAAAAATATGATTCAAGAAAAAACTGACAATTTTGATGGCAATATATCAGGGGTTGTTGATATCAGATATGACAATTCAAATAAACCAATCGAGCTAAATTCTTCTTATTTTAAAGAAACAAAAAATTATAAATACAATTCACATGGCGATATAGAAGAAGAAAAATGCAGATCTGAAGAAAGCCCTACCATACAATCATCAACCTTTTCATATATTTATGAAAATTGGGTTGAACAAAAGCAGATTATTAAAAGAAATCCTAAAGACGAATTTGAAGGTGGAATTTTAATAAAAAGGAAGATCGAATATTATGAATAAAACGACCACTAAAAAGTGGTATTTGGTTTTTTTAATGGTTCGATGATTACTTTGTTTTTACAATAATTGATCAACATTGGGGTGGAAGGATACGAAATTCTATCGATTTGAGACAAGTTTTTATTATTAATCAGCAAATTGACGGAGTTAAAGTTTCAAAATGTCAAACGCGGTTTATAATGAGAAGAGGTTATAGAATTGTGTACCGGTCGGGACTGTCCCACTAAGTGTATAAATAAAAACTACGGAGTTCAGTTATGTTACTTATAACTGGACTTTTTTTTCAAATAAATATAATTCAATTAAAAGCCCGTGGGGAGAGTAATCGCTCCGTCGCCAGGTTGTGGGGTATCAACCGGAAGACACCCAACTGTCAGATTAAGTCTTGACTACTTCACTTTATTTTAGATGATTGCTCCACCAATCGATGAATGGCCCGAGCCGATTAAATTGGTTGACACAGTTTGTGTTACAGTCTCCTTACACTCCCTTTTCAGTTGTATAAAAGTCATAAGTTGCTTTTGCAATGTCTGCGATAATTTTTTCATTGGTATCAAAATCTTCTTTTGATTCGCTTACAAATACACTCAGGATAAAGTATCCTCCATTAGGTAAAAAAACGATACCGATATTGTTAACTGCGGCAGTAATTCCCGTTTCCTTGTTTGTCCCTGACCAACCTGTCTTGTGAGCAACAATTGTTCCCTCTGGCAATTGTCCTCTAATACGGTTTTTACCAGTTGTTGTCTCTTTATTTGTTTTCCAAAAAAAATCATAACTGCTTTTTGAAAGCAAATGGCTTTTATTCTCATAAAATAATTTAAGAGTTTGGCTCGCAGCTTTTGGTGTCGTCCAATTCTGAAACATATTTTCCCACTTAGCTTGCATCTGTTCTTCGTTAAAAGTGATTTGTATATCATTTACGCCACTTTTCTTAATGTATTCTTCAACCGTTTTAGGTGTTCCGATTAGACGTATTAATACATCACAAGCAGTATTGTCGCTATGAGAGACAGAATATTGAATTAGTCTTTCAATAGTAAAAGTTCCACCGCTAGGATTTTCATCTCTAAGAGGGCTCCAAAAATCTTCCGGTAAAAGTTCATCTTTGCTAATGTCAATTTTTTGCCCTAAGGAAAGATTTCCTTTGTCAATTTCCGATAATACAGCTAATGCTATGTGGAACTTAAATACGCTTTGCATGGGAAATCGTTTGTCTCCGTTCAACGAAAGTGTGTCTTTTCCGTTGTTACTAATTATTGAAACTCCAACTACTGCGTTTTTGTCGGACAATATTTGCTCAATTTTATTTCGTAGTAATTCAGTCTTGTCGGACGGAGTTTTACAATTTGTAACGAATAATACAAGTAAAACTGTCAATTGAAGGAGTTTATTCATTTTTTTCTTTTGTTTATGTTCTTTCTTTAAAATTGCAGATAATGATTTCGGGCTTTGCGTCCGGGCAGGTTTCGGAGTACCAAGCTTCAATCTGGCATGTCAGCATGCCTGACGCAAAACCCGTGTTAGCACCATTATTTATTTGTCTTTGCAGGTTTTCAAATGTTTAGTGTATTCATCCATAAATCTGTCTCGCTGTTCTTTATAGTCGTAAACGTTCTCAAAATTTCTGTATTCAGGTTTCATATTATTGAAGTAGAAATAAACTGTCAAGCAGTTTCCTGGAAACATAACATTGTCCGATTTCATTTTTGATTGTAAAGCTTAATAGTAATGTCGTTACAAGAACTGTGATAGTAATGTCAATTTTGATTTCATATTTCGTCTGTTGTTGAACATGTCTGTGTTGTAAAAGTAGAAAGCCTGTGTTTTTCTCTGAAAATGTTTTAAGGTTAGTAAGTGACTGGTAGCTGCCAAAGAGCAGCTTTAAATATTTCGTCAAAGCTTGTTTTTAAGTTCTCTGGTGTCATTTATAGCCTGTGTCATTATCTTTGCCATTAACAACTGTTTTGGTGAAACTAATATACTAAAAGTTTAGCCAATTCTTTCCGAAAGCTCGCCTGTAGAAAATAACGTCGAGCAATTCTTTAATTTATGATAGGATTAATCCATCCAATTACATATAAAAAATAAGAAACCTTATAAATCTATACCGCATACAATATTACTAATATTATTAGTAATATTGTAAAATGAAACCGCTAGAAATCTTTTGCCGAAATCGGGTAATGTACGCTCAAATTACCGTGCATGATAAAAGCATGGGCATGAAAGATTATCATCTTTACAACAAAAATGGTCTTGCTTTTTATGTTTTCAGGAAATCTCAGGGAGTGTGGCAATTGGCATTCGGTGTACTCGCCGATGACATCAAGGAAGCGTGCATTGACGCTCTTATACTTCGCTTTGATACGGATGTGCCAGAGTTGGTTTATCATCATGGAAAACGCCATGTAGTGGAAGTTCGGCCCAAGAAATACAGCCTTTGGCATATTTATCTCAATAATGCTTATGTAGGGAGTATTCAATATGACACCTTCACTAAGCAGTTCAATTACCACCTTGAAGACAATTGCTTATTGACCGATGATCAGGTGCAAAAATATATAGCCCTGATACAACGTGGGGAATTAAAGTGGATAAAGGACGATATTCGATGAAAAAGGATATAAAAGGAATAAAAAAACCTTGAGTCTGGGAGGGGTGAATCCTGTTTGGTTTTTGAAAAAACATTATTTCTAGCTGTTGAGCACGGAGTACGAGCTGTCAATAAGTTTTCTGTTACCGGATTTCTAACTATAGATGATCTAAGTACCAAAAAAAATTTTACATTGACGGATCAGGTGTGGATGGTCATGGAAGACTTTTGATAAACGATGGCAATTATTATCGAAGAGTGGGTTGATCTGGAGTGTAGGTGAAACTGATCATATATTTGATGAGGTGAAATAGCCTTTTGGAATTAAATTAGTATTAGATAGGAATTTTTGAACAACATTTTATAAGAAATGAACAACAATTATCTCAACTAATCTCACGATCTTTACAGTAGATGAAAGCCCAAAGCCGGTTAACATCTAGCCCAAGCGGACATCTAGCCAAAATTGCCTCCCTTAACGGTTATAAGGGAGGCTTTTTTTTATTTTATTGTCTTCTTAAAACAGTTGAATAAATCAGCTACGGTATCCCGTAACCAATCCTACTTTCAAACCCATAGCTTAGCCTTACAGTTTGTAATAATCTTGAAAGTTAATATCTGTAAACATATTAATTCAGAATAAATAATGTATATTAGGCTTGGGTTTAACCTTGCCCGATTGAAAAGTATAATGCCATGATAGTAACCACGACCAATTCCATCGAAGGGAGGGAGATTTCACGATATAATGATCCAATAGCTGCCAATGTAGTCATCGGCACCACTATCTTTAGCGATATAGGAGCGAGCTATATAGATTTCTTTGGAGGTCGCTCTACCAGCTATGAGAAGAAGATGCAGGAAATGTACAAGCGTGTTACCGAAACGCTCAAGCAACGTGCTCAGGCAATTCGTGCTGATGCTATTATAGGGCTTAGTGTAGATATCGACGAAATCTCAGGAAGAGAGAGTCAGATGTTTATCATTCATTCTTTGGGAGTAAGGAAAGCTAAAAATCCAGTTTTCAATGAAATATCTAAAAAATGTTGAAAAGGGTAAGAGGGATCATGGATTTATTAAGGAATGGTTAGTAAGAGAGTTCGAATAATAAATTAATTAAATTCTCAATCGTAATAATTTTATGAAAAGAAAAATTGGGCTATATATATTATCTCTATGGTTGATGTTTGCGTTAATCATAATTATCACAATTAAGATTCCGATCTACTTCGGTGATGATTGGGAATACATAGGAACAAAGCAACTTGTTAGTTTGAATTTAATTCCAATTATTTGCATAGTTGCAATTATAGCAGGCTTTTTTGCTTACTATGATTTTTCATATAGGCTAAAAGGAACAGCCGAATTGGCGTTTCAAATTACTGAAATTGAAAACATCGATTATGAACATTTAACGTTTCTTACTACATATATTGTCCCATTGGTTTGCTTTAATTTTGATAACGAACGTTATCAAATAGTTCTTCTAATTTTATTGGTTATCATAGGGATAATTTATATTAGAACTGACTTGTTTTATGCAAACCCAACTCTAGCTGTTTTAAAATTTCGAATTTATAAGGTATCAGGTACGTTCGTAAGGGACGGACTTCGGAACAATATTATAATTATTACGCGTGAAAAGCTTACTAATAAAGACAAGGTCAAATACCTTAAGTTAGATAATAGAATATATTATGTAAAAAAAATAATCAATGAACAAAAATGAATTAAATCAAAATTTAGCGTTCCTCTATGAGCCTAATGCTAACATTCAAGTAATTATATATGCTATTCTTAAAAATGAAGGTGAACCACGAAAGCTTGATATCGATGACGAAGATTTACCACCAATTCGTAACATGTTTTTAGAAAGCATACAGAGCAATATAATTTCAAAGGATGACTATGAGATTCTGCTACTTTCAACTGCCGATGAGCGTGGAAAGTGCTTTTATGAATACGACTTAGAACTACCAAACGAACTAAGGCAATTAGTACAAGTTATTGGCAATGATAATATACCGAACTTCAGATTCCGTGATGTTACAATTGAACAAATTGACACTCTAATAATTGTTTTGGGTAATGATGAACATCAGGTGAGTTTATTCAAAAAATTATCACCTGTCGAGGTCATAGGTAGGGGAAGCTATTTGCTAAAAAAAGCCGCTGAGAGATTTGAAAGATTTAATGATAATCTCTTAAGAATTAGCCCAGGTTTTCAAGCCGTATCTATTGATGAAACGATTGTTATATTAAAGTTGTCTACAATTGAAAGAAGCTTTGGAATAGTAGAGGTTATCCAGCGGGAAGCTTTATTAGGATTAGAAGCAATTAGGGGGATTGAAATTCTGTCAAATATTGAAGCATTGGAAGAATTAGTTGAAGACATAGGATTTGCTCGGAAGCTAACAAAAATAGCACGGAACTCTCCAGTTATCACCAGAAACATACCAAAGGAACAAATTATAGCTTTTGCCTCGAATCACCCCGCGCTTCGTGGCCGAATAAAATTTAATGCCGAAAGCACACAAATAAACTTGGATACGCGTGTATCAAAAAATCTTTTTGTAAAATTATTAAATGATGACTATTTGACATCTGAACTTACCCATTTATTTTATGAAAGTCTAGCTAAGGATGGTGTAATTGTCCAAGAAGATCAAGGAAACTAAGGCTAGGAATATGGAATCGCTATAATAAAGTAAATTAAGGCACAAGCTAAGTCAAAAGGATTGATATCATAGAAAGGATTGACGATCATCCAACTGCCTAATGTCATACGAACATTAGAAATTATCAAGCTTTTTATGATTTCAATTGCTCAAAGCACTCGACATAAATCGACGCAAGTGTATTCAATGTTGACGTTTGAAATAGTAAGAAAATTTTTAAAATGAACACTCGCCGTAATACTTTATATGTGATAAAATACTATAGAATTAATGTGGTAAAACATTGGTGGTAACTTGATAAATATCTATTAATTGAATCTGAAATCAAGCTTTATGAATATATCAAAACTTATAATTAAAGGTTTTAGATCCTACGACCCAATTGGCGTAGACCTAAATATTAGTGAGAGCCTTGCCGCTTTTATCGGTATAAACAGCTCCGGAAAAAGCTCCGCGATTGATGCTCTAAGAAAGCTATTTGGTAACTCACCTTACGAAAAAGAACTTGTAAGAGAAGATTTTCATATCAGTCCGGATGAAGAAGCGATGGACTCCAAGATATTGTGTATTGAAGTAAGCTTGAATTTTGAAGAAGATGAAGAGGATGCTATAGCCCACTACTTCTCTCATATGGTAATTGATTTCGAAGGAGGAAAACCTTACATCCGAATAAGACTAGAAGGAAATTGGACAAAATCGGATGTTTTGGAAAGTGGTGTCATTGAAAGTAAGCTTTATTTCATCAAAGTAGCATACGGAGAGGATGAGGATGAGGAAAGCAAAGTCAACTGCCCAAATCATCTTAAGAGCCTTATTCAGATTATATATGTACCCGCTATCAGAAATCCTAGTGAACAACTCAGATATTCTGCTGGATCAATTTTTCACAGAGTTCTCAGGAAAATTCAATGGAGTGAGGATTTTAAAGATACGTTCGCGGATAAAATTGAGGAGATAAACACAATGTTCGAGGGTATAAATGAGTTTAAAACGATTTCAAAAAGTATAAACACATTTTGGAAAAAATTTCATAATGACAAGAGATATGAGGAAGCCGAGTTAGGTTTTACCAGTTCTGACTATGAGGCTACCTTAAAGAAACTGGAAGTGTCATTTGACCCTTCAGGCCTTCACAGGCCTTACAAGGTTGGTGATTTAGGAGAAGGATATAGATCAATATTTTATATCACTTTGGTTTGTGCACTTCTTGATGTTGAAGAAGAGATCAGAAAAAAATCTGACGAAACAGTTACAACCGGGCCACTTTTGACAATTCTAGCATTAGAAGAGCCAGAAAATCATATCGCCCCCCAATTATTAGGACGTGTAGTTAATAATCTCTATAAAATATCTGAAAAGCAGCAATCCCAAGTAATAATTTCCTCACATACACCTTCCATTATCAAGAGGGTTAAGCCTGAAGCAATTTATCATTTTCGAGTACATCCAAGCCTGTATAAAACCATAGTCAGTAGAGTTAAATTACCGAAGAAATCTGATGAAGCTTACAAGTACGTTAAAGAAGCTGTGCACAATTATCCTGAAATATACTTTGCTAAATTGGTAGTAATCGGTGAAGGTGATAGCGAAGAGATTTTATTTAATAAGTTGTCATCAGCTTTTAATACAAATTTTGACGACAATGTTATTACTTTTGCGCCTTTGGGGCACCGTTTTGTTAATCATATATGGCGATTGTTAAAACAGCTAGATATTCCTTACATAACATTGCTGGATCTGGATATAGGACGAGAAGGTGGTGGATGGGGTAGAATTAAATATGCAATTGATCAACTTATTGTACTAGGTGAAGATAAAAATACTCTTTTAGAAACAGACGGAGGTATTTTATCTGATGAGGATTTCCTTGGTATGTTGGAATGGTCTTTAAAATCAGAAGAAGACTACAAAAACATAAGAAACTGGTGTAAATTTCTTACTAAATACAACTTGTACTATTCCAAACCCTTAGATTTGGACTTGCTGTTATTTAATTATTTTAAACAAAGCTATCTCGGTACTATACCTACTAATGGTGGACCACGAATTCCAGATAAGGAAACTGATACGGAAAACTTCAACTTAAAGGTTTCTACCGCTGTGAAAGCAACATTAAAATCTGAGAAAGCAATTGGAGAATTTTATTCAGAGTCACAGAAAGAACAAATGATTTATTACAATTATCTTTTTCTAGGTCGTGGCAAACCTTCTACACACATTCAAGCACTTGCATCGCTTGATAATGAAGAAATACTGGATAATATGCCACCACTTTTTAAATCTATATTTAATAAAATTTTAAAAATACTTGAATTGCCACATGAAGATAATTAATCCAGCTCATTGGCAGCCGTCTGACGGTTTAATTCTCGAAGAAAACGCTCTTCGAGTTGTGAAATCTAATTTCCACTCTTTAGTTATTGCTGGCCCGGGGGCAGGTAAAACTGAACTTCTTGCACAAAGAGCGAGTTATCTTCTACAGACCAATTTGTGCATATCACCAAGGAGAATTTTAGCAATCAGTTTTAAGGCAGATGCTGCCGCTAACTTGAAAGAAAGGGTACTACTAAGATGTGGGCCGGAATTATCTAAGAGGTTTGATTCACTCACCTTCGACGCTTTTGCAAAAAGTCTTTTTGATAGGTTTAAGAATTCTCTTCCACGTAAATTCCAAACGAAGAACAATTATAATGTAGCGCTTACAGACTCACCTGTTCTTGATCAATTTAAGTATAGAAACTTGAATCTTTTTAATTCGAACACCAAAGATAAGATTTTGAGGTTTTTCTATAACCCTGGGCTTCCATATCCTATTAATAACAAAAATGAGGAGCTTAAAGATTCAATTTGGATGAATCTTCTCTCCGCTGAAAAACCAATGTTATCATTCAAGATGATAATGAGGCTTGCCGAATTAATCATATTAGCAAATCCTATTTTAAAGAAATATCTTCAACAAACTTACCAGTATATATTTCTTGATGAGTTTCAAGATACTACAACTATTCAATATGAATTTCTTAGGTGTTGCTTTTTTCAGTGCGATTCTATTATAACAGCTGTCGGTGACGATAAGCAGAGAATAATGATTTGGGCGGGTGCAAAAGAGACAGCTTTTGAAGATTTAACAAAAGATATTGGAGCTGCCAAAGTGCCACTTTTTATGAACTTCCGATCTGCGCCTAGATTGGTCGAATTGCAGAATTATCTTGTTAATAATCTGATGAAGAAAGTTGAAGTTGCTACCCCCTCTGAAAAATGGAACATAGAAGATGGTATTTGTGATATTTGGATATTTGAGAACCAAAGAAAGGAAATGGAACTTTTGCTTAACTCTGTCAAAGATTCACTTGCAAATGGAATTTACCCTAGAGATATTTGTATTTTAGTAAAACAACAATTGAAAGTCTACGTAGGTGATTTAATTGATTACTTTAATTCTAGAGGTATAAAAGCTAGAGATGAAACTGAATTACAAAACTTGCTTGCAGAGCCATTGGTATTGTACTTAATTAATATGTTGTATTGCTCATTCAAAAAGAAGGCTTCGAATGAGCGAAATTTCGTTTTTGACTTGCTGAGAAATTATCAAGGCGTAGAAGGTGAAATAGAGTTGTTAAAATTGGAAAGTAAGTTAAGTTCTTTTCAGATTTCAATTAACAATCATTTCGATAATGGTCAGTTTCAGGATACATTTATAGATGACACTATACAGAAGATAATTGACTTTTTAGGCCTCGACATAATCAAATCCGAATTTCCATCGTATAAAGAGGACGAATACTTACAATATGTGATTAAAAATTTCTCTGATAACCTGTATTTCGAATGGCAGAGATCTTCCAATATAGTTGATGCATTAGACAATCTCTTAGGAAAAGATACAATTCCAGTTATGACAGTCCACAAGAGCAAAGGTCTAGAATATAATACGGTGATATTTGTCGGTTTAGAAGATAACGCATTTTGGAGCTACCAAGACCAACCAGATGAAGACCGTTGTACTTTTTTTGTGGCTCTCTCAAGAGCAAAAAACAGAGTTATTTTTACATTTAGCAAGACTAGGACTGACAAATTTAACAGAGTACAACCTCAGAATATGAAAAACATTAGTGATATTCTTAACGGACTAGTAAATTCGAATTTGGCAACTGTTACGCAATTTTAGACACTAAAACATGTAATAAAATTTTTAATCAACCTTCAAACATATGAACGACGATCAAATCAAAGAAATTCTATTAGCCTCTTTATCAAATCTTCAGAATAACGATAGCTGGCTTTTAACAAAAAATCTTAGTGAGCAAAGTGTAAGTCATAAATTAGCAGAATATCTTCAAAGATATTTAAATGATTATAATGTTGATTGTGAGTATAATGGAGATATTGATGATCCAAACTCACGCAAGCATATTGCTATGCTTCGTAACCAGTTAGAGCAAAATGGCCTCTTAAGCATACGCGAAACCCGCCTTGAAAGGGAAATTATTGAACGGGCCGTATTTCCAGACATTATCGTTCATAAACGAGGTAATAATAAAAATAACTTGTTGATTATTGAAGTAAAGAAAGCTAGTAGTAATGTACCATTTGATTATGATCGTTTAAAACTTATTGCTTACACTACCTCAGAACAAGGTAATCATTTAAAATACCAACTTGGAGCATTCATCGTAACAAATGAAAGTGGCAATTACACAATTGAATACTATAAAGACGGTATACCTTTGAATAATTGAATTTAAATAACCTTATCAATTATTCCTCTGAAAAAGTTTATGTTAAATATAAAAAGTTGTGTCATATTTCTTCATCAATTTTTTCATTTATTTTATCTAGATAAGCCTGTAAATCGATAGCAGCAACTGTGCCAATAGCCTGTTGTAGATAACGGGACAGTTGCATGAAAAATGTCACCATAGAATTTTCAGGCTTACTAAATGATACATCGACAAATTGACGATCATTGTAGTAATCTGTAATTCTTTTCTCAAAGTCTTTCGGCTTCGATAAACTCAGATCCTCTGAACCATTATACTCTACAAAAAAACTACCGTAATCTGCAGCACAACCGAAATCAATAGATTGAAAGCCTTTTTGCTTTTCAAGTATTTTTGAAATTGTACCAGTTCTTTTATAAGTGTTGGTACTTGCCAAAATTCCACCAACAATTTTTGTCAAGGGACGTGCGAACACAGTGTTTCCTGATGCTATCATATCGACAGATGTCCGTTTTAGTACACGCACACTTTCTATTTTTTCAGCGGCATAGGTTATAAAGTCTTTGTTCCTTTTCCCTTTACCCATAGGTACACTGCCTTTCAAATCCGGTTTTACTTCAAAAACTGCATAGACTCCTTCGGCCGGAATATAATGGAAACCATTCTGGGTAAAAATAAATGGGGTAAACCAGTTGTCATAAATTACTATATCTATCTGCTGACTAGTTTGCCCTGTATAATCTATTACAATTGCCTTATCTACACTATACCTGTTTGGTAGATAAGCTCTAAGCCATTCTATCCATGCATTTTCTAAAGCATCTCCTTTCGATCCTGGGTGATTGATAAATTCTCTATTGGTGCTTAATTGTGCGGTCATCTGGTTCTGTAATCCGCTGAAAAGCATTTTTAATTCAACTTTTTTCATAATTGATTAATGTATTGTTTTTAAGTAAATAGATTTCGAAGTCATTTAATTTTAGTTTGGAGAGACTGAGAATAAGTAATACTGGATTAGTGATACTTACTGTCGTACAATTTGCGGCTTCGATCATAGCATTCAAATCGGTTGAGCTAAACTGAGCACTTCCATTAGGATGGGTGTGCCATTCTCCGACATAGTAAATGTTCCTCTCTGAAAATAATTGGTTAAATGTTTCGATTAAACCATCTGTACTTCGTTCAAATGAGTAGGGTTGGCCTTTATATCTAATTGGAAGCAAATATTCAACAACAAAGAGTGTTTTGAAATCAGATGAATATCTGCCCAATAAAAATCCTCCAAACTCATGTGGAAAGTGTTTCTGTCCAATTTCGCTTAATTCAACTATTAAACTTTCACTTATTTCCAGGGACAATCCGTTTGTAGTATTAAGTTTCAATAGGATATAATTTTAAGCTGTCCCAGATCAATTTCTTCTTTTACAACAAAGGGATGCAATCTTTTATCAGAAGATAAAGTTCTATTAATATGCTTTAAGGCCATTTGTACCATAAGGCTGATATCATTATAAGATCCTCTAAAGGTAGGTGACCAGCATCCGGTAGGATTGTAGAGATCTGACTTGTCATTTTCAAGCACATTTCCAAATTGGTTATTTACGAATCTGCGTAAATTGGGATAAATACCGCACACCAATTCGTCAGCATGGTTAGTAATAGAAAGACTAATAACGGACGTTTTCAGTTGTAGTTCATCAAGAATATAAAGCAAGTCATTGTCTGTTGAACAATCGAATACAAAATCGTATTCATTTAAAATATCCTTGATCTCAGATTTAGAAAAATCTGTTCCAGTTTGAGCTTTGGTCAATACATCGAACATGGTATTATTCCCTATACTGATATTTACGAATGGTGATATTTTACATAAAATGGTTGATAATTCGTGGACCTTGTCAGTGATCCCATTTCTGAATTCATATTCGGATCTACATACGTTTTCAGGTTCCTTTCGGTCGTAGTCGACTAAGTGGATGTTTTTGCAGCCACATCGCGCCAGTGTCCGTGTGAGAATACTGCCCACGGCTCCGATTCCTATTATTAGTATTTTACCTTCCGTGAGTTTTTTACAAAATCTACCTCTTCCGAAAAAGTATTCATAAGAACTGTTTCTTGCTATTCCCCAATCAATTGGTGAGTCAAGGATTTTGGTATTCCAGTTTCCGGTTTTTTTTTCGTTGATGTATTCCGGCTCACCGACGAATGGAAAGTCACCAACCTGAAGCAAAGCTATTTGCCAATGAACTTCATCATTATTGATGTTATAGCCGATAAACAAGGGTATTATTCCTTTCTGTTTATTTTTCAATAACTTCTTTTCCATTTTATGAAGCTGATTTAACAACTCCACTGGCAAAATAGAAGATAGTTGGTGCCAATTACGGACAATAAACCTTTGGTATTCAGAGGGCGGCTGTGGTGAAAAACAATAAAATCCTCCTTCAGAAGCTTTTTCATGTTCATAAATAGTACTCCATTGACATTTTCTAATGGTTTTATCGTGAGAGACGAACTCTTTAACCACATGATTAATAACAGAGTTACTTTCGTTTACTTTTTCAACTTCTCCGCCTTGTATCAAGTAAAGATTAACAAAACCAAAGTCACCGGGTTTGAAAGGGACTTCACAGCCTGTAAATATAAAGGCATGAAGCTTACCGTCTAAAGGATTCTCAGGAACAACCAAATGCTCGTAGTGATCATCTTTATCTTTATTAATATAGTACTTAAGTATCCATGCTTTTAGAGAAGCTAGATCAATATTAAGTTTCTCTTTTAAATCCGGATTATTTGTTGTGTGAATGCAGATTAAACCATTTCGCATCACATGGCTATACTCCAAAAGATCACTATTGAAGAACGAAATTGATTCGGTGTCATGAACTTTAAATGGATATGTAAATGCAATGGAGAATTCAAAAGATAGGGGATTCTCCATGATGTCAAGCTTGATGGATAGACAACCTGTGACGGTATGTTCATCCGTATTAATATTTAGCAGCTTAACGTCCGGAGTTGTCCGGATACAGTTTTCTATAAGTTCTTTACGATTCACCATTTTATCCGAAACGTTCAGTATCTTTTGGAATGGAATGAATGATCGCCGGTCCCTTTATGCCATAAGAATTCTCGGTAGTTTTTTGTTCTTCAAACTGTTCGTTTATTGGGAAATAACTTTTTATATTCTCGCTATTTTCCTCGATTCGCTCGATCACAGTTTTAAAGCGATTGGCCAAGTTCTCTCTCTGCCAAGTGTCTAGGGATTTCATTACGTCGTTATTGGAATTACCCGGATCAATCAATGTAAACGTTTCTTTAATGACATTTTCTTTGACATATGTCATCACACCCTTCAATTTATCCCATAGGTCACCAGTGATGGAGGTTTTGTCAAATGCCTTTATCGCTAAGAGTTCCATTAAGAATGACTTAAATTGCTCACCATTATGGTACTTCCACAATTTTAACAGTCGAATGATTTTCCGTTCATTATCTCTTGCTTTAATATGGTCGATCTGTGAATCAATATTGGTTTTTAGATAAGTGTCTTTCTGTATGAGCCCCATGGCCTCATTGAAGAAAACATTCAGATCCCTAGATTCAGGATAATCGTCAGTTGTTAACTCTCTTCCTGGTACTACATCAATACTGACCGTATCTCCGTCAGTATCGGTATCGAAAATTACTCCAATTGAAACCTTTTGTTTTCTAATTGTCGCAACATCTGCGTAAGTTTCATATAGATAATCGTAAACATCTTCAAACATTTCACGCAAGGTGGAATACGAATTACGCTTAAATGGAACTACTAAGTCGAGGTCAAACTTACAGTTTACAGCCGTATGCTTGGCGTAAGAGCCAGAGTTAAATGGTCCATAGATATCAGAACCATATCGCTCTTCAAGCGCCTCCTTTATTGAATTACGTTTTTCTTTATACTTTTCTACTAATGATTCAATGTGTGACATCCGATGGGATTGTAGGACACTTTGAAGATGATCATTACGATTTACTGCCATAATTTTGTCTTTTAAATTTATAATTGGTTATTAATACATAATCATATTTAGCGACAACTTATCTCATATACTTTTTCGCAAAATATGAATCAGAAAATCTGAATACAAAAGATCTGCCAACCTTTTTTCTGCCCACAAATGGCAGGTTTTAAATAAATAATTGTCTTTTTGGCATATTCTGTGATTCGCAATGACAAAATTTCTTAGACTTAAATCGACAGGTCATATACTTTGACTGATTACACCAAGTTTGTCGGATCACGGCCCCATTCACATAAAGATCTTTAGTACTTTTTATTTGAGTTCTCGGAGACATTGTGTAACCTTTTAAACAAATTGCAATCGACTCAGAAAATAATATAGGATATAAATTCGCGGCAGAAGCGGAATTTAGACTTTGGAAATAAAATTTGTAGTTATTTATCGGACTGCTTTCTTAAAAATCTCATTTGAAAAATGCTAGAACAAGTCTTATACGCTTGTCTAGTCGATCTTATGTCACAAAAGTTAGTTGTTATTTATTTATAGAGTGGAATTTACTTGCGATACGAAGCACCAAAAGGTGTATTTTTATTATACGGCATGGTAAAATTTTCAATATAGTCAGAAAATCAACCCCCGTAAATTGCTTGATTTTCTGACTTTTGATGTTATTATTAATTTCTATCTATTTTTTATAATTACAATATTCACCCCACAACATCCACATCAAACACCTCAAAAACAGTCTCATCATTGGTATCATAAATACCCCACGGTTTTTGAAGAGAGATTTTAACGATTTTCCTTTTTTTCTCTTTACCAGCTTTGGTCGTAAAAATCTCAGTGCGCCGTTCTAATATTTTTCCGGGGATCAGTGCCCAACGCGGATAGGTTGTATTTTCATCCCAAAATTGATCGGTTAAAACAGGTACTTTATCTTCAATAATGTGCAGACTACAATCTATATCGGTAAATTCACCTCTGACAAACCCAGGAAAGTCGTTGCTTATATAATCAGTAACTTTTATACGAAGAAATCCAAGATTTTTAAACTGTTCATTTGTAAATACATCATAATCATTTAGTTTATCCCTAAGTTTAACGACACGAGGAGCCTTTTTCTTTTTCGTATAGGTCTGAATGGTATTTGCGATAAATAAAGGACGTACGTAATCTTTGAAGAAGTTCTTACAATCTTGAAAAATCTGCAGTGCCGATTTCGGGATATTAAAATAGCCTGCTTGATATACTGAATCGATCCAATCCTGTACATTTTCCTGCGTAACGTCGCTCTTGATGGGTAGTTCTAATTCTTTAGGTTCATCGCCTAAGACTAAATCAGTATCATCTTCCCAAATCTTATTATCATAACTTTTCTGAATTTTGAAGTGTTTGTTCTCATTTTCGTCCATTGCACAGAGAATTCGAACCGCACATTTTGGCAATGAAACAGGAACGATTTCATCAAGCCTGCAGTCATAAATGGATCGGACAGTATTGTTTTCGCCATGACCAAGAATAAGTGTGTGATCTGGACGTTCATAATCTCGGATATAGAAATCTCTTTGTCCGAGCAGAAAAGCAAATTCAAACTGACTTATTCCACTGTCTTTACGTAGTTTTAAGATATTGAACATTTTGAAAAGTTCAAATTCTGACATACTCAAGCTCTTCATTACTTTAAATGCTAGGTTCTTTGCCATATTCGGTTCTTACTGACTTACAACAAATATAAGCAAACTAGTGGGCGAATGGAAAATTTCGCCTTGGCGATGCAACTAGCATAAGTTTTGGTCAGACTTGTGAAGCTGATATTTTAATTTGGATAATTGAAATCTGTAAAAGAGAAATACTAGAAGTACTCAAAGATTAGGAATCACGAATATATAAGTTTGGTTTTAAGATTTTACTTTTGGTTGATAGGCTATATATGTATTAATTTCTCTGATTAATTTAACTTCTAACCTTTTATTTTTCCCCTTAGTTGCTCGGCTTAAAGCACTCGTAAAATCTGAACCTTTCCAATTCTGGCTTTGAAGCTTGTTACAATAATCGACAATTTCTTGCAGTGTTCTTGCAATGTCGAAAAAATCTGTAGTTTCAATTACAGCATTGAGAGTTGCTGATGACCCTGTTCCTGCAGGAATAGGAGGGATTTGTTTTATCACTTTTTCTCTGTCAAGAATTTCAGACGGTTGCAGGTCTAATATTGAATATTCCGTTTTAAAATTTACAGGAAGATTTTCCTTCCTATGTTCATGCTCAATTTTTTTTGCTATTTCCGTGAAATAGATAGCAATTTTTAATAGTACTTCGTCTGTGTATTTTGAATATGAAGCTGTACTTTCAATAACTGCTATATACTTTTTGCTTTTTTCTAAATGTAAAGAAAGTTCTTCACCAGATATGCCCAATTCTAAGCGAATATTTCTGACGATTATAATTGTTAATATCTCAAATGGAGTAAGGTACCAAACGTTCATTTAGTAAATGAGCTAAATTTGATTATTTATATTATGGTTAGTGAATAATTTGCTTTTAATAATTAGTGTTGTTATATTTGAATTATATTTCAGATATATCATTTTGAAATGAGGTATTTATAACAAAAGAGTCTTGCGGTTGCAATTTCTGAAGCCGTAACGCAAGGCGGTAGTTTAAATACCCACGTCTATTCTTATAAAAGCTTTTAGTATATTTGCTGAAATAAGATAGATGTGGGCCTACTGTCAGCCCGTGTTACGTAAGGCTTCAGAAACTTTTTCGCAACCACGGCATGTAGGCCCACATTTATTAAAAGGCCTTTCCCAAGACTCGTTAACCAATAGCGAGTTATGATTTTAAAAAACAAACATCCAAACAATTCAATTCCCCCTTAATTTTCTAGGAGAATAGGTCATTATGACCAATCCGAAGCTTGTCAGTGTATCTATATCATCTGCCGTGTAACCAATTATTAGACAACTTAATCGGAACATTTATTCAAACTATTTTATGAACCTGAGCGAGCACGCGCGCGCGGGATAGGAGAGGTATTGCTCTTATTTGGGCAATGCTGATCATTTTAATGCCTCAAAAATGAACCAAAAATCAAACAACATGCTACCCTTTGAGCTAGCATGTTATGAAATATACGACAATGGATACGATCCATTAAATACCATTCGGGAGTTCTGGTCCCAACATACCATCACCGACTGTCAGGAAAACCTATGGGCACTCTTTGATAACTGTAGAAAGAGTGAGGAACAACAAGATGCTCCTGATGTAAAGCAGATGCATACCTTTTTGATGAAAGTGTGCCGTGTGCTTTTGGCTTATTTCCTGGTGCACCTTCGCAAGATCAAAATCGATGCGGTGCCATTTGCCTTTGCTGAACCTGCCGAAGTCATTACAGCGGATTTGGAAACCAAACAAAGGATCTACAGTTTCTTTAACCGAATTGCTGAATAATACCTAATCCATAAGCAGATGATAAAAAGATCTAATCTATGTACTGCCTTATTGGATAAGGTAGTCAATATTCCAGTTATACAGATTACACTACTTGTAATCTTATTCATACTAGTTTTTCAATCCTATTTAACTTGTTTTTTAAAGGCATTGAAGAATACAACAATGCTTTTTACTTGCATTGCTATATTTCATATGTTTAGTTTATCGGCTCAGACGCCCCGCAAGGACAGCGGGGCTGATGGGCCAACTCCGCTGCAGATCGGTGATACAATCCCCGAAGAATTATGGGACAGTGAGTTTTCCTTTTTTAATGAGCAATTGAATAGTACCCAGAAAGCTTCATTTAAAGAGTTTAAGGCGAGGCCGCTGGTGTTAGACTTTTGGAATACGGGATGTGCTCCTTGTTTAACCGGGCTAGCCAAACTTTCAGATTTCAGCAAAGGTTTAAATATAGGCCTTGTTGCAGTCTCAGAACAGACGGAAAAGTCCATTTTGTCCTTTTTTAAAAGGAATGACCTATTAAAAGGTACTGGTCTGAGAAGTATTATAGCTGACAGCAGATTGAAAAGTTATTTCCCCCATGAAAGTATACCTCATCTGGTATGGATAAATAAAGAGGGTGTCGTCGTTGGCCTCACGGGAAGCAAAGAAATCACCAAAGATGACCTGCTTACTTTTGCCACAAAAGGTGTATTGCATGCGGAACTCAAACCTGAACTCCAACCAAATTTCCATCGATTTATAGTGGATATGAAGCTTAATCGACCGGTACAATCTCCCCAAGACAGTCTATTGGGCTATTCAATAATAACCGACCATGTAAAAGATATAAGCCCTTTTGAGAGATCTATGGTCGGTCCCTACGAGATTATTTCTTATCGAAATAGATCCATTCTGAGCTTATATAGATTGGCCTATGCAGACCGCTACAAATTTGCCTCTAATCAGATCATCTGGAATGTTTCTGATCCGGAAAGATTTGAATACTACCTTTCTAAAGATGAGGATATAGGAAACTGGGAGAGAACAAACCTCATCTCCTTTGAATCAAAATCCATAGGCAGGATTAATATGGCTGATCTCTTGAACACCTGTCTGGGCTTAAATGTCTGCGTAAGGGATTCATTGGTTGAATGTATTGTTGTAAAGGCGAGCAAGGGGAGGACAGCCATAAAACCTAAATCGGGCAGGGATTTTAAAACGCTAAAAAATCTGATCAAAGATCTTCGTCTGAGTAGGCCTAATTGGCAGATTATTGATTCAATAAAAGGCGAGGTTCTTATTCCCAACTATTCAGTGAAGGACTTTGAGACGAAGGGCAAGCTCTGTAATTTCTTAAAAGAAAACGGTCTCATTGTCGAAAAAGACAAAAGAATTGTAAACTTCTTAATTATACAGCGATGAAACAGTTGAACTATTATATATTCTTGGTCGCAACTTGTTTTATTTTGCGGCTTGAAGTGTTTGCGCAGCGTCCCATAACACTAAAAGGAAGGGTTCAGAACCAAGAAGGAAAGGCGATTTCAGATGTCAATATTATATCGGTAGGAAAGGGCAACTTTAAGGTTCAGAAAAACGGTACCTTCAATATAAACAGTCTTTCGGTCGGCGATACCCTCAAATTTTCGCATATATCCTATGTACCCAAATCGTATGTCGTTCGGTCGAACGATGAAAATATTTTGATCGTCCTGGAAAGTAATTCGATCCGATTGCAGGAGGCTGTATTCTCTACAGGTTTTCAGTATATTCCAAAAGAACGTGCTACTGGATCGTTCGAGAAAATAGATTCACTTTATATCAATCGCTCCCCAGCACCTAATATTTTGACACGTGTCAAGAGCATGATCTCTGGTATGTATTCGGATAATGCAAATGCTAATTTTAACAATACAGGGAAATTTGCAAATGAGTCACTCAACATACATGGGGTAAGCTCAATCCGAGGGGCCAATTACCCCTTGATCATTGTCGATAATTTTCCTTATAGTGGTGATATAAATGCCATTAATCCGAATGATGTGGAGAATATCACTGTCTTAAAGGATGCCGCCGCCAGCTCCATTTGGGGAGCACAGGCGGGCAATGGTGTTATTGTTATTACCACAAAACGAGGTAAACAAAACTCATCGCTGGTGGTAGAGGCGAGTCAAAATACCGCTGTCGTTCAAAAACCTGACCTTTTTAAAAGACAGGCAATTGCGAATGCTGACTTGATTGCGGTGCAGCTGGAATTATACAATAAAGGCTATTACAATTCGAATATAAATTCGAGATCCAAACCCATCCTTCCGATGGCGATTGAGGCCATGGAGAAAAAGAAGAAAGGATTGCTTACCGAAGAGGAACTTAATGATGTTTTGGATACTTATGGTCAGACGGATATTAGAAATGATCTATTGAAATATCTTTATCGGCCTGCAATCAGCAGTCAATATTCTTTTTCAGTGAGTGGCGGCGGTGACAGGAATAGTTTTCGTATATCCACAGGGTATGACCGCTCAAAAGGTACTCAGGTGTCCTCAGATAATAACCGGTTTACGCTGAAGGCTTATAATAAATTCAAGCTGACGCGAAAACTGGAGGCGGAGCTTGATATGATGTATGCTAGATTAGAAAGCAGGCAGACGCAGCTGCTCAGCTACTATGACAATTCCGGGAGCAGGTATCCATATTCTTCATTGGCAACTGCAGACGGCCAGTTTCTTTCAATACCCTATAATTATAGCATTGGCTATATCGAAAGTTTAGCTGATCCTAATCTGCTGGACTGGACGTATAAGCCATTGGAAGAATTACAGCACAATAAGGGTAATGCTGTGCTGAACAGCTTATTGACCAGCGCCTCGCTGAATTATCAGATCAACAAACTGTTTGGCCTGAGTTTTAGGTATAGAAACGAAATACAAAAGAACGATGATGAGACGGTTTTCGACCAGTACTCCATAAGATCAAGAGGAATGGTCAATCTATATACCAATGTCGGCACAAATGGAGTGGTCAGTAGACCGATACCTGTTGGTGGGATACTGGAATTCGAAAGCAATAATGCCGTTTCACATTTTGGTCGCTTTCAGGTAGATTTTAAATGGAACGATCATCCTGATCACAGGGTGAACGTAATACTGGGTTCAGAAGTCAGCGCAAAAGCCGTTAGGGCGTTTTCGGATGGAATGTATGGTTATGATGGGGAAAAGTTAATATATAGTACCCAAATTGATTATATGAATAGATACCCTACTTACAATAATCTCGCATCCAATGCACAGATACCTTCTTTTATAACCAAGAGCCAGACAAACAATAGATACGTATCATTATTTGGAAATGGATCTTATACTTTATTGAACCGTTATACGGTAAGTGGCAGTTTCAGAAAAGATGCTTCCAATGTTTTTGGCGTCAATACAAATGATAAATGGAATCCGCTCTGGTCGGCTGGATTGAGCTGGAATATAAAGAAGGAGCTGTTTATGGAATCTATTGCTGTCAATGAACTGAAATTCCGGGCTACATATGGTTTTAGTGGGAATATTGATCCCTCACGTTCGGGAAATACAACAATTCAATACAGCACACTTAACGCTTTGTACGGTATTAGTTGGCCATCAGCGCAAGTACTTGTTGCTCCCAATCCTTCTTTACGCTGGGAAAAAATAAAAACATTTAACCTCGGACTTGATTATTCCGTATTCAATAGCCGTATTTCAGGAAGTGTGGATATGTACTGGAAAAAATCATTTGATCTGATCCATCTATATCCGCTGGACCCGACGGTAGGTTTGATCAGTCAGCTCATGAATGTGGCAGATGTAGACGGAAGGGGTGTTGATGTTCGTTTATCGTCCATTAACTTCAATAAACGGTTTAAATGGCGGACTGATTTTATCTTCACCTACAATAACAATTGGGTAAAAAAGACTTTTGTTGATTATCCGGGAGCTTCTTCTTTGGTGTCCAGTTCTTTTATTGCCTATAAAGATGTGATGCCCTACGCCATGTATAGTTATAAGTTCGCGGGGCTTGATCCGCAGACAGGTGAACCGATGGGATATTTTAATGGCGAAGTGTCAAAAGATTATTCAAAGATGGCGGGTAAACAGGCTCCTATTGAAGATTTGAAGTTACATGGATCTAAACGGCCGCTGATCTATGGTACTGTAAACAGCTTTTTTGATTACAAAAAATTTAATCTGTCCTTTTCTTTACTGTATCAGTTTAAATATTTTTTCAGAAGGCCTTCCATAAGCTATTCAGATCTTTACAGCAGGGGGGATGGTCATCCTGACTTTTACAGTAGATGGCAGAAGCCGGGCGATGAAAAATCGACCAATATACCTGCAATGACTTATCCATTGAACAAGGCGGACGGATTTTATGGAAATAGTGAAGTGTTGGTCGAACCCGGTGATCATATCAGATTGCAGGATATCAAACTTCAATATCGGTTGGGTGAGATTAGTCCCTTGCGCATCAGTCAATTAAGCTTCTTTATTTACTTAAGTAATCTCGGAGTAATATGGCGCAAGAATGATAAAGGCCTTGATCCGAGTTATCCAAATGCAATTCCGGTTCCCAAACAATACACTTTTGGTGTCAATCTAAAATTTTAAAAACATGAAATCAAAATATTATCTATCACTATTTTATTTTGCCTGTTGTTTGTTTATAACATCGTGCAAAGAATTTTTGGAAGAAAAGCCCGATTCCAAACTTAATACGCCGAATAGCAACATTGAACTGACTGCCATTTTGGACAATCATTCGTTCAGAAATCCCGGGCTGCTGGAGGTCGCTTCCGACAATTATTACCTGACAGATGCAAATTTTAAAGCCATTTCAATGGTAGAATATCGGGAGGCTTATCTCTGGTCAAAAGAACCGACTGAAAATAGCTTTTGGAGTAATTCTTACATCACTATTTTTTATTCTAATGTGGTATTAGATTATCTTGATAAGGTAAATTATTTGCCGGATGGTCTTAGTCGCAATGAGCTGAAAGGGATGGCCTTGTATCACCGTGCCTTTTCTTTTTATTCACTTGCACAGGTATTCTGTAAATATTATAACAAAAACAGTGAAAATGCCCTGGGAATAGTCCTTAAGACCAATTCGGATATTAATGAAAAATTACAGCGGTCAACTTTAGGTGAGACGTATAATCAGATATTACAGGACCTGGAAGAGGCTGTGGGGCTTTTGTCGGAGAAAAAATATGAATACCCAACCAGACCTAATAAAACAGCGGCTCTGGCGCTGTTAAGTAGAATATATCTGGGACTCGGACAATATGATAAATCACTGGCATATGCGAATATGGCGTTGTCGACAGGTGGAGAAACAATTGATTATAATCAAATTAAAAAAACAGGAGCCCGTCCATTCGATGCCTACAACGATGATATTCTCTTTTACGCCTTGATGATCCCTACAAGTGTTTTATTGGAAGATAAGGCTACCGTGGATACGCTGCTGTATAATAGTTATGCCAAGGAGGATAGGAGAAAAGACTTGTTTTTTACGAAAAATGCTAATGGCACCTACGCGTTTACCGGTAATTATAACCCTTCTCGACAGGAAATATTTATTGGATTGACTGTAGGAGAAGTTTTATTGAATAAAGCCGAAGCTGAATGTAGGGGTGGAAAAATCAGCGATGCAAAATTAACCTTAATGGAATTATTAAAAAACAGATATGCTGAGATGCCAATATTACCGATTAACGAAGAGTCTCTGCTGGAATTTATTCTTTTAGAAAGACGGCGCGAACTAGTGTTTAGGGGCCTGCGGTGGACAGACTTAAGACGATTTGCTGCTGAGAATAGGATAGTTGATCTTAAAAGGAGAATTGACGGTGAAGTCATTTCGATGCAGGGAAAGAGTGTGATGGAATTCGCTTATAAAATTCCGCTGCAGGTCATTGAACGGGGGGGCATCGAACAAAATCCATAATCGAAAGTGGGACAATATTTATTGTCCCACTATTCTTTACCTACTTAGTTATGAAAACGCACTTTGTTGGTGTCTTGAGGTTCGTTTTTTAGAATCTGGTTTTCCAGTTCATTTAAACTTCCTTGAGTAGGTTTCCCACTTCCATTATCTTCACCATGCACCTCACACAATTGTGCCCCAGTGCTACAGGAAGGTGATGTAACTGGCGTATAGTTGTCCGGATCCATTATTTCATCCTCATAATTAGGATCAGAGGAATTTGGTCCAGTATACTGGAACCATTGATCCGGAACAAATGTGGATTGTTTTTCAATATTAGACTGCTTATCCACTTTCTTTTCCATTGCATTTACCGCGAATGCGATACCTAGTACTAAAGTCAATGCCGAGCCAACGGTAATCAGACTTCTTTTAATGCTCTTTTTTGAAATCATGGTTGTGGTCTTTTTTTATACGATCAAAAAAAGGTTGCCTCAAAAAACTTTGATTAATTTTTATGTTGTGGGTTGTCTTTTAGCAGACCTCGCTGGCTGGCTTTGCATCCCGATGCGCTGCCGGCCTGTTCCCAGATAACCCCTGAAGGCCATCCGGGAATTCCGTGAACAGTGCCCCTTTACGACTGTGCGAACTTCGCTGTACAACTCTCTTTTGGGCGAAGGCTATCCGATGCGGTAAAGTGTCCAGCTGAAGCAGGTCTTTGACCAGTCTGCAGACCAACCCCTTGGGCATAAACAGCAGCTGCACCTGCGTCCTCAGGGACGAATACAGCTTTCCGATGCAACGGAAAAGGGCTGTCATCCTATTCAATATATGGTGCATGCTGTTCATACAACTTTGTTTTACCTGATCCATTTGTCTGTTGGCAGCGGCGCCTCTTTAGCATGGCTTGCCCACTTGACTTTTATTAGTTCTTCGTTTTGATCCCGCTAACTTTTACGTCGTTAACTTATACCAAAGTTCGGCCTTAAAGGAGCGCTGGACTTGACTGAATCTGGAGCCGAGTATATACAGGTTTAGATTAATGAAAAGGTATAGCAATAAAAAATCCCCTCGGGAGGGGATGCTGCGGTTAAATTTTCAAAGGTATTGTGGTGGCTTCTTGGATAATCTCGTCAATGAAGGACAGATATTCGTTTTCGCTTTTAAAATTTGGGTTAATTTTCCGGTCTACCCTGTAAAGAATATGATCGCGTATAAAGGCTTCTTCAAACACAGAACAGATAATTACATATTTATGTGTCAGGTCAATCTTCGAAAGAAGATGATTTACTTCAAGATAATCACCACCGCTACTTAAGATCAATATTTCGGCTTTAGCAGCAGACAGTTCCAGCGTTTCTTCACGAATTTCTATTAAACGTGGGTGCTTGGTGAGGGTTGTTACAATATTCACTTTTGATAGATTGATCATCTGCCAGGCCACATAGCTATAGCTCGTTTTAATGGGCAATGGCTGCCGGGGTGCTTCTATCTTTCTCGCATGGGACAACAGATAATAAAGCATAGCCTTTGGAGAATAAATGTTACCAGCAGCATTTGCTGCCCTGAGTACCGCTTCATCAAGCTGATAATTTTCAGGGAAATAGGAGGCGGCCATCTCTATACAAATACGTAGCGGGCCATATTTCCAGGCTCTATATTTGCCACAGACTTTTTTTGCAATAAGTGTGCTTTTGTCAGCTGGCTCAGCGACAAAAAGTTTTCCGATCGCGCTGAAAAATTTTACGCTTTTTTGAATGATTTCTTTCATGTTTTTAGGTTACTAGGTTAATTTAACAATGAATTTTATAAATAGTCTTGGGTATACCGCTTAAAAAACTCCGTTGCGGTCATGCCCGTTTTATTTTTAAAAAAGCGTGCAAAACTGCTGGGTGACGAATAGCCCAGTTCATAGGCGATCGCATCGGTATGCATACCGTCTACAATATATTTCTTGGCGAGATCCAGCATGAATTCTATTTTCAGCTCTTGGGGACTCTGTCCATAATAAAGTTGGATAAGCTGATGCAGATAGTCCATACTGATCCCGAGCTGCCAGGCGATATCTTCGAGTTTAAAATCCTGACCATGCTCGGCTGCAGCCTGCTGAATGGCTGCATGGGCTTCTTTGGATTTGATTTGGGATTCCGAAATCTTGTCATATTCTTCAAAGATCTTTTCCTTGGATAGCTGGATCAATTTCTTGATACCCCAGAGGATATTGACCTCACTGTCGAGGTCGCCTTTCTTGATGTTTGACGCTATGGCTTTCATCAATGAAATAGTCCTGTGGCCGGCACGGAAATCGATGCTGCACCATACATGGGGATCTTGTTGTCTATAGGCATGGATCAAGGGGTGAAGAAATTGGAAGGGACGCTCATTGCCATCGCGAAAAATGCTGCCGCGGAAATAAAAGTTAACGAGGGTATACCTTCCGGCAGGAACATGGATTTCATAATCGCCTATGGTTAAGTAGAAGTAACGGCCGCGATTGCAAGAGATGCTGTAACTGATCCGCTTCTGGACATCCCTGATCTGAATAGCACGATCTTCTGTGATGATATAAAAGATATGGATATCCGAACGCGTCACTTGTACAGGAATGACAATATCGGCAGGCAGGTGCAGATCTAATATATTGATGTAGCCGAGCATACCATCAAACTGCTGCAGGCAGGCCTGCCCATTTTGGTTTTCGTAGTGTTCATAGTCCGCATTGGACATGCTTATTCGCAGCTTGAGCGAATCAGTTCTTGGACTGAGCGGCTCGCCAAATACCTGTGCGAGATCGATCTGTAATGTTTTCTTCATAATGGGGTATAGGTCAATATAATCCCCCCGGTCAGGATTTCGGAATGATCGGGGGAAATGGTTTTGGGATAACGGGGGATCGCTCAGGTGCTAGGTTATTCTGTAGGATATCCGAATAAACAAGGGAGTGAACATCATCCGCATCACAGCATCCTGCCATTCATCGAGGCCGTGAACCATGAGCTCCTTAAATTCTGGATCATCATCATCACCCTTGTCGTCTTTTTGAAATTGAAGTATGTGGCCCTGCATGAGATAATTGCTTATCGCAGTGCCAAGTTGTTTCCGAAACCCATGTGGAAAATCGTAGAGCTGCTGGACCTGGTGGGGTTTCAGATTAAAATTGTGTTCCATCCAGACTGCAAAATCGTCTTTAAGAAGTTGCATCTCTAGTGCGCGCTCCGCTATTGGCAGAGCGAGAATCGTGGCTACTTTTTGCGCCACGCCTGCATTGTCAAATTTCTCTTTCATTCAAATTGTATTTTTGCAAATATTTATTTAAATAGATCAAATTAGCAACCGCCGTGTCCTAACCTCCGGGATTTTGGAGGAAATTCTTCTTTTGAGCGAATGAATTTTGCTTAATATTTGATTTTATTTAGTAAATTGGGTCTGTAAACCAGTAGAAACCTACGCCATTTAAGAGAGCTTGACATAGCATATGAAAGTATTAAAACTAACGGTGGAGAGTTTACTCATCTCCATGCTTTTTAATTTAATCGGAAATCACGGTATTTATCTGAATCGATTTTGGACACAGACCTATTGGATGTGGACAGTGGCATTTGCAATTGCGATTGGTGTTGCGGTCGTGTTCACGCAGATGTTTCTTAAAGGCTTTTGGACCTATTGGCAGAAGCGGTACCCTGATCTGATACTCATGAGCAAGGGGAGGATCAAGACCGAGAGTATACCCATAGGTCAACTCTTTTGTGCAATTCTTGCTACAACTATATCGATTCTATCGATTTATCTCTTCATTATCTATTGTTTCGCTAATATGCGCAGCGAAGATACGTACAGCTTGTTAAGAAGCTATCTGCTGCATTATATGCCTTTTATTAGTCTAGGCTTTATAGCCTACGTGATCTATGTTTTTCGTAACGGCAAATTATGGTGGCTAACAACTGAAAATGTGATGGCCTTGTTAGGGAAAGAGGTCATGTCGCAGGAAAACACAACTGATAGAGCGGGAACTATAGCACCTCCAAGTGTATTGGATAAGACTATCGTCATCGGATCACTCTATGATTTGCTGTACAAACATTCGCCATTCAGCCCCAATACGTTGAGGGCGGATGCTGTGCGTATGTTTGATGTTCCTTTTTATTTTTCCCAAAAAAGAAAAAAGGAAGTCATCCTGATCAACGGTACCCGCTTGGAGGCCAATCATTTCGTGCAGGAGCTGGAAGCTAAGGGGCTTGATAAATGGTATTTTCGCATCAATAGCACCTGTAGGGTAAATATGATGCACGTGCGTCAACCGATATTGCCAAATGCCACTTACCTGGAGTTCCGTAAGGAAGTGTTTGACAGCCTCAAGTTGAATATGACGGAATTGGAGATCAGCAACCTGCTGCAGATAACTGAATGGATGCGCAAAGAAAAAAAGCTAAAGGATTTTTTGGATAACGTCAATAACCTAGCGCATGAGGGATGGGATGACCTTTTGCCGCTCAATTGAATCATCCCATTTTATAAACTTAGATAGACCGAGCACAGTAGACAACAGGTCTGCTGCTGCGCTGGATTTCGGCGGTTAGTCGAGCTAACCTTACCCGTTTATGTTTTTTGTTAAAGGATCTCCTGATCAGCAGGAGATTAATCCTCATTTTGTGTCCAATGCGACAGGTATTCACCTAAAAATCCACTATTCTTTTCAACTAAAACCAAGCATCGAAAATACGATGTTAGAAGCTAAGCTGGATCGTATCCTTGACCTGCTGCAGGAACAGCAGTATACGGAGCTCCACCAGATGACAGGTACGATGACCATCCACGAAGTCGCCTATTTTTTAAGCAAAAGTGTGCGCACCATCGAGCGTCGTATCGCCAAAGGCCTGCTCAAGGCCACCTATAAAGAGGGCAATGCGGATCTCTTCCTCAAAAAAGATGTGGTGCAGCTGTATGTGACGGAATATAAAAAATGGCCGCGGCAAATGCCTTAAATCCCTATACTGTTCGTACCTGCTTCGTATTGTCTTCGGGGCTGCATGTAAAAGCAGCCACTATTAATCCGTTGCTGAACAGTATTTCCCTGTTCGGAGACTGGTGAAGGTCTGGTCAGTATCTGTACAAGATCTATTGCTGATCCGAATCAGGTACGAATCAGGTACGAAGCAAAGGGCTAAGACAGCTTCTCAAGTGCGTAGTTTTTGAAGTGCCAGACGACGGTGTGCATGGAATATGTCCGATTGCCTCCGACAGGTCTCCGACAAAAGCCGGGCTACCGCCGACGAGTCTCCGCCAACCTGCTTTGTGCTATTGACAAGGGGCTATGTGATGTGGTATGTTTGTCGAAGTAAAGCAATGCATACCGGTATAAATGAAAGCTTTATGGGGTTTAACTTTTAAAAAAAAAACAACAACATGGCAACAATCAACAATGGTGTAATCGGAAGAGCAAGTGGTAAAGTGGGCGCGGTGATAGCTTCGTCCTGGAAATCTATCAACTACCTCAAAGGCCTGCCCAAAAAGCGGACGAAAGGGATGTCCGAAGAACAGCTGATCCAACAGGACCGTTTCCTGAAAATCTCCAAATTTCTGATGCCGATCACGCCGATCCTGCAGGTTGGGTTTGGGCTCTCCAAAACCGAAAAGATGACGCCCACAAACGTGGCACTGCAGCTCAACATCGCACAGGCAGTAACTGGTACTTATCCAAACTTTAGCTTGGATTACAGCAAGATCGAAATCAGTACGGGCTCTTACCTCAACGGCGGCGGCATGGAGGCTGCTGTGGATAATGGAATTCTTTCTATCTACTGGGATACCATCCTCAACAGCCTGTACAAGACCAAGGCCGATGATCAGGTCATTATCCTGGTCTATTCACCTGAAAAGGATGAATTTATGACGGCACCTACACCGCCCACCCGTGCTGCCGGTACAATAGACATCCAGATCCCGGCCCACCTGCTCGGTGGCAAGGGGCATGTCTGGATCTTCTTTACCGACCGCAAGGCTGAAAAGGTATCCAAAAGTACGTATTTGGGCGAATTTGACCTGGCTTAGCCGCTAAAGGATTAATTGAACGGGAGGAGCATGTGGCTCCTCCTGATTTTTGAACACAAAACGATAAGACATGCTGGTGATTTCTGAGTTTAAAAAGCAGGTTACAGATCCGACACGTAGGGAGGCTGCGCAGGAGCGTTTTCGGCTGGCACGCCGGTTTTTGAATCCGCTGTACCCGCTCATCCGCAAAGGTTTTGCCCATAGCAAGTGCACGGTGCAGGCGGCTTTTGGCCGCGCCATGTCCCATACGCTGACGAATGTGATACAGGGGGAATATCCGGATTTTGAGGTAGTGCCCGCCCTCGCAAAAATCAGCAATGGCATGCTGTCTCCGCTCGCGGTCAATACCTGTGTACGTACGACCAATACGATTCAGCTGAGCTGGGATGTAACCGAATCCAACATTAAAGATTATAACCAATGGGATGACCAGGTCATACTCTGTGCTTATGATATTATTGGCGAGCAGGCAGCCATCAATGAACAACAGGTGCTGCGGAGGGATGTTCAGATGACGATCGAGCTGCCATCCATCCTGCATGATAGGCCGGTGCACCTGTACCTGTTCCTACATGATCGTGACGAAAACCTGTACTCCAGAAGTCAATACCTCGGTCTTTTCTAATTTAAATTTTGCGTATGAAATCAACGATAAAAGTACTTCGTACAAAACAGGGCAAGCATAGCACGCTTTCCGAGATCTACGTAAACAATCAGTTTGTCTGCTACGGGCTGGAGAATATTCCGCGCCCGGTGAAAATAAGGGGCGAGACCGCTATACCTACGGGGCATTACCCGCTGGGTTTTAACCGCGACGGAGCAATGAATGGCCGTTACTATGACGATTACCCCAAGATGCACCGTGGTATGCTTGAAATACGTGATATTCATAATTTTAGCTATGTCTACTTCCACAAAGGGAATAGCTATAAAGAGACTGCTGGCTGTGTGCTGGTGGGCAGTCAGTATATACTGGAAGATGGTGACTACCGTCTGATAGCTTCGGGCGTCGCCTACAAAAAGTTCTATCCGCTTGTGGCCGAACTGATGCTGCAGGAGCTTGTCGAAGTGCATGTCGAATGAGCGTCGCCCGATACAGGGCAAGTGAACACCGTTAAATAGAATAATCATGAAAAAAATCTTTAACAAAATAGGACAGGTGCTGCAGCTGCTGTTGGCGGCACCTGTTAAGCTACCGGGAAAGGTAGGGAATGTATTAAATTACCTGGCCTTGGGGCTTGGCATCGTGGAAACCGTATTGGATGAGGCTAAGTCGCATTCCGAGGTAGAAGATGGCAAGGAGCCGCAGGAAGGGAAATACAATCCGGACGATGGCGAAAGGTATCCGTCGGCACTGGATGAAACGATGTCGGCAGCTGTATCGCCTACCGATAAGGAACCTTCGGCGGGTGCCAGGGAGAATAGGTCCGTTAAAAATGGAAGCGAAGATACCGTAGAAAGGAGCGCGATGAATGAAAGTGAATGATATGCGCATCTCGGCCATCGGCGGTACCATCTGTTCCATCTGGGCCAGCATCTCGCTGGGGGATGTATTGCAGACCGCCCTGACGGCTGCCTTGGGCACTCTGGTCAGTTTTGCGACAACTAGGCTACTGGCGAAGCTGGGTAAACGGAAAAAATGAGTTGAACAAAAAGGCGCACTGGATCGTGCGCCTTTTTGTAAGGCAACATCTTCATTAGTAAGGCAAATTCCTCAATATTTATCTTTTTTTATTTCCGAGAACAGCCGATCGACATCTTCCTTAGCGAACAGCCCGGTTCCCTGCGCCATCGTCGTCGCCGAGCCGCAGGCGATTCCCATCTGAAGGACATGCTCTAGATCGCCCTCTTGGGCTAAGACAGACACCATTCCAGCGACCATACTGTCACCTGCTCCCACGGTACTGCGCACCTTCACCACTGGGGAAGGTAGCTGGATTTTTTCTGTTTTTGAATATAATATAGCGCCCTGTGCACCTAGCGAGACCACGATTAGCATTGCTTTTCCCTCCGAAATTAGCTGCTTGGCGGCCATATCCAGATCGGAATGCCCCAATTCCTCTTTTCCCACAAGAGCAGCGAGCTCGCCGGCATTCGGTTTGATTAAAAAGACTCCTTCATCCAGTGCAAGGCGAAGTGCATCGCCAGATGTATCAATAATTATTTTACTGCCCTTCGTTTTGTACGTGTTGATCAGTGACCGTATAAACTCGGGCGGTACACCAGCCGGCATACTGCCGCTGATAACGACAAAATCCGGAATATAGGTGAGTTCCTCAATTGAATTCCTAATTCCCTCCAGCTCCTTGGATTCAACTTGTTCGCCTGGAAACCCGAATCGATATTGCTGATTCGTTGCGCTGTCAACCACGATAAAGTTTTCGCGGGTCTCGCCATTCACCCGAATAGGATGTATAGCAATATCTTCCAGCTTCAATAAGTTTTCGAGCAGACTGCCTGTCTTTCCCCCGGATGTAAACAAAGCAGTCGAAGCCAAACCAAGTCTTTTCAGGGCACGAGATACGTTAATTCCTCCGCCACCAGGTTCATATACAGGTGCTTCACAACGTAATTTCTTTTCAGGAACGATATGTTGTACACTGGTACTCTTGTCTACGGATGGGTTCAGTGTTATTGTTAAAATAGATTTTGCCATTTTTTTATATTATAAATGTGAATCATTGCTGTTGGTAGACGAGGTCTTTGCTCAGGCAGTGTTCTTCCCAGGGCACCATTATAAGCCGACTATGGGCATTTTGGGGAATGATACTTTTTGATGTCGGCAGGTAAAAATAATTTTTATTTCCACTGCTTAAGGTATCGCGTAGATCGGGGATCTTTTTGAGGCTGCGCTGCAAGGCAGCAAAAAATGCTTTTGCGGATTTGTCCGCTTGCTTCATGATCTGCCGTAAGTGGATAATTTCTCTTGTCCGGTCCGTTTCATAACCACCGCTTCCTGCAATGGTATATTCGGCTACAGGTGTGTCATAGAAGACACCTGAATCTACGCTGGTTTCCTGATCTGAAAAAGGATAGGTGGAAAGGAAAAATCCCTGATAATCTGCTGATGAAAAGCTTTTCAAAAATGCCGACTGATTTTCCTTGTTATATTTCACATAATTCCGCTGGCCTGAACGACGGTTTATCTTCTCAACATAGGCATGCGCCCGATGTTTTTCCATCGTTTCCGCGCAATATTGAAAAAATAGCTCCGCTGGTATAGCAATCCAAAAGTATTGGCCCATTTTCTTTCCTATGTTTAATTTAACTTCGATGTGTATTTGCGCAATTGCGGATCGTGTTACTGCGGTATTTCTTCCACCAGAATTTCATTCCCGGCATTATCATAATACGCGCAGGTCATCTCGTCAAGAAAGACAGTCCATTTTTCGATACCACACGTTGCGCACATTGCCATAAAAGTGGGGTAATCTGTTTTGCCCTGTTGATGCTCTTTTAAACCTTTTTTGAACTGTTCAGCGTCAACAGTACCACCAATAGTTAATGGTTCATGACTAGCTGGTGAGCTGGTTTTGTAATGATTATCACCATAATAATCAGCGTGCCCATCTGCAACAAAAACGTCGTAAGCGGTAACCCCTAATTTTTTGATCTCCTGGATATAGGCAGGAAAGTCCGCGCCTGATTTTACTTGGCTATGCGCTGTTTTAATTTGTTCTATTGTAAACATATTTTCTTGATTTACAGTGTTAACCCCTCTCAAATAGCCTCCCATTTGGTAGTTAAGTAAATAAACTAAAGAAACAAAGCGCCAACTGAGGTTGCACAAGTTATCTTATTTTTTATTATCTTAATTGAACTAAAGATAATGAAACAGACGTACAATAATGCTTGAACAGTTCAAAAAACACCTGGATAAATTTATAATAATTTCCAACGATGAATTTGTCGATATAACCGGATATTTTGAGCGGCAGCGCCTTAAGAAGAAAGAAAACGTATTGACCGAAGGGCAGATCTGCAAATCAAGTTATTTTGTACTGGATGGAATTCTGCGAAAATTTTTTATCAATGAAAAGGGTGTGCAGCAGACAACTGAATTCGCCATTGAAAACTGGTGGATGACAGAGACCTTCTCTTATATCAATCAGACCGCGACAGAATTTTACATCCAGGCTGTACAGCCTACGGAAGTGCTGGTCATTCGCCAGCATGCCTTCGATGATTTGCTGGAAAAGCACCCGGTCATGGAGAAGTATTTTCGCATGGTGTACCAAAAAGCGTATGCTGCAGCACAGATGCGTGTGAAGATGCTTTACGAGCACTCCAGGGAGGAGCTATACCGTCAATTCCTCAAAAATCAGCCTGCATTCCTCCAGCGCGTACCTCAATATCTCGTGGCTTCTTACCTGGGCTTTACACCCGAGTATCTCAGCGAAATCCGCAAAAAGAATTTTTCTTAAACCCGTTTAGGTTTTTCCGGCTCTCCATTTTTCAAATTTGTAGTATCAAATTAAAAAATAAGAAACATAGAAAAACGTATGAACATCAGCACCCATAATTATGAAATCAATTCTTGGCTTCTTTAAATTGGGCAGGTGTAACACCTACCAATTTTTTAAACAAACGGGTAAAATATGAAGGGCTTTCAAATCCCAGATTATAGGCTATGCCCGAAATGTTGCTGTCCGATCCCAGCAATAGATTTTTCGCCTCTTTAATCAGGTAAATATGGACATGTTCGAGAGCGGTTTTTCCGGTTTCCTGTTTAAGAAGATCGCTCAGATACCTGCTTGATAGAAAAAGTTCTCCCGCAAGGTAATTTACGGTGGGCAAGCCTCCTTTAAGGTGTATCTTGCTATCAAAATAGTTCTGTAATACTGTCTGGAACCTTTTTAGCGTGGTTCCCGAAACGTTATTACTTCGATCCACAAACTGTCTTTTATAAAAGCGGTCGGAATATTTTAGGATGGAATCAATATGTGACAGTATAATTTCACGGCTGAATTCGTCGGAGTTTTCGTCATATTCCTTGCGTATTTTTTCATAGAGCTCCCACATGATAACCTCCTCAGCAGGAGATAGGTGCAGGGCTTCATTTATTTCATACTCAAAATAGCCGTAGTTTTTGATTTGCTCATGCAGAATATGGCCGGCCAGATAATCCTCATGAAAAAATATAACAAAACCCTTTTCTGCAAACTGTACATTACTGACCTCAATAATCTGCCTTGGCTTCATAAAAACGGTAGATCCATTACTGTGGTCGTATTTCGTTTTGCCATATAGCACATAGCCCGATTTGATCTTTTTCAGAGCAACCATATAAAAGTCTCCGGTGAACCTGTCTTCTCCGACCGAATAGGTCATAAGTTCTTTACAGGTCATCAGGCTCAATAGTGGATGCTTCGGAGTTTCAAAACCACTTTTTTCATGAAGTTCGGTTATGCTTTTATAATGATTGATCTTTTCCAATGTCTCTAATTTTAGGAATTTGCTTGTTGAAATGTTTCAAAATTACATTTTCGTAAATCTGTGCTATTCTTCCGCTGATATGGAGTAGAGCAGAGGCCGGTTCTGGATATAACTTTGTCTTATCAAAATAACAAATAATAATTTAAACAATAAAAACATGGCAAAGACAATTTTTATAACAGGAGCAACTTCAGGATTTGGAAAACTTTGGACAGAAGCACTGTTGCAACGTGGGGACAACGTGGTCGCAACTTCCAGAAAAGCGAATGCTTTTACAGCATTATCAGAAAAGTATGGCGATCAGTTATTACCGTTACAGTTGGATATTACCGATAGAGAAGCTGTATTTGCTACCGTAAACAAAGCAAAGGAACATTTCGGTCAGCTTGATGTGGTGATCAACAATGCAGGGTATGGCGTTTTTGGTGCAGTGGAAGAAATCGGTGAAAAAGTAGCCCGGGATGTTTTCGATGCAAATCTGTTCGGAACACTATGGGTGACACAGGCAGCACTGCCAATCCTCAGAGCACAGGGACATGGGCATATCATCCAGCTTTCAAGTGTACTGGGCGTATGGAGCCTTCCGACCTTAGGCATTTACAACGCTACAAAATTTGCGGTGGAAGGCCTCAGTGAAGCGCTGGCCAGCGAGGTAAAAGATTTTGGCATCCATGTAACGCTTATCGAACCAAATGGCTATAAAACAGAATTTGGAGGAAGTTCGGCAGTTTTTGGCGATTCGCTCGATGTTTATAATCCGCTGAAAGAAGGCCTAACTAAAATTGAAGGACTTGGCCCTACTGATTACGGTACTCCGGAAGCTACTATTCCGGCTATATTAAAACTGATTGACAGTGAAAATCCGCCGTTAAGATTATTCCTGGGCAAATTGGGTTATGTCAAAACAGAAAAGGTGTATGGTGAAAAACTTCAACAGTGGAAGGAATGGAAGGATGTTTCAGAAGCAGCGCACGGGTAATCCCGTGCTTTTTTACACATTTGGGATTTTTGTCTTTAAAAGATCAGTCGTTAGACGGGGATGAAATTGAAAGATTCAAGTAAACAATAATAAATAATAAGAATATGAAAACTATTACAGTTCCAAACAAAGAACAATTGAGCGAAGAAGCTCAGGTCATTTTATCATCAGTAGAGAAAAAAATGGGCAAGATCCCGAACCTTTATGCTACTATAGGATACTCTTCATCAGCTTTAAAAGCGATGCTGGAAACAGAAGCAACCTTAGCGCATCATTCTTCTTACACTGCAAAGGAAAGGGAAGCGATCAACTTGGTTGTGTCACAGGTAAATAATTGTGATTACTGTCTTGCTGCACATACCATGCTGGCTAAATTAAATGGTTTTAGTGAGGAGGACACTTTAGCAATCAGAAAGGGAGGTGTCGAAGATATTAAATTGGATGCCATCATCAAACTTGCGCAATCGATCGCAAACAATAAAGGTAATGCCGGAAATGCTGCAATGGAAGGCTTCTATAAAGCTGGTTTGGATGAGAAAGCGCTCGTAGAACTTACAGCCTTGGTTGCCCTTAGAAGTTTTACGAATTATGTTTTTGCAAATACCCAGATCCCGATTGATTTTCCGGTAGCGAAAAGTTTATAATAAGTGTTTTAATTGACGTGTTGGTGAGAGCTTCTTTTAGAAATTGAAGGAGCTCTCTTTTTAACTAAGGTGTAGAGCTAAAGCTATATCGTAATTATGTGCTATTCTTCAGCTGAAATGAGTTAGTGTATGAGTATGGATAACGATAATTTTGGATTAACAAAAAAAGAAAAAATAATGAGCAAAATAATTTTTATAACAGGAGCTTCCAAAGGATTTGGAAAATTATGGGCTGAGGCCTTACTTAGAAGAGGCGATAAAGTTGCTGCTTCCGCTAGAAATATTGAAGTGTTGCAGGATTTAAAAGAGAAGTATGGTGACAGCATTCTTCCTGTGAAACTGGATGTTAACAACCGTACAGAAGTTTTTGAAGTTGTGGAGAAAGTAGAAAAACACTTTGGAAGAATTGATGTTTTGATTAATAACGCTGGTTTTGGTTTATTCGGAACGACGGAAGAAACAACAGAACAGCAGGCGAGAGACCAAATGGAAACCAATTTTTTTGGTTCACTTTGGGTAGCACAAGCAATTTTATCGGTGATGAGAAAACAAAGAAGTGGGCATATCATTCAAATTTCCAGCTTTTTGGGATTAACGACGCTACCGCTTTTAGGATTGTATAATGCTTCAAAGTTTGCCGTCGAAGGATTAATTGAAACGATTGGTTCAGAAACAGCACATTTGGGAATAAAAACAACATTAATTGAACCCAATGGATTTGCAACGGACTGGGCAGGAGCTTCAGCGGTGCAGACTTCTTCGGATATTACCGATTACGATCCAGTACGAGAGGCATTTGCGGAAACAGGGGACAATCCTGATACATGGGGAAAACCTGAATCGACAGTAGACCCAGTTTTGAATCTTATTGACAATCAAAATCCTCCACAAAGATTGTTGTTCGGTAAAATTGCATATCACGTGGTCAATGAGGTTTACACCCAAAGATTGAAAGATATCCAAAATTGGAAAGAGGTGAGCATTGCCGCACATGGGCACTAGATTTATTAGGAATGATCCGCACAAAGAAATTGTTTTCTTGCTACAGTTGTACTGGTTTGCTTTTCTAGCTTAACTTTAGAGAATCAGTTGTAATAGAAAGAGATTGTCGAACATTCTATAAAAGAATAAAATGAAACATTATAAAACCCCTACAGAATTGCACAGCGGAAATGGCTGGGACGCTCCGGAGCATCCGCTCTTCAGTATGATTGGCTGTCAGGCGGCCTGTCCGCTGGGAAATAGGGAATTTACCACAGATTGTTACATCATCGCTTTCAAAAGAATAAAATCAGGGATGTTTATGTACGGACGTACAAAATACGACCACGATAATGGCTGTCTATTTTTCGCCAAACCACGGCAGATCATTGAAATGAAAGACCTTGAATTTGAAGAAAAAGGCTATATGTTGATGATTCACGAAGAATATCTGAACGGTCACGAGCTCTTTAAAAGCATTAACAATTATGGCTTCTTTGACTACGATGTAACGGAAGCGCTGCAACTTTCTCCAAAAGAAGAGCAGATTATTCTGGATCTTCATGCGAAAATTAAGGGTGAATATTTTAATAATCCCGATGAATATAGCCGTGAGATTATCTTGAGTCATATATCATCGATTTTGAAATATGCACAGCGTTTTTACAAAAGACAGTTTGTCGACCGAGAACAGGTTATTGGAAAAATAGCAGCAAGATTCAATGATATCCTTAAAAAATATATTGATGAAGGAGCTCTGGAAAAAAACGGATTGCCAAGCGTTACCTATATTGCCGAACAGCTGTTTATTTCGCCACGTTATTTAAGTGACGTACTAAAACAGGAAACAGGTAAAACTGCTTTGGAACTCATCCATATATTTTTGACTTCGGAGGCTAAAAATCTACTGAGATTGGGAGAGAAGGGAGTTGCGGATATAGCCTATCACTTAGGGTAGCAAGGGGTGCAAAGGTCCACGCAGCTTCTGTGGAGTAGGACATATCGATTATAACGTCTTCGACTGGAAATCAGCAGGCAGAACTTTCCTTCTATCTGTAGGTGACGCTCTGTAAGCACGGATCGGGTATATTGGATGAGGTATCTCAGCGAAATCCGCAAAAAGAATTTTTCTTAAACCCGTTTAAGTTTTTCCGGCTCTCCATTTTTCAAATTTGTAGTATCAAATTAAAAAATAAGAAACATGGAAAAACGTATCAACATCAGCACAACGGAACCACTGGCATTCAAAGCAATGTTGGGGTTGGAAGGTTATATTTCGAAAATTGAGATCGCGCAAACGCTTAAAGAGCTCGTCAAAATCCGTGCATCACAGATCAACAATTGTGCGTACTGTATCAGCATGCACACCAAGGATGCCATTAAAAATGGTGAAAAACCGGAGCGTATCTTTTTGTTGAGTGCCTGGAGGGAAGCTACCAAATTTTTCACCGAGGAAGAGCAGGTCATATTGGCAATGACGGAGGAAATAACCCTTATTCACCAGCAGGGATTAAGTGAAGAAATCTACAGTAAGGCGTCCCGATTTTTTACTGAAAATCAGATTGCTCAGATCATTATGCTCATCGTGACCATCAATGGTTGGAATCGGATTGCCTTGAGTACGCATCTGCAAATAGAAGATTAGAGTTCAGGAATACAGGGAGCTGTAGCAATAAACCAGAAGTATTCCGTTAGCTCCCTCTATTTAAAAATTCCTAAAGGACACAGGCATATCAAAACAGGGCATTTAAAAGATTTGATCGGCAGTAATATCCAAAAATTAGGGCAAGGCCGGGTAACAGCATTGGAACGGAAGGAATTCTGGTACAACATCGCAAACCTTCGGAATAGAACGGAAAGGTGAACTCCACAACAAAGAAAAATTGAACTTCACAACAAAACGGCGTAATAGCTATTCCACGAATTTTGTAGAAGAATAAAAACAAAGGGTTATGTGGACAAAAAATAATATACCTGATTTATCAGGTAAAATAGCAATCGTGACCGGATCAAACACGGGCATAGGGTTTGAAACAGCAAAAGCATTGTATGCAGCAGGTGCACAGGTGACCATCGCTGCACGAGATGTACAAAAAGCAAAAAATGCGATCCAAAAAATCCAATCCGACACGCCAGGCACCGGAACATTGGACTATGGAAAACTCGACCTTGCAAACATTGGACAGGTTCGGGAATTTGCAGATCTCTTTATGCAAAAGCATACAAAACTGGATATACTCGTCAACAATGCCGGAGTAATGGTGCCCCCAGCTGCTAAAACGGATGACGGATTTGAATTGCAGTTCGGTGTAAACTTTATGGGGCATTTTGCGCTGACAGGATATCTGCTGCCGATACTTAAGCAGACCGCCAACGCCCGGGTAGTGACACTTTCCAGCGGGGCGGCTACGTTGGTGGATAGCATAGATTTTGACAACCTCAGATTGGAAAAGAGCTATGACGAATGGCGTGAATATGCCATAAGCAAGCTGGCAGATATCTTGTTCAGCTATGAGCTGGACAGGAGATTCAAAAATGCCCGTATGTCAGCGATTGCTGTGGCGGCACACCCGGGTGTTACGCGCACCGATTTACAGCGGAATATACCGGATGAAAATCTGGAAGGCATGTTTGCTGGATTTGATCAGGTGATGGATCCCTGGCAGGGAGCTTTGCCCAGCTTATTCGCAGCGACAGATGCGTCGGTTGAAGGCGGGAAATTTTACGGGCCGGATGGTCCGAAAGAATATGCGGGATATCCGGCGCTATCAAATCATCACACCACAGCGATGACCGATGAAGTGCTTGCCAAAAGGCTGTGGGATTATGCGGAAAACGCCATACAATTGACCTACAAATTCAAATAATTGATCCGAAATGAACAATCAAACAGTTTTAGTAACCGGTGGTACCGGATTTTTAGGCGTTAATACTATTCTTGCACTACTTGAGCAGGGATTTACCGTAAGAACAACACTACGCACGCTCGCCCGTAAGAACGAAATCTTGGATGCGCTGAGCGAAGGCGGCATCAGCACGTTTGATCAGCTATCTTTTTATCAGGCCGATCTGCTTTCCGATAGCGGATGGGACGAAGCGGCGCAGGGATGTGACTATGTCCTGCATGTGGCCTCGCCATTTTTCGCCGAGCAGCCCAAAGACGAAAACGAGCTGATTATACCTGCCAGAGAAGGTACATTGAGAGCCTTGAAAGCCGCGAAAAGGGCAGGCGTCAAACGTGTCGTGCTCACATCCTCTTTTGCTGCGATCGGTTATAGCATCGATCCCAAAAATCATGTTTTTACGGAGCTCGACTGGACCGATGAAAACGCACCGATACAGGCTTATATAAAATCAAAAACAATTGCAGAAAAGGCCGCTTGGCAATTTATGGAGGATGCAGCCACAGCTATGGAGTTAACGGTCATTAATCCCGTCGGAATTTTTGGCCCCATCCTCGGCGGTATTTCCTCGGCCTCGCTGGATACTGTCGTTAGGGGTATTGTTGACGGACTCGTCAAGGAAAATGCACCATTTACATTTGGTGTGGTAGATGTTCGCGATGTCGCTGATATCCATATCAAAGCGATGTTACACCCTGAAGCGGCCGGACAGCGATTTCTGGCAACTTCGGAAGGGGCTATGTCTTTTTATGATGTAGCCGAACTGATCAAAAAGGAACGCCCAAAACTGGCCGGAAAAATTGCTTTTCTGCAGCCTACACCACCCCAAGAGTATACAAAGATGTCCAACAAAAAAGCGACAGAAATGCTCGGCTGGCACCCGCGTGCGAAAGAACTGGCGATACTTGCAAGCGTGGACAGTTTAAAATTTTGTCAGGTACAGGATTAAACGTTAGGGATCGGTATATTTGGTAAACCATGAAAGTAAACAACATCCAATCCTGTCACCTGGGTCCGGAGATCTCCCCCGAAAACTATATACCGGAAAACTATTTTCTATATTTATTGAAGGGAGATATGAAGGCTTATGACGGCGAAAAAAACTACAGCATGAAACCGGGCGAATATTGTATCGCCCGGAAAAATCATTTGGTACGTTATACAAATTATAAGGACAATGATGAATTTGAAAAAATCATCATTACCCTGGATGAGGAATTCCTGAAGCGCTTTCTTGAACGCCATGTTTATGAAATTCGGCCATCAGCCATCGGCGACTCCTTTATTTTCATACCGGAAAATAGGTTTATTAAGAATTTTATAACATCCCTGGAACCGTATTATACCGGCGATCTGGAGATCAGTGCAGATTTTGTTGATGTCAAGAGAGAGGAATTACTGATTATTCTGTTAAAATCGAATCCTGACCTCATTCATATATTGTTCAATTTCTCGTTACCTAATCGGATTAATTTAAAGGAATACATGAACAAAAATTTTAGGTTTAACATCAGCCTGCAAAAGTTTGCATTTTTTACGGGGAGGAGCCTATCGACCTTCAAGCGGGATTTTCAGCGTGTATTCGGAATGGCTCCGGGCACCTGGCTCAAGAGAAAAAGATTGCAGGAGGCCTATTTTCAAATTGCCGAGCAATCCAGAAAGCCGAGTGATGTCTACCTTGAAGTAGGTTTTGAAGATCTGTCGCATTTTTCTTTTGCGTTCAAGAAAGAATTCGGAAAGACACCAAATGAGATAGCAAAGCCCGTTTCAAATGGGATTTAATAACAAGTAGCAAAAGTCCAACTATAAAAAACCTCCCCCTGACATTTCATCTACAATGCTGTTCTTGATGCTGAAATAATCGTTAAGGAAACCATCAGATTGCAGAAGAACATTTACTGACACCCTGAACGTAAAAAACATAGAGCCGCCGCGCGCTTTGCAGATTACTTCATCCTTCATCGCCTCAACGATTAATATTCCCTTTTTAACGATACTTTATGCCCGTCCGATGGATAGTAAATTCGGCGGACGGTAAATAGGCCTAGATTTACATCAGTAAAATAAAACAACCATTTAAAAAAACAGTATTATGGAAATTATTCAAACTCCAGAAAACGCATTGTCACATTCAGCAGTTACAGCAATCATCCATGCACCAATTGAGAAAGTAAATATTGCCGATTGGTTATTGAACCTACCCGACGCAGAATATCAGCGATGCTCTACCCAACATATCGGTGCAGCAATCTCCACAACATTTGACGGAGAACCGGTTTCACTGAATGTCGAAACAATAGGAGATGCCTTAATGGTACAGCATTACGTAGCTATTGTCCATGAGCCGGATTACTGTCGGATGCTTTCGATTTCAGACTCGATCACCAAAGGAGGCCGTACAAAAGTTCAGGTGCTTTGGGAGCTTAAGGCCACCAAAATTGATGACAATACCTGTCTATACACCAATGAGATCCATGCAACTGCTACTCCTGAAATGCTGGCCTATATCAAAGAAAATGGCATAAATCTTTCGGATGCAGCTGCAGCAAGACAGGCCGCTTCGGATGCACACAACCATGAGGAGACTCCGAACTTTGCTAAAAGTCTCGAAAATAAAGCCCTTACAGGGAAATACAACCAACCTTTTTAAAATTTCTTTAAAAAGGAAAATACATTATTTGACAAATTAATCTGTACCTGGGCATTCGCGGAGCTGGTAGAAATGAAGTTTTATGGAATGCTAAAAGATCAGATTACTTATAAAATATAATTATCAAACACTCAATTTATAAATACCATGAAAGCAAACATTGGAATAAACGAAGCAAGTACAGATGCTGTTGCTGCACAATTGGCAAAATTATTGGCTGATTTAACTGTCCTTTATATCAAGACCCGAAATGCACACTGGAACGTTACGGGAGACAATTTTCACGCAAACCACATCTTCTTTGAGGAGCAGTACAAGCAGTTGGACGAACTTATTGATAGCGTTGCAGAACGCCTTCGAAAAATCGGGCATTATGCACCAGCAACCCTGAAGAGCTACCTGGAACTGACTCACCTTACCGAGTATAGTGACAGGACGAATGATGGTCTTGGCTACATGAAAGACCTGCTGGCAGACCACGAAAGTATCATTGAATTTTTACGCGGAAATATTACACCTTTTGCCGAGGAATATAAAGATTATGGAACCAGCGACTTCATTACGGGACTGATGGAAAGCCATGAGGAGATGGCATGGATGATCCGTTCCTATTTTAGATAGGAGCTATTGGTTAGCGATAAAAAAAGAAAGTAATAAGTATATTTGTCATATTAACATATATACTTATTACTATGAAAGCTCTGATTGTTGACGATAATGATATTGCAAGAACGACCTTGGCCCATTTGGCAAAGCAGGTTCCGGATCTTACCATCGTGCAGGAATTTTCAAACGCTATGGAGGCCTACCATTTTATTCAGAAAAACGAGGTTGACCTGCTCTTTCTGGATATTGAAATGCCTGAAATGACAGGTATTGAGCTTACCAAAAGTTTATCGGGAAAAGATACAATCATCATTTTCACTTCCTCCAAAAAGGAATATGCGATCGAGGCTTTTGAGCTTAATATCGCGGATTATATTTTAAAGCCCATTTCTCCTGTCCGGTTTTTACAGGCCGTGGAGAAAGCTCAGTCAATCCTGGATAGCAGAAAGGATAATGTGCATATCAGTAACGATGAATTTTTGTTTGTCAGAGATGCTAACGTGACGAGGCGCCTGAAGCTTGAAGATATCTTTTACGCTGAGGCAATGGGAGATTATGTAAAATTTTACACAAAAGAAAAGATGTTTGCCATTCATGGCAAGATGAAAACTGCGGAAGAGCGTTTACCGAAGAAAGATTTTATCAGAGTGCATCGGTCCTTTATTGTATCTATCAGTAAAATAGATACCTTACAGGACGGTGGTATTGTGATAAACGGTACATTCATTCCGGTAGCAGATGCATACCGTAAGGCTTTAAATACAAGAATGAATGTATTTTAAATCACCTACTGTTTTTCTTCTTAAGGTATTACTTAACCAATCCTCTTAACTTTTGTTTATGACAAGTAATTCTATAATGAACAGTAAACGGTTTAGCTACTTTATAATTCTGACATTTATAGCGGGAACAATACTGCTGATTGCTGTTCAGATCAATTCGGCCAGAAATACAGAAGCACTTATCCATAACAATAACACACTGCTGAACGAGCTGCGTGCGAGCAATCATCTGCGCGAAATCGACCGCGATATCCTTGGTGTGGAAAGTAGGATCAGAGCATCAATAGCCACCAACGATACGACCCATCTGGAAGGGATCGATAAAAAGATAAATCAGATCGAGAACTTTCTGGATTCCTTGTCCAGAGATAATTCCGATCCTGTTGAAGAAAAGCTGATACAACGGCTGGGCGTCCTTGCAATGGACAAAAAAATAGTCCGTGATCAGCTTTTGGCACGGTATCTTTCTCTTGGAAACATGGATGATCAAACCTCAATTGCCAATCCAAGAGCCCGAATCATTTCAAACGAAATTACGGGAATAACAGCGAAGATCTATAAAAGTAGGCAGCTGCACATGAGTGAGCTCAGCTTGCAGAGTGAGGAAATGGGCAGAAAAGCACGGCTATACGATATTTCCCTATTGGTTTTATTGATTTTGAGCGGTTCGGTAGTCGGTTTCCATATCCTACGCCAGTTCCGCCGGCAACGTGTGCTGATCGAGGAACTGGACGCTGCGGAAAAGAAAGCTTCCATTGCAGCGCAGACCAAGGAGAACTTCCTTGCCAATATGAGCCACGAAATCAGAACCCCGCTCAGTGGAATTCTCGGATTTACAAACCTGCTGCAAAAAAGAAGTCTGGACGCGACATCTTCTGAGTTTGTATCATCCATTCAACAATCAGGAGAGAATTTGATGACGATCATCAACGATATTTTGGACCTTTCCAAAATCGAGGCTGGTATGATGCGCATCACTGTCGGTACATTCAGTATCAGTGGGTTGTTAAATTCTGTAGAAACATTTTTTGTTCAACGGGCAAAAGAAAAAGGGCTTTCGATTTCAAGTAAGGTCGATGTCTCCATTCCCGATACACTGACAGGGGATGCAACCAGGTTAACCCAGATTTTGGTAAACTTGATTGGAAATGCCATTAAATTTACCAAACAGGGCAGTATACATATCGAAATTTACCAAAAGAGCAGGAGCGAAAAGGAAGTTGTGGTTGGATTTGTCGTCACAGATACAGGAATTGGAATTGACAAGGAAAAACTCAATGAAGTGTTTGAACGCTTTAATCAAGGCGAAGATTCCATTACCCGCAATTATGGCGGAACAGGACTCGGCTTGTCTATCGTAAAAAACCTCGTACTGCTCCAGCATGGCGACATTGAAGTACAGAGTGAGCAGGGAAGCGGCACAACGTTCAAGTTTTTTATTCCTTACGGTATAGCGCAAGAGCAAATAGTAATAGCACCCGTGGCTCATACTGCTTATTTTAAAGATCAATCCAATGTACCGCTTCATATTTTGGTGGTTGATGATAATATGATGAACCAGAGCCTGATGAAGCATTTGCTCGGACAATGGAATGTAGATTTTGACATTGTTTCCAATGGACAGGAGGCCGTTGAGTATCTAAAAAATAATCACGCCGACCTTGTGTTGATGGATTTACAGATGCCACAGATGGATGGTTATGCTGCAACGCAGCACATCAGGGAAGTGTTGCAATTGGATATTCCGATCATTGCCATGACTGCGCATGCTTTGGCAGGTGAACGAGAAAAATGCCTCAGCAGAGGAATGAACGAATACATTTCCAAACCCATCAATGAAGAAGAGCTCTTTAAGCTTATTTCACATTTTGGCATCAGATTCCAGCCTACAGTGCAGTTTGAAGAAATTGCGGATAAGGGGAAGTTTACTTATTTGGACCTTGCTTACATGCATTCGGTAAGTAGGGGGGACAGCGCTTTCGAGCGGACAGTCACCCGCCAGTTTATCGACAAAGTTCCAGGCCAGCTTCAGGAGCTAAAGGCCGCTTACGCAAGTCAGGACTTCTCCAGATTTAAATTAAGAGCACATGATTTTAAAACTAGCGTCGCCATTATGGGATTGCTTCCTGTGCTTGATGATAAGCTGGGAATACTTGAACTTACAACCGAACAGAACACCTTATCGGAAGGTGTTTTGACCGAAGTCGTGCAGATCCTTACCGCAGCCGTCGAAGAAGCTCAACGTTTATTAGCAAGCTATACGGACTAAGTTCTACATGAACAATAAGTAATTGAAAGATCATCAGGTCATGCTTGATGATCTTTTTTGTTGTCTATTTAACGACTCATTTTGCCCATTCGTCGAATGATTTTTGAAATTGGCTAATTGTTCGTGTAGTTTTATGGTAGCAAAAAGAAAATACATATTAACATTTAAACCAAATAGCTATGAGCACTTTAAAACTAAAAGACGGAACAGAAATTTTTTACAAAGATCAAGGACAGGGTCCAGTATTGATGTTTCACCACGGCTGGCCATTATCTTCTGATGACTGGGATGCACAGGTGATTTTCTTCCTACAGAGAGGGTATCGCGTAGTCACTCATGACCGGAGAGGGCATGGCAGATCGAGTCAGGATATTTATGGACACACCATTGAGCAGTACGCTGCTGACACTGCCGAACTTGTTGAATTCCTTGATCTCAAAGATGTCATTCATATCGGTCACTCAACAGGCGGAGGTGAGGTCATTCGTTACGTGAACAAATATGCTAATGGAAGAGCAAAGAAAGCTGTACTTATCAGTGCTGTTCCTCCGATCATGGTACAAAATGAAAGTAACCCCGATGGTGTGCCAATGGAGGTATTCGATAATATCAGGGATCAGACTTTGAACAATAGACAACAATTTTATATCGATCTAACACTTCCTTTTTACGGTTATAACAGAGCGGGAGCCGATATTAAGGAAGGAATTCGGAGAAACTGGTGGAGACAGGGTATGATGGGGGGAATTGTTGCCCATTATGAGGGTATCAAAGCTTTTTCTGAAACAGATTTCACAGAAGATTTGAAAGCAGTTGATATTCCTGTCCTGGTGCTGCACGGTGAGGATGATCAGATTGTTCCTTATGAAAATGCCGGCGTTAAATCTGCTAAACTCTTAAAGAACGGAACGTTGATTACTTACCCGGGGTTTCCCCACGGTATGCCTACGACTGAGGCTCCTACGATCAATAAGGATATCCTAGCTTTTATTGAATCCTAAAACAGCCGTACCAAAAAGTATAAAAAAGTGAGCTCCATGGCTCACTTTTTTTGTTAAGGAGCAATTAAGAATGGTACCTCAATTTTATAAGCCTTTCAACTAAACAAAGTTTTATTGCGCTAATGAACGAGTACCATGCTATCTCAATAGATCAACTTTTTAAAAAATAAGTCTAAAAGCTACTCCAATTCATAATAATGTGAATGACGAATGTTTTGTTACATGACTCGTTCAACGATCATATTTGCCTGTTCACCGAAAGCCAGTATCACTCGCGTCCTTTCTTCGGTAAATTTACTTTAGTAACAAACAGGAATATCAATCGTTAAAAAGAATATTATGAAAACGACATCATTAAGCTTCAAGTATGAATTAGAAAAAAAAGAACCACGCACAAATGATGGTGGTACCACCAGAGGTGCTTCTGTAACCGACTTCCCGGCTTCTATCGGAATCGCGGGTGTGTCGATGCGATTACAGCCGGGCAGTATGCGAGAGCTCCATTGGCATGCAAATGCTGCTGAATGGGCCTACGTCATTTCAGGAACCGTTCGTACGACCATTATTCATCCGGACGGTCATAGCTATACCGACAATTTTGAACCGGGTGATGTATGGTATTTTCCTAAAGGTTATGGACATTCGATCCAGGCAACAGGAACTGAAGAGTGTCACTTCATCCTGATATTTGACAACGGTAATTTTTCTGAAGACCACACGTTTAGCGTAACTGACTTCGTTGCCAGTATGCCTCCAGAAATTGTCGCACAGAATTTGGGGTTGACATTGGAAGAAGTTGCTGTACTGCCGAAAAAAGAAGCCTATTTCGCCGCCGGTATTGTCCCGGATGAATTGTCATTTAATGCCACTGCAAGACCAGATGAATCAGACATAGAACTTACTAATCTACACCGTTACCCGCTTCATGCTCAACAGCCTAGAGTCATTCCCGGGGGTGGTATTCAGCGACTGGTTACAAGTAAGGAGTTTCCGATCAGTACGACCATGGCCGGTTCTGTTCTTGAATTGCAGCCTGGGGCACTTCGGGAAATGCACTGGCATCCGAATGCCGACGAGTGGCAGTATTATATTTCGGGCCAGGCGCAGATGTCTGTTTTTCTTGCCGAGGGTACTGTAGTCACCGAACAGTTCAATGCAGGTGACGTAGGCTATGTACCTATGGGAGCTGGACACTACATTAAAAATACGGGTGATACGGTGTGCCGTGTTCTTATCGGATTTAACAGCGGGAAATACGAGTCTATTGATCTGAGCGAATGGCTTTCGGGCAACCCTAAAGATGTGGTGGTGACAAACTTTGGGCTTACAGATGGCGAGATAGAAAAATTTCCAACAAAAAAGATTTTTATTCAACCTAAAAAGTAAATCTTATGCTGCCGGAAAAAGAAGGTTTTTCTACGAGCGTTCTTTCTACCGGTAGCGGCATTCATATTGCCTATATCAACTATTAATCAATAAAATTATGTTAGAACAAAATACTGTTGCACCTGATTTCACATTATTTGCAACACCAGACCAGAAAATCACCTTATCCGAATTTAAGGGTCGTAACGTGATCTTAGCATTCTATCCTGCCGATTGGAGTCCAGTCTGCAGTGATCAGATGGCACTGTACAATGAAATGCTCAAGTACTTCAAAAAGTATGACGCAGAATTGTTCGGAATCTCCGTGGACAGCAAATGGTGTCATCTGGCTTTTTCGCAGTCCCGTAACCTACACTTTCCGCTACTTGCAGACTTTGAGCCAAAGGGTGGGGTAGCAAAGAAATACGATGTCTATAATGAGCATGAAGGTCAGTGCAACCGCGCACTTTTTGTAATCGATAAAGAAGGTATCATCCAATGGAGCTACAAATCACCGACGGCGGTAAATCCCGGTGCAGATGGAATATTGGAAGCTCTTGAAAATCTTAAAATAAAATAGTTATGTCATTAAAAATACCTGTCAGTACAACTGACCACGCCCAAGGCAATCTAAATGCCAATTTAATTATCGTAGAGTATGGTGACTATCAATGTCCTTACTGTGGAGCCGCTTATTCGGTGCTAAAGAAGCTCTTGAAAAAATTTAGTGGAGAGGTGAAATTTGTATTTAGAAACTTCCCACTTTCTGAAATGCATGAATACGCGCTTCCGGCCGCGATCGCTGCAGAAGCTGCGTCTTTGCAGGATAAGTTTTGGGAAATGCACGATGCCATTTACGAAAATCAGCGGAACCTTGACGACCAGTATCTTTTTACAATAGCGGAAAAAATAGGATTAGATATAGAAAAGTTTAAGTCCGATATACAAAAAGAGGAGCTGTTGAATAAAATAGATGCCGATTTTCAGGGCGGCGTTATCAGCGGGGTCAATGGGACACCATCGTTTTATGTTAACGGCAAGAAGTTCAACGCTGGAGCTGAAGACCTTTTCAATCTTTTTGTTAGATAACTGGCTAAGCATTTCATATGTACTACCAGCATCAGCATTTTAGCTGATGGTAGTACATAGAATACAATTCTAAACCTTATCGTCTACAATCATTTTTCGGTGTTCTCTACCCCAGTTAATCATTTCCGAAATAATATTCCCGAAAGTCCTGCAATATGCAGTGGGTTCATATTCAATTAAAACAGGAATATCGGGATAAACAGTCCGTTTAACCAACTTATTTAATTCCATATCTTTCAGCTCTTTTGAAAGCATTCTTGTGGTAATCCCGGGGATACTTCTTTCAATTTCGCGAAAACGTCGGTTGCCGTTGCAAAGCGAATTAATGACAGGGATTCTCCACTTACCTCCAATGAAATAAAGGGTGTCCTGCAACGCTCTAAGTTCTTCTGTCTGATCTCTTTCCATGGTTACAAAGTTAAGTGATATAATGTATGATACTGATATACTCGGTTATACTGATAACAAAAGTATACCATTTCGCTGATAACTTTGTAGAAAAATTAAAGAAATGAAAAAGTTGAGTAACAAGTTAGCCATTGTAACAGGTGGAAATAGCGGAATAGGCTATGCCACCGCAAAAGAGTTAATCGCCGAAGGAGCCAAAGTCATTATCACCGGAAGACGAAAAGAGGCCATTAAAAAGGCGGCAGAAGCGTTAGGGGCTATTTCTTTTGTGGCGGATCAGGGGAAGTTGGAAGATATTGAAAATTTCAGAAACCATGTTGAAAAGGAATTCGGAAAAATTGACATCCTGTTCATTAATGCAGGCATCACCGGAAGTTTAGGTCCAATCGAACATATGAGTGCCGAAAATTTTGACAATGTAATGGGTATTAATTTCAGAGGAGCTTATTTTACTTTGAGCAAATTTATTCCCCTGTTGAACGATGGTGCTTCAGTGGTATTTCTTTCATCCAACGTCGCGACCACCTCTAAACCAAATAGTTCGATTTACCAGGCAAGCAAAGCAGCATTGAATTCCATTGCGAAGACCGCTGCTGCAGAATTAGCACCAAGAAAAATCAGGGTAAATTTAGTAAGTCCTGGGCCTACAAAAACAGAGATTATGACAAAAGCAGGGTTGGACGAAAAAACATTGGAAGGTCTTGATGAATGGTTAATCAGCGGAATCCCTTTACAAAAAATGGGAACTGCTGAAGATGTTGCCAAAGCTGTTATTTATCTGTCAGATAACCATGTGGCAAGTTTCATGACCGGAACGGAAATCCTTATGGATGGTGGAATGGTTTTATAATTGGGGCCTTATTTTTTGGAATGTAAGTGCTGGAACCTTGAAAAAATTCCAGCACTTTCTATGGATATACACCAACTACCGAACGTATCGATCTATAAGATATCCAGCTCAGCAAAGCTCGGTGATTTCTCTTTTCTGATGGCTTAAATCACAGCTGTATTTAGTGCCCAGTCCTCAAAATGAACCTTGCCGGCACAATATGCTCCAGCAGGTACGAGCAATGATTTAGGAACAACAAGATGCATATATTTGCTATCGTCGTCAGAAACTACCCTTATGTGATTCCCGGTGATCGCGATATATTTCGCGACAAAATCGTCCATATTGGCCTTTATAGGCCCCGCAATCTCGACCGTGCCATTTTTAGGCTCCTCGAGTGCAAACTGCACAATGTAGTCTGTCACATCTTCCAGGGCAATGGGTTGGTAGTCGATCTTGGAAACAAATACCTCGTCACCCTGACCCTGAACGGCAATGATGGCATCAGTATGCTCATAAAACTGTGTCGAACGAATGATGGTATAAGGTATTCCGGAGTTTTTGATATTGTCCTCCTGATATTTCTTGGCGCGAAGATATCCGATCTCCAGCGCATCGTCCGTTCCGACAATGGAAAGTACGAGGTGATGCCTGATGTTTGCCGTCCGCTCCGCTTTTACCAGATTCTTTCCTGCGGTCTGAAAAAAGTGGATTGCATTTTCTTCTTCAGGAGAGGAGGAATTGGATAGATCGATGACGATCTCTGTATTTTCCAGGGCCTGGGAGAGACCTTCTCCCGTCATGAGATCCACGCCATGTGAAGGCGAACCAATGATTACCTGATGACCAAGGTTTGCCAGTTTTTTTGTGACCAGCCTTCCAGTAAGACCTGTACCACCGATTACTAAGATTTTCATAGCTAAACTATTTAAATTTACAACTTATCTATACTGCAAAATTGATCAAAAAATGAATGCCGGAAAACTGACAAACAACGGTAAAAGGTGGACAAAAAAGAAGCCGTGTTTGAGTTGAAATAGTATAAGATTGTCTAATCCAGGTTCGGATTGAAACGTAGCGTCTTTCTGTAATCGCCCGGTGATCGCCCAGTTTTTTTTGTGAAAAGCCTGATAAAGTACTTGGTGTCTTTATAGCCTAGCTGCACCGCAATTTCCTTAATACTCAATCGCGAATAATAGAGCAGGCGCTGTGCTTCGCTCAGTACTTCCTTCTGTATCAGCGCTGATGCGGATAAGCCCGTCACCATTTTAACGACATCGTTCAGGTGGGCCACGGAGATATTTAACTGCTGGGCATATGCTGCTGGGCGCTTAAGGCTGCGGTAATCACGCTTCACAAGATTTTTGAATTCGTTGGCGATACTTATAACCCTGGGGCTGTGACTTATGGACCCTGCGGCGGATCTGCGATCGTGACAAATCACCGCCTGGGTTATAAATGCTGACAGCAGCGGCTGCTGCACTTCCTTATTGGCACTATAGTTTATACTGTCCAAATTTATTAGCGAGTCCAAGATGGACGTAAACCATTGTTGCTCGGGCGCTGAGAGGGACAAAATAAGGGTTTCATTTAAAGATGCATCAAGCATGTCTTTGGCTGACCTGGTCATGTGATGGCCTTCGAAGGAAATGTAATAACCGGATGCGCCTAAAACCGTGGTGATCTGATGGACCTGATGGGGAGGGCAGACAAAAAGCGTTCCCGCTGGCATGATCAGCTGTTCAAAATCAAATAGGACTTCCAGCTGTCCAGCTTCAACTAGCATGCACGTATAGTGGTCATGCCGATGCGGATTCAGTGCTTTTAGGATGCCCGTCGTTGAATCGTCCCATATTCCAACAGCCATACTGCTGCTGGAATTCATGCTGTTCACTAAAATAGAATCTCTTTTTGGCATGCGGCGTAATTTTAAGTTCAAATTTAGTTTATATACTTTAAGAATTACTATCGATTACAAAATCAACCACGTACCGTATTCAGCAAATCGTGCGGATACCCGAGGCTAATGGAGCTTAAAGCATCCAGTTTGATCAGCTCATCAGTTTTCAAATTAATTTCAGCCGCTTTGATACTTTGCTCAAATTGATTTATAGTGCGTGCTCCCAGTAATGGAAATGCCTCTTTTGATAAATTCCATGCAAAAGCGATCTGACCGGGCGTTGCTTCCTGTTTTTCCGCGATTGACACCAGTTCATCAATGATCAGTTTGGTTTTCTCGTTTTCCGAATATTCAGCGTCAGAAGAATGACTGATGCGCCCGGCTTCTCCCTTTCTATATTTTGCGGTGAGCAGTCCGCCGGCTAGTGGCGAATACATCATTACACCAAGACCAAATTCCTTTGCCATCGGGATCAGTTCACGGTCTGCGGTACGTTGCAATAAATTATATTCAATCTGTAAAGCGGTGAGTTTTGTTGCTGATGCAATGGCCGATGCCTTCCATGCCGGGAAATTAGTGAGCCCTGCATACACTATTTTCCCTTCGCTGACCAGATCTTGAAGTCCCATGGCAATTTCTTCCCACGGAGTTACTCCATCATCATAATGAGGCATATAAATATCGATGTAGTCCGTCTTCAATCTTTTCAGACTTTGTTCAACAGCCTGTCGCATAGATTTACGGTTATTCCCAAAATTACTGATGGAAGGGTTGGGATCACTACTTCGAGTATATTTTGAACAGATAATAAAATTACTTCGCTGTCCCTCTAAAAAGTTGCCTACGATTTCTTCTGCCTCTCCAAATTGGTAAACATCGGATATATCGATAAAATTACCACCTGCATCTGCATAAGCTGTTAAGATCTTTTTCGATTCTTCGGGATCGGCTCCATAGCCTTTTCTGGTTCCAAAGTTGGCAGCTCCCAAAATTATTTCACTGGCATTCAGTCCTGTTTTTGATCCAAATAACTTGTATTTCATATTTTTATATTTACTTTGTTTCAAAGGTAAGGGCATAAAGTAATAGTGTCAATTACGGATAAATTTATCTATACCCACTTTATACCTTCGTAAATTATAGCAGCTATGTACGAAAAAAAGCTTCCGGTTAATTTAGATTGCGGTTTACATCTGTTTTTGCAGGTAGTTCAGGGAAAATGGAAAATAAACCTGCTCTGGGCCATTCATTCAGGTATCAAGCGTCCGGGTGAGCTGCAGCGGAAAATCCCCAATGCGACCCGGCGTGTACTTGATGCGCAGCTTGGCCAATTGATTGAACATGGATTAATCAATAAAGTCGTCTTTGATCAGCTTCCGCTGAAAGTAGAATATGAACTGACTGGGCTAGGGGAAAGCCTCATACCAGTCATTGCGGTAACAGCACAATGGGGTGAGGATCATAGAAATGAATTGGAAAAGATTTTGAGAAATCCCGCTTGATAGGGGATGCGCATGCTATAAGGCTAGGCATTTCTGTATGAAATCCGTATATACAGGGGAGTCGCTTCTGCTTTAGCTCCCCCATCGAGCCATTCGTCGACCCCGTATATACAAAGCTCTGTGAAATCTGGATCCTCATCTTTCTTTTCGTCTTTTCGAACTTGAAGTACATGGTCCTCCATGAGGTAATTGCTGATCGCAATGCCAAGTTTTTGACTAAGCTCAGCGGGAAGTTGGTTAAGTTTATCCGCCTGATTGGAGCCTAGATTAAAGTTGTGCTCCATCCAGTCCACAAAATTATCTCTCATAAGCTGCAGCGCTAGTGCGCGATCTACCCTAGGTAGCGCGAGAAGTGTGGCAACTTTAGCTGCCAAACCAAACTCGTCTAAGTTTTCTTTCATAAAAATTCTCTTTTGGCAAATATTTATTTTAAAGATTACTTAAACGAATGCCAAGGAATAACCTCCGTGATTTTGGAGGATTATCTTCTTTTTGAAGATTCAATTTTGCTTAATACTTGATTAATTTTAATAAATTAGATGTTCAAACAATATAAACCTTAGTCTAATAACAGTATTTGGTGGAATGATATGAAAATGTTAAGATTATTCGTTGAGAGCTTTTTCGTCTCTTCGATTTTTAATTTAATTGCAAATAATGGATTTAAGTTAAATAGAATTTGGACGCAAGCCTATTGGACCTGGACATTGGCATTTGCTTTGGCAATAGTCGTTGCTGCGCTGCTCATTCGTGTTCGGTTGAAAGTTTTGTGGATCCACTGGCAGAAAAAATATACGCAATTGCAATTATTTAGAAGGGGACGCGTGCAGACCAATAGTTTACCAAAATCAGAACTGGTATGGGCCATTCTGTCCACATCCTTAGCACTTTTAATGGTCTATCTCTGCTTTATCTATCTAATCGCTTTTGTACGTAGCGGTAGCACGTATATGTTTTTTATAAATTATTTGTTCCATTATATGCCTCTTGTTGCTACAGGATGCTTGGTCTACGTAAGCTATGTTTTTATCAGAGGACAATTATGGTGGTTTACGCCAACAAACGCATTGACGCTTTTCAGCGATCTGTTACCAGAAAAAACAGTTCCTGTAGAAAAAGTGGTCACCATACTCCCTCCAAGCGCATTGGATAAAAGTATCCCAATCGGATCACTTTATGATGTGCTTTACATCCAAGCTCGATTCGATCTAAGTGCATTGCGAAAAGATGTTGTTCGTATGTTTGATGTTCCTTTCTATTTTTCTAAAAGAGGAGAAAAACAAGTTGTACTGATTGATGGTACGCGATTAGAGGCCGGTCGTTTTTTGCAGGAGCTAGAAAAAAGAGGGCTTGACAAATGGTTTTTCCGTATAAGTAGCACCTGTAGAGTGAATATGATGCATATCCATTTTCCAATTTCGCCTAATGCGTCTCAACTGGAGTTTCGTAAGGAGGTGTTTCAATGCCTGCGGTTGAACATGACGGAAATGGAGATCGGAAACCTGCTTCTGGTAAACGAATGGATGCGAAAAGAAAAAAAGCTAAAAGATTTTTTGGATAACGCACATAATCTGCGGCATAAGGGCTGGGATCAACTTATACCATTGAACTGATAAATTCTGCTATGATAAAGATCAAACGGGTATATTTCAAATATAGTGCATCATTTCCCTGACCGACTATGCATTTAAAAAACAATTTGGCTACAGTCCGAAAAGCCTACCCAATACCGAAAAGTCCACCTAATATTTAAAGGACTAAGCGGCCTTCTGCACTTCTTTTTGTGAAGGCAAACCCCTTAAATTGGCCCCGTCACTTGGTTTAATTTTGAAATATTCGATTAAGGATAGCAGGGATAAGCCAGCAATTAACTGCAAGGCCAAACTGAAATCCCGCATCTGATAAACGGTATCCTGATAATAGCTGCTTGCAAGGTGAAGTGTTACCGCTCCCAGGGCGATACCCATACCCAGTGCCATTTGCTGTGCCGTATTGTACAACGTATTCGCATTGCTGAGCTGTCCATTGGGTACGTCTGCGTAGGCCAACGTATTCAGGCTTGTAAATTGGAGCGACCGGGTAAGCCCCGAGAAAAAGAATACGATGGCCACAAGCCAGATTGGCGTTTGCAGGGAAAGCAGGGAAAGTCCGGCCGTAAAAATTGTTAAAATAATACCGTTCCCAATCAAAACCCTACGGAAGTCAAACCGTCGTGTTATCCAAATGGCTACGGGCTTCATGCTCATACTGCCCAGCATGTTGGCCATATAGAGGAGGCCTGCATGAAATGGGCTCAGTCCGAAACCCAGCTGTAGCATAAGGGGCAAGATAAAAGGAGCAACATTGATCACCATACGGGTAATCGAGCCGGAATAGACTGTAACCCGGAAAGTCTTTATTTTGAGGATACGATAATCGATCAAGGGGTACTGTATACGTTTGGAGTGCCATACCGCAATAGCCATCAGCGCAAAGCTTGCCAGGATAGTGACAAGCGGTTTGGTATAATCTCCGTTGGCAGCGCCGATCATTTCGGTACCCAGCATGATGCCGGCGAGGCCAATCCCGCTGATTAAAAAACCGATAATATCAAGTGGACGGCTATTTTCAGATTCCATTGCCGGAATAAATGTATGCACGGCCCACAGCGCAAATACGCCGAAGGGTATGTTGATAAAGAAAATCCAGTGCCAGCTAAAATAGGTCGTAAAAAATCCACCCAGTACGGGGCCAACAATAGGGCCTAATAATCCGGCCCAGGCAATATAACCGATCGCATCGACCAGATCTTTCTTTGCGGTATGCTTCAGTACGATGAGACGACCAACCGGAACCATAAGTGCTCCGGCTGTACCCTGGCAGATGCGCGCTATAACGAAAGATGTCAAGTTGGTACTCAGTCCACAAGCGATCGACGAAAGTATAAATCCTATAATTGCTGTATTGAACACTTTTTTTGCGCCGTAGCGGTCGGCGATCCAGCCACTGATCGGTATAAATACGGCCAGCATGACGGTGTATGAAGTAATGCCCGCACTGAGGTGTACCACATTACTCTCAAAATCATGTGCCATTTTGGGTAAGGCCGTGGATATCGCTGTGGTGTCGAGCATCTCCATAAACAGTGTGCCACCAACAATGAGCGATATGATGCGTGATTCTTTCTTCATTTTGCTCTTCTTCAATCCCGAACGGGATACATGTGCGACAAAAGTAAGCCTATCGGAAAAAAGAAAAGTCATTTAAAGGCAATTAAATGACCAACATGTATCGGCAAGGGACAAAGGAAATGGACTCGCTAATAACGAGGTTATTTTGACATGGCCTCCAGCACTTTTAAATGCGATCTAAATGCTGTCCAGAAGCTCCGAAACTCGTTGTATTGTATTTTATATTCCTTGCAGGTCTGCTTCACAATCCGATTGAGCGCAGGATAATGAACATGGCTGATCTTTGGAAAAAGGTGATGTTCAACCTGAAAATTGAGGCCGCCAAGCAACCAGGTAAGTGCTTTGCTGCCCGTAGCAAAATTTGCGGTGGACTGAATCTGATGAATCATCCATTCTTCCTCGACCTTTGACTGGTCAATGGTTTTGAATTCGGTTTCTTCCACCACATGGGCCAGCTGGAATACGGTGGCCAGACTCATACCACACACAATACCAGAAATCAGCAAACCGATAAGTGTGGGCAGCCACCCGACGAAAATGATCGGAAGGATGACAAATAAGCTGAAGTGAATGAGCTTACTGACCCAAAAAATAATACGCTCTTTGACCGGAAAATGAAATTGCTCGGTTTTATGTCCCATGCGTCCACGGAAATATTTCTCATAATCTTGATAAAAGATCCACGCTAAATAGGAGATTCCATAGAGCAGCGGAAAATAAAAACGCTGATAGCGATGGTGTTTCCGAAGTTTTTGGTCGTGGTGTATACGCATAAACTTGACTTCGATATCGTGATCTTCGCCATCGATATTTGTATAGGTATGGTGTGCAATATTATGTTTGAGCTTCCAAAAGTAGATATTGCCGCCCAGTAGATTGAGCGAGTAGGACAGCACAGTGTTAAGGTTTTTATTGTCTGAAAAAGAATTGTGACCAGCATCGTGCATAATGTTGAAACCAATCGCAGCGAGATTAGCTCCGAAAATGATACATAATGCTATTGAAATACTCCAATGCAAAGGTGCGAATACCAGAAGGAGATACAATACCGCAAAGCTGATCAGGAGGATAGAGGCTTTAAGATAGATCTTACCATTCCCGGTTCTTGGCTGAAGTGAATTTTGAAAATAGTTATTAATTTTTTGTTTTAACGTTTTAGAGAACAATGTATTGACATTGCTGAATTTTACTGACTGGGACATTGGGTTTTTACTCGAGAAATATTCTTAATTTTTATTACGTTCGATCTTGAGCGATAGAACAATGTAAATGTACCATATAAAATTTGAAATATCGCGGTCGTAAAGTTAAAGATTGTTAAAGGTCAATTTACCGGAGAACAGGTCAGCGGGATTAACACTAAAATTTATTTATTACTGTTCTGTCAATTAAACGATTGTCTGAATGTTAGCGGTGAAACATTGGTTTTTTTCTTAAACAGTTTGTTGAACGATTGTGGATGTTCAAAACCGAGTTTGTAGGCGATCTCTGCCACGGAAAGGCTTGTCGCCGTGAGTATTTCCTTGGCTTCATCAATTAACTTGTCGTGGATGTGCTGCTGTGTGTTTTTACCGGTAACGGAACGGAGTAAATCGCTTAGATAACGAGCCGATACATGGAGGCTTTCTGCTAAATACTCTACCGTCGGAAGCCCTTGTTTTAAGGTTTCCTCGTTGCCGAAATAATCATCCAGCAATTTTTCCAATTGAGTTAGCAATTCGTGGTTAACGGCTTTCCGGGTAATGAATTGACGCTCATAGAACCGGTTGCTGTATTGTAAGAGCATGTCAATTTGCGACAGAATAATACCTTGGGTATGTTTGTCGATATGCTGATATTCGCTTTCGATTTTAAGAAAGATTTCTATAATGTCTTTTTCTTCGCGTTCGGAGAGATGTAATGCTTCATTAAGCGCATACGAAAAGAAATTGTAGTTTTTTATTTTGCTGGCCAGGGGGTGTGTATACAAAAAATCGGGGTGAACTAGCAGCATGTAACCTTTTCCGCATTCGGCATTCATCTTTCTGATTTCAGCAATCGTTAACGATTGGATCTGCTTGGGCGCGATGAAATTCATCGTTCCTTTGTCGAAATCATAATAGTGTTGGCCGTACTTTAATGTTGCAGTAACGTCTTTCTTAAGCGAAATACTATAGAAATTCACGCAGAACTGCTCCCAGATGTCACTTTCAGCGGGTTTTATTCCAGCGACATCAATTACACTGACGAGGGGGTGTAATGGGGCCGGCAAGGACAAGTGCCGATGAAATTCGGATATGGAATTGATACTATGCATCGTGTTTGTTTTACAAATCTACAAAAAACAACTGCCGTAGCGGCAGTTGCTTATTAAAAAAATCAGGCTCCAAATTGTTTTGCGATTTCTTGCCTGAACGCTTCTTTTCCGACTTGTAGTCGTCTTTCATAGAGTGCATGTGCGTCGTCGCCTGCCAGATAGCGTACTTGATCTTTATGGTCCGTTGCAGCTTCATACACCACTTGGGCAATCTGCTCTGCCGAGGATGCATTCTGCATCATCAGACCCATTTGTTCGAACAGTTTGTCTTCCATGTCCTGATAATCGGACGTTCGGTTCATATCCAAAGAGCGACCTGCAAAATCTGTCGCTATTCCGCCCGGAGCAACTGTTTTAATGGCGATTCCAAACTTTTTCAATTCAAAGGACATGCTTTCGCTCCAGCCCTCCAAAGCGAATTTTGTCGCATGATACATGGAATGTAGCGGGAAACCCATAAAACCACCAATGGATGTGGTCGAAATAAATGAACCACCCTTCTGTGCCCTAAAATGGGGGATAAAGGCTTGTGTAACGCGCAGTACACCCAATAGATTCGTGTCGATTTGGCGAAGTATTTTTTCGTCGCTCAAGGTTTCAAAGGCGCCCATTAATCCATAACCTGCATTATTAAAAACGACATCAATGTTGCTTAAAGAGATTGCTTTTTCGACAGTTTCTTTGATTTGGGCGGGATCGCTTACATCTAATTTTAATAGCGTTATGTTTTCGATCTCGGTAAGTTCAGTTTCATTTTCGGGATTTCGCATGGTTGCGATTACATTCCAACCCGCTTGTTGGAATAGTTTGGCAGTTGCTTTTCCCAATCCGGAAGAAGCTCCTGTAATGAAAATTGTCTTTTGCATCGTGTTATTGTTTGATTCCATAACACAAATGTCTAAAGAAAGCATAGGGTATCTGTTGCCAAATTGAGCTTGATTGTATCCAAAATGACGTCTTGGTAGTATGCATGATTCTACCCAAGTTTTGGAAAGGCTAAACAGGAGTGATCAGAACAGGAGTGATCAGATCTTGTCGAATGCCATTGGCGAAATCAAGGTGGGGATTACTGGGCTGGAAGCCGCACCTTAAAGGTGGTTCCTCCGGCCGAGTTGCTCTCTACAGCGATCTGTCCGTTATGCAGTTTTACAATTTCACGGCAGAGATACAGTCCTATGCCAAATCCTGAGATTGTTCCGACCCTATCTTTTCCTGCCCTGTAAAATCGATCGAATATCTGATCCCGGTCTTCTTCGGCAATGCCCATACCTTGGTCGCTTACAAAAATTTCGATAACGTTATTTGCCTTGGGCGAATAACCAAATGTAATCTGGGTTCCTATCGGCGAATATTTGGCTGCATTTTCCACCAGGTTTTGGACTACCTGCGAAATCTTGTTCGGGTCAGCATTAATGGATAAACTTTGCGTCAGGTCAGCGGCAATCTGATGGGTGTTGATCCTCAATTTAAATTCATCTTCAAGTTCAGCAAATAATTCCTTTAGATCAAACACTTCTCTTTCTATCACCATTCTGCCGGAGTCGAACCGCGCGATGTTTAAAAATCCATTGATTAAGTTGTTCATATTGCGGACCTGCCGAAGAGATTTCATCGTAATGTCGTGGTGATTGGTATTCGCTGTAAGGATTGCCTGACGCTGCATCAATTGAAGATAGGCATTTATAGAGGTCAGCGGTGTCTTCAGTTCATGGCTAACGATGCTTATAAAATCATTTTTCCGCTGCTCCTCAGCTTTCTGTTCGGTAATATCCCTTAACGTGCCGTTGAGGCTGGCGGCGTTTCCCTTGGCATCATAAAATACTTTACCGCGTGCCTGCACGAGTCTGCCGTTCGGATCTTGCGGGTGGAGGATACGGTATTCAATAAAGTAATTGCCATCTGACTCTTCGCTAAGTGCATCAGTTATGGCAGCCGTTACACGTTCCTGATCTTGCTCTACTATGGAAGCAATAGCGGTCGATAGATCCAGCTGCTCCTCATCGGCCAAACCAAACCATAATTTTAACAGGGCATTTCCGGAGAACAGATTATTTTGGGGCTCGTAGTAGAACGTCGCAAGCTCGCCGGCATCAATAGCCATGGACAACATTTGTTGATCCTTTTCACTTTTCCGCCGTTCAAGGACTTGGTCCGTAATTTCTTCCAGGATGATCAGAATGCCCGTTACGTCGTTATCAGCTGAAAAAATAGGTTGATAGATGGAGTTTACAATAGCCTCCCGCAGGCCGTCCTTGTGATGCAGCAGTATGGAAAGTTCATTGTTTGTTTTCCGTTCGCCTTTTTCATACACTTCCCGGAGCCATTGGCTCATGGGCTGGCCTTGTAGCTCGGGCCTTGCAATTTCGTGGGGCAGACCCTGCACATCCGCTAATTGATGTCCCCAGATTTTTAATATGGTCGGATTGGCTATGTCAATGATTAACTCCGGCCCCTTAAGCATCGCTATGCCGACGGGTGCCTGCTCAATAATTGTCCGCACTTGCTCACGGCTTTCTGCCAGAAGTTGTAAGGAACTGTTGAGTTCATCGTTTGTAGCAGTCAATTCTTCTAGCGTTGCCGCCATTTCCTCCATAAGACCTTGTTCATTTTTTTCTTTTTCCTGTATTTGTTGCTGATGCTGCCTTCTTAAAGTAACGTTGCGGGCAGTGTTTAAAATACACCAGGTTTTATTGTTTTGGTCTAATAGTGCTCTGTATTCATAATCGAAATAATCAGTCACCGGAACACCATTCTTGATGAGCCGTGCTGGTGCCTCGGTAACGGAATAGGATTTGCCTGTTCGCCAAACCTCTTGCAGAATGGCTAAGAATGGTTGGTCTTCCAGTTCGGGAATAGCACTGATCAGCGCTTTACCAATAACGGATGCATCTTTACCCCATAGGGAAAGCATGCCCGCATTGGCAAACTGAATGGTCATCTCTGTCCCAGTATAGATTGATGTCGGCTCGGGAGAACTGCTCAGCGCCTGTAAGATGTGGTCCTCGCCAAAAGCGGCACTGCCAAATTTATTATTGATGTCCATTAGCCCAAAGATAAAGAATACATTTTTATAAAAGAATAGCTATCTTTTGGCATGATTATTTGTTGTAATTCGTTATAAAAAAAGTATGAAATAGGCGCTTGGTTAGTGCTCGATTAACATACTTCTTGGGATATTCGTATTGGCGTAATTGCTGTATTTTAAAAATTTTAGAGGATCTATATTTATGCAAGGCACAATTGATGGGATAAGCGGGGAACCACATCGTTCACAGGTGTTCCGTTTAACATATAAAGGACAGGATTATCAGCTGGTGTTGTTGAAAAAGTCTTTATCAAAGCTCGATACGGAATTGCCCATTCTGCTCGATGGAATTGAGCAAAATCTGGTAAAAAGAGGTGATCACTGGTTTTTTGAAAACAGGCATTCAGATCAGCATTTTGCGACAGAGATTTGGCGCAATTTATCCCTTCGATATCGGCTTTAGTACAAATTGTCGTCCTTTTAGGGGAGTCCCTGCTACCTAATTTCGTGTTGTCATCTGCTTCTGATTTGTGTCGCTCAAAATACGGATCACAAAATATATTTTTTAATATTTGTACATGGCTTTATTTATAACACTCGATAACGTTTATCAATTATATCCTATTGATCCTTCAAAAAAGACAGACGGTATCGTTGTATTCCATCAATTGGCCGGATCAAGTGCGGGGTATACCGAGCATAGCCGGTTATTTGACGGATTGTTACTTGGTTTCATGCTAAAAGGAGCTATGAATATGCAGATCCATTTCCTGGATTACGAAATAAAGGCCGGTGATATAGCTGTTTTACCACCGCAGTTATTAATGGATACAAAATACCTGAGTGACGACGCAGAGATCGTCACCATTGGAATCTCGCTAGATTTTATGTCCGCATTTCCAATGTTGCGTGAATTTGTAATGAATGATCAGCTACGCTGGCAACCTGTAGTTAGGCTTCAAGAGGACGAAGGTAGATTGCAAAATGAACTGATAACTTTGATAAAAGGATTTTACAATAAAAAGCCAAGCCCGAATAAAGCCGAAATGCTTAGACATCTGGTCATGGTAATGATCAATATGATCTCCGAATTGTATTCAGAGCTGCCCAATTCCAAGAGTTTACCAAAAAGCCGTACACACGAGATTATCGATGATTTCTATCAATTAATTTTAAAACACACCAAAGAACACAGAAACGTTAATTTTTACGCGGAGAAATTGCATTTAACACCACAGTATCTTTCCACCTTCCTGAAGGAAAAAACGGGTAGATCGGTAGCGCAATGGGTTGACCATATATTGATCTTGGAAGCTAAGACGCTCCTTAAATCGACCAACCTATCGATCAAGGAAATCACCAATGCGTTAAACTTTGGCGAGACCAGCATCTTCTGTCGGTATTTTAAAAGAATCAGTGGGGTTTCTCCAACATCCTATCGGAATCAAAAGAACATAGCTAAACTTCCATAGGTAATCGACAAATCACCTTAAAAATTGCACGTAAATCCCATTAAGGTGTCAATGCCTACTTTTTTGACGCTGTCTATTTTTATGCCATGAAAAAAACAGCAAAAAAAGCAGCCGTTGGTTTTATATTTATCACGTTGCTAATTGATATTACAGGTTGGGGAATTATACTTCCCGTTGTACCTAAACTTGTCGGCGAACTTATCCATGGTGACATCACTGAAGCGGCGACATATGGTGGTTGGTTGGGTTTTGCCTATGCTTTCACCCAGTTCATATGTGCACCGATGATCGGCAATCTCAGTGACAGGTACGGAAGACGTCCGATCCTGTTAATTTCGCTCCTGGGATTTGGATTGGACTACCTCTTACTTGCATTGGCCCCTTCTATTGGTTGGCTATTTGTCGGACGCATCCTAGCGGGCATCACTGGAGCCAGCATATCCACAGCAAGTTCATATATTGCCGACGTGTCTACGGATGAAACCAGAACGAAGAATTTTGGTTTAATAGGTGCCGCATTTGGTCTGGGATTTATTATAGGGCCGGTACTGGGAGGCTTGCTCGGGCACTATGGTGCGCGAATTCCTTTTTATGTTGCATCGGTTCTCTGTTTATTGAACTTCATCTATGGTTATTTCATTCTTCCCGAAAGTTTGGACGAAAACAAAAGACGACCCTTTGAGTGGCGACGCGCAAATCCGATCGGATCACTAAAATTGCTGGCAAAACATCCAAAAATTTCAAGTTTAGTAATTGCATTAATTTTGGTCTATATCGGACTCCATGCCGTACAAAGTAATTGGCATTTCTTTACCATGTATAAATTTGATTGGTCGGAAAGAATCGTAGGTATGTCATTAGGTGTACTGGGGCTTTTACTTGGATTAGTCCAGGGTGTTTTGATCAGATGGACCACGCCAAAATTAGGGGAGCAAAAAAGTATCTATTATGGCTTGATTTTTTATGCACTGGGTTTATTCCTGTTTTCTTTTGCAGCGGAAGGCTGGATGATGATGCTGTTTCTTATTCCTTATTCATTGGGTGGCATCTGTGGGCCTTCACTTCAGTCGATGATCAGCAAAAGTATCCCCTCAAATCAACAGGGAGAGCTTCAGGGTGCATTAACAAGTCTGGTAAGTGCAACTTCAGTCATTGGGCCGCCTATGATGACTAATCTTTTTTACTACTTTACACATGATAAAGCACCGTTTAAGTTTTCAGGTGCTCCGTTCTTGTTGGCCTCTATGTTGATGATGCTAAGTGCTATGATCATCTATTATACGTCAAAAAAAAGCAAACCATCACCTGCGTCATAGCTGAATTTGCATCTACCCTTAATTTGGTTAGAAATTTCCTCAATTCGACTACAATTGACCATCTGTAGATGGTGAACTTTGTCCTATTAAATTTAAAATAATGAGATATGCAGACAAATGAAATAAAAGTAGCCCTTGTTACGGGCGCCAATACAGGTGTTGGTTTTCAGATAGCCAAAGCTCTTGCTGAAAATGGATATGATGTGTTTGTTGGATCGCGAAATTTACAAAAAGGGGAAGATGCCGCCAACCGGATAGGATTTAAAACACAGGCTATTCAGCTGGATATTACCGACACCAACTCAATCAAGAATGCAGTAAGCAGAATAGAAAATGATTTTGGGTATCTTACTTTGCTGGTCAATAATGCCGCGATTTCAAACGCTGGAACTCCCGGTCGCACCATGTGGGAAATTCTTAGTGCCCAGAAAGCAAGCGTTGCATCAATAGATGAAATGCGTCAGGTCTGGGAAACCAATGTCTTTGGCACCCTTGCCATAACACAGGCATTGTTACCCTTACTGCGGAATGCGAAACAATCAAGAATCGTAACGGTTTCAAGTTCCCTAGGTTCACTAACGCTGAATGCCGATCGGGACAATACCTTTCGTAGTGGATTTGATGCGGTATATGGGGCTTCCAAAACAGCGTTGAATGGAGTTTTCCTTTCTCTTGCAAATGAGTTGGAAAATACAAATGTTAAGGTAAATCTGGTAAGTCCGGGCTTTACAGCTACAGCCCTGAATAACTTTGAAGGGACGGATACGGTAGAAGAAGGGGCACTTGAGCCGATACGCGTTGCGCTCGCAGAAGATATTCCCAATGGGAGCTTTACGGGACCGGCTACTTACCGAACAGAACAAGGCGGTCAAGTTCCCTGGTAGAATCACCGATTCAAAGACCTGTAATCATGCGTTACAGGTTTTTTTATAAATTTATACTATGAAAAAGAAAGACGGTAAGTTAAGGCGCTTTATATCCATATCAGAGAGTCATGAAGCTTTTGGCCTGCCAAAACCACAGCATCCCTTGATTAGTCTGGTTCATTTTAATCAGGACAACCCATTCAATACCGATATGGCTCCAATCTATGATGTCCTCAGTTTCTACAAAATAACGTTTATAACAAAAAATAGCGGAAAACTCAAGTACGGTAGGGGTTATTATGATTTTAATGAAGGAAGTATGCTTTTCTTTGCACCCAATCAATTGGTGGGTAGCACAGAATATAATAAGGATACCTATGCCTATCTGCTGCTGATTCATCCTGACTTTTTCCTGGGTTCTCCCTTAGCACATAAAATTAGAAAGTACGGCTATTTTACCTATTCTGTGAATGAAGCGTTACATTTATCTGATCAGGAAAGAGAAACGATGATAGCTATCTTGAACATCATGAAAAATGAACTGGACAATCGGATAGACGAATTTAGCCAAGAAGTCATTATTTCCCAGATTGAGTTAATGCTGAGTTATGTCAACCGATTTTACAAGCGACAGTTCATTACTCGGAAAAATGTAAACAATGATATTTTACAGAAGGCAGAGGCGCTGTTAGATGATTATCTGAACAATGATAATTCGGTTGTTCGAGGTGTTCCAACTGTACATTTTCTTTCGGAACAGTTGAATCTCTCTGCAGGTTATTTAAGCGACATGCTACGTGCGCTCATTGGTCAGAATACCCAGCAGTTTATCCACAATAAACTTATTGAAAAAGCCAAAGAGAAATTATCAACAACACAACTTACGGTAAACGAAATCGCTTATGAACTGGGGTTTGAGCATGCCCAAAGTTTCAGCAAACTTTTCAAGAAGAAAACTGCTCAAACGCCACTGGAATTTAGGGGCATGTTTAATTGAATGAATTTGACGGGACATTTGTATGCACATTAATCCACGTTGGATCGCATTATCTTCCGTGCGGCGGAATAAAGTCTTCATAAAAGTCGGATAATCTTTTTCGCTCTGATGGAAATTCTAGCCCAAAGTTACCTAAGGCTTTGCATAAGGTAACCTTTCGATGCGGCTTGTGGTATGATAACTATCTAGACCGCTGGTGGTAACGGTCCCGGCTTCTTCGATATCAATATAGCCATCCTCTTTTAAATAGTTGTCCGGTACCAAAACAGCCTTGATCTGACCAATGACCAATGTCGTCCCATTCAGCTCAATGGCTGTTTTCTGAACAAAACTGCAGGCGAATTTTATTTTACTTTCTTGGACAAAAGGCGCCGGAATATTTTCCAGATATTCAGGGGTAAGTCCAACCTGTTCAAATTCGCTAACACCTTTTGGGTATTTGGCACTGCATTGATGCGCCTGATGTACAAATGCGGGGGAGACATGGTTGACGGTATAACATCCCTGATCCAATATATTCTCCAGTGTGCTGCTAAAATCTGTTGCCGGCCGGAGTATGATACCGCAGAGTGCCGGATCTGCCCCAAGGTGGAACAAACTGCTGAAAGTGGCCAGATTTTCACTGCCGTCCCTGTTTTTTGTACCGATCAATACCAGGCTTTTAAAGCCGCCCAGCGAGTTGATAAAATTAGCTCTGTATCTTCTTTCAAATGCCGCAATGGCCTGTTCATTATAAATCATAGTGTATGAATACTTTTTTAAGTGTTAGCGATCCTGTTGATCATGCCCTTAAATATGAAGCCGTGAAAAGGCCATACGGCATACCAATAGAGCCTTCCGGCGATGCCTAGCGGTCTGAAGGTCGCGGTCTGGACCAGGATATTATCTTCGATTTTAAATTCTAGCCATGCTTCTCCCGGGAGTTTCATCTCTGCATAGAGCAGCAGCCGTTTCGTTTTTCGATCTGCGATCAGCACGCGCCAAAAATCAAGTGCATCGCCGGCTGCGAGGTCACTTTTATTTTTGCGTCCCCGACGCATGCCTACTCCGCCGACCAGTTGATCCATGAAGCCCCGGATTTTCCAGAGCCAGTTGCCATAATACCAACCCGAATTGCCGCCAATGGACCAGATTTTGGTCAATGACGCTTCACTGTCAGGAAGCGGGGCTGTACGGACATCCTTAAAGCAGCCATAGCTGGGCACTTCCAGCAGCCGGGTAAGCCCGCCCGATAAAATTTTACTGGTCTGTGCGTCTTTCCAGCTGGACACCACGTTGTCGCTTTCAATTTTTTGAAAAGCTAAGCGGATGGATGCACGGTAGCTGATCAGCTGGATGCCGAGTTCTTCGGCTAGATGATTTGGTTGACAGACCACTTCCACTTTCATGCTGTCGACCAAGTTTTTGGCCAGGTTATAGGACGTCGAAGTCACAAAATAGAGCCAGTAGGAGGAGAGCCGCGGCGTCATGAGCGGGATCACAATGATATGCCGGCTGAGTTTCCGCTCCGCAGCATATTGCAGCAGCATTTCTTTATAGCTGAGGATGTCGGGACCGCCGATGTCATAGCTTTGGTTAAAAGTCTGCGGTCTGGCGATGACCCCGATCATAAATTCGATCACATTGCGTATGGCGATGGGCTGACATTTTGTTTTCAGCCATCTGGGGGTAATCATTAGGGGAAGTTTTTCCACAAGGTCGCGGATGATCTCGAAAGATGCGCTCCCCGAGCCAACGATGATACCGGCGCGCAGCGTGGTGATCGGAATGCGGCCGCTTGCCAGGATGTTTTCAACGTTCCTTCTTGAGTCGAGATGCTTCGATAAGTGATCTGAATTAACTATTCCGCTCAGATAAATGATCTGCTGCGCGTTGGTTTTTTCAATAAAGTTCCGGAAGTTGGTCGCACATTGGGCTTCCATCTGCTGGAAATCACCGGATTGCGTAGCCATTGAATGAATCAGGAAATAAGCGATATCAATTTCAGCCGGAATATTTCTCAGGGTCTCCTGATCTAAGAAGTCAACTTCGATAACTTCAACAGCTGCCGGGATGGCTGAGGTATCAAAACGATTCTTATCTCGTACACAGCAGATCACCTCATGGCCCTGCTCCAGCAGCACTGGCAGAAGACGTTTTCCGATATACCCGGTAACACCGGTCAAGAGAATTTTCATAGCCTGATTTCTTAAGTGCAGCTGTTTATTTTATTATATACAAATATACCAAAACTGGAGCTAATTTGTTTTTATATGGTATATTTTTATTCTATTATTTTCGTGTCATCTTTTCTATTAACCTGTGCGCGATACTGTGGTTCTTTGACTTGATGTCGCCTTTCTATTATCATGTGAACGCCCCTGTTGCTCTTTGACTTGATGTCGCCTTTCTATTATCGTGTGAACGCCCCTGTTGCTCTTTGACTTCTTCAGAGCGGACAAATTAATGACCGGACGGAAGGGCTGAAAGGAAATAAAAAAAAGGCGCACGGGAGGGTGCGCCTTACAGTTTATGAATACAGTTTTGATAAGCTGCTTTGGTTGAGGTTCTTAACTTCTGATTTCCCGCCGCATAAAAATGTAATAAGACCAGGCAAAACAGATCATCATGGCTGCGCTGAGTCCACTGATCTGGGGCCATACCATGAGAAAACTTTCCCGAAAGGAGAGTGGCGAAGGGATGGCACCGACCATCTGTTCCATCGAAATGGGACCCAGGCTGCGTACCGAAGGCATCAATAGGGTGGTGGTTGCATCGGTGTAGAGCTGGCTCGGCGATAAGCGAAGTAGATTTAAGATGAGCTCGTTATAGCCAATATATTCCTGCTCAGAAATATAACTGGGGTTGGGCAAAAAGGGACGTATTGCCAGGTTGACCAGAATAGGGAAAAATACCGTAAAAAACAACCAGATGCCGATCGCGGTAAGTGCTGAGGTCGCAGGCTGGCGAAAATGGATCGACAGCAGGATGGAAAGGCTCAGCCAGAAGGCAACATACAGTACACTGATCAGGGTGAAACCCAAAATACGTACCAATTCCTGCGGTTCTATCCGTACACCAGTGCCCAGGAGACCGCCACCGATCATCAGCATGACCAGTGCAACAAATAATGTACCCACCACGGCCAGTGGTGCAAGAAATTTGGCGAACAGGAGATTGTCACGGTAAATTGGCTGCGCCAGCAAACGGGTGAGTGTCCCTTGGTTATATTCCGCGTTGACGGCATCGAAACCTAAGGCTATTCCCAACAAGGGTGCTAAAAAGTTTAAAAAAACATGAAATGGCGGAATAGAATTATCCGTTATGGTCAGTAGCTTTAAATATAAAAATGACTGATCGGGATCGCGCATATTGCTGACAGCATCTTTGAGCCCCATGGATGATACGTAGAGGGAGGCGCCGAAGGTCAGCACGATGAGTAGGATCAGGATAATAAAGCGCCAGCTCCGGATATGCGACGCAATTTCTTTGCGGACCAGCACCTGCATCGGTATGGCTGGCCGCTTATTGATATCTTTTGAAGAAACCGTTGGATTTTTCATAGACAGTATCTGTTGTTATGCTATTCTCAAAATAGGTGTTATAAATATCGTCGAGCTGATAGTCGTTGCGGTTCACCGATACAATATCGGCGCCATTGTTTACCAGCAGGCGCACGGCCATTGCTGTTGTATCGCTGTCGGTCATTAGCTCGATCGTGGCCCCATTGACCCTAAGATCACGGAGTCCGGGCAGGGTTTTTAATGCTTCTTCAAAGTGTATGATATCGTCCTGGGCATGCTCAAGGGTAATAACTGTGTTGATGCCTTTCTGCTGCTGTAAATTTTGGGATAGGCTTTCGATAGATCCTTCGACCAGCAGCTTTCCGCCAACAAAAATACCCACCCGGTCGCATACACGCTGCACCTGGTGAAGGTGATGTGAAGAAAGCAGTACAGTAAGGTTGTGTTCTCTGCTGAGCTGTTTGATGAGTTCGAGGAATTCGTCAACACCTTTGGGATCAATACCCAGTGTTGGCTCATCAAGGATGGCAACCTCGGGAGCCTTGATCAGTACTTCAGCCAAACCTAGCCGTTGTTTCATCCCACGGGAAAACGCGCCAGTTTTTTTATGCATTTCCCGTTCGAGTCCCACGACATGTAACATGTCTTTTGCAGCAGCTTGGGCATGGGATTCTGTTAGTCCATTTGACCGGGCAATGAAGCTTAGGTTTTCCAGCGCGGTCATATCCGGGTAGAAGCCTACATTGTCAGGCAGGTAGCCGACTTTGCGTTTCACCGCGATCGGATTGCGCGTGGCATTATGTCCACAGACAAAGGCTGTGCCGGCTGTGGGTTCGGTCAGCCCCAGCATCATGAGAATGCTGGTGGTCTTTCCGGCGCCATTGGGGCCGAGCAGACCAAAGATCTCTCCGGGATAAATGTGCAGGTCCAACTGGTCTACGGCGGTTACTTTGCCATAGCGTTTTGTTAGTCCTGTCAATTGAATGATAGGATCCTTCATCATGATAATCTTTTTGTTGCGCCCTTATCTGCGGCCGTATTTGCGGATGAGAAAATACACCAAACCAATGGCCAAAACGATGACCAGCATGCCGATCCAGCCAGAAAGCAAAGAGGTCTTCACAATCATACGGAATGAAATGTCGGCGTTGCTATTGGATGACTTGATCTCAAATTTTGCCGCATAGTCACCGGCGATGGTTTTGTCGGGAACTTTGAGGTTGACTTTGACGTCGATAGATTTACCTGCTTCGAGCTGTTTGATGTTCGAGGGTTCGAAGCTTGCTTCCCATCTGCTGGGTAATTGGGACGTCAGTTCCAAAGCATTGAGTGGCAGGGTGCCCGTGTTCTTGACTTTAAGTAGAATTTCCTTGCTGCTGCCGGATACGACTTCGTCGCTCAGCCGCCCGCTGGGGGTGGTCAATTCAAGGGCATAGGAGCCTTTAACGACTGCTTCGAGATCAAGCTTTAAGGTGTCGGTCGGGGAGATCGCCCGTACCGGAATTTTATATTTATCGGGCTTGGCCGTGATCGGACAGCTGATTTCAATGCTGATTTCCTGGGCTTTATTGGGTTGCATCTGCAGGGAAGTCACCTGCGACCCTTCTACGCGGTAGCTGATCTGCCATCCATCAGGCAGCTGGGCATTCAGATTGTAGTTAACCAATTGGGCGGATCCATTGGTCAGGGTCGTTGTATAACGAAAAGGTTCGTTGCTGGGTGCTTCAATATTGATGAGCCTCGCTTCGAAACCGGATTTAAGGGGCTTTGCGGTTTGCCCAGATAGATTGAAACTGTTGGCCAGCACAACAAGTGCGATAAAAAATGGCCTGAAAGAAAAACGTCGTTCTGTGTTTGTAATTAGTAATTCTGTTAACATGATCCAATAACTAAAATTTATATTTAAATAGAATATTAGCTTTTAAAAAATGTTGGTTTGGGCAACAGGTGCCTTTTTGAAAACCGTGCCCAAATTAAAAATCAATTTGATAAAAATCAAGATTGAAATAAAAAAAATAATGTAAAAAAAATGTGTTTAAACGGTCTAAAAGCTGGTAGTTGACGGTAAATGTCGTTGCAGGCTGACATCAGTCAAAGTTAATTGAGCGGAAGGTCTTCTTGATGATCATCTTGGTATTCTCGGCCAATTCATCCAGTGTACAGTGTATGGACCGCAACTGCGTCTTCGGAATTGCGGTGTCGTTCAGCAGAAGATTGATGCGCAGCCGTCTGCTATCGGAGGTTTCGTGCTCACCGAGCAGTTCATCAAATAGTTCATGAATAATCTTTTCACAGCTGTTTTTGTCAAAACTGGCGATCGTGATGTAACGTCCGTGGCAGTACATCTGTATTTCAATATAGTAATTCGACGTTTTCATAGTCCGGGGATTAAAGACTGAAAAATAGGTTAGCCTCCATGGGAGGCTAACCAAGTTATTGCTGCTAGCTGGATTTTTAGGATATTTCGATCATCCGCGGTTCCTTCTGTTTGGCTTCTTCTTTCTTTGGTATTGTCAATCGGAGCATGCCATTTTCATAGCGTGCCTGGATATTGTCCTGATCGACAACCTCCTTTTGAAGTTCGAAGCTGCGCTGAAAAGATTGGTAGCTAAACTCACGGCGTGTATAGTTGTCTTTATGTTCCTCGTTTTCTTCTTGCTTAGCCGAAGATATGGTCAGGAGATTGCCGTCGAGTGTGACCTTGAAATCGTCTTTGGCCATACCGGGTGCAGCGACCTCCACTTCGAAAGTGTCTCCGTTTTCCTTAATGTTGACTGCAGGAACAGTGGTACTTGTTGATGAATAGTTTTTGTTGTCCCAGTTTAAAAGCTCACGGTTAAAATTATCAAACATGGGCGAAAAAAGTGAAAAATTGTTCCAGTTTCTTTTTGCAAGTTTCATAGTAACCTCCTTTTAATGAAGTATAACAATAATCTACTAATTGCCAGTCGGCCGACTGTATTAAAAATTGCACAAAAAAGATACCGAGTTCAAAAAACTGATTTTTTTTCACGAAAACTGTCAGATTTTACATGAAAAATTGACAGCAATAGTAGAATCTTCGACAGCATAGTGCTAACTTTAATTTTTTTCAAATGATATCCAACTCAACCTTGTCTTTCTCAATCTTGACTTTTAAACTGGATGTGCTGTCGTGTATTTTGCCGGTAAAGGGGCTGATCAATTGACGTAGCGGCAACAAGCCGAGGTGCCTAGCGTTTGATGGAGGCGACATTGACCATTCCTGAACAAGCCAGTCTGGACGCTAAAGCGATTGAAAGACCAACCGGACCAAGTTAATGACCGTGGCCTGGTATGTGAGGGGGTATGGCTGCCGTTAAGACATTTTTAGGCCAATTGCTGTCGGAAATGCTTGAAAATACAACGAATTGTAAATGAATGCTGTCGGATATTAGATGGAAGAATATAGCCGCTATAAAATCAGTAAATTCGAGGAAAATTGAACGATCGTTATCGCTCAATGACATCTTAAAAACAATCATAATGAGAAAATATTTGTGTATAATACTTCTTTTTATAGCCGCAGCAGGTAGTCTGCGTGCCCAGACGGTGACAACTAAATTGGTTCCGCTCCGTTTAGCGGCAAGCTTCGAACGTGTAAAAGAATCCCTTCCAAATATGGCCGGCCAGTTTGTGGACAGCAAAATGAAAATCACAGCCCTGGAAAGTACAGATTCCACGGCCAGCTTTGAAATTGAGGAGCAGGGAATAAGTATTGAGACGGTTGTGGATAACGAAAAAGACTATAATAAACTGGTCGCGGCAGCAGCGAAAGATGTTTCCAAACCAAGTATTCATCTACTGTATACGTATACCCTAAAGAATAAAAAATTGAAAGTGCCGCCGCCGAGAAAAATCTTTTTCGCTCCGGAGTACGGGGTACTCTGGACCTTGATCGTAAAAAAAGTGGCCGAAAAGGAAACCGAAATTGCCCTGCACTACAAATCGCTATCGCCTGCATTCGCCGAGAAAATCGAAAGCGAATTTGAAACCGATTCCTATTACAACCACAAAATTGTAAAAATAGCCGTCAATGATAAGCGCATGCGTCACCTGATCAACGAAGTTTTGATCAATCAGATGCATGTCGACAGGGACTATCCCGCGCCAACGTATCCCGCGCGCAATTAATGATGGCTGGGCCGCTTATCGTTCATGTCGGTTTATTGCTCTTTATTGTGCCAAGCTTGCTGTAATTTTTGGCTTTCGCCAGCAAGGAATACCGGGCATAAAAGTCCTGATGCAGGATTTATTTACTAATTTTATTAGTATATTAATCGTTTTTAGTATATTTGTTTGGTTAATGGGCGATACCCAGCGATGCGACACTCAAGCACAGGAAATGGCAGGTGTACGTATGAAAGGATTGGGAGACGATTAAAACAGATAAAATGCACGTAAAGTTTATTCAGCTGATCAAACAACACAGCCAGCTATCGGAATCCGAGATTGAGCTGCTCAAAACGTATATGGAGCCTGTGCGCTATGCTAAGCATCAGCTCATTGAAGAAGAGGGAAAGGTACCGGCTTACCTCTATTTTGTGGTGTCGGGCTTTGTTCGTCTGTTCCATTACAATGATAAAGGCGATGAACTGACGACACATATCAACTGCCCGCCGGGATTTATCTGCTCTTACCAAAATTTCAGCAACCAGACCTGCACCGAAGAAAATCTGGAAAGTATAACCGACTGCGAACTGCTACGCATCAGTAAGGCAAACCTCGATCTGCTTATGCTGCAATCGCCTGATTTTAAAGATTTTAGCATGTATGTGTTTCAGCAAGCTTTGAGTTACAATGAGAAGAGATCGAAAGAGCTAGCCACGCTTACGGCTGAAAAACGTTACCTCAAACTCATGGCCGAGCAGCCGGAGTTGCTGCACAATGTACCCATGCAATATATCGCATCTTTCCTCGGTATGAACCCCAAAAGTTTGAGCCGAATCCGCAAACAGATCATTAGGTAACATTTGTGAACTGGTTTTGAATGGCCAAAGCAGAACTTTGTGCTATCATTTAAAATCAAACACATGACAACAAAAACACTGGTATTGGTGTCGGGTGCAAATGGGCACCTGGGAAATAACCTGGTCAGACTGCTGCTCACAAAGGGTTTTCAGGTACGCGCTTCTGTGCGAAATCTCGATAACAACGCTGCATTGAAAAACTTGCCTTGCGAACTCGTATCGGCAGATATCACCGATAAGGCCTCTTTTGTCAGGGCGCTCCAGGGCGTGGATACGTTCTATGCCGTGGGGGCGGCTTTTAAGCTATGGGCCCGCGATCCGCAAAAGGAAATCTACGACGTGAATATGCAGGGTACCCGCAATACCATCGAAGCCGCCGCAGAGGCAGGCGTCAAAAAAATCATCTATGTAAGCTCTATTGCTGCACTGGATTACACGCATACGCCCACAAAGGAGAGCAACGGTTACAACCCCGACCGGCGGGATGCCTACTACAATTCCAAAAACGATGGCGAAAAGCTGGCCTTTAAACTGGCGGTCGAACTGGGCATCGAGCTGGTGTCGGTCATGCCCGGTGCCATGATTGGCAGTGAAAGCTCCCTGCCCCTCAACGTTTCCTACGATGTGCTCCGCCTTATTCTGACCAAGCAGATTCCTGTCGATACCGGCATCGCCCTCAATTGGGTGGACGTCAAGGATGTCGCCGAGGGCTGCTACCTCGCCGCCCTCCACGGAAAAGCAGGCGAACGTTATATTTTGGCCAATGAAAAGTGTATGACGATAACCGATACGACCAAATGGGCACAGAAACTATATCCCGAATTAGGGCTCAAGATTCCCGCAGCCGTTCCCAAAATGTTGCTTTATGGAGTAGCAGGACTTATGGAGCTCGCAGGATGGTTGAAAGGTGCGGCGCCAACGATTACCCGCAAAGATATTGCGATGTTTTCGGGGCTGCAGCAGGATTTTGATATCAGCAAAGCGCGCACGGAACTTGGTTTTAATCCCAAAAGCAGCGAACAGGCCGTACGTGAGGCATTGGCCTACCTGATGGAACATCGAATGGTTTAAAGCGACTTAGACTTTGTTTTAAGCCGAAGCAAACGCATATCCGATGTGATATCGAATTGCTTAAATTTGGATAAAACCTTGACTCGTACCTTTATTTAAAGGCTTTCATCAGGATGCGGTTCGGCATGCGGTATGGTAAACCAGAAATTGCTGCCTTGGCCGGGACTGCTGTCTACACCGATCTCACCACCATGGCGCTTGACAATTTCTGCCGAGATATACAGCCCCAGTCCGAGGCCGGAATATTTCTTGCCATCGGGATAGACCCTGTAATAACGCTCGAAGATCTGCTGCTGTAGCTCGGCTGGAATGCCTTCGCCATAATCCCTTACATTGATCTTAACAGATCGGGGAAGCTGCTCGATCCGCACGTCAATGGTATGCGAAGCCGGTGCATATTTGATGGCATTGTTGATCAGGTTGGAGACCACCTGTTCGATGCGCTGTTCATCAGCATGGAGCCTGGCCTCGATGTCGCCCTCCAGGTTGAGCTGGTGCTTGCCAATCATATTGATGTCGCTAAAGCAGGAGCGGATCATCTTGGCTGCTGCAAAAGTTGTGGTATTCAGTTCGAGCTGCCCTAGGCTGATGCGGTGCATATTCAACAGGTCATCTACCAGTGCCGTTATTTTTTTGATGCTAGCGCCCGACATGTCAATAAGTTTGCCGATGGTGGCATCTGCCGATTTGTCTTTCAGCATCTCCAGCATCTGTATTGTCCCCCGAAGGCTGGTAATGGGGGTTTTGAGCTCGTGGCTGGCGATACTCAGAAAATCTTCTTTTTGCGCCTCGTAATTTTTGCGGGTGGTTACATCGACCGTTACCCCGATCAGATCGATTGGGGTGCCTTCGGCATCATAGTGGGTCAGTCCCGAGGAATTGATCCAATGGAGCGAACCATCTGGCCAGCGGGTCATATATTCGGCCTGATAGGTAATCTTTTTGGCAATGGCTTCCTCCACTTTTTGCTGCACCATATCGCGGTGTTCGGGGATAATCGCCTGAATGAAGTCGTCAAATTCAAAGGTCTCATTTGGCGGTAGGCCAAAATGGCCTTTACAGGTAGCTGAAGCCTGGTTTTTCCAGTTTTGAATATCCAGGTGATAGGTGCCCAGTTCGCCGGCTTTGAGGGCCATTTCCAGCTCCTGGTTGAGCCCTTCCAGATGGTTGTTCTGCCGGATACGCTCGGTCACCTCGTTGGCGATCACAATAATGGATTCTGTTTTTCCGTCTTCGCCTTTGACCGGTTCGTAAATAAAATCAAAATAATGGGTGCTTACTATTCCATCCTCTTCTAATTCCACTGGAGCCGTATCACCGATATAGGCTTGTCCGCTCGTGAAAACAGTATCGAGCAGATTAAAATAAGGCTGGCCTTCGAGCTCGGGCAAGGCTTTTGCCAGTGGCAAGCCTACCACGGCATCGGTTTTACCCCATATATGGAGCACCTTATCGTTGGCGACCTCGATCTTCATTTCGCGGCCCGTTAGAATGGCAAAGGCGATGGGTGCTTTGGTGATAAAGGATTTCAAGCGCTGCTCGTTCTTCTTGAGGTTTTTGTTGAGCAGCAGGGTCACATCGTACGATTTGAAAAGCATGCTATTGGTCTGGGTAAGCTGCGCATTGGCAGCTTCAAGCTCGCTGTTGAGATCGAGCAGCCGCTGCTGCATATTGGCCAGATGGGTATTGACGGCGGCAACCTCTTCGATCTTCGCTAGTGCTGATTGGCGCAAAGCGACCTGATCCATAGCTGTTTGGGCAAAGGAGGCCAGCTTGTCCCGTTCGGCTTCGTTAAACTCGCGCGGCTGATGGTCGGCAATGCTGAATGTGCCGATCAGAAATCCATCGGCTGTCACTAGCGGGGCACCGGCATAGAAGCGAAGGGTTTGGCTTTCGATCCAGCTGCGATCTCCGGTCCAGGCTTTTTCGCGTAGCAGATCTTCGATCACCATCACCTGCTGATGTTCAATGGTACTGGAAAAAAGGCTATTCGCGCGGTTGATAGGCTCAGCCTGGTCGATGCCCAAGCTGGATTTAATAAAGATATGATCAGCACCGACAAAGGTGAGCAACAGCGCTGGCACCTGAAAAACCTGTGCAGCTAGCTGCAGCAGGCCATCAAAAATGCTTTCGGAAGGACTATCAATAATATCGTAGCGCTGTAATTCCGCTAGCCGATCCATTTCCCTACCGTTTACAGCAGCTTCGTTGAATGCGTTTTCTATCATATGGCCCGATCAATCTTTGAGGTAAAGATAACCCAATCTCGGCGAAATTGCTATTGCAATGCAATAATTTTTCCTTATAAAATAAAAAAAAGCTACCGTTTACTTTTCGGTAATCAAACCTATTCCAAAGGATCGTTGCTGTTTTCTTATTGTTCCTGAAATTGAAAGCCTACACGAATCGCTTTCAGGCCTACTAGGCCCTGGAGATCCTCCACCTCAAACTGTTCAATTTCATTCGTCAATAAGCCCTTGTGTTGAAGTAGGTTGATGTAGCCTAGGTACTCTGTCTCTTCATGTACATTGGAGTAAACAATGACCAGTTTACCTTTTTGGGTAATGCGTTCTGTCGAACCTTTGATCTTGGCTTTGTCGATCCGTTTCTTGGCAATTTCATAGCGCACATTGTAGGAGCCATCAATATCGAACTGCTTCTCGTCCATGCGAAAGCGGATGGAAATGGGCGTGGCAAAAACCAATATCAGGGAGGTTACCTCGAGCAGGTGGGGCAGTGAGGGTTGCAGCTGCCTAAATTCCTGTTCCATTGCACACATCACCTGCAGTTGCCACAGGCGTAAATTGCGCAGATAATACAGCTCAAAATTCCGGTCCGGAGCAATGGATGCCCCGATATACATATTGTGCTCGATACCATCTGTCTTGTAGCGCTCGTAGTAATGTGGAAAGTACTGTTGGGCTTCCACCTGCTTCTCGTCGAGGATGGCCACCAGCTTTTTGTTGATCAGCGTGATGGAGTTGTCATAATCCTGACGGGCCTCATAAAAACCGCCGATGGACAGGTTGATCCGCTCAAAATAACGGTCTATGGACTCTGTGGCGAGGCTATTTGTGTTATTCTTTCTGAAATTCTCCAGAATAGGATGGATATCCTGGTTAAAATAATCGAGCATAAGCTGTTCCGTATCCGTCAGCAGCCCATGTTGCAGCGTCGTCAGATTTCGTTCCAAATCGAATATTTTCTGCTCAAATAGGGGTAATGGCTGCGTCTGGTTGACCGCCGTAAACAGCGCGATAAGCTCCTCGCTCTGATTGATCAGATCTTGCCGGATGGCCTGATTTCGGGATTCGGAGGAGCCCTGTACGTCGATTTGTCCATATAGCGGATAAACATGGTCAAAGACGATTTCCTGCAGGGCATAGTCTTTGCCGAAGGCGCGGTCGTTGAGGAAATGGATGGCTTCTTCCTGAAACCGCCATTTGACACTCGGGTGGATCGATGTATATTCTTTTTGGATCACCGCTTCAATCTGGTTTTCAGTTTCGGAAAATGCTTTCGAAACTTTATCCTTTATAAAGGGCAAGATGAAATTGAGCTTGTTGGCATTGACCGAATTGAGTTCGCGTACCCTGGAGGAAGACATTTCCAGTAAACCCAGCACTTTGTCGCCCTCGATCAGGGGAACAAAAATAAAGCTCTTTACATTTTGCTGCTTCAGCTTATTGATAAAAAAGGCCTGTTTTGGATCAGCAATCGGCAGTTTGTCAATATCCGGCACAACAAGGTATTCGTCCTTGCTGAGCATGCGCTCCAGGGTCTCGCTGCAGAGCATGCTTTCACACTCCTCGATGGTCGAATCGTAAAGTAGATGACTGTACAGCTGTTTTTCGACAAGCCGTAAGTTGTACTCGTCCCTGACTTTTTCAAAGGAGGTGAGTCCGATCCGCAGATCATTTATTTTATAAATCGACCTGAAGATGCTTTCTATTTCCGCCATTTGGATCGCACTTTTTTCGCGCAGCAGATTGCTCTTGAAGCTCGATACCGCATTTTCAATGGTGGCATCGAAGAGCGTCATAATGGAAAAGCCCTTCAGGATCCAGCTCTGCTCGGGGAATTTGGACTTCCATAAGGCAATATCTGAAAAGTTGTCGACCAGTTCGGTAATATCTTCTGCCGAAAGGTCGATAGCCTGTTCTGTCGGAAGGACATCGATAAAATCGGCATTGAAGAGGACGCGGTAATGATGAATGATATTATTCTTGTCTGGAATATCCAAAAAGAGCGGGGCATCCATAGCATCCACCTTAAAGCCATAATATTGACTGATGATGACGCAGCAATTGAGGATATAATAGGTGTCGGGCGAGATGTCGCGCAGACTAAATTCATAGTGATCGCCGGCGTCCTGTAATATTTTTTCCAGTCTTGCGGTATGGTTGAACGTATAGAGATGGAAGGGAATGGTAATGGCCTTGATCTCATTATGCGTCAGTGAGCTTGGAAACAGATCTGCCAGCAGCACCTTGATGATAGGCTCGTATCGCAGCAGGTCTTCGGCTTTTTCGACCCCCTCGATAAGTTCGGGGTATTTGCTGATTTCTTCCAGCAGCGATCGGGCGTAATTAGCCTGAAAGCCAACCGGCGATAGGGCCGCTGCTTCAAAAGAGGGTATAATCTTATGAAAAGCGATCAGGGTTTTAAACGGACTGGAATCAAAGGCGAAATTAAACTGCATAATGGTTGTTCCCGACTAAATTAGATTATTGCTGGAAGATGTACAAAAATATAAAATAATCAGCGAAAAGAAAATCCAAAGCGCAAGGCTAAAAACGTTGTACTTTGGATTTTTCGGATGGGTCCGTCATCGGATGCGACGTAAAGCAAGATAGATGGTAGTTGCCGTTTTCATTATTGCCATACCTAGAATGGTGGTGGATTGCTGATGGGTAGGGTAGGCTACAATAAATAGGATGCGGAAATTTGGATTCGTTAAATTAATATCGTAATATTGCGATGTATTAATTTGCAATATGGGAATTACGAAAACAGAAATTTACACCGACGAGCAGAATAAACTGGCTTCATTCCTAAAGGTCTTAGCACATCCGGCACGGATAGCAATTCTTCAGTACATCATAAACCAAAAGGCATGTATTTGTAACGATTTGGTTGAGGAATTGGGATTGGCACAGGCGACGATATCGCAGCACCTGAAAGAGCTTAAAAATATAGGCATCATCCAGGGTACCATAGCGGGAAAATCAGTCTGTTATTGCATTGACGAAAATGTGTGGAAGCAAACCCAAGGTGTACTGAATACATTCTTTAACCAGGATGTAAAAGTAAAAGGATGCTGTTAGTGCATTTTTTTTGGCAATACGTATCGTAATATTGCGATATATTATTAATAAATAGCGCGTTCATTTTAAATTGAATTATTATGAGATTATCAGAAATTAAAGAAATCCTTCCAACCTTAACAAATGTTGAGTTTCAATTGGAAAACGGCAATTTTGTGCCCGAGCATTTCCATGTGACCGAGGTTGGTCAAATCACTAAGAACTTTATCGATTGTGGTGGCGTTGTCCGGAATGAGAGCGTAGTCAACTTTCAATTGTGGAATGCGGACGATTATGAGCACCGTCTCAAACCTGCAAAGCTGCTCCATATCATCAAGCTCTCTGAAGAAAAACTAGGACTGGAAGATGCTGACATCGAAGTGGAATACCAAAGCGATACCATCGGTAAGTACGACCTTGATTTTAATGGGAAAACGTTTATACTGAAAAATAAAACGACTGCTTGTCTGGCGCATGATGCCTGTGGCATACCATCGGAAAAAACGAAGCTGAACCTGGCGCAGCTACCGATAGCGCAACCCTCATGCTGTACACCTGGATCAGGATGTTGTTAAATTGTTGATCATCGCATGATATACCCTAAATTAGCGGATACCATTGAGCAGCTCAATTGGACGCGATTAGATAACGAAGGTAGCAGCACCGTTTTAAAGCCTTTGATCCTTGCTATTCAGGAGAAGGTTGATCAATCGGAGGCTGTAAACCTCAATTTCATCTGTACCCATAATTCAAGGCGCAGCCACTTGTCCCAGGTTTGGACGCAGGTGGCAAGTGCATATTTCAATATTCCAAAGGTATATTGTTATTCGGGCGGTACAGAAGAAACGGCCCTATTTCCTAAAGTAGCGGAGACGTTAGCCGGGCAGGGTTTCCATATCTTTACGGTTTCGGATACCCATAACCCTGTATATGCTATAAAATATGATGACAATGCGCTTCCCGTAATTGGTTTTTCAAAAAAATATGATAGCCCCTTTAATCCGGTATCGAAGTTTATCGCCATTATGACCTGTTCGCAGGCCGATGGGGGATGCCCGTTTATAGCAGGTGCCGATAGAAGGTTTCCGGTTACTTTTGAGGATCCCAAAATCGCTGATGATACGCCCGACCAGACCAGAATATATGCCGAGCGGAGCCTTGAAATTGCAAGGAGCATGTTTTACGTCTTTTCAAAAATCAAGCGATAGCCATGCGATCGAAATTAAAATTTCTGGACGGTTCCGTATCAAGGAAATAAGATATACAAACTGAGTATACTACTGACGGGAATACTTATGTTGTCGTAACCGTCTTTGCTACATGCTTCGGCTATTGTCACGACGAGTGCCAGGGTACATATCATGGTGATTTCGCTTAGGTGCAGGCTTGGCTCATGGAGATAGTGTCCAATTACGATCACTGTAATAAAAGCACATATAAAGAACACGGCGGATCCTACCAGTGTTTTTCGCGCACCGAATAGGCGGTAAGAACCATAAGGCCATTTTTTGCCGGATAATGCCGCCATCGGATCACATAGTGCTAAGGTGAGTAGCGGCAAATAATAAAAAATAGCCCCCTTGCCCAACATGGCCTGGGCGAGAAAGCAGAGATAGACCGCTGCGGGATAGGCTAGGCTACCGACAGATTTTCGGTCGATTGCATGGATCGATTTCAATAAACCGAACTTGATGGATAGCAATAAAATCAAGGCGAACAATCCGCATAGGATAAAAACAGACCAGTGGCTTGTGATCAAAATCGGGAATAATAGGCAGATTATCCCTGTGCCTACATGAACGAGTTTTCGGGTAAACTCGGCTTTAACCTTAAACTGTTTATACAATAGTTCGGCAAGCCCAAATAGCAGCAAGAAGAGGGTAGCTAAGAGAAGCATATTCCATAAATCGTTTTTCATCATCTTGTTTTTAAAGGCAAATGAGCCCATACATGGCTCCGCTGAATATAAAGCTGTCAAATCGGTCTAGTATTCCGCCATGCCCTGGAATGAGGGTACCATAATCTTTAATTCGGCAGATTCGCTTGTACCACGAAGCCAATAGATCGCCCAACAATGCTGAAAAGCAAATAAAAAGGCTAGTCATTAAAGTTTGCATGTCGGACAATTCCATGGAAGGAAAGAGGAACAAGCTGGTACTGCTGACAATGACCAAAGCGCCAACTAAACCCGCAATTGTTTTATTGGGACTAATCGATGGGATAAGTTTTCTTTTGCCGAATAATTGACCGCAGAGCTGGCTGAATCCATCAAAAACCACGACCGTAAAATAGATGAAACAAACCTTTTCTGTCGATGCCCTGTGGCCAAAATTTATAAACGCAGCGATAAGCGCGAGGTAAAGGACTACTACAGAACAAAAAAATAACAGCGACCGTGCTGAAGATAGATGAGCCTTGCCAATTTCGTAAAGACCGACTATTCCAATGCAAATGGCCAAAAGACTGATATAGTCCGTATAAATGGACAAAAAGACAAGGGTCAAAATAAGGAAGTAAAAACCCAGTTTAAGCCAGCGTTCCCTTGCTTGTGCAAGTGGACTATTCCTATTGAGATAGCCAGTGACCAATGCGCCAATGCCAAAAAATAACAACAATATATTCGCTATTAATACATACATGATTAAGCCCTTCTGTGTAATTGGATAAGGAATATACTTTTCAGATTGGATTGCAGCTTCGGGAGGATAATCACGAGCACCAATTCTTCCAGATAGGCCAGATAGCTTACGGCTAACATCAGGTGGAAATAAAAGGCGTTGAATCCGAATACAAAATAACCAAAGATAAATATGCCCTGAAGATAGCCCGTTAATTTATAGGACCATAAGTGGAAGCTGGGAAAGCGTTTAAATCGGATAAGCGCATAGATCTGGGGAATAATCCATAGGACAATGAGCAGGATAAATTCGATTTTATAGGCCATTACAAAGCCTTTTTCCAATGTTATCATGCCGATGAAAGCCATCAGGTATGTGCCGATATCTGCGACAGAATCTAATTTGGCGCCAAATTCCGTCTGAAGGTTAAATAGCCTGGCAATTAGTCCATCGAGGATATCACTAATCAGGTTGATGGATAATAAGAGGATAAAGAGATCCCTGTCTGCGGTGAAAAGTGCATAGCTGATAAAGGGCAATGCCAGTATACGGTAGGCGGAAAGTGCATTGGGCACATTCCATCTGTTTTCTTTTTTAGTTTCCATTTTATAATGATTTTTTTCTGCCAAATTTTTGATGTGCCTGTGTAAACTGACCTGCGGAAAGGGCTGCGGCGATCGATAATTCTCCTGCGAGAACAAGTGCTGCGGCTATTTCAGCATACTTTATGGCGTTCCCTTCGCCATAGCAGTCCATCATTTCCAGGCACTCTCTTTGGGTCGGGAGCTTTGTTCCACCACCGACAGTGCCGACAATAAGATTGGGCAAGGTCACTGCCGCATAGAGTGAACCGTCTTTATTCAGCTCCATGCGGGTGATACCGGTTGCTGCTTCGGCAACACAGGCGACATCCTGACCCGTTGCTAAAAACAAGGCGGCCAATCCATTGGCGTAGTGCCCCTGTGCTCCTATAGCTCCGCTTTGAATAACCCCCATGGTAGATGTACGCCAATAGCGGTCCATCAGTTCGGATGAAGTTTTAAGGACTTCGGACACGATGTTGGCCGGTAGTGTTATTTCGGCAGTTACCTTTTTGCCCCTAACATGATGGAAAGCCGCGGCGGTTGCTTTTTTATCTCCCGAGCTGTTTCCCTCAATAAACCAGTGACTGGGTTTGATGGGACAAGAGGCCATCATAAATTGGCAGAGAGCCTCTGTGCAGATGGTAACCATATTCTGGCCTGCTGCATCTGCAGTGAAATACTCAAAGGAGATGGTTAAATGATTGCCTTCGATCTGTATGCGGGTATCGGTTAACTTGGCAAAACGGCTTGTACGCCTTACGATTTCCTGAAAGTTTTCTTTCTCTGCGAGGAACCAGGAAACGAAGAGACTCAGATCCTTGATGGTCTCAAATTTGAATACAGGGCTTCTTTGAACCCCTTCTTGCAGACAGATCGATGTTATCCCGCCGGCCATTAAACAGGCTCTGGATCCGCGGTGATAGGATGCAACCAATGCCCCTTCCGTGGTCGCAAGCGGGATATGGTAATTTCCATTGGCCGAAGTTCCATGAACCTGAAGAGGGCCAATGACACCTGTCGGGATTTGACTCATACCGATAAAGTTTTCAATGTTGCCCTGAAAAAGTGCTGGTTCTAGGCGTGTGCCCGTCAAGATCGGGAATTGCTGGCCTGTTGCGCTTTCGAGGTAGCTTGATAATGCTGCGGTGCCCTCATGACTAATTTCGCGCGAAAATGGCAACGTCTTTGACATTTCACTTGGGCTGGCTAAGCCCTCTGGTTTATTTAATACGATTTTCATAACTGGCTTTTAATAAATAAATATCGATTGTCTTCCAAAGTTATTGTGATAATCGCAGTTAAAATTGTGGTAAACAATAATTTAATTTTTTATTTTTGTGATTATCGCAAAAAAAATAGTGAACTTATGTATCAGGAGAAGTTGATTCAGGAAATACAGCGGAAAATCGATCCCGCGAAATCTCTTATCGAGGTGATTGCAGGCGCCCTCGATATTAGTTATGATGCGGCGCACCGCAGAATCTCCATGAAGAGCAAATTTTCAATCGGGGAGACGGTGCAGCTTGCAAATCGCTTTTCACTTTCTTTGGATAAGCTATTTCAGCAAAGTGATCACATCTTAGTGAAAAAAACGCCAGAAATTCAGTCCTTTAATGATCTGTCAAATTACCTGGAGCATTCGTTTAAATCCTTAACGGAGTTTGAACCCAATCTGCAGACTTACCTGTATTACTCGGCTAAGGATATTCCAATCTTTTATACCATCAATACAGGGTTATTGTCCATATTCAAAAAATATGTATGGCTCAATTTATTGGGTTCGGACGGATTGGAACTGTCTTTCGAATCTTTTTTGGCGAATACACCTATCGATGGTAGAGGTCAGAAGCTCCACGATTATTATTCGTCCATCCGGGTGAAAGAGATCTGGAACGATACCACCATTAACAGTACCCTGCAGCAGATCATCTATTTTTCGCAGGCCGGTTTACTGACTGCCGAAAACGGAAAGCTGCTCTGTGAGCAGCTTAAAGAACTGCTATTTTCACTGGAGAAAAGTTGTGTACCAAGCAACGACCATTACCAGCTGTACTACCATGAGTTATTGATTTTAAACAATAATGTCCTTGTTGGAAATAACGACCGGAGGTCACTATTCGTTCCGCATACAATGCTTGGTTATTTTATTACCAATGATAAAGACAGCTGTCAACACGCCTTCCATTTCTATCAGCATCAGCTCAAAAACTCCAGATTGTTAAATACAGCAGGAACGCGGGACAAAAAAATGTTTTTTAATAAGGTGTACCAAAAGATCGACCGCTATAAAGCACAGGTAAGTGTGGATCATGAAATGTAAAGGTTTCGCGATGTTTATACTTATTAATCTACGCCTTTGGTGCGCATGGGGATCCTATAGATGGCTGTTGAGGCGGTTATAAATAAGTCGCTGCGATCTTTGCCTCCAAAACAGACATTGGACGTCCATGGTTCATTTACTTCAATATGTCCGATCAGCAGGCCTGTAGGACTATAGATAAAAACGCCTTTGCCTGTGAGGTAAATATTTCCTTGCTGATCCAAAGTCATCCCGTCAGATCCCTGATCAATAAGTGCCGTCTGTCTGCTGAGTTTGCCGTCAGATTCAATGCTGTACCGGTATGTTTTATTCCGTTCGATATCGGCGACATACAGGTATCTTCCATCGGCCGATCCTACAATGCCGTTCGGTTTGCTTACATCTTCAGCTACTACGATCGGTTTTTTTCCTTTTCCTGGTGGAAGGTAGTAGACTTTCTGCCCAGCGATCTCTGGCTTTTTCCTTGTCCAATAATCGCGCAGATAAAAGGGGTCTGTAAAGTAGATGCCGCCTTTCTTGTCTGCCCAAAGGTCATTTGGACCATTCAGTTTTTTCCCATCAACTGCTGAGAGCAGCACGGTAACCTCTCCATCTTTGCTGATTGACCAGATTTCGTTCTTTTCGTCGGCACAGGCGAGGAGCTGACCCTGATGGTTAAAATACAAGCCATTGGCGCGGCCTGCAGCATCTTTAAAAAGCGTAAGTTGCCCTTTGGTGTTATATTTCCAGATTTTGTTATTAGGCTGATCGGTGAAATAGATGTCCCCGGACTTATCCACTGCCGGTCCCTCGGTAAAGGCAAACTGCCCGGCTATTAATTTCAGGCTGTCCTGATGAAACAATTGCGCGCTGAGGTCTAAACCCTTTAAGGAGAAGAGCACGGACAGTAGGAGTGTCGGCCAATGCCGGCGAGAATGAGCTGAATGGAACATATCACCTAATTTATCAATTTTCGGACAAAAAATAATTTTCTCGGACGCATTAAGTTCGGATAAGTCTTTGGAGGCAAGGGGCTAAAACAAGAAAAGCCCATCGTTAGATGAGCTTTCTTGTACCTAGGGCGGGAATCGAACCCGCACTCCCTTAACGGGAACAGGATTTTAAGTCCTGCGTGTCTACCAGTTCCACCACCTAGGCAGGTGAGCGAAAAACGAGATTCGAACTCGCGACCCCAACCTTGGCAAGGTTGTGCTCTACCAGCTGAGCTATTTTCGCATTGGAATTATTATTCTTTCAATCTGTCAGAACCTTGCGTTCTTCCTTTTCGGTGGTGCCAGCTGGATTCGAACCAGCGACACAAGGATTTTCAGTCCTTTGCTCTACCAACTGAGCTATGGCACCTTTTCAATTGAGCTGTCTGCCTTATTGATGATGCAAATATAGACGGATTATTTGAATTACGAAAGCTAAAAGCGCTTTTTTTTGCGTTTAAACGCCAACCTGCTGATTTTTAAGGAAAAAAAATAAGGGGCTATTCGTGTAGAATAGCCCCTTTATTGGATGTTGGTCGAGTTGATTACGATAATTTACCAACTTCTAATACCAAGTCAACGATTTTGTTTGAATATCCCCATTCGTTGTCATACCAAGATACAACTTTAACGAAGTTATCATTCAATGAAATTCCTGCTTTTGCATCGAAGATTGATGTACGTGCATCACCTAAGAAATCTGAAGAAACAACTTCATCTTCTGTATAGCCTAAGATACCTTTCAATTCGCCTTCAGAAGCTTCTTTCATCGCAGTTTTGATTTCTTCGTATGAAGCACCTTTGTTCAAACGTACTGTTAAGTCAACAACTGAAACGTCTGCTGTAGGAACGCGCAATGACATACCCGTCAATTTACCTTTCAATTCAGGAAGAACCAAACCTACTGCTTTAGCAGCACCTGTAGATGAAGGGATGATGTTTTGGTATGCACCACGACCACCTCTCCAGTCTTTTACTGAAGGACCGTCTACCGTTTTTTGTGTTGCTGTAACCGCGTGTACTGTTGTCATCAAACCTTCAACGATACCAAATTTATCGTTTAATACTTTAGCGATAGGCGCTAAACAGTTTGTTGTACATGAAGCGTTTGAAACGATGTGTTGATCAGCTTTCAATTCTTTGTGGTTTACACCCATGACGAAAGTAGGGGTGTCGTCTTTCGCTGGAGCAGACATCACCACTTTTTTAGCACCTGCATCGATGTGTTTTTGAGCCAACTCTTGTGTCAAGAAGAAACCTGTAGATTCGATGATTACTTCAGCACCTACTTCATTCCATTTTAAGTTTGCCGGATCTTTCTCAGCTGTAACACGGATAGTTTTTCCGTTAACAACCAAGTTACCGTCTTTTACTTCTACAGAACCGTCAAATTTGCCATGTGTTGAATCATATTTCAACATATAAGCCATATAATCTGGTTCAACTAAGTCATTGATACCAACAATTTCAATTTCTGGACGATTGATAGCCGCTCTGAATGCTAAACGACCAATACGGCCAAATCCGTTAATTCCAATTTTCATATTCTTAATTTTTATTGATATAATATTTAATTAAATTGTGTATCGGTTCCTTTACAACGGTACCAATACTGATATTAAATTCCTCTGTAGCAACTTCCCGAAGTAAGTGCTCATAATTAAACGCTACTGAACCCGTAAAGTTAACATCACTATCCGGATATTCTTTCATTAGGGGCTTGATGTAGGTTTTGATAAACGTACGGAGCCCATTTTTAACCAATTGACTGATGAATAGATGATCCTTATTTTCGAGGACAAAGTCGGTAAATGAATTCAGAAAATTTGTCGGCTGTGGCGCTATATACACCTTTTCCAAAATGGTTTTCTTGTCGATGTTAAATTCTCTTTCCAGTTTATCCCGCAGATCAATAGGTAAGGTATCTGTCATGTAATGCTTGAGCAGCTGCTGGCTATTCCAGTTTGTTGCCCCCTCATCAGCCAGAATATAACCTAGACCATAATTGTTGTCAATGATTTTTTTCCCTGTATAGTAAGCTGCATTTGATCCACTGCCAATGATGCCAATAATTCCTCTTTCGTCGCCGAAAGTCGAAATAGCCGAAGCAATGACATCATGATCAACCCGTACACGTGCATTAACGAAAAAACGCTCCAGGACATTTTTTATTTTATCCTTACGTTCCTTCGACGATGATCCGGCACCAAAAAAATAGATCCTTCTGATTTTTTCGGCATTGTTGATCAGATTGGTGTTTTTATGCAAATGCTGTAGTATGGAGCGCTCATCCTGAAGATAAGGATTGATCCCGTTCATGCGGAACCCTGTCGTGATCCGACCTTTATCAGCCAACCGCCAGTCTGAAAATCGCGACCCACTATATACTACTGCTATCATGTCTGTTCAAATTATGATTATAAAATCTCAGCCATCTCCAATAAATCAGGGCTAAGTTTAATTTCCTTATTGCTGATTGCTTCTTCAATTGGAGTTGTCTTGATTTCATTACCACGGAGCCCAACAGTAACTCGTGTGTTTCCGGCCAATAATTCATTGACAGCAGCAAAGCCCAATCTACTCGCAAGCACGCGGTCGAAACTCGTCGGAGAACCACCCCGTTGCAAATGCCCTAATATACTAACTTTCGTGTCGTAATGATCAAACTTTTCTTTTACTTTTTTTGCGACATAATAAGCACCACCATTTTGGTCGCCCTCTGCGACAATAACAATGGATGACGATTTCTTCTTAATGGCACCGTCTTCTAAATGACTAATTAAATCATCAATGGCCGTTTCTTTCTCTGGAAGTAAAATGGCTTCGGCTCCGCCAGCAATACCGGCATTTAAGGCGATACAGCCTGAATCACGGCCCATCACTTCAACAAAGAAAAGACGTTCATGTGACGCCGCAGTATCTCTGATTTTATCAATCGCTTCGATGACAGTATTGTTGGCTGTATCGTATCCGATGGTATAATCAGAACCGTAAAGGTCGTTGTCTATCGTACCCGGAATACCTATAATAGGTATTTCAAATTCTTTGGAGAAGAAGTTAGCACCTGTAAAGGTACCGTCACCACCAATGACCACCAAGGCATCTACACCGGCAGCGATCAGATTGTCATAGCCTTTTCGACGGCCTTCGGGCGTCTTAAACTCCATGCAACGTGCCGTTTTTAATATTGTACCACCACGTTGTATAATATTGCTGACCGAACGTGTATCCATTTCGATGAAATTTGCGTCGATCAAACCTTGGTATCCTTGATAAATACCCGTTACTTGCAATCCTTTATGTAATGCTGTTCGAACGACAGCACGAATACAGGCATTCATGCCAGGAGCATCACCTCCCGACGTCAATACACCTATTTTTTTAATTTCTTTTATCACACGCTATATTTTAGGTTTTACGAATATAAGATTTTTATAGTGTATATTCTACACTTTGAATAAATTTTTCAATATTTTTTTGCGCATCACGTTTAGGAAGCGTATAATTGTTACAGATAACCCGATGATTAGTAACCGCTAAATTTAGCTCAGTATATTGCACATAAATAAATTTAGAAGTTTTGTATAGTAATTTTACCGTTGACTGTGTCATATTAGGCTTTCACGAAGGAGAGTTAAAAGTTCTTTTGGCCGAAAGAAATGAATATCCTTTTAAGGATTGGTGGGCATTGCCAGGTTTTTTCGTGGATAATGACGAAGAGATGGAAGATGCCGTAAAACGAATTTTGTATGAGAATACAGGTTTGAAAGATGTATTTATGGATCAGCTGCATTCCTTTGCCGGATTAAAACGGCATCCAAAGGGACGTATTCTGACGGTGGCTTATTACGCCCTCGTGCAGCTGGATAATACCAAATTGAAAACCAAACCTGTTACAAACTATATGAAGCAGGCAAAATGGTTCCCCGTTCGGAATGTACCTGAACTGGCCTTTGACCATAAGCAGATTTTGGACCTCTGTCTGGAGCGGTTGCAGCGCCGCCTCGCCTATAAACCGATTGCTTTTGAGCTGCTGCCTGAAAAATTTACACTCACCCAGCTACAGCTGGTGTATGAGGGAATCTTGAATAAACCACTCGATAAACGCAATTTTAGAAAGAAAATGCAGAATTATGGCTTTCTAAAAGAGCTCGACGAAGTGCAGACTGGAGTAGCCTATCGTGCAGCAAGGCTCTATAAATTGGATAAACGAAAGTTTTTAAAACATTTTCAGAACACGGTCGCATTCTAATAGATCTGTTCGTATAATAAAAGGCAAACTTTCGAGTTTGCCTTTTTTTTTCTGAAAGTGTCTGATCTTATTGGCCAGAAAGAACCTTCAGTTTGCTTTCATTGCTGTTGGTGTCTGCGAAGTCATGAAGGTTTTGTTGTCAGGTTAATATCAAAATTATTACAATTTCAAAATTTATTTTGTCCAACATGTTACTTTTTATATTTTTGAACAATTTTTGATAAAAGTCAGAAAGTAGAAAGGAGTTTTTTGAAGAATGGAAGATAGAAAAGATCAAATCATTCATGCGGCGATAAGACGCTTTATGCATTACGGTTTTAGTAAGACTACGATGAATGAAATTGCGGAGGATATAAAAATTACCAAAGCGAATTTGTATTACTATTATTCGGAAAAGAATGCACTTATACGGGATGTGATTGTGCGTTTGACGGATGAATATAGGGAAGAGGAGGAGAAGATGGTGGCTGTGCATGTGGGCACCACCTACGAGCTGATCATTAAAATTTTGGAACTGCGCGATGCATTTGTCCGGAAATACTATATGTTGCACATGAATGAAAATCTGGAATGGATCAAGGGACTTTCCATGCAGGATTTTTTCCAGTGCCTACACGACCGTGATGTGAAAGCCTTGTTTGAGATCCTTGAGATCGGTGCCGAAAAAGGTGAAATCGATGGGGAGCATCTCTATGAAACGGCCGAAATCTATGTGGAATTGATGAAAAGTTTATCCCTGATGTGCAATATCTCCGATATCATTTCGGGAATTCCAAATCAGGATCGTTTTGATGAAGTGCTGCAAAAGCAAAAGCTGGCTACCAAGCTCTTTTTTAATGGTATAAATAAAAAGTAGATATAAAATTAGGATAAATAAATTAGGAATGAAAACAATCAGAATACTAGCCAGCCTTTTATTAGGTACGATGGTTTTCCAGAGTCATGCACAGCAACAATTGAGCTTAAGTGATGCGATTAAATTTGCTTTGCAGAACAAAAAGGAAGCTAAAAAGGCAAAGTTAGATCTCGAAAACTCGCAATACCAGATTGATGAGGTTAGGGGGAGCGCGTTGCCACAAATTACAGCAAATGGTTCCTTAAAATACAATGTGTTAATTCCAGAAATGGTATTGGAAGCCGGTGGTCAGACTCAGAAAATTAAAATGGGACAACCCTGGAATTCTACAGCGGCCATTTCCTTAAATCAACAGCTTTTTAATCAATCGATCTTTACAGGCTTGAAAGCTGCTAAGACAACAAAAGAGTTTTACCAAATAAATGCGCAGTTAACAGATGAACAGGTGATCGAAAAAGTAGCAAATGCTTATTATGATATCTACCAAGAACATCTGAAACTTCAAACGATAGAAAATAATTTGCAAAGTACCACAAAAACGAAAGATGTGACGGAAGGACTTGTCAAAGCTGGACTTGCAAAAAAAATAGATTTAGATCGCTTGGTGGTTAATGTGAATAACCTAGAGGCACAAAAACAACAAACAACCAACGCTGTACAGATCAAAGAAAATGCATTGAAATTCGCAATCGGAAAGCCGATCGAGGAAGATATTGAATTATCTGGAGAGACGTTTGATATCAACGCAGCACTGGCGGTAGAATCGGATAATGTAGAAAATAGGACTGAGGTACAGTTGATGAAAAAGCAAATTGAGCTTTACGAACTGAACAAGAAATCGAAAGTTGCTGATCTATATCCTAAATTATCCTTAGGTGGAGATTTTGGTTTTAATGGATTTGGTAAAGGCTTTCCAATTGGTGGCGATTTTAGCTGGCCAAAGACCTCGAGTATAGGTTTAAATCTTTCGGTTCCAATCTTTACCGGAGGAACAACAAAAGCGAGAATCAACCAGGCCGATATTCAGATTAGACAAGCACAGGTTGATCTTGAGGATACCAAATTGGGCCTTAATCTGGCGAAAGAAAATGCCAAATCACAGATTAAGATCAGCTTGTTGACGATCGACAATAATCGCCGGAATGTTAAATTGGCCAAAGGTGTGCTAGATGATACCAAAAACAATTTTAACAATGGTTTAGCAACTTTAACAGAATTACTTGATGCTGAAAAAGCATTAGCTGATGCAGAAAATAATCTAAATACGAGTCTGTTGAACTATAAAGTAGCCGAAGTACAGATTATTAAGGCAAATGGCGAATTAAAATCACTAATTAAAGAATAATTGACTAATACAATATGAAACGCGGAATTATTACCTTACTTATTATTGCTGCTGGTCTAGCAGGAATATTTTTTGTGTTAAATAAAAATAAAAAGAAAAATGAGGCCGAAACTGCAGAGGTAGCAAAGAAAAATGTGGCTATTGCAGTGCGTATCGATACGGCAAAAGTATCTTCCATGGACTTACGTTATACGGCTAACGGAACATTTTCTCCGAAACAAGAAGTAACTGTTTCAGCTGAAACTGCAGGTAGAGTGGTGAAAGTATTGGTTGATGAAGGTTCTCATGTAAGCGCCGGACAGACTTTGGCGATCATCGAGGGCGATAAACTGAATGTGAACGTAGCGAATGCGCAGGCTGCATTTACCAATGCGCAGGCCGATCTGCATCGCTTTGAAAGTGCTTTCTCTACAGGTGGTGTAACCAAACAACAGTTAGACCAGGTGAAATTGCAATTTGAGAATGCGAAAAATAACTTAAAAGCGTCTAAATTGAATGCTGGCGATGTGACCATCAAAACTTCGGTTTCGGGTATCGTCAATGCACGTAAAATCGAACCGGGTACTTACCTAAATGTGGGCGCTGCAGCCTTCGATATTGTCAATGTTGCCACCTTGAAATTGCGTGTCAATGTGGACGAAAAGAATGTGGCTACCTTAAGGATCGGTCAATCTGTTGATGTGACAGCGAGTGTATATGCAGACCAACGCTTTACAGGTAAAGTAACTTTTATTGCTCCTAAATCGGATGGTAGCTTAAACTTCCCGGTGGAAATCGAGGTAAATAATGCATCGAACCAATTGCGTGCTGGTATGTACGGTACAGCCATCTTCGGTGAAGGTGTTGCTAGCAATACGTTGATCGTACCTCGTAATGCCTTTGTGGGTAGTGTGAGCGATAACAAGATCTTTGTGCTGAAAAACGGTAAAGCCATCGAAACAAACGTCAAATCAGGTAGAAACTTTGGTGATTACATCGAGATCTTAGGTGGTTTGCAAAATGGGGATCAAGTGATTGTTTCGGGTCAGATCAATCTATTTGACCAAAGCCCTGTAGAGATTATTAAATAGAGCATACTGTAATCGGTAGCAGATGGAACCTCGGTTGCATAGCTATTAAAAATAAATTATTCGAATGAAAATTACCGAAATATCGATAAAACGCCCCAGTATAATTATCGTATTATTTATAATACTGACATTAGGCGGGTTGTTTTCTTATACGCGATTGGGCTATGAATTGGTCCCTAAATTTGAAATTAACGTCATTACGGTACAGACGGTCTATCCGGGAGCTTCACCTGCAGAGGTGGAGAGTTCGGTGACCAAAAAAATAGAGGATGCCATTTCATCCTTGGAAAGTATCAAAAAGGTGGAGTCGACTTCCCTTGAAGGGGTATCGATTGTCATGATTACCCTCAACAACGGTGCGGATGTCAACTTCCTGCTTACGGATGCTCAACGGAAAATCAATGCCGTGATCAACGATCTGCCGGATGATGTAAAGACACCTTCACTCTCCAAATTCTCCCTGGATGATGTGGCCATCATGAGTTTGGCCGTCACGTCCAACTTATCGGAAAAAGAACTCTACGATCTTTTGGACAATAAAATCCAGCCGGTCTTTGCGCGGATCAATGGTGTTGCCAAAGTGGACCTGATCGGTGGTGAGGAACGTGAAATCCAGATCTCTGTAGACCCGAAGAAAATTGAAGGTTATGGACTGACAATTTCGCAAGTACAGCAAATTGTAGCATCATCCAATCTCGATTTCCCGACAGGTAACGTCAGTACTCGTGATAATCGGACAACCATCCGTCTTTCGGGTAAAGTAACTTCGATCGAGGAGCTGCGTAACCTCCCGATCACAACGCCGGCAGGGGTGCAGATTTATCTGCGCGATATCGCCGATGTGCGGGATGGTATCAAAGAGATTGAAAAAGTAGCCCGCCTGGACCGTCAGAATACAATCTTATTGCAGGTCTTTAAACAGTCTGATGCAAATGCGGTAGCGGTGTCCGAAGCGGTCAAGAAAACCATTGCGGTACACGATAAAGACGGAAAAGTAATTTCTGGTGTAGAGAAGGATTATGCTGCACAGAATATTAAAATTCTGGTGGCCAATGACTCTTCAGAATTTACCTTGAATGCAGCTGATAACGTGATCCATGACTTAATGATTGCCATTGCATTGGTGGGCTTTATCATGTTGTTCTTCTTACAAAGTTTACGTAATGCGGCGATTACCATGGTGGCGATTCCATTATCTTTGATCGCTACCTTTATTGGCTTGCTTTTGATGGGCTATACCTTAAACTTGATGTCTTTACTCGGTTTATCCCTGGTAGTAGGTATTCTTGTGGATGACGCGATCGTTGTTATCGAGAATATTCACCGCCACATGGAGATGGGTAAAAACAAGGTGCGTGCGGCCTATGATGGTGCTTCGGAAATCGGATTTACTGTAACGGCGATCACCTTGGTTATCGTGGTAGTGTTCCTGCCGATCGCGATGTCTACGGGTTTGGTGGCCAATATCCTGGCACAATTCTGTGTGACGGTAATCATCTCGACTTTATTATCCTTATTGGTGTCATTTACGGTAGTGCCTTGGTTATACTCGCGTTTCGGTAAATTGGAGCACTTGAGCAAAACTTCTTTCTTTGGTCGTATTATTCATGGTTTTGAAAGCGGTTTGAACAGCTTTACACATTGGGTTGCTGGATTGTTGACCTGGGCTTTAAAGAACGTCGGTACGAAATTGGCTACGTTGTTTTTGGCAATCGGTTTACTTGTTGCATCGTTTTTTTTGGTCGGTATGGGGTATATTGGTTCGGACTTCTTCCCGAGTATCGACCGTAAGGAGTTTTTCATCCAGTTGGAACTCGATAAAGATGCTTCCCTGGAGAAGACCAACTTGTTGACGCAAAAAGCGGAGGCTTATATTAAATCGAAACCTGATGTCAAAGAAATTATTACGACAGTGGGGCAGTCTTCGGACGGTATGGCTTCAACAACGGGTTCGCGTTATAAATCGGAGATCCACGTGATCCTCGACAAGGAAAATTTTGAGGGTAACTCACAGGTGTATTCAGCGACGCTGAAGCGTGAACTGGAAAATAAACTGATCGGTGCAAAAATCAAAACCGTCAACGTGGGTATCATGGGAGCGGAGCAGGCACCATTGAAGCTGACCATTATCGGTGCTTCTGTCGAAGATGCACAGGAATTTGCAGAGAAGGCGGCAGATCAATTACGTAAGATTCCTGGGGCTGCGGGTGTCAAATTGACTTCTGAAGCGGGTAACCCTGAGATCAATGTGAAGATCGACCGTGATAAAATGACCTCTTTGGGACTGAATGTCTCTACTGTGGGTATGACAATGCAGACGGCATTTTCAGGAAATACGGATAACAAATACAGAGCGGGTGATAATGAGTACGATATCAATATCCGCTATGCGGAAAATGGTCGTGCCAATATCGACAACGTACGTGATCTGAAATTTATCAATAATCAGGGTGCCTCTATTTCTTTGGATCAATTTGCCAATGTAACTTTTGGTTCGGGACCTACGTTGTTGGAACGTCGCGACAAGTCGCCGGCAGTATCCATTCAGGGACAGGCAATCGGTAGACCAATGGGTACCGTAGCGCAAGAGTGGCAGGCACAGTTTGAAAAACTACCGCGTAAACCGGGTATCGTCTTTATCTGGGGTGGTAATATGGAAAACCAAACCGAAGGTTTTGGTACTTTGGGTATTGCCTTATTGGCATCTATTATCCTAGTATACTTGGTAATGGTTGCTTTATACGATAGTTTTATCACACCATTTGTGGTCTTGTTCTCGATTCCATTGTCGTTTATCGGAGCCCTATTGTTCTTGGCGCTGGGAAATCAGACCTTGAATATCTTTACGATTTTGGGTATCATCATGTTGATTGGTCTGGTGGCCAAAAATGCGATCATGCTGGTTGACTTTGCCAACCATCGTAAGGAAGCTGGCGATAACACGCACGATGCGTTGGTGGCAGCCAATCACGCGCGTCTTCGTCCGATTTTGATGACGACAATTGCCATGGTATTTGGTATGATTCCTATCGCAATCGCTACTGGAGACGGTGCCGATATGAATAGAGGTCTGGCGATCGTTATCATTGGTGGTTTGTTATCTTCTTTATTTTTAACCTTGGTTGTTGTACCGGTGGTGTACTCCATATTTGACAGTCTTCAACGTCGTTTTGGAAAGAAAGAAAAGACAAATTATGAAGCCTTGATGAAGGAAGATTATGACCATGTCGACGTGGCAGAACATTAAAAAATAATACATTTTACAATAGAAAAAGGCGGCTAATAAAACATTAGCCGCCTTTTTTGTGTTAATTTTAGGTTAATCAATCGATTGCGTAAATATTTTTTATTACATTGCGGCGCATTAACAAAATATACACTTAAAATTGAGACATACATGTGTGGAATTGTAGGATACACAGGTTATCGTCAGGCGTATGGTATCGTCATTGACGGATTACAAAAGTTAGAATACCGTGGTTATGACAGTGCTGGAGTGGCATTGCATAAAGGTGAGCAGATCGATGTTTACAAAAAAACAGGTAAAGTCGCAAACTTGGAACAGTTTGTGTACGGAAAAGATCTACAGTCGACCACAGGGATAGGCCACACCCGTTGGGCTACCCATGGTGAACCTTCTGATCGGAATGCACATCCGCATTATTCCAATAGCGGACGCATCGCGATGATTCATAATGGCATCATTGAAAACTATGCTTCCTTAAAATCAGAATTAATCAATAAAGGTTATACGTTTAAAAGTGATACCGATACAGAGGTTCTGGTCAACTTTATCGAAGAAATCCAATTGCAGAATGAATGCTCGTTAGAAGAAGCGATCCGTATTGCTTTAAAACGGGTCGTCGGGGCCTATGTGATCCTCGTATTGGAAGCTGGTCATCCGGATCGTATTATTGCAGCACGTAAGGGAAGTCCTTTGGTAATTGGTATCGGTAAAAATGAGCATTTTTTGGGTTCAGATGCTTCCCCGATGTTAGCGTATACCAAAGAAGTTGTTTACATCAATGACTATGAACTGGCCATTATCACACCGGAGGAGCTGATCCTTAAAAATCTGGGTAATGAGCGCATCACACCTTATGTCCAAAAATTGGATCTGGAACTGTCAGCTATTGAAAAAGGAGGCTTTGATCACTTTATGTTGAAAGAGATCTTTGAGCAACCGCAAACGATCTTTGACTCCATGCGTGGACGTCTTGATCTGCAATCCCATCAGATTACACTCAGCGGCATTGAAAAATTTGCCAATGAGATCAGCAACACCAATCGCATTGTAATTGTTGCCTGCGGTACCAGCTGGCATGCCGGGCTTATTGCAGAATATGTTATTGAGGAATTGTGCCGCATAAATGTAGAAGTTGAATATGCATCGGAATTCCGCTACCGTAATCCGGTTATTCATCCAGGGGATGTTATTTTGGCGATTTCCCAAAGTGGTGAAACGGCTGATACATTGGTTGCGTTGGAAAATGCAAAAAAACAGGGTGCTATTATATTGGGTGTGGTCAATGTTGTTGGATCTTCTATCGCCCGACTTTCGGATGCAGGTGCCTATACCCATGCTGGACCAGAAATCGGCGTAGCAAGTACAAAAGCATTTACAGCACAGTTGACTGTATTGAACCTGATTGCCTTAAAGATTGCTTCTTTAAGAGGCTCCATCAGTGAAGAGCGTTATCAAAAACTCGCAAAGGAATTAAATGAAGTGCCTGAAAAGGTGGAGTGGATTTTGGATACGCAGGTTGATAAAATTAAAACCATTGCCAAAAAGTACAAAGATGCCCGCGACTTTCTTTTCTTGGGTAGGGGATATAATTTCCCGGTTGCCCTGGAAGGTGCGCTTAAACTCAAGGAAATTTCCTATATCCATGCCGAAGGTTACCCTGCAGCAGAGATGAAACATGGACCGATCGCATTGGTTGATGAGAACTTGCCTGTTGTTTTTATCGCTACAAAAGATGCTTATCACGAGAAGATTGTTTCAAATATTCAGGAGATCAAAGCACGTAAGGGAAAGATCATATCGGTGGTTACCAAAGGCGATACCGTTTCTGAAAATCTATCCGATGATTTTATGGAAATTCCGGAGGCCGATGAGATTATTGCGCCATTGATTTCGGTTGTACCATTGCAACTGCTATCGTATTATATTGGTGTAGAACTCGGATTGGATGTGGACAAACCACGTAACCTGGCGAAGTCGGTAACTGTAGAGTAAGGAGGCCTATGAGTGTATTGAAGAAGAAACCTTTGGAACAGCTGGGCTATGGATTTATCCCAGATGAATTTATTCCAGCAGGACAAGATGAATATACCCTGCGCTTTCAGCAAAACCCGCGTAATGACTACCGCGATCTGACGGAAACGGAGATTCAACAGTTGATTCATAACGGTAACTGGTCAAGCGACTGGACCAAGGTCAAAGTATCGGCAGTCTTCGATCCGAATCAGGTGCAGCACTGTAAGTTCTACGGTCTGGTCCGTATCGGCAATTTGAGTCCGAGTTACCTGGATTACCGCAATTTGCAGCTGCCCATTGGCCTGTACCATTCGACGATCATCAGCTCGGACTTTGGTGACGATGTTGCTGTTCATTATGTGGGCTACTTGTCCTACTTTATTGTTGGCAATGAAGTGCTGTTGAGCCAGATCAAGGAAATGGAGACCGGTAGTACAGCCAAGTTTGGTAATGGCATCCTCCGTGACGGTGAAGAGTCGGAGAAACGGATCGAGCTGGAGCTCTGCAACGAAAATGGTGCCCGCTCGGTTTACCCTTTTGATGGCATGCAGGCTGCAGATGTATACCTTTGGACCCGCAATCGGCATGATCATGCTTTACAGCAGCGATTTGGAGAACTGACGGATCAAAAATTTGGAAGTCAACGCGGCTATTACAGCCAAATTGGCGACCGTTGTGTCATCAAAAATACGTTAACGATCAAGAATGTCAAGATCGGGACTGATGTTTATATCAAAGGGGTCAGCAAGCTGAAAAATGTAACCGTCAATTCCTCGCAGGAATCGTATACGCAGATCGGTGAAGGCTGTGAGCTTGTTAATGGAATTATTGGCTATGGCTGTCGTATATTTTATGGCGTTAAAGCCGTACGTTTTATCTTGGCTTCCTATTCGCAATTGAAATATGGTGCGCGCTTGATCAACTCTTATTTGGGTGACAACTCGACAATTTCCTGTTGTGAAGTATTAAATTCCCTGATTTTTCCAGCCCATGAACAGCACCATAACAACTCGTTTTTATGTGCGGCATTGGTGATGGGCCAAAGTAATATGGCTGCTGGAGCAACTGTAGGATCGAATCACAACTCCAGAGCTGCGGATGGTGAAATTATCGCGGGACGTGGTTTTTGGCCCGGACTCTGTGTCAGTCTAAAACACAACTCCAGATTTGCTTCGTATTGCCTGATTGTAAAAGGGGATTTTCTGCATGAACTGGATATTAAGCTACCTTTCACCTTAGTAAGCAATGACGTACAACATGATCAACTGGTCCTGATTCCGGGGTATTGGTTTATGTACAATATGTACGCATTGGTACGGAATGCCAATAAGTATGCGGCGCGGGACAATCGACATTTCAAAAATCAATATTTTGAATACGATATGTTGGCACCGGATACGGTGAATGAAATGTTTGAAGGGATGGATATGCTGGCCTTGGCCGTTGCAGACAGCCTTCACACTGCAGCAGGGAAGGATGAGCGTGAACGTATTGTTGCCGGTCGGGCACTGCTTGCCAACAACATGGACCTAAAAGATCAGACCATCGTGTTGCAAGGGGCCGAAAATTCACGCAGACCGACCGTTATTCAGAAGGTTGGCGAGGCTTATCACTTATATCGTTCGTTTATTAAGTATTATGGTGTACTGCACCTGATGGATGCCCTCGAGGAAGGTATGTCACTGCAGGATATTATGGCCTCCTTAACGGGTCGATCGCGTACGAACTGGGAGAATATCGGTGGACAGCTGATCGAAAGCAATGCCCTGCACACTTTCTTAGATGATATCAAATCAAAAAAGATAGATTCGTGGGATGATATTCATGAATTCTATCATGATAAAAGTAAAGATTACCCCCTAGATAAACGTGAACATGCACTCTTATCTTTAATCGAAGTCTTAAATTTGGAAGGTATGGTTTTATCAACAGATAAAATTGTATCTTTGTTGGATCAGGCGCTTGGGCACCGGATCTGGATTGGTGAACAGATTTATAAATCCCGGGCCAAAGACTACAAAAATCAGTTCAAAAACATGGTCTATGCCAATGATGAAGAACGTGATATTGTGGTCGGAAAACTGGAGGACAATTCTTTTATCAATCAACAACAAAAAGAATTAGAGATATTCAAGATAAGGGTTGCTAATTTGAAAGGGCAATTTTAAAAGAAAGGCTTCCGCTCGGAAGCCTTTTCTTTTTTGACCTGCTGTTCTTTTTGTTGACCAGTTGCTTTTTTGACCAGCTCTTCTTTGGGCAGCTGCTTCTTTTCTTTGATTTGTCACTTCTTCATTTGGCCTGCTGCTTCTTTTCTTTGACCAGTTGCTTCTGTTTTTTGTCTGTTTTCTAATCCTGGCGGCCGAGGCTGCTGTGAAGCTTGCTTTTGTCGTTCCACGCCTTTACTCGTTGATTTTATCGAGCGGCTTACGTTTATTGTCTTTGATCTGTTTAAAGTGGCTTGGCGTCAATCCGGTTACTTTTTTGAATTGATTACTTAAATAGGCAACACTGGAGTAATTGAGTTTATAGGCAATCTCACTTAATGTCAGTTCATCGTAAACCAATAGCTCTTTGACATATTCAATTTTTTGGCCGATGAAGTATTTTTCGATGGTGATCCCTTCAACATCCGAAAATAGATTGGAGATGTAGTTGTAATCATGGTGCACTTTCTTGCTGATGATTTCGGAAAGATTAAGGCTGGTGTCGTTATGTTGATTACGGATGAGATCCAACACCACATGTTTTACCTGTTCGATGATGACGGTTCTTTTATCGTCAATAAGTTCAAACCCAAGTTCCGAAAAATTTTCAGCAAGTTGCTTGCTCTCCGCTTTGGTCAGTTCTTCTTCAATTTCCACCTGGCCCAAAGAAATATGCTTAACATGGAGATTGAGCTTCGCCAGTTCATTTTCAACAACCATTATGCATCTATTGCATACCATATTCTTTATTGCAAGTTTCATAAGAATTATTTTAAATACAAGTTACTCATGTAAACTCAAAAATCGCTAATTTATTAGACATGGGGTTGTAATATTTAGGGTTTATCTTGTAGTATTTTGAAAATAGGCTGTGGGGAAAAATAGGACGGAAGGGTTAGATCGCCTACAGATGAGTGTCAAGGGACGGATGCTAAGCGTTTATCTCAGTCAAGGCTTTATTTCCGCTAGGGCTTTATTTCAATAGTTGTGCCTATTGGAACAGCGTCAAAAAGCTCGTCAATCTCCGAGTTTGTAAGTGCCATACAACCGAAAGTCCAGTCCATGTGGCGTTGCAGTTTACCGATAAAGCCTAGTCCGTTTCGGAGTCCGTGGATCTTGATGTCGCCACCGACATCTTTTCCTAAACTTTTGGCATGGGCGATATCTTGTTCATTCGGATAGGAGACACCTAGGTTTTTGTGATAGTCGCTATATGGATTTTTATCGTTGATCGTATAAAGACCCTCGGGTGTTTTTAAATCACCTTCAAATTCTTTGTCGCCCACAGGTTGACCGCCTAGTGAAATACGGTATGATTTTAGGAGCTTTCCCTTGCTATAAGCCAATAGTGTCCTTTTAGATTTATAGACAATCAGTTTGTCCACTTTCGCATGCCGATCCAACGTTGGTTCGGGATAAAGATTATAACCTATCAGGCCCAGGCAAAGTAAGACGAGGAGGCTGATGACTGTTTTTAAAACTATTCGACGTTTTCTAGGTCGTTTCATCTTGGCGATCGTTAGCTAATGGATAAAATGTTTAGACCGAGTGCCTAACCTAGGGCTCGGCACTCGGTCTACTCATGTATTTTGATGTTACCGTCTAGAATTCGCGGTCAACATCTTTGTCGCCACGACCCGAAAGGTTCACAATAGCGACTTGGTTTTTGTCTTTGAGCAATTTCACCGCAAGGGCAACAGCATGAGACGATTCAATGGCCGGAATAATACCTTCCAGTCGGGAAAGCAACTTGTAGGCATCAATCGCCTCGGTGTCAGTCACGGGATGATAGTTTGCACGATTGCTATCTTTTAGCTGGGCATGTTGCGGCGATATCCCCGGGTAATCAAGGCCTGCAGATACCGAGGTTGAGGGGATCGGATTACCTTCATCATCGACCAGACAGTATGAAAATGTCCCCTGGAATACAGTTGGTTTACCAAAAGAAAGTGTCGCTGCTGTTTTTGGATAAGTCCCGGTGCCACCACCTTCACCACCATGAATTTCGACGGCATGATCATCGAGAAAACCCGAAAATAAGCCAATCGCATTTGACCCGCCACCTACACAGGCAAAGATGCTGTCGGGAAGGCGCCCTTCCTGATCAAGAATCTGCTGGCGTGCTTCTTTACCGATAACGCTTTGAAAATAGCCGACCATTTTTGGATAGGGATGTGGGCCAACATGTGATCCCAATAGATAATAGGATGTGGGATTTTCGACGTAATACATCAAGGCCGCGTCTACGGCATCCTTCAATGTACGGTTACCTAAGTTGGTCGTTACAACCTCGGCACCCAACAATTCCATGCGTTTGACGTTCAGGGCCTGCCGCGCAGCATCGATTTCGCCCATAAATACTTTACAGGGGATGTTTAACAATGCTGCTGCTGTTGCTGTTGCAACACCATGTTGACCGGCGCCAGTTTCGGCAATGATCTCTGTAGCTCCCATTTGTTTAGCCAAAAGAATTTGACCGATACAGTTGTTTATCTTGTGGGAACCTGTATGGTTTAAATCTTCCCGCTTTAAATAGATTTTGGAACCTACGTGTTCGCTTAAATTCTTCGCGTAATATAAAGGTGAGGGGCGACCGACATAATGTTTTAAGATCGCAATAAACTCTTTCTGGAATTCTTCTTTTTGGACATGACTATCGAAAAAAGCAGCCAGTTTATTCAATTGCTCTTCCAATACCGGTGGGATGTAAGATCCGCCAAATTCTCCATATTGACCATTGTATTGAAGCATCTTCTCATTTGCTTCGACAGATGCAGCTTGTGTTAGACTCATTTTAGGCTTAAGTTTCTTGTTGTAAAAAGATATATTATTTATTGAAGCCTAATATAGTAATCTTTGCAGGTATAGAAAAAAAACAAGGCATCTTTTCTAGAAAAGATGCCTGTAAAATCTTGTATTTGCAAACAAGGATATATTGCGGCCAGTTTTAAGCTTTGGTTTTCCGGAAGATAAAGTAGAAGCCCACCAAAATAAAAGGTATACTCAGTAATTGGCCCATGTTTAAAGCCATACTTTGCTCGAAAGCTTCCTGGTCAATTTTAAAATGTTCCAAGACCATGCGTGCACCAAATAATAGGACCATGAATATGCCAAATAATTGGCCTTTTTGGCGATTGGGATTTGATTTGAATAGGGAACCAATGATAATAAAGATCAAAATATAGGCGATTGCTTCATAAAGCTGCCCAGGGTGGCGTGGTACATTGTCTACACGTTCGAACACGATAGCCCAGGGTAGATCTGTAGGTGTGCCAATTATTTCAGAATTGAAGAAATTTCCGATACGGATAAGTGCACCGGCAATAGGGACTACAACGACCAATCGGTCCGCTAACCACAAGAAGTCGGTTTTTGTTTTTCTGCAGAATAAATAGAGTGCGAGGATAATTCCGATGGCGCCGCCATGGGAAGCCAATCCTGCGAAGCCGGTAATATGAAATCCTGTTTTATCCCATTTGAATGGCAGGAAGATTTCAAGTATATGATCTTTGTAATAGTCAAAATCGTAAAATAGGCAGTGTCCTAATCGTGCTCCGATCAAAGTGCCCAGAAAAATATAAATTGAAAGCTGATCCAACTGTTCCTGTGTGCGGCCTTCCTTTTTGAATATACGCAACATGATCACGTATGAAACAAAAAATGCTAACAACCAGCATAAGGCATAATAGCGAAGGGCAAAAGCGCCAAAGTTGAACATTTCGGGGTCAATATTCCAATGTATTGCACTTAATATTGAATTCATAAATTTTATAGCTTTTTAAATTACTTTGAAGTAAAGATAAGCTTTAATCTCATTTTTTTATTCCTACAATTTGTTTTTAAGCAGAATATCATTGGGCTGCGGATCTAATTCATTCATCGTGAACAAAATATTGTCTTTTGCGGATCCTTTTTACTTAAAGAGGAGCGTATAACCTAAAATAAATTGCGCAAACAATATTTCAAAAAACATTTTTACTTTTGCATTTCATTGAAATTTTCATATTTTGACGAAAGTAAATAGAAAAGGAAAAGATGGCAGAAAAAAACAAGAAAAAAGAGCCGAAGCACGACGCGGTTGTGACGAAAGATTCGCTTTCATTTTTTGAGAAATATATCAATAATGCTTCTCCTACAGGATTTGAGTGGGAAGGACAGCGCCTGTGGTTGGATTATTTGAAGCCTTATGTTGATGATACATTCGTTGACAACTACGGTACAGCTGTAGGGGTAATCAATCCAAAAGCGGAGTATAAGGTCGTTATAGAGGCTCATGCGGATGAGATTTCTTGGTTTGTCAATTACATTACCAAAGACGGACTGATCTATGTAATACGTAACGGTGGTTCAGATCACCAGATTGCGCCGTCTAAGCGCGTGAATATTCATACGGAAAAGGGCATTGTCAAAGCTGTATTCGGCTGGCCGGCAATTCATACGCGTTCGGGAGAGAAAGAAGAAAATCCCTCACTGAAAAATATCTTTTTGGACTGTGGCTGTAGTACCAAAGAAGAGGTTGAAGCCTTGGGAATACATGTCGGTTGTGTCATTACATACGAAGATACATTCTCTGTCCTTAACGACCGTTATTATGTTGGGCGGGCTATGGACAATCGTGCCGGTGGTTTTATGATCGCTGAGGTTGCTCGTTTGCTAAAAGAGAATAAAAAGAAATTGCCATTTGGATTATATATCGTAAATTCGGTGCAAGAAGAGATTGGTTTACGCGGTGCCGAAATGATTGCAGATCGTATCAAACCGAATGTCGCCATCGTAACTGATGTGACACATGATACGCAAACTCCGATGATCAATAAGATCACGCAGGGCGATCTATTTTCAGGGAAAGGTCCGGTATTGTCCTATGCTCCAGCGGTTCAGATTAATCTGAATAAACTGTTGGTTAAAGTTGCTGAGAAGAATAATATTCCTTTCCAGCGTCAGGCTTCTTCTCGTTTTACAGGAACTGATACGGACGCATTTGCCTATAGCAATGGTGGTGTACCGTCTGCATTGATTTCTTTACCACTCCGTTATATGCACACAACAGTGGAGATGGTGCACAAGGAAGATGTGGATAACGTGATCCGGTTGATCTACGAAACATTATTGAATATTGAGAACGGACAAGATTTTAGAACATTTACAAAGTAGAATTTAAGAATATATTAACTTATCATTAGAATTATTATGGAAAATAACCAAAATCAAAACGAATTGAGCATCGAGTTGACAGAAGAAGTAGCAGAAGGAACCTACTCAAATCTTGCGATTATCACTCACTCTAATACTGAATTTGTGGTTGACTTTATCCGTGTGATGCCAGGAGTGCCAAAAGCAAAAGTGAAATCAAGAATCGTTTTGACTCCAGAGCATGCAAAACGCTTGTTAGGTGCATTGGTTGATAACGTGAACCGTTTCGAAGCATTAAATGGCCCAATTAAAATGGACTTAGGTGTTGCTGAACAACCTCAACAAGGTGGTGATCCTACAGTTGCATTCCCTTTTGGAACGCCACAAGGTCAAGCATAGTTGATTGCAGCTATCATTGAGATATCAAAAGCGCCAATTGAACATTGGCGCTTTTTTATGTCCTTGATTTCAGCAAAGTCTTTCCGATGCTCCAATTGGGTTCATGTATGAAAAAGACGATTGCCCTAACTACCTGTTAAGGGATAAGATCATCAAGATCTAATTAAAATTGAAACATCTGCATATCAGGTAGTGCCTATTAATATTTCTTAATCAATGTTTAGACAGTAATAAGTCAGTGCATATTCAGTCTACACTGAGCAAGCACTGAACGAGCACTGAACAATCACTGAGTAAGCACTGTCTAAAATATGAAGTTGGGTGCCATCTGATATTCGCCTGTGAGCTATTGCTAGTTTTGGACTTGGCATTTACTTTTACTAAATTTAGATAACTAATTCAAAAAGGAGATTTATATGGATATTCAAGTGCGAAACTTGACAAAGAAGGATTATGTTGATTTGAAACGATCGATGGAACAGGCTTATGATGGTGCAGGTGAGACCTGGTCAAAGAAAAATATTCAGGATTTGATTGATATATTTCCCGAAGGGCAATTATGTGTGGAGATTGATGGACATGTCGTTGCCTGTGCCTTGTCCATTATCCTGAATTCAAAAAAGAATAATATTTACGATAGCTATTATGAGATTATCGATGACGGTAAGTTTACCAAGCATAGTGATGATGGAGACACCCTTTACGGGATAGAAGTGTTTGTTCATCCGGCACATCGGGCGTTACGTCTCGGCCGGCGTCTCTATGATGCGCGTAAGGAGCTGTGTGAACAGATGAACCTCAAATGTATTGTTGCCGGGGGCCGTATTCCCAATTACCATAACTATGCGGATAAAATGAGTCCGCGGGTTTACATCGAGAAAGTCAAACGCAAGGAGATCTATGATCCGACGCTGACCTTTCAGCTTTCAAATGATTTTCATGTCAAAAAAATACTCAAGCATTATCTGCCTGAAGATGCTGAATCGATGGAGTTTGCTACCCTGTTGGAATGGAATAATATTTATTATGAGTCAGAGACACGGTCCATTTCGACCACCAAGCAGACGATCCGTTTGGGGCTGGTGCAATGGCAGATGCGCTTGTTTGATAATCTGGAGGCATTTTATGATCAGATCGAGTTTTTTGTGGATACCGTGAGTGATTATGGAACAGATTTTATCATGTTTCCGGAATTTTTCAATACGCCGCTCATGAGCCCTTATAACGACCTTCCCGAGCGCCTGGCGATGGAAAGGCTTGCGCAGCATACCTCCGAGATTATCGACCGCATTCAACAGTTTGCTGTATCCTACAACGTTAATATCATTGCGGGTTCCATGCCATTGATGGAAAACAAAAAACTCTACAATGTTTCCTACCTCTGTCATCGCAACGGTAAGCTGGATGAGTTTAAAAAAATTCATATCACGCCAAATGAATTTAAATACTATGGTATGGTGGGTGGTAGTGAAGTGAAAGTATTTGACACCGATTGTGGTAAAGTAGGGCTGTTGATCTGTTACGATGTCGAGTTTCCTGAACTGAGCCGTATTTTGGCCGATCAGGGCATGCAGATTCTATTTGTGCCCTTTATGACGGATACCCAAAACGGGTACATCCGGGTGCGTACCTGCGCGCAGGCCAGGGCGATAGAAAATGAATGTTATGTGGCTATTGCTGGCTCTGTGGGTAATTTGCCGCGTGTGAATAATATGGATATACAATATTCGCAGTCCGCCGTTTTTACTCCTTCAGACTTTGCTTTTCCCAATAATGCCATCAAAGCCGAGGCGACACCGAATGCGGAGATGGTGCTTATTGCCGACGTTGATCTGTATGCGCTGCGCGACCTACATGAGTATGGTACTGTTAAAGTGAAGAAGGATAGGCGGAAGGATCTGTATGAAGTGAAACTTTTGAAGTAAAATTTAAATACGCTTTTAATCTCTTAAAATATGATACAAAAAGTCAAATGGGGGACGCTATCCATGGTCTTAATGATGATGTCATGTCAGTCAAATAAGAAAAGCGATACTGCTCAGGAGGTCCGCACAAATTTTTTTGATGTCTCAGGTATGGATACGACGGTGAATCCAGGAGATAATTTCTTCCAATATGCGAATGGAAGCTGGATGAAAAATACGCAGATCCCGGCATCGGAAACAGGATGGGGCTCCTTTTATGTGCTCGCCGACGAAAATCTGGCAAACCTGAAATCTATTTTGGAAGGGGCCGCAAAGTCCGACAACAAAAAAGGTTCAGATCAGCAAAAGGCTGGCGATTTCTATGCGAGTGGTATGGATACGGTGACGATCGATAAATTGGGTGCGAAACCGATCGAAGGGAGCATTCAAAAAATCAATGGGGTGAAAAGTATTGATGAATTGATTGCGTATGCTGCAGATGGATTTAAGGAGGGCGATGGTGATCTTTTTACCTTTTATGTCGCCGCGGATGACCGGATCAGCACTAAGAATGCATTGCAATTTTTTCAGGGGGGACTCAACCTGCCTGAAGCAAGTTATTATTTAGATCAGGATGAGAAAGCGAAGAAGATCCGGGAGGCCTATGTCGCGTATCTGGTCAAGTTATTCGGACTGATCGGTGAAGGGGCAAATGCCCAAAAGTCGGCTGAGGAAGTGCTACGCCTGGAAACAGAAATTGCCAAATCGCATGCCACACCTGTAGAATTGCGGGATCCCATTAAAAACTACCACAAATTTGCGGTACAGGAATTTCAGAAGCAAACGCCAAACCTCAACTGGAAAGATATTCTGCAACGCTTGGATGTGAAGACCGACACGATTTTGGTACAGCAGCCCAAATTTTACCTTGCTTTAAATAATTTGTTGAAGTCGCAGTCCTTAGATAGCTGGAAGACAAAACTAAAAGCAGATTTAGCGAATGCTTCTGCGACGGCACTGAGCAAAGGTTTCCGGGAGGCCAAGTTTGAATTATTCGGGAAAACCCTAAATGGTCAGAAGCAGGAGAAAGAGCGTTGGAAGCTGATGGTGAGTTCGGCGGACGAGAATCTTGGCGAGATTGTGGGTAAGTTGTATGTGGATGAATACTTCAAGCCCGAAGCAAAAAAACGAATGCTCGAATTGGTCGACAATTTGCAGAAAGTCTATAAGAGCCGCATTGAGAAATTGGACTGGATGACGCCTGAAACCAAAAAGAAAGCGATTGAAAAATTGGAAGCCTTCACCAAAAAAATCGGCTACCCGGAGAAGTGGAAAGATTATAGTGATGTGGAAGTCGCCAAAGATACCTACTATGCCAACTTGCAGTCTGCTGCAAAGCATGCTTATAAAGAAATGGTGGGTAAAATTGGTAAACCGGTTGACAAGGCAGAATGGCTGATGACAACACCTACGGTGAATGCCTATTACAATCCACCGTATAATGAGATTGTATTTCCGGCCGGCATCTTGCAGTTCCCCTTCTTTGATGCCAACGCGGACGATGCAATCAATTATGGCGCTATCGGTGCCGTTATCGGACACGAGATGACACATGGTTTTGATGATCAGGGGCGCCAATATGATAAAGACGGCAACTTGAATGACTGGTGGACTGCCGTGGATGCGAAACAGTTTACGGAACGCGCTAATCAGGTAGCGAAGTTATATGGTGGTTTTACGCTGTTGGACAATCAACATGTAAACGGTGAGCTTACTTTAGGTGAAAACCTGGCGGATATCGGCGGTTTAAATATTGCCTATGATGCCTTTAAATTAACCAAACAAGGGCAGGGGCAGGACAAGATTGATGGCTTTACCCCCGATCAACGTTTCTTCCTGAGTTTTGCGCAAGTGTGGCGCGTAAAGAGCAGCGATGAGCGCATGCGGCTACGTTTAAAAGTTGATCCACATAGCCCCGAACAATTTCGGGTAAATGGTCCCGTATACAATATGGAGGCTTTCTATAAAGCATTTAATGTACAGCCTACAGCAAAAATGTATGTGGCACCGGAGAAAAGAATTTTGGTTTGGTAAGCGGAAACAGGCGTGAACAGCGTTGTCCTAATACGGATTAAGGTCATGCTGTTCAACTGATAACGTTTAAATGGAAACGAAAAAGTAAATTTGTCTTTGAATTATGATAAAAACTGATTACTTTTGCCCTTCATTTAATAACACATTTAATTAATTAACAATGTACGCAATAGTAAATATAGCAGGACAGCAATTTAAGGTTGCAAAAGACCAGTTCCTTTTTGTACACCGTTTACAAGGAGATGAAGGCGCTAGTATTGAATTTGACAATGTATTGTTAGCAGAAGACGGTGGTAAATTTACCATTGGTACACCTAGCGTTGCTGGTGCAAAAGTTTCGGCTAAAATTTTGTCTCATTTAAAAGGCGATAAAGTTATCGTTTTCAAGAAAAAACGTCGTAAAGGCTACAAAAAGAAAAACGGTCACCGTCAACAATTTTCTAAAATCCAGATCACTGGTATTACGTTATAATTGAATTTTTAATCAGACAAATAGTCTTAAATTAAGATAAAGAAATGGCACACAAAAAAGGTGCGGGTAGTTCTAAGAACGGCCGTGAGTCACATAGCAAGCGTTTAGGTATCAAAATCTTCGGTGGTCAACAAGCAATCGCTGGTAACATCATCGTACGCCAACGCGGTACACAACACAATCCTGACACAAACGTTGGTATTGGTAAAGACCACACATTGTTCGCTTTAGTAGACGGTAAAGTAGTTTTCCGTAAAAAAGCTAACAATAAATCTTATGTATCTGTAGTTCCTACAGAACAAGCGTAAGGTTTTGCAACAATATTGGAAAGGCATCAAGAAATTGATGCCTTTTTTTGTTTGTCTGTTCTCCCATGGATCTACCCTTGGGCAATATGAACGAAATCGGATGCTACTTGCTGCACTTTCGTTGCACAGAGCCACTGTTGGCAATATCGTTGGCCCGCAGCGCTGCTGCCCCGCCAATTTATCGGAGTTGGTAATGAGTGCGTTAACGTTTTGGTTTTATTTAAATTGTTATTTTCTGTTAAATGTAAAGCTTTGGTACAATTTTTATAAAGGATAGGTGTTTTTAAGACAATAGGCGAAACATTCCTGAATACCATTGGATGCAAGCACGATTGAATAAATACTTACATATGAAATACAACAAGTTTGGATATGGTTTGTGTGCCGGGTTATTTGCCTGTTCATTTTATTCCTGTAGTTCGATTTACATGCCTAATGTGCCTTCAGCGCCGATGTTTACAGAAGCTGGGGAGGTATATGTTTCCGGTAATATCAATACAAAGGCTAATGTATCGGCCAACCTGGGGGTAGCCGTAACCGATCATGTAGCTGTCATTGCCAATGGTTCCTATGTGGATAATAAATCCAATATCAAAGACTATGCGCAAAAGATGGGCGAAGCGGGGATTGGCTATTATACACGCTTCGGTCGGAAAAATAATCGTGTGTTTGAGGTTTACGGGGGGTATGGGCTAGGCAATACCAGTGTGGTTGATAAGCGTTCGTCGACGATGGGACAAGCTATTGTGGAAACGAAGGATATGGATTTTGAAAAGGTGTTTGTGCAGGTAAACTTTTCATCGGAGAAAAAGGATGCCCTAAAGTTGTTTGGCAACCGGCACGATATCGATTACGGTACCATCATTCGGTTGAGCAATATGCGGATGAAGAATTTCGCTATTGATGGTCTTCCGGCAGAGAAAGAAGACAATATGCTTATTGAACCTGTATTTTATACAAGGATGGGCTTAGGGAAAGGATGGAAGCTGCAATATACGAACGGTATGGTATTTGGTTTTAAAAGTAATACCTATTTAAAAGCAGGGTACCCATTGTTTACACTGGGAGTTTTATATAAATTTGGAGGAAAATAGGGATTATGAGCAAGAAAATTTTATTTGGATGTTTGGTTCTGCTGGGTTTGTTTATCTCCGGCTGCGGCGTGAATCGACAAAAGGCACAGATCGAGAATTTGGCGAAATGTAAGTTCGATGTGGAATCGGTAGATAGTATTCGGTTGGCCGGAACATCATTGCAAAGACTGATCAAGAATAATCAAATCGACCTGGGAGCAGCGCCGAGCCTGGCGTTGGCCTATTTGCGGAAAGATATTCCATTGAATGCAGTTATCAGGCTTAAAATAGACAACCCGACGCTCAAAAAGGCATCCATTAATAAGTTTCAGTATATCATTCTTTATGGTGGACAGCAGCTTGTGGAAGGGATTGTCAATCAATCATTACAAATAGAGCCCGGAGAATCTACCGTAGCCAATGTGCGTATAGCGACCAATATCTATGATTTGTTGAAGAATTCGGACCTGCAGGATTTTTTAATGTCGAGCGATGAGAATAAAAAGGGAATATTTACGTTAAAAGTGAAACCTTCTATCAATATCGCAGGGCAGTCGGTATTCTATCCGGGATATATTACCATCGATAAAGCGGTAAGTCGTAAGATTCTGCTTTAGACAGGGGCATACTGTGATAAGATATTAAGGTTTTCCATGAGAATGGAAAACCTTTTTTATTGATCTTGATTTTCAGGCTAGTTAAGTTACCCTGGATACTTGCCAGCATCTGGCTAAATCGATATTACGAATGGACTATTATGTTAAGAATTAAACTGTAATAAAAAAGTTATAGTGTCAAAGTGTAAAGTATACACCTTATTTTATATTTTAGTCTTTAATTACAAACCTAAATATGTTAAAAAGAATCTTTATTCCTGTTTTGTTATTTGCCGGCGTGCACGCTATGGCTCAGAAAGCTTTCGAACCTTATGAACAACCTATTGAAGGGACTAATCTGACGTTCAAAATGCTGGCAATCCCTGGCGGTAGTTTTAAAATGGGAACTACAAGTGGTGGGAAAGAGGATGAAAAACCTGCACACGAGGTGAAGTTGGATCCATTTTGGATGGGCCAGTATGAAGTAACCTGGGATCTGTTTGAGCCATTTCTGTATAAAGATTATGAGATCGCAAAGAGTAAGGACGGTAAAGTATCGAAAGAGATTGATGCCGTTACGCGACCGACCAAACCTTATTTGGATATGACTTTTGGTTTTGGAAAGGAAGGGCACCCGGCTCTAGCGATGACCCATTACAATGCTATTCAATTCTGTAAGTGGCTGTATGTCCGTACCGGTGTATTTTACCGTTTACCAACAGAGGCCGAGTGGGAATATGCAGCTCGAGCAGGTTCAAAGACGACTTATTTTTTCGGTGATCAAGCAACGCCATTAGCAGATTATGCCTGGTTTAAAGATAATGCTGAACAGAAAACACATATTGTAGGACAGAAGAAGCCGAATCCTTGGGGCCTTTATGATATTTATGGCAATGTTGCCGAATGGACTTATGATCAATATAAGGCCGATAGTTACAATGAAGGTAAAGGCAAGGTATTGACTAATCCTATAGTCGTTCCGACAACCCTGTATCCACATGTTGTACGTGGTGGTGCTTTTGACAGTGGTGCCGAGGACATGCGCTCTGCAGCGCGTGGTGCCTCAGATCCCGTATGGAAACAGTTGGATCCACAAATTCCAAAAAGTAACTGGTGGTTTCCGGAAGCCCCATTCGTGGGCATGAGACTAGTCAGACCCCTCAACCCACCTAGTCACGAAGAGATTATGGCTTATTACGACAAACAGCCAATCAAAGACTTTTAATATAAAATAATCAATATAAAACTGTTATGGAAAATCTAGAAAGAAGAGATTTTATTAAAACTTCTGCTGTAGTTGCTGGGGGCGCTGTGTTGAGCTCAATGCCTTTATCAGGTGCATATGCCGCTGGTTCGGATGTTATCAAAGTTGCCTTAGTGGGCTGTGGGGGCCGCGGAACTGGAGCTACATTTGATGCGCTAAGTTCGGGCATGAACATTAAAGTGGTGGCTCTTGCAGATGCTTTTAAAGATAATTTAGAGAGTACTTATAAAACGCTGAAGGAAAAATGGCAAGATAAGATCGATGTAAGTGACAATCACAAATTTGTGGGGTTCGATGCATATAAAGATGCAATTCAATTGGCGGATGTTGTTATTTTAGCGACTCCTCCAGGATTTAGACCAATGCATTTTGAGGAAGCGATCCGTCAAGGTAAACATGTTTTCATGGAGAAACCGGTTGCTGTTGATATCCCTGGTGTACAGCAGGTCTTACGCGTGGCTGCAGAAGCTAAACGTAAAAAATTGAATGTTGTAGTCGGTTTACAACGCCGTTATCAAACGAATTACCGTGAGGCGATCAAACGTATTCACGAGGGTGCAATCGGTGATGTTACTTCGGGACAAGTTTATTGGAACTCAGGTGGTGTATGGGTGCGTCCGCGTAAGCCAGAGCAAACTGAAATGGAGTACCAAATGCGTAACTGGTATTATTTCAACTGGTTGTGTGGCGATCATATCGTAGAGCAGCACGTACACAATATTGATATCGCCAATTGGGTGAAAGGTGCTTACCCGGTATCGATCCAAGGTACAGGTAGCAGGGCACACCGCACCGGCAAAGAGTATGGTGAAATCTATGATAATTTTGCATTAGAATTGACCTATGCCGACAACAGCGTTGTTTATAGTCAATGTAGACACTTCGAAGGTATACATAACCGTGTAGACGAGCAATTCCAGGCAACAAAAGGACGTGCTTATCTTTCTGCAGGTGGACAGGCAGTATTGTACGACTGGAAAGGAAAGGAAATCTATCGCCATGATGCGAAGGGTAATCCAAACCCGTATCAACAAGAACATAAAGAACTATTTACGGCAATTTCGAAAGGCGAATATAAATTTGATAATGCAGAATATGGTGCTTACAGTACGTTAACAGGTATTATCGGACGTATCGCTTGTTATACCGGTAAGGTAATCAAGTGGGATGAAGCCTTGAAATCGACCATCAAATTGGGACCAGATGTACTTGCTTGGGATGCTAAACCAAAATTACTTCCGGATGCAGAAGGTTTTTACCCAGTAGCGATGCCTGGTCAAAACACCAACTTATATATTTAAGCAATTGGGCCGATGGGATTAAAGTGGAATTTGTGCCTTCTATTTTTTGCTACGATTTGTTGCATTGATGCACAGGCGCAGATACCGGCAACGAAACCCCATAAAATTCGGCTGGAGGGACCCGCGCAGGGTACCCAATTCCATATCACTTACTTCGCTTCCGACAGTCTTGTTAGGCGGTCGGAAGTTGACAGTATCTTAACGGCAATCGATTTGTCGATGTCAATTTACCGCAAAGACTCGAGGATATCCAAGTTCAATACAGATACGGTAATGTCTGTTGTGATGGATAGCCACATGGCTAAGGTGATAAATGCTTCCTTTAAATACCACAAATTATCGAAAGGTCAATTCGATATCACTATTGCCCCGCTGGTCAACCTATGGGGCTTTGGTGCTAATAAGAGCCCGGTGGCCCCGGATTCGGCGACGGTACGAAAAGCGAAGGAACTGGTGGGAATGCATTACCTGAAGGTCAGCGGCAACCGGCTGATTAAAAAGAAACAGGGGATTAAAATCGATGTTAATGGTATTGCACAGGGGTATACGGTAGACGTCTTGGCAGACTATCTCGAACGTAAGGGAATTGCCAATTATATGGTCGAGGTAGGTGGTGAAATCAGGGCTTTGGGAACTCCGCCAGGTGGGCAGGGCTTTTCCATTGGTATTGTTCAGCCCGATGGTGAAAGTGGGGAGGAATTGATGACTGCTGTTGCGCAGCTCAATGAAGGGGCGCTGACAACAGCCGGCAGTTTCGAAAAGTTTATTCAATACAAAGGGAAAAAATTGGGTCATCATATTGACCCTGTTTCGGGTTTCCCATACATGACCGATATATTGAGTGTCAGCGTCTATGCGAAGACTGCTATGGAAGCGGATGCACTGGATAATTATTTTATGGGCATGGAACCCGAACAAATTAAGACAAAGGCCAAAAAATTGAAAGGTGTGGCGGTTTTTGTCATTTTTAAAAATAAAAATCAGTCCATAGAAACGATTTATTCGGATGGATTTGGTAAATTATTTAAAAATTAATCAATTATAAATAAAATGAAGAGATCGGATTTTATTAAAGGTAGTCTTTTGGCCGCGGGGGCAGGACTAGCTGGACAGACTTTTGCGTCTACAACTCAAAATACAGCAAATACGATGGATAAAGGAAAGACATTCAATTTAAATTATGCTCCCCATCAGGGAATGTTCAAAAATCATGCAGGTGATAGTTTCCTGGATGAAATTCGGTATATGTATGATTTGGGATTCCGTGGAATAGAAGATAATGGCTATTTGGGTAGAACATTGGACGAGCAGCAGAAGATCGGTGATTTATTAGCGAAGTTAGGCATGACCATGGGTGTATTTGTTGTGGATGGCGGACAAAACTGGATGCCTTCTTTAGCGACAGGAAAACAGGAGTATTTGGACAAGTTTGTCGAAACATGCAAGAAGTCTGTCGAAGCTGCCAAGCGTTGTAACGCAAAATGGCTGACTGTGGTACCGGGCTTTTATGAAAGAAAACTGCCTTGGGGTAATCAGTTCAGCAATATCCTTACTGCGATGCGTAAGGGTGCGGAGATCTTTGAACCACTTGGTTTGGTGATGGTGTTGGAAACCTTAAGTGATACACCAGATTTGTTTTTGCAGCAAACGCATGAAACCTATGCTTTATGTAAGGCCGTGAATAGTCCATCCTGTAAAATTTTGTATGATATTTATCATATGCAACGTACCGAAGGAGATTTAATTGCAAATATGAATCGTTGTTGGGATGAAATTGCGTATATTCAAATCGGCGATAATCCAGGTCGTAAAGAACCGACTACGGGCGAGATCAATTATAAAAACGTATTCAAACACATTCATAGTAAAGGATATAAGGGTATCATGGGGATGGAGCATGGTATTTCCAAGCCTGGTAAAGAGGGTGAGGATCGCTTGGTGGCGGCATATCGCGAGGTCGATAGCTTTTTGTAATATTTTAATAGTGTACTATTGACAATTAGATTTAATTTCTTAAATTGAGCAGGTAAAACCAATTAGTAGTATTGTAAAACACCATTTTTTTTATGATTTCATCAACAATAAAATTTAAACTATCCTTTATGATGTTCCTCGAATTTTTTATTTGGGGGGGATGGTTTGTCACATTAGGTACTTTCTTGAGCAAAAATCTACATGCAACGGATTTTGAAATGGCCAATGTATTTTCAACACAATCATTGGGAGCGATTATCGCCCCTTTTATTGTCGGAATGATTGCAGACCGTTATTTTAATGCGGAGCGTATTTTGGGTGTTTTACACTTGGTTGGCGCAGTATTAATGTATCAGATGTATGGTGCTGCCGATATGTCTACTTTTTATCCGTATGTATTGGCCTATATGATACTTTATATGCCAACATTGGCCTTGGCGAGCTCAGTTTCGTTTCGCCAATTGACCAATCCGGAAAAACAATTTTCAGGAATACGTATCTGGGGAACACTTGGTTGGATTGCGGCGGGATTGGCAATTAGCTATATCTTCAAATGGGATGCAGGTGCATCAGAAGGAGCTTTGAAAAATACCTTCTTAATGTCAGGTGTAGCTTCATTGGTATTAGGCGTATTTTCCTTCGCATTACCTAAAACACCGCCGGTCAAATTGGATGAAAACGAAAAACCGTCCTTTGCATCAATTATTGGTCTGGATGCGATCAAATTGTTGAAAGACAAAAACTTCTTGATCTTTTTCATTTCTTCAGTATTGATCTGTATTCCATTGGCATTTTATTATTCAAATGCAAACTTGTTCCTGACCGAAATAGGATTGGAAAATCCAACAGGCAAGATGACGATTGGTCAGTTTTCAGAGGTCTTGTTCTTGTTGGCACTCCCAATTTTCTTTACAAAATTTGGCTTCAAGAAAACAATTTTGGTCGGTATGTTGGCCTGGGTAATCCGTTACCTGTTATTTGCTTATGGCAATGCGGGTGAATTGTCGTTCATGTTGTTGATCGGTATTGCATTGCACGGTATCTGTTATGACTTTTTCTTTGTTTCGGGACAAATTTATACAGACAGCAAAGCTGGTGTTAAATACAAATCGGCAGCACAGGGCTTGATAACGCTGGCAACCTATGGTGTTGGACAGTTGATCGGATTCTGGGTAGCAAGTTATGTTGGAGATAAGTACAAAGAATTGAAAGCAACAGACCTAGCAGGATTCTGGAATCATACCTGGGTTGTACCTGCAATTATCGCAGCTGTTGTATTTTTTATCTTTTTAGCTTTATTTAAGGACGAAAAGATCGACAGTACAAATGCTGCACACTAAACAGAAAAAATAACTATTTAAAAACAAATAATTAGAAGAGAGATGGCAACAAATACTTATGACGCAATTGTAATCGGTTCGGGGATAAGTGGTGGATGGGCTGCGAAAGAATTGACAGAGAAAGGGCTGAAAACAATTATGCTGGAGCGTGGTCGTAACATTGAACACATTAAGGATTACACTGCGCCAAATAAAAATCCATGGGAATGGCCTCATGCTGGCGGTCGTACACAAAAAATGATCGAAGAATATCCGGTTTTGCGTAGAGATTATCCGTTGAATGAGAAGAACCTGGATTTTTGGGTAAATGAAAAGGAGAGTCCATATACAGAGGTAAAACGTTTTGACTGGTACCGTGGGTATCATGTTGGTGGACGTTCTTTAATGTGGGGGAGACAATCTTATCGTTTGGGCGATTTGGATTTTGAAGCTAACTTAAAAGATGGCCACGGTGTGGATTGGCCGATTCGTTATAAGGATATTGCCCCTTGGTATAGTTATGCTGAAAAATTTGCGGGTATCTCCGGAAATAGAGATGGTGTACCATCTTTGCCAGATGGAGATTACATGCCGGCAATGGCGATGAACATTGTTGAAAAAGACCTGGCTGAGCGTTTGAAAAAGCAATATGGTGGTCAACGTCATTTCATCATGGGTAGAACAGCCAACATTACTGTTCCGCATCATGATCGTGTAAATTGTCAATATCAAAATCAATGTTGGTTGGGTTGTAATTTTGGTGCTTATTTCAGTACGCAATCGGCAACTCTTCCTGCAGCACGTAAAACAAACAATCTAACTTTACGTCCTTTTTCTATCGTAACAAAGATTATCTACGATAAAAACACGAAAAAGGCAAAAGGTGTTGAAATTGTTGATGCTGAAACAAACCAAACGTATGAGTTTTTCGCTAAAGTAATTTTTGTTTGTGCATCTGCATTGAACTCGACTTGGGTGTTAATGAACTCAGCTACAGATGTTTGGGAAGGCGGTCTGGGTAGCAGCAGCGGTGAATTGGGCCACAATTTGATGGATCACCATTTCCGTTGTGGTGCCGGAGGTAAAATAGATGGATATTTGGATAGCTATGTATATGGTCGTAGACCAACAGGCTTGTATGTGCCACGTTTTGTAAATGTAGAAGGTGATACTAAAAAACGTGACTATGTACGTGGATTTGGTTACCAGGGTGCTGCAGGTCGTGGACGTTGGTCTGGTGCTGTTGCCGAGATGGAAGTTGGTGGTGCATGGAAAGATGCGATCTGTGAGCCAGGTGACTGGACTGTTGGTTTTACTGCTTTCGGAGAAACCTTGCCATATCACGAAAATAAAATTACACTTGACAAGAGCAAAAAAGATAAATGGGGCTTACCTGTATTATCATTTGACGCTGAGATCAAGGATAATGAATTGAAGATGCGTGGCGACATGCAAAATGAAATGAAGGAAATGTTGGAAAGCATTGGCGTAAAAGATACCTATACGTACGATAACGTATATGGTTTGGGCCAAGGTATCCACGAAATGGGAACTGCCCGCATGGGACGTGATCCAAAAACTTCGGTATTAAATGGTAACAACCAAGTTTGGGATGCATTGAATGTTTTCGTAACGGACGGTGCTTGTATGACTTCTGCAGGTTGTGTCAACCCTTCATTGACGTATATGGCACTTACTGCTCGTGCGGTTGATTTCGCAGTAAGCGAATTGAAAAAAGGTAACATCTAATAGCTAAAGATTGATAACAATGGAAAATAACTCAAATAAGACGAGTAGAAGAGGTTTTATAAAGAGCGCGGCAACAGCTGCTGCGGCTTTTATGATCGTCCCTCGCCATGTATTGGGCGGAAATGGCTTTACAGCTCCAAGTGACAAATTACAAGTAGCAGGTATTGGTGTAGGGGGTAAAGGTTTTAGTGACATCAATGCATTCCATGATTCAGGAAAAGCAGATCTTGCTTTCTTGTGTGATGTGGACGACCGTCGTGCAGCTGGTGCGTTGAAACGTTACCCGAAAGCAAAGTATTACAAAGACTACCGTGAGATGTTGGATAAGGAGCACAAACGTATAGAAGCCGTTTCTGTATCAACTCCAGATCATCAACATGCGATTCAGGCACTTGCAGCTATGCAATTGGGTAAACACGTGTACGTTCAAAAACCGTTGACTCACGATGTATGGGAAGCGAGAGCATTGACGCATGCAGCTAAAAAATATAAAGTGGTTACCCAGATGGGAAATCAAGGTGCATCGAATGATGGACCACGTTTTGTACGTGAGTGGTATGAAGCAGGTCTGATCGGTGATGTACATACGGTATATTGTTGGACAGATCGTCCGGTATGGCCTTCAGGTATTGCATGGCCTACAGGCAAGGCCGAAGTTCCAAAAGAATTGGATTGGGACCTTTGGTTAGGTACAGCGCCTTATAAAGAGTATGTGGATAAATTGGTGCCTTTCAACTGGCGCGGCTGGTGGGATTATGGTACTGGCGCATTGGGCGATATGGGCTGTCACTTGTTGGAAGTTCCTTTCAGTACCTTGGGATTGACTTATGTACAGGATGTACAGGCAACTGTAGGATCGGTGTATGTGGATGAATTCAAACGTGGATATTTCCCTGAAAGCTGTCCTCCATCGAGCCATGCGACATTAACATTCCCTAAAACACCACGTACCAATGGTCCGGTGACTTTACATTGGATGGATGGTGGTATTCAGCCTGCTCGCCCGGATGAATTAGGTCCAAACGAAATTTTTGGTGATGGTGGTAACGGTATCTTACTTGTAGGTACAAAAGGTAAAATCCTTGCGGATACCTACGGCCAGAATGCACGCTTGTTGCCGACTTCAAGAAAAGAGCAGGTGGCACAGAAATATGCCCGTGTACCAGGACAAGAAGGTGGACACTACGCACAATGGGTTGAAGCTTGTCAGGCTGGATACGGCAAGAAAGAAGTAAGTTCACCTTTTGAAATAGCAGGTCCGTTGACAGAAGCTTTATTAATGGCTAACCTGGCAATCAGAGGTGCTGATTTACGTATTGATGGTAAATACCCTGGACGTAACCTGAAATTGTTGTGGGATAACGATAACATGCGTGTCACCAACTTTGACAACGTCAATCAATATGTAAAACGTAATTACAGACAAGGTTGGGAAATGAAATATAATTTCTAAAATTAAGATATTTAGTAGTATGAATAGAAGAGAAGCATTACAACGAGTTGCCTTAATTTTAGGAGGTACCGTTATCGGCGCTAATTTATTTTTGGAAGGTTGTACACGCTCAGCAACCAAAGATGTGCAAGCATTATTTGAAGCGAAGACAACTGATTTATTAGGTGACTTGGCTGAAGCAATCTTACCAGCTACCGCAACTCCGGGTGCGAAAGAAGCAGGGGTAGGAAGTTTTATCCCAGTCATGGTTCGCGATTGTTATACGGAGAAGCAACAAAAGGCATTTTTAACTGGTTTTGCGAGCTTAGATGATAAGGCAAAAGAGGTGAAAGGAAAACCATTCCTGGAGCTTTCTGCGGAAGACAGAACGGCTGTTGCAGCTGCTTTGGATAAAGAAGCAAACGAGTTTAATAAAAAGCAAGCTGAAGATCAAAAGGATATTCTGGAGAAGAATAAAGAAAAACAAAATCAATTGTATAATTATGTTGAGAACGATCCACCACATTGGTTTACGATGTTCAAACAATTGACATTGACCGGTTTCTTTAACTCGGAGCTGGGTTGTACAAAAGCATTACGTTTTGTGAAGATACCGGGAAAATTTGATGGTAACCTTCCTTACAAAAAAGGCGATAAAGCATTTGCATAAACGATGCGCTATGTAAGATAAAAAGGGAGGCCCGTAGCCTCCCTTTTTTTATTGTTTCGCGTTCTTATCTTGTTTTCCCTTTTTATTTTGTTTCTATGGCCAGCGCAAAATGAATGCGCTGCTGTTTGGTCACTGTCATAAAGTAACCCTGATCTGTCGCATCACCATTAATCTCTACAGTATCATTATAGCGTAATTCGCGCAGGTAATTCATCTCTAATGATTTGATTTGATTGGTCAATACAAGCTCAATGGGCAACCTGTCCATACACCAGTCCAGGTATTTTACATTGTTGGCGTGATTGACAATATCCAGATCCGAGAGCTTAACACAATATTCATCAAGATTTTTGACTGTTTGGGAAATATCCAATTTTGAAAATGGCCGTTGTGTTGCGGGACGATCCGGATAGGTGGTAAAATTTTCGGTGGAAATCGCGAGTGTTTCAGAGCTCCGCTTCACGGTATTGATGACAGCCCAATAACTGGTTGCCGTAACAAAGATCTGTCCATTGACGGTAATTTCGAAATTCCGTGTTGAGCGTGCGCCCTCTAATTCCTGTATCCAAGTTTTAACCTTGACGATGTCCATCCATTTGGGCAATCGTGCAATCTCTATACGTATGCGGCTAAGTACCCAAGTTTGGTTATGTTTGGCCATTTCTTTAAAACCGAATCCCACAGCATTGGCGTGTTCTCCCGCGGTAAGCTGCAGAATATTGGATAAATCGGAGAAACGAATACGGCCATTAGAATAGCATTGCGTGAAATAAATTTCCCACTCTTTTTCAAAAACAGATTTTTCCATTTACAAATTTTTTTGATCAAAAATAGGTAATATGAATGATTTGGGCTATAAATTCAAAATGAAATGACACTATATTTAGATATCTCGTTATAAATGCCTGTTGGGCCTGCCGGTGACCCTCAAAGGGGAGTAGTGTGTCCAAAGTACAATCGTTTTTTTATTGTAAAATAAATGATAGTTTTCAAGGATTTAATTGATTTTTATCATGGGAATCGGTAGATTTAAATAAGCCAATGGCAGAAAGAGATAAAATAAGATTGGCTTTAAAGCGTTATAAGAGTAGCATAGCGCAAAACAATAATTTACACATTAAATGCTAGTATTATGGTTGGAGAACTAATAGCTAAAGAGGAAATTCCTCAATTTAAATTTATCCCGGCGAGTGAAGATAAGACAGCGACTTTTATGGATAAATTGAAAGGGGCACTTCGGTTGGGAAATGAGTTTAAATCCAAAACTGAAATCGCCTTTGAGACTGATTCCGGACCAAAGCGTATCGAGACCACCGTATGGTCGTTAACCGATAGATATATTCAGATTAAAAGTGGCGTGTTAATACCACTGAAATCTATTATAGCAATAGACTATTAAATAGACAAACGAAAGGCTCCTCATTTAGTTAAGGAGCCTTTCGCTTTTTAAGAATAGATGCTGCTGAAAAGCGCTTCAAAATCCTGTCCCTTCATGAAGAGGACCTCATGCTGAAAGAAATTTCTAGTATGTTTCGCCTGTCAATTCTTTTAGCCTTATTTCGGATACCTTTGCATCATATTGTGCTGTATAGCTCCGAGTCATTACATTGATGTAGTTTAACTGCGCTGTTCTTACTTCCAAAGTTGTGATGGTACCGATACGGAATTTATCCATGGTGATGTTTAAATTTTCTTTTGCCAGCTCCTCGTTTTTCCGTTCTACATGAGCCAGTTCCATATTGGTGATGTAGGTTTGGAACAGCGTTCTGACCTGTGCCTGAATATCTTGTTTTTGTTGTTGTATCTGCAGCTCAGAACCTTTAATCTGAAATTTAGCAATCCGTTCGTTTCTATTTTGAAGAAATCCATTGAAAATATTAAGGGAAGCCGATACACCGTAGGTAAGACCTCTATTTTTATTTTCTGTCGAGAAACCGAGGGAGGAGTGGGATTCGTTCCAGTTGTAACCACTGTTTAATCCAATTTTGGGATAACGTTCGGCCTTAACTGCTTTTAAGTTGAGTTCGGCCACCCGATTGTTGATGATGGCGAGCTGGATTTGTGGATTTTGGCGATCGGCAATTTCGATCAGATTACCAAGTTTAAGATCCGTATCAAGTTTCATTTCATCTTCAACCTGAAAATCCAGGCTCAAGTCGCGTGTCATCAGCTGATTGAGGTAAGTCTTGGTATTTTTGAAGCTTTCCTGCTGTCTGAGTAAGTTTGTCTGATCGGTATTTAAATCGACTTTCGCATTCAGGAGATCCAGCTTGGAGCCTTTTCCGATCTCCAGGCGATTTTCGGCCAGCGTGACGCGGTATCTCGATAAGGTAATGGTGGTATCCAGTGCGTTTATCAGGCGCTTTTGCTGCACCAGATTGTAATAGGTTGCCATGACTTCGCTGAGCTGGGTGATCACTTGATATTTGATCTCCGCTTCCCCTTGTCGTTGTATTTCTTTGAAGCGATCGCGACGGGCAAACATACCCAATCCATCGAATATCGTCCAGTTTAGGTTAACTCCATAAGACATGTTGTCGTTTTTTGCATTGGAGATCTGCTGTATTTGACCATCTGCTCTGACCTGTCTGGAATTCTGGATGGAGTTGCTTCTGTTGAACGTTCCAGTTACTGCTGGAAGCATACCGGCGCTTCCTAAACTAGTATTCTCCCTATCAATGTTATTGTCATTTTTAGCCAGGAGAATATTGAAGTTATTGTTCAACGTGGTTTTCAGTGCATCTTCCAAAGTCAGTACTTCTTGCGCCCGAGCTTGAAACATGATGGAGTAAAGTAATACTAATAGGATGAAATTTCTCTTCATGTCTTTATTATTCGTAGCTTTTAATGTTATCAAATTCCGGTCTATGTTTTTTTTGTCTTGACCACATGTAATAGATCGCCGGGATAATGAACAAGGTTAGGATAAGGGAGAATATTGTACCGCCAACGATAACAACCCCCATACCAATTCTGCTGGTCGAAGCAGCTCCAAGTGACATGGCGATCGGTAATGCACCCAAGGCGATGGCTAAACTTGTCATTAGGATCGGTCTGAGGCGTGATTCGGCAGAGTGCATAATTGCCTCAAATTTTTCCATGCCTTCTTCACGCATTTGGTTGGCAAACTCAACAATCAGGATACCATTTTTGGTCACGAGACCGATAAGCATAATTGTTCCAATTTGACTGAATATATTCCAGGTTTGATCAAATAGCCATAGACTTATTAGTGCACCGGCAACGGCCATAGGCACCGTAAGGATAATGATAAATGGGTCGAGGAAGCTCTCAAATTGGGCTGCCAAGATTAGATATATAAGCAATAAAGCAAGACCAAAAGCAAATAAGGTATTGGAGCTACTTTCAACGAAGTCACGTGATTCACCACTAAGGTCGGTGGTGAAGCTCTGGTCGAGTACCTTTTCTTTTATGCGATCCATTGCTGCAATTCCGTCGCTCATGCTCATGCCTGGTGCCAAGCCAGCTGAAACTGTAGCCGACATGTACCGGTTATTGTGGTAGAGTTGGGGTGGACTGCTTTCTTCCCTGACGCTTACGACGTTATCTAACTGGATAAGCTGACCGATGTTATTACGTACATAAATTGAAGCAAGGTCTGTCGGCGTAGCTCTACGGTCATTTTCAACTTGGCCTATGACCTGATATTGTTTGCCATCACGCATAAAATAGGCGAAACGTTGACCGCTTAACAACAATTGGAGGGACTGTGAAACGTCAAGTACGGAAACACCCAGACTAAGTGCTTTCAGACGATCAATTTCGACATGCAGCTCGGGCTTGTTGAACTTCAGGTTGATATCCGTTGTCGAGAATGCTGGATCGCTGTTGACCTCATTCATAAATTCGGGAATCTTTTCCTGAAGTTTTTCAAAATTCTGTGCTTGGATAATGTACTGAACAGGTAGTCCACCTCTTCGATTCATGGATATCGTTGGCGTTTGCGAAACATTGACGCGTACGGCATCGTATTGTTTTGTCCATTTAGTGAGCTCCTTGGCAATATCGTCCTGTGATTTTTTGCGCTCACCAGGATCAACCAAAGTCATCCGTATACGTCCGGAGTTGACTGAGCTCGCGCCGAAACCCGGAGAGGTAATGTTTAAACTGATTTTGTTTTCAGGAATGGAGTCGTAGACCAATTTGTCCAATTCCTGCATGTAGCGATCCATGTATTCATAGGTGGCACCTTCAGGACCTGTTACATTGACGGAGATGTTACTTCTGTCATCGTAAGGCGCTGTTTCCTTTTTAATGGAGGAGAAAAGGATACCAATAATGATAAAACATAGGATCAGAATTGGAAAGCTAATCCATTTGAATTTCATGAATTTTTCCAGAGCCTTGGCATAACCTTTATTCATTTTGACAAACATGGGTTCTGTCCAATCGTAAAACTTCGTCTTTTTGTGGCCACCACCTTTGATCAGATAAGCGTTGAGCATCGGTGTAAGGGTGAGGGAAACAAATGCCGAAACCAATACGGCCGAGGCGATGACGACACCAAATTCCCGGAACAGCCTTCCCACAAAGCCCTGAAGAAATATAACCGGTAAAAATACCGCTGCAAGTGTAATTGAAATGGAAATAACAGCGAAGAATATTTCCTTAGACCCTTTTAGCGCGGCTTCAATTGGAGACATTCCTTCTTCAACTTTCTTGAAGATATTTTCGGTAACAACGATACCGTCGTCGACGACAAGCCCCGTCGCGAGTACAATAGCGAGTAGCGTCAGTACATTGATGGAAAAACCAAAAATATACATAATAAAGAATGTCGCAATCAAGGATACCGGAATATCCAATAACGGACGTAACGCTATGCCCCAGTCGCGAAAGAAAAAATAAATAATTAGGGTGACCAGTATGATCGAAATCAGGAGTGTCTCGGCGACTTCTTCAACTGATTTTTTGATGAATGTCGTATTATCAGAAGCGATGTTGAGTATAATATCCTGCGGCAGATCTTCTTTGATCTGATCGAGCATTTTATAAAAATTGTTGGCAATATCGAGGTAATTTGTCCCCGGTTGCGGAATAATGGCAATACCGACCAGCTGTTTACCATTACTCACCATTTTTGTTTCGAGATTCTCAGCGTCTATTTCGGCCCGACCAATATCGGTAAACTTGACGATACGGCTGCTGTCGGCTTTTAGAATGATGTTGTTGAATTGCTCGGGGGTAGACAGATTGCCTATAGTTTTTACGGTGAGCTCGGTTGTGTTTCCGACAATTTTTCCCGAAGGTAATTCAACATTCTGATTATTTAATGCTGTACGAATATCTGAAGCCGTGATACCATAGGCAGCCATACGGTCGGGATTGAGCCATAGCCGCATGGCGTAACGTTTTTGGCCATAGATCTGTGTGCTGCTGACGCCGGGGATGGTTTGTAACCTTTCAGAAATCACATTTTCGGCGTAGTCGCTCAGCGAAAGTTTGTCGCGTGTCTCACTTTGCAATGTCAACGTAATAATGGGATCGGAATCCGCATCGGCTTTGGATACCACCGGTGGAGCATCAATATCCTGTGGTAGGCTTCGGACGGCTTGGGATACTTTATCCCGGACATCATTTGCGGCTTCCTCCAGGTTCTTTTTTAAATCAAACTCGATGGTAATATTGCTGGATCCCTGGTTACTCGAAGAAGAGATGTTACGAATACCATCGATCGAGTTTATGGCCTTCTCTAGTGGCTCGGTAATCTGAGATTCAATGATATCAGGATTGGCACCGGCATAATTTGTTCTGACAGAAACAATGGCGGGGTCAATGGAGGGGTATTCGCGTACGCCCAGAAAACTAAAACCAATATAGCCAAACAAGATGATGGTAATATTGACGACAATAGTTAAAACAGGGCGTTTAATAAAAACTGCAGATAAATTCATGTACAACTAGTTAGCTAATGATACCTTAACTTTTGCTCCATCTTTTAAAGACAGAACGCCCGTGGTTAAAACGGTGTCGCCGGCACTGATGCCAGATAGAATAACGATGTCCTTGTCGGTACGTGCACCTGTTTCAACCTTTACTTCCTTGGCGAGGCCGTGCTGTAGTACAAAGACCTTCTTTCCGTCCTGTACGGGAACAATAGCTTCTGTAGGAATGGATATCGCATCGTTTTCCACTTCGATCGGCACAATAACGTTAACAAAGGATCCGACTTTCAATTTGCCCTGATCGTTCGTCGCTCTGGCGCGGACAGTGAGTGTTCTGGTGTTAAGTGATACTTGTGGTTCAATAGCGTAAATGTTTGCTGTAATGATCGTTGGGTCATTGGCTACACTGAACTCAATGGGCATATTTATTTTAACTATATTGCTGTATTTTTCGGGCACTGCAAAAGTAACTTTGACAAGATTGTCCTTCACTAAATTTGTAATCAGGGTACTGGATGAGACAATGGCACCTACGGAAATGTTCCGAAGTCCAATCATGCCACTAAAAGGGGCGCGGATGGTTGTTTTGGATATTTGTGCCTGAATCAACTGGATCTGTGCTAAGGAGGTTTTTAAGGCTGCACTGGCAATATCAAACTCTTCCTGACTGATTGCTCCTTTTTGCAACAGCAGTTTGGCCCGACGTTCATTTTCGGCATTCAGCTGATTTGTTGTTTGCGCTTGTCTTAATTGTGCCTGCAGCTCAATATCATCGATCTTGATCAAGGGCTCGCCCTGTTTGATACGCTGTCCTTCAGAGAAATAGATTTTGGTGATTCGACCACTTACTTCACTTCTGATTTCAACCTGCTCTTCTGCGTCAATGCTTCCCGAGAGATTAATGGATCTATCGGCGACGGAAGATTTGGCAATGATAGCCTGTGCGGGGACGGGCATATCTTTTTTTCCATTGGGCTTATCAGCTTCTTTTTTATCTTTTTTAGCAGTTATCAGAAAGTATCCACCTCCAAACACAGCACAGGCCAAAAGGAGGTAAATGATCGATTTTTTATTCATACGATATAGTCTCTTATGTACTTTTTACATTTAACAGGTAAATATAGGTTTATTATTATGCCGATATCAGTTGTCAAAAGGATTTTACAATACCACGAAAACTTTGCAAATGGACAGCGAAATGGACGAGCGCGAATGGTTGGAAATAAAAAAAGCTAGAAATAACTTTCTAGCTTCCTGTTTACTATTTCTTTGATTTTGCTTTTGGTTGGACTTCTTTTGGAGCCTCTTGTTTTACTTCCGCCTTGATTGCAGTTTTCGATACATGTGGTCTTCTTTTTCCAAAAGAACCATTCGATATTTTTCCTCTTCTGGTCTTGATGTCACCTTTTCCCATAGTGTGAAATATTTTGGTTTTAACAAATTTTATTAATTACCTAAATATACCACATTCTTTTTAGATATTCAATTTGTTCATTTTTAAATGATTGGAAAAATACGTTTTTGAACAGTTATGGTGAAATTTTGGTTAATGGTGTCGAAAAATAAATTATTGACCGGCTTGTTTTCGGCGACCAAATAGGGGATCTCTACTATTTTGTTCTTTAACTTGAGACGGTAGTAGCCGTATAATAAACCTTTGGTCGTTTGAATTGATTCGATTTTCTGAACGGCTTCTATGTCCTTAAACATGTTAAAAGCATAATTTTCTCCTTTGAGCTGTTCAATAAAAACTTCATTGGTTTTGGCATTGTACCAGATTTGCTGGCTTTTGAGCTTACTAAAGTGGTTGTTGAACAGAAAAAGATAACCCAGCAGGAAAAAGGCAATCGGAAGCAGGAACAGGACAATTTTTATCTTCATGAACAGCAAGACGGTGATCAAAATGAGGACAACCCCCATCATGGCGTTGGAAACGCTCTTCTTTAGATTTGCCTGGATGACCGGAGATGAAGCTTCAATCAACTGAAAACCTGATTTTAAATTTCTGGACATATCCTCGGTAAACCCAAATAGATTGAATTTTTTGCGTATCACCAGATAAGCAATAAGAATAATAAGTCCAATGATCAAAAACCGCATATTTTTCTAATATTGTTCGTCTTCGTTCGGATACTGTACCGCTTTTACTTCGGCCACATAATGAGCTACTGCAGTTGTGATCTGTTCGTGCAAATTAGCGAAATGACGCATAAATTTTGGTTTGAAATCAGCATTCATACCCAGCATATCGTTAACCACAAGGACTTGTCCATCGCAATCCGGTCCAGCTCCAATACCAACTGTTGGAATCACCAATTTTTCGGTAACTGTTTTAGCTAATTTTGCAGGTATCTTTTCCAAAACAATGGCAAAACAGCCCGCCTCCTGTAAAGCGAGGGCATCGTCTATTAATTTAGCGGCTTCTTGTTCTTCTTTCGCCCGCACACCAAAATTTCCAAATTTATTGATGGATTGGGGAGTCAAGCCCAGGTGTCCACATACAGGGATGCCTCCGGCAATGATTTTTTTGATGTTTTCGATGATTTCAAGACCTCCTTCTAGTTTCAATGCGTGCGCACCTGATTCTTTCATCATGCGTACAGCTGCATTGTAGGCCTCATTGGCGGAGCCCTGATAAGATCCAAATGGCAAATCTGCCAATACCATGGCACGTTCGGTACCTCTAGCAACGGCAGCGGCATGGTAGATCATATTATCTAGGGTGATAGGCAAGGTAGTTTCGTAGCCAGCGAATACGTTAGCAGCAGAATCTCCAATTAAAATAACGTCAACACCGGCTTGATCGACCATTTTGGCCATGGAGTAATCATAGCTTGTAAGCATAGAAATCTTTTCCTGACGTTCTTTCATGGCTTGCAGCATTGCTGTGCTTACTCGTTTCATTTCTTTGTTTACAGACATCTTAACTTATATTGTGTGTTCAAAAGTAAGCTTTTTATCATACATTGACCAATATTCTGCCTTGTGTTTTGTATTTTTGCAGAATGATACAAAATGAGACTCGTCTATTTAAATTCCCCAAATTTTCAGAATTAATCATCCATGAGGATGAAAATTTGATCGTTATCAATAAACCGCCGTTTGTCGCTTCGTTAGATGAACGTGAGGGAGGGGAGGTCAATATTCTTCGTTTGGCGAAGAAATATCATCCTGATGCACAGGTGTGCCACCGCCTGGATAAAGAGACCTCGGGTATTTTACTAATTGCAAAAAATCCAGAAACATACCGTACAATCTCCATTGCATTTGAAAAAAGAAAAGTGAATAAGATTTATCATGCGGTCATAGGAGGTACACATACTTTTCAGGACTTGCTTGTCGATTTACCCATTTTGAACCAGGGCAATAAAAACGTATCTATTGACCGTGCAAACGGTAAACCGGCCGAGACCATCTTCAATTCGATCAAATACTATAAGAATTATACTTTGGTGGAATGTAAACCTATTACAGGACGTATGCACCAAATCCGTATTCACCTCGCGACACAACATGCCGCTATCGTGGGGGATGACATGTATCGCGGTAAACCTGTGTATTTGTCCCAAATTAAGAAAAGGGGATATACATTGTCCAAAGATGAAGAGGAGCAGCCTATTATAAAACGTTTTGCACTCCATTCAAAACAGGTTGAATTTGAGTTGAATGGAGTTAAGATGGCTTTTGAGGCACCTTATCCAAAGGATTTTGCGACCTTATTGAAGCTGTTGGATAAGTTCGATGCTTAATACCGGGATTGCCTAATGAGTCCAAAGACAAGAAACATCATCGGAAACGTTGTATTTGTACTGCTCATCGGTTTGTTGATCTGGCCAACAAGTAGAAGTTATTTTCAGCAATTTTTAATGAAACTGGGTTTTTTCAACCCTAAACTGGAGCTTGTTTCAGCTACTAAAGAATCCGACAGGCGGGCTCCAGAGGCTTCATTCAATCATGTCTCCTTTGTCAATTCGCGGGGAGAAACAATCGAGGTGGCGGATCTGAAGGGAAAAGTGGTCTTTATTAATTTTTGGGCAACCTGGTGTGCTCCCTGTCGTGCCGAAATGCCTTCGATCAATGTACTCTATGAGCGGTATAAAGATGACCCAAATATGGTGTTTTTAATTGTGGAGATTGAAGGCGACAGGGCTAAGGCTGAGGCTTTCATGAAAGAACAGCAGTTGACCCTGCCAATTAGTTTTCCAAATAGTGATATTCCAAAAGAATGGCTCTCGGGACCGATTCCATCAACGGTGATATTGGACAAAGCGGGTAAGATCGCGACACGGCATGAAGGTATGGCGGATTATTCAAGTCCGGATGTAGGCAAATTTATGCAAGATTTAATCAATAAATAATTTTTAAGATCTCTAAATATAGTATGACAAGAGCAGAACTTATTCATCAAATAAAAGCGAAACGCTCATTTCTATGTGTCGGACTCGATACAGACCTCACCAAAATCCCGGAGCATCTTTTAGATGATGAGGATCCGATCTATAGCTTCAATAAGGCCATCATAGATGCAACAGCTGATTTATGTGTTGCCTATAAGCCTAATATTGCGTTTTATGAATGTTATGGTATTAAAGGCTGGCAGTCGCTTCAAAGAACCTGGGCAGCGTTGCCAAAGGATTGTTTCAGTATTGCTGACGCAAAAAGGGGCGATATCGGTAATACGTCGGGACGTTATGCGATGGCATTTTTTGATGAAAAGACGTCTGGACTTGGATTTGATAGTATTACTATCGCACCTTATATGGGGAAGGACTCGGTGACACCATTTTTGGATTTTAACGATAAATGGGCAATCGTACTTGCGTTGACATCGAATGAAGGTAGCCTGGACTTTCAAAATTTTGAAAACAAAGAAGGATTGCAATTGTTCGAACAGGTGATCGATAAAGTCAATACTTGGGGTACACCTGATAATTTGATGTATGTGGTCGGAGCAACACGTGGGGAGGGCTTTATTAAAATTAGAGAACATGCACCAGATCATTTTTTATTGGTTCCAGGAGTGGGGGCACAAGGCGGCTCGCTTGAAGATGTTTGTAAATTTGGTATGAACAAAGATTGCGGGCTTTTAGTAAACAGCACAAGGGGAATTATCTATGCCTCAAACGGACGTGATTTCGCTGAAAGGGCACGGGAGGAAGCGCTGATTCTACAGAAAGAAATGGAAGTAGAACTATTAAAAGCAGGCATTATTTCCTGATTTGACATTTAATAATTCATTCGTAATACTTACCTTTGCAGCATGCCAGAAAAAATTATAATTCTAGACTTCGGGTCTCAATACACACAGTTAATCGCTAGACGTGTCAGAGAACTAAATGTGTATTGTGAGATACACCCGTTCAATAAATTGCCAGATTTTGACGATACCGTAAAAGGTGTTATCTTTTCGGGAAGTCCTTATTCTGTTAGACAAGAAGATGCACCGCAAATTGATTTTGTTGCTATTCAGGATCGTTTCCCACTTTTAGGAGTTTGTTACGGAGCGCAATACATTGCTCAAAAATCAGGAGGTGAAGTGTTGCCATCTGAAATTCGTGAATATGGTCGTGCAAATCTGCAGTTTGTCAATAGCGAGAATGAATTATTGGCAGGAGTACCCATTCAATCGCAGGTATGGATGTCACATGGAGACACCATCAAAGAAGTTCCTGCAAATTTTGATATTATTGCAAGTACGGATAAAGTGCGCGTTGCAGCTTATCAAGTAAAAGGCACCCGTACCTATGGTATACAATTCCATCCGGAAGTAACACACAGTACAGATGGTGCTATCTTATTAAAAAACTTTGTTGTAAACATTTGTGGTTGTGCACAGGATTGGACACCAGACGCATTTGTTGAAACAACAGTATCCGCTTTGAAAGAACAATTGGGTGACGATCACGTTATCATGGCTTTGTCAGGGGGCGTAGATTCGACAGTAGCAGCGGTATTGTTGCACCAAGCAATTGGAAAAAATTTACATTGTATTTTCGTAGATCATGGTCTGCTTCGTAAAGATGAATACGAGCAGGTATTGGATTCTTACAAAAATATGGGGTTAAATATTAAAGGAATAAATGCCAAGGATTTATTTTATGGTAGATTAGCTGGGATCTCTGAACCAGAAGAGAAACGCAAAATCATTGGTAATTCATTTATTGATGTTTTTGATGAAGCTGCAAAAGAAATCCAAAAGGAATTACCTGAGGGAATTGAAGCGAAATGGTTGGGACAAGGCACAATTTACCCCGATATTATCGAGTCGGTTTCAGTGAAAGGACCTTCAGCAACAATCAAATCACACCATAACGTTGGTGGTTTACCTGATTTTATGAAATTGAAAGTCGTAGAACCACTTAAAACGTTGTTTAAAGATGAAGTAAGAAGAGTAGGAAAAGCTTTAGAAGTGGATCAGGCAATTTTAGGCAGACATCCCTTCCCTGGACCAGGTTTGGCAATTCGTATTTTAGGTGATATTACGCCTGAGCGTGTACGTATTGTACAAGAGGCTGATGCGATCTTTATCAATAACCTGAAGGAAGCTGGCTGGTACGATAAAGTATGGCAAGCTGGTACAATTTTCTTGCCAGTGCGTTCTGTAGGCGTGATGGGTGACGAGCGTACTTACGAGCATGTTGTTAGCTTACGTGCAGTTGGTTCTCTTGATGGAATGACTGCGGATTGGATACATTTACCATATGACCTGTTGGCAAAAATTTCAAATGAAATTATCAACCATGTGAAAGGAATAAACAGAGTTGTATATGATATCAGTTCAAAACCGCCCGCTACAATTGAGTGGGAATAAAATATGGGTTGCGGCACTTGTAGCATTATGCCTTGCAAGCTGTACAACCAAAAAAAGCACAGTATTGCGTTCGCCTTCCTCTGGTCAAGGCGAACAGCAAACTGCTGTGACTAAACCGGCCGTTGACAAAGAGACGACGATTGCCAAAGTGGGCGATGTGCAAAATGTCAATGGGCACGCCGTGAAGAATAATCGAATAGCACTACTATTGCCATTTGAGTTAAGTGGTATTGCCGGTACAATTACAAAAGAAGATGTGGAGCGTTCTTCCCTGGCACTTGATTTTTATCAGGGGTTTCAGTTGGGCCTTGACAAAATTGCCAAAGAGGGCGCTTTATTTGATTTACAAGTAATTGATTCTCGAGACAATGTTGCCTATAATGCGACCTTGGGGACAGCGGTCAATGTGAAGGATGCCGTACTTGTGGTGGGCCCGGTGTATCCACGTGAGATAAAAAGCTTTGGGCAAACATTTGCAAATAAGAATGTGCTGCAAGTTTCTCCCTTGGCGGCTACTATGGCTTCTGAATTTAGCTTACCTAATTTGGTTTCCATAACACCTTCTATTCGAACACATTCCGAGACATTGGCGAAATATGTTGCTGATCAATACTATACGGGTGATCAAATATTAGTATACGATGCCGGTGACGATGAAAGCAAACAGTTTCTAGTCAATTTTGTTAGCGAAATTTCAAAAGCTAATGCGCAAGCAAAAGTGAAAACGGTTTATAATCTTGCTGAACTGGATAATAGTCTTGTCTTGACCGGTTCAAATCATATTGTAAGTGGTACAGCCAATAAGAATCTTGTTAAAGCTTTATTGGATAAGATGGACGAACGCTTTTTGAATCCAGGTAATCAATTTAAGTTGTATGGACATCCAAACATGGCCAAGCTTTCGTATGAGAATTTCGAAAATATGGATTTTTATGGACTTACTATTACTTCTTCCAACTTGGTGAATGAGAGTGATAGTGATACCCGTAAATTTATTGGAAATTATAAATCGGCTTATAAAGTGGACCCGTCTGAGTTTTCTTATAAAGGTTATGACGCGGCGTTGTATTTCGGTCGACTGATCCACAAATATGGCGTAGATTATGTTAGCCGGATGACGCAGGATAAGTTTTCGGGATTGAATAGCGATTACAAATTTGAGTTTTATCCAAAATGGGGCTATGCCAATAGAGCTTTGGGTATAATGGTTTATCACAACAAAAAATTTGAAAGAAAATAATCTTTGAATGGCGGAATTCAGTGAAAGACGTGTTCATCAGCAAATACGTAATTTTGAGCGGGCAATGGATGGTTTTGAAGCGGATCAACCCTTTTCGCGTTATTTGACTACTTTTTTTAAGCTGAATAAGCAAATGGGATCATCCGATCGCAAGGCTACTTCCCGTTTATGTTATAATTATTTTCGTCTGGGAACGGCAGCTTCGCAGCTGTCACAACAGCGTAGATTGGTGCTTGCGGAATTCCTGTGTGAACACGAAAGCCCCTTGGTGGCTCTTTTTGAGCCTTCGTACAGCGATAAGATCCAGCAACCACTGAAGGACAAAATTGCATTTCTGGAATCAGAAGGCGTTTTTAACCTGAATGACCTCTTTCCATTTACGGATCATATTTCTGATGAGATCGACATGGTACAATTTTTAGAGAGCCAGTTGATCCAGCCTTATTTATATATTCGGGTGAAACGCGGAAAGACAAAAGTCGTGTGCGCTATTTTGGGTAACAATCAGATTCCTTATTCCATGATTGGCGATCAGACTATTGCCTTGAATAATGGAACATCTTTGCAGCGATTTGATGTGTTGGATGGGATGATAGAAGTGCAGGATCTTTCTTCACAGCGCACGTTGGATTATATGGATCCAGCTGAAAAGGAATCCTGGTGGGATGCGTGTGCAGCTTCTGGTGGCAAATCTCTCTTATTGATGGATGATTGTCCGACTGTCAATCTTTTGGTATCCGATGTTCGCATGAGTATTCTCCGAAATCTCGATGAACGTTTTGACCGTGCCGGAATAAAGCATTACCGAAAGAAAATACTCGATCTTACCAAGGATACCTTTGCAATTCTTGGGAGCGAACGATTTGATGGGGTGTTATTGGATGCGCCTTGTACAGGATCGGGGACTTGGGGGCGTACACCAGAAATGATTAGACAGTTTCGGGCTGCTAAGATTGGCGAATTCAATGCACTACAAAAAAATATTGCAAGTAATGTAGTAGGACATGTTAAAGTGGGCAAGCCTTTGATTTATATAACCTGCTCCATTTTTAAAGCGGAAAATGAAGATGTTGTCAATTACATTGTGGATAATTTTGGTTTTGAAATCGAACGCATGGACTATTTGAAAGGTTATGAAGAGAAAGCGGATAGTATGTTTGTGGCGCGATTGATTAAAAGGTAATTTTCAGAAGCAATAAAAGCAAAAGGCTATTTTTTCATTGGAAAAAATAGCCTTTTATATGTAGAAATCATTTAGTATCAGTCACATTTACTGGGAATAACGAGCACAGGGCAAGTTGATTTGCGAATGACTGACTCGGATACGGAACCAGAAATGAAATGGTCAAAGCCAGTCCGTCCATTGGTCCCCATAATAATAAGATCGGCGGACCACTCATGGGATGCCGCCAGAATTTCTTCTTTAATGGATCCGATTCGATTAAAAAGATATACTTCGCCTGCACCTGTAAACTCGCGGCTTATTTTCTCAAGGTATTTTTGTGCATTATCCTGTTCCATTTCCGATACTTCCGGAACAATGATAGGTTGCTGACCTAATAGCGGATCCGCGCCAAAGTTGGCCGGAGAAGTAGGGGGAACAACAGTGACAAGCGCTATAGAGGCTCCAAATACTGCGGCCATTTCTTTGGCATATAGTATCGCCTTCTCTGAGCATGGTTCGTCGTCGACAGCGACGAGTATCCTTTTGAATTTTGAGTTTGTATTGTCCATTTCTACTATAATTAATTTATCTTCGTCATATAATATATAATCACATTTTTGACGATTTTGTTTTGTTTAGCATATGAAATATGGTATTTGTACACTAGCTCTCGTTCCGTTACGTTCAGAACAGGCACACCGCAGTGAAATGGTTTCTCAGGTATTGTTTGGAGAACTTTTTGAGATCCTTGATGAACAGGCTGATTGGACCTCAATACGTCTATTGGAAACGGACTATTTGGGTTGGATTCAAAACGGACAGTTTCAGGAACTAAACGACTTGGATAGGCAACATTATCTGAGTGGAAAACCTACTATCGTTGGACGGGAGGGTGGAGTTCTTTTTACCGATACAACACAATTTCAGCTCTGTCATGGTACCAAGCTTTATCTAAATACAGGGAATACCTTCAATTTATCGCCATTGACATTAACGTATCAAGGTAGTATCAATACCTTTACCAGAGAGCAATTTGAAACCGAGGTGGTGCGATTGGCCTTAAGTTATAATGACGTTCCTTATCTATGGGGTGGACGTTCACAATGGGGAATTGATTGCTCCGGTTTCTCCCAATTGATTTATCGTTGCTTTGACCTTTCCTTACCTCGCGATGCTTACCAGCAGGCGGAGATGGGGCAGACAGTGGATTTTGTTTCGGAAATACGGGTAGGGGATTTGGCTTTTTTCGATAACGCCGAAGGAAGGATTACCCATGTAGGGATTATGCTGGATCGCGATACGATTATTCACGCTTCAGCGAAAGTGCGTGTCGATCGGATGGATACGGAGGGTATTTTTAATGCTGAACAGAACCGTTACACACACAAACTCCGGATTGTTAAACGGTATTATTAGTAACAATTTTGACAGGAGAAAAAGGCTATAAGTAATTATAGCCTTTCCTATTGTTAAATTCCGTACTGACTAGAAGTGGAATTGTACACCTAAAGTTGGCGCTAATGAGTTAACGTTCAGACCAAATGTATTTACTGCAACGTCATTCGTTTTATCTTTATTGTAGTTGTAATATAAACCTCTGACTTTTAGTTCGATACCGATTTTGCTTGTCGGGAAGTAAGCTAAACCTGGAGCTAGTTCCACACCATATGATTCGAATTTATTTTTTGTCTCTACGTTATTTACTTCAGTTGTGGTTGTACCCCACGCCATTGGAACTGACAATTGAGCAAAGAATCTTACAGGGCCATTTGCAGAATACTTTCTAGCGAAAGGTGATACCTGAAAAGCATCGTTTTTAACGCTATTATCTTTACTTGTTTCAGTTTTTCCCCAGTTGTAACCAATTCCAGTACCAATTGCCAAGTTGTCGCTTACAAAGTAACCAACTGTTGGGTTAATTGAGAATGAATTATTTTTATGATCAGTATCTTTCACTTTTGATGTTTCGAAGCCAAGTTGACCACCAACCATAATTTTTCCTTGTTCAGTTTGCGCTTGTGCTGCTATTGTTAAACCTGCAATGGCAGTCAATGTTAGTAAAACTTTTTTCATGTCTTTTTTATTTAAAATAGTTTGTTCTAATAAGCCAGTAAATACTTCCTGACTTTTTAAATTTGTTAGTCAAATATCGAAATCTTATTTTAATTTTTTGTCACTAGATTGTCTAGATGTTTTGCCATTATGGTAATTGATAGTGGTTCAGCGCGTTAAAATTTAGTGTATTTTTATTTTTATCGTTTCTATTTAACGATAATGATATTGGCCTGACTTTTTGTTTTTAATTGTCAATTTCAAGTAAGAAGATAAAAAAAAGCCATTTGTCAACAGCGGACAAATGGCTTTTTTTTGTATTTGAAAGACCGATTTTAATCGAAATATTCTTTGATTCGCTCGAAGAATGATTTTTCACTTTTACCTGGTTGAGGTTTAAAGTTTGGTGATTCTTTCAGTTTGTTCAATAATTCTTTTTCTTCGTTAGACACAGCTTTTGGTGTCCAGATATTAACGTATACAAGTTGGTCCCCTTTGTGATAAGAGTTGACTTCGGGAATACCTTTTCCTTTTAACCGTAAAATTTTACCGCCTTGTGTACCGGGCTCAATTTTGATCTTCGCTTTTCCATCTATTGTAGGAACTTCCACGCTAGTGCCTAAGGTCGCATCTACGAAATTAATGTATAGATCATAGATTACATTTAGTCCGTCGCGTTTTAGACTTTCGTGTGGTACTTCTTCGATCAGGATAATTAAATCTCCTGGGACGCCGCCACGCGGAGCAGCATTTCCTTTTCCACTCATGGAAAGTTGCATGCCTTCACTTACACCCGCAGGAATATTGATCGCAATTGTTTCCTCACCGCGTTCGAGTCCTTCACCTCTACAAGTTGTACATTTTGCTGTGATTTCAACACCTTCACCATTACACGTAGGGCAAGTGCTTGTTGTTTGCATTTGTCCTAAGATGGTATTTGTTACTCTTCGAACTGATCCTGATCCGCCACAGGTTTTACAGGTATGGAACGAAGATTTATCTTTAGCACCAGATCCGTCACAAGAATGACAGACCACTTGTTTGTTGACCTTTACCTTTTTCTCGACGCCTTTGGCAATTTCTTCGAGTGTTAATTTAACTTTTATGCGTAAGTTGCTTCCGCGAGCTACCCGACGGCCGCCACGCTGGCCACCGCCACCGCCAAAGAAACTTTCAAATGGATGTCCTCCACCAAAGATATCACCAAATTGGCTGAATATGTCTTCCATATTCATACCGCCGCCACCGCCAAAACCACCACTTGCAGAATTACCGGCATGGCCAAATTGGTCATAACGTTGACGTTTTTGTGGATTGCTCAAGATATCGTATGCCTCAGCAGCTTCCTTAAACTGTTCTTCAGCTTCATGATCACCAGGATTTTTATCCGGATGGTATTTTATCGCTAATTTGCGATATGCTGATTTAATCTCCTTCTCGTCCGCTGACCGCGAGACACCAAGTATATCGTAATAATCTCTTTTTGACATCGTCTTAATATTATTGACCTATAACTACCTTTGCGTGACGGATCACTTTGTCACCTAGGTAGTACCCCTTTTCGATCACGTCAACTACTTTATTCTTTAATTCTGCTGTGGGTGCAGGAATTGCTGTGATAGCCTCTTGTAATTCAGGATCGAAGGCTTGGCCTATGGTATCCATTTCCTTTAACCCCAATTGCGACAACGTTTGTCTGAATTTGTTGTTAACAATATCCATTCCTGTTTTTACAGATTCAACATCTGTCGCTGTTTCCATGGCTGTTAACGCTCTGTCAAAATCATCTAGTGTAGGTAATAGCTTACTGATGACATCTTTTCCTGCTGATTGAATCAATTCAACACGTTCTTTGCTTGTACGTTTTCTATAATTGTCAAATTCAGCAGAAAGACGAATGTATTTATCCTTTGCCTCTGCCAATTCTGCAGCCAATTTCTCTTCAGTAGACAGTTCTTCTGCTATATTATCAGCAGGCTGTTCCTGTTGTTCAGAAGAATTTGTTTCTACTGGATCTTGACCTTCATCGTAATAATTATCTTGCTCATTCATATCTTCAATGCTAAAATTAGATTCAAAAATTTACTCTATGCTTCGTTTGTCAAAGTTTTTGCCAAACAATAAAATTCCGACAGCTTGTCAGATTTTATTAAAAAAGCCTAACAATTTGTCGGAATCTTATTTTTATATGTCAGTTTTCTGTCTAGATACTGACATTGTCCTGTAATACCCCATCAGTAGTTTTGATGATGCGGGATGGCATATTACGGATAATGGTATAATCGTGTGTTGCCATTAAAATAGCCGTTCCGGAATTGGCAATGTCACGCAATAATAAGACGATTTCTTCTGATGTCGCAGGATCTAAGTTACCGGTCGGCTCATCTGCCAGAATAATTTCAGGATTATTTAGTAATGCGCGGGCAATTACAATGCGTTGTTGCTCACCACCAGAAAGCTCATGTGGCATTTTCTTAAGTTTGGAACGAAGCCCAACTTTTTCCAATACATCCAATATCCGGCTATCGATCATTTTCTTATCTTTCCAGCCTGTTGCTTTCAGTGCAAATTCGAGGTTTTTCTCGATGCTTCTATCGGATAAAAGATGGAAGTCCTGGAATACAATACCCAATTTTCTACGCAGGTAGGGAACATCATTTTCGTGCAGCTTTTTAAGATCAAAGCCCGCAATCATTCCCTCACCATTGCCGATGTATAAATCGCCGTAAATGATTTTTAGTAAACTACTTTTTCCACTGCCGGACTGGCCGATAAGATAAATAAACTCTCCTTTACCAATGTTTAAATTGACATTGGACAATACCAAATGTTTTTGTTGGAAGATATCAACGTTTTTTAATGTAATGACTTTATTTTCAATCATGGAAGCTAAAATTCTAATTTTTTAATTTGCCCAAAAGGCATTTCTTTAACCAGTTGCATGATATATTCTGCCTTTTCTCCTAATCCAATCTTATCAAGTGATTTATCTGGGCGGTCGACTCTAAAATATGCCAGCAAGGTGAAGGCATCATCTCTTAATTGAACATAATCAGGGATTTTGGCGACACCTTTTACTTTAATGATATACATAATTTCAAAGTTAGTATTTTTAATGCAATTTATTTACTATGAATTTAAAGGAAGCTTATTGGTTTGCGAATAAAAAATCCAATGTATTCACGCCGTCAGCAAAATCATCCAAAGCAGGGCATTGGCTCTCTCCAAAACGAAATACTGGCGAGGGCACATTTAAAGCTATTTCTGATACAACACATTGGATATTTTCTTGCGCTAATTGGAGTTTATTTTCAACTTCAGCCAGTGTTTCGTATGTTTCATAATAAACTACAGCAAGGGGAGAAGCTGTGCGCTCATCCTCCTTTAGCAATAAAAATCCATTATCAAAATGCTTGTCGCCGTTGATCAGATAGATGGATTTGTTGTAGTCGTAATTGTTATTATATTTAAAATGTTCCGTCACGTTGTTAAACGCAGCGATACCTTCGAAGAAGTGTGCTATTGGATAATCTTTTGGAATGAATAACTTTGATACAGAGCGACAGCCTAACCCAAAATAATCAAAGATGTCATGTCCCAGTGATTCAAGCTGGTCGGGAGATTCTTGTCCACCGATGATGGCAACACTATTTCTATTGCGACGAATAATATGTGGTTTGGTTCCAAAATAATAGTCAAAATAACGCGAGCTATTGTTGGAACCTGTTGCTATAACCAGATCGAAATCTTTTAGTTTGTCAACAATTTCAAAGGCATCGGTAAAGGACGGGTCAATTTGTTTAAGGAGGCGGAGCACATAACTTGTCAATCCTGCGTCGTCCGATGAGACTTTGATTTTGGCTCTAAAGCCACTGATCAGTACCGATAGCATATCATGGAAGCCAACCAAGGGGATATTGCCGGCCAGAATTAATCCTACAATTTTCGTTGAATTTAGATCTGGATAAGGAGCCAACCAGTGATTCAGCTTTTCTATTGTCAGATTGGCAGCAATGGCTTGAATGGCACGTTCAACATTTTGAGGCGTATACCAGGGGTTTTTATGTTGGGCGAATTGAATGATTTGAATCAAATCATCAGGTCGCTCTTGCAGCCGCTCGCCTAATTTTACAAATGCATTTATTCGTTGTTGCTTTGTCAAAATATTAAAATTTTAAAAGATGAATACACAAATTTGTATTATATTTGTGCTGTTAACATTAATCAACGTGAATCAACTAGCCTTATTGTTCAATCAGACTTTGTTTCATATTGATAATGCAAAAATAGTTTATTTATCATAATTGTGAGGTTATAAATGGCGATTAAAATTACAGACGAATGCATTAACTGTGGTGCTTGCGAACCGGAATGCCCAAATAATGCAATATACGATGCTGGTGTAACTTGGAAATTCTCAGATGGGACGGCTTTGGATGGGGTTATTGATTTTGGCGATGGTGTTACACTGGATGCCAACGAGTCTCAAGAAGCGATCTCTAATGAAGTCTATTATATTGTTTCAGATAAATGTACGGAATGTGTAGGTTTCCACGATGAGCCTCAATGTGCAGCGGTTTGCCCTGTAGATTGTTGTGTGGATGACGAAGATGTACGTGAATCGAACGATGAGCTATTAGCGAAAAAAGCTTGGTTACACGCGGAATAAATTTAGTGTTCCGTTAAAATATAAGGCAGGATAAGAAATTTTCCTGCCTTTTTTGTGCCTTTCTATTTTGGCGAAATCGATATTTTGTTGTGAATCTTGGCTATTTGGAATAATAATATTTGCAAAAGCATAGTATTTTTTTATTTTTGTTCTTTTGACCATTAAAATCTTTTAAATGTTAAAAACCAAAATAGGGTTGATAACCCTAATCACAGTTACATTAGCTTGTATCATTGCTGTATTATACGAATTTGATGTTGTAGGCTTTTCGCATGAATTTCTAATGGCTGTCCGTTGGATAGTTGCTACCGTTTTGGTTGTAAATGCGCTCTTTAAGAAAAATTTGACCACTTGGATTTTGACCTGTATGATTATGGGGATATTTGTCGGGTTGGATTTTCCAAATCTAGCGATTTCCCTGCAACCTTTGAGTAAAGGTTTTATCAAGTTAGTCAAGACGATTGTGGGACCGATTCTCTTTGCTACGCTTGTATATGGAATTGCAGGGCATTCTGATTTGAAACAGGTGGGACGTATGGCATGGAAATCGATGCTTTATTTCTTTTGCGCAACGACATGTGCTATTTTTATTGGTTTAGGTGCTATAAACCTGACTCGAGCAGGAGTGGGCGTTGATGTTGCACATATGCCACATGAAGAACTCCCTGCGCCGAAGGAAAGTATGGATGAGCATATCCTTAAAACCCTTCCGGACCATGTGCATCCTGTATACAAGTTCACTTCTTTTATACGCGACTTGTTTCCTGAAAATATTGTCAAATCTGTAGCGGATAACCAAGTTTTACAGATTGTTGTATTTTCAATTTTGTTCGGGATTGGCCTGGCAATGGTCGATGAGAAAAAGCGTAAACCCTTGGTTGATTTTACCGAAAGTATGTCTGAAACGATGTTTAAGTTTACGAACATGATTATGTACTTTGCGCCTATCGGGGTTGGTGCTGCCATGGCTTACACTGTGGGGCATCTCGGTGTCGATATCCTTAAGAATCTTTTCATGCTTTTAGCGACGCTGTATTTTGCTTTAGTATGCTTTTTATGCTTGGTATTGCTTCCTGTAGCTTTGTATTTAAAGATACCTGTTAAACGTTTTATAAATGCGATTAAGGAACCTGTTTCCATTGCATTTGCCACTACAAGTTCAGATGCGGCATTACCGAAAGCAATGAGCGCAATGGAGAAATTTGGTGTGCCACGTAAGATTGTTTCGTTTGTCATTCCGACAGGATATAGTTTTAACTTGGATGGTACTTCACTCTATTTATCATTGGCTGCCATCTTTGTCGCTCAGGCGGCTGGTATCCATTTGTCGTTTGGACATCAATTGATGATTGCATTTACATTGATGATCACCTCCAAAGGTGTTGCTGCTGTCCCAAGGGCTTCATTAATTATTTTGATTGCGACAGCGGATCAGTTTGGTTTACCAACATTTGTCATTGCTGCAATTTTAGGTATCGATGAACTCATGGATATGGCGCGTACCTCTGTCAATGTGATCGGAAATTGTTTAGCAACCGTTGTTGTTGCTAAATGGGAGGGTGAGTTTGATGAAGAAGCTCCTTATCGCGAAGATACTGAACAGGCGATCTAATAGAAATAACTAACGAATATTCGTTGCAGAAAAGCAGTCTTGACATCCCCGTTGAGACTGCTTTTTTATGAGCAAAAATAAGGACTTAGTTGAAAACACATTTTATTTCATAGAAGAGAATTTTTATGGAACGGAAAGCTGCTTGCAAGCTGTTGTTGATAGTCTGGTATGCTTTCCAATGGCTTGCAAGCAAACTATTTATATCAGCGCCCGTCAACGTAGTACCATAAATCACCTTGTTTTTTGAAGGTAGACTTTTCATGGTGAATATGAACTTCCATCTGTGGATCCAGATAATGTGCTTCAAACTCGACCGTATGGAGTGTAGATTTCAGGATCGCGAGTTGCATCCATTTATTGTCCCGCGCCCATTGCCCAATGGCCTGTTTATTTTGGAACCGTCGTGTCGAGGGGTGAAATGTATCGTATAGGAAATCGATCTGTTGTGTCACAAAAGCACTATAACGTGCACGCATCAATGCCTCTGCTGTGGTTGCTTTGGCATGGAAACGATGAATTTGTTGGCAGCATTCTCCAAAGGTATTGCCAGAGCCACAGGGGCATAATTGATCTGATGCTATCACTTGTATTTTAAAAATTTTACCAGCCTTTAATGGCGCCATTCTTGAAGACTTTTTTTGCGGTAGCTTCCACTTCAGGTGACTGATACGCTTGAATAAACTGCTGCACCTTTTCATCGTTTTTATTATCCGAACGGGCAACAATCAGATTAACGTAAGGTGATTCTTTGTCTTCTGTGAATAAGCCTTGTTTTTCGGGATCCAACCCAGCCTGAGCGGCGAAACTATTGTTGATGATGGCAATTGTAACCTGAGGATCATCCAGAACGCGCGGCAACTGTGGTGCCTCCATCTCAATGATTTTAATCTGCTTAGGGTTGCTTACTATATCTGTTACTTTAGGCTGTATGCCTACATTTTCTTTTATGCCGATAATGCCCTCGCGTTGGAGAAGTAAAAGTGAGCGGCCACCATTGGTAGGATCATTGGGGATGGCAATACTGGCGCCAGGCTGTAACTCGGTGATGCTTTTTATTTTTTTAGAATAGGCAACGATCGGAAATACAAATGTGTTTCCGACGATGGTTAACTTTGTAAAACCGCGTTGTTTGGATTGTTCCTGTAAATAAGGCTGATGCTGAAATACATTTACATCGATATCTCCTTGATTTAGGGCTTCATTGGGCACAACATAGTCGTTGAAAGCTACCAACTCCACATCAAGATTGAACTTTTCTTTTGCAACCTTCTTAGCCGTTTCTGCAAGCTCCTTTTCTGGTCCGGATACCACACCGACTTTAAGGGTATTCTCTTTCTTTTCGCTGTTGTTGCATGCCACAATCGATACGAGACTGAAGGCTAAGATTGCAAATGCATAGTTCAATTTTTTCATATGATATAATTTATGTTAACGATGGTTTACTTTTTTTGAGATGTAGTCTCCTGTATACTGTAACAGGAATACGATTAAAATTAATAAAATTAGAACAGAATTCATGATAAAAGTATCATATCCGACATAACCATACTGATAACCAATCTGTCCAAGTCCACCGGCACCTACAGCGCCACCCATCGCGGAGTATCCAACAAGTGTGATCAACGTAATTGTTGCATTGTTTACCAGCGAGGGGAGAGCCTCAGGAAGTAAAACTTTGAAAATTACCTGTTGGGCATTTGCTCCCATTGCTCTTGAGGCCTCAATCAGGCCATTTGGAATTTCTAGAAGACTATTTTCCACAAGTCTTGCAATAAAGGGAGCTGCACCTATACTCAAGGGAACCAATGCTGCGGCCATACCAATAGATGTTCCGACAAGGTTGCGTGTAAACGGAATCATCCATACGATAAGTATAATAAAGGGGATAGACCTAAACACATTCACCAGCAATGAAACAAGTTGGTGCATGGCTTTGTTTTCGAGCAGTTGATGTTTGCGGGTCAAGAACAGGTAAATCCCGAGTGGAAGACCCAGTACAAAACCAAAGAAACCTGATAAGAAAGTCATGGTTAGGGTTTCTAAAGTACCCGATAGCAGAAGATTAAATACCTGATCAGACATAGCCTAAGATTTTAGTTTGTGAATGCTTTTCTTTTAAGAAAGATAGACTATGCATAACATTTTCTTTTTCACCCGATAGTTCGGCTAATATAACACCAAATTTCATTTCGCCAATATAATCTATTTGAGCGGTGATGATATTTGTCTTGACTTGAAATTGTTGTTCCAAATGTTGTATAAATGGGATGGATTCTTCATTTGAAGTTAGATAGATTTCTACGAGTGGGTTTCCAGCGCTTTTCAAGCGTTCCTGAAAACTTAGTGGAATTTCAACTTCAAGTGAAGACTGAATAAAGTTTTTGGTTGTTGTTTCCTGAGGATTGGCGAATATTGATTCTACCGGACCAGTTTCAATCAATTTTCCGTGGTCTAATACGGCAACCTGATCGCAAATACTTTTTATAACATCCATCTCGTGCGTAATCAATAATATCGTAAGATCAAGCTGCTTATTGATTTTTTTTAGCAGTTTGAGGATAGATTTTGTGGTCGCTGGATCTAAGGCACTTGTAGCCTCATCGCAAAGTAGAATGTAAGGATCATTGGCTAATGCACGCGCGATGGCAACGCGTTGTTTTTGGCCTCCTGAAAGATTTGCAGGGTACACGTCGGCTTTGTCTTCCAACCCAACCAAACGTAATAGCTCCAACACTTTTCCGCTGATAAATTCTTTCGATTTGCCCTCAAGTTCGAGCGGGAAGGATATGTTTCCATAAACTGTTCGTGATGACAGCAAGTTGAAGTGTTGGAAAATCATACCAATTTTCCGTCTTTTTAACATAAGATCACTGGCAGGCAGCGACATCAAGTCGTTGTTTTCTATAATTACATGACCACTGTCTGGCCTTTCCAAAAGGTTGACGCAACGAATCAAAGTACTTTTACCCGCTCCGGAAGCGCCTATTACACCAAAAATTTCACCTTTTGCAATAGACAGTGAGACGTCTTTTAAAGCATCAATACGTGTCGCTTTTACCGCAAAAGATTTGGATATGTTGTTTAGTTGAATCATTGACCCTGTAGGGATTTAGCAATTTTAGTTGGACAAATGGATGATGTTGATATAAATGTACACAAATGCCGGGGATAAAATAAAATCAAGTGAAAGAAAATGGGCTCTTTCAGACTGAAAAAGAATGAAAGAACCCAGATATCTATTTTTTATAAACCTTGATAAGCTGAAATCACTTGTTTTGCCGATCCAAGTCCATCAATACCATATTCGATGACATCGCCATCTTTCAGGAATCTTTGTGGAGATTTGCCCATGCCAGATCCGGCAGGCGATCCTGTGGAAATGATATCGCCTGGAAGTAAGCTCATAAAGTGACTTAAATAAGAGATCAATTTGGGCACACGATAGATAAAATCACTTGTATTGCCGTCTTGCATGATTTCACCATTGAGTTTAAGCCATATTCTTAAGTTATCGATATCTGTGATTTCATCTTTGGTTGCTATAAACGGACCAATAGGGGCGAAAGTGTCACATCCTTTACCTTTGTCCCAGGTTCCGCCACGCTCGATTTGAAATTCACGCTCTGTCACATCGTTGTGTAGCACGTAGCCAAACACATGGTCCAAAGCTTCTTCTTCAGTAACATAAGAAGCTTTTTTTCCTATTACAATGGCAAATTCGGTTTCCCAATCAGATTTTACAGAGAACTTCGGAAGGGTAATTCCATCAAAAGGGCCATTGAATGCAGATACAGATTTCATAAATACAATAGGCTCGGAAGCTTGTTGTAATTTGGTCTCTTTGACGTGATCATCGAAATTAAGTCCTACACAAAGTATTTTGGAAGGAGCTTCCAATGGTGTACCAATACGCTCGTCGTCGGCTATCTCTTTAAGCTTGTCGCCTTTTTCAATTATATATGCTTGAAGTCTTTCCAAATTTGCAATATCCGCAAAGAAATCGCGGTTATATTGAAAATTTCCTTCCGAAACATCATATTTCTTTTCGTTTAAAATGACTCCCGCTTTTTCGGAGCCCTTTGCGCCATATCTAAAAATCTTCATAAGCCGCAAATATACGGATTTTGTCCCAAAAAGGGCGGAAATTAACGCGAATTAACAATTAATCGATATGTAAATTATCTATACAATTATTGTCCAAAAGGGGATATTTAAAAGGGAATTTCTCCTGAACAATCTTTTTGTTGCTCACCCATGTCCCATTGAGTACCATTTCCTCTCCTTTTTTTCCGAGCATCAGCTTAATCATCAGTGATGGGACTGGGAGGGGTATGTAGAATGGACCGTATTGACGTTTCGCTATTCTTTTGGTAAACTCGGCAAGCGGAAGCGGTTCAGACGAGCAGGCATTATAAATCCCGGCTATGGTATTATTTTGTATACCAAATAACAGCATGCGGCAGAGATCATCCATATGGATCCAGCTGAGCATCTGTTTGCCAGAACCCAATATCGGAACTGAACGGAAGGGTAGGAAGCGTCCGATTTCTTTTAGCATTCCCTGATCCTTACTGATAACGACTCCAAAACGGAAGACAACGAGTCTTTTTCCCAGTGTTTCAATAGGTTTTACGCTTCCTTCCCAGAGGTTGCAAACCCAGGATAGAAAATTGCCCCCTTGTGGGTCTCCTTCTGTAAAAGGTCTTTTTTGGTAGGGATCGTCAGTTCCATACCAGCCTATAGCGGAGGCAGATATAACTGCTTTTACCTGATTAGGTAGTTGTTTAAGACTTTGGTAGAGCAGTTTCCCACTTTCGACCCGGCTGGCGATAATTTCTTGCTGATATGTTTTTGTCCAGCGTTTGGCATTGAGGTTTGCGCCTGCCAGGTTGATGATATAATCGGCCTCCTGAATTGATTTGGCATCTATCTCTTGCTTATAGGGATCCCAGTGTACGTATCTGACATTCGGCTGTGCGGGATGGGATTTCGGATTTCTAGTAAAAATAATAACTTCATAGAAATTGGCAACCAATAGTTTTGTTAAATGAAGACCTATAGCTCCGGCACCACCTGTAATAATTACTTTTTCCATGAATCGAACCTTGTTTTATAATATACGCATATTGTCATTTAAGCGAACCTATTTCTGCTGATATTAAATATACTATTTTGGTTTATAAAAAATCGATCATTGCGGCAGCAATTACAAAAAAAGGTTTATCTCCCGACGAGATAAACCTTTTAAGAGTCGATTAACTGACGTTATTTGTTAAAGCGTTTGAATTGTGCTACCACAGGTTAGCATCTTTGCGCCATAGTAAGGATTTTTGATTTCTTTATGACGGCTTAACCAAGTGGCACCTTTACCTTTATTGAACATCGGGCACTTTTGATAATAAACAGCAGAAGATGGTTTTGAGTTTTTGGACAAACTATAGATATCTTCTGACAAAATTGCGAAGGATTCTCGTTGTTTGCTGATATCCTTGGCCTGTTGTAGGCTCTTTACAATGGCTTTGAGTGATGCTGTTTTGGTTTTCCAGACGTCCTGTTCCGCTTGCGTTAGATCAGCAGTTTTGACCTTGGCGATAGCATCGGCAAGATCGTTTGCGAGGCCTGCAGCTCGTTTACCATCCGCTGCTACAAGCGCATCTTTAAGCAGAAAATATTGGTCATAGATCTTTTGAAAATTGCTTGCGTTGCTGATGTTATCTACTGAAGCTACCGCTGCAATGGTTGCATCTTGGGGGGCGTCTGAAGCTGGAGGAGCTAAATTCCTTTCGTATTGACAGCAAGTGTGTAGCTTAGCATAGGTGTCTTCGGCAGCAAGGTATTTTTCATTGTCGTAGCCTGCTCCAGCGATACTTTTCAATACAGCATCTAAGGACGTTTTCTTTGCATCATAGGCTATTGTCGCTGTTTGGTTGTCTTCATTCCATTCAACTTTAGCCTGAGCGGCGGCTCCTGCATTTTCTATTGTTTTTTTACACATACCGCAGTTCCCGGCAATTTTAACATTGTTGTTCACGGTGTTGTTGTCTTGTGCATAGTTTGTCAAAGAGGATAGCACTAAAGCCCCTGTTATGATATAGTGTTGGATTTTCATAAGATTGGATAAAAGAATATATAAAAATAAGTAATCAAAAATGATTGATAAATGATCAATACGAGAATTAACTTATTTTTGGCGGAACCCAGGGACAGAAATATCCTTCAGAAATAAATGTTGGCGCTATGGGTTTATAATTTTTTTTGATGGCTATACCGCAAAGCTCATGACCTTTTTCAAGAGGGTTGGAAATTGCCAAAATCGTACAACTATAAGCACATTGACAATTACAATTTTTACAGGCTTTATGATGTTTACAGAAAGCCTTTTTTTTGGAAGATTTAAATTTTGCACAACAATGGTCCTTTTTGTCAGTGGTAGCATCATCTTGGGTGTGACTGCTGTGTGCATTCATTTTATGGCAGGCAAAAGCGCCGGGTGCACTTAACAGAAAACCTAAGGTTAAAAAAAGTAGTATAAGTCGCTTAATTGCCATGTCAGTTCAAATATAGTCGTTTTGGGCAGAATCTGCTTCCTTTTTAACTTTTTTTGGCATTAAGGACTTTTTTATTCGCTCCATGTTATTTGGGTTCTGAGGGCCGAATAACATGGAGCGACGTTTGGAATTCTTTCTTTTTTTAAGCAAAAGAAGTACTTAAAATTTAAAACCAGAGAAGAAGCCTGGCTTTTTCCAGGTACGTTTATATTCATCAGCCAGAGGAGAGTGATCCGAATAGGAAAGCACTTCATCAAGTAAGCTGTGTGCTTTTTTCAGATTCCCAGTTTTATAGTTCACATGTGCTTCTGCCAATTTAACCGATTCGACATCATCGTCATAACCCCAATCGTGTTGGGCATAAATACCGTTGAAAACTTTGACGTATTTATCTACTTCGTTTATAGCTCCGCTTTCGGCCAAAAGTTCAATGCCGAATTTTAACCAAAGAACATAGTCATTAGGCTCCATGATCGATTGGACCCAGTTATCATGCTTTTGGAATGTTTCCTTACCTGCACTAAATTCCATAAGGTAATAATGGCTTTTAATGATGAGATAGAGTGTTTTTGCCTTGTCGAAATTGTCGATAATAAATTCCGGTTTATTTTTAAGATATTGCTGCGCAGCGATGTTCATGGCTTTGTAGTTGCTCTTTTCATTATATAGCTGCATCAACACATATTGAGGCTGGGCCTCGTGTGGATATTGTTTAGCCATTTGTTCGTAATAAGAGATGCGTTGCGCTAAATTATCCTGTTCGGTTATCTGATAGATAATATGCTCGATCCCATTCTTTGACGCTTCAAAGTCACGGTAGTGATATTCGTCTAAATTGGGATGATCAATATAGAATTTGTAAATAAACTCCAGAAGCTGTTGCGCCCGGGATTGAATGTCCGCTGTACGACCCAGTTGATATTCGACGTCGATTTGATGCATAAGCATGCGGTAACAAGGAGGAAATATGGCAGACTCCGTTTCTTCGTCCTCTTCGTCTTCTTCCGAAGTAAATTCTTGCTGCGCAAGAGTGGCTTCCAACGAGATCTGATAGGTGTCAAAGTACTGTTGAAGTACTTGCTCGAGACGTACGTAATCTTCCAAGGCTGACAAGGTATCGGCTCGGGTGAAATGAAGTTCTTCAAAGTCGGAATAGCTTAATCCTTCGGTTGCGATAGCGTAACAGGTTTCCAATTCACCGGCTTCTTTATAAGCTAAAGCTAGATTATTGCAATTCATGGCCCTATTGTGACTGCCTCCAAAATAGTCACTTTCGTATTTATTTTGTTCAAAATAGTCCTTGAAGGCGTCGTAGGCTTGACGGTAAAGTCCGAGGACGAGCAATTGTAGTGCAGACTGATCGACTGCGGTTAAGTTGTCCAGGGAGTGAATGAAATCAGATAGCATAACAGCTTCATTGTAACATTCACGGGGAAGGTCATTGAAAGTAGGGACCTGATCGTAAACTGTTCCATTGGCTTTAAAAGTGCATTCAACTAGACGTCGCCAGGATGTTGCGTTCCATTTCCGTTCGCCTACCATAGTCAGATATGGAATAGCAGCAGCATACTGTCCCTCGTCATAGAGATAGGCTGCCGCAAAATGGTAACCGACGTAAGAGTCAGGATAGGCGTCGATCAATTTGAGTGCATGGAGATAATAATAGTCAAGCGGGATTCCGATTTCTTCCGAGTAATTACGCTCAATGATAAGCTGATAGTAGAAGACCTCAGGGTGCTCATACCCCTCGGCAATCAATTCTTCAAATCGAGTATGCCATTTAACCAGCTCCTGATGGATATGCACGGCTGAGTTTTCCCCTTTGATGAGCTTAAGTAAAATCTGCAATGCTAGGTCGATTGCTTTGTTTTCGTAAGCAATTTCAGCAAGATCCACATAATTCATTTCGTTGCTGCTGATGAAATGCTTAAAATCTGCTTCCATTAAAGCTAAAATATTGGATGTGTTGATCTGTTTTGTACGGTCGAGCAGATATATTTTCTTTATCCAAAAGAGGGAAAAATTATGATCAGAGGTTTCTCGTTCATCCTTGAATGTTTCTTTAACGAAATCAATACTCGCCTCCAAAGCTGGGAGCAAAGCTGTATCATCCTGGAGTCCTTCGTAGATATTGGTTAAATAGTTGTGACCATATCCGGACATATTTGGGGAAGCGATTAATTTTTTTGCATATTCGATAAATAAACCTTTATTGTCTTCGGTAATATGGGATTTTGGTCGACCAATTTGCGCTAGTGTTGCTTGATTGTCTAAAACATAATTCAGTATATGATATAGAGTCGTTTCATTATTAGGTTCGATGGCCAATGCTTTTTGAAAATAGGGAATCATTTTTTCCTGAATCACATCGAAAATAGCTTCGTGGCCCTCATAAAATAGCTGATCGTGGTAGGCGATGGCGAGGTGTGTCCAAAGCGTCACATCTTGATCGTTTTGTCGTAGTTGATTTTCTCCTTCAATAATAAAGAGGTCTAGTTGTCCGCTGTAGAACAAATCATATATATTCTTTTCTTCCATTTATTAATTCTTGTATGTATTCAGTATATTGAAATCTGTTTAAAATACTATTTAGCTTTCGAAAGCTTTTCAAAGCCAATGCCGTTCCATAGAAATTCTTCACTCTTTTTTGTGACCCTAAAATTTGGATTTTCCGCATTATCGTCGATAACTTCTCCCTCTTCAATGTATTTATAGATAATCTGATTATTTTTTCCGTGTTCGGAAGGGAAAAGAATCTTTTCATCGTAATAGAACACACCAGCATCACTAACCGAATATCGGCTAGGAAGATCAACCAGCTGCCGTCCCGTCCAGGCCACATAGTTATATTCAGAGGGTATGCCACAAGCTTCGCCCAGAAATTCGATGCGAATAATGTGTTTGACATTTTGCAGCCCCATTGCTGGCAGCAATTTACTTTGGGAGAAGGTTTGTTCTGAATAGGCGAAAGGGAAGGTGTGTTCAGCTAGAAAATTTCCATTTGCGTCGATAAGTTTTACCCCGGTTGAGAAATGATCCTGTTCCTGTTCGTTGATACCTTTGGTGAAACGTTCAAAACCGTAAATATATTGCGAGCCGTCTGATGCGGTCTGTTTTCCGAGCGCTAATAGTCCAAGCCAAATAAATCCATTCTTTTTGCTGTTACCGTCGGAATAACTTATCTCATACCAAGGAGCATAAAAATTTTTTAGTGTATTTCCTTTGATGGGATTATTATTGATCGTAACGACATTTCCGACGGATAAAGAATCTACGATTGCTGCCTTTAGACTGGGTTGAGCACGGACGTAAGCTTTGGCTGCAAAAACAGTTGCTGACTGGCCTTTCTGTATGTTCCATACGTTGAAATTATCGTCAAACTTTAAATTTTCCTGCGCTTTTAAGCAAAGTGGTCCGATGCTTAAAATAATAAAATAGCATCCAATTAACTTTTTCATTTTTCACTCTTCTTTCCTACAAAAATAGCTGAATTGGCCCATACCCCTTATCACTGGTTTCAGGTATTTTTTTGTATAGTGCCAGAAACGATATTTTATAATCCTTGAGAATGTCATTTGCTACAAAAAATTGGATATGATGAAAACAAAAATTATGAAAGAGAGCATTTTGAATATTTTCAGGAATTGAAGGAGATTATTTGTCTGCTGTGTGTCTTTTGGAAAAGAGATTTTAGTTAATGCTGTTTTTAGGAATCCACTCCAATTCTTTACCGTTGTTTTTTCTACCAATGAAGCCTATCCCCGGCCAAGGCATATGAGATGCGAGCACAAGTGTCTGTTCTTGATAACAGCGATCAAGTATTTTTATCCGTGTATCCACAGCACGATCGAAGTCAATATCCCATTGAGTTCCCCAATGAGGCTGGGAAACTAGGATCGGTGAATGTATCAGATCAACAAGATTTGTAATTGCTCTATTGTCGGATTTTATTGTATAGATGATATGTCCTGGGGTATGCCCAGCTGCTGATTCTGTATGAATGCAGGAAAATAGTTGATCGCCCGGTTCAAATAGCTGTAATTTGACCTCAATAGCAACGAGTGTTTTTCGTATTAAATCGATGCTAGCTTGAGCAATTTCTGGATTTTCGCTCTTCGAAAAATCAGGACGATCTGACATCCAGAACTCAAATTCGGGTTTAGCCATGTAGTATGTTGCGTTTGGATAATTGGGTGAACCATCGGAATCCAATATGCCACCGATATGGTCGCGATGTGCGTGCGTAATGAGAATATCTGTTATCTTATTACAGTCAATATTCGCTAAAAGCAGACTTTCCATTAAATTTCCGGCTTTGTCGGTGTCATAATGTCCCTCACCAGTATCAATGAGTATGTATCGATTCTGTTGTTTAATCAGCATGATGATGATGGGTGCTTGGTAGATCTTTGTTGAAAGTGAAAGCCTTTGCAGTTCCATTTCGACTAGTTGAGACTGTATTTTTGGGGCAAGGGTAGGCTGTAATGTTTCTAGTGTAAAATAACCATCTGTCAGGAGTACAAGTTCGAGCGTACCGAAGGGAATTTGTAGATGACCTGTTCTTTTAAGCTGTTTCATATTGCCAAAGTTGGACAAATTGCTTTTAACAATCTAATAGCGTTATGAAAATCAAACACAATGTAATAAATTGATAAAATATTTGCAATACTTATTGGGGCCTAAAGACTGTACAACGATGTTCAGGAATGTAACTTGCCTTTTGTTCGTACCTGCTTCGTACCTTATTCGGATGCGATACAGATATTGTACAAATGCTGACCTGATTCCGACCAGACTCTGTACAGGAATTATCTGGTCGGAATTAGGTCAATAATGGTCGCCAGATTGTTCATCTCCGAAGGTGGTACGAACACAATACGAACACAACCCGAGGACGTCAGCCCTAATTGGCTTGAGAATTTAAAACATTTTTTTCAATTGTTTTAAAAATTGTACGGATTACGATGGACTATGTGAAGAGTAGGATTCGATAGCTAAATTTTATAGGTGTTCTTGAACTGTCTTGTTCTCATGAACCGCTTTCTGCTGGATTTTAAACAAGGTGCTGTTTTTGGTGCTGTCTTTCACCAGAAACAAAAAAAAAGCGCTTTCTGATTTCTCTGAAAGCGCTGTTGTCTGCGGAAGAGGCGGGATTCGAACCCGCGGTACCGTTTCCAGTACGACAGTTTAGCAAACTGTTCCTTTCGGCCACTCAGGCACCCTTCCTCGTTTTGACATTGCAAACATAAGGCAATTATTTGATTCTGCAAAGTCTAAATAATAAAAAAAATGCAAAAAAAATGTAACGTTGCAATAAGCGTTTGAAATTCAATTTGTTGTTTGACAATTAAAATTACATTGTTTTTTTGCTTAAATCGTAATCTACCCGAACATGGTAGATGCTTTTGAGCATTGCCTTAAAAATAACTGCCGATTCGGTGATATCTTTTAGCGTAATGTTACTATTATTGAACTGTCCCCGCATCAATTTATGTTCAATAATCTTATCGACAAGATTATTGATAGACTCTTCCGATGGTTCTTTTAACGCACGGGATGCGGCTTCGACCGAATCTGCCATCATGAGTACGGCTGTTTCCTTTGAAAAAGGAATAGGGCCGGGGTAGGTAAATAAAGACTCATCCACCAGTTTGTCGGGATTGTTCTTGACAAAAACGTTATAAAAATAGTCAACACGCGTCGTTCCGTGGTGTGTGCGGATAAAATCAAGGATCACGTCGGGCAATTGATGTTTTTTGGCAATATCGACCCCTTTGATGACATGTGATATAATAATCTGCGCACTTTGTTCCGGTGAAAGCTCGTCATGCGGATTTTTTTCTGTCTTCTGATTCTCGATGAAAAATTGAGGGTTTGTCAATTTTCCGATATCGTGGTATAGGGCTCCGGCGCGGACCAACAGTGGATTCCCGCCGATTTTGTAGATAGCGGCTTCCGCTAGATTAGCCACCTGTAGGGAGTGCTGAAAGGTTCCCGGAGCTTTAAAAGAAAGTTCCCGCAATAATTTGGAATTACTATTGGTAAGTTCCATGAGTGTGAGATCAGAGACAATGCCAAACAACTTTTCGAATGCATAGATCATCGGATAAGCCAATAAGGTGATCATGACGCTTACGAAAAAGGGAAGAAGGTCAGACCAGTAAATGGTGTCTATTGATCCGTTTCTTGTGACGACCAAGCCGATATAAGCAATCCAATAGGTGCCGAGGATGATAGCCGAGGAAATGAACAGCTGCTCCCGTTTGACCAATGTTTTAATACTATAGATCGCAACGATGCCCGCCATAAATTGCAGGAAGACAAACTCAAAACTATTTGGTACAAAAAGACCCGCCAGCAGCACCATCAACAGATGGATATTTAGCGCCACACGCGTATCAAATAGAATACGAATAATAATGGGGACGGCACAAAACGGCATATAATAGAGATTCGGTATCTTGATTTTAATGGCCCAGGATAGGACGCCGAGCATACCTATAATGACAATCATGATAATGACCAGCAATCTGTTGTTGAAATAGATGTCCTTACGGAAAAGAAAAAGGAAAACCATTAGAATTGAAAGGGCGAGCGAGATGATTAGAAATTGCCCTAATGTCACATAATTTTGATTACCACTGATCTTGCCTTCATCTTCGTATACCTTCCGGAGCGATTCGAGTTTCTGGTAAGTTTCATTGGAAATTATTTTTTCTTTTTCGGCGATCAGTTCGCCTTTTTGGACTACACCTCGTGTCGCTGAAATATTAGCAATGGCATTCTGTTCCAAGGCCTCCGTCTGCTGGTCGTTATAAATATAGTTAATGGTAATATAGTTTTTTAAAGTCTCCTCGAGCCAGCTCTTTTGTTTTATTTTGGTCAATTTGGGCATGATCTCATCCATGTAACCATAGGAGCTTTCGATGGTGTAACAGTCGGCCGTGTTTTTTTGACTGGCAACTTTATCCTGGATCAGTGTGAAATTATAATGCTTGGAAGCTGGAGATTTGTCATTGCTGCGGTTCTGAAACCGATTGTTCAATGAAAGGATGCCTTTACCATAGAGATGGCTTAAGATGGCATTGCCGGCATTTCTATAATCCGCAATATTCTCATGTGTTGTATCCAGCTTGCTGCTTTGCCATTTTTCGGCCAAATCGGTATTGAACTGATCAATTTGCTCTTTGCTTGTCGTCGTATTGGCATTATAAATCGGTTGAATCGTGTTCAAGATACTTTTCTTGTCCGCATTCAATTCTTCCTGCGTTTTTAATATGGCAAAATTATAAGGTGATATCAGATTCTCATGATTCCATACTTTTCCCTTTTGGAATTCATAGCGAAAACGAGGCTGTTTGGGAAGGAATATACAGATCAGAATAATAGTGATAAGTATTAATCCAATTTTTCGGACGAGGTTCTCCGTTGTATTTAATTCTCTTTTGTACTTTATTTTTAGTCTTCCCACTGTGAGCTATATTTTTAATATAATGTTAATATACAAATGTAGTTATAATTTATTTTCTGCAGCTTCTGCCAATTGTCGTTTGTAGGTATTAAATCGGGTAAATGCTGTGATGAACAAAAAATACTTGTTATCTTTGCAAAAAAAATACAACATGTCAACAAAATCACATCTAATTGCACCATCCGTTCTTGCTGCAGACTTTGCAAAATTATACGATGATATTATCATGGTAAACAACAGTGAGGCAGATTGGTTTCATATTGATATTATGGACGGGGTTTTCGTTCCAAATATCTCTTTTGGATTTCCAGTTATGCAGGCTATTGCAAAACATGCTGCTAAACCTTTGGATGTACATTTGATGATTGTTGACCCCGATCGTTATCTGCAAGTATGTAAAGATTCGGGTGCTGAGATCATTACAGTGCACTACGAAGCATGTACACATTTGCATCGTACAATAGCTGCTATAAAAGAATTGGGATGTAAAGCTGGTGTCGCATTGAATCCACATACACCGGTTGCTCTATTAAAAGATGTTCTTGCAGATTTAGACCTGGTGTGTATCATGTCTGTTAATCCAGGGTTCGGTGGTCAGAAATTTATTCCGAATACCTACGCCAAGGTGCAGGAACTAAGGGCGATGGCACAGGGCGTGAATGATGGACTGCTGATTGAAATCGATGGGGGAGTAACGACTGCGAATGCAGCACAGTTATTGAAAGCGGGAGCAGATGTGCTGGTGGCAGGTTCATTTGTCTTCAACGCGACAGATCCTTTGGAAACTGTGAAAGCATTAAAAGACATTGATATAACTGTAGAAAGTATATAAAAGGAAAAGGTGATTTGATAATATAAATCACCTTTTTTTTTGAAAGAAATAAATGCAAACTAGTGGATTGCAAAGAAAGATGGCGGGATTGCATAAGTTCTGTTTAGAACAATTCCAAATTGATTTAAATAAATGGAATGCATGCGTTTAAAGTTGGATTTTCACTATTTTTGTAATTAGTCATACAAGTTGATTTACGACAAATGAATCAACTTCAAAACATGAAGTGGAAGGGTTAATTTGTGATTTGTTAGGGGGACCCGATAGATGGCGTATTAGCTTAATTATATAACAGACATGGTGGCGTAGAAAGATAATGTGTTTTTATGCTGCCCATAAAATAGAAAGATAGATATCTATGAGTATTTACAACGATTACGTACAAGAGGTTGTAGAACGAGAAGGCCAAGGATTACATCCTAAGCCTATTGATGGAGCAGAATTACTAAGTGAGGTAATTGCTCAGATTAAAGATTTAAACAATGAAAATAGAGCTGAATCTTTAAGATTGTTTATTTACAACACGTTGCCGGGTACTACGCCTGCAGCGGGTGTTAAAGCACAATTTCTGAAGGAAATTATTTTGGGTCAATCAGTTGTTGCTGAAATTACACCTGATTTTGCTTTTGAATTGTTGTCACATATGAAGGGTGGTCCTTCGATCAGGGTCTTATTGGACCTGGCTTTGGGCACAGACCTAGCTATTGCAAAACAGGCGGCTGAGGTTCTTAAAACACAAGTTTTCTTATACGACGCAGATACTGCTCGTTTGAAAGAAGCTTTTGAGCAAGGCAATGAAGTTGCGAAAGATATTTTAGAAAGCTATGCAAAAGCAGAGTTTTTTACGAAACTGCCTGAGGTTGCTGAGGAAATTCAAGTGGTTACTTTTATCGCTGGTGAAGGTGATATCTCGACAGATTTATTGTCGCCAGGTAACCAGGCACACTCGCGTTCAGATCGTGAATTACATGGAAAATGTATGATCACACCTGAAGCACAGCAACAGATCGTTGAATTACAGGCACAACACCCTGGTAAAAGCGTTATGTTAATTGCTGAGAAAGGAACAATGGGAGTGGGGTCATCTCGTATGTCGGGTGTAAACAACGTTGCACTATGGACCGGTAAACAAGCGAGCCCTTACGTTCCTTTTGTCAACATTGCACCAATTGTTGGTGGTACGAATGGTATCTCACCAATTTTCTTGACAACAGTGGACGTAACCGGAGGTATCGGTATAGACCTTAAAAACTGGGTGAAGAAAGTGGATGAAAATGGTAACGTAATCCGTAATGAGAAAAACGAGCCAATTCTTGAAGAAGCTTATTCTGTTGCTACAGGTACTGTCTTAACAATTAATACCAAGACTAAAAAATTATATAACGGCGAGCAGGAGCTAATCGATATTTCGAAAGCTTTGACTCCTCAAAAAATGGAATTTATTAAAGCAGGTGGTTCTTATGCTATTGTCTTTGGTAAAAAGATCCAAACTTTTGCAGCGGAAACTTTAGGTATTCAAGCGCCAGCAGTATTTGCCCCTTCAAAAGAAATTACAATTGAAGGCCAGGGTCTAACGGCAGTGGAGAAAATCTTCAATAAAAATGCGGTAGGTGTAACGCCAGGTAAGGTATTACATGCTGGTTCTGACGTGCGTGTGAAGGTGAATATCGTTGGCTCGCAAGATACGACAGGTTTGATGACTGCGCAGGAATTAGAAGCGATGGCTGCTACAGTAATTTCGCCTACGGTAGATGGGGCTTATCAATCAGGTTGTCATACTGCATCGGTATGGGATAAAAAAGCACAAGCTAATATTCCTAAATTGATGAAATTTATGAATGATTTTGGATTGATCACTGCACGCGACCCTCAAGGGGTGTACCATTCGATGACGGACGTTATTCATAAGGTATTAAATGATATTACCATCGATGAGTGGGCAATCATTATCGGAGGTGATTCACATACCCGTATGTCTAAAGGTGTTGCTTTTGGTGCTGACTCCGGTACGGTGGCGCTAGCTTTAGCGACAGGTGAAGCTTCTATGCCAATCCCTGAATCGGTCAAAGTTACGTTTAAAGGCAGTATGAAAGAACACATGGATTTCCGTGATGTGGTTCATGCGACACAAGCGCAGATGTTGCAACAGTTTGCCGGTGAAAATGTGTTCCAAGGTCGAATTATTGAGGTTCATATCGGTACGCTTTTAGCGGATCAGGCATTTACTTTTACAGACTGGACTGCAGAAATGAAAGCGAAAGCTTCTATTTGTATTTCACAGGATAATACGCTGATCGAATCATTGGAAATCGCTAAAAACCGTATCCAGATTATGATCGATAAAGGCATGGAAAACAAAAACAATGTTTTGCAGGGCTTAATTGACAAAGCGAACAAACGTATTGAGGAAATTAAATCTGGTACTAAGCCTGCTTTAACTCCAGACACCAATGCGAAGTATTACGCTGAAGTTGTTATTGATCTGGATATTATCGAAGAACCGATGATCGCCGACCCGGATGTGAATAATGCAGATGTTTCGAAACGTTATACACACGATACAATTCGCGATCTTTCTTACTACGGTGGAAACAAAAAGGTGGACTTAGGTTTCGTCGGTTCTTGTATGGTTCACAAAGACGATTTGAAGATCGTATCGAAGATGTTGAAAAATATTGAACAGCAAAAAGGTGTTGTTACGTTTGAAGCGCCTTTGGTCGTTGCAGCGCCAACATACAATATCATTGATGAGCTAAAAGCGGAAGGCGATTGGGAATTCTTACAAAAGTACTCTGGATTTGAATTTAGCGATGCTTTACCAAAAAGTACTGCGCGTACTGAATACGAGAATATTATGTATTTGGAGCGTCCTGGTTGTAACCTTTGTATGGGTAACCAGGAGAAAGCAGCTAAAGGTGACACGGTAATGGCTACGTCAACCCGTTTATTCCAAGGACGTGTCGTTGAAGACAGAGATGGTAAAAAAGGGGAGTCTTTATTAGCATCAACTCCGGTTGTTGTTCTTTCAGCGATTTTGGGCCGGATTCCGAATATTGAAGAATATAAAGCTGCTGTGGAAGGCATTAACTTAACGAAGTTTGCGCCTATTCCAACAAAATAATTAGTGATAGGGTTTAGTAACTTAATTAAACAACATAAATTAGAGAGATATGGCTTTTGATATAGATATGATTAAAAAGGTTTATAGCCAATATGATGAGCGCATTTCTGCTGCTCGTCAGGTGGTTAACAAACCTTTGACTTTATCTGAGAAAATTTTGTATGCCCACCTTTGGGATGGCAATGCTACTGAGGATTACAAACGTGGCGTTTCTTACGTTGACTTTGCTCCAGATCGCGTTGCTATGCAGGATGCAACTGCACAGATGGCATTATTGCAATTTATGCAAGCTGGGCGTCCAAAGGTAGCGGTTCCTTCTACTGTACACTGTGATCACCTGATTCAGGCGAAAGAGGGTGCGGATAAAGATTTGGCTCGTGCTAAAAGCGAAAGTTCTGAAGTATTCAACTTTTTGAGTTCTGTATCCAATAAATATGGTATCGGTTTTTGGAAACCCGGAGCTGGTATTATTCACCAAGTCGTTTTGGAAAACTATGCGTTTCCAGGCGGTATGATGATCGGTACAGACTCGCATACGGTGAATGCCGGTGGTTTAGGTATGGTTGCGATCGGTGTGGGTGGTGCTGATGCGTGTGATGTGATGGCAGGTTTACCTTGGGAACTTAAATTCCCGAAACTGATCGGTGTAAAATTAACGGGTAAGTTGAGTGGATGGGCGGCAGCAAAAGATGTGATCCTCAAAGTCGCGGGTATTTTGACTGTAAAGGGTGGAACTGGTGCCATTGTCGAGTATTTTGGCGAAGGTGCGGAGTCGCTATCGTGTACAGGTAAGGGAACCATCTGTAACATGGGTGCTGAAATTGGTGCAACAACCTCAACTTTCGGTTATGACGAATCGATGGAACGTTATCTGCGCGCTACGGGTCGTGCCGAAGTAGCTGATGCGGCCAATGCTATAAAACAGCATTTGACTGCGGATGCTGAGGTCTATGCTGACCCAGAACAATATTTTGATCAGTTAATTGAAATCAATCTGTCTGAATTAGAGCCTTCTCTAAACGGTCCTTTTACGCCAGATTTGTATACTCCGGTTTCACGCATGCGTGAAGAAGCAACGAAAAATGGCTGGCCTCTGCAAGTTGAATGGGGATTGATCGGTTCATGTACAAACTCTTCCTATGAAGACTTGTCACGTGCGGCTTCTATTGCAAGACAGGCTGTTGATAAAGGGCTTATCACAAAAGCTGAATTCGGTATTAATCCAGGGTCAGAGCAAGTGCGTTTTACGGCTGATCGCGATGGTTTGCTGAAAACTTTTGAAGATCTCAATGCGACAATTTTTACAAATGCATGTGGTCCATGTATCGGTATGTGGGATCGTGTAGGGGCCGATAAACAAGAGAAAAATACAATCGTTCACTCTTTCAATCGTAACTTTGCAAAACGTGCAGATGGTAATCCAAATACCTATGCCTTTGTTGCATCGCCAGAATTGGTAGCTGCGATTGCGATTTCTGGTGATTTGGGTTTCAATCCCGTAACTGACACCTTGACAAACAACAAGGGTGAACAAGTGAAGCTGGATCCACCTGTGGGGGATGAGTTGCCAACAAAGGGATTTGCGGTAGATGACCCAGGGTACCAAGCGCCAGCTGCTGATGGTAGTTCGGTGGTGGTTGATGTAGCGCCTACTTCTGATCGTCTTCAATTGTTGGAGCCTTTTGCTCCATGGGAAGGTACAGATTTGAAAGGGTTGAAACTATTGATTAAGGCGAAAGGTAAATGTACTACTGACCATATTTCTATGGCTGGTCCTTGGTTGAAATACCGTGGTCACTTGGATAATATCTCAAATAACATGTTGATTGGCGCCTTGAATTTCTTCAATGAGAAGACTGATAGCGTTAAAAATCAACTTACAGGCGAATATGGTCCTGTTCCTGCAACACAGCGGGACTATAAAGCACACGGTATTGGTTCAATTGTAGTCGGTGATGAAAACTACGGTGAAGGTTCTTCCCGCGAGCATGCTGCGATGGAACCTCGTCATTTAGGTGTTCGTGCTGTTTTAGTTAAGTCTTTTGCCCGTATTCACGAAACAAACCTGAAAAAACAAGGGATGTTGGGATTAACGTTTGCAAACAAAGACGATTATAACAAGATTCAGGAGAATGATACCATTGATATTATCGGTCTGACAGAATTTGCTCCAGGTAAACCATTAACGCTTGTGTTACATCATGCTGATGGTACTTCGGAAGAGATTTTGGCGAATCATACCTACAATGCGCAACAAATCGAGTGGTTTAAAGCCGGTGGAGCTTTGAATATCATCCGCAAAAATCAAGGATAATAATTCTTTAGAAATAAAATGAAAAGCTGCTTTCCCGGAAAGCAGCTTTTTTTTGAAAGTGTCTGATGTTACTCGACAGAAAGAACTTGCTAGTTTGCTTTAACTGCTCTCGGTGCTTGAGAAGTCAAGAAGGTTTGTTTTTTAAATCGAATGACATTTCTGTGATCTTCGTCATATTTTACCAATTTCCACTGTTTTTATTTGCTTATAAAATAGAATGCCGGTACTTTTGCCCAACGTTTTTAGCACCGATATGAGAAAAATATTTTTAACGATTGGAGCACTTGCACTAAGTGTTTCTGCCTTATTTGCCCAAGAAAATCCTGAGATAGGAAAAAGCATTTTCAAACCGAAAAATTTGAGAACAGAGAGTAACAAGGGCAAATTCTTCTTCTTTTGGGGGTACAACTTCTCTTCTTACGCGAAATCAGATATTCATTTTACGGGTCCTAATTATGATTTTATTCTGCATGATGTAAAAGCGGGTGACAGGCCAACTAAATTTGGTTCAACGTATTTTGATCCTAGCAGACTGACTATTCCGCAATTTAATCTGCACTTTGGTTATTATATCAAGGATAATTATTCCATTTCATTGGGATGGGACCATATGAAATATGTGGTCGATATTCCGCAACAGGTGAAAATTTCGGGTTTTATCGGTGAAGAGATTTCTAGCCCTGGTATTCCGACAGGAAATCGCGCTGGTCAATATAACGGTGAATTGATTACTGTAGACTCCGCCATGCTGACATTTGAACACACCGATGGCTATAACTTTGCCTCAGTAGGGCTAGAGCGTTATGACGACATCATCAATAACCGCAAGGGTCAACAGGTATTGACGATGGAATCGGGTGTGGATGTAGGCTTATTGATTCCTCGTTCCGACGTACATCTTTTTGGTGAAGGAGCTAACCATTTTTGGAACATTGCAGGGTATGGCGCTTCGGCAAAAGTTGGTTTGCACTACCGTTTTTATAAAGGACTCTACCTTCAGGGGAATTTCAAAACGGGCTGGACTGATTTAACAAACATTCGTACAACTGGAAGAAGAGGCGTAGATAAAGCCTCTCAACAAATATGGTTTTTTGAAAATTACTGGGCTTTGGGCTTTAGGTTTTAAAATATATTCGATACAAAAAAGGCTACTTTAAAGTAGCCTTTTTTGTATATTCTTTTTATATCCTATTTCATCTTCTATAAACGTCTCAGCTAAATGTCGCTCAGTTTGAAAATATCCTTTACCCGAATACCTTTTTCAGTACGCTGAAGTGTACAGCATTCATGTATCGGATCGTGTTCGAAAAATAAGATGTATTCATTATCGACGATCTCATTCCAATAGCTGTTGCGTTCCTCCATGGTCACGAGAGGTCTAACATCATAGCTCATAACATAAGGAATGGGGATATGTCCCACCGATGGCAATAGATCCGCCATATAGAGGATCGTTTTGCCTTTATACAGTATCTGAGGCAGCATCATCGCTTCTGTATGACCGTGTGCATAACGGATAGCAATATTGCTTCCGAAAGGATTTTGGTGATCTTCGACAAATTTTAATTGCCCACTCTCTTGTATTGGTAAAATGTTCTCTTTTAAGAAAGAAGCTTTTTCGCGTGGATTAGGATCGGTAGCCCAAGACCAATGATCGCTATTGCTCCAAAAATGAGCATTTTTAAAAGCCGGAACGAGTTGTTCACCTTGGCGGGCGATAGCGCCACCACAATGATCGAAATGCAGGTGTGTAAGGATGACATCGGTGATATCACTTCTGTCAAACCCACTATTTTTTAATGATTTATCCAGCGTTGCATCGCCATGAAGATAATAATAGCTGAAGAATTTTTCATTTTGTTTGTCTCCCAATCCTGTATCGACCAGCATTAAACGATTACTGTCCTCGATGAGGAGCAGGCGGTTTCCCCAGGTACACATATTGTTTGAGTCGGCCGGGTTTGTTTTGTTCCAGATACTCTTGGGGACAACGCCAAACATTGCACCGCCATCAAGTTTGAAAAATCCCGTTTCTATGGCATGTAATTTCATTCGCAGATGATATGTCTTTTAATGATCTGTTTTTACCTTATTAATATTTGTAAAGCTTGGAACAATTTACGAAAAATATGTGATATTTTTTGATGGTGATAAATTGATGTGCTAAAAAAATATGCTAAAAAGTTTAATTTTTTTTACCTCTATAAGTTGCTGTTAATGAGTGTTTTGTTTTTGTGTTTTTTGTACAATAAGCTTGATTTTTAGGTAATTAAGTTTTGTTTTTAGCGAAAAATGCCTTTAAATTTGGGCACATTTTAAAACAAACAAAAAATATGAAAAAGGGTAACATTGGAAACGCGCCTGATTTGAAATATTTAAAAATTGATAGTACAAAAAATGTATTTTATCAATTGCCTGTTTCTGAATTGGTCGAACATGCCTTAGCAAATCACGAAGGTCGACTTTCTGATACGGGAGCGCTAGCTGCTGATACAGGGAAATTTACTGGAAGATCGCCAAAAGATCGGTTTCTGGTCGAAGATTCTTTAACTAAAGATAGCGTTTGGTGGGGAGAGATCAATCAACGAATGTCTCCGGCTAATTTCGAAGCACTACTCTCGAAAGTAGCGGCTCACTTAAGTGATCAAATCATCTATGTAAGAGATTGTGCTGCAGGGGCTGATCCAGCTTATCAAATAGATTTACGTGTTATTACGGAAACAGCTTATCAAAGTATATTTGCCAATAACCTGTTTCTACGGCCGGAGCCAAATCCAGATGCCCAGCCAGCCTGGTCGATTTTAGCCGCCCCGACGCTGCTTATCGATGAGCCGCATCAATATGGCATTATCAACGAAAATTTTGTCGCGATTGACTTTACAAAAAAGATAGTACTGATTGCAGGGACCGGTTACACGGGGGAGATTAAAAAGAGCATTTTTTCAATATTGAACTTTATTTTGCCATTCCAGCATAATGTGCTTTCTATGCACTGCTCGGCGAACACTTCGAAGGAAGGGGAGACAGCGTTATTTTTCGGACTTTCAGGTACAGGGAAAACGACCCTGTCGGCTGATAGAAACAGAAAGTTGATTGGTGATGATGAGCATGGATGGAGCGAAAGGGGAATATTCAATTTCGAAGGCGGCTGCTACGCCAAATGTGTAGGGTTGTCAGAAGACAAAGAACCTGAGATCTTTCACGCAATTCGTTTTGGGGCTCTCCTTGAAAATGTTGTGTTGGATGAATTTGATCGACCTGACTATAACGATATTAGCAAGACAGAGAATACGAGGGTATCCTATCCCATCGATTTTATGGAAAATGCCGAAATAAATGGAATTGGCAATGAACCAGAAAATATTTTTTTCCTTACAGCAGATGCTTTTGGAGTACTTCCTCCCATTTCATTGTTGACCACCGATCAGGCGGTATATCATTTTGTCAGTGGTTATACAGCAAAGGTTGCCGGTACAGAGGTCGGGATAAAGGAGCCTACAGCAGCATTTTCAACCTGTTTTGGACAGGCATTTTTACCGCTCCATCCTTCAAAATATGCGGCCTTGCTGCGTTCGAAACTAGAGCAAAATTGTAACATCAAAGTTTGGCTAGTGAATACAGGCTGGATTGCTGGTCCTTACGGAATAGGTAGACGTATTAAGCTGAATTATACACGATCGCTAATTCGCGCGGCCATGGACGGTTCACTACTGGAATCTCAGTTTAATAAGCATGATATTTTTGGATTGGAATATCCAACGAGCTGTGGAGAGCATGTTCCTGCACAAATTTTAGATGCACGCGGTTTATGGAACAATGATGAGGCTTATGACATGCAAGCAAAACGCTTGGCGAAGCTGTTCATTTCGAATTTTGAAAAATTCAATAATGAAATGCCGGACTCCGTGCTGGCCGCAGGACCTAAAATAGAAACTACGATACTTGTATCTTAATTCGTTTTAATATTATAAAAAAACAGGAGGTAATACTTTTCCTCCTGTTTTTTTATAATGATATCTTACCAGACCGACAGTCATTTAGTCGTGTTTTGTAACGAAAGAATCTATTTTTTCCTGCTCACTTCCAACAAGCGCATTGATAATCAGTTTGAAGGACGCTAAGCGGGCCTTTTTCTTGTTATCTTTGGTAATTTCTAACCAAGGCGATTTTTTGGTGCTTGTCTTTTTAAATAAATCTTCAATATAACCCGTATAAACATCCCATTTCTCCTGCGCCTGCTCGTCCAGCACACCGATTTTCCATTGTTTTAGGATATCTTCTTTTCGCTCTTTTAATCTTTCGGCCTGCTCTTCTTTGCTGATATTCAGGAATAATTTGATAAGGATGATGTCATCGTCGATTAACTGCTTCTCAAATTCAGGAACTTGGTTCATAAACAGCTCGTGCTGTTCCTTGGTGCAAAATCCAAATACTGGTTCAACAACAGCTCTGTTATACCAGCTGCGGTCGAAAATCACAATTTCCCCAGCATTGGGGAGCTGTTTGATATATCGTTGAAAATACCATTGTCCAGCTTCCTCCTCGGTTGGTTTAGGCAATGCAACAACGCGCACCTTTTTGGGATTCAGGTATTGGGTTACACGGCCAATTGTACCGCCTTTACCCGCAGCGTCCCTGCCTTCAAAAATAATCAGTACCCGTTTTCCTTTTTCAATGATTTCATATTGAAGTTTTAAGAGCTTGACTTGGAGCTCGTAAAGCTCCTTTTCATAATCGTAAACATCATTGAATTTTTTTATCTCCAGAATGCCATGCTGTTCCAGATAGTTTAAAACATCTTTGTTTTCGTAGATCTTCTGAAGTTCATTTAAATCGTATTCTGCCATATGCTATTGATTTATACGTTCGTTTTCCTAAAGTTACTTATTGAATTGTTAAAAAACGTCAAATTTCATATAATTCCGAATGGGATGTGTAATAATAAGCTCTTCACTTACGTTTAGAATTCTAAACAGCAAAAAAGGCTGTTTGCATAAATAAGACTTTTCATAAATTTAGGTTAATAATTGGTTAGGTTAGCTCGGAGTTCCCCACTTCGAGCTTTTTTGTCGAATGGGGGATCGCTTCAAGAGTACGAAAAAATACGATTCTGTTCCCGCTTAATTGAGCTGATCCTCCGTTTATTCTAAATGTTAAAAAATGTTAAATGGCATCTATTCTTATAATGAATTCAAAAATGCGACGTTTTCATTACAAATACTTTTCATAAAATAGGTTAATATATGGCTAACGAAAGCTCAGAGTTCCCCACTCTGGGCTTTTTATTTTTCAGGTCCCATTTTCGACTTAAAGCCTTTTTTTGACTTGAGTCAATGTTTAGCTTTTTGATCCGTAGCATATTTGTACTCGAAATATAGTTGTGTAGGGGGGGCAGTCATAAAAAAGTTGCATTACAGATGCGTGGTACAGCACTTGGAGCTTGTGTTGCATTGGTGGATTTGCCTCTACGAATGGCAGGGGCATTGGCGGGATTAGTAGCGGGCCCGTTGGTTATCAGTCGGTTTATTTATTGGGGGAATCAGCTGTCTGCTCGCTATCCTTATATTGATCTGCGACATGAAATAAGCTCAGAGCAATTCACTGTTTGTTGCAGTAAAGAGTCTCATTAAAGTCGGGCGGAACTTAAATCGATATATATATAAAATAAGACGGACCAGATGTACATCCGGTCCGCCTTATTTATTGTGTATTTTGCTGCGCTCTAGGCAACTTCTCTTAGATCTACTGCTACTACACGGGATACACCTTGTTCCACCATGGTTACTCCATAGATGATGTCTGTACTTGCAATCGTTTTCTTATTGTGTGAGACTACGATAAATTGTGAATTTTTCGAAAAATCCCGGATAATATTGTTGAACTTATCAATATTCGTATCATCTAAAGGAGCGTCCACCTCATCGAAGATACAAAATGGTGCCGGTTTAGAAAGATAGAGTGAGAATAAGAGAGCTGTTGAAGTCAAGGTCTTTTCACCACCCGAAAGCTGATTGATAGACAGCGGCCTTTTCCCTTTGGGTCTTGCAATAATGTCGATATCTGAATCCAACGGATTGCTCGGGTCTGTGAGTACCAGGTCACAGCTGTCTTCTTCGTTAAATAGCGAACGGAATACTTTAACGAAGTTATTCCTCACGGCATCAAATGTAAACATAAACTGAACCTGAGCGGTATCGTCAATTTCTTTTATTGTTGCCATCAAGGATCCTTTTGCTTCAATTAAATCAGCTTTCTCTTTGTTAATGAAATCATAGCGTTCGTTCATCTCGTCGAAAGCCTCTTTTGCCATCAGATTGATCGTTCCAAATTCATCAAGCTGTTTCTTGAGTTTGCTACATTTGGTTGCCAATGTCGCTTGATCTTCTGTGATCTCAGGCGCATCTTCACGGTCAATTAGATCTTTCAATTCAATGTTGAATTCAACGGAAAGGCGTTCTTTTAAGGCATTGAGGTCGATCTGCAGACCTGTTTTTTTATCTTTGATCTCTGAAATAAGAAAGTCACTCTGCTCTTTTGAACGACGCTGCTGTGTCAGGGCGTCTTCGAGATTATTGATTTTCTGCTTATCTGCATAGTAGTTGTCTTCCAATTCTTTAAGACCATCTTCTAAAGCAATCTTCTGCTCATACATGGCAATAAGATCCTGATCTTCTTCATCTTCAAATGGAATGGTTGTTCTTAACGCTTCTTGCACTTCAACTAATTCTGCACTGTTTCGCTCCAGACGGAGTTCGTGGTCATCCTTCTGCGTCTCTCTAAATTCGAGATCTTTCGTGATATTGGAAACTTTGTTTAACTGTTGATGATAAGCGATATTCTCTTGATTGTATGCGGTCGATTTTTCGTTAAGTATTTCAGCTATTTCATGGAACTGGTCCTGTAAAGTCGATAATTCGGCGATACTTTGTTCTTTTTCCTGGCGCAGCTCCTGAAGCTGTGGCTCGGCAATCCTTAAATCTGATTCTATACTTTCAATTTTCTCCTGAATATCTTTTTTACGGGCCTGGGAGTTATTGATGAAGGCTTGATATTGCTCTTGCTTTGTTTTGACAGTAATTAATTCATTATTCAGTCTATTGAGCTGAAAACGAAGCTCATCGATTAACTCTTTCTGCGAATTGCCGCGTAGTACATCCAAGCGAGCTGTTTCGGCGGTTATTTTATCTTCAAGTTTTGCTATTTCCTGATTTAAGGTTTTGATTTCTTGGGATAGCACTTCGAGGTTTTTCGCTCTTCCGATACGTTTGCCCTCAAATAATCCCACGGAACCACCAGAAAGACCCAAATGATGTTTCGAATAACGTCCATTTTTTTGCAGAATCACCTGTCCCAGAGCAGGTAGCTTTTCATCCAGTTCTTTTTCATTGTCATGTTTAAGAATAAAGACCTGCTGGAGCAGCATCGTACATAAAGCCTTGTACTTTTCGTCTACTGTAATCACATCCAACGCAGACATCAAATTGTCATTTGGTGCAGGGGCAGCGTTTGGCGAGTGTGTTATGGCATCTAAAACAAAGAAATTAGCTCTTCCTTTTGCGGCATCGCTCAATAGCTGAATTGCTTGAACAGCATCTTGTTGTGTTTCGACAACATAGTGATTCATTATAGGCTCTAGATAGTTCTCAATAGCCACGCGATAATCTTCCTGACAGAAAAGGACATCTGATAGGAGCGGAGGTTGCTTTTTCCATCCTGCATTTTTCTTGAGGAACCGAATGGAATCGGGGAAACCTTCTAAATTATCAACAAGAGATTTCGTGAGGTTGTATTCGTTTTGTTTGGCATCTACCAGACGGAGGTCTTTGGCAAGCTGGGCCTTAAGTTCTTCTAGGTTTGCCTGGCACTGACTGATCTGTCCTTGGAGCTCTTCTTCCAGCTGGTTTGCTGAGTCATACTGTAACTGCTGTGCTTCCACACGGCCTTCCAGTTCAGTAACAGCAGAATTAAACTGCTGCAATTCGGCTTCTTTTGCTTCTGTATCTACACTATTGCGAACAGATTCTTGGAGGAGGGCTTCTTTCTGAATGGTAAATACGGCAAGATCTTTTTCTAATTTGTAGATTTTTGCCTGTAATTCAGCATTACTCTTATTAAAAAGATCAAGCTTTCCCTTTGCCGATTGTTGCTGTCCCCTCAGTTCGTCGACTTCGGATTTATCCGATTCAAGATTCGTTTTTAACGAATCGAGTTTATTTTGTTCATCAAACAATTCTTCATTCAGTCGTTTGATGGTGTAGAGTACATGATTAAGCTGTTGTTTATCGCTGTTGATATCGAGGTTCAACCGGTTCTCTTTATCTTGAAGATTTTTGACCTTTTCGTTTTTGATCTTCTTTTCCGATTCATAACCTCGGATTTTATTGACAAATTCCTGCGTTGTTTTTTGCTGTACCGAAAGGTTTTTTTCCTGTTCCAAATTTGTCTGGCGGAGTGATTGGAGTTCCGTTTCCGCATTCAGGATATTTTGATGTGCATTGGCAGCATCTTTCTGAACCTTGGATTCTTGTGTTTGAAGTCTTTCCAATTCAGTCGAGAAATCTGCTATTTTATAATAAGCCAAATCTATACTGCTTTGGCGGTATTCTGCTTTAAGTGAGGTATATTTTTCAGCTTTTTTAGCTTGATTTTCTAATGATTTGAGGTTCTTTGTGATTTCGTAAAGCAAGTCATCTACACGGCTAAGATCGGCCTCAGTATCTCTCAGCTTTGCCAAAGTCTGTTTTTTACGAACTTTATACTTAGAGATTCCAGATGCTTCTTCGAAGAGGTTGCGACGTGAATTATCTTTATTATTGATAATTTCATCAATCATTTTCAATTCGATGATCGAATAGCTGTCCGCACCAACTCCGGTATCCAGGAACAGATCTGTGATATCTTTTAAACGACATTTGACATCATTCAATCGATATTCACTATCGCCGTTGCGAAACAGCTTCCGCGTGACGGTTACTGTCGAGAATTCCGTTGGCAAAATATTATTGTTGTTGTTGAAGGTCAGCGAGACCTCTGCAAGGTTTGCCGGTTTTCTATTTTTCGTTCCATTGAAGATAATATTTTCCATCTTATCGGAGCGAAGCATCTTTGTGCTCTGCTCTCCCAGCACCCAGCGTATGGCGTCGACCACATTGGACTTCCCACATCCATTGGGGCCAACAATCGCTGTGACACCATCATTGAAGTTGATCGTGATCTTGTCTCCGAAACTTTTAAATCCTTTAATTTCTAGTTTGGTTAACTGCATTTATACCAAATTTGTTTGTCGTTATAAGCTTGCGAAAATAGTAAAATTAAACAATAATTTTTCCTTTCTTTATTCACATTTTCCTGTTTCAGGATCACATGAAGGGCCTTCTTTGCCTCTGCGTTCAAGCGGTGTTGGCTGACTGCCTAAGCATTCATTTATGGTGTTGTGAAAGACTTCCATGGGCTGCGCTCCGGGGATAGCATATTTTCTGTCAAATACAAAGAAAGGGACACCTCGGAGTCCTAAGCTGACACCTTCTTGAATATCCTGTGCAACATCATAAGCATATTCATCTGATTCCAATAAGTTTTTTACCTCCTGAGCGGAAAGATGCTCTTGCGTAGCAATCGTGCTGAGCACCTCGTTGTTATTTACATCAAGACCATCCGTAAAATGAGCTTTAAATAAGGCTTTCTTGATCTGAGTGCCTTTTTGTTGCGCTTGGGCAAAATGGATCAGACGATGTGCTTTTTTTGTATTTACAACGATTGCTTTTTCAAAGTTCAGATCAATACCCAGCTCTTTTCCTTGTGCACTGAGCTGTGAGGTCATCGCAACGACATCGTCCATACTCATGCCTTTCGTTTGAACGAGGTAATCGTAGGTTGGCATTGCTGGAGCATCTTGGGGATAATCAGGGTTAAGCTGATATGATTTCCAGATGATTTTAGCGGATGGCTTACTTGTGGACTCCTGAAGAGCTAGTTCAAGCTTTGTCAGACCAATATAACAAAAAGGACAAATGATGTCCGACCAAATTTCTATTTTCATATTTCTTTTTTTACTGCGTATATTGTAATCAAAAATACATATAATAACGATGATTATCTGTTTACATTGTTGCATGGATGTAAACAAGTGTTTCAAGTATTTGTATAACTATGGTGGAGAAAGCTTTTTTAAATCGTAAAGTTACCCTTGTTCTGGGCGGGGGTGGTGCAAGAGGCCTGGTGCATATTGGTATTATTCGACGTCTTGAAGAGCTGGGCTACGAAATCGATGAGGTGGTAGGTTGTTCAATAGGAGCGCTTGTCGGTGGTATCTATGCACAGGGGAAGATGGATGTTCTGGAAGAATGGATGCAGCGCCTGACGAAGAAATCGGTCTTTAATATGATGGATTTTAGCTGGAAGGGACTGGGGATGATGAAGGGGATCAAGGTGTTTAACGCCTTGAAATCTGTGATTCCGGATGCTAATATTGAGACTTTCCCTATTTTGTTTAAAGCCGTTGCGACAGATCTAAACTACGAAAAGGAGGTTGTGCTGGACTTTGGAAGTATGTATGATGCCATTCGGGCGTCGATTGCCATTCCCGCGGTGTTTACAGCTGTAGAAGACGACAATCATGTCTATGTTGATGGCGGGGTACTCAATCCATTGCCTATAAATCATGTCACCAAGAAAGAGAACCTAATCATAGCGGTTAATCTGGAATCTAAACCGGATAAACAATATTCTGTTATCAAAAAACTGGATACAAGGACTTCGAATTCGTTGGATATACTCCAAGCGTCATACTATGTGATGCGCAGGAAAATGAGCCGTATGATTGTTGATTTATACCGGCCCGATGTGGTGGTGGACATTCCCTATAATATCTGTAACCTTTGGGATTATCACCGCTCTGAATTTTTGGTCCAGAAGGGGCGGGAATATATTGACAAAGCATTAAAAAACAAAGCCAAAGCAAAGTAGTTTAGGACGATCAAGGGACTACTTTGCTTTGGCTGTACATGGTTTCTCTGGCATTGAGACACACTGAAACTGATATTTTTATTCTAAGCGAACCATGCGAAGTATTTGTTAAAACAAATTGGGGTAATCGCTAATAATGCCATCAACTTTCACGGCTTTTAGTTGCTCGATTTCTTCTTTCGTATTGACTGTCCAAGGAATGACCTTGATACCAGCTTTGTGACACTGCTTGACATAATCGCTTGTTACTATTTTATGATGCGGACTTATAATAAAAGGCGTGAAACCCAAAGCTGCAATTGTTTGCTCAATACTTTTTGTATGGTTTGCATCAATAAGATAAGAAACTTTGATTTGAGGATATGCTTTGTGCAGATAGTTAATGGCTCTGCTATCAAACGATTGAATAACGGTTCGCGCAGCAATTTTTTTATCGGTGATTACCTGTACCATAAGATCCACAAATTCTTCAACCCTTGGATGGAAAATACCATCTTTATCTTCCTTACTTTTCACTTCGATATTGTAAAACATCGGCGCTTTCCTTTTTAGATTTGCGTAGGCTTCAGTACTATCAATAAGGTCTGCTAGTTTTGCTATACGTGTAACCTGTTTTTTTTGTTCAGGAAACTCTTTGTAAAATTTCGATCCGATATCGTACTTAACCAGATCTTTATAAAGCATATCGTAAATTCTCAACGGTTTGTCCTTGTCAGAAATTTCGGTGCCATTGGGTTTCAATACAAACTTCGGGTTAAGGTAATCGTCGTGAAAGACAACAACCTTACGGTCTTTGGTAATATGACAATCCATTTCCAGTGTTGTCACCTTTGCAAAATCTATTGCATTTTTCATGGCAGCGATAGATTCTTCAGGGTATAGGCCGCGGCCACCACGATGCGCTTCCAAGCTAAGTTTAGGGAAATTGTCTGAAGTTGATTTTGCTGAATCTTTCATAACTGAACAAGATGCAAATGGTAATAACGTGCCCCAAAAGGCAATTCTGAGAAGACTTCTTTTCATTATTAAAATATTTAAACAAAATAGCGGAGTTGTTATATATTGCCCTTTTGAATAAGCGAATATACATATATATTTTGCTTTTACGTATTTTAACTGTTTCGAATACTTGATTTTGCAACTTTATGAAGGTGAATTCGAAACCGAATAAAGTTAAATGAATTTGTTTTGGTTTGAAATTGAGGGGCACAAAGTAGTTCGATGGGCAAATTACCTTGATCTGACAGCGTTTCTATGCCAACCATGAGCCCGTTACCTGCTTCTTGATTGTAGGATAAATTTCTTAATTGTTGACATGAAATCTATTTTTTTTGTCTTTTTTGTAAGAAATTATTGTCATTCCTTTCAGAATTCCCTTTATTTGCACAAATCTCAAATTAGATGGCGAAAAATTTATTGATAGTTGAGTCTCCGGCGAAAGCGAAAACGATAGAAGGGTATTTAGGAAAGGATTTTTTGGTCAAGTCAAGTTATGGACATATTCGCGACTTGGTGAAAACCGATGATGCAATTGATACCGAAAAGAATTTTGAACAAAAGTATGAAGTTCCATCCGACAAAAAGGCGGTTGTAAGTGAACTGAAGAAATTGGCTAAAGCTGCAGAAACCGTTTGGTTAGCGTCCGATGAGGACCGCGAAGGAGAGGCTATTTCATGGCATTTATTTGAGACTTTGGGATTAAAAGATGAAAGCACAAAAAGAATTGTGTTTCATGAGATTACAAAGCCAGCTATTTTGAAGGCTATTGACAACCCGCGTAAAATAGATTATAACCTCGTAAATGCACAACAAGCGCGAAGGGTGTTAGATCGATTAGTCGGATTTGAATTGTCTCCGGTTCTATGGAAAAAGGTGAAACCTTCTTTATCTGCCGGACGCGTGCAGTCAGTTGCGGTTCGTCTGATTGTAGATCGTGAGCGTGAAATCAATAAATTTGAACCCGAAGCGGCTTTTAAGATCGTTGCTTTTTTTCATACGGGAAAAGTTAAGGATAGTTTTAAAGCCGAGCTTCCGCAGCGTTTTGCGACAGAGGCAGAGGCGACCAAATTTTTGGAGGATTGTAAAGCAGCGCTTTTTTCTGTAAAAAATCTCGAAACAAAACCTGCGAAGCGTTCACCGGCAGCGCCATTTACAACATCAACATTACAGCAGGAAGCAAGCCGGAAACTTGGATTTTCGGTTGCCCGCACCATGCAGGTGGCTCAAAGGCTGTATGAATCAGGACGAATTACCTATATGCGTACCGATTCTGTTAATTTGAGTGATACGGCGATTGAGGCTGCTGAAAAGGAAATCAAATCGGCTTATGGTAACCAGTACCATAAAGTCAGAAAATATAAAACAAAGACATCGGGTGCACAAGAGGCGCACGAAGCTATTCGTCCTACTTATTTCTCTGAGCACACCATCGATGGCGATGCATCCGAAAAAAGATTATACGAGCTTATTTGGAAAAGAGCAATTGCTTCTCAAATGAGTGAAGCGGAGTTTGAACGTACATTGGCAAAAATCGACATATCAACTCGTACTGAAGATTTGAATGCTTCAGGAGAGGTGATGAAATTTGATGGATTCTTGAAAGTTTACATGGAATCCTTGGATGACGATCAAGACAACGCGATGGACGAAGATAGTGACAATGCTATTCTTCCACCATTAGCTGTTGGTATGCCATTAACGTTGAAAAACATGTCGGCGACGGAGCGTTTTACACGACCTCCAGCACGTTATACGGAAGCTGCTTTGGTGAAAAAATTAGAGGAATTGGGAATTGGTCGTCCTTCAACCTACGCCCCTACGATTTCAACGATTCAAAACCGCGGGTATGTCATAAAGGAAGAGCGTGAAGGTAAATCGCGCGATTACCGTGTACTGACATTAAAGGATGCCGAATTAACAGCGGTAACAAAAACCGAAATCACTGGTGCCGAAAAAGGAAAAATGTTTCCAACAGATATCGGTGTTGTCGTGAATGACTTTTTGGTTGAACACTTCAACGGTATTGTGGATTTTCATTTTACGGCCAACGTAGAAAAAGAATTTGATGATATTGCGCATGGACTGACCGAATGGACAAAAATGCTGCATGATTTCTATGGGCCTTTTCATTCTGAGGTAGAAGATACTTTAGTCAATGCAGATCGTGCGAATAATGAGCGTGAGCTCGGTGTCGATCCGGTTTCCGGTAAGCCTGTTTCGGTTCGCATTGGTAAGTTCGGCCCATTGGTACAGATTGGTTCTCCTGACGATGAAGAGAAACCTCGTTTTGCTTCCTTGAGAAAGGGACAGATGATCGAAACCATTACTTTTGAGGATGCCATGGAATTGTTCAAATTACCGAAAAAAGTTGGTTTATTTGAAGATAAGGAAATGACGGTTGCTGTTGGGCGATTTGGACCTTATATCCGTCACAATTCGGCGTTTTACTCACTACCAAAAGGTGTTGACCCATTGGACGTAACAGAAGAAGAGGCGATACAGATTATCAAAGACAAACGTCAGAAAGATATCGAAAAAGTGATTCGGGTTTTTGATGAAAATCCGGATGCTCAGATTGAACAGGGACGCTGGGGGCCATTTATTCGTTTTGGCAAGCAGAATCTGAAGATTCCTAAGGGAACGGAAATTGAAAAAATTACCTATGAAGATGTGTTAAAATGGGCTGAGGCGGATGCGCCAAAAGGAAAAGCAACTAAAACAAAAACAACAGAAAAGAAAACTGTAGCAAAAAAGACTACCGCTAAGAAGGCTCCAGCTAAAAAAACTACAAAGTCTAAATAAGGATGAAAGCAGATTTGCCTGAAAATATAGTCAAAGACATTATGATCGCCGTCGTTTTGGAAGGTGAGACGGTGGAGACAAAAAATTGGACTGTCTATGTTATCAACGACAAGAATATTGCTATTCAGAACGTGCTGATTAGCTCAAAAGGTTATGGCGAAAAGGATGGCCGACAAGTAACAACAACGACTTTGCGTCATTTTATTGGTAATATAGAAGCTAAATCTTTCGATCGTGTTGAAGCGATTGATGAACAGGTATTCGGGCTTACAAATGAATATTGGTTGAGTTTTTATATTGATAACATTATTTACGATAAAAAATATATCTTTTTACCTGAAAGCATTGTGGATGGTAACCTGACTAAGGTTCCTTTGGTCAATCGCCCAGGTGTAATCATAGGAGGAAACGAATAATGAGTGGACGTCACAATTTTATTATTGCCATAGATGGTTTTTCCTCCTGCGGTAAGAGTACACTGGCAAAAGCTTTGGCAAAAAAACTGAAGTTTGCCTTTATTGATAGCGGAGCCATGTATAGGGCTGTCACACTCTATTTTATCCGGCATAAAATAGCGCTGGATGATCAAGAAGCGATCGAAAGCGCACTAAAAGATATCCATATTGATTTTATCCCAAATGCAATAAAGACGGAGATCCATCTAAATGATGAGGATATTTCGGAAGAGATCCGTCAGATGTATATTTCTGATAAAGTTAGTGATGTGAGTGCAATTAAAGCTGTCCGGGTTGCCATGGTTGCCCAGCAGCAAAAATTGGGTAGCAGACGAAATATTATTATGGATGGCCGTGATATCGGTACTACTGTTTTTCCAGATGCTGATCTGAAGATTTTTATGACGGCCGATCCTAAAGTACGTGCTGCGCGACGTTATTTGGAGTTGACGGAAAAAGGGGAGGATGTGACGTTGGAAGAAGTCGTGGAAAATCTTGCAACACGTGACCGTATCGACAGTACCCGTGCGGAAAGTCCATTACGACAAGCGGAAGACGCGATTGTTTTGGATAATTCTAATCTGACACCAGAACAACAGCTCCATTTTGTTGAAGAAGAGTATTTGAAAGCTAAGGCTGCAAAAGTCCAATTATAAAACACAAAGAAGACCGATTATTTAATCGACCTTCTTTGTGTTTGGAATATCATTATTTTATACTGTTAATTTGTTGTTGTTCCAATAATTTTCCAACATTGTTCTTTTCTCCAAACTCTGCTGTCTCATCTTGAAAAGATTCCAGAAGAGCTTTAATAGCATCTGAATTATCTGCTGTACGTTGATAGATATCGGGAATTGTTTTTTCGATATTTTTATCGCCGAGTTCAATGTTATCAACTTCGATTTTACCTATTTTTTCCAAAACAGCTTGCTGGCTATTTCTGACATCTTCTAATTCTCTTGCTATCTTTTCCATCAATTGGAATTTCTTCAATTTATCCATATGAAATCGCTTTTGTTACTATTAGAAGAACAAGATGCTTCAAAACTTTGTTTTGTTTTTTTTAAAAAAGAAATAGAATTGGGGTTTATGGGAAGGAACCATGAAAAAAGAAAAAGGCGGAACATGCATGTCCCGCCTTTCTTAAGTGCTATTGACTTATTGTTAATTTGTGCGTCCCGGATACACTTGGAGTGCTTTCTCTAAGCAAACTAAAGCGCTTTTAAGATCATCCTGATTCAGTACATAGGCCAGGCGGACTTCATTTACTCCAGCACCCTCCGTACTATAAAAGCCCGTAGCTGGAGCCATCATAACTGTTTCGTTATTGTAAGAGAACTCTTCCAACATCCATTGACAGAATTTATCTGCATTGTCAATTGGTAATTTGGCTACGACGTAAAATGCGCCACCCGGGTTAGGAGAGTAAACTCCTTCAATGGCATTGAGCCCTTTTACGAGGGTATCTCTTCTTGCTGTATATTCTTTGGATACCGCCTCGAAGTAACTGTCTGGTGTATCAACAGCAGCTTCACCCGCTATTTGTCCTTCTAAGGATGGGCTTAAGCGCGCTTGTGCAAATTTCAGTGCTGTCTGATATAGTTCTTTATTTTTGGTAATGATACATCCAATACGCGCACCACAAGCGGAGTAACGTTTTGATACTGTATCAAAAATAACGACATTATTTTCGAGACCTTCTAAATGCATTGGTGAGATAAACGCTCTGCCATCGTAACAAAATTCACGATAAGCCTCATCTGAAAAAAGGTAAAGATCATATTTTAGACAAAGTTCACGAAGAGCTTCGAGTTCTTCTCTGGAATAAAGGTAACCTGTAGGGTTATTTGGATTACAGATGCAGATTGCTTTGGTTTTAGCGGTAATTACTTTTTCAAATTCGGCGATGGAAGGTAATGCAAATCCACTTTCAATATAGGACATGATTGGTTTGATTACCACATCGGAGGAACAAGCAAAACCATTGTAATTTGCATAAAATGGCTCTGGAATGATGATCTCTTCGCCTTCATTTAAACAGGCTTGCATAGCGATCATAATCGCTTCCGAACCACCATTTGTTACTAATATATCTGTCGGCTCGATATTATAATTTAGCTTATTATAATATTCTGCTAACTTGTTTCGGTAAGAGGCTGTACCTTCAGAAGGTGTGTAGGCCCACACTTTGAACTGTATATTTTTCAAAGCATTAAGCATCACTTCAGGTGTTTGGATATCAGGTTGTCCGATATTGAGGTGATATATCTTTTTACCTTCTTTTTTTGCTTGATCAGCATATGGCGTCAACTTTCTAATAGGCGACGCAGGCATATTCAGCCCTTTTTCTGATATTACTGGCATTATAGTTTTTTTAAAATTAGTAGTGCAAAGCTAACCAAAATAAAACGAAAAAAGCCACATCATCATGTGGCTTTTTTCGTTTTATCTATGGGAATTGTTATTCTACAATACCCTTAATGTATAGCGTTTTTACAGGAGTCTTGGTATTCGACTGCACCGTGAAGCTCTTTGTGAATGGCGCTTTTGCTGCAGCATTGTAAGTCACTTTAATCGTGCCACTTTCTCCTGGTTTGATTGGCGTTTTTGTAAATTCTGCTACAGAACATCCACAGGTAGGCACCACATTGGAAATGATAATTGGCTCGCTACCGGTGTTAGAAAATTTGAAATTATACGAAACGGGCGTGCCGGCCGGAATTTTACCAAAATCATGTGTTTCTTTTTCGAATTTAAATTCTCCTTGTCCTGTTTGCATCGAAGAAAAACCAATAAAGGAAATGATCACTGCTAAGATTGTTATATACTTTTTCATGCTTCTAAAATATTACTTTACGATTAAAATAGTACAACTGATATGCCAAATTTAATATTTATTGCCAATTTATTATACATCTAACAACTTTATTACAGTTATATTATCCCTTCTTTCAATAGATCCTGTATGTGGATAACACCAGCGTAATTTCCTTTGTCGGAAACCAATAGTTGTGTGATATTGTTTTCACGCATAATATGGAGCGCATTGGCGGCCAATTCATCTTTATCGATAATTTTAGGTGATTTTCCCATGATATCGGCGGCAGTAATTGTCGCTAAATCCGTGTGTTTCTCCAGCATACGACGGATATCACCATCTGTGATGATGCCAAGTATGTTTTCATCATCCAACACGGCGACAGCTCCCAGTCTAAACTGTGTTATGGTGATGATGATATCACTTACTGTAGCTTGTTGTGGGACGCTAGGTTTGCCGTTCTGATCGGATAGATCGCCGACTCTCAAGTACAGCTTTTTGCCTAATGCTCCTCCTGGATGGTATTTTGCAAAATCTTTATCCGTGAAATCACGGCACTCTTGTAATACCACGGCAAGCGCATCACCCATTGCCAACTGAGCAGTTGTACTTGAAGTTGGTGCAAGGTTGTTGGGACAAGCTTCTTTCTCAACGGTGGTATTTAAAATATAGTCGGCATTTTTAGCGAGGTAGGAATCTGTATTTCCGACCAAAGCAACCAATACATTCTTTGTCTGTTTTAAAAAGGGAACAAGTACTTTAATCTCAGGTGTATTACCACTTTTAGAGATGGCAATAATCAAATCATTTTGTTGGATGATACCAAGATCTCCATGGATAGCATCAGCAGCATGCATAAAAATCGATGGTGTACCTGTCGAATTGAGCGTTGCAACTATCTTTTGAGCAATAATAGCGCTTTTACCAATTCCAGTTACAATAACTCGGCCGTGCAAATTAAGAATACGATCGACAACGGTAACAAAATCATCATCAATATATTGAGCTAAAGCAGCTACTGCCTTGGCTTCTTCTTGAATAGCTTGAATAGCTATATTTTTTATTTCGTAGTTGTTTTTCACAAAAAATACTCTTACTTTTATGTATTAGAATAGATTGCAAAAATAGATTATTTTTCAAGATTATTTCTTCATTTATCTATCTTATTTTTGCCCAAGGCGCAATGGAAATAGAAAAATCACTTTTCGACAATTTACAAGATTTTTTTGGTTTTGATACTTTTAAGGGGGATCAGGAGGCAATTATAACCAGTATTCTTCAACGGAGAGACACGTTTGTAATTATGCCAACCGGAGGAGGGAAATCAATTTGCTATCAACTTCCAGCACTCATGAGTGAGGGGACTGCAATTGTTATTTCTCCGTTGATTGCTTTAATGAAAAACCAAGTAGATCAGCTTCGTGCATTCGGTGGCGAAGATAGTATCGCTCATTTTTTGAATTCTTCATTGAATAAAAGTGAGATTACAAAGGTTAAGGATGATGTAATCGCTGGGAAGACCAAATTGCTGTATGTCGCTCCGGAATCTCTTGCTAAGCAAGATAATTTGGACTTCTTACACCAAATCACCGTGTCATTTGTAGCGGTTGACGAAGCGCATTGTATTTCCGAATGGGGACACGATTTTAGACCAGAATATCGTAAAATACGCCAAGTCATTAATGAAATAGGGGCCAATATTCCTATTATTGCGCTTACAGCGACAGCAACACCTAAAGTACAGTCTGATATTCGTAAAAATTTGCAGATGACTGATGCTGTTTTATTTAAGTCATCATTTAATCGTAGCAACTTATATTACGAGGTAAGACCTAAAAAAGATGTCGTAAAAGAAATTGTACGTTTTATCAAAACCAAATCGGGTAAGACGGGCATTGTCTATTGTTTGAGCCGTAAAAAGGTAGAAGAAATCAGTGAGGTTTTGAACCTAAATGGCATCAAAGCTTTACCTTACCACGCGGGTTTAGACGCCAAAACAAGAGCAGATACACAGGATAAATTTTTGATGGAGGATGTCGAAGTGATTGTGGCTACCATTGCTTTTGGTATGGGAATAGATAAACCTGATGTTCGTTATGTGATTCACCACGATATTCCTAAATCCATGGAGGGATATTATCAGGAAACTGGACGTGCTGGACGTGATGGGGGTGATGGTTATTGCTTGGCTTTTTATTCGGAAAAAGATGTTGAAAAACTGACCAAGTTTATGAAAGATAAACCTGTGGCTGAACGTGAGATTGGCACACAGATCTTAAAAGAGGTTATTGATTATTCGGAGTCTGCAGTATGTCGCCGTAAACAGATTCTTCATTATTTTGGAGAAAATTTTGACGAGCAGGGCTGTAATAATATGTGTGATAATTGTCGTTCGGAAAAAGAATATTTTGAGGCCGAAGACGCTTTAAAAGATGTATTGGGCTTTATTCAAGAACAGGGTGAAAAATTTGATGATCATCACGTGATTAACGTCATGATCGGCCAAAACAACCAACCCGTATCCGCTTATAAACATGATGAACATCGTCTTTTCGGAAAGGGCAAAGATAAAGGTGTTATTTATTGGAAATCCTTACTTAGGCAGGCAGTGCTTGATAACTTTATCGAAAAAGATATTGATCATTATGGCCTTTTAAAATTGACAGCTATTGGTCGTCATTATCTGGATAATCCTTATCAACTAAAATTTGTTTTGAATCGTCCAATTGAAGGGGGGGATAATACAAGTTCGGAAGATACAGGACAGGGTACAGGAGCCTTAGATACCGTCTTGTTGGGTATGCTTAAAGATTTACGTAAGAAAATTGCAAAGGGCAAGTCCCTGCCGCCGTTTGTTATCTTTCAAGATCCTTCGCTGGAAGAGATGTGTACACATTATCCAATTGCTATCGATGAGTTGAAACAGATTCAGGGAGTAGGGAATGGTAAAGCGATTAAATTTGGTGCTCCATTTATTGCCTTGATCAAAGACTATGTTGAGGAGAATGAAATTGATAGACCTGTGGATCTTGTCATTAAGAGTACAGCTAATAAATCGGCATTAAAGGTATCTATTATTCAAAATATCGATCGTAAAATTGCATTAGATGATATTGCCTCAGCTAAGGGGATAACTTATGAAGAAATATTGAAAGAAATTGAGACGATCGTAAACGCAGGAACGAAAATCAATATCAATTACTTTATTGATGAGGTCATAGATGAGGATCGTCAAGATGAGGTATATGACTATTTTAAGACAGCAGAGACTGATTCAATTAATGATGCGCTTAAAGAATTAGGTGGAGACGATTATAGCTATGAGGATCTCCAATTGATGCGAATCAAATTTTTATCAGAACTCGGCAATTAATTTTTTATAATTATATGATTAACAAATACATTCCCGAAATCAAGAATGGGACATCGCAGAATTTCTTTTTAATGGCGGGGCCATGTGCAATTGAAGGAGAAGAAATCGCTTTGCGTATTGCTGAAAAGATTGTTACAATTACAGATAAACTAAATATTCCGTACATTTTCAAGGGATCTTACCGTAAGGCCAATAGATCGCGGCTAGATTCATTTATGGGGATAGGTGATGAGAAAGCGTTGAAGATTTTAGAGAAAGTTGGGAAAACTTTTGGTGTACCGACGGTGACGGATATCCATGAGAGCCATGAGGCGGAAATGGCAGCCGCATACGTTGACGTTCTTCAAATTCCAGCATTTTTGTGCAGACAGACTGACTTATTAGTTGCAGCAGCAAAAACGAACAAGGTCGTCAATGTAAAGAAAGGTCAGTTTTTGAGTGCTGGATCTATGAAATTTGCAGTGGATAAGATCGTGGAATCTGGAAATGAGAAGGTTTTTTTAACTGATCGCGGTAATACGTTCGGCTATCAGGATCTCATTGTAGATTATCGCGGGATTCCCGAAATGCGTTCTTTTAACGTGCCCACAATAATGGACTGTACACATTCCTTACAACAACCGAATCAAACTTCTGGCGTAACAGGAGGGAAACCAGCATTAATTGAAACAATAGCCAAAGCTGCAATAGCGGTGGGAGCCGACGGCCTGTTTATAGAAACACATCCTGACCCGGCAAATGCGAAGTCTGATGGCGCCAATATGTTACATTTGGATTTACTTGAAGGCTTGATGGAAAAACTGGTCCGAGTTAGACAAGCTATTTTATAGTATAATAAATAAATCGCAATAGAAAGGAGCCAATAGGCTCCTTTTTTATAATCAATTACACCAAACTTAAAGCTAAATTATTGTATGTTCTCAAAAGTTGCATTGACAGCGTTTTTGTTGTTGTCTTTTTCTGCCATCAAAGCGCAGGAGAGTTATAGTTGGTTTTCTCCACTAGAAGATAAGCATGTGGAAGGTAGGCTGGAGAATCAGAAGCTTTCGGCCTTCAATAGACTTCCGGATGAACTGGAAAGCCAGGTACGTAAACCCGTATGGGAACTGGGGAAGAATAGTGCGGGATTCTATATTGACTTTCAAACTACTTCACCTGAGATTACGGTTCAATACCAAGTGGCTGGCGGTTTAAATATGCCCCATATGCCAACAACAGGTGTCAGTGGGCTTGATCTTTATGCTTATGATACTGTAAACAAGGAATGGAAATGGGCTTATGGCAATTATGATTTTTCGGATACCATTTCTTATACATGGAAGAATATAGGGCGCAATGGAAAATTTAATTACCGCTTATATCTTCCGCTATACAATACGGTTAAGTGGTTAAAGATTGGTGTGCCAAATACCGCTAAATTAACGTATACCCATACCACAGCAGCCAAACCTATTGTTGTGTATGGGACCTCGATTGGACAGGGGGCCTGTACCAGTCGCCCAGGCTTAGCTTGGACCAACCAAGTGGGACGTGCGTTTGACCATGAAATGATCAACTTATGCTTTTCTGGTAACGGTCGATTGGAACAACCGATTTTGAATGTGATGAATAGTGTAGATGCTGCCTGTTATGTGTTGGATTGTATTCCTAATCTTGCTATTTCAAAGTCGCTAACAGAAGAGCAATTGGATTCACTGTTGGTCAATGCGGTGACATTTTTAAGAAAAGAACATCCGACGACACCCATTATTTTGACACAGCATAGTTCGGGGAGCATAGCCGAAGTCTTTAATGAAGATAAAAATGCGGAATACCAGCAAAGTAGCCGTGTGCTGAAGGCGACTTTTGAAAAATTACAATCAAAAGGAATCCGTCAGCTTTTCTTATTGTCGAGTCAAGACCTTAATCTGGATCTGAATTCGACCGTTGACTACGCTCATCCAAATGATCAAGGTATGGAAAGAATCGCAAATGCGTATATTAAATTGTTGAAGAAAATTCTCAAGTAAACTACAGTCAACGAGGACTTCACCATAGCAGTATTTCGAATTTACCTCATCGAAGGGAAATTGTGTATGAAAGGGATTTGTTGATAAAATGATAACAGTATGCTGTTATTTAAAAAAGGGAAGTTTAAAACTTCCCTTTTTTATTTCTTTTTCATTTTCATGGTCATTTTTGCCTTTTCGCCACCGCCATAATTAAAAGTCTTGGCATTGCTTTCTTTCTTTTGGTGGAATGCGCCACCTCGGGAAAGATCTTCTTTATCTTCCTCCTTGCTCGACTTTTTCTTTTTGTCGGTGATGGGATTATAGATTACAAGATCCTCAGGCAGTTCCAAAACATCCATTCTTTTACCGACAGCCTGTTCTATTTTTTTAACCATGGGTAATTCCAGATCTGTTGTGAAAGTCAACACGACTGATTCTTCATTTTCGTCATTTTTAACAAGATGATTTAAGAATTCCTCCTTTTCATTTGGTAACTCAAATTGAAAAATGAATGGAACAGCGGAAAGGTCTACATCGTTCGTATTTTCCCGTGCAATTATTAGGACACGAGATTGACTATTTTCCTTGAAATCTTCCATCGTCTCATAGCCAAAATCATCATAGAACAATGGATTGAGGATAGCAATTTCTTCTTTATTGCTACTGAACAAACTGCTGGCCAACTTTTGGGCAGTAAGCTTCGAATTTACAAAGACGACTACTTTTTGAAATACTTCTTTATCCTGCAACAGAAGATTTAATAAATTGATCTTTGTTGTGAAATTAGGAACATGATATAATAATAGATCTAGGGTGTCGACAGTGTCATTCTCAAGTTCATCTATTTCGACCGAGGCACAATTTTCATTCATGAAATTGTCGATCATGTCATAAAGTTTTTGGTGTTCAACAGTACTGAAAACTAAATGTTGTACTTTTCCGCAGCTTTCGGCTAATTCCCTTACCGTATTTTGCATTCCTTGTTTGATAATCTCTTCAGCATCATCGATAATCAGTGTCTGAATACGGTTGAGATTCAAAGCCAATTTAAGATAGATAGCTCTTGCACGATTTGGGGTAGCTACAACAATGTCTTTTCCATCAACCAGTTCTTCGATTTCTTCTTCCATGCTGCCTGAAGCCCGCAATCCAATGATGCGAAGATCTTTATTTTTGCTTAATTGATAGAATCTCTCAACAATTTCGTCGATACGTTCTTCATTAGGCGCCAAGATCAAAAACTTCGGAGCTTCATCTGTTGTGAATTTCAACTTCATCAAGGTAGATAAGACATAAGTTGTGGTTTTGCCTGCACCTTCTGGAGCGATGGCAATCACATCCTGTCCACCAAGAATTCTGGAAATGCATCTACTTTGAATTTCCTTTGGAGCAAGATAACCGAGTTCGGTCATCGTAGCATTCAATCTTTTGCTAAGTTTTAGTTTCTCTAACGACACGTATCCTTTTATTTATGTAAGTTACAAAAATACAAATTTTGATCTTAGATCAACTAATGTGCGCCCATTTTTGAAAACAGATTGATAATAATGACGCCAACAACAATCAAGACCATACCGATAATGGCTGCTGTATCGGGAATCTGTTTAAATAAGAACATACCAATCAGGGTAATGGCTACAATACCAACGCCAGACCAAATTGCGTAGGATATTCCGACGGGCAGGTATTTAAGTGTGATACTTAAAAAATAGAAGGCAATAATATAGCCTACAATACAGAGAATGGTAGGCTTTATAAGGGTAAAACCCGCAGACTTCTTGAGGAAAGTGGTTGCAAATATCTCTGCGGCTATAGCAAGAAAAAGATAGATGTACTTCATTGTTACAAAGGTACAATTTTTTGCTCAGCAAGGTTCGGTTAATTAGGTCAATAACAGGGGGAAGTTAATTTATTTTCGAGACAACGAATTGCGTATAAGAGCAATTTTATCTATGTTTGGCCAATTCACATAGCTAGACGCTAGATTTGATTTTATGGGGCATGTTCGAACTTTTTGGAAATCTGTACTAATATTCTTTGTTTTATTGTGCTTTTGCGATGCTATTGTTGCGCAAGAACAGCTGCAAGATTTGCAGAAGTCGTATTACAGTCTTCCTTTAGGAAGTAAAGAACGGTTTGTGTTAACGGGTAAATATGCACAAGCCCTATATTTTAGTAATGAAAAAGCGCTGGCCAGTCAATTGCTTAATGATAATATTCAGTTGGCCAGAAATTATCCTGACAAGCAATATTATGCCTATTTGAATTGTATTGCTGCCATGAACAGTTTTAATGATCATGCATTTGAAAAATCACGCTATTATTTAGAACATGCTAAATCTGTACTCCCCATAGTTAACGATAATGGAATAAAGGGGTATGTGCATTATTGTGATGGATGGGTTATGACACGACAGAATAAAGAGGATGAGGCTGTTTCCCAATTCCATAAAGCAATTTCATTTTTAGAGAAGGCGCCACCGACTGAGGCAAATATCGCCCGAAAATTGGCAGTTTATAAGGAGCTTACAGCGATCTATGCAAACCAACGCAATTATGATTTTCAAGAAAAGTATACCACGCTTCTGCTGGAAACGGCGAAGGAAGGAAAGAATGTCAATAGCCTATTTGACGCTTACATGCAGGCTGGTTACCTATTTGAAGAGGAGTATAGATCCAATAATGCAGACCAAAATCTATTAAAGAAAGCTGAACAACACTATCTTGAGGCTTATAATTTGGTAGAAAAGAACGAGAAACATCTTGTTAATCCAACAGATTTAGCTTACGTTTCTGTTAATTTAGCGAATCTGTACCATGAGTTTTATCCAGAAAATGGTGGTAAAAAAGCAATATCATATGCGAAACAGGCCTTAGATATTGCTGCTGAAACGGGACAATATGCCATTACAATACCTGCTTACGGTATCCTCGCTGATGAATCTTTCAAAGTCGGCCATCGAGAGGAAGGAAAAAAATATCTGCAGCAGGCACTGCACAATCTTCAAAGAGAGCCCCATTATGATTACCAAGTCGGGTTAAGCCTATTTAGCAGACTAGCTGAAGTAAGTGTTGAAGAAGGTAAATATGAGGAAGCTTTCAATTATCAAAAAAGCTACATAGATGTATTTGAAAAAGCATTTAATTCGGATAAACTGGATAAGACGAAGCAACTTGAGCTAAAGTATGAGCGTGAATTGCAAAACCAAAAGTTAATGCGGCTTCGATTGGAAGGCGAGAAAAAGGAACAGCAGATCAAGCTGATGAAAGTCTTGAACGATAGACAACGTCAACTGGTGGAGAATTTGAAATTAAATGAACTCAATCGAACACAACAGCTCAAGGTACTCCAACTTGAACGGGATAAAAAGGAACAGGATTTGCAATTAAGCCAACTGGAAAATGAACAGCGCTTGCAAGAACTTGACGTGTCAAAAAAGCAAATTGCCTTTAAATCACGAATGAATTCAATTTATATTTGGTTGTTCGTCAGTTGTTTGGTTGTGATTGTTTTGCTGTTTTATGCGTATTGGCAACGTTCAAAGGCCTTGAAGCAGAAGGTTCATTTGCATGAACTGGAGATGGAAAAGAATAATCAACAACATGCTATTAAAAACCTGACTGCAATGTTGGCCGGGGAAGAGAAAGAGCGTACCCGTCTTGCTCGCGACCTGCATGATGGATTAGGAGGTTTGCTGTCAAGTACCAAATTGGGATTATCAGCCATAAATAAAAATGTATTGGAGCAGGAATCCATGAAAGAAGGAATCGATCGAAGTATTGATTTGCTGGACGGGGCTGTAGATGAACTTCGCCGGCTTGCACATAATCTTATGCCAGATTTAATTGTAAAATATGGTTTGAAAGAAACTTTAAGAGACTATGCAAACCGAATGAGTCAATCGACATGTCAAGTAGAATGTGAATTTTTACAATTTGAATCAACCTTAAGCACGGAACAGGAAATTTCTTTGTACAGAATTATTCAAGAATTGGTGAATAACGCGTTGAAACATGCTAATGCGGCCAACATTTTAATACAGCTTTCTTCACATAATAAACGTTTACATATTACTATTGAAGATGATGGCAAGGGTTTTGATATGGAAAGTGTCGATTTGCAGCACTCTGCGGGAATGCATAATGTGCGATCAAGACTTTCGTTTCTACACGGGGAAATGAAGGTTATGTCGGAGAATGGAGCGGGTACAACCATAGAATTGGAATTACCTATGATTTAACTTTTTGGAAAAATGATAAAAATAGCGATTACAGACGATCACCCTTTGCTACTTGAGGGATTGAAAAACATTATAAATGCGCATGAAGATTTTGAAGTTGTGGGCATGTATTCCAGCGCGACTGAACTGTTCCATCGTATTCCTGCTGATATGCCATTGGTATTGCTGCTCGATATCAATCTGCCGGATGCTAACGGTATTGATTTGGTTAAAGGTCTAAAGGAAAGCAATAAGGATTTGAAAATTATTGCGTTTAGTGTACATAATGAATTTGCAGTGATTAACAGCATTTTAAATGAGGGTGCCAATGCCTATCTACAGAAAAATGCAAATGGTGATGAAATAATTGCTGCCATTTCCGCTGTTCTTGTCGGCAAAAGGTATCTCTGTGAGAAAACGCAGGCGATCCTGAACAAGAAGGTGGAAATGGGGCTTAAGCAGGTGCCAAAATTGACACGTCGCGAGAAAGAGGTGCTTACTTTCGTGGCGCAAGGAATGACAACAAATCAAATTGCCGATTCATTGTTCATCAGTTCACATACGGTAGAGAGCCATCGCAAAAATCTAATGGAAAAATTTCAAACCAAAAGTGTTACTGCGGCAGTAAAATCGGCTATAGAATACGGATTAATTCGGGAAGCCTAATTAGACTCCCCAATTCCCTGATTTCAGGGATGAAAAGATCCCCAGGCATTTGATACTTTTGCTATTATTGATTTTAAAATAGAAGGTATCAAGTGCATTGCTGAAACCTAGTTTTTACGCTCTTTTCAGAGAAGGTATTGTTTCAGCCTTTGATTCATTGATCTATTTTAAATCGAATAGGTTTCAGAACAAAATTTCAAATCTAGGATTTTCTTAAGGAGCTCAATACTGCGGAATCTAATTTCTTAGTTGAGGGGTCTGTCAGATAGTTCTTTACGAGATAAACTACCAAAAATTACTGATTCAATTGTTATGATTAAAAAAATAATGCTTTGGACGATAGCTGTCCTCGTACTGTTGGCGATTGTCGCCTGGGGCGGATATATACTACGACAGCAAGAATCCTATAAATCATTGGTCCATAAAAAAAGTAAGGCTTTGTTGACCATATCATTGGATGATATCCTGCTGAATCAGTTTTTTAATAAATGGCAGTCAGCGCCGAAAGAGGGACAGGATTTTGGCAAAAAACTAAGTAAACTCAAAGATAATGGTATTGATATAAAAGCGAATGTATTTCTTTTTGCTTTGGAACCGCATCCAAAAAACTTTTATGCTTTTTTTCAGCTAAAAAATAAACAACAATTTTTGACCTTTCTAAAGGATGTATTACAGGTTGGTGCGGTGGAAAGTAATCTCGCCCCTGATGTGAGCTATGCCTATCATCAACCGAGTAAAATCGCCTTTATGTGGAAAGGGGATGATCTGCTGCTAGGTCTAGGCTTTGATCTTGATACAAAGAAGGAAGAAATGCTTCAGCTAATTCAATCAAAAGAGGACCGGGTTACCATAGAACAATTTATCAACCGTCCAAGCACGTTGACCGGAAAATCACTGCGTTATAGCAATATTTCAACAGATAATTTTATCGAACTTGATTTGAAAGGAGACCATGTCGAAGTATCCGGCGAATTTTTCGCAACAGATTGGAATTTTCCAAAGGAATATCTTGTGAGAGAACTCGCTTCCGCAAAATACATTGGTAAAGCTTGGATCAATATACCCAATAGTCAATTTAAAAATCAGCTAAAACAACTACTTAGTGAACTCCCTTTAGCCGCCGATTCTATTATAACACATTTGGATGGAAATTACGTCGATATTGAAATTTTGAAAAATAAGGTCATTCAAACAGATACCATTATAAATTATGCGGTTGATGAAAATTTTGAAACGATCGAAGAGAAAACACCGTACGAAACGAAAGTTCCGGATGTAAGAATAGCCATGCGTGGAGATAGCGACATGAGTAGATTCCTCCCCAATAAATTATTTTATCACTGGTTTCAAAAACAAGATAAGGGATTTAGTTTGCTGTCCACATCAAAGGATATTGATAAACTTAACGTAGCTTACAATAAGACGGTTGAACTATCCCATGTGGCAGTTCATTTGGCGGATTGGCCAAATGAGGCTAAAATATCACCGATTCTATTATTGAAAACGATCGCGTCAGACATTACGCTGAGCCTTAAAGTTGCAGACCACAATCGCTTGGTTCTCCAGGGAACCATAGGAGACTACTCGCATTAAAACGCGTTAACGACAAACATTCTTAGCTTCTCAATGGTTTGTTTTGGAGTACAAAGTACAAGAACATGGATAAACGAACTAAAAGTAGAAGTAAGGTGAAAACCTATTGGCGAATTTTAAAGAGTACGGTGGCTGGATTTTTGAATGAGGATTCGATGAAATATAGTGCTTCATTATCTTATTATACTGTTTTCTCTATTGGTCCTATATTGGTTTTAATGATTGCCTTAGCTGGAATTTTTTATGGTGAGGATGCGATTGAAGGGAAAGTATTCCTGGAACTCCGCGGTTTGGTGGGAAGCAATGCTGCAAAACAGATTCAAGAAGTTATTCAGAATTTGCAGCTTTCGGGAAAATCAAACCTGGCGTTGCTTATCAGTAGCATTACATTGGTTTTAGGAGCAACGACGGTTTTTGGGGATATACAGAATTCGATTAACAAAATTTGGCACGTAAGGGCAAAGCCGAAAAAAGGCTGGTTAAAATTGATTCAGGATAGATTGTTATCTTCGTCTTTGGTGATTGGATTGGGCTTTTTATTAGTCGTTACACTCATCGTAAATGGTGTAATATTGGCGTTGACAGATCAGTTACAGCATTATTTCCCGGACGTGACCGTAATGTTAATGGATGGGATTAACTTTGCATTGTCTTTTGGAATTATATTCTTGTTATTTAGTGTCATATTTAAAGCACTTCCGGATGTAAATATTCACTGGCGGACCGTACGGGCGGGTGCCTTATTTACGTCAATTTTATTTGTATTGGGACGTTATTTAATTGGAGTCTATCTGGAGCATTCTGCAACCCAAGATACCTATGGTGCGGCAGGTTCATTTGTGTTGATCTTACTTTGGGTCTACTACACAGCAGCTATTTTATATTTTGGTGCGATCTATACAAGGGAGTACGCCACTGTCATGGGCATCCCTATTGAACCCTCGCAATATGCCGTGCATGTTGAAACGCAGGAAATTGAGCGTAATGTAACCGAAATACCTCCGGCCCCGTTAACACAAGAGGAGCAGACGATTACCGAAGAGGATACTACGATCCCCAAGAAAGCATAAACATTAGATTTACAGAATTCTTACCACCAAATTCTGTAAATTTGATGGTAAGATCGATCTATTGTTTATGAACAAATTACAATCATTACGTGAGAAACTCAATTTAACACAAGAGGAACTAGCGCAAAAATCAAATATTTCAGTAAGAACAATTCAGCGGATTGAAGCGGGGCAGTCGCCAAAGGGTTACACCCTTCGCGCACTTGCACAGGCATTGAATGTGGAGGAATCGGAGTTTTCTGCGTATGATATACCTCTTGAGTCAGAAAACTTGAGATGGATCAAGATTATCAACCTGTCTTCCTTACCCTTTTCTATATTGCCACCATTAAATATTTTGGTACCTGTCGCAATTATGCTCTTCAAAAAACAGCATTCATATAAAGTTCGCCAGTTAATCTCAATTCAAATCGTATCGACTTTAATTGCTGTTTTACTGATGCTTATTATTTTTATACTGAACGATTGGGTAGGTATTAAAAGCAATGTGAAATTGCTTATTCCGTTATGTTGGATACTTATGAATATAATCATTATACTGCGAAATGCGATTGGATTAAATAAAGCTGGGCATGCACGTATTTTGCCCGATATAAGTATATTATAGGTGCTTTTATACAATTGTCGGCTAGCTGTCGGGACATTGTCGGGCTGTAAAAGGGTATTCTTCGTCTGGTATTTTTTTTCTTTGATCTTCAAAAAAATGCAAAATTATGAAAACAGACAATCAAAAGAAGAAACGTCATATTGCCTTGGCTACCTTTGCTATTATTCTTTCTTTTTTTACGATGACGAACGTCTTTCCGCAAGCTAAGATTCCTTTGATCAAAGCTTCATCTGAGAAAGCCGGTATTACAGATGGCGCCTATTGCCATGTTGACTGGAAATTAGATCCCAAGGCAGATCCCGACGTCTATTTCGTAAATATTCCAACAAAAGAAAGTACAGTTGTTTTTAAAACAGATCAGGAGGAATTGACTGTGATGACTAAACCCGGGTCGATGTATGATTTCATAGTACTATTGAATGGAACGGATTCTTGTCACGTTCGTATAAGCGCTCAATTACCGCCGGATCTACCCACAATGGATAATAGTAATTTATTTCCGATGCGGATACCGTTTCGTCTTATTGGCTCACGGATTTTCCTGAACGGTACAATTAACAAAAAAGACGTTACGATACAGTTTGATTTAGGAGCTGGAACTGGCGTTGTTAATAGAAATAACGCAAAGCAGCTGGATTTATCATTTTCATCGTTTACGACAGTTGCGAATACCGACGGGCTTAATAACGAGCGGACAAGCCTGGGCAATGAATTGCATATTGGGCCGATTGTTTGGAAAAACGTGTCAGTGACTGAGGTCGGTAATATGAAGCCTTTTGAAGATCTTATTATTGGCAACAGTTTCTTTCGAAATCACATTATTGAAATCGATTATGATAAAATGGAATTGGTAATTCATCGCGATCTCCCCACTAAAGCAAAGAAGTATACAAAGCTTCCAGTATACTATGAGCAAAACCGACCCAAGTTTAAAGCTGCTTTTAGACATAACCAACAAGACTACGATTTTTGGTTCCTTTTTGATACAGGTCGTGATGGTACGATGCTGTTAGGGGAAGATTTTACCGGTATAGATCATAATTGGACCGATCTAACGCCGCTTACCATGATCAGTAACCGTAAGATTATCCGTTTGGATGCTTCAATAGCTGGTGTGGAGTTTAAAGATATTGTGACGAATGCCGCTGATCCGGCCAAGCCCAATGGCAGACCAAGCCTGTTCGGAAATCAGATTCTGAACCATTTTAATGTCATTTTGGATAATCAGGAAGGATTTCTTTATCTGAAACCAAACAGCAGGATCAAGGAACCTTATTCAAACTATGAGGGCTATTTGAAACAGATGTCTCAGTCAATGCAGAAAAATTAAAGTGAGCAGCCAATGCCGTTTGTTCAGGGAGCAAATGACATTGGCTACTTATGGTAAGTATGTATCTAACGAATAAAATCGGTCCATTTCTGTTCGGATTTTCCCGAGGCAATTACAGTTTCTAGAAACTTCATGCCACGCAGACCATCAGCTACAGTTGGAAAATCAGTATCTTCTTCTCGCGGCTCTATACCTTGCATTGATGCCAATAGTGTGGCTGCAAAATTTCTATAAATATTGGCAAATGCTTCGATATATCCTTCGGGGTGACCGGCCGGTAGACGAATGTTATGTTTGGCGATTGGTGAAAGGTACTGCTGACCTGCACGAAATAGCTGGATTGGCGCATCGAGCTGTTTAAAGATGAGTGTATTTGCATCCTGCTGGTTCCATTCCAATCCCCCAAGTTCACCATATACTCTAATTTTTAACGCATTTTCTTCTCCTGCAGCAACTTGGGATGCCGATAGTACGCCGGTGGCTCCATTCTCAAATCCAAGTAATATGTTGCCGTCATCTTCAAGTTTTCTTCCGGTCACAAATGTTTGAAGATCGGCACACATTTTAGTGATTTTTAAACCGGAGATATATTCCGCTAGGTGGGCAGCATGTGTCCCAATATCGCCCATACAACCACTTTTTCCGCTCTTTTCGGGATCTGTCCGCCAGAAGGCCAGAGAAGGACTATTTTCGATCATCTTACTTAGCCATCCCTGCGGATACTCGACCATAATTTTTCTAATCGAACCTAATTGGCCCTCTTTGACAAGATGACGGGCTTGTTTCACCATCGGATAGGCAGAGTAGGTGTATGTGACACAGAGTATTAGTCCAGTTTCCGCTACTTTTTGTTGGAGCAATTCGGCCTGTTCTGTTGTCAGAGTCATCGGCTTTTCAAGCACGACATGGAAGCCATGTTCCAGCGCCATCATTGCTGGTTCGAAATGAGCAAAATTGGGCGTGACGATACTCACAAAGTTCATGCGATCATCCGCCGGACGTTTACTTTCCTCGACAATCATTTCCCGATAACTTCCATAGCTCCTTTCCTCTGGAAGCCCTAAAAGCGCAGCGGATTCTTTTGCGACAAGTGGATCAGCACTCAGTGCTCCGCAACATAATTCAATCTGACCGTCAATTCCAGCAGCCATGCGATGTACAGCCCCTATAAATGCATTTTTTCCACCGCCGATCATGCCCATTTTTAGTTTTGTATTGCGCATAAAGTTGATTTTTTAATGAGGATATCTTTCGTATTTACAAACCCAATAGTTTGCGGTTAAGGCTATCATTGGTTTCGACGGCAGCAAAATTATCGAACGCCTTATCAGTAACACGGATAATATAGTCTTTAATATGTAGCGCGCCTTCCCGTGCACCATCTTCAGCATTTTTGAATGCACATTCCCATTCCAGTACTGCCCAGCCTTGATAATCATATTGTGTGAGTTTGGTAAATATGGATTTGAAATCCACTTGTCCATCACCAATTGATCTAAAACGACCTGCTCTTGACTGCCAGCTTTGGAAGCCACCATAGACGCCCTGACGACCAGAAGGATTGAATTCAGCATCTTTAACATGGAACATTTTAATTCGTTTATGGTAAATGTCGATGAATTGAAGATAGTCAAGACATTGAAGGACAAAATGGGAGGGATCATAGAGAATGTTTGCCCGCTTGTGATAATTTACATTTTCGAGAAATAAGTCAAAAGTAGCACCGTCATGGAGATCTTCTCCAGGGTGTAATTCATAGCATAGGTCGACATCATACAGGTCACATTCATCAAGAATGGGTAACCATAATTTTGCAAGCTCAGCAAAACCTGTTTCGATCAACTTCGCGGGTCTTTGTGGCCAAGGGTATATAAATGGCCATAGAAAGGCTCCACTAAAGGTCGCCAGCGCTTTAAGCCCGAGATTGTGGGAAGCTCGTACGGCATATTTTAATTGCTGGATCGCCCACTGTTGTCGTACTTGAGGATTACCATGTAAATGCTGTGGTGCAAATGCATCAAATAGATCATCGAAACTTGGATTTACAGCCACTAATTGCCCTTGGAGATGGGTTGAGAGTTCGGTAATTTCCAATCCGAAAGACTGTACTTTCGCTTTTAGATCAATTGCATAGCTTTTATCGAGCGCTGCTTTTTCTAGATCGATAAAACGGGCATCCAAGGTGGGCAGTTGTATACCCTTATAGCCAAGTGCTGCAGCCCACTGGCAGATAGAGTCCAAGGAGTTAAATGGCGCTTCATCACCGATAAACTGCGCGAGGAAGATGGCAGGGCCTTTAATTGTTGTCATATGTATTGCGTTTAGAAAAAGACTACGTTATGTACAAAACAGATCCATATTCCAATACGTTTAAAGAAATGGCTGCGTCTGTCGTTTATACTATTATAATTTGGTTATCCAAGCTACCTGCTTGTTTAATACAATATTACAAAAATTTGCAACCGGTTGCAATAAAATCAAAAAAAAACCTTAAACTTGTCTAGACGATCCATTCTTGCGCTTTCCAAATGATATAAGAATGTCTCGTCTAAACAAGTAAAGCTGTCAGGCACCAGTGTGGCGCTTGATTGTGGAGAAGACTTGATTTGAGCGGGAAATTTCCCCTCGAGTAATAACCCAATAAACCAATTATAAATAAATGGCAAATAATGTTTATGATGCAATTGTCATCGGGTCTGGGATCACAGGTGGCTGGGCAGCCAAGGAGCTAACAGAGCGTGGACTTAAAACCATAATGTTAGAAAGAGGACGCAATATTGAGCATATCAAAGATTACCCATCACCCAATAAAGATCCATGGGATTTTCCGCATCGGGGCCGGGTGCCATTGGATCGCGCCCAGCACTACCTACCTTTTGGAATTAAAAATCAATGGATGAATGAAGGGAACATCGACTTTTGGACTAATGAGACAGAGAGTCCGTATAAGGAGATAAAACCCTTTAATTGGTTCCGGGGCTATCACGTTGGCGGGCGTTCGCTTATGTGGGGACGGCAGAGTTATCGTTGGTCGGATGTTGATTTTGAAGCAAATAGCAGAGACGGACATGGCATTGACTGGCCCGTACGTTATAAAGATATAGCACCTTGGTATAGTCACGTTGAAAAATTTGCTGGTATTTCGGGTAATAGAGACGGTATAGCGGTGTTGCCTGATGGCGAATTTATGCCACCCATGGACATGAATATCGTGGAGAAAGACCTTGCTGCACGCTTAAAATCACATTATCAGGGAAAACGACATTTTATAATTGGCCGGGTAGCCAACATAACAGTGCCCCACCATGGCCGTGTTAATTGCCAATACCAAAATAAATGTTGGTTGGGTTGCAATTTCGGCGCTTACTTTAGCACACAATCTGCAACATTGCCCGCAGCAGTGAAGACAGGGAACCTTACCTTACGGCCATTTTCAATTGTAAAGAGTATTATTTACGATCGTGATACCCAGAAAGCTAAAGGAGTAGAAATTGTTGATGCGGAGACGAATCAAACCTATGAGTATTTTGCTAAAATCGTCTTTGTATGTGCTTCAACGTTAAATTCCACCTGGGTATTAATGAATTCCGCTACCAATGTATGGGAGGGTGGGCTTGGAAGCAGTAGTGGTGAACTGGGACATAACCTAATGGATCACATGTTAAATAGTGGGGCTGGGGGAAGAGTAGAGGGATTTGAGGATAAATATATTTTTGGACGACGGGCCAATGGATTATATGTGCCCCGATTTGCCAATATTGCCGGCGATACCAAGAGGAGAGATTACGTCCGTGGTTTTGGCTATCAGGGTGGGGCTTCGAGGGGACAATGGTCGGGTAAGGTCGATAATAAGAGCGTGGGCGGCGCTTGGAAAGATGCTATCGCCGAGCCGGGCAGCTGGGGAATGGGTTTCAGCGCGTTTGGTGAAATACTCCCATATCACGAAAATAAAGTCCTATTGGATTCATCGGTAAAAGATAAATGGGGACTTCCCGTATTGGCAATAGACGCAGAGATTAAGGATAACGAGCGGAAAATAAGGGTTGATGCAAGCAATGAAATGAAGGAAATGTTAGAATCTATCGGTGTCAAAGACGTAACAACCTACGATAACGGGTTTAGTATGGGACAGGGAATTCATGAAATGGGAACAGCACGAATGGGAAATGATCCGAAAACCTCGGTATTAAACAAATTTAACCAAGTATGGGATGCTAAAAATGTTTTTGTGACAGATGGGGCCTTTATGACTTCTTCTTCCTGTGTGAATCCATCGCTTACCTATATGGCATTTACAGCTAGGGCAGTAGATTTTGCTGTAAATGAATTAAAAAAAGGGAATCTTTAATTATTTTATGATGTAATAGTTATGAATAGACGAGAAGCAATACAACGTGTAGCCATGCTCATGGGCGGAACAGTTATTGGTGCTTCATTATTTTTGGAAGGATGCCAAAGGTCTGCTTCGAAAGATATAGAAATGCTCTTTGATTCAAAATCAATCGATTTTTTGGGTGATCTCGCTGAGGCCATTCTTCCTAAAACCACTACACCGGGGGCGAAGGAAGCTGGTGTAGGTTCTGAGATTCCCGTTCTGGTGCGAGACTGCTATAAACCTGAAGAACAGCAGGTCTTTCTGGCTGGAACAGCCGGAATTAACGAACGTGCCAAGAAAGAATTTGGACGCAATTTTCAGCAACTCGAAAAGAAAGACCAAACGGCCTTTGTCGATATTTTGGACAAGGAAGCGCAGGATTATGACGAAAAGAAATCCGCTAACGATCTACCTCATTTTTTCACACTGTTTAAACAGCTTACTCTCCTTACATTTTTTAGCTCAAAATTGGGAGCCACGGAAGTATTCCGTTATGTGAAAATCCCAGGGAAATATGATGGCGATTTCCCTTATCAAAAGGGTGACCATGCCTGGGCAACCTAGCTAAAAATCGTATAAATTTAATATTGACCCCTTGTCCTTAATTGGCAGCGGGGTCAATTAAAGAGGTTGTCAAGCCTATGAACTTTAACAAATTTTTGCTATCGAAAAGTAGGGTGGTAAAATGTGTCCCTGTTTTCATCGTCAGTCTGGTACCGCCCGGAAACGAGCTTCCCGCATCAAGTTTTTGCTTTTTGACATGGTGTTGGCTGAATTTTGAAAGAGCCTCTTTGACTGTTGTTTTATTGATCGCCAGATCAAAAGGTAATCCTTCGACAATCAAAAACTTGTCTTCTGGTATATCAAAAAATAGTTCATTGACGGATTTATCAGCCCCATAATTGCTATAAAGTTCTAAACCGGATTTTGTGATCCATTTTGCATACTTTTCTTCGTTGGCATCTTCATAGAATTCTGTTTTCACATTCAATGTAGCAGCAATTTTATCCACTGTCTGTGGAAATACAAATTCACTGTTTTTATTTAACAATGATTTTAAGTCGGCTTTATTCTGCGCGAAAGTCGTTGCCGCAAAAAGGAAAAGACCTATATTTAATGTTAGTACTTTTATCTTCATCGTATCTTTGTTATATCTTTGGCAATTGTTTTTATCTGTAAGATTAAAATTAATCAAATACATAAAAAAATACAATAGTACTTTATACTTGTTTTATTAATCAGTACTGGAATGATGGTAATGTTGTTGTAGTTGTTGGACCTATCTATCGCGCTGAAATTAGTTGATCAAATATCGTTATGCCGAAAACAATTTGAAGTATTGGACAGTTACAATTTAAATTGTACTTTCATAGCGTTTTTAATAAAGGAAGATATTTACTTTTTATGATCACAACCAAGTATTTCAACTATCGACAAATATTTAATTTAGCGGGCGCACATTTAATATGGCTGACGCTTTGGTGTTCTTTGGTGGCGGTCATTTATTATTTTTTCAATTGGCAGTGGATGATAATTCCGTGGGTGCCATTGGCATTAATCGGAACGGCCGAATCTTTTTACGTTGGTTTTAAAAATAATCAAGCCTATGACAGGCTTTGGGAAGCCCGAAAAATCTGGGGTGGAATTGTCAATTCAAGTCGTTCGTTCACGGCTATGTTATATGCTTTTGATACCCAAGACGGTGATCATACCGATTTGGAGGAACGGAGGAAAAGAATCGCTTATCGTCACATTGCCTGGCTCTATACTTTTCGTGAGCAGTTGTTGGTCCCGACAGAGTGGGAGCATATCAGCATGAAAAAACATTTTGGTTCAATGAATGTGAAACGGAACAGGTTGATAAAGGCTGGCTTTCCAGATTATAGTAGAACTTCGATTTTTTTGCGTAAATATCTTTCTGCGGAGGAGTTTAAGTTGCAGAGCGAATATAAAAATTTTGCGACTTATTTGATTTCTAAACAAGCAAAAGAAGTGAATGCGTTGAAAAATGATCAGATTATTTCGGATTTTAACCAAACGCAACTGCAGAATTGCCTGAATCAATTTTACGATTATCAAGGACAGGCAGAAAGGATCAAAAAATTTCCATCACCTAGGCAGTTTGCCAGTACAGCCTTTGTCTTCAATGTTATTTTAATCATTCTACTTCCTTTGGGCCTCGTGAATGAATTTGCGAAATTAGGGGACTGGGGTATCTGGACCAGTATTCCTTTTTGTGTGGTCATAGGATGGATTTATATTGTGATGGAATTGGTCGGCGATTATACCGAAAATCCTTTTGGAGGTCTGATGTTTGATGTACCGATGCTTTCCATTTGTAGGACCATTGAAATTGATTTATTGCAGATGGTGGGAGATGAGGATCTTCCGGAAGCTATTGCATCGAAAAACGGTGTGTTGGTTTAGAACTTCTTACAGATCTATTACCAATGTATTTTTTACCTCAGCGATCATAAAGGAACTGTGGGTGCTTGCAATGTGCTGTAAGCTAGTTAGTTTTGTTAACATGAAGCTGCGATAGTCTGCCATGTCCTTGACACAAATCTTGAGGATATAGTCGTAGTCGCCACTCACGTGAAAACACTCGGTTACCTCTTGAAGGTTCATGACCTCTTTTTCAAACTGTAAAATATACTCCTTTTTGTGCTGTGTTAATTTTACGTGGCATAATACGAGGAAATCTTTTGCTATCTTCTTTTTATCAAGTATGGCGACATAGCCTGCGATAATTCCCGTATTTTCGAGCTTACGGACTCTCTCATAGACTGCTGTTACGGACAAGTTCAGCTTGTAGGACAGTTCTTTGGTCGTTTGTTTCGCATCTTCTTGGAGAAAACGCAATAACTTAAGGTCAATTTCGTCAAAGTGCATAGATTATTTTTTTGTGTTTGGTATCAGTTTTTAAAGTGTTCAGATGTTTTAACTAATTATTGTTGATATAATAGATTTATATTCTAATATAGATAAAAATACTTGTGATATAATCTAAAATATCTCAATTTTAAAGATAAAAATATGGATAATTTTAATGCAGCAAATGAAATTCAAGATTTGCAATACTTTGGAGAGTTTGGAGGTGTGAATCCGTCAATTTCAGACAGCTCTACCTATACCTTTCTTTCCGCTAAAAAAATGTTCGACACATTTGAAGGGAATGCAGAAGGCTGTTATCTCTATTCAAGACATTCCTCGCCAATGAATTTGTATTTGGCGCAAGCTTTAGCAAAAATGGAGAATACCGCTGCGGCCAATGTAACATCTTCGGGTATGGGAGCGATCACAACAGTTCTTTTACAGTTATGTAAAAGCGGCGACCATATTATTTCCAGTAGGACGATCTACGGTGGAACTTATGCCTTTCTCAAAAATTTTCTCCCACCTTTCCAGATTGAGACAACATTTTTGGATATTAATGATGCCCACGAAATCGAAAGATCGATAAGACCTAATACAAAGGTGCTGTATTGCGAAAGCGTGAGCAACCCTTTATTGCATGTGGCTGACTTAAGAAAACTTTCAGCCATCTGTAAAAAACACAAGCTAAAACTGATTGTCGACAATACGTTTTCTCCGTTGTCTATATCGCCAATACTTTTGGGAGCAGACATTGTCATCCATAGTCTAACGAAATTTATCAATGGCAGTAGTGATACAGTAGGTGGGGTTTATTGTGGAAGTCAGGAGTTTATTAATGAAACGAAAAATGTGAACACAGGGACCTGTATGTTATTGGGACCGACGATGGACAGCTTACGTTCGGCGAGTATATTGAAGAATTTAAGAACACTTCATATACGGATGAGACAACATAGCTATAACGCGATGTATCTTGCCGAACGGTTTGAGAAAGATGGACTAAAGGTATCTTATCCGGGCTTACATTCGCATCGAGATCATGAATTAATGAAAAGTATGATGCATGAGACCTATGGTTTTGGAGGCTTAATGACAGTTGATGTGGAAACCACTGAAAAAGCCAATGAATTAATGGAACTGATGCAGGCTGAAAATTTAGGGTATTTAGCCGTCAGCCTAGGATTCTATAAGACGCTATTCTCCTGTTCAGGTAGTTCTACGTCATCAGAAATTCCTGAAGAAGAGCGCTTAAAGATGGGTATTTCCGATGGATTGATCAGGTTTTCCATTGGCCTAGATCAAGACATTGAGCGCACTTATCAAAAAATGAGAGCATGCATGCAAAAGATTGGGATTCTACAATAATGCGGATAATCGCCATTAGTTGAATAAAAAGTTCACGACGACAGAGAGGATCCGTAAACTGTTTCGACATTTTCTACAAAAATAGTTTACGGATGTTCTTGTGCAATGCTGGTTCGCTGATCCTGAGAAATTCATGAATTAGGTCCTCACTTGTGGGCGGTCGATGTGGAAAGGCATAGTGCTGTAAAAAAGTCCTCAAAGCAGTATTTATTTTTTGTTCACCTATCAATTCATGTAATTGATACATGGCTAAAAGGCCTTTATAATAGGCAACGTTTGTATTTCCAGGGGATACTCTCATTAAAGCTTCGTCTACACTGTTTGCTTTTCCAATGTCATAAAGATCTTGATACATTTTGACCATTTTCTTTACTCCTTCGGGACCATGTTTGTGTTTATAACACATTAATTCGGTATACATAGCGAGCGTTTCTGTTAGCATTGTAGCGCCTTCTCTCCGGTCATCGGGGTCAATTTGACTGTTACCCCACCATTGGTGCGATAACTCATGGCCGGCAAGTTCATTAATGACGTCTCTTGTTTTTTCGCGACGTAGATCTGAATGAAAGGTCATGTTCTCATTCATAAAAATCATACCGGGATAAGCCGTCGCGTTAAATCCACTAACAAATCCAGATATTTCGACGAAACGTATGCTTTTAAATGGATATTTTCCAAAGTTGTTTTGACAATAGGCTAAAGTTTGCTTTGAGTCGTTTATAAGTTGTTTAACATTCTCCGCGTGTTTGCTGTCATAATATACCTCGATGGATATATTGTCGTAAGAGGATTTTTCAACCATATATACAGCTGATGATATTCCGAAACGGAAGGGAATTGGTCCTGTTGATTTATAGTGAAAAAAGTTTCGATTTCCTTTTTGCCATTTTCTGATAAATTCTCCAGTCGCGATACAGGTTTGGTCACTGTCACTCGAAATAATTGTTTCAAGGTCGACATATCCATAGTCGTAGGGAAGAGCATCAGGCTGTTCTAACTTTTTTAAAGCGCTTGCTTTTCCCAGCGCTCGCTTTTTACGCTCAAGTGGGTCTTCTATTTCATTTTGGTGCTGATAACCAAATATGGGGTAATAGCGACTGATACGCATAAAAGAACCATTAGCTAAGATAGCATTCATGGGATCGTGACGATTGAACGGTGTCCATTTGTATTTTATTGTAAATTCCATTGTAATAGAATCTCCAGGCATGAAGGGGCTTGTTAGTTTAAATCGGTGGTGACCATAGGTGCTGTCGGTAGCTTTTTGTACGGCGCGGTCTATGTTGACATGTGCTAATTCCATAGCAGGATCCGTGTAAAGTAATAGACTATCCAGCGGAGCGGCTGATTTATTGACGAGCTTATATAGGCCACTAATGATATATTCATTTGACGTCGGATAAAGATCTATTTCGGTTTTGACCGAAACGATCGTTGGCTGGGGAATATGCTGATAGTGCCTGTATTTCTGTTCATAATGTTGCATCCAATCGATTTCCGCTGCTGAATTGCCGACTTGAGTTCGCTGATAGATGAAATGGCCTGAAATCAACAAGACAGCAACCATTAACACAGCGAAGACCTTTAACTTTGAATGCGATTTTAAGTTTACTGAAAAAGATCTTGCCTTTTGCCGGGTGAGCGTTGTGCCAATAGCGATAAGGGCCGAAAAGGAAGTCCAGTAGATCATTTTAAAGCCAAATGCATGCAGATAGGCGCCAAACCCATTCATGTCGCCGCTATAGTTTAAGGGTGATTTTGCAAAACGGAAAAGTGGATGCTCTATGCCAAGCATGGTACCAATAAAGGAATTGGTCAATGCAAAAAACAAGACTGTCAAAAGTAATGCTGGATATTTTAGTCCCACAATAGTCTGTATACTGATAATAACTGAAGCATACAGTAGAGATGGGACGCCAAGGATATAAAAAAGACTTAGATATAGATTCCATTCAATTTTTGGATATTGGAATATAAGTTGAAGAACCATGCATTGCAGAATGCTTATTGTAATAAGTAATAATGCAATACAGCACAACGAGATCCACTTGGCCAGCATGACAACTGTTACTTGTACTGGAGTGCTGTCTTCGAGTACATATATCCGCGTACTTCGAGATCTCCAGACTGTTTCCATGCCATAAAAAGATAGGACGGAAAGTAAAAAAAGAGGAAAGCTATTGATGATGTTCCGAACCATTAATCCCGTGCTGGCATAGCGTTGTGGTAGGCGCATTCCTGCATCGATGTTACTGTATATTTCCATACCTAGAAAAAACAACCATAGCGCAATGACAACGACAAAGGGTAAACCTTTTAGTAGGGCTCGAAGGTCAATCTTTAGAAAGCTATAAAGCGTATGCCAATCATAAAGCCAACCTTTTTCGGATATGCTTATTTGTCCCCTAGGAAGGATTGGCTGGTTTCCAGCCTTTTGCAGCGGCGGTTTTATATTCTTTTTTGTCGTGCAATGAAAACGTGCTCGACGGATCGCAAGTAACGTCAATGCAGATGAAAATACAAGTAGACCAATCCGGTTTATCAAAAAATTTCCTTTGAGCTGGAGCAATGTCGAGTTTTTCAAAGCTGGGCTCCATGACTGACATTGTTCAAAGAAAGCAGCCAGACCAAAAGGGTCGATTATGGCCATCCGGCTTATGGTCTCGGAGGAAACGGGGGATGCGTTGGCAAATAATGGCGAATTCGAAAATAAAGAGACAGCGAAGTATAGGATATAAATGAAAACTCCCGAAAGAAAAACAAGCATTTTACTACGGCTGGTCCAAGCAATTGCACTAACAGTTGCGGTGCAGAAAAAAATATTTGGAAGGACGAGTAGTATATAGGGCTGTAGGTAGTTGAGCATACGGAATGGCATAAATTTCTCATGTTCATTTCCTTGTGAAGCATGACCGAGCATCAGCCCAAGGATAAAGAATAGAAATGTTAGGGCCGTGATCAGAAACACCAGCACAAAACGACTCAGTTGAAAAATATTTTTATTGACCGGGGTTGTATACAGGAGTGATGAAAATCGTGCATCTATTTCACGTAAAAATATTTGTGATGAAAAAATAACGATAGTAAAGATATTCAATAGCGATACTAATCCTATGGTGTAAGTTAACACAAAGGGAGAATTGGCGTAAACACCGGCAAATGAAAAAGAAGCTATGACACTAACCCAATAACCAAATGCAAAAAAACAGCATAATAGTGCCAGAAACCATTTTTTTGGAAAGTAAAAGCTGACTTCCAGTAGAAAGTAGTCGATAAACATGGCTATACAATTTGAGATAAATGTGTGAAATAGACATCTTCAAGATCAGGTTTAATTTGCTCAAAACCATTCCCTGGGCTTTTTGTGGCATAAATATGGACGTCTAGACGCCCCCCGTGTAATTGGGCTGATAAGGTGTGAAAATTTTCGTTAAAATAACGTAATTCATTTTTGTCAATCGTTTTTGCCCAAATACGGCCTTCCAACGATTTTAAAAAGTCGTTGGGTGCGCCATTGACCATCAAACTTCCGTTATTGATAATGGCCATTTGAGCACAGAGGCTTCGCACATCTTCCACTAGATGTGTTGAAAGGATCACTATCATCTGTTCCCCGATTTCACTAAGTAGATTGTTGAAACGATTGCGCTCTTGCGGATCGAGGCCCGCTGTGGGTTCGTCTACAATGATAATTTGAGGCGAACCCAACATCGCCTGCGCAATACCAAAACGTTGCCGCATTCCTCCCGAAAAATTGTGAACTTCTTTGTCACGGAATTCGTAAAGATTTACACGTGCGAGCAAATCTAATATATGTTCTTTTCGTCCCTCTTTTTTAATTCCTTTAAGTACGGCAAGATGATGCATGAGTTGATAAGCCGACAGATGCGGATATACTCCAAAATCTTGCGGTAGGTAACCGAGCTGTTTTTTTATAAAAGAGGGCTCATTTAAAATATTGACATCATTCAATACGATGGAACCGGTATCTGCCTGTTCTAAGCCGGCAATGATCTTCATTAATGTCGATTTTCCAGCTCCATTTGGACCTAGCAGTCCAAACATGCCCTGACCGATATGTAATGAAAGTCCCGTAATTGCTTTCACCCCGTTAGGATACGTTTTCGAAAGATTCTGGATTTTTAACTGGTTCATAACAGACTTGTCTTTATACCCACATCGCAATCTGGGCCCTATTAATATTTAATGTCATGGTTTTATGCGCTAATCTGGCACGAATTCCAATATATCACCTGGTTGACACTCCAATACAGTGCATATCGCTTGTAGCGTTTCGAAACGTATACCTTTTGCCTTTCCCGTTTTTAATACCGAAAGATTACCTTGTGTAATGCCGATTTGTTCTGCAAGTTCTTTGCTTTGCATTTTTCGTTTGGCCAGCATTACATCTATATTTACAACAATAGCCATGTACTAGATATATAAATCTTGTTCATCCTGTAAATGGAGGCCTTGCCGGAAGATTTCCGCGAGGAAAAAAACAAAAATGCCTAAAATGAAATGTACAGCAATGAGTATGGCAATACCCCCTTCGACTGTAACAAATACTGCAGCAATAGCCGTGCAGACGATTGGTAGCAATATATTTAACCTGTAATATCGTTTGAGTATAAGCAGGTGGAATTTGGTAAATAGCTTCCTTCGGGTAAACAATTTAAATATTTGCGCAGACAAGAGAAAAAAGATGGTATAGAATGACAGGGGTAGTAAGAATGAAAATACTTTGTACGATACGTTATTATCCACATTCATCAAGGGCGTTATGGTAAATGGATAGTTGATATGAAGAAACATTCCATTGCCATAGGATGCTGTGTTCCAGCCTGTCAGCAGGCATATCAAGGCATACAGGGTTATGATTAAATATAAGCTCCCTAAAAGTGAAGTTATATAGAATAAGATTCTGCCGATTATTTTTGTCCGGTTCATTATGTAATAATTTGGTTTGATACTGTAAATATATAAATAATTACCGTTATACGGTAATTATTTATTAAAATAGAATATTTATAGAGAAATGATAGGATGCTCAAACACTTACATTGACTTTGGCGCCTGCGAGAATGTGGAGCTAGTGCGACATATTGACAGGAATTTAGATCGATCGTACAACCCTTATATCGATCCCTGCCAACAGCGATGCGATTGTCACATAGACATCACTATTTAAGAGGATAAGGGCTGTAAAAGTTAAAAAATATCTTTTGGCATATCATTAGTGATTTAAAATCAATACTTTAATCACAATGGCAAAGAGACTCTTACTGATAATATTCCTATTCGTTTTGGGGGATATCTATTTTTTTCAGGCGTTTAGTACGGTTATTCATGGTTCAATTTGGCACAACATGTATTGGGGGATTGATATTCTGCTGTTTTTGGGTGTTTTTATTTTAATTTTTTTACGGAGAACGGGTTATGATGTCCAGCAGACCGCCACAAGTCTGATCACAGCATTTTTAATTGTTTTCATCCCAAAATTGCTTGCAGTGCCCTTTTTATTTGTTGAAGATCTTATGCGTATTTTTAGTTCCTTTCCTCCACGAAGTCTATTTTTGAGTGAAATTGTATTGTTTTTGGCGGGAGCCATGCTGTTGGTTATTTTTTTCGGTTTAACGAAAGGTCGTTATTTTTATAAAGTGCGTGAGGAAGTCTTGACTTTTCCTGATCTACCTGCGGCGTTCGACGGTTTTAAAATTACACAGCTGTCGGATATTCATTCAGGGAGTTTATCTGATATCAAAAGAGTACGTAAAGGTATCGAATTGGCCAATGCACAAAACAGTGATCTGTTATTGTTTACGGGCGATCTAGTCAATAATAAGGCTTCCGAAATGGAACCCTGGGTTTCAGACTTCAATCGATTAGAAGCTCCTTCGGGAAAGTTTTCTGTCCTTGGAAATCACGACTATGGGGATTATGTGCAATGGGAAAGCATGGAATCAAAAGCCTTAAATTTGAATAGGCTCAAGGAAATTCATCATGAAATGGGGTTTAAATTGTTGCTAAACGAATCGATAGCTATAGAAAAGCAAGGTGAGCGTATCTCGTTAATTGGTGTTGAAAATTGGGGAAAAGGAGGGTTTCATCAATATGGCGATTTGGCTAAGGCAACTCTTGGATTAGAAAAAGATACGTTTAAAATTTTAATGTCTCATGATCCTTCACATTGGGATCATGTTACTTTGGACTATGATCAACATGTCCATTTAACGCTGGCTGGTCATACACATGGTATGCAGTTTGGGATAGAACTATTTGGGTTAAAATGGAGTCCAATTCAGTATTTTTATAAACAGTGGGCTGGACTTTATCAAAAACAGGGAAAATATCTTTATGTCAACCGTGGTTTTGGTTTTCATGGCCTAAAGGGGCGGATAGGTGTTTGGCCGGAAATTACAGTTATTACATTACGGAAAAGCGTTGCCTGATATTTCGTTATGAGATACAACACTCATCTATTAATCGATAAGGTTCATTTCAAATCGATAAGGTTCATTTCCTTCAATTGGTGAAACATACACTGATCTGCAGCATGGTGAGATCCTTACTGAAATTTTATTTAAATTTGACCATTTAATGGAAGATGAACCTTGATATTTATAATGTTAGTATCTTAACAATTTCATTGAAGCCTCTTTGTTGTGCGTGTTGCAACGGGCTTATGCCATTGAAGTCCGGAATATCTAATTTTGCTCCGGCATCTTTTAGAATCTGAACGATTTCCTGATATTTTTTGCTTCCGTCACCGAGTATAATTCCTTCCATCAAAGCGGTCCATCCTAAGCGATTGACATGATCTAACGGAAAATTTTTAGTATTGGCCAATAATCTTACCGTTTCTACATGTCCACGTTCACATGCCGGTATTAAAGCTGTGCCATTATATCGATTAAATAAATCAAAGCGAGCACCGTGATCTAAGAAAAGCTTGACGAGTTCAACTTGCCCACTTGCTCCCGCGTATAAAAATGGGCTATCCATATTATCAGCCTGAATGTTGACATCGGCGCCATATTCTACCAATAATTTGGCCATTTCAAGAGCTCCATTGTTTGTAGCGATAAGTAGAAGAGTACGTTTGTTCGCATCTTTGCTGTTTACGTTGGCTTTACTTTCTAGTGCTCTTCTTACTCCCTGCAGGTCATTTTTGATGACCAATTGAATAATCTCTTCCTGGGACGAATTTTCAGTATAGGAGTTTTCTGTTAATGCCGATCGGCACGAACTTGTTATGCTCATCATGATCAGGAGTATTAAAGTTGTTTTCATCATTCTATTATGCTGTAATTTTCAATAAACTGTCGAATAAGTTTGACGTCTAGTACAAAAATAGGAGATAGGGCTGTTTTTACAATGTGGTTTTCATTCCATCTGTTGGACAATTTATTACAAGCGTGGATCTTAAATGTCGCTATTATTGGTCAAACACAGGCTGAAAGTGTACTCGTGTAGCTCCTGCTCACATACAATGTTAAGTCAAAGTTTGCGTTGTGATAAATTGTTCAAGCTTCGAGATGTATTCTGCAAAACATCCAGAAAAATCATCGCGACCTTTGTTTTGGTCATACTAAGTCATAAATGCGGAAAAAATAATACCGTTTCCATTGTCTAGTAAATTTTAGAAAAAAGAATATGATCAAAAGAAATATGAAAGCTAAAACATATATTTTAAAAAACGTACGGCTTGAGACGGGATTCGAGTTTGATGGAGAGGAAGTAATAAGTACAAATACCGCTTTATGCTGTGTAGAAGTTGAAGCGGGTAAGATCAAAGGAATCAAACCAAATACCCCAAATGCCAATGGAATCGATGCAAAAGGACATTTGATGTTGCCGGCCTTTAAGGATATGCATGCCCATTTGGATAAAATGTTGTTTGGTTTGCCATGGGAAGCAGTATCTCCCACGCGGCATACCGTAAAAGATATGATCGCGTATGAGCAAAAGATGATTCCTGAATGGTTAAGCACCTCGGTCGAAAGAACGGGCAAAATGCTGAATTTTCTGCAGGCATACGGAACTGATTTTATTCGTTCGCATTTCAATGTTGATCCAACATCTGGACTAAGATCGCTAACAAATTTAGAAAAGGCGCTTGCATCAAAAAAAGACACGGTAGACGCGGAGCTGGTTGCTTTTCCACAGCATGGTCTCTATTATACGGATACCTTACCCATTTTGAAGGATGTTGCGAAACTGGATGCTGTTAGTTTCATCGGTGGAGTAGATCCGTACTCTTTGGACGGAAGTATTGAAAAAAGTATGGAGCAGATTACCCGGTTGGCGCTTGATAACGATAAGGGAGTTGACATACATCTCCATGAAATGGGAGAAAGTGGTCTAAAGACAATCGACTTTTTGATCGACCGAACATTGGAAAACCCCCAATTAAAAGGAAAAGCTTTTGTTAGCCACGCTTTTGCACTTAGCCGCCTCGCAAATGTCGAAGTCGAAAAAATTGCGGCGCGTCTTGCCGAGGCGGGCGTGGGAATCGTCTCCTCAGTGCCTTTTGGCAATATGATTATGCCTATTCCGACACTTCGAAAATATGGTGTGGAAGTTTTGATTGGAAATGACAATATTCAGGATCACTGGAATACCTTTGGTTCGGGAAACATGCTCCAGAAAGCGAATCTAATTGCTGAGCTGTATGGCTATGGAACAGAATTCGGCTTATCCAGAACACTCGCTTTCGCCACACGTTACAAATTGCCTTTGGATAATAATGGAAATCAACAATGGCCGAAAGTGGGCGATGAAGCCAGCATGGTGTTTGTTGAGGCAAGTTGTTCTGCTGAAGCAGTTTCTCGGATTTCACCGGTGACTTCATTGATCCACAAAGGCAATATTGTGTTCTAAAGTACGCCACTATCGGATAATAATTGCGTTCCGAACGCTAACTGCCTTCGGGATTCCAGCAATGTGTCGTTTCCTAAATGCCCAACCAATTGTACGTTATTGCGTGGAGAAATATTGAATTTAAGAGAACAATTTTGTTGAAGAGCCGGTTATCCTCATAACTGGCTTTTCACGTCTAAGGCCTTGCTGTAGAACAGATGTTTTTAGGAGTGGTCATTTGTAATTGAGGCGAGAATAATGTATGTTGGATAAAAAATAATTTATACGATGGAATTTTCACCATTTAATGAAGTTGTCAAACTTTGTCTAAAAGGAATACAACTGGAAGAAAGCGGTAGAGCGGAAGAATCACTGTCATTTTTTATGCAAGGTTATCGGGAGGCAAGTGATGACCATGAAAAGTTTTTTGCGGCTTATTTTGTATCGCGGCAACAGAAATCGCTGTCTGATGGTCTGAAATGGCTACACATAGCCTTAGAGCATGCATTGGTAATCAACGATGATCGGGCGACTAGTGCATTACCCGGATTGTATTTGAAGATTTGCGCCTGTTACACAGGGTTAGGAGAAGAAGCAATGGCAAGTGAGTATGCTCGGCTGGCCTCTTCTTATAAAAATATCCCCTTTGATAAGGGACCTTTTTATCATGGGACAAAAGCAGATGCGCAAATCGGCGATTTATTGGTTCCAGGCTTCAATTCCAACTATCAAGCTGACTTAAAAATGAACCACATTTATTTTACAGGCTTGATGAATGGGGCTGGACTTGCAGCGGCACTCGCAAAAGGCGAGCGTAGCGAGCGCGTATTTATTGTTGAACCTACCGGTGATTATGAGCATGATCCCAACCTGACGGATCAGAAATTCCCCGGCAATCCGACACGTTCCTATCGATCTGAATTTCCATTAAAAATTATTGGTGAAGTTGCTGATTGGGCAAAACCCGGCACTCAGGAACTTGAAAAATTTCGTGATAAACTAGACGAGAGTGGCGGCGACATTATCAATTAAGAAATCACGAGTGCCTGCTCCGGCAATCGGAGCTATGTCTTACTGATAACAATCTTGCTGATAACTTCGAAGTCTGAAATTCGATAATCGTCATCAAAAAATAAACCATTGATATAACGTTGGATCGGATAGAACAGATCGGCTGGCGTATCGCCGAAAAAAGTTTTGAAATCGTTCGGAATAGAATACAGGTCATTGTATTGCCCTTTGCCCAAACTGATTCCGCCGATCTTTTTTAAATAACCGGTTATCTTATGTTTGTATCTATTGGAAAATGCTTCTTCCGTTTCTATGAAATAATCTTCAATATAAAAATTACGGATATCCTGAAGATTAAGGACGCTGTTTGGAGCAGGTTTGATACGTCTTGAATAGGATACATCAACCAAAATACAGCTGGCTTTACGGGCTTGGGTGAGATCGATAAAGTAGCCTTCATCGACCATAAGATGTTTACTGTCTTTATATACGCCGAGAAGCATTTCATTGATCTCGCGATCCGAATAATCTGCTATGTTAGAAGATCTTCCCAACTTTTCAAATGCGAGGCCACTGTCACTCCAATTTTTTCTAATTCTATTAAGCTCGTGCTGTTGAAAAGTTTTTATTTTCTCCATATATAATTTGTCTAACCTTACTTTTGGGAGTTTAAAGATAATTTTAAAACTTTACTTTCGTCAATCTTATCGGTTACTAAGTGCAATTTGAATCAAATCTAATTTAACGGAGTCTTTGTTTGCTGCTGTAGAAATGCGCGGACGCGCTATGTTGAGGAGGGATAAATACCTGCACCTAAGGTTCTCTATATAGGCATGCGTACATTAAACCAACTAGATGTATTGATAATAGGCCGTGTTGGGATCACGTCATAATCAATCGGGATGACCGGCAATAGTTGCGAAAAGCAAAACGATGACCTAAGTCAACAGTCCCTGCAGGGGAGTTTCCTATTCAAACCATTTTGATTAGATCATATCGATTCTCGGTACAATGCAATGAAGGAAGAGCCATCTGTATTAACAAATGGCTCTAGTAGTTTTTATTTTACAGCCTTAAGTAGGATATCTAAGGTGAATTCATCATCGATAGCGCGATTGCCTAAGTCGGAGAAAAAGCTTGCTGAACGATACTGTATATCAAAGTCCAGTCGATTTACTTTGACTCCGATAGCTTCAGCGGAAAGCCCATCTGCAGTTGTGGTGACTTTTGCTGGAAAGGAGATCGATTTTGTTTTATTCTTGATCGTCAGATTGCCTGTTATAATTGGATTGCCTTTGCTATTATCAACCTTACTGATGACAAATTTACTGTTGGGATAGGTAGGCACATTGAAGAAATCTTCATTTTTTAGGTGCCCGGTCAATTTAGGTGCATCAGTACAAGCCATGGAATTCATATCTATGGTAAAACCACCGCCGGTAATTTTCCCTTTTTCTGTCTGTACCGTTCCTTCTTGTATATTGATTGTTCCCACATGTCCTCCGACAACTTTTTTAGCATTCCATTTTATTGTCGAATTTTGCGTGTTCACTTTGTAGCTTATCTTTTGGGCGAAGGCCATTGATGTTAAGCAAATAATTGCTAGCGTTAGACTGGTTCTTTTCATTGAAATGATTTATATGAACTCAAATATACATGGTCTTGTGCGGATATTTCTATGTTTAAACTTGTTTTTTTGTTTGCGGAGTGTCAATATTGTATTTGCCTTGCTCTATTCGTCATCAATACCCGCTAACTTAGTACAATATAAAAAGGGGATCGGAGATATCTTCGCATCCAAATTGTGGTCTATAAAAAAAGATAATATGATTAAGTCGAAAGGTTATGCGGCGAAAGACAGCAGTTCTCCACTTGAATACTGGGAGTTTGAAAGGAGGGAGCTTGGTGCAAACGATGTTTTAATAGATATCTTATACAGCGGGATCTGTCACTCCGATATTCATCAAGTACATGACGAGTGGGGTGGTACACAGTACCCAATTGTTCCCGGGCACGAAATTGTCGGTCGGATAAGTGCCGTTGGTAGTGGAGTGACTAAGTTTAAAAAAGGCGATCTGGCAGGTGTGGGTTGTATGGTGGCTTCCTGTGGTGAATGCGATAACTGTAAGTCAGACCAACAACAGTTCTGTTCAGAAAAGAAGACCGTCTGGACTTACAACAGCAAGGATGTGATGCATGATCACAGCTATACTTTTGGTGGTTATAGCAATAATATTGTTGCGGATGCGGACTTTGTGCTGCATGTGCCGGAATCGTTGGATATTAAAAAGGTGGCACCGCTACTCTGTGCTGGAATCACCACCTATTCGCCATTAAAAAGATGGAATATTAGCAAAGGACATAAAGTTGGTGTGTTGGGCTTAGGTGGATTGGGACATATGGCTGTTAAAATTGCAGTAGCAATGGGAGCAGAAGTCACAATGATAAGCCATTCTCCACGTAAGAAGGAGGATGCGGCTCTACTTGGCGCACACAAGTTCTTAAATACGCATGAGGCAGATGAAATAAAAGAATTCTCATCGTATTTTGATTTTATTATTGATACCGTATCGGCACCGCATGATTATAACCTCTATCTTGCATTATTGAAAACAAAGGGAGTTTATATTTGTGTGGGGATTCCAGCTGCGCCCATGGAAATCAATGGACGCTCAATTATGGGGGGAAATAAGATTCTAACGGCTTCCAGCATTGGGGGAATACAGGAAACTCAAGATATGCTTGATTTTTGTGCTGAACATAATATTCTACCCGAAACAGAAATGATTGATATCGACTATGTAAATGAGGCTTATCAAAGGGTATTGGATAGTGATGTAAAATATCGTTTCGTAATCGACATGTCGTCTATTGAAAAGTAATCCAAGAACAGGTCGGTTAAAGAGCCGACCTATTTTTTTAATCGCAATAAAATCTTTACGCGTTTTGACAATTGGATTTGAAGAATGCTGACATGATTCAAGATGGATACCGTAACTTTAGCTTGAGCTTTTCAGCTGGAAAGGCATAGCTATTTTTTTTATTTAAAGGAACAATAAAATAGATAATTTCAATGAAGAAGATAGAAATAAAGCACACAGATTTGCAGATAGCTCCAATTAATTTTGGTGGGAATGTTTTTGGCTGGACATTAAATGAGCAGCAATCGTTTGAAATGCTAGATAAATTTGTAGGAGCAGGGTTTAATTTTATTGATACGGCAGACACCTATTCGTGGTGGGTAAATGGAACCGGAGGGCAGTCCGAAGAAATTATTGGAAAATGGTTAAAAAGCCGTGGTAACCGTCAAAATATAGTAATTGCAACAAAAGTCGGATCGGAGACCAAGGAACACGGATATGATATCTCAAGGAAACATATCTTGAAATCGGCTGATGAATCATTACGACGGTTGGGAGTAGATCATATAGATCTATACTATACCCACTTTGACGATAACATAACCCCCGTGGAAGAGACGTTGTCGGCTTATGCGGACTTAATAGAGGCAGGCAAGGTACGTTATATCGCCGCTTCTAATGTGTCGCCAGCGCGTTTAACGGAAAGCTTTGATGTAGCAGAGAAAAACGGTCTTCCCAAATATGTTGCGTTGCAACCGCATTACAATTTGGTAGAGCGTGCAGGTTTTGAAACAGATTATGCGGGATTGGTCGAGAAGTATGGGTTGAGTGTATTTCCATATTGGTCGCTTGCAGCAGGTTTCTTGACCGGTAAATACCGTACTGAAGCTGACTTTGATAAAACGGCAAGGGGCGGTGGAATCAAAAAATATTTTGATGCTAAGGGTAAAGCGGTCCTGAAAGCGCTCGATGCTATCTCCGAGAAGCATGGCACAACACAGGCTACTGTAGCGTTGGCATGGTTGTTGGCTAAACCGCTGATTACCGCTCCCATTGTGAGTGCCACGAGTGAGCGTCAATTGGATACGCTATGTGCGGCGCCGGCTCTTAAATTAGATACAGAAGATATCGAATTATTAAACGAGGTCAGCAATTAAAATACCGGTAAAAGAGCAATCACAAAATCCCTACATTTCTGAGGGATTTTGTTTTTATTGAGAAGTCGTTCTTGATAGACGGTGGAGATAGCTTATGTATTTTAACAAGTTTATCGTAAATTGGACGCTAAATTGATCTTATGAAACGGTTCCTGATATTATTTTCTTTTATGCTTTTGGGCAGAAGTTATGCGCAAATGCCTACACCTTATGAACGGGGCAATGGTAATCAATCCACAACATTTGAAGAAATGCGGGCCTACTATCAGGAATTGGCGGAGAAATATACATCAATTCATTATGAAACAAAGGGAGAAGACGATAACAATAAACCAATAGATGTGGTCGTATTTAATCCGTTTGGAAAGACACTGGAAGTCGCTAGGAAAGGGAAGTGTATTTTATTGGTCAACAACGGTATTCATCCCGGAGAACCCGATGGTATTGATGCCACTATGATGCTCATGCGGGATTTGGCGACAGGAAAGGTAAAGGCACCTCAAAATGTTATCGTTGTTGCGCTCGCGAGTTACAATGTCAGTGGGATGTTAAATCGTGGGAGCTTTTCCCGAGCTAACCAAAATGGCCCTGAAGAGTATGGCTTTCGTGGAAATGCAAGGCATTATGACTTAAATAGGGATTTTATTAAGACAGACACTAAAAACTCGCGCAGTTTTCAGCAGATTTTCCACTGGGTCAAGCCGGATGTTTTTATCGATAATCATGTGAGCAATGGGGCCGATTATCAGTACACTTTTACTTATATCTCAACAAACAAAGAACGTCTGGGAAACCTTTTAGGTAATTATTTTAATAACAACATGCAAAAAACCTTACTGAAAGATCTCCAGGAGAAAGGGTTTATGTCTGTTCCCTATGTTAACATCCACAACGATGTACCTGATGGTGGTTTTCCAACTTTTATGGATTCGCCAAGATATGCAACAGGTTACACCAGTCTATTTAATGTCATCGGAACCGTGGTGGAAACACATATGTTGAAACCTTATCAAGAACGTGTCAAAGCGACTTATGATTATATGCGTTGTAATCTGGATTTTATGGAACAGCATTATAAGGAGATTAAACAAAAAAGAACTGAAAACCTCAAGCAATATCAAATAGGGGATAAATATGCCATAGCATGGAAGCTTGATTCATCGAAATATGAACCACTGGACTTTAAGGGCTTCGAGGCAAAATATAAGCCGAGCGATGTCTCCTCGAAAGATAGATTGTGGTATGATAGAAACGCTAAGTTTTCAAAGCAAGTTAAGTTATATAATACCTATGTTCCGACAAAAGAAGTAACTATTCCATCGTATTATGTCATTCCGCAGTCTGAATGGGAGATTGTTAACTTGCTAACACTCAATCAAATCAAAATGATTCCGCTAAAACAAGATACGGTAATAGCGGTGGAACAGTATCGAATTAAGGATTTCAAGACAACTTCAAGTCCTTATGAAGGGCATTATTTACATTTTGATACCAGCCTCCTCCGGGAATCCAATAATGTAAACTTTCGTGCTGGTGATTATTTAGTCCCCTTGAATCAGGACGGTGTAAAGTTCTTGCTGGAAACTTTAGAACCTGAAGCAATAGACTCTTATTTTAATTGGAATTTCTTTGATGCGATCTTAGGACAGAAAGAATATTATTCAGCGTATGTTTTTGAAGATACAGCAGCCAAGCTTCTAAAAGAGAATAAAGATTTAAGAGCTGCCTTTGAACGCGAGAAGATGAACAACCCTAAACTTGCTGCGAGTAGTAGTGCGCAGTTGGATTGGATATACAAACATTCACCTTACTATGAAGAGTCACATCTTCTTTATCCTATTTATCGCATCAATTGATCACGGTGATTTTTGATACACAAGGCTGTGTTCGTTACAATATGGCTATCTTATAAGTATATCCAGGGTAATACCAATGAACATTATGACGATCAAATAGGAGATAAAGCCTATTATTAAAGCGGCAAATGCTTTGAAATAGCTGATCTTTTTAGTCTTATCAAAAAACTGTCCCATGGCCCAGGAGTAATATGCAAAGGTCACCAATGTTGCGTATAAGATAAAACGCTGGTGGGTTATACCATCAATTATTGCAAAAAAAGCATAAATTAACATCGCCATCCCCATAATAAAGCATAATAAGATGATGATTTCAAAAAGATTATAGCCGTATATTTTGAAGAATAATTTAGTCCAAAGGGCGATAAAGAATCCCATGATAATGTTAGCATAACCATAATGATCTTGTAGCCATCGGAAGATGTGGGTCGTGATGATGAGTTTACTTTCAATACCATGGCTGTCGATAGACTGCATATACTGTTCTTCAGTATGGAAAAAGTGGGCAATAATCGAGTACACTAAAGAGGTTACAATAACAAAAATAATAGGTTTGACCAGCCGGCTACGATTCTCAGAAATGTAGTTTTGCACATTCTTCCCCGGCGCTGTTACCAATCCGCTAATGGTATAGAGAATACCGCGTTCAAAGTGAAGCACATGTTCTATTTCATGGGTGATATAATGCGCATCTATTCTTTTCAGCGTTGCAGGTTGGCCACAATCAGGACAAAATTTTGACGTAATGTCTGTACCGCAGTTTTTGCAAGTTGTCATGTTGAAGTTTTTCTTTAGGTAATTAAGGTTAGGTACTCTATATCATTTTTAAAGCCTATAAAGGCAAACTTTCTTTACGGACCATTTTATTGGAGGTATTCAGCAACTTCCACAAGCTTGTATTTGGGGCTCCGTTGCAAAAACTCACCAAGAAAAGCTGCGTGAGTAGCACCGGTGATCAGCAAAATACGATCTTGCGCCGTGACAGGGATCTGATTTAAATTGGAGAGTATCCGTAGATTTCTTCCGTAAAATTTAGTGGCTTCGTCTGCTCCTTCAAAATTACCTTTTGTACTACTGTAGGTTAAGATATCAGCGTTTACATTGATAAATTTTTGCAGGGTCTCTTTGTGATTAAATACCTTTAATTTATCTAAAATGGAGAGTTGGTCAATATGGGTGAATTCCTTCATGATTTTTCCCATGTAGTTTTTATACGTTACAGTATCCACCTGGTTCTCCAGTTCATTGGCAATGTTGTAATTATATGCTGCAGTTTGTTGTTCATCAATTCCATAAATTGTTTTTACCCCTGCAAGTTTGCCAACTTCATAAGCGATTAACGCTATTTCACCACCAAACTTAGCTTTATGGCCTTTGTCGTCGATAAAAGATCTGTAGTCACTGTTCAATTCTTTGTTTTTTTCAGGAATGACTTCTACGCAAATGATGGTTGGTTTAAAATCAGCCAACAGTTTGGCTACATGATAAGTTTCTCTTCTGTTTTTTTGATCTTTTTCATCAAATTCTACTTTATGGGCATCAGGGGTATAGCTCATGTGAAATGTCCCAAAATTTAAAACTTCGATTTTCTGCTGTGCGTAGCTGTTCCCAAAAAATAAGACCCCAAGGGCGATTCCAATATTTCGAATCTGTATAGTTTTAATAAGCATCTGTGTAAGAAATGGTTTTATGTTTTTTCCGGCTTTTCGTTCAGTTAGCTGTATTTTTCTAGCTGTTTTGTCCAAAAGTATTACAGTTTGTCCAAATAAAAGCTACACTTGAGTGTAGTTTTATTTAACTTCGAAACTTAGAATTTCGTTATGGATTTTAACGCGCTATTTTCACAAAAAAATACTGTTGATCGTCTTTCAGAAAAGGACATCCTGCAGACGCATGGCTATATTGAGCTTGTCAAAGCTTTCTCACGAATTACTTACCAGAGTATCTATCTAATCGATTATCAGGCCAAAAGCTTTGAGTTTGTTTCAGACAACCCGCTGTTTCTCGCTGGTTTAACAGCCACAGAGGTGATGGAAATGGGCTATGGCTTTTATCAAAAATATGTTCCGTCCGATGATTTCCGGATGCTCATTACGATTAATGAAGCGGGGTTCAGTTTTTACGAAAAAATACCCATCGAGGAACGGAAGCTTTACGTTATATCGTATGATTTTCAGATACAAAATGCGCATAACAAATTTATTTTGATTAATCATAAACTGACGCCGGTTTTTTTGACAGAAGAGGGGAAAATATGGAAGGCAATTTGTATCGTATCTTTATCCACCAATGTGTCTTCGGGCAACGTGACGATCGAAAAGTTGCACTCCAACTTAGTTTGGGAGTTGGATCTGTTGACTGGGAAATGGAACTCCCAAAAAAAGATTAACCTTACCGAACGTGAAATAGAAATTTTACGCTTTTATCATCGCGGTCTGACCATTCATGAAACTTCCGAAAAAATTTTCGTTTCCATTGACACGGTGAAATTTCATCGGCGAAAATTATTTGAAAAACTGGGGGTAAGTAACATGAATGAAGCATTGGTTTATGCATTGAATAATAGGTTATTGTAACGATGGCTTGACGGATGTTGAAATGTTCAGGGCAAGCGCCTCAACCGAGGCGCTGCAGATTATTTTTTTACCAATAAGGGTAAGTACTTCTCGTAGCCCTGTGCTTTCATCTTGTCTTTTGGAATAAATCGAAGTGAAGCACTGTTTATACAATAGCGTAGACCACCTTTATCTGCCGGTCCATCGTTAAAAACATGGCCGAGGTGTGCATCACCAGTTTTGCTACGTACTTCCGTTCTGCGCATCCCGTACGAATTGTCGGAGTGTTCTTGAATCAAGCTATCGCTAATTGGTTTGGAAAAACTTGGCCATCCACAGCCCGATTCAAATTTATCTGTTGAGACAAATAAGGGTTCTCCAGTTGTGATATCGACATAAATGCCTTCCCTAAATTCGTCATTATAGGCGTTGTCAAATGCGCGCTCTGTTGCACTGTTTTGCGTAACATCGTATTGCAATGGAGTTAACTCCTTCTTCAAGGTCTCCTTGTCAGCTTTTTTATACCTGTTCTCAATGTTCACTTTCGCTTTTTCGGGGTTGGCATTTCGTGCAAGTTCAAATAAATCAGGACTTATATGGCAATAACCACCGGGGTTTTTGTCCAGGTATTTTTGATGATAAGCTTCAGCATTATAGTAATTCTGTAAAGGTTCTATTTCCACCACTATTTTGCTCTTGTATTGACTTGCTAAAGCAGCTATTTGCTCTTTGATAACAGCAGCATCGTCGGCATTGGTATAATAGATGCCTGTACGGTATTGCGTACCGATATCGTTGCCTTGTTTATTCAGTGAAGTTGGGTCAATTGTTTTGAAGAAAAGGTCTACGAGCAGCTTTAGATCGACAAGCGCTGGGTCGAAGTTTACCTTTACGGTTTCGGCAAACCCGGACGTTCCTGTCGAAACTTGTGCATAAGAAGGGTGCTGAAGGTTTCCATTGGCATAGCCAACTTCCGTTGCGGTGACCCCGCGCACTTGTTTAAAGAAGTGCTCAGTTCCCCAGAAGCATCCTCCTGCAAAATAGACAACATGATCTTTTTGATTTGTAGTATTCATAGTATTTTGTGTTGACGGTTTTAAGTCTTTCCCTTTTTGTGAAAAGCAAACCTTGCTGATCAGAAATAAGCCGGTCGCTATAGCAAGGAGGACGAATAAGTGTTTCATGGTATGGATTGCTACATGAAAGAAACAACATTGTTTCTTTCATGTAGGCTACAAACACCGTACCTTTCTGGATGTTTAACTTAGAAGATATAAACAGTTTTGACTCTAATAGATTCTTTTTACAATTGGAAGACGAAATAAGTCTATGAAAGGTATGTTCTGACAAAAAGACCTTTTAGCTAAACTTCGCCAGCTGTATCTCTGTGTAGCTGTCTCACTGTGGCTATAATAGCCTGTTTGTCGTAGTAATAAAGTTGGTGAAGCTGTTGCTGTGTGCCCTGTACTGCGAACGAGTCGGGCAAACCAAGACGTTTTAACGTAGCCGAGTAACCATGTTCCACCATAAATTCAAGCACTGCGGTGCCCACTCCACCTGCGATACATCCATCTTCGATGGTGATGATAGACGAATATGATTGGAATACCTCATGTAATAACGCTTCGTCGAGCGGTTTAAAAAACCGGAGATCATAGTGCCCGACGTGGATGTCCTCCTGGAGCAGCTCGCAGCAGGCGTCCTGTGCATATTGACCAACGGGTCCAAGAGAGAGTAGGGCAATGTCTTTACCTGAACAAAGTCTTCTTCCTTTTCCCATTTCAAGTCTTTTATATTTGTCGGATTGCTTCTCTTGGTTACCTCGACCTTTTGGGTAGCGGATTGCAAACGGTCCGTCGAGAGCGATGTCCTGAGCCGTGAACAACAAATTTTTAAAGTCTGTAAGCGTCATGGGGGAAGCGCCCGTAATGTTGGGTATGCATCGGAGAAAAGCAATGTCGAATGCCCCCTGATGAGTGGGGCCGTCGGGACCGACAACACCGGCCCTGTCGATACAGAATACGACTGGCAATTTCTGCAAAGCGACGTCGTGGATAAGCTGATCATAGGCGCGTTGTAAGAATGTCGAATAGATAAAGCAGAAAGGAAGTAGTCCATCGGCAGCAAGGCCAGCAGAAAAAGTAACGGCATGCTGTTCGCAGATACCAACATCAAAAACACGGTTGGGCATCTGCTGTTTCATTGCGGTTAGCCTGCTGCCGGAAAGCATGGCTGGGCTAATAGCCATAATACGACTATTCCTTCGGGCCAGCTGTGTCAGCGTTTCGCCCAGCACCTGCTGAAAAGTCTCGTTGTGGAGTTGCGGTAGCTGGTGTTCTAACCGTTCACCTGTCAGTTTGTCGAATTTCCCCGTGGCATGCCATTCTGCCTTATTTAACATGGCCGGCGCAAAACCTTTTCCTTTCTGCGTCACACAATGTACTATTTTGGGCCCGGGTATATGCTTCAACTGCTCGAATATTTTGATAAGCTTATGGAGATTATGCCCATCCACTGGTCCAAAATAACGTATACCTAAGGCCTCAAAAATATTGCTTGAAGCAAGTAGTCCCGTTTTTATCAGTTTCTCTATTTTTCTAATCGCAGCAATTGACCATTGTGCCCGATCCTTATTACGCGACAGCAGCTTTTTGATCTGTGATTTGAACTGATTATAGGCTTGCCCCGAGGTCAGGTCGGTCAGATAATTTTGTAGCGCTCCCGTACCGGCATCAATAGACATATTGTTGTCATTTAATATAATCAGTAGGTCGGGCTGTTCGAAACCAATATTATTTAAAGCTTCGAATGCTAGACCGGCAGTCATGGCGCCGTCACCGATAACAGCGATGTGTTGACGGTTATGATCACCCTTATACCTGGCCGCGCAGGCCATACCCAGAATTGCTGATAAGGATGTGGATGAATGACCAGTACCAAAGGCGTCAAAGTTATTTTCTTCCATAACAGGAAATCCGCTGATGCCATGTAGAAGCCTGTTCGAATGGAAGCGAGCCGCTCTACCCGTGATTAATTTATGGACATAAGCTTGATGACCAACGTCCCATATCAATTTATCCTCAGGGGTGTTAAACACATAATGTATTGCTATGGTAAGTTCTACAACACCAAAGCTTGAACTAAAATGACCGCCATGTGTAGCAATATGGTCAATGAGGAGGTTCCTTAATTCCTGACTTATCCCGGGTAATACCTCCTGTGGGAGAGCTCGTAATTCACTGGGGCTGTTGATTTGATAATTACCTGTCATTTCTTTTTTAGACAAATTTAGATTGATTAGATTTGCGATACAGGTACAGTATAGGTAAAAGTGATCAATACAGATGAAGAACTATAAATTTGAAATCTTTACACAGGCAATCGAGAAAAATATAAAATCAGGGGTCTATAAACCCGGACAAAAGCTACCTTCAGTACGTGATTTTAAAGATTATTATGGTTTAAGTATGAGTACTGTTCAAGCTGGATACGAATATCTTATGATTCGTGGTCTAGTGGAAAGCGTTCCGAAATCTGGCTACTATGTCAGTGCGAAAAATGAAATGCTGGCAGAACCAGGAGGGCATGGTCGTCCACCAATAGTAAGGGATGCTGTCTTTGAACAAAGGCTGGGCCTGACAACAGCGTCACCTTTGGGGCGGGGTTTTTCGGAATTTAATGTTGCGGCTCCAGGGGATCTCCTTGTTCCGCAAAAACTTTTACTTCGGACGATGCAACAGGTCATTCGGGAACTAGGGGCAGGGTTGCTACGCTATTATCCGTCTAATGGCTCTGTACAATTGAAGGACAACATTGTCTGCCGTGCGGCCTCTCATCAGACCTTGCTGCATACAGATGAACTGCTGATCACAGATGGCGCTTTACAGGCCTTGTATATCGCCTTGGCAGCCGTATGCGAAGCCGGAGATATTGTTGCTGTGGAAAGTCCATGTGTATTTTCTGTATTGGAGGTCATTCGGGTGCTCAAACTGCGTGTCATTGAAGTTCCTGTTCTGACTAAAGAAGGCTTCGATATTGATTTTTTTAGAAGAGCATGTCAAAGAAGTGCTGTAAAAGCCGTCGTGCTAACACCGAATTTTCATAATCCAACAGGTATTTTGCTTGCAGATGAACAGAAAATTGCTTTATTGGCGATTGCTCATCAATATCATGTTGCTGTTATCGAGAACGATATATATGGCGACCTAAACTTTCACGGGAGTAGACCATCTACTTTAAAACAATTTGATGAAAGCGGATTGGTGATGACTTATTCATCTTATTCAAAAACCCTGGCACCTGGAATTCGACTGGGCTGGTTAAGCACAGGGCTATTTCTGAAAGATGCCGAACAGATCAAGTTTGCGTTGGGCAGTACAGTTTCCCCTTTGAATCAGGAGACTGTAAGCCGTTTAATCGGCAGCAGTAGTTACGATCGGCATATTCGTTCACTGAAGATGCAACTGGCAAAAAATGCCTATCTAGCCACCAACCTAATCGCTTCCAGTTTTCCCGAACAAACCAAAGTGATTGCCCCGGCAGGTGGATATAATCTTTGGGTTAAAATGCCCGAAAGTACAGATATGTCGGATTTTTATGCGCAGTGTGAAAAAATTGGTGCGAGATTCACACCGGGTTATACGTTCTCTTTTGCGAATACTTTTGGACATTATTTTAGGTTGGTCATCGCGGATAAATTTTCTGATAAACGAATTGAAGCGATCCAGCATATAGGTCGGTATTTATGTGGGAACCTGTAGCTGTACTGATGCTAAATGAATAATGTGTATCGAATAATAGCAAGTGATAGCATGTACATTTGTTTGTTTAATAGGAGATGCATATATGAATATAGTTACAAAATTTACGGTGGCAACAGAGCAGGGAATTGAAGCGTTGTCGATGATCACCAAAACACTGGCGCTAGAAAAATTCGCCAGCTTAGTGGAGCCAGCTGAACTGGAACATTACATCGCTGACAATTTTAATTCCAGAACACTTGTCAACGAAATAAACAGCATGTCAAACCAATGGCTGGTGGTGTATGCCGACGATCAACCAATGGGTTATGCAAGAATAACCTCGAAAGGGCAGAAGCCGGATGCCCTGGCAGGTACACGTGCGATTCGAATCGCGGACTTTGGTGTCTGCCAACATGCAGCTCGGCAGCAAATGGAGACATCTTTAATGGACAAATGTCTTGCCGTCTGCAATCCCTATGACGTGATATGGGTCAATGAACCCATAAAAAGTTCGTCGATAGGATTTTTTGAGCAGAATGGATTTATAAAACAGCCAGGGATTATCAGATTCGAGGGATTGGCCTTGGAATCAGCAATATATCTTAAGGCGACCTCATAGTTCAAAGGAACTTTATCGTGAAGTTTAAACAAAGCATAATAATGTTTAGCAAAAAAAGTGCACAGATTAGTGCGCTTTTTTTTGTTTAATGATAGATATTTTAGTTTTATAATGTGTATTTTTAGTTTTTAAAAAGAAGGTGTTTGTCAAACTTTAACAATATCTTTAAACTAAAAAATATCGTTTATCATCCCTTTTCATAATTGTTTAATGAAGAAAATAGTTATAACGCTTCTATAAGAACAACGAATGCATTTGAAGGATGCTTTGATTTTTCGGAAGTATCGAAAAAATCAGCATTAAATACTGGTAAATATAGGAATATCGCCCAAATTTCATAAAAAGCTTACCCTATGCTATTCAATTTTTAGCTATCGATCGGGAGATAGCTTCGAGTTATTTTTTAAATATAATCCAGCGCATTTAATGCCCTAAATTTTCGGGGACTCAGACCGGTATGCTTTTTTATAAACCGTGTTAATGATGCTGAAGAACTAAAACCATAATACGAAGTCAACTCTTTAATCGGAATTTCAGTGGTAGCAAGTTTTTTGGCAATCTCACTTGCGACAATTTCCTTGACGATCGTGCTGGGTGAAGTTTCACTGCTTGAAAGTGTCAATCGATGTAAGGCCATTCTTGAAACGTTGAGCTTTTTCAAGTAGAATTGGAGGTCCCAGTGATTCTGAGGATATTGGTGAATGAGTTTTTTAAATTCTACTATAATGGGGTGTTCCGCTAGCGGTGCTGAATTTTGATCCAATTGATTTAATGTTTCTTTTTGTTCCTTTATGTTATTTTTCATGTTTTAAGATAATCGCTTGTTATTGATTCACTATAGTGTTCTGAGGCTATAGTTTAGGTTAAATGTTTCATCAAACTTTTTTGAATACAAGCAAAATTAGGGTATTAATTTCATAGTGTACTTTTCGAAATTAACGATTCGCTTTTTAAAATTATAATTTTTTATAATTGATTCTGGTAAACTGAAGCGAAGCAGATTATCCTTTGAAAAATAGACGGATAAATTAAAACTTGGCTCCGAGAAGAGAGAAATCGTTTTTTTTGTTCTATTTTCTGATTTCATTTTTCTCTTGTTTTATTTTGTATTATTCTTTGTAATATAGGTTTTTACGTATGTTATCTTTATTAAAAATAAAACTATGAAATACGTTGATTATAACCTTTGGTTATACTGCTTTTTTTTAGGTTTTTTAGGATTCACGTCTAATTAATCCACTTCAAGTCATCTTCATCTATAATTTAATCATGGTTATTGAGATGATCATGCGCAGCTCCGCTAGTGCTGGATGATGGAGTGTTCGAGCGAATAGCGTTAGATCTGAGCGATTAGTTTGAATAACATCTAGCTTCTATCGCGGTACAGAATAAGGTTATTACTCGATTCTTGTCATTTTTTATAAAATATACTTTCTTTTGGGTTATTTGATGTTTGTCTAAGCGAAAAGGTTTTCGTTGATTGTGCAAACGTTTGATCTGAAGCAGTTGATTATTTTTCTGTACAATATATTATATCTTGCTTTAAGGTTATGAACTAATACTTTACCGAAGGTGAAGAGAATTCTTTGTATGGATCATCTTGTTTCAAGTTTTGTGAAATCCTAAATCGATCAAAAAAATAAAAAACTTCGAAACAGCCGCTGAGGCTTTGTAGGATGATCGGAAGAAGTGCGGACAATTAATACAATTTATAAACTTTATTTAAAAATTATGAGAAAGACCGTGTTTTCCTTAATCACGATTTTAGTGATCGCTATGAGCATTTCCTGCCGGAAAGATGGCAGCTTAATGTACACCTTACCGAACGATACCGGCGCAGAATCCTTAGCAATAGCGGATTCGGTCCAATTATTCAACGTAAGTCCTTCGGCCGCAATGGAGGCTGATAGACTTCAATTTCGAGCGAATCACAATGAAATGCAAATGACCGGATTTTATGTGGCGCCAAACAGTACCATAACCATAAACGTAAAAGTCAACTCGGGTACTACAGCAGCACGCTTAGCGATCGGGACGCCTTTTAGAGATAATATTCGACCAGTCCGGCAGTATTTCAATCTCCAGGCAGGTACGCAAACTTTCACAGTGGATCAATACGGGGGATTGGTTTATGTGATTTATACAGCTGATAATTATACAACAACTGGAGAAATCGAGCTTTCTTTTGGCAATGGATTTATTCCGGTCCCTTACTTTCAAAAGGGGATAACCTCCCATGAGCAATGGGTAGCTACATTGGATTCGTTGAAAAGTACCGTACCGGATGTCGTCTTCTCGTCGGATCACACCATTATGGTAGCCAAAATTGCCGATGCCCTGTTGTACAGGGACGAAGATCAACAGCTGATTGTTAATAGACTGGATTCAATTATTGACTTTTCCAATCGGATCAGTGGCTTGAATGGTACCAGTGGAGTCCATGCGGTACCTTACAATAAGCATCTGATTACCGTGAGGGATTCGAGTGCTGGAGGCTATATGGCAGCCGGTATTTCTATTTATTTTACCGATGCTTTATCTTATCGTATGTTGCAGCCAAAATATCTGTCCAATACAAATGGATGGGGAATATGGCATGAGGTCGGCCACACCTATCAACAAAAAGCTTGGACCTGGGGCAATCTGACAGAAACAACCGTGAATGTCTATTCCCTAGCCAGCGAAAGGGGATTTGGATTGCCGGTAAGTCGAGTGACAGCCAATAATTCCTGGCCTAAATTGACGACTTACTTTCAAAAAAATATCGCTGATCGTAACTTTAATTTGGGGGATAATGATTTGAAAATGATTATGTTTCATCAACTCTGGTTGGGATTTGGCGACGATTTTTACATCAAACTTAGCAAAACTACGCGCGAGAACAGGCCCGCAGTTTCGACAGATGCAGAGAAAATGCGCTATTTTATGCTGTCTGCATGTCAGATTGCTCAAAAAGATCTCTCGGATTTTTTTAGAAAATGGGGGTTTAAAGTTGATGAATCTGTCTATACAGCAATAGCTGATTTGAATTTGCCAGCGCCAATGCAGGATCTAACTACTTTAAGAGATTAAACATTCTTAAATACCCTGTTGGACAGGATAGACGGATAGAAACAAGTACGTTATCGCGGAAAAAAATTAATCGTTGTTTTACAATAAAAACATGGAAAAGTATTATATTGTAGTATGGATTTCATTCCAATAACCACGTATTTATTTAATTAATTGAGAAAATGGGTAAATTTGAAGTAAAAACTCGGAAAAATGGCGAATTTCAGTTTAATCTAAAAGCTGGAAACGGACAGGTGATTTTAAGCAGTGAAGGTTATACAACTAAAGCAAACTGTTTAAATGGCGTTGAATCTGTTAAGAAGAATGCTCAGGACGATAACAAATTTGATCGTAAAACTGCTACCAATGGTAAGTACTATTTCAATCTCAAGGCGACCAATGGTCAAATTATTGGAAGCAGCGAGATGTATGAAAGCGCAAGTGGTATGGAAAACGGCATTGAATCTGTCAAGAAGAATGCGCCTGACGCGACGGTTGAGGAGATAGCCTAAGTCTATATTGAAATGCCGATCGGCTGCACATAAGCAGTCTGTAAATAGAAGCGCATAGGAGTTTATAACAAAGAGCCGGTTTTTTACCGGCTCTTTTGCGATTATCTTTCCGCTGGTGGGCGTGGAATGGAAAACCAGAAACTGCTGCCCAAGCCTACCGTACTGTCAACTCCTATTAGACCCGCGTGTTTTTTGATAATTTCAGCGGAGATATAGAGTCCGAGCCCGAGCCCCGAGTACGATTTGCCTTCATGGTTTGCTCTATAATATCGATCAAAAATAAAAGGCTGTACTGCCGGATCAATACCTTCACCTTGATCCTTGACGGTTATCTTGATACAATCTTGCAGCTGTTCCACAGTGATATTGATTTCTCTCGATTCTGGTGCATATTTAACGGCATTGTTGACAAAATTAACAAGCACTTGTTCAAGGCGTTGCTCGTCAGCAAATATAGTTGCATCGAGATCGCCCGTAATATTAACTTGATGGTTGCCTTGGGATATGATATTGTGACAACTGGAGGCAAGAATCTTTGACGCTTTGAAGGTTGTTTTTTCGAGATGAAGCTGTCCTTCACTGATTCTATGCATATTGAGCAGGTCATCAACAAGTGTAACGATTTTTTTGATATTGACAGCAGACTGATCAATAAGCCTTGAAATGATCTCACTTCCAGTTTTGTCCTTAAATCGTTCCAGCAATTGAATCGTTCCCTTTAAGCCCGTGACGGGTGTCTTTAGTTCATGGCTGGCAATGCCCAGGAAGTCATCTTTTTGTGATTCGTAATTCTTTCGTTTTGTAATATCTGCCACTACGCCGATGAGGTGAGTTGCATGACCTTCTGGATCGTATTTGGGAAGACCTGACGCATTGATCCAGTGTAACGATCCATCAGGCCAACGGATGAGATATTCCGCGTGATAAGTGGTCTTGTTCTGTATAGCGTCCTGCACCTTTTGATACACCATTTCGCGGTGTTCAGGGACGATGCTTCGCATGAGGTCTTCATAGTCAAAGCGGTCGTTTTTGGTAAGACCAAAATTGATTTTACAGGTTTCGGAGCAGTCCATTTTTCCTGTTCTGATATCGCGATTGTAGGAGCCGAGTTCACCAGCTTTTAGTGCAATTTCCAACTGATAGTTGAGAGCTTCAAGATGTTCGTTTCTTTTGATGCGCTCGGTAACTTCATTGGCTATGACAATAATAGACTCCGTTTCACCTTCATCATTCTTTAACGGCTCATAAGTAAAATCAAAATAATGATCGCCCAATACCCCCATAGACTCAAGTCTTGCGTAGGCAGTATCTCCAATGTAGTTTTGGCCGGTGGTAAAGACATCGTCCAATATCCCTAAATAGGGCTGTCCCTGAAGTTCTGGAAGCGCTTGTGCAAGTGGTTTGCCGAGGACAATTTCGGTTTTGCGCCAGAGCTTGAGCATCCTATCGTTGGCAACTTCAATAACTAACTCACGGCCTGTTAAAATCGCAAAGCCTATTGGGGCCTTATCTATAAAGGATCTGAATCGACGTTCACTTTTTTTGAGATTTTTATTGAGTAGCACTGTCAAATCATAGGATTTGTTGAGCTGACTATTCGTGCGATAAAGTTCGTCATTGGCAAGCTCCATTTCGTCATTAAGTTCGAGCAGTCGTTGTTGCATGGTTGCCATGGTAATATTGACGCCCTCAAGCTCATCAATTTTATCGATGGAAGAACTTCGAAGCTCGATTTGATCCATCGCTGTGCGTGCAAGACCTGCTAATATCTGTCGATCAGCTGCGCTGAAAGCCCGCGGATGCTTGTCGATAACGCACAGTGAACCGATCATAAAACCATCATGTGTAATAAGGGGTGCACCTGCGTAAAACCGTAGCCCAAAGTCTCCAATTACAGTTGGATTGGTCAGTAGGATATCTTCTTCCAATGTATCTTCAAAGACTGTTACTTTCTTGTCCAAAATAGCCAGACTACACAAACTTTGCCCTCGATTCGTTTCCTTTGTGGTGCCCATGCCGATATTTGCTTTGAAATAGACCGATTCTGCATCCACCAATGAGAGCAATGCAATAGGGGCATTAAAGATCTGGCTGGCTAATTTTGCAATTCCATCAAAGCTGGCTTCAGCGGGGGTTCCCATTATTTTATAGCGTCTGAGGGCATTCAGTCGGTCATGTTCATTTTCAGGCATTATATCCATTCCAAACGTATTCTCTATCATAGTGACCCTGTAATTCTTTTTATAAAGATATAGTTTTAATTACAAAAGGGAGATTCAATTTTTCTCTCTTCATCGGCAATTCAATGATTCCATAAAACCACCAAAAAATTTCTAAACCTATAGTTGAATTAACCGCATGTGGGTACTTCGAACTCGGTTTGTGGTTTATGGCTGGGGCAGGATGGCAATCCGACCGTAAAAACGGATCCCTTATTAGGTGTGCTTTGGATGTTCACTACACCTTTGTTCCGCTCAATAAGATCCTTACATAAAACAAGGCCTACGCCCGATCCGGGTTCGTCTTCCGTTCCGAAAGACTTTTGCTGGATCTCATTAAAAAGTACGGCGGACTTCGAAGGGTTAATTCCTATTCCTTCATCTTGAATATGAATATGTGTATAGGTTTCATCCATGCTGGTGTAGATGTTGATATTCCCGCTCACATAGCTGAATTTAATCGCATTGCTGATCAAGTTGCGTAAAATAATGATGGTATGATCCCGATTGGCAATTATCTGTGTGTTGTTTGGTATATCAATATTGATTTTTAGCTGTTTAGATTGTGCATTCTCATTAAAAACTTCAACAATTTGTTGTATTATAGGTTTGATCAACTGGGGTGATGCTTTGGTATTGATCCCCTGCATACTGCTGCTGCCCCATTGCAATAAATCATCCAACGCCTGATTCTGCTGCGTAATTTGTTGAAAGATCTGCTGGATGTATTCCTGGGAGTTTGTACTGTCGAGCATTTGATTACGAAACATAAAGACCAGTGCTTCCAGATTGGCAAAAGGACTTTTGATGTCGTGCGCGATAATTGAAAAGATTTTTTCTTTGTCCCGATTCATGGATTCTAAGTTGCGGCGTTGCTGCTCAATTTTTTTTATATTCTTATAGATGATGTCAAGAAAGAAGTTGACTGCGACGACCATAAAAGCTAGTGCATTGATAATATTGAAAACAGACCTAGATCGAGGCACTTGCTGGCTTAACGGGAGTATATCGGGAAGTAGATATAAGAGTGAAATCAAAAAAGCTACCGTAATACAAAGGGCTATATGGATCTTTCGATTATCATACATCAACATGGAGACAATCAATGTGCATAATAAAAAATATTCGCCACCATTTTTATAAAGTAGCGCTCCAGCGAAGAAAAACACAGCATTACTTGTCAACAGTGTTGCCTTAGCGATAGTACGCTTCTCATAATATTGAAGTAGAAGGACCGTAAGCGCACATAGTGAATTGCAGAAGTTAATCGCTGCTAAAATATAACGGTGGTCGATAAGATTGAGGATTGAAAAGAAAATTGTCGGAAATAAACATAACAATGCAATCAGATTGATCATGTATACGCGTTTGAAATCGATGTATGACATGTCCGGATGTGCACCAATATGGGAAAGTAGTTTCCAATATTTACGAAAATGATTCATAAAGACTTGTCTGATTTGCTTGCAATTTCTAAACATTCAAAATTAGCTATAAATCAGGAGTTCAACAATGATTTTTCTTGAATAGCAGGATAAGATTGGCAAAATCTGTCCTGAAAGGAAGATAAAAGGCTACGTCACGTTATTAATTTGGAAAAAACAAACGAATTTCGGTCCCTTGGTTTTCCTGACTGAAAATGGTCATCTGCGCTTTGAGCCTTTCAAGAATTTCCTGAACGATAAACAATCCGATGCCTTTTCCCTGGTACTCCGTTGAATTTGAGCCACGCAGTCTTTCCATACGGATATTTTCGAGTTCATGCTGCGGAATACCGATACCATTATCTTTAATAATATATAACACACCGTTCGTTACTTTTTCACTATAAATATGCAGCGCTGCTTTCGTATTGGCCGAAGAGTATTTAATGGCATTGTTGATCAAGTTTGTAAAGATTTGGTAAACTCCATTTTGATCACTGTTTACTGGAAAAAGGTCCCCAAAGATAAGTTCAGTATGCGGGCTACGGAATAATAATTTAGCTTCCCGGCACCAATTGGGCAATGTAAGATCTAAACGGACAGGTTGTTTCCGTAGCCTATACATTGGGGCAAGGCTCAGCTCTACCGTTTTGTCGATAATGTCAGCGATGTTTTCAAGTGATTGATCGATGACCTCATACAGTTCGAGCCGCCTATTGGTTTGCATATCCAAATGTTCTTTAAGTACACCTATACCCAATTTAGCGAGTGCCAAGGGATTTTTCGCATCATGTGATAGTGTATAGGATATCATGCGCAGGTTGGTTGCGGGATTGATAGTTATATTTTCTCGATCTAAAGGTTTCTCATCGTGTATCTTATGCGTGACATCGGTAGCTGTGTGGAGGATGGAATTTGTTCGTCCGCGCTTATCAAAGAGTGGCTTATACTCAAAATCAAAATAGCGTTTGATTTTGAAATCACCGTCAACAATCGTTGCGGGAGTTTCAACTGCCTTGTAGGTAACACCGCTTTCCCAGACGTTACGGAGTATATCGGTAAATCCTTCCTGGGTAAAAACCGGAAAAACCTCTCCAAAGGAATGTCCAACGATTTCATTCTCTGTACGCCACATTTTTAACATACGAGAATTGGCAAATGCGATATTGAGGTTCGAATTATCATAAATGGCCGTGGCAATCGGCATTTGATTTAATGCTTCAAAAAAAATCGGTAAATCCTTTTGAGGTTTTTGCATATTGGGTGTTTAATAATCATCTGCTTGCCACAGTGCGAGCGTAAAATTAATCAAAAATCAAGCCAATAGCCATAGTTTTTTATGTTTTTTAATAAAAATGCGATCAGCGGGTATGCTTGGGAATAGTGCAATAAAAACCCACTAAATTATTCCTATATTTAAGAAACTTCACAGGAGATGTAAGTTTAAAATAGACAGGGATTTGTAATCATACCAATTATGGATAAGTATTTGGAAATTAGGAAATATGATGTTCAGGATAGCAATAAACTGATTGATATTCTTCATATGAATATACCGAAGTACTTTGCACAGAGCGAGGTTGCCGATTTCAGGGAATATCTGGATCAGGAAATGGAGACGTATTTTGTTGCACTGGTTAACGGACAAATTATTGGTGGCGGCGGTGTAGGTTTTTCCGATGATCAGCGCACAGGATATTTGAGTTGGAGTTTTTTAAATCCAAAATATCATGGATTTGGTTTTGGAAAAACCTTATTGCATCATCGCATTGACTTTCTTTACGCCCATCATCAGGTTGAAAAGATCGAAGTCGGCACCTCTCAATTTACGTTTGGATTTTATAAGAAAAATGGTTTTGTACTACGGGAAATCCATAAAGATTATTGGGCTGAAGGCTTTGATTTATATGATATGGTCCATACAAGGGAATAGACAAATACGATGAAGGAATAGACACAAACCATGAATGCTAGTCAGGCAACATGTTGAAAATAGGGTGCGACTTAGTGATTTAATGACGCCAAGTTTTCCTTAATTTGATTCAGGTGGTGTAGGGGATGATAGCTCATCAGGTAAAACATTTCACGTATACTGAGTTTTCCGAGCAAAGGATGGGGTAAGACTAGGCTATCGAGCTCCTCTTCATTGTACAGTGCAAATAACTGATTAATTTTAGTTATTACTTCTTCTAATTGCGTTATAAGGCCCTTTTTCTGTGCGGGCAGGATATCTTCAGGCAAAAATTGACTTGGTGCCTGTAGGCTTGTTTTGAGATAATTGTTAAGTACCGTATCGTAATCCCAAGTTGTACGTTGTAGGGTGCCGAATTTATGGACGATGAACTCTTTTGATTGCAATATCTTTGGAAAGGGTAGAAGCGTTAAGAGAATATGTTTTAGCTGCTGACCAGCTGTCCATTTTTCATGATTACGGTATAAAAAAAGGGAATCAGGCAACGCCTGGATATAGGCAATAACCGTATGGTGGTTGTCTGAAAAAGTTTTGATCAGTTCTTGTCGATTCATCCTATTTTTTTTGTTAAGTGTTTACTTCGATCGTTTATTCTAGCTTATTGATGCGTCAAAGTCAGTATGATGTACTAAAAATAAGAAATTATTCGCTAACCGCATTGATGAATCTCATTAATTCGATGATGACCAAATTTAAGAAGGCCGGTATTGTTTGTTATACCGGCCGCCTATTCTATTGGTTTAAAAACTAATATGCACCAAAGTCTGCAAGATGAGAATAGAAGAAATCACCCCAAGAACTTGTCGATTCTATTTTAAGGTATTGGGTGTTAACGGAGGCATTCAGATCGACATTGATCCAGGAACCAGCAACTTTGCTTAGCTGCGTCGTTTTGATCAATGTCCAGCTTACACCATTTGTACTTGAGTAAATATTGACATCTTTCATCGCTCCATTTAAATTGTCGCGGTTACGGAAAGCAACTCCTTTCACGGTGCGTACTGCCCCCATATTGATAGAGAAGAAGTGAGGCTGTGGAGTTTGAGTGGACGACCAGGGCGTATGCCACACTGTACTTCTATTCATATCCAATACATTGCTCGCCGGTGATCCAGGCTCGTTACTATCGCTAGCGACGATTGACCAACCTGTTGTCGGTAAAAGCTTATAGGTAACAACCTTGGATAAATCGGGTACATTGTTAACGAAGTTATAAGCATACCCTAAGGTTGTACGGCTTCCATTGGCATGGAGAAACCCTATTCTCATTTCGTAATTCCCTGTCAGATCATAAAAATCCGCTAATGGACACTCGAATCGAAAGCTATCCTGGCCAATTATTTTTGTGGCCCATTGTACGGCATCATAATCGTTGTTTACACCAAAAGGCTCTCTATCGTGCCAGACAACAATGTCATTGACCGGTTTTGTTGTCGTAAATTTCCCGGAAATGATAATCTTATTGTTCACAAAGCTTGATGACAAGGATGTAATTTCTGCAGAAGCGGATGCATACCAGTCACTTCTCGCCACAGTGCTAAATACTTGGCTATTGTTAAATGTTGCTGCTGTGGTACTGGTCAATGAAGTTGTAGAGATTCCATAGGTTGAATTGCCTGAACCCATTAATGCCGTACCTAAAGTTGGTGCTAATGTTTTGTTCATCCTATTGTGGCTGGCATTTAATCCGTGGCCCAGTTCGTGAATCATTCCACCGATCCATACGGTTGCTTTCCATCCAATATCGCCGCCTATTCCTAAGTTTTTAGCGTCCAGATTTACATAATCTAAGGCGTAACAGCTGGTGCCTGTACCATAGAATGGAGGACCTCCGGGATTAGCCGGATCTGTATTATAAGTTGGAATAATGATTAGATTGTGTTCGCTTTTTTTTCCTGACGGATTTTGATTAAAATAGCTGTCCACTTCCGCCTTCACTGCTCCGCTACCCCCCGAATATGGATAAGTAGCTTTGCCATATTTTCCAGCGATGTAATGGATGTTTATCAAGCTGTCACTGACTAGATCTAATCCGAAGGATTTTCTTCCGAAGCCTTCACGATCCATATTGCTTGCAAACATATTTTGGGCGTCCAAAAGGATCTTGCTAAGACGCTTTCTGAAATTGGGAATGGAATCAACATCATTTGGAACAAAATAAATGACGTTCAGCTTATAGGGGTTACTGCTCCATTCATTTGTTACGGTGGTACTTGATGTTTTTGCTTTGAGACTGCCGACACTTTCTTCGGTGTTTACCAAGGTCTTGTTACAGGATGCAGCCCCTAAAGCGAGGGTTGCAAGCATTAGATTTAAAAGTTTTCTCATAATGGTTTATATTGTGTATCAATAAATATAATTAAGCTATCTTTTATTGCTATGTAAAAAAATAAACTTTTATCACAATTAGTATAGTCAATCGATTGATTAAACAACTTTGAAAAATGTTTTGTAACATTTTATTTTATTTGCGCATGTAATGAGTATGAATTAATAGTAACAGGACAAAATTTAACCGACCACTTACTTGGTGTTCATTCAGGTCTTATTACATTTGGTTGTATGAATAATCACATTGTATGGAAAAAATTAAAAACCTGATATTATTGTTGGGCGCACCCAATGATGAGCAGGGACAACTTAGCGTTATGGCATTAAATAGAAACGAATGCGCCTATAATTTCTATTGTCATAATGAGGGGACGGTAATTTTATGTACCGGCGGAATGGGTGAACATTTCAATCGGACAGAAAAGCCGCATGGCGCTTATGCTCAAGCTTATCTTATGGAAAGAGGTGTCTATGAGAGGGATTTACTTCCATGTGTACTATCCACAAATACTTACGAAGATTTTATGCTATCAAAGGAGATCATCGAAAATGTCTCTCCCGATCTCTTCATCGTGATTACCTCTGATTTTCATATGGAGCGAGCTAAATTGTTGCAATACAAACTCATCGACTACCCAAATGTACTGTTCATTGCCGCGAAGTCGACTGTTAGTCCCGAAGAATTGAATTTGTTGTCAATGCATGAACAACAGGCCATTCAAAAAATATTGAAAAGTTATTAACCCAATTTCTTTCTGAGCCATTTACGGACAGGTTCGTCATACCATTTCAAGCTGGCATAGGCCAGTGCAATACTCGCCAGCAAAATCAATAGGGCATAAGGCAAGGCTGTCACTAGTGTCACATCCTTGTTATTGCTGATCCAGGCAACATAAAAATAAACGAAAGGATAGTGTACGAGGTATAGTGGGTAGGAGATGTCACCCAAAAACTTACAGAGCTTATTTTCTATTCTGCTGCTTGATACGTTACTTGTGCCCAAGTAAACAATCAAGGGGAATACAATGATAATGCATACCGACTCATATACACCGTTCATCCAAAGCTGATCTGCTCCACCTATACGAGGCATATACAACACAATGACGATTAAAATGCTGCAGTATAAAAATGCATATCGGATACGGCTGGGACTTGTTATTCTGGATAGCAGGAGGCCAGCAAAAAAAGGGTACATGGTGCGGGTGATTCCTATCCGCACTTGCTCAACACTTAATGTCCAGCCACCACTAACATCACCATTAGGACTTGTGACCGCCAAATGGGCGAGCGCCACAGCTGCAATAAGAACCAAACTGCCTAATGCTGTTTTGGATAATTTACGAATACCGATAGCATATAGAATATTGGCAATATATTCAAAGAACAATGACCAGCCAACACTATTAAGTGGGTGCATTTCCTGCCAACCACGAATATCCAAAGAAAGAGGGACGGGGAGAATCGTATATCCGATGAGCATGACGAGAAGCATTTTCCAGATCGGGACCGTATGAATAAGTGGCCAGATGGTGGAATCTGTAAAATAAAAGCCTATTGCGCCAAGAGTCATGCCAAGTATAACCATCGGCTGGAGGCGTTCAATACGGCGTTTAAAAAAAGTGCCAATCGACATGTTATGCCAGCGATCATCATAGGCATAACCGATCACAAAGCCAGATAAAAGAAAGAAAAAGTCAACTGCCAGATAGCCATGGTTGACCAATATATCGAGGTGTCCAGTTCCCAATGGTTCTGTGAGATGAAAGGTGACAACGATAATCGCGGCGACTCCTCGTAGTCCATCTAAAATGGGATAGTGTGGCTTTGTAGAAAGGGTTTTATTGTTCATGGCTTCTGATTGTATTTCGAAGATGTCTATGGACTTACTGGTTTTTTATAAATGTTATGGAATGAATGGGTGAAAATAGCGAAATAACACATTTGATTTTGATCATATTGTATCAAAATCCCGATGGTTAGTCTCATTTTTTGTATTTGTGCAGAACCGTTTATACGAATTCAAAATACTTGTTAGTGGTATATGCAGCTGTACGATTCACAAAGGCTTTTTTCGACCGTTAGTTTATGGAAAATCGAGAAGCTCTTTTTGCCCATTGAAAATCCTGCTGAGCATTTATAAATATAAATAATAGAAGAGGTGATTGTTGTTGAAAGTTTTTTCATCAAGTTGTCCAGCGAGAACCAATCCTGCTTTTTCGGGGAAATCTGATTTCGGTTGTTTGTCATCGACCGTATAAAAGTCTAACCTGTTAAGATTTAAGTTTAGCAAGTAGCTGGTTACATCGACTCGATAATGTATCGTGTATCTCAATGGCTTGTATACCGAATCGTCAATCCAATTGTACTTGTTCTTATCGTCCTTTAGAAAAATAAGGATCTAAATGTTTAAAAGCCCGGATATCAGCAGTTATGGTAATTTACGAGCCCGCTGATCCTTTTTTGATGGTTGTCACAATTGGTTGATAATAGATAGTTAAGATAAGCATTAAAACCAATACATCCTAATATCAATTTAGAGGTAATAACAATTTTGAATCAGTTTTTAAACAATGTTTAGTCAGTGCTTATTCAGTTGCCACTGAGTAAGCACTGAACAAGCACTGAACGAACACTGAACAAGCACTGTAGAAATGTCGAATTTGATCACTGCTTGATATTTCATTTGCGGCAGCTAAAAATTAAAAGAGAAAGAAGGAAAGAATATACGCTTATGTAACGACCTGCGCAGAAACTGTATATTGGGGCCAGCAGGTATATCCACTATCTAGATGAGTATCGAATCTCAAACATGCCGTATCAATTAAGTTGAGAAATTTTAAGTCGGCTGAATCGGTGAACTAGGGCGCCAGTGGACAGAACAACTTCATTTGACATTTTTTACGGGATTTACCTTAAATATTTTAAAAAATATTTAAGGATAGTTGAATGGTCCTGATACCTCCCTGATCTGTCCTTTTATCGTGTTTTTATCATCTATAATTTTGTACGGTCGTAAAATCGACCACCAATATTTGTAAATGAATAGTATTCGATATACACACTAAAATTAGAAATGAGATGAAAGACAAAACTAAAAACAAAGAAATTTACATTCCACCAAGGATTGAGATGTTTCAGATTGAGTTTGAAAACTCAGTTGCTGCAGGTTCGGCAAATTTTAAAACAGGTTCAGAAAGTTCAAGTCAGACTCCTACAGAGCGACAATATGAATCTGGTTGGTCCAACAGTAGAGATATTGATTTATAAGATGATGAAAAAGTTTATCCGTATTTATAGTCTGGCCTTTGCAATAGGAGCAAGCTCACTATTTGCTATTTCATGTTCCGACAAAGAGAATCAGGAAGATATTCAAAAAAACAAGGGAAATATTGCTATTCGTTCAGTCCGTTTTGTAAATGATGACAACGTAATCAATGTTAATGGATCTATCCAAAAAAGTGCTTCAAATAAAGTTGGAACTTCTCCCGGTCAAGTAGGGAGGGATATTTTAAAAGCTGGCACGTCCTTGGAATCAAAGATCGGGTCTCCACTGTCTATTCAAAAAGGGACGGACTTTGATTTTGTTTCAGATTTGGAATCTAATGCTTTGGCAAAAAGTGACAGCAGCCTGAAGGCGAAGGTGGCTAACGGCGGCTTAAAAGCAGCAGATGTCCCTCTGAATGCAAATAAGAAATTTAGGCTCATCATCATTAAAGATGGGGCAACAACACCGGTATACAACGGTTTGCTGAATTCTGGACAGGACCCAGATCTTAAAGTTGACGCCAATACAAAATATAGCTGGTATGCAATTTCTGTTAATGATGCTAATACTGCTCCTGACATTGACGGATCAGGCGTAATTGCAGCTGCAGATCTGGCGAACAAAGATTTTATGTTTGCTTCTGGTGTTATTACAACCAAAGTTGATAATAATTATCTCGATATTTTGTTTCTTCGACAGATGGCAGCCATTGAGGTCACGGTGAATACCCGTGGAATGTTTGGCAACATCGATGATAACTCTACGTTTTCGCTCGGTACTGGTACAGGTACAACATTTACCAATATTATCCAGACGGGTAATTTTAGTATATTAAACGGTACTTTCTCAAATTTTCAGGATGTTGCTCCGATCAACGGATCGCAAATGAGCATTGTGGACAACCGTTGGTCAAATGCCGAGAAGGTTGCTCATTTTTATACGGCAAATACAAACACGGTCCCAGCTAATAACCTTCGGGTGCAGCTAAACTCCTTAAGTTTGAACTTGGATGATAATAGTACCCGGACTTTTGCTTCAAATTCCATTGTGCCGATTAATCATAGCACATCATTGAGCTTGACCAAAGGGACGCTGTCCAAAACAAATGTACGTCTTATTGAATCCGGAGTTACGGTAAGCGGGCTGGTTTGGGCGCGGACAAACCTAATATTTGAGGGAAGTAAACTTTATGGTGGAAGCTATACTGTAGGAAGTTCTGATGCCTATCGTTTTCGTACGAATAATAATTACTCTTTCCCAAGTTTAGATAATGAATACTGGAACTTTGGTACTGCAACACCTAGGGGAACAGACTATGCAACAATAGATCCGTGTAAAAGAGTCTATCCGGAATTGACTTGGAGATCACCAATTGAGAGTAATCCACTTGAGTTCACGGCACTTAGACAAAATACAAATCGAAGTACTTCAATCACAACCATGCCCGATGGTTACAGACATAGTATTACATGGAAAGGAACTCAGGCAGTTAATTCAGCTTATCCGGATAATGATCTGATCCTAACCTATTTTGGGTACCGTGATGCGAATGGTATCCGTCAGCAGATTCCTTCTGGCAGTGCCAACGGTGCAGGCTCATTACGCTATAAAAGCGCTTCATTCAATACGAGTAATAATGGTAACCAGATACTTTATGCCGAAGTTAATAATGGTGTATTTGCAAATCTAAGTAACCAGGAGGTGGCCTTTAATCAGGGGAATACAATTCGTTGTGTGAGGAATGTCATCAATAATTAAGACTTTCAGAAATTTGCGTTTCTTGGGGTTGGTCAACAGTGTTGGCCGGCCCTTTTTAATAAATAGAGGATCTAATCTGTTTGGGTGTTAATCCTGTTTTTGATTTTAAATAATGCGTAAAGCTGGCCATACTTTTGAAATTTAGTTTGAATGTAATTTCTTTAATGGACAGATTCGTGTGAAATAAAAGAGATCTGGCTTCCTTTATAATACGCTGGTCTATGACTTCTTTGGTAGTCATTCCTAAATATTTCCGACAGAGTACCGTTAAATGACTAGGGGATATCGCGAGTTCTTTACTGTAGTAAGTGGTATTTCTGTGTATGATATAGTTCTGGTCCACTAATCTGTTCAAGTCAAGGATAATCCTGGGCAACTCATTGTTTCCTTTGGTAGGCCCATCCGATATCAGGTCATATACCATTCTCAGAATTAATCTCGTCCGCAATTCGATTGTTTTTCGACTTATACCACCCAAATTCAGTTCATTTCGGAGGAGAGAAAAGTCTGATAATAACATTTTGTATAGTTCAATCTGGTGTGGAAGGATTGTATAATGTGCAAATGCATCGTTGAACGAATTGCTATTCAGCATAAATATTTCAACAAATGCCTTATTAATAGTTAATTGATGTGCAGTTTCATCTGGCTTGAGTTTTACTGTCTGAATCTGGCCGGGACAATTGATATATATACGTGCATGTCGTTCCTTAATATCCTGTGGGATAAACCTCGCTTTGTTCTTTTCTGAAAGTAGGAAAACAAAAGCTTCATCGCTTCCGATTTTGATATTCACATTTGTCTTGTACACAAAGTTATAGGCAATGGGATTATAGTTTGACGTGTTGTCATTATTTATTAAAAGGTTCTGATTAGGATGATTTCCTTTCATGACTTATGTTTTGTTCCAAATTATTATGGTTATCTATTAAATTCTGATAAAAATTAGGATGTTGTATTATCCTTAAAAGAGCTTAAGTTTTTCTTTAAACATTACCACATTTGATAAGATGTAAATTTACGGACTCTAATAGCCTTAAAATAGGACGGATTAGGGAAATGTAAGGATGATACAACTATATTTTAAAATTGCTCCGTCAAACCAAGATCGCTGGCATAAGAATTTGATTTGAAAATGTTCGATACATCTTTAGGTATCACAGTTTTTTGAAATCAAGGTTAAGTTTCATGAATAAATATAGTGTAAGCTACTATAGATTTTGAGGTGAAATTTTGGTTGTCTGGATTTAAAAAATTGGCAATCGTGAAAATGGTCAATTATATCCACTAAATATTCAATTTTCCGCTATTTCGTCCTATTTACAAAATCTCAACAAGTTTTTAGCTTTAGTACTGTATTGAATTACATAATAAATATTATTACTAACGTAAGGTAAATTTTATGGAAATAGAGGAAAAGAAAGTGTATGTGTCTCCAAAAATTAAGGGACTAATGATACAGATGGAGTCATGTCTTGCATCAGGATCAGTTGAGCCGACCAGTCAAACTAAGGAAGTCACTCAAGAGTGGCAGTCGGATCCCGACAAGGAAGGGAGTATGTCCTGGTAATCGAAATGAGTTTTTAAATAGTTCAACTCGATTATTGTATGTATGTTAAATTAATGATGTTATGAAAACAAGAATCAATTCTAGGCTACCCAATGTATTCTTATTTGGTATTTTTTTATTTTTCGCCAATTTTTCCATCATTTCCTGTCAAAAGTCCAAACAGGGGGAAGTATCAAATGAAGGCAAGGTTACTGTCATTGTAAATATGGAAGGCAGCAATTATACTGATGCTAAGAAAATGAAGGCCAGTAATACTCGCAATGCATCTTTGGAGGTAATTTCTCAAGAGTTTGGATTTGCCCTTGGAAAAGAGCTGTTTGTTGAGGCTAATCTTTCTCCAGCATCAATGGATATCGATCCAGTCGATCCAATTGTCACGTTACACAGTGGATTAAAAGCAACTACGGAAACAAACCCATTAGGTACAGCAGTCCGCTATAAATTGTTGGTTTATGATGCAAATGGTGCTTTTGTAGATGAACGTGATTATGTCCGTGGTCAGGAATCAAATGCAGCGAAGTTAATCCTAAATGGTGGGGCTACCTATACCTTTATTGCTTATTCCATTAACAGCGAAACCGATCTACCTGCAGCTACAAAAGATGCGTTAGATGATGCTAACCTAGCAGTAGATGGAAAAAGTGACTTTATGTATTTTAAAAAAAGCATGACCGTGCACAACGGTCAGACCAATTATCTCAGCGTTGTTCTTACACATCTTTTTAGCGAGATTACGGTAACTGTAGATGCGACCCTAACGGGTTATAACATTATGGACGTTAAAGCAGGCCTCGATAGTCACTTTCCAAATGCTCAAATAAAACTGTTAGATGGTAGTATAACTCGAGCTGGCACTCCAGGAACGACGGATGTTTTTTTTCCTGCTTTAGGAAGTGAAGGAGCTGCCACAGTTATCGGGGCACCGACTATTATCAATGCTGCTACAGCGGCAGGAAAGCTTGTCCTCTCTACCATTACTATCGGTGAGATTGTTTACAATGTACCGAGTGACGCGATTACTGGATTGGCCATTATTCCCGGTGTAAAGTATAACCTTAAACTTACTATTACACCGGCTGATATCCTTCTTCAGCACAACAATATGTCGGCAGTACGTATCCGGGGAATTATTTGGTCACGCTACAATATGGGAGCCAATACAAGTATAGATCCCGATCAGGCTCCATCCGTAAAGGCACTGCATGGAAATTATTACCAATGGGGAAGGGCGGCAGTCGTTGCTAATGCTGATACTCCTCCGGCTCCAATATCTGGTTGGAATTCATCAACTGCTCCAAACGGTGCATGGAATAGTGGGACTGAAACAAATCCCGTGAAAACGGCAAATGATCCCTGTCCTTCCGGCTATCGTGTGCCCACAGGCGAAGAATGGGCATCATTGGTTCAGGCGACCAAGTATAGCCGGATTGGTACCTGGAGCGTTTCGAATACAAACTTCAGTGCAGCATTTGTATTGACAAGTAAATGGAATAAAAATGTCAAGCTGACTTTTCCTGTGCCAGGGCATCGTAGTGCAAACTCTGGTGTGTTGGAATATCGTGGTGATGCTACAAATTATTGGTCCTCAGCGATGGCAAATCAAAATGCTTGGGCTGTACATAGCTCAAATGCTGGCTTTGCATCCCAAAATCGTGCTTTTGCTTTTCCACTTCGATGTGTAGCTCAATAGCGCCTGTTTACCATAAATGGTAATAAATTTGTCTCCATATATATTAAAGGTTTTGCTTCATATATATGGAGACATTTTTGCTATTTTCATATACTAATTTTGATCTTATGGCTGATTGGAAATTAGCCACCTTTGATTTATGGCCATAATTAATATTTAATTTCCTGCCGGGTATTTCTCAATTTATTCCAATCATATTTAAATATTATGATATGGAATTACTATTTTTTGCGCGGTCAAAGATGTACTGATTTCAATATTCTTTCATTGAAAATATAAGGCAAATGTGTCGAAATAAGCGTTTTTTCAAGGAAATGCTTTATTATTTTATTCAATCAATTTGTGAATTTATTACTCTGTTCGATTTTTTATAAAAAGCTCTTTAACTTGGGCAACTAGTTTTCTGAGGATAGAAAAAAAGCAGTTTAGGTACCGAAAAGTAAATGCTAATACAGCCTTTTTGCACACCTTGAAAATATCATTTTATGGCAAAACACTTGAATTTTGATCACTATATTGATGAAGCCCAAACCGAAAATGAAGTTTCTTTTTTTCGTTTTACAGGGGAAGATATACACGTAAATGCAAGGGATGATGATTATTACACCCTTTTACTCGTGGAGTCTGGAATGGGAATTCATACCATCGATTTTAAGGACTATATTTTACAGCCAAAGCAATTCCATTTTGTACATCCGCAGCAGATAAATGACTACAAATTAAATCATAATGTAAAAGGATGTGGTCTAATGGTACAGCGCCATTTTTTTGACTTATTTTTAAACGGTTTCAGTTTTGGATTACCAATTTACCTGAAAAATCCCGTTCAGAAATTAAAGCCTGCAGACTTTAAAATTTTATACGAAGAATTTGAAGCGATAGGAAGGGAGACAAAATACAAAACAATGTATAGGGAATTGATTATTGCCCGATTTTTTGTAATTACTTTCTTGATCAGCCGTATATCAAAATATACCTTTAAGGGATTTCCCATCACTAGGGAAAATCCTAAAATGAATGAATTAACCATTCTAATTGATCAGCATTACCAAAATGAGCGTTCCGTTTCCTTTTATGCAGAAAAACTTGCCATCACCCCCAATTACCTGAATGCACTTTGTAAAAGGTTTTACAACCAAACTGCTACAAGTATGATAGATGACCGTATTATATTGGAAGCTAAGCGGTGCCTAATTTCTGGTATGTCTGTTAAGGATACTGCTAATGCGCTTAATTTTAATGACGCATCTTATTTTACAAGATTTTTCAAACTGCATACAACTAAAACCCCAAAGGAGTTTGCTATATTATATAAGCTTGATTTATTTTAGATCTTGTTTTAATAAGTGCTCCAATTAGATGTCGCCTATTTTTTAAAATTCTGTAGGTTTAACATCTATTTTTTGTTTTTCCCTTTGTACTTTTTGCCTTGAATATATCCAGAGTGATTCTAAACCGGAAAGTACCAATGCATAGGAGGTCGGTGTTGCGATCGAGGCCTGAGATCACTAGTTGTTCGCTAAAACAGTTTATGAATTCATGCTATCTGTTTTTACTTTTATAACTGCCTTATTGATTTGTTAACCAGTTTTTTAATTTAGTTGTGGTCATTGTAGCCGGATGTTGAATAATACACCGAGGCGATTAAATTGGAGCGGACCGTATATCGGCTGTTTGCAATGTATACTCGTTGTAGTCTCACAAAGGAAAAAATTATTGTTTCCTCTGGTGTTGGTTCTTTCTTACTATGAAGAAAATAGAATCTTAGTAATAATACATGAGCGTTGGGAAGGTCTTTTTAACGAATTGATGCTTCATGCAAAAATTTGTTTCCATGGTACTGGAATTGACTTTAAGACATCTTTTATGCAGGCGATCGGTGGAATATTTTATCTATTCCAACTAGAAGACGCCAGTGTGATACAGCGCGAAGGAGCTGGTAAAGACGCAAAAGATCAAATGTTCACGGCTATAATTAATGTTCATCTCATTATCAAATCTCTGTTCAGAAAAGCAACAGAAGTGAAAAAGCGGGATTTAGGTCATTATTAAGTCTACTCGTTGATTATTCCGTATGGTAACTAATTGTCTAACTATTTTTAGTTCAGCAATTCAATATAGCTACATAAGATAAAAAGTTTCATTACTGTTGTGGAAAATTATCCTGAACTACTTTTTGAAATTCCAAAAAGAGCTTAGATCAGAAAATAAAGTTCTGCTATATCCATTGTCCAAAGACATAGAAACATCGAAAATGCATAGTCACGATTTCTATATATTGCTTCTTTTTGAATGTGGTGATGGTGTGCATACTATTGATTCGAAAGATTTCGAAGTTACACCGAAATAGCTACACTCGTTCAGCCTCAACAAGTACTTAGATATCAGTTTGATTCCAGTATCTTTTTGGGTAAACAGCATGATAGTAAGTGGGGAAACACCAGCAAGTCTATTAAAATACAGATAGTATATGAATAAACAAGGACAAATCGAAAAAAGAGCATTGTTGATCGGATCCACGATCTACTTTTTAATGGGGGCATCTGGATGGTATACCCATTACATTTCAAAGTCCGAGGCCATGCTGCTTGAAGGAAACTACAACATGGTCAATGGACTGGCTAGTTTGATTGGCTATTATGTTGTCCAGATCCGGCACCGTAAAACCGAAACTTTTCCATTAGGACAATTTGTTTATGAATCTTTGTATGCATTGATCAAAGGTATTCTGATCTTAGGGATACTTACTGCGGCATTGTGGGAAAATAGCATAAAAATATATGACTACTTTGTGCATTCGGTCGTTCATGAAGTAAATTCTGGTCCAATTGTGTACATGGTTATTCTCTCTGTTATTCTTTGTTTCTTATTGGCTTATTTTTATCATTATGCTAACCGGAAAACAGGTAATAATAGTACAATGCTTGCTACCGATAAAAAGGCTGCTCTAATTGACGGTTATCTTTCATTGTTCGGTGGAGGATCTTTACTACTTATGATCTATATCGGAAAACACGTTCATAATTTGGAATTTCTTCAGTATATCGGTGATGCCCTGGTCGTGCTCATTTTTGAAATGATAATGATTAGGGAACCATTTAAAATTATTAAAGAAAACTTCGTGGAACTTGCAGGCGGTCAACTTCAGTCTGATGAGGATTGGGATTATATTGCAGATACTATAAAGCAACTTCCAAGAAGTGGTTTTGTGATTGACAACAACTATATAACAAAAGTAGGTAGCATGTATTATGTATCAATTTCCATTACTTCAACAAATAATTGTGTATCTATGGAGGATATTGCAGAATATAAAATAAGGGTAATAAAAGTTCTGGAAAACACATATGCCAACCTTACAGTTGAAATTGTTATAAATTGATAGTGAATTGAAAACTAGAGTGTGTGCATAGTGTTTCAGATTACTAATTTGGCAGTCATTTCATATGATTATTTTTCTGTTAATAGCCACCGCTATAAGTTATAAAATTATAAAAAAAGTGTTTATAGATTTATGCTTTTGCTTTTCAAAATCATCTTAAACTGTCGTTGATCTGAAGGGTTATTTTCCTATTAAACTAGACTGAATTTATATATGAATGTGCTTAGGTGGAAGTTTGTGTTCGTGTATTTAAAGGTCATGTAGTCAATATATTAAGGGTTATTTTGTTTGGTTTAATTTGATTGCATGAAGAACCGATACTAGTTTGATTTTTCCCTTTTTAACGATAGGAGTTACCTTTTATATACCCCTTTCGATAGGGGGGCATTGGTAATGAAATGCCTCCTAAAATGCCTATATTTGGGTAAGTAAAAATGTTACCTATTCGGGGCAGTTTTATGATATTTTCTATTCAAAAAGTCCCTTTAATAAAAGGGACTTTTCTCTCAAATAATTTTAAAAAGTATTTTTTTAATATCCCACATCATTTATGAAAGTAAGTTCAACTAGAATTGAATTGTTTGAAGAACTCCAAAAAAAGACAAATATATACGACGATATCATTTACATGAAAGTTGTGTCGAATGATTATGAACTTATACCAAGAGGACTGGATTTTTTTGCATTGATTCTTTTTGAAAGTGGTCATGGGGTTCATGTAATAGATTCGGTACATCATAAAATTAAACCTAATCAATTACATCTGTTATTTCCTGGTCAGTATCATTCATGGATGGTTACTAAACAATTGTCTATTCATCTGCTGTTCATTTCGAAAAGGTTGTTGAATACTTTTCAAGATAATTTTGTTTATCCACTTGAATTTTATAAAAAATTTCCAGTAGTTTATTTAAACACCGATATATTCAAAAGATTAAAGTTCGGATTTGAAGGGATCAGAGATGAGATACAGCTTGATACCCCAATGAAAGAGATCATATTTACACAATTAAGAATAATTACCCTCCATATAAGCAGAGAAGCGATTAGCGCATTTGATCGTATTAGCGGTACTTCCAATCCCATTTTGGAACGTTTTACGGCGCTGGTGCTATCAAATTTTAGGAAACATAGGAAAATATATTATTACGCGCAAGCGCTAAATATTTCTGCAAACTACTTAAATGTATTGGTGAAAAAGCATTTTGGAACCACAGCAACGTCATTCCTATATAAAGAAATTATTAATGAGGTTAAATATGAATTGCTTTATTCCAATAAACAAATAAAAGAGATTGCGCTCGGTTTTAATTTTAGTGATATGCCAACATTTACCACATTTTTTAAAAATAATACGGGAGTTTCTCCTAAGGCATTTATAGAAATGACGAAGTCAAGCGAGCCTGAAAACGGAACTTGATCTCAGCGTCCTCCTTATCTGACATAAATTCAATTGAGAATAGCCGATAGCGGCACTCAAATACCTTTTTTAAAAAATATAAAAGTATAATATCCACGATTGTTTAAGTTGCGTTAAAACGTGTTATTGTTTTGTCACCGCCCTAACAAAAAACGTAAACCAATTCTAAAAGTAAATTGTTTGTGCTTAAATTGAGGTTGTCCTTTTTAGTGCTGAAATAATTTATAAATTTGGCTGTATCTAAATTTGCAAAAGCAATCCAAGGCCAAAATGAATACACAAGCGCTTTTTTTTGAGAGATTAAGGCAAGGTGAAGAAACAGCCCTTGATTATTATGTTAATGAGCATACGGAGTCTTTATGTTTCATAGCTTTTAAACTAGTAAAAGATGAACTGGTGGCCGAGGAGATTGTAGGAGATGCATTCTTAAAACTGTGGCAGCAAAAGGGGAGAATCGAATCAAGTGAACATCTTTATCGATTTTTGGTGAAAGTTATAAAAAATGATTGCCTAAACCATTTAAAAAAAATAAGTAACCTGCCTAAATTTGAAGCAAACTATGATCAAGTTTCAGTTTTCGATGATCAAGACATTCATTTTGAAATCATTTACGCAGAGTTTATTAAAATCTTATATAGTGAACTAGATAAGTTACCCGTCCAACAGGCTACTGTTTTTAAAATGAGCTATCTTGACGGACAATCAACAGCTGAAATATGTGAAATCTTGAATACAACCCAAAGTACTGTATTTGCGGCGAAATCAAAAGCTTTACAAACATTACGAACTACATTTAAAAAACGTGATATCTTCCTATACTTCTTCTTTACATTGATCTTTCTCGGGAAAAACTGAATTGCTACAATTTTTTTTATTTTTTTGGTAAGGTTTTTTAAGAATTATTGTATCTATATAAAAGCGATAATATGATGGACGATCCTAAAGCGATTGCATATTTAATAAACCTATATATTCAGGACAAGCTGTCTGTTCAAGATGCCGTCGCCTTCAATGAGTGGTTAAGCCAGCAGGATACTAATCCGATCATTTTGGCGCGGATTATGGAGAGCCCACAATGGAAAGAAGACTTGGCATTGTATTATCACTTATGGAAGGAGGAGAATGTCAACATTAGAAAAAATAGAATAAAAAATAAACTTAAACATCAACTATCGGCTGCTGAACAACCTACTGTCGTTTATAAAGCGAAGCGACGTGCTTGGCTCTGGTATGCAGCGGCAAGTATTTTGTTCGTTGTTGGGCTAACATATTTTATATCAGTAAACAAGAATGGGACACCATCCACGGGAAAAGATTTAACTCTTGATATAGTTGATGTCAAAGCAGGGAGTAATAAAGCGGTCTTGCGTTTGGCTGATGGCCAGACACTGGCCTTAAAAGAATCTACCCAAGGTATACATATGGGAAATGGGATAAGCTATGAAAATGGCGAACCTTTACTGAGCAAAGAGCAATTACGTTTGAATAATAGGTCCATGAATTTGGTTTTAGAGGTACCACTTAAATCTTATTATCAGCTCATATTATCGGATGGTACTAAAGTATGGGTCAATGCCGGTTCCAGGTTAAGTTATCCAGTACAATTTGATGGAGATAAACGGGAGGTCGAACTTGAAGGAGAAGCGTATTTTGAAGTTGCCAAAAGTACAAAAAATGGGAAAAGAATACCATTTTTCGTAAAGTCAAAAGGGCAATCTCTTGAAGTATTGGGAACAAAATTTAATGTTTCTGCCTATAAAACAACTGTCGTAAAAACAACCTTATTGGAAGGTAGCATAGCCCTATCTTTCTTAGAAATCAAAAATAAACCTGTTCGATTGTTACCAGGGCAACAAGGAACATTAACTGACCACGGTTTTAATGTTGCCCAGGTTGATACACGGCAAGCGATTGCTTGGAAAAATGGGTACTTTCTGTTCGAAGCATCCGATGCCGGTGAAGCGTTTGACCAATTGGAGCGCTGGTATGATATCGATGTAATTTATGCAGACCAAAATCCTAAAGTAGAATTTTTTGGCAAAATTGAACGGAATAAAAATTTGTCGGAGGTTCTTGATATATTAAAAAAGAGTGGACTTCGATTTAAAGTGCAAAATAAAGGGGGGCGTATACAGCTCCTGATATTGGGGGAATAATAGATTAACCGATCTAAATTTATGAAAGGAGGGAACCAAGAAATCTAAACTTCACATTAAAAGTTACTAGGACGTTAAACTGAACGGTGCTACCAACACCGCTCAGTAGTTCGTGACTGGTCAAAAAGCGTTGTCAGCAACGTTTCGTAATTAACTAATTTATAACCAATCAAACATTACAAAGATATGTTTTTTAAACCATTTGCGAAGTGGTCTAGCCACTGCTTTGCGAACAGAAATTACCTACCAATGAAATTAACTGCCGTTTTGGTATTCGCATCAGCTTTTCAATGTGTGGCTGTAGCGATGGCACAAAAAATTAATTTGAATGCTAAACGTGAGCCGCTAAAAAATGTGTTATCCACTATTGAGAGACAAGGCGGATATACTTTCTTTTTTAGAGGCGCCCAAATAGCAAATATTCCAATATCTGTTCAGATCAATCATGCAGATTTAAAGGATGCAATGGATGCTATTGCCAAAGAGGCCAATCTGGAATGGTCGATTTCGGGTAAGACCATTGTAATTAAACGACAAGAAATTAAAAACGACGTGTCTTTACCAGTCGTCAACCAAAAGCAAAAACGTATATCGGGTAAGGTTGTAAACAAAAAAGGCGAAAACCTATCGGGTGTTAACGTGACTTTAAAGGGGACTAAAATTGGAACGAGCACCGACGAAATGGGCGAGTTTTCATTGGAAATTGTTCCAGGATTGGGAAGTATACTCCAATTTAGTTTTATCGGTTATAACACCTTAGATATTGCCCTATCGGACAAAACTCAATTTAACGTCACATTGGAAGAACAAAATAGCGAACTAAGTGAGGTGGTCGTTGTTGGATATGGTGTTCAAAAGAGAGCAAACCTCACTGGAGCTGTCAGCACAGTAAAGATGGACGATGTACTTGGGAGCAGGCCGATAAGCAGCACAACAAAGGCTTTGCAAGGAGCTATCCCTGGGCTTCAGATTACATCGGGTTCCGGTCAACCCGGTACTGGGGCTAGTATTAATATTCGTGGTACTACTTCAATTAATGGTGGAGAACCTTTAGTTCTAGTTGATAATGTGCCGATGTCTATGGATAATATTAATCCAATGGATATTGAAACAGTCACTGTTTTAAAAGATGCCGCGGCTTCATCGATTTATGGTGCCAGAGCAGCCTTTGGTGTTATCTTGATCACAACCAAGAAAGGTAAAAGGAATCAGAAGAATACTTTTAATTTTACTTCAAACCTGGCCTCCACTCAAGCCAGAGAACTTCCTGAAAAGGCAAGCCCGCTCCAAACGGTGCAGGCATTAAATGATTGGGGAACTACAACTTTCTGGACTGGACAAAAAACCGACAAATGGTTAGAATTAATTAAAGAATATAATGCAAATCCAGGTGCATTTCCAACCGGAGAGACATCAATTGATGGAACTATTTATCCCCTCAAACAGACACATAAATTTGGAGAGGATTTTTTGGAGCATGGCTTCGAGCAGATGCATAATTTATCGTATAGCGGCGGTTCGGAAAAGTCTACCTATCGGGTTTCACTAGGTTATACCGACGAAAATGGCATCATGATTACTGATAACGATCGGTATAAAAGGTATAATATTAATACTGCGCTGAGTACAGAACTTGTTAAAGGGCTAAATTCAACGGTGAATTTTTTCTACAGAAACCAAAATAGTACAACACCAGCCAACATTGGCGATATCTACTATAGAGGCGGTGGCATAGGTTCATATGCGCCACTCGGATGGGGAACTACGCCGGATGGCAAAAACCTTCCATACGCCGGACCAGGGAACATTCTTCGAACTCAAAAACCTATTCGCAATTTTGGTGATGATTTACGGATTTTTGGAAAGTTGGAGTATGAAATTTTAACTGATCTTAAGATCATTGGGGAATATACTTTTAATAAAACGACGACTAACCAAAGAAGTACTACTGAACAAAACCGTTATATCGATGCCTCGACCAGGAGTGAGATCATGTTAAACACATTGTCTAATTATAGTCGTCAAACCGGCAATACGGATTATCATGCCTTAAACTTGTATATGAACTACAATAAGAATGTAGGAGACCATACAATAAGTGGTATTTTAGGGATGAACCGTGAAAGTAGTAAAAATGAACAGTTTTTTGTAGACCGGTTAGATTTAATTAATCCTCAGGTGCCTTCTATTTCAACGAGTACCGGAACGATTGGTGGAGATGACAGTTTTAGTGAGTTTGCTGTGGAAGGGTATTTTGGTCGTATCAATTACAGTTATAAAAATCGTTATTTATTTGAGGCAAACGGTCGTTTTGATGGATCTTCAAGATTTCCTTCAGGAAGTAGATTTGGTTTTTTTCCCTCGTTCTCCGCTGGCTGGAATGTATCTGAAGAACGGTTCATGCAATCACTGAAGCCGGTGTTGTCCGGCTTGAAATTGAGAGGGTCGTATGGTGAAATTGGGAACCAAGCTATTGGCAATTATGCGCATATCCCTGGCATGGCCTCGTCGTATTCTTCATGGATTGATTTGAAAACGAATATCAGATATCTATCATTGGGCGCACCGAATTTGGTGAGTTCTACTTTTACATGGGAGACCGTTAGAACAATAAATGGTGGAATTGATCTCGGACTTTGGAACAACAAGCTCAACATGTCTTTTGATTATTTTAGACGTCAAACGCTCGATATGTTATCGCCAGGGCTAGAGCTTCCAGGTATTCTGGGCACATCAGCACCACTGCAAAATGTTGCTGATCTTGAATCGAAGGGTTGGGAGGCCGAATTGTCCTGGAAGGATAAAAGAGGTGACTTTCATTATTCATTTGGAATAAACGTTTCTGATAATAGGGCATATATTACGAAATATAATAATCCCGCCGGATTGTTGCAATTTAACGATAATGGAACCTTATCAAATTATTATGTTGGACAGCAACTGGGCGAAATTTGGGGATTTAGGACTCAAGGGTTTTATTCGATCAATGATTTCGTAGAAGGTTCGCTCAATGATGTGCTGCAGCGAGGAACTTTAAAAGAAGGGATCGCGGCTTATAAAGGAATTTCACAAAATCCCGGAGATATCCGCTACGAAGATCTGAATGGAGACGGTGTTATTTTTACTGGAAATAATACGTTGGCAGATCCAGGGGATAGGACAATTATTGGAAATACGACGCGACGTTACCAGTTTGGGGTCAATGGAGCTATGGGGTACAAGAGCTTTGATCTGTCATTTTTCCTTCAAGGGGTAGGAAAAAGAGACTTATTTGTAAGTAATGAAATGTTTTGGCCTTATACAAGTAACTTTGAAACAGTATATGTTCACCATTTAGATTATTGGACTCCTGATCGCGTCAATGCTTATTTTTCTCGAAGTTACCCCGATGCTGGCGGCAATGGCGGAAGCAATAGACGAGTACAGTCTAAATACTTATCTGATGGTTCTTATTTGACCATTAAAAATATAACCTTAGGTTATTCTGTTCCAGCTCATCTGTTAAAGAATATTTTTGTGAAGAATATCAGAATGTTTTTCTCTGGAGAAAATCTTTACACATTTCATCATATGCCCAAAGGTATGGATACTGAAGCAACGTCACAGAGTAGGGGACTCATTTACCCGTTTTTACGTAAATACAGCTTTGGTGTAAATGTTAATTTCTAAAGATCAATTAAATTTTTTTGAAATGAAAGTTATTACTATCAAAATATATGCAGTTATTGCGACCCTGTTTTTAGCATCATGCAATAGGGATTTTTTAGATATTCAACCAAAGGATCAATTGACAGTACCGTCAACGTTTACGACCTATGAGAACATTCGGACCTATGCCTGGCAGTTCTATAATGCACTTCCTGCATACGATCAAGGTGTATTAAACAGTGAGCTCAATAGCGATTTGATGCTTAACAGTACTGCCAATAGTGAGTCTAACTGGATCTGGAATAGAATGGTCGTACCGGCATCCTCTGGCGATTGGAGTGACCCTTACAAAAACATTCGTACGGTGAATATCATGCTTGACAATCTGGATAAATCGAGCCTTAGTGAGGCTGATAAGAAACATTGGCAAGCGGTGGGATATTTCTTTAGATCATTGAATTACATTAATCTATTGAATAAATATGGCGGTGTTCCCTTAGTGTTAAAAGAGCTGACCGATCAAGATACCGAAATATTGTATGGTCCTAGAAATACAAGAGACGAGGTAAGTCAGCATATTCTGACAGAATTACTTTGGGCCGAGCAAAATATAAAGCCAGAAGGTGACGGGCCAAATACAATCAATGTTCATGTTGTTCGCGCATTGTTGTCACGTTTCGGATTACGCGAAGGAACATGGCGCAAATATCACGGGATGCAGGATGGGGAGAAGTATTTGAATGCAAGTGTAAAAGCTTCAGAATCCCTGATGCTGAAGTTTCCAACAATTCATCCCATATATGACGAGGTGTTCAACAGTTTAAGCCTCGCAACGGTTCAGGGTATTATCCTCTATAAAAGTTATGAAGATAATCAGGTAATGCACACCCTATGTTATTTGCCAAGAACCTCATCGGGACGGTGGGATCTAACAAAAAAAATGGCCGATATGTATCTAATGAGGGATGGTCAAACCCGTTGGACGAGTCCGGAATTTGATGGCGACAAAAATCCGTATGATGAATTTAGGAATCGGGATCGCAGGATGTATTTTACTACACCACCCCCCTACAGAGTACAGGTCAATCATCCAAGCTTTACATGGACTCATACCGGTGATCCTAAACATCGGGAATATATAGATCTGATGAATCAGTTATCAGATGCCAACCATAAAAGATTCCCAATGACGAATTGGGAAGGACTGGTTTTAAGAGGTATGCCACATTTTCAGGATTTTCAGGAAGGTCAACCCTTCACAGTAAGTTATACTGGTTATCAGTTTTATAAATTTACCAACTGGTTTCTATTTGTTCAGGGAAGAGATATCACCGATTGCCCAATATTTCGGATTGAGGAGGTTATGTTAAATTATGCCGAAGCAAAGTTTGAATTGGGACAGTTAAATCAGGATATTGTAGATCGGACGATTAATCTGCTGCGAAAAAGAGGTGCTGTCGCTACATTGAAAATTGATGCGATTCCCAGTGATCCCACGCGAGATATGACCGTTTCCCCCTTGCTTTGGGAAGTAAGACGTGAACGCGCCGTTGAGCTCATAGGCGAAGGTTTCAGATTTGATGATCTAAGAAGATGGAAGAAAATGGACTATACCAGTGAAGTAAAATTGGGCCGTTATATTGCTAAAGGGACTGATGTTCCAGCCAATAATGCAATACGTATTCAGAATGGTGCAACAGCGGGGTATATTGATTATTTTGGAAAGCCTCCCGTTCCATTTTCTGAATATTATTACCTGTACCCAATTCCTTCGGATCAAATTGTCTTAAATCCACAGTTGGTACAAAATCCAGGATGGAGTAAATAATGAACTATTAGAGGAAAAAACTGCGCAAGGCAACAATAAATAGTTATTTGTTGTTGCCTTGTACTAACTATAATTTCCTGAGTTTTGTATCTAAATTTTAAATTGACAATGCTTCTCTTTTCTTCATCTATACGTAGAGAAAATAACTATTACATTCAGCTGGTGCTTAGGTTGTGTTTTATCGCCGTGTTTTTTGTTGGCCATTTTGATGTTCTTGCCCAAAAGTATACAATTGCGGATATCACTAAATACCAGAAAGATTATACCAAAAACATAGTCGATATTAAATCAGAGAAAGGGGAAAGCAAGATGTTCCTTTTTGATGCCAAAAGTCTTTTTCATAAAGATTTTATCATAGAATTTGATGTCATACCCTTAAATTCTGACTCTAAGTTTGGCGTAATCGCACATTATCAAAATCCCAAAGACTGGGTGTATATCGGCTGTGATTCAACATCAGATATTCTGACACATTCGCTTTGGAATTTCAGGCGTTCTGGTTTAACAAAATTTATTGGTAAGGATATTACCAAATTCTATAAGAATTTCAGGCGTACTGTCCTGATGAAGTTTGAGCAGCAGATAATAACCGTATATCTCGACGGCGAAAAAATTATCCAACAATATATACCCCAATCTGAAGGTAAACCTGGTCGACTTGGTTTTATGGCGCACAACGGCGGTGCAGTGAAGATTGAGAATATTAGCGTCCGAAAGCTAACAGCTGAAAAGAAAGATAAGATACAGGTCGGTGCTACCTTGGCTAATAATGAATTAAAAGTTTCTTTTGCAGCGGGATATCCTGCAATTCTAAACTATCAGCTGACAAAAGGAAATGTTGAGATACAGGGCAAAAAAACATTCAATAATCTATTTACGGTTAATGGTATTGATTATATCGGAAATACCAAAATTAGTCAGGTGAATCAACGGGTGGTTTATCATTCAATAATTCCAGCAATTGATGTTGCTTTTGACACGGAATTTTGGTTGGAGAAAAATAAAGTCCATTTGAAGTTGCATAATATTAGGGAAAGTAAGGGTTTTAAAGTAAAGACATTAGCTTTTCCAAACCATGATTTAGTTTCCGTAAAGCATAACATCGCTAATGCGCAACTTTCTATTGCCCACGGGCTTGAGATAGACGAATTTCTAAACCTTTCGGAACTAGAGGTCGACCCTGTCTCCAAAACAGCTGCGGTTGCAATTTTGAATACGAATCATATGGCGGTAAGTCTTATCTCTAACTCTGCTTATAATGCGGAGCAGATTCGCTATAGAACTTTCAACGATGAAAACAGTAAGTTTACCTCGCTATTTGCTGAAGAATGGATTATTCGTGGCATTGATGGATTCCGATTCCCTGATCCAGAATTAACGATAGTTTTTTCAAATGATAAGAATGGAGATCATCGGATCAATTGGCAAGATGCAGCTTATGAGTTAGCTAAAATCTTTCCCAAGCCCTATGCAAGCGAATCTGTTAGGAATGCTTATGCTACAATCACGATGAATTTTGCCAGCGGTGGACAATATCCATTCTTGCGACAATTGGACAATATCAAAAAATTCTATTTAGCAACGGATGGTTTTCCGCAGTTGTTGGAAATGAAGGGATACCAGTCTGAAGGCCACGACAGTGGACATCCAGACTACGCCGGTAATTATAATAAGCGTGCTGGTGGTTATGAGGATTTAAAGGAAATGATCGCTGTGGCCAAACGATATCATGCGGCGATCGGGGTTCATATCAATCATAGTGAGGCTTATCCTGAGGCCAAAGCCTACAGCGATAGTATCATGACGGATGTGCCAGGGTGGTCCTGGCTAGATCAGGCTTATTTGATCAATAAAAAACAAGATATATTAAATGGCTCTTTTGAAAAGCGTATACAACGGTTAAAATTCGACCTGCCCGAATTGGCTTTTGTTTACTTGGATACCTATAGAGAAGAACGGGCGATCGCCACTTATACTTCGGCATTATTCAATAAAATGGGCTGGGGGATTTGGACCGAAGAACCTAATATATTTTATAACTCGGCAATTTGGACGCATTATGTTCCAGACGCAAAAAGTACGATTGCCCGATTTATACTCCATCAATATAGGGATGGTTTTGCACAGCATCCTTTACTACTGGGGGGATACGATAGGGGAGCCAGCATTGGTTTTATGGGATGGCAGAAGGGTAGAGATTTTAATCAGGTAATCCGTAATTTTTTTACACTACAATTGCCTTACCGTTATATGATGCATTTTCCGTTGAAGCGAATCAATCAAGAAGAGGCATTATTTGAAAATGGTGTAAAAAGTACCTTGCAATATGGCCAACAGCAGTTGGAGCGCAATGGTCGTTTAATGAAGAAAGGAAATACTGTTTTTATACCATGGGATCCCATTCGGGAAGAAAAAATATATTTCTATAGCGATACATCGAATACATTAAGTTGGCAGTTGCCGGAAAGTTGGAAAAGCCAATCTGAAGTATTCCTGTATAAGCTTTCAGCGCGGGGGAAAACTTTTGTTAATCGTGTAGCTGTCGATAAAGCTGATCATAGCGTACAATTACACTCTGAGGCAGGGCAAGGCTATGTGTTATATAAACAGTTTGAGGATCATCAAGAGGATGTGCATTGGGGAGAAGGTTCAATTGTAGTCAATCCAGGATTTGACGGCGGTCTAGCAGGATGGGAAACGCATAAATCACCTGTTCAGGTCTTGACATTAGCCTACGGACAAGATGTCGTGAAACTTCGTGGAAATAGTCATATAAATCAGCGTATCAGGTTGAAAAAGGATGTTAATTATGATGTTTCAGTTTGGGTTCAGGTAAACGGCAAAGGTAAAGCTACTCTTTCACTTAATGGCCATAGCACATCAATCGATGAAAGCAAAGTCAAAAACTTTTTTGATAATACAGACCGGTTCGATACTTACTTCCAGCGCATGAAATTCTCGCTAAAAAGTCAAAGTGAAAACGCGCTATTGGATCTTTCATTTCTTAACAGTGATGATTCTTCATCCGTCTATTTCGACGATGTTAGGATCGTTGAGAGAAATGGGGCGGATCCGGAACCGGAACCTATTTTAATTTATTCCGAAGACTTCGAAAATGTAGACGAAGGTTGGGGTCCCTTTATTCCAAGTAAAAGAAGTGCTTTTAAGACCCATCTTTCCGAAAGACATGAGCCATATACGAAAGATAATATCTCGGGTCGCTATGCGCTAAAGACCTGGAATGAGGGAAATGGTGAAGTTTATCGGACTTCGCCCACAATAATACAGTTACAGGCCTGTCAGGAATATGCGTTGAGTTTTGATTATTTATCCACAGATGATGATGCCTATCAGGTAGTAATTCGCTCTACTAAAGACAATAGGGAAGTGCTAAAGGAGTATTTGAATGGCACTAAAAAGTTTAACAAAGTCTTTAAAACGGGCGATTCAGCTGATTATTACATCGCAATTGTCAAATTAAATAAAGGTACTTTTCTTTTGGATAACTTTAAATTGAAGAGTCTGTAAATCAGGCTCAAAATGTGAATAGAAATAAATAATATGAAAGTTTTAAAAATTCTAATTGGTATTTGTGCATGGATCACCATTCAATCTTCAGGATTGGCCCAGCCCATAAAAAGCAAGGCTAAACCCAATATTATATTTATACTAGCTGATGATATGGGCTATGGCGATTTGGGATCTTATGGGCAAAAGCTGATTAAAACACCTGTGTTGGATAAGTTGTCGGCCGAAGGTCGAAAGTATCTTCAGTTTTATGCAGGAAGTACGGTTTGTGCCCCATCCCGTGCAAGCTTGATGACCGGCCAACATACTGGACATACCTATATTCGAGGGAATGGGGAGGTTCCTTTAAGAGAAAAAGATACCATTCTTTCTCAAGTCCTCAAGGGCGCAGGATATACAACGGGAATGGTTGGCAAATGGGGTTTAGGATTGAAAGGAACAGACGGGGTACCTGAAAAAAAAGGATGGGACTTTTTTACAGGGTATTTGCATCATGTTGAGGGACATTATCAACAGAAAGATTTTGTATGGATGCTCAAGGAAGGTCATAGTGTTAAAGTAGGCTTGGATAAAGAAACCTATGTGAATGAGTTCTTTGCCAAAGAAGCATTACACTTTATTGAGCAGAATAAAAGCAATCCTTTCTTTCTATATGTTTCTTTTACCTTACCCCATGCCGAGTTGAAAGTTCAGGATCGGTACCTTAATTTGTATCTTAATCCAGATGGAACCAGTAAATTTTCTCCTGAAACAGCACAACCAGAAGGCTTGCATTATGGGGGGCAACCTTATCCAAAGGCTGCATATGCTGCTATGATTACTAGTATGGATGATTATACGGGATGGATTTTGGCTAAACTGAAGGAACTGAAACTTGATGATAATACGCTAGTTATCTTTACAAGCGATAATGGAACGCACAAAGAAGGTGGACGTACGATGGCCGATATTATGGAGGTTTTTCGCAGTACTGGCGGATTGCGCGGAATTAAAAGGGATTTATATGAAGGCGGAATACGCACTCCATTTGTTGCCAAATGGCCGGGCAATATTAAATCCGGCACCGAGAGTAAACTTTTAGCGACTTTCTGGGATGTTCTTCCAACCCTCGCCGAAATATCCGGTACCGAAACACCATTAAATATCGATGGTATTTCTTTCCGTAAAGATCTCTTTGGAGAAAAGCAAAAAACAACTAGACCACTCTACTGGGAATTTAATGAAGGCGGTTTCAAGCAGGCTGTACGGTTGGGTGATTGGAAGGCAATCCGGTTTTACAAAGAGGGAAAACCACTAAGAACCGAGCTCTATAATATTGCCAAAGATCCGGCTGAAAAAACAGACCTTGCACCCCAGAACCAGTCAAAAGTGCATGAACTAGAAATCTGGATGGACAAAGAGCATTTACCTGCGGAGAATAGCTATTTTAACATAAACTAATTGAAAAATTGAAAAGAGGTGAGCCTGATCTCTCACTTCTTTTCAATGAACTAATGTCGAACAATTTGAGGCTAAAATATGCTATAAATCTCTTTTGTGTACCAAGTTAAATAGGCTAATAATAGCATGTTATCAATATTGCCTAATTGACTCTTCAGATTTAATAAAGTGCGATGGTGTAACTTGTATGCAGATCGCGTATTAATTTCCATAATGTCACTTATCTCTTTAAATTCTAATCCTTTAACATATTTAAGATAAATGATCTCCTTCTGTTTTGCTGTCAATGTTTTAAATGCATCTTTTAATTTTTTCCGTATCTCGTCCGTTCTCTCTTTTTCAATAATGTCTAGTTCAACGGGGACAGCTAGTTTGAAATCATAATTATCCGCATCAATTTCCGTAGAATACAGTGGATTGTTCTTATTAAAACGAATCAGATTTAACATCTGATTTCGGAACATTTGCATAAGGTATGCTTTGGGATTTCGAACCTCAGCAAGGCTTTCTTTCTTTTCCCAAACTTTGATAAATGTATTTTGGATGACATCTTTGATAGTTTGAGGATCTTTACTGAACTGTTGGCCATATAAATAGATAGACTCAAAACAGTTGTCGTAGACCTGTTTAAAAGCAATAGAATTACCTCTAACAAAGTTCCCCCATATAAATATCAAATCGTCTGACATGGTAGATTAACATAATTTATTAAAAGCAAATCTATCAATTCCCATAAAACTTACAAATTATTCTACCTAATAAAAATTAAGTGATTGTTTATGTGTTGTTTATGAAATTTATGAAAAATAATGGGGCACTATTTTAAAAATGAGTGTCTACTGGATATAAACCAAAAAAGGGTTACTTACCAATGAATAAAATTGACGATAATCTACTTGAACAATTATATGCTGAAGCTCATTTTAATGAATTCACCTCACGACCTATTTTTATTGATCAAACGGAATGGGACAGTTGGTTTAGCAAAAATAATAAATACATTGCTGTTAAAGACCTAGCGAGATCCTTTTACACGATCAAATATTATGAAAATAATGTTTTTGATGGTAATGAAGAGCAAAATGAGGTATGGGAGATGATTGCATTAAAAATTAGTGATTCGACACAGCAGGACTCTTCTAATACGTCGAGAATATTACCCTATCTAAAGAGATTGTTTCCATACGCAGCAATTTTTATTGCCACACTGTTAGGAGCCATCTGGTGGCTTAATAAACCGATCGGAGTCCAGAAAAATAGTGTTTCCTTTTTTACCACAGAAAAAAAAGAAACGTTCCTTCTGCCTGATAGTACAAGGCTAACATTAAATAAAAATTCAAAAGCTATTTTTTCTTTTAATGATACAATTCGACTTTTGACAATTGAGGGAGAAGGCTATTTGGAAGTCGCAAAAAAGGAAAAACAAAGAAAACGAGTACCGTTTGAAGTAGAACATGAGGGATTTAAAGTCGAGGTTTTAGGTACTAAATTCAATTTTATCGGAACACGAAAATCCCAAAGTGTAGCCTTGTTTGAGGGTAAAGTAAAAGTTAGTGACCGCTCTGGTTATGCATTAATGAAGCCTGGTGAGGTTTTTAAAAGTCATCATGGTCAGCTAGTGAAATTAACGATTAATCCCAATTTCTTTGCTGCGTGGAATACTGGAGTTCTGAATTTGAATAATACCAGATTAAAAGAAATTTTGGATTGGCTCCAAATTAGCCAAGACCGCGACTTCAATATCCAGCTTTCCAAAGAACGTCTAAATAACACAATTAGTGGCAAGATCAAACTTGAGAATGAGTCTGACCTCTACCAAACCTTAGAAAATTTTTATAACCTAAATATTTCACATATCGGTAATCAGGTGTTGATTACAGAAGCCAACCAATATTAATTAATATCAATAAACCAAAACACAATCCTTAACTATGATTAATGATAAGTTTAAATTCATTGTAAGCTGTTGTCTTGCAACATCACTTACTGCTCAATCTTTTCCTTCCTATGGAAATTCTTACCTAAAGAATAGCAGATGGAGTTATCAGATTGGGCTTAAAACAACTACTTACAATTTAAAAATTGTTCAGCTTTTGGACCGGATTTCCAAAATTGAAGATGTTTATTTTGTCTATTCCGATAAGACTATTGAAGACGTTGTTTTTGAAAGTGTCGATCTGTCGAAAGCCCAATTAAAGAATCTTCCCGAAATTCTTCGTCTAAAAAACTTAAAAATGGTCAAAGTGAATAATAAACAATTTATTATTCAGTCTATCGGATCTCCTAAACCAAGGAATAACAGTTCATCATCGCTATCTGAGGTTCAACAACAACGGACAATAGTAGGTACAGTGGTCGATTCGCAGGGAAAAAATCTTTCAGGAGTTACCGTTAAAGATATAGAAGGTAATATATCGGTTTCGACAGATGGAAATGGAAAATTTGAGATCAAGAGCACCGTGGGGAATACATTGTCTTTTCATTCAATAGGCTATAAAAACCAGTTAGTTACTGTGTCTTCACTAGAAGTATTAAAGGTTATCCTGGAGGAGAAAAGTAATGATTTGCAAGAAGTGATTGTCGTAGGGTACGGTAGCCAAAAGAAGTCAGACTTAACAGGTTCTGTTGGTGTCGTTGATGTTGCTAAGTCGATGAATTCCCGACCTGTAACCAACGTTCAGGAGTTGCTGGCTGGAACTATTCCGGGTTTGAACGTGAGCAAAGGCAGCGGTGCGGTAGGGAGTGGTGCTTCGGTCAATATCCGGGGAACGTCCACCATTGGCGGTAGTTCTGGAACCTTGGTATTGATCGATGGGGTGCCAGGAAACATCAATACGTTAAACCCAAATGATATTGAGAGTATTTCTGTACTAAAAGATGCCGCATCAGCCTCTATTTACGGTTCGCGCGCCGCAAACGGCGTTATCTTGGTGACAACCAAAAGTGGACAGGCCCTAGATAAGCTTGCCGTTAATATTAGTTCCAGTGTGGGGTTTCAATCGCCTCAATTCATGATTGATTTTGTTGGAGCAGAGGATTTTATGAAATTATGGGATCAGGCCCTGATCAATGATGGAAAACCGGCATTGTACGGTCAACAGGGATTGGAAGATCTGCGGAACGGAAAATATGGTGATGTCAAGTGGTATGAAGAGATCTATAAAAAGAATTCAGCGATTACCAATAATTACCTCGCTTTTTCCGGTAATACGGAGAAAATGAAATACCGATTTTCAGCTTCACATGACTATCAGGATGGTACATTACCCAATAATAATTATAATCGGATCATCTTAAAGCCGGATATGACGTTTAAGATTACCGAAAATCTGAGTGCTAGAGCGAATATTCAATATACAGAAACCTATATCGATGCACCGCAGGGTGGTACAGAGATTTGGCAGACTCAGGCTACTCGGGTTGCACCAATCTATAAGGTTCGGAATGCTGCGGGGCAATATGGGCCTGGCTCATCTATGGTTAACAATCCGATAGCTGGAGTTTATGAGTCTGGATTCAACAAGCAAAAGTATAAGGAGCTGATGGGAATTTTTGAAGTAGCTTTTAAACCTATCAAAGGCATGGAGCTAAAAGCAAACTTTTCCCGTTACACATTTGATAACTGGAGCAAAAATAGAGTATTGAGTTATAACCTTTATAATGACGCTGGGGAAGTAGCAACTGTACAAAACCGGGTGACAAATTTAACTGATGCTGTGTCAAATAGCTACCGAAATATGTTACAATTTACAGGTGATTATGGTTTTAATTTTGATAATCATAACTTTAAAGTATTGGTCGGTTACTCGCAGGAGTATTTCAATACGTCCAATTTCTCCGCATTCAGAGATGCCTTACCTTTTGCCAATATTGATGTGTTAAATAGCGGTGGACAAGGTAATATGCAGGCTAAAGGGGATGCAAGTGACGTCGCTATTCAGTCTTACTTTTCTCGTTTAAATTACGATTTCAATGGAAAGTACCTTTTCCAGGCAAATTTAAGAGCAGACGGTTCATCTCGATTCGCCAAAGGTCATCGTTGGGGAGTATTTCCATCCTTTTCAGCTGGATGGAATGTTCATAAGGAAGACTTCTTCCATTCGGATGTGATTACCAACTTAAAAGCGAGGGCCTCCTGGGGAATTTTGGGCGATGCCGAAAAAGTTGGTTATTATGCGACATCGGCAATTCTAACCTATAATCCGGCCATGTATGGTTTAAATGGTGTCGTAGTCCCAGGAGCATGGAATAATGTTTCCATTAACCCCACTATCAGCTGGGAGGAATCCAAACAAACCAATTTTGCAATTGATTTGGGTTTGCTGAACAAGATCAATTTCACCGCAGAATATTTTATTAATAATAGAAACAACATTCTTTATGCACCACCCGTACCCTTGGAATTTGGATTAGGGGGGCCATTAACAAATCTCTTAAGCATGGAGAGTAAAGGGATGGAATTTCAGTTGGGTTATCAGGATCGTAAGAATGACTGGAACTGGTTTTTCAACGCCAATACTTCCTATGCCACAAATAAGGTTAAAGATCTGGCAGGTACAGGACCCTGGATTGGTAATTCGACTTTTACAGACGTAGGACATACCTATAATCTTCCATACGGTTACCGCGCTATTGGCCTTTTCCAATCCGAAGAGGAAATAAAAAGTAGTCCTTCACAGGGAACCAACGTATTTCCCGGTAATATAAAATTTGAAGACATCAATGGGGATGGGCAAATCAATGGCGATGATCGGGTAATTTTAAGAGATAAGCCCGTTATTAGATATGGATTCAATCTTGGTTTTGGCTGGAAAAATATCGATGTATCGATGAACGCCTATGGAGCTTTACAGAACGCCAGATATATTTCGAACTATGAGGGCTGGGCATTTTTTCTTGCGCAGAATGCAAGACCGATGCATTTGGATAACTGGACGACTGAAAACCCAAATGCAAGTTACCCGAGACTCTCCTTGCAATATACGTCCAATGATACGCAGTACTCCGATTTTTGGCTGCGAAGCGCGAATTATCTGAAAATTCAGAATGTACAGATCGGCTACAATTTTACTGGCGGGTTTCTTGAACGTCTGAAAATCTCTAATCTTCGGGCTTTCATATCCGGTCAGAATTTAGCAACAATTACCAATTATCCTGGATTTGATCCTGAAGGATCTTACTATCCATTATCCAGAACTTATTCTTTTGGCGTAAATCTTAAATTTTAAACACAATGAACTATCGAAATATAAGCAAGATTGCATTTGCGATCACCTTTATCATAAGTACAAGCGCATGCTCGGGCTTTCTTGACCGAGAACCATTATCTCAGGCATCAGAAAATACTTTTTGGCAAACAGAAAATGATGCAATGGTGGGACTTAATGCGGTATACACCGCACTTCCAGATTCAAGAGATTTCTGGCGAGACTGTCAAAGTGATAATTCTGTCATGACCAATGCCTGGGGAGAGGCTGGCTTGGGCTATATCAGTATGGGGAATCATAATGCCGCCACGGGCTACCTGAAAGAAGAATGGAAGTATGATCAAATTAGAAAAGGTCTCTATTTCTTGGAACGTCTACGTGGGATGAGTTTTGATGAAAATAAGAAAAAGAGATTTGAAGCTGAGGCAAGGGTTGTGATTGGTATGAGATACCTTCGAATGGTTCAGCTTTTTGGCGATATTCCGTTAATTAAGGAGAGTCCAGTTGCGCTGGATGAGAGTAGTCTTCCTCGAACAAAAAAAGAGGAAGTGCTAAAATACGCATTGGAAAACGCAGATTTTGCTATTAACAATTTACCAGACAAATACACTGGCGCCGATGCCGGCAGAATTACAAAAGGGGCAGCCTTGATGCTCAAGGCTAATGTTTTGTTATATCAGGCTAGCATCAAGCAGTTCCATGAAGGGACTAGTGATGCCACTTTATGGAAAGGAGCAGCTGATGCAGCAGCCCAGGTATTGAATTTAGGTTATAAATTGGTTGATAATTATGCCGATATCTTTAAACAGGATAACAACCGTAATATGGATGAAACGATCTTGGCTTACCAATATGTTCAAGATAAAATAACTCACATGTTACCGGTATTGGCTTCACCCTCAGGTACCGGGATTACAGGAAATGGCTGGGCATCTTTTTGTCCGACAAGAGATTTGGTAGATTCCTATCTGTGTACAGACGGTAAGACAATTACAGCGTCGCCTTTGTATAATAAGCAAGATCCCTGGGCAAACCGTGACAAACGACTTACGCAAACCTTTATGTTACCAGGTGTTCCCGTTTTAAGGCCTAATGGTCAATACACACCGTACCAACCCCATCCAGCGTATAATCAAAGTGAAAAGATCAACAGTGAAGGCGGTGGATTAACAGGTTATATGTATTTGAAGTTTAATGAACCGAACTACAGTAAACCGAGCGAAGGATTTGCCAACTGGCCAATTTATAGATATGCTGAAACACTTTTGATCGTTGCAGAAGCGTTAAACGAGTACAAACCGGGAGATATACAAATAAAAACAGTCTTGGATCAGGTAAGGAAACGGGCTGGACTTCCCGCGATAACAACGGCCCAGCTGAGCGACAAAAACGAAATGCGCCAGATTATCCGTGAAGAAAGAAGACATGAGTTTGTCGCTGAACATAAGCGGTACTTCGATATCCTACGATGGAAAATTGCTGAGGATGTCTTAAGCAAGCCCGCGTATGGTATCAATAGTGATAAAAATGACCCAATTGGAGACTGGACCAAACCTAAATTTTTGGCACAAAATCGGGTGTTCGACAAAAGTAAACATTACCTTTGGCCAATACCACAAGAAGCCATCGACAAAAACCAAAAATTGTTGCCTCAAAATGCAGGCTGGTAAAATGAATATAAACGGAAAAATGGACAGAAGAAACTTTTTAAAGAAATCGGGTCTACTTGGACTGGGTGTATTAGCTGCTAATTACCCCGTCTGGTCAACCACTATGTTTGCCTGGGATCAACCTATGCACAATATTCCATTGGACAAAGGATATCCTGCGGAATGGATAAAGTCACTCTACCAAAAGGGAGATAAAATACAATATAGAAAAAGTAAAAACGAACTGAAATATATCGGTATGCCTGTTGGAGGACTCCATACTGGTACTGTTTATATTGGTGGTGATGGCAGATTGTGGTTGTGGCAGATCTTCAATGATGCCTACGATGGTCTGAAAGAGGGGATAGAAACCAAAATTGTACAGTGGGACAATGGAAAGGAAATGGTCAAGGTGAGACCGAGAGATGGGTCGGCCTATATTGAGCCTGCTATTGCAGATAATCTGCGGAAATTCGAACAGGGTTTTAAGGTCGTTGTAAGAAAATCGGGAGAGCTCTTTCAGAAAGACCTGAATGAAAACGATTGGGACGAAATAATCTTTGAACCTTCTTATCCAAGCTGTAAAGTTACCTATAGCAGTGAAACGTTCCCGGTGGATGTTGAGTTGACCGCATTTTCTCCATTTATTCCCCTGGATGAAGATAATTCATCTTTACCATTGACCACATTTCAGATTGAGGTAAGAAATAAATCCAATGCGGATCTGGACGTGGAGTTGATCGGATGGATGGAAAATGGGGTGCACAAAGGTAGAAAAGATTTCAAAAGCGTAAAGAAAGTAGCTGAGCTAGACAGATCATATACGACACACAAGATAATTCAATTCACATGCGATCAGGTAGCTTCACAGGATCTCACAGCAGGTGACTATGGTAACATGGCATTTATGTGCCATGATCCAGCGATTAAGCTCGTGACAAGTATTCAGGAATGGCCAATTAATCCGAATAATTTTGTCGATACTGAAGAAAAACGTGTAGAAGATTTTGACAAAATGCAAGTTGCGGCAATAAGTTCCCGCCAAAAAGTTTCGCGTTCAGATTCAAAGAAGTTCAATTATGCTGTTGCCTGGTATTTTAACAATCCACATCCGCAATTGATAAAACGTCTGTCCGATGCCAAGGAAGGATACTGGTTTGGCAAGAAGTTTAAAGACGCAGTTGATGTACTGAAATATTATTCAGCAAACAAGTCCCAATTAGACAATGATACCATGACTTGGGTAAAGACCTGGAATGATACAACTTTACCATACTGGTTCATTGATCGAACTTTTGTTAACATTGGAACCTTGGCAACAGCAAATACGATGCGTTTTGCAACCGGTCGATTCTGGGGATGGGAAGGCGTGGGCGCCTGTGCCGGCACTTGCACCCACGTCTGGCAGTACGGTCAGGCTATGGGCAGAATTTTCCCTGGTTTAGAGAGAAATCTGCGCGAAACTACTGATTATGGAGTGGGATTTGTGAAAGATTCTGGAGCAATAATATTCAGGGCAGAATATGAGACTAGACCTGCGATTGATGGTCAGGCTGGAGTGATCTTAAGGACCTACCGTGATCATCAGACGAGCAAAGACAGTCAATTCTTAAAAACAAACTGGTCCGCGATTAAAAAAGCGACTCAGTTTATCCTGGATCAGGACAAGAACGGTGATGGCATGACAGATACACCAATGGAAAATACACTGGATGCCGTTTGGGAAGGAGAGATTGCCTGGATTGTCGGCCTCTGTTTGGCAGCAGTAAAAGCAGGCGAACTAATGGCTGAAGAAGTCGGTGACAAAAACTTTCAAAGAGTTTGTGCCGAATATTTCAGAAAAGGGAGCAAAAATATGGATGAGCAGCTGTTTAATGGCGAGTATTATATCCATAGGCCTAACAAAGAATTTGGTAGAAAGAAATTGGGCTCTTACAATACCTGCCACATTGATCAAGTGTATGGACAAGCGTGGACCTTTCAGGTCGGACTTCCACGAGTAAATTCTAAAGAAAAAACCATGTCTGCTCTTCGTGCCCTTTGGAATTACAATTTTACACCGGACGTAGGACCTTATATAAAAACACATCTTCAGGGTAGGCCATATGCACTTGCAGGGGATGGAGGAATGGTGATGAACACCAATCCCAAGAACGAGAAAAATGCTTATGGAGAGAATGAAACCTGGCAGTTGGGGTATTTTCATGAATGTATGAGTGGATTTGAACATCAGGTAGCGGCCCATATGCTTGCAGAGGGAATGGTGGATGAAGGTTTAATTCTTACCCGTAAGATTCACGATCGATATCATGCATCGAAGCGAAATCCATTTAATGAAATCGAATGCAGTGACCATTATGCCAGAGCCATGGCAAGTTATGGTACATTTATTAGTGCTTGTGGATTTACCTACCATGGTCCAAAGAAGCAGATCGGCTTTGACCCTAAAATTAATCCTCAAGATTTTAAAGCTGCATTTACAGCTGCGGAGGGCTGGGGAAGCTTTTCACAGCGGTCATCTGTTACTGAATTTAACGCTTCCCTGAAACTTGAAAAAGGACAGTTAGAACTTGGTGAAATTTCGCTGAACGTCTACGTAAAAAAACAGCTATCAAAGAAAAATATCACAATTAGGTTGGACCAAATGACTTGCCAAGTTCAAGATGCTCTGATTGCAGATGGAAAGGTCAACATTGTTTTAAAAAATCCTACTTTAATTAAAAAAGGTGAAGAACTTTCAATCCAGATCATATGAAGAAACGAATAAGTTATTTATTGCTTGTGTTTTCGGTTTTATTTATAAACTGTCAGCCAAATAAAACCTCGGTTCCCGATGGACAGAAATCAACAAGTTGGAAGAAGCAACTTCAGACCGAATTACCTCAATTGGGACATCGAAACTGGTTGTTGGTGGTAGACAAAGCATTTCCGCTACTTGCAGATGAAAATATTCAAATTATTGAGACCAATGAACAACTGGTGGATGTATTGAATGAAGTAAAGAACCAAGTAGGGGAGCAGGCACATGTTAAACCAATCCTATACAAGGATCTTGAGCTTGATTATTTGAATGAAGAACTCGTTCCGGGAATAGAAAAGTTTAAAAAAGACTTATACAGGATTTATCCCAAAGAGTCGTATTCGGTGATCTCGCACAACGAGATCTTTTCTAAAATGGACGCTGCATCAAAACTGTTTAAGGTATTGGTTCTCAAAACAAATGCTGTCATGCCATACTCCTCTGTTTTCATGGAGCTGGACTGTAAGTATTGGAATGTTGACAAAGAAATTTTACTGCGGGACAAAATAAAGAAAGGAAACTCCGGTAATTAGCTGTCCGAACTTTTTATCATAATAATTTAGGTTTAGTTGGAGGCATTCAAAGATTTCTTTGAATGCTTTTCAATTTGAAGGTTGTCTATAATTTTTATTCCTTAATTTTGTACTTTTCTACGATCTTATACTTAAGCCAAAATTTGAAAAAAGAGAGAATAAAAAAATTTTTCATTTTTGAAAATACCTATCAAAACCGACCTTTCCATAACCATACCCTAAAAAAATGAAAAGTAATAATAAGTACAACACTTGTGGAAGGTAAAGAAAATAACTTAGCCATGTAAATGGATCCATCGGGTATATTTTTCCTCCATCCAAACTTGGCAGCAGCTCTTTTGGAATCGAATTTAAATCATGGCTTATAAGGGCAACTAGGATAATGATAATTAAACCTGCTGAACTTATACGGGTAAATAGTCCAATCAACAAAAATAGACCGAATATGCATTCAAAAGTCGCAGTAAAGTTTGCCGTAAACTGAGGATAAGGGAATCCAATTTTACTGATCGTATTTAACATACGTTCCTGAAAAATAGGATGAAATAATTTGTTAAAGCCTGTAATGGTAAAAAACAGTCCGATAAGAACCCTAGCGACAACATAGAAGCTTATTCCAAATTTATTTTGAAAATTGTTAACTGATTCCATATTCTTTAGATTTTTTTGTGAAGTATTTTTTTGCTATTAAATGGTTATAACGAGTTATTGATCTGCGGATCTCGTTTATATTTTTGGTTTTCCTGCCATAAATACCTGCTGAATTTCAAATTCACTGTTGAATAAAACTAAATCAGCATCATAGCCGGCTTTAATTTCGCCTTTGTTTAATTGAATTAAACGAGCAGGATATTTTGTAGCCATATTCACGGCTTCTGGAAGCCCAATGTTCAAATGTACAACACCATTCTCAACACATTTCAACATGGTAAGATTCGATCCGGATATTGTTCCGTCTGGCAGTTCAAAGTGATCACCTTTATCTATATGAATAAATTGACCGATATTAGTTCTTGTAACAGCATCTGTGATAAAAAATAGCTTGGAACCCAATTCTCTCTTTGCTATTCTTGCCATTGCGAAATCCACATGGATGCCGTCTGGAATTATACTTGTGTAGGGTCGTTCTTCAAAAACAGCAGGTATATATCCCGGATGGCGATGATGCATCTGTGGCATCGCATTAAATAGATGAGTAACAGCTTTAACAGGATTATTTAAGAATCTTTTCGCTTCCTGATATGTTGCATTACTATGTCCACAGGACAGAATGATGCCTTCATTTGTTAAAAATCGTAGTACTTGATCTTCTTGAAGTTCCGGAGCCAGTGTCATCATCTTAATTACTCCTTCTCCCATACGCACCCATTTTTTTACGAGATCAAAAGAAGATTTTCTGATTAAATTAACAGGATGTGCACCCTTCTGTTCAGGGTTTAGAAAAGGCCCCTCTAAATGTAAACCTAAAAAGTTCCCTTGGCAAACTTTATAATACTCACGTGCAACATGTATAACTTCTTCGGTATCATTTAGGGAACTGGTTGCAATGGTAGCTAAGAATCCTGTTGTTCCTTGCGAAATCAAATCGTGCTCCATTTGGGCCAAGGTATTAACGTCTCTTTTTGCACTCAATAGATTGCCACTACTTCCATAAACCTGAAGGTCTATGAATCCTGGTGTAACGTAAAAACCATTACAATCAATTTTTTCAAAATTCGTTGAAAGTACCGAACAGTCAGTTATTCCCAATATTTTGTCATTAGAAATAATAATCGCTTTGTTTTTAATAATCTCGCCGTCTGAAATTATCTGTAGATTATGGAGTACTTTTATCATATGAATATTTAAAATTTAATATTTAAGCGCAAAGACTTATTAGGAGTCACATTAAATATAGCTTGAAAATATTTAGTAACTAAAGCACTGTTATAAATCAAAAAATAGAATAGATAGATTTGTAAACGATTGCCTCGAGATTGGCATTTATTCGCTGAAATTTCGCTGTCAAAATGATTTTGGAAAATACTTTGGCTAGTTTTTAAGGAGTTTAATGCAGAATGATCTGATTGATTTTTGTTATTAACACAAAAAAAGCCAATCTTGCGATTAGCTCTTCTCAGTGATCCCGCTGGGATTCGAACCCAGGACCCATACATTAAAAGTGTATTGCTCTACCAGCTGAGCTACGGAATCTTACTTCTTTATTTTGAACTGTCGTTCCTTGTTTGAAGTGATGCAAAAGTAGGGCTTTAATCCTGTTCCTGCAAATAATTTTGGCTTAAAATCATGCTTTGAGGTTTAATAAGCTGATTTTAAGCCAAAAAAATTAACCATTTTCCAATTCCATGATTTCTTCCGCCAGCTGTTCCCAACTCTCCTGAAATTGCGTCAATAATGCCTTCGCTGAGTTGTAAGAGCGTGTAGTTTCCTGTAACTTAGTCGCATCCGAATACACTGCTTCGTCGGCAAGTTTTGATTCTAAATTTTTAACTAAAATTTCTTGCTCTTCAATTTTTTGTTCAAAAGACGTTAGCTCCTTATTTTTTTTACTCAACAAACGTGTTTTATCTTCCGTAAGTGGTTGCTTTTCTTTCTTTACTTTGGGTTCTTCCTTGATTTTTTTCTCCGTTTTTACGTCCGCCTTTACGACGCGTTTTGCAGCCCATTCTTCATACTCCTGATAGGTACCTGGGTATTCCTTGATCTGTTTATCTTCAATGTACCAGATTTTGTTTGCTACATTGTCTAAGAAATAACGATCGTGGGAGACAACGATAAATGTACCTTCGTATTGCTGCAAGGCCTGGATCAGAATGTTGACAGACTGCATATCCAAGTGGTTGGTAGGCTCATCGAGCGCTAAGAAGTTCGCGTCCGCGGTTAATGCTTTTGCAAGGGCCACACGCGATTTCTCACCTCCGGAGAGTACTTTGATCTTTTTGAATGCATCATCACCAGTGAATAGAAAACATCCAAGGATCGAGCGCAATTCAGTCTCTGTATGCTTCGGCGCAAAAGTTTGTAACTCGGCAAGGATGGAATTTTCCAGATGTAAGGCCTCCAGCTGGTGTTGCGCAAAAAATGTCTGCGAAACATTGTGTCCCTGTTCTGCTTTTCCTTCAAACTGGTGATCCGCATTGGCCACGATACGTAAGAGGGTAGATTTACCTTTACCATTGGCACCAATTAGGGCTATTTTATCACCCTTTTCTATAATGGCTGAAGTATTTTTTAAGATCTCCAGGTTAGGGTATGACTTGGAAATATTTTCCAATGTCACGACGTGGCGCCCCGAAGGTTTTGAAAATTTAAAGCTGAAGTTTACCGTAGGATTGTCATCGTCTACATCGTCAATTCTCTCCAAGCGATCTAATGCTTTGATGCGCGACTGCGCCATTTTGGCTTTAGAAGCCTTGGCGCGGAAACGCTCGATAAGGCGTTCTTCCTGTTTTATCTTGGCTTGCTGGTTTTTGAATTGATTGGCCTGCAATTCATTCCGTAGTTCCTTCTCTTCAAGATAAAAACTGTAGTTACCTGCATAAAGTGTTAATTTTCCTTTACGGGATTCTACCGTTTTCTTGATGATGCGGTCAAGAAAATATCGATCGTGGGAAACAATCACAATGGCGCCATCAAATGCTTGCAGATAGTTCTCCAGCCATTTGATGGAAGGTAAGTCCATGTGGTTGGTCGGTTCATCCAATAACAGAATATCTGGAGTTTGCAATAAGATACGGGCAAGCATAACCCGCATACGCCATCCTCCGGAGAAAGTGGCCAATGGTCTTTTCTGTTCTTCTTCGGAAAAACCTAAACCGGCAAGGATTTCATGGGCCTTAAATTCGATGTTATAACCATCTAAAGCCTCAAATTCTACTTGTTTATCACTTAGTTTATTCAGGATTTCATCCGAATAATCTGTTTCTAGTTTGTGGAGTAAGTCCTCGATTTCGGCATGTAATTGATTTTGGCGCTCAAAAGCTTCCATGGCAACATGCAAAATGCTTTTGTCAGAATGGTACGACAATAAGTCCTGGTTTAAATAACCAATCTTAAGGTCCTTCGCCATGGAAATCGTTCCTGATGTGGGCGTATATTGACCGACAATAAGGCGAAGTAAAGTCGATTTACCTGTACCATTGGCACCGATCAAGCCAACTTTATCTCCTGGTTTGATATGCCAGTTTGCTTCGTCATATAAAGCGCGAGATCCTATTTCAAATGTTAAATTATTTATTGATATCATTTCAACTGCAAAAGTACAAAAGTAATGAATATTTCTTCTTCTTTGAGTAACTTTGCGATTATGTATAAATTAGTCAAACCTATATTCTTTACAATGAATCCGGAGACGGCTCACCATAAAGTGACCGGTGGATTGAATGTTTTCTCAAAAATTTGGGGCGCCAAACAATTATTGAATGCTTTTTTTACCGTGGAAGATCCACGTTTGGAACGCGAAGTCTTTGGATTGAAGTTTAAAAATCCGGTGGGCCTTGCTGCTGGCTTTGATAAAAATGCGGAATATATTGCGGATATGACTAATTTGGGATTTGGTTTTATCGAAATTGGAACGGTAACTCCTAAGCCGCAACCGGGCAACGATAAACCCAGGATGTTCCGCCTTGTTCCCGATGAAGCGTTGATCAATAGAATGGGATTTAATAATCAGGGGGCAGATGTTGCCGCTACAAGATTGAAAAATCTAAAGGATCGAAAAGGATTGTTAATAGGGGGAAATATCGGTAAGAATAAGGTGACACCCAATGAAGAAGCTGTCAATGATTATATTTATTGCTTCAATGCATTGTTTGACTACGTGGATTATTTTGTTGTCAATGTGAGTTCTCCGAATACACCGGGCTTACGGGATTTACAGGAAAAGGAGCCTTTAAAACATATATTGAATACTTTACAAAGCCTCAATATCGCAAAATCGGCTCCGAAGCCCATCTTGCTTAAAATAGCGCCCGATTTGACGGATAGTCAATTGGATGATATTGTCGAGATCGTTTTGGAAACTCAAATTGCAGGTGTTATCGCAACGAATACGACGATTTCAAGAGAAGGCTTACAGAGCCAACAGGAGCTGATCAATGAAGCGGGTGGTGTAAGTGGACGTCCTTTGACAAAACGTTCAACGGAAGTGATTCGCTACTTAAGTGAAAAATCCAACAAGGCATTTCCGATCATCGGTGTAGGGGGGATTCATTCGGCGAAAGATGCCATTGAGAAGTTAGATGCTGGAGCCAGTCTCATTCAAGTTTATACCGGTTTTATCTACGAAGGCCCAGGCTTGATCGCAAAGATTTGTAAAGGTATTCTTCAAACTGGAAGATAAGGATTAGTATGGACGTTGATTTTGATCTGAAAGATTTCTTGGATAAGAAAGTTGATGAATATAATCAACCTGGTTTTATTCCAAATGATCCCATATCGATTCCCCATCAATTTTCCCGGAAGCAGGATATTGAGATCATGGGATTTTTGGCTTCCATCATGGCTTGGGGACAAAGAAAGACGATTATCAATAAATGTAATGAACTGGTGGCTCGTATGGATGGTTCGCCATACGATTATATTGTAAATCACCAAGAACAGGATTTAAAGACCTTGCTGGGATTTAAGCACCGTACCTTCAATGATACCGACATTCTTTATTTTGTTTCTTTTTTTAAGCATCACTATGCGCATTTCGAATCTTTGGAGGATGCTTTTCTCGTAGGACAGGAGAACAGGGAAGAGGTCGACCTAGAAATGGCATTGAATGCCTTTAAAACCTATTTCTTTTCCTTACCTGATTATCCTGTTCGCACGCGGAAGCACATTAGTAGTCCAGCACAGAAGTCAACTGTTAAGCGGATCAATATGTTTTTACGCTGGATGGTCAGAAAAGATACAAAAGGTGTAGATTTTGGTATTTGGCACCGCCTGTCCCCAAAAGATCTCATCTGTCCATGCGACGTCCATGTCGAGCGTGTTGCCCGCAAATTTGGTCTAATTACGCTGGATAAAGTGAATTGGAAAACAGCCCAGGAATTAACAGCCAATCTGCGCTTACTGGATCCGCTGGATCCGGTCAAATATGATTTTGCGTTATTTGGATTAGGCGTTGAAGGGGAAATGTAAAATTAATGCATGAAGAAAAAAAAGCGTCCTTGCCAATTATAATTGGCAAGGACGCTTTTTTTATGCCGCCACCTATCCTAAGATGATGATGAGGTAGCAAACTTATGCGAGCCTATCGATCTTGATCAGAAGGTCAACCAAACGATTGGAATAACCAAATTCATTGTCATACCAGCCCACAACTTTGACCAGACCGCCCACTACTGAGGTTAACTGCGCATCAAATACACATGAATAGGGGTTATTGATGATATCTACCGAAACGATGGGGTCTTCTGTATAAAATAATACGTTTTTTAATTCGTCTTCTGCTGCAGCTTTGAATGCTTTATTGATTTCCTCTACAGTGGTTTCTTTCTCGAGCGTACAGGTAAAGTCCGTCAATGAACCGTTGAGTACGGGGACACGTATCCCGGCTCCGCCAAGTTTATTCTGCAGATGCGGAAAAACATTGGTAATCGCTTTAGCGGCACCAGTAGTTGTTGGAATGATCGCCGACGATGCTGCCCGCGCTCTCCTTAAATCTTTATGTGGTGCGTCGTGAAGATTCTGGTCTCCCGTCATGGAATGAACCGTGGTAATATAGCCATCTCTGATGCCCCAATTTTCATCCAATATTTTAACAAGAGGAGCAACATTGTTTGTTGTACAGGAAGCATTGGATAAAATCGAAGCAGATAGATCAATGACACTGTCATTAATGCCCAATACCACTGTTGGAATGTCTTTATCTTGTGCCGGGGCGGAGATAATCACTTTTTTTGCACCAGCTTCCAGGTGGAGAGCCGCTTTGTCACGACTGGTGAAATACCCTGTAGATTCGATGACAACATCAATTTGAAGCTCCTGCCAGGGCAATGCAGTAGGATCTTTTTCATTGGTAACCAAGATGGAAAGACCATTGACAATAATATGTTTTTCATCGTGTGTCACGGTGCCAGGAAAGGGACCATGTACAGAATCGTATTTAAATAGGTGGGCCAACGTCTTTGTATCTGTTAGATCATTGATGGCAATGACCTGTAGTTCATCGAAAGCCCCCCTTAAAAAGATATTACGTAGTGTATTCCGACCGATACGTCCGAATCCATTGATTGCTATGTTTAGCATTTCAGATTATTTATGAAATTGGCTTATTGCTTCGTTAATATTTTTTTCACCTTCCCAATGTGCTTTTAGTTTTCCGTCCGCACCATAGACGTAATTTGCGGGAAATTGTGAAGGTACGTGGATGGTCTGTATAAATGTTTGGTCTTTATCAATCAATACCTCTACGTTGGATGCTTTGGATAGTTTAGGTGCAAAGGTGTCAAAAAAACCTAGTACTAAGGCCGGATCATTCATGGAAATATAATAAATATTGACGTCTTTTATACGATCAATATTCTTTTCAAGCTCCGTAGCTTCATGTTGGCAATGACTACACCCGGGATCAAATAGAATAAAAACGGTATTCTTGTCTTTAGCAACGTTTTCCTGCGTAACACGGATGCCCGAACGAAGCTGATAAAATGTGAAATTAGGAAGAATGGCTGCAGGGTCGGAAGATTGCTTTGGCGCAGCTTGACTAGGATCGTGGTCTGCATGATCATGACCTGCATGATCATGGCTGTCAGCACTGGCTTCCTGCGTAGTATTTGCAGTTTGATCTGTTTTCGGTTTGTTGTTGTTGCATGAGGAAAGAATGCCGGCGGCCAATAACGCTGTCACTCCTAAGATTATCTTTTTATTCATAGAATACGTTTGCTTTTAAATCAGTTTTCGTGATTTTATCGTTTTAATGTTTATGCTTAATACATCGTCAATTTTTACGTAGAAAGTATTGAAGAATGTATTATACTAATGATCAAAACTATGAAAAAAAAGGGATTCTTAATCGTAGAAATTCATTTATGACAGTATACTGGATATTAATGCATGTTGTGATCAAAACAATTTAACCTGTTGCAGTTCCTTTATTCTATGATGTCAGGACCGTCATGCGTAGACTTAGAGTCTGTCAATGAGGTAGATTGAATAATTTCTGGCGTACTTCTTCCAAATTCAATGCTATACACCTTCAATAATACACCCACACAAGATAGGATTAGTGGACCGAAGATCAATCCCAGCATACCAAATAGGTTTAATCCCAGCAAAACACCGAATACCGTTATTAAGGGATGAACGTCACCCAACTTTTTCAATATGGTAAATCGAAGTACATTATCAATACTACCAATAATAATGATACCATATAAGGCAAGACCTATTGCATTTCCGGACTGTCCATTCGCCAGTAGAAAAAGCGCTGCCGGTAGATACACCACCATGGTTCCCAAAATTGGGATTATAGTGGAAACTGCGGTAAGAATTCCCAGAAAGATCGGGCTCTCTAAGCCAAAGAACCAATAGCCAAGCCCCGCTACAATACCTTGGCATATAGCCAAAATCGGGATACCGATTGCATTGGATTTTACCATCATATCAAATTCTTTCCACAACTCGGCTTTACTGGTTTGGGTGAAAGGGATCGCTTGATAAATGGTTTGTTCTAGTTTTTTGCTGCTAACCAACATAAAATACAACACAAATAGCGCTACCAGTATATTGACACCAACTTCTGCAACAGAATTCAGAATATTGGGTATAAATTTAGCTGCTTTTTGAAGCGTTCCCATTAAGGCGGTATCAGAAAGATCGATATTGCTTAAATAGGGGCTATCTTTAAAGTACGTTTTGATCGAGTCAAACTTGTGCATCAGATCGTCTTTGTTGCTAATGACTTCTGTTACCTGAGGTACCATGTAGTTGATTAACAGATAGAGTGGCCCTACCAAGAATATGATAGTCAATAATATCAATAAAATACTGGCGAAAGATTTATTCCATTTTTTTTCTTCAGTCAACTTAAAATTGATTTTTCTAAAAAGAATATATAAGGTAACTGCTCCCAGAAAACCGGGGAGGTAGTAGAATAAGCTTGTAAAGATCAATATACATATCGCCAATATGATGACGATTAGCATGATTTGATTGATGGAATTATTGTTGATTTGTTTGTACTTCATATAGCTGACAAATATACTGTCTATCGATTGTTATTTATCGTATGACAATATTTTTTTGGAAAAAGTTTTGTCTGGTTAAAATAAACTTTCTTTTTTATAATTTCAATGTTTTATTGTATTTCTTTTTTCTGCCCTAAAGCCAATTGTGAAGTTCTGGTTCCCAGTGATTAGCAATCATGTTGTTTTGCTAAATTTTGATAGCTTTATACGCTATGCTGTACCTAGACTTTCTTTAACCTAGGCACTAATCGTGCGTAGTAAACATAGTCTGTTTACGTTTACATGTAGGGCCAACATCATTCACGTTAGTATGGAAGATGGAAATCTGCTTAATTTTAGTTTTGATTCTGCGGCATTAAAACCTCCCTTAAGATCGTTAGTATATCGTATTGTTTGACAAAAAGCATGGATTGTACCGTCCTTGTTTGACTGGTTTCTTTAGCTGAAAAGGCCGTGCTGCTTACTGTTTTGGTCGCCTTATGAAAAAAAGGATGAGACCCTTTTCCTTTTTTATTGTTTGAAAATAAGCCCATAATCTTTTGTTTTTGTTGGTTATAGCGATCAGGCTCGTTCAGCGGAACCGCTATAACTAATATACAAAATAAAACGGAATTAATTGATAAAAATTTGACTGCCACGCTCTTCATCCTTTTCTATTGAAAGGGATACTGGAATACGTTCTTTGAGCTCTTCAACATGTGAAATAATACCGACGATGCGGTTTTCCTTGTGTAAATCTAATAGGGTTTCGAAAACAATATTAACAGAAGTGATATCTTGTGTTCCAAAGCCTTCATCGATAAAAAAGAAGTTTCTGGCCGCACGCGAATTAGACTGTACACTTTCTGCTAAGGCCAAAGCCAGACTTAGGGATACCTGAAATGCCTGTCCACCGGATAGTGTTTTTACACTGCGACTTTTTCCCTCATTCAAATAATCGATAATTTCAAATTCATTGTTGTCATTCAGCTGCAGGCTAAGTTGATTGCGGGTCATGCGATGGAAACGAATGTTCGCATGATCACACAGCTGCCGTAAATAAATCGAAGAAACATATTGCACAAAGCCCGCACCTTTAAATAGATTAAAAAGTTGTTTCAAATTATCGTGGCGTAAACTTAGTTTGATCTGTTGTTGCTGGAGATTTTCCTTTTTAGCATAGGCGATTCTTAGCTGATCGCGCTCTTGTTGAAGTCGGGCAACATTTTCTGTGCTTGCTTTCAATTCTTGGGCGCTCTCATCCAGGATTTTTTCCTGCGCGAGAAATTGGTTTTCGTCATATACCTGGTCGACGAGTTTCTTTTCCAACTGACTGATCTGTGCCTTCACCGTTTCAAATTGAATCTGAAATTGCTCCAGCTCTTGTCGGATCTGTATGACAGACAAATTCTCCGCGAGGATTTGCCGAATCTCTTCCAACGTTTCAAAGGGTGACGCCTCAAGTAGCTGTTGGAGCGTGACATCGGCCTCTTGACTTTCACGTTCGATATGTCCGAGCTGTTCAACAATGGTCTGTACCAAGCTGTTTTGGGCTGCAAATTGACTGTTTAACTCATTTAATCGTTCGCTTAAAGCAATGTAGTCGCGCTCAATCTCAAGATTCGATCTTTTCAGTGCAGTATAGTCCTGTTCGACTGCTTCGGACTCCCGCATTTTATAGTCGGACCAGCGCAGCGTTTTTAGATTCCCCATATTTTGATTAATCTGGGCCTGTTTGCTTGCTTCATCACGTTCAAACTGATGCAGTGCTTTATTGTATTTCTCCAGCTTTTCCTCAACGGAGGCGAGTGTAGCCTGGTGTTCGCCAAGTTGTTGCTCCACTTTTGCTAGTTGCGTTTCGATCCGGGCAAGCTCCTGCTTATTTGATGTGTAGCTGGATTCATCCGTAGGACTATAACCGGCCCATGTAAATTGTTGGGCATGCGCAATTTTTTTACGGGCATTCAGCTGTATTTTCGTATGTAGATCTTGTTGCTGATCATTTAGTGACTGCAAACGTAGCTGAAGTTTCTCGACCTGAAATTGCTGATCCTGTTGGTGCTTAAGGTTCTCATTTGTCTCAGTAATCAATTTCTCATTAGCGGCAACCTGGTGAGAAATATCCTGTCCTTGATTGATGGCGGGATGTTCCAAAGCTCCACATAGTGGGCACGGGGAGCCTGCTTTAAGGTTTTCTGCATATTGGGTCAGCCTTTGCTGCAGGAGAAGATGAGATTTTTCATCTTGGAGTGCTTGAAGTTTTTGCTCGAGGGCATTGACGACAAGAGGATGATTGGATCGAAATTCTTCGAGATCAGGATGGAAGGCATGGAGTTCATTCTTCAGTATGGCTATGCTTTTTTCTAAATCAATGGCCTGTTTGTTCAGGTCGTCTTCCTGCTGCTGGATGCTCTGCTGCTTGGTATACCACTGACCCAGCTCCATGAGTTCTTGAGATGAGGGTTTTGCTCGCTTTAGGCTGACGATTTGAATTTCTGTCTCCTGAATTCTGGCTTTACAATGTCGTTGTTGATCTTTCGTTTCCTGCACAAAATTGCGTCCCTTCTGCGCCCGATCCTGTAAACTCTTGATTTCATTTGAAAACGTAATCAATTGGCTTATCAATTCCAGGTCCAATTCCTGAATACGACGCTGTGGTAGCAGCTCATATTGTGATTTCAACAGATTTAGACTTGAGGAATGCTCCTGGATCAGCTGTTGAATTTCGGCCTGTCTCTGCTTTTCAGTTTCTACTCTTTTCTGTGTAATTAGGCCTTCCGCCGCTAATTTTTCCTTAGTTTTAAGAATATGTAGAAAGTTGGTTTGCGCTTCCTCAAAGCGATTTAACTTTAACCGTAAAGTTTCTTTTTCATCTTTTTGTTCTAGCAATTGCTGAAAGAGTGCTTTCACTGTTCGGAGTTCTAAGAAATCCTCTTTGAGTTTTTTGAGGCTTAAGAACCTTTCATGATGCGCCTTGTACGACGACTCAAGGACGACAAAGGACTCGACTGCCAGTTGGAGATTTGTTTCGGTCGTTTCTATCAGTTCGGTTGTGACCTCATCAAATCCGATTAATTGACCGTTGAGGTGATCCAGTTCGGACTGATTTTTTTTATAGAGGTTGGAAACTTTATCCTGCAGGTCGAATCGATGCAGCTGAAAAATTTCTTTCATCATATCCGTGCGTTCCTTGGCTCCGAGTTCTATAAACTCTTTAAACTGTCCTTGAGGAATGATGATTGTCCGCTTGAAGTTCTCATAGCTTAATCCGATGATATGCTGTGTATTGCTGCTTTCTAGTGGAACCCATGCTTCATTGATTTTTTCGTAGAGTACAACCGTGGGCGATTTCACATCATCGAAATTTTTGGAATTGCGTTTAAATTCGCGGGTAATTCTAAATGTACGGTCTTCAAAGTTGACGAAATCAAGCTCAATATAAGATCGGTTAGACTTTAGATTCATCATGTTATAAGCGCGCTTATCCCGTGCATTCAGGCGTTCTGTTTCCCCAAATAAGGCGTAGGTAATTGCTTCCAATATCGATGATTTGCCGGAACCCACAGCACCGAAGATACCAAAAAGACCTGCTTGAGAAAGCGCAGTGAAATCGATCGTCTGACGTTCTTGATATGAGTATATCCCTTCTAGAGTTAACTTTAATGGAATCATGGATTATGAGTTTAGGATTTCGCGAAAAAGATCGAGGATGTCATCATTGGGTGCCTGGTTGCCGTTCTTGGATTTAAAATAATCGTTGAATAAAGTCGACATGTCTTGTGTAAGATTAATTTCTTTGGCTTCAAGCAGCTCTTGCTCATCCTGCTTAACGAGCGGAATGAGGTAGATTATTCCCGAATGGCTCTGATAGATTCGCTTGCGGTCCTCGGCTTTTAAGAAGGTCTCCGATTTCAGCGTGAGCTCCACCAATGCATTGGGGTTTTCAGACAACCAAGATATACACTGCTCAATATCGTCGAATGATTTTCGGACCAGCGGTTTGCCCTGAGTCAATGGAATGCGCTCGACAATTGCTTGTTCGCCGGCCGATACATTCACCAGCGCAACGTATTTAGTTTGCCCAGCCTCCGAAAAGCTATAACATAGGGGCGAAGATGCATAAATTACCGGTTTCTCAGCCGAACCGATATTTTTATAACCATGGAGATGCCCTAATGCCGTGTATTGGACCTGCGGCGGGATGGCCTCTGAATAGATTAAGTCTGCATTACCAATTTTGACCGGTTTTTCGCCATCTGGCTCCTCTAAAAGTGGACTGCCCAATTTATTCATGTAAAGATGTGCCGTCAATATATTGACGCCTTTATCATCGCAATAGGTATTGGCTATTTTTTGCCAATTTGCCGCTAACACTTCATTCAATTTACTTTCTTTCTCTTCGCCTAGATACTGTTTTAAGCGTATTTCATTGGCATAGGCTGTGTGAAGAATACGAATCGGGTCGTCAAATTGCGGCAAGCTTAATTCGATGAAGCCTGTATCTGACTGTAACACGGTGAAACCCTCTGTTGCGAAAGGAGTGACCACAGCATGAGGATGCCCGATTAAGATGATCCCCGACGCTCTTGCCAAAGGATCGGGCGCATCAATCAAATGAGGTGAATCGTGATTGCCTGCGATTGCTATTACAGGGCGCATGCCATTCTTTGTAAGACGCTTGATGGTTCGGTAAAATAACTCAATGGCTTCCACACCTGGATTGAAGGCATCGAACAGATCTCCTGCGATGATCACCAGATCCACGTTTTCCCGATCTGCGATATGAACGATTTCGTCCATGACCAGTACTTGTTCATCTATCCGGGAAAAACTGTCCAATCTTTTTCCTAAATGCCAATCGGCGGTATGCAATATTTTCATGTGAGAGCTTGGATATTTTGCGACAATGTTACAAACTAAGATAATTTTGGCATGAAATGCAATTATAATGGATGGAATCTTTCAAATGATCAATTTGTGCTAATAAGGAATGAGGCCTTTCTTTTCTTTGAATGGCTATGTTCCCGAAATCGAAGTGTTAAAACATGTTAAATGCATACCATAAAAGTCATTTAATTGTATTTTTAGTGCTCCAAAATTAAGCTAGATAGTCATAGACAAGAAGTATGCGAAAAATTTACCTGTATATCTGTTTTTTCTTTATGCTGTTGATGCGCGTAAATGCGCAGGAGATACACGCTATAAAAGGGGAGACTGCTTATCCTTTTCTATTGAAAGATGCTGCACCGGATTCATTGGAATCTGAAAAGCAGCCTGTGTTTGTGTTTTTGCACGGAAGAAGTTTGTCCGGGACAAATTTAGACCGTGTAAAGCGTTACGGTGTATTGTATGCCATCAATAAAGGGCAGGATGTACCTGGGATAATTGTTGCACCACAGTCCCGCGGAGGATGGGATCCAGACAAAGTGATCGAAATTGTTGACTATGTTATTGAACATTACAATGCCGACCCCGATCGTATTTACGTTTGCGGCATGAGTATGGGAGGCTATGGCACAATGGATGTGGCTGGCAAATATCCTGAAAGGGTGGCTGCTGCCGTTGCAATATGTGGTGGTGGATCGAGTCAGTATGCATCTAACCTGACGCAGGTGCCGATATGGCTTCATCATGGTACTGCTGATCGTGCTGTGCCAATTTCGGAATCCCGAAAAATTATGAATGCGATAAAAAGAGAGGATCCGGAAGCAAATGTGAGCTTAAATGTAATAAAAGGGGGCACACACGGAAGCGTGGAACGACTGTTTCATGACGATGCAATTTACAATTGGATGTTGAAATTTAAGAAAAAGCATAAATCTTAGCTTAACGTGAATGCGAAGGTGCTCTGTCGGACAGTGATTTACAACATAAAAAAGCCTGATGAAATATTTCTATCAGGCTTTTTTGTTGTTAGCCTTCGTGATCAAAGGCAGACTGTCTTTTTTGAAATTGAGCCATTAATATATTAGGTTGATGGATCAAACGTGTTTTTGCGAGGTATTCGGAGTTGTCAGCATAAATAAACAACAACGTTCCATCTTTGATTGTGTTAATGATTGGACCTGCAAACTCTCTTGGAACCGCGGGGCAGCCGTAGCTTTTGCCAAGTCTGCCTAAACTTGCTATTGTTCCAGTGCTACAGTAGTCGGCGCCATGCATCACAACATATCGTGCTTTTGCATTGTCATTTATCCCCTCTTCAAGACCATTTAAAACCAAAGAGTAGCCGTTCTCGCCATTGTAGGTGTTTTCTGTTGTAAAGAATCCTAAAGAACTTTTAAGTGATTCCTGTTGATTTGAAAAATTGACGGCATAGTTTTCACCGCTATTTTTTCCATGTGCGACCAGCGTGTTGAATAGTACTTTTTTGTGCGCAAGATCGAGTACCACAAGCCTCTTTTCCGTTGATGCCAATGAAAAATCGATGACGGTCATGATGTCCTTGTTGTGGATCGGAAGTTCTTTTCTGCCTTCCATTGCTTGACGAAACGCTTCGTATTTTAATACTTTGCCTAGATTCATTTCATCATACAATGAGTCAACTTCGGTATGTTGACGTTCGACATTGATACGATGAGTGCTGGTGGTTTGTTGATCTGTTGTTTTTAATTCTTCTTGTGAGGACAGTGCTGTATTAAGTGCCATCAAAAGAAACATAAACGTATTTCCCATTCTTCTCCCTTTTCTGTGTAGATGTTTACAAAATTAATGATTAAAGATAATACATATTTGATTTACAGAATGTTAAATATTGTTAATCAATAACAACAACCAGCGAAGCGAGGTCTTTTGACCGTTTATAGACAAATTGAGCGTGAGATGACGCATTTCTGACGCACATATGGGACTTGGGTATTGTGCCCAGACTCTCACTATATTCAATGATGCTGCCGTTGGGATTGTTAACTGGAACCCCATGTATATAGGCCCCGGCGGTAAATCGGGTAGCATAGGGGGCGAATCCGGCATAAGTTTTGGTACCGTCTTCATAGTAAAACATCTTGGATTTGTGTTCCTGGACCACAAAGAGGCCTGTCGGTGTTTCCTGGGCATGGGGAGGTTTGTGCCGGCCACTCGTCACGGGGTTCATGCTCCGGACAAGCCATTCGTTACCGACCTTCTCCAAGGTGCAGATATTTTGGTTCTTCACATCGACAACATTGATAATGTTGAACTGTACGGTATCGCTAATGATGCGAAGATATCTTTTGGGTACGGTATATTTCCCTTCGAATGAAATACCCTCAATCGGAATCCGTGCGATGCTGTCTGGGCCTTGTACGCGAACGAGCCAGCCGTCCCGACCGTAACGAACGGCCTTCGCGCTGTTAAGATCGTAGAGGGGTGCCGCTTGATAGCGTTCGACATTGAAACTGTCGGACACGCGTTTATAAGAGTCCCGCTTATAATTCTGGATTGTTGGCGCTTCGCCCTTTTCATTTTGATAATTTTGTAGAACGCCGTACAGCGATGGAGACTGTTGAAAATTTTCGATAAAGGCCAGGCGTTCCTTGATTTTATCCCATTGAAAACCTCGCGTGGTATCTTTATAGGGATAACTGTCCTCCAGGGTGTATTTGTTGTAACGCAGCTCTTTTTTTAGGATAATATCCTCAGCCGTAAATACTTTTTTCTTCTCAACCTGCTCTTTAGGAGGTGTAGGTTTTCGCTGTTCAGTTTGCTGATTGGTCTTTGTTGTGTTTTTCTTATCTTGCCGGCATCCCGGCAATAGAAACAACATGCTTAGTATGAAACAGGTTAATCTTCGATTCATATATGGATGTATAGATTATCGTTTTATACCTTAAACTTAGATAATTAGTTTATTATTTGCAATTTTATTGCAGTTGAAAGAAAAAGAATTACCGTTAAACCTTTAATATTCGTTTTGTGAACCCTAACAGATTTTCGAGGTTAGGACGTTCACTTGGTGTGAAATTTGGTTGTAAAGAGCTGTCTTGAATGCGGGGGATATATTTCTTTGATGATGGATAAAAAGTTAGTTTTGTGGTCTGAAATAATCAGTGTGAAATAAGTGATATGGACAAAATTGTTATTTGCTCGGGGGTGATGCTTGCCCCGGAAGGAGATTTGCTGATGGTTCGTAAAAAAGGTTCTAGCTATTTTCAGCTGCCCGGCGGGAAGGTAGCTCCGGAAGAAAGCCGTGAGGAGACCTTAATTCGCGAACTCAAGGAGGAGCTTCAGTATGACGTGGGCGGGATGGAAATACGGTTTATCGGAAGCCACAGTACGCAAGCCGTAAATGAGCTTAATACGGTTGTCGTGGGCTATATCTATTTAATTAAACTGGCAGAGCGTCATGCATTTGAGGCTTACGAAGAGCTGGACGAAGTGCTGTGGATCAGTAAAGCTAATTGGCAGAACTACCGATGGGCTCATTTGGCATCCGAGTTTGTTCTTCCGAAATGGCTTTCGGGTGATTTTGATCAGTAAATCGTATTGAGTAAACAAATTAAACCTTTGTTTGTTAGAGTTTTATAAAAACTAAAAATAAACGAAGATTATGGAAAATCAGCTTTTAAAAGGGGCGAAGGACTTTTTTGACGAAGAAGCGGTCGCTCAAATAGGGCAAGTTTTAAACCAGGATAAAGAGGGGGTGAAGCAGGGGTTGAATACAACAATTCCCGCCTTGTTTTTAGGTTTAAGCCAACATTCCGATTCCGGTGGAATTTCGGCAATACTTGAAAAGGCCAAGCAGCATTTCGCGGATTTTGATCTCAAAGGACTTCTCGGCGGTGTGACAAACGCGGAGGAGTCTGCAGGGGCTCGTGCGGTGGAAGGTGAGAATTCGGCTGGGCTACTGGGATCAATATTTGGTGGTGGCCTGGATACCGTTTTGAGTACCGTTGCCGGTTATTTGGGCTATGATGGTAGTTCCATTGGGAAATTAATGAATTTTTCTCTGCCAGCGATATTCTCCAGTTTAACAAATAAGGGACAAAATTGGGATCTTGAACGTATCGGTCATGTTTTGCAGGAAAATAAAACAGCTTTTGCTGCTGCTGTGCCAGCGGGTTTAGGTTTAGGTGCCTTTGGAAAGCTTTTCGATGGGGCGCATTTTTCTCCACCTGTGGAGTCGGTGACTGAACCTGCAGCTCCTGTTGATGTTGTCAAGGAGGTCGATAGTCATAAGTCAAGCTCCATTAATCCAGCAAATGAGTTGGAAGCACATAAAGAGCCTTTGTCATTGCCGAGAACAGGAGAGTCGCGGGCAGCGATAGCTGAAAACAGTTCCAGAAGCGGGTCCGGTGGCGGTTGGTGGAAGATTTTAATCGCCTTGGTTATATTGGCTCTACTCTGGTTTTTATTTGGAAAAGGCTGCAGCGGCAGTAAGCAAGACGGTGCTACCGACACCAGTGTGAACAGTGCAATGGTGGATTCAAGTACCATGAAAACAGGTTCCAGTTTAGTGGAGCGCGAGCAAACGGAGGTCATCTTGCCAGATGGTGTCAAACTTGCTGCATTTAAAGGCGGGATAGAAGATCAGTTGGTCCAATTTCTAAAATCCGATTATAAGTCGATCGGTGAGGATTCCCTGAAAAATACCTGGTTTGATTTCGATAACCTGAATTTCAAAACAGGTACAGCCGAGGTGTTGCCTGAAAGCCAGGTGCAACTGCGTAATCTTGCGGCGATATTAAAGGCTTTTCCTGCAGCCAATATTAAGATCGGTGGTTATACCGACAAAACAGGTAATGAGGATTTTAATAAAAAGTTATCGCTTGAGCGCGCAACAGCTGTAAAGGATTACCTGGGTAAAGAGCAGCTTTCCAAACAGGTAATCGGTGCAGAGGGGTACGGTTCACAGTTTGCCAAGTATAAGGCAGATGCGCCCGAATCCGATCGTATTATGGATCGGCATGTTTCGATAAGTGTACGGTAAGTGTTTTTTGCTGAACAATAGCCTTGAACGATCCGATCGACAAGACTAAGTTTGAATTCCAAACTATGTTTTTTCTCATAAAAATGCCCCCAGAAAGTGTCTCGCTTTTGGGGGCATTGCAGTGTAACCTGCCCTTTTCTTTGGTGTAATGGGATGCTCTTTAGAAACTGTATACACAGGCCAATAGAAATTGTCCTGCAGATTTAGTTGGGCTTAAGTCGTTCTTGATGAATCGTTCGGTATTTCCTTTGTCAATTCTGATTTCGGGAATAAATTTGAATCCATGGTAATTGTATTCTGCTGTTAAGGTGGTTGCGAGGATATTGGAACTAGGGATTCCATTTTCTTCCTCTTTATGCGTTTGGAAAAACTCTTCGCGTAATCCTAGGCCAAAATTTTCTGAAAAATGAATTCTTGGATAAAGTGCTATTCCAGAGTAACCGCCACCATCTCTCTTTTTATAATTTGTAGCATTTAATCCAAGGAAAAATTTTGAGGTGAAGTCATAATTAGCAACGAGATCGACCAAGGTCCCGGAACTGTAATTGTTTTTACCGCCAGCGGACGATCCTGTCAGAAAATTGAGATAGAAGCTGCTTTTGTCATTGGGGGTATAGGCCAGTTGTGATCCGACATGGGAAACTCCGTTCATATCTTGATAGACGTTCCAGTCGTTAAATAGTCCGACCATTAAGGCTACTTTGTCTGAGAAACTATAGGTAGCTTTTAAACCTGCGTCTTGAAATGGGCCGGCGCCAAATAAATAGGAAGTTGAATAATGAAAGTTGTATGTGGGCGATATTACTTCAAAACCCACAAATGTTCCCATGAATCCTGCAGTAAGATTGAGCTTCTCGGTTAGATCATAGCCTACATATAAATTTTGGATGTGGAAACTGTTTTTGTCATCGCCGGCCTGGCCATCACCATTCATAATGGATCGATACTGCCCTCTGGGGCCAAAAGATAATTCTCCGACAAATGATGCTTTTTTAAACTTCTTTTTTACAGCCAAATCCACCATGCCAATAGACACAGAATTGTTGTCTTCCGTAAAATAGGTGTTGATGTTGGGTTTGTTTTGAAAATCATATTTCCAATAGGTGTCTACTGATCCGGATATTTCTATTCCTTTTTCTTTTGTTTCTTCTTGGCACGTGGCTGTTTTTATTAGAAATGTCGATAAAATGATGGTTGTTAGAAGTCTTTTCATGTTTTTTTTGGGGTTTAAGTTTGATTTGTTTGATGTTTTTAGGTGAAATTATCTTTGTTTTTCTTGTTTTGTTTGGTTTTTGGTTTAAAAATAAAGTGATTATTGTGGTTTTTGTATTTGTTTTTGTGAAATTATGTAAAAAAAATCATAAAAAATAAAATAACATGGTATTTTTTTAATAAAAAGACTTTATATTTGAAAAAATTATAAGCGAAAGCAGGTTTTTGTTTTGTTCTTGTATTTTTTTAACAATTTTATTAATGTATTGAAAACACTAATCAGTTTAAACAAATGAAAAAAATTATTCCACTCATTGTTCTAGTTCTTTTGGGAGTATTAGGACTTGTATTTCCCTCGATTGACTTGTCTGACTTAAACAAGACAGAATTTGATACGGGAGATACGGCCTGGTTGTTGACTTCTTCTGCATTGGTGTTGATTATGACACCTGGACTTGCCTTTTTTTACGGCGGTATGGTTAGCAAGAAGAATGTAATTTCAACGATGATGCAAAGCTTTATATGTATGTGTTTAATGACAATCCTTTGGGTCATTGTTGGCTTTAGTTTAGCTTTCGGCGATGATATCGGTGGTATTGTGGGTGATCCGCGTACATTTTTTATGATGAAAGGTACATTAGGGAATGTTGCTTGGGGAGCGCTTCCCACTATACCTTTGGTTTTGTTTGCCATGTTTCAATTGAAGTTTGCGATTATCACACCGGCATTAATTACTGGGGCTTTTGCGGAACGTATTCGTTTCAATTCATTTATGCTATTCATTATCCTATTCAGTATTTTTATTTATATGCCATTGGCACATGCTACTTGGCATCCAGAAGGTATATTGGCAAAATTTGGTGTTCTTGATTTTGCCGGTGGTACAGTTGTACACATGTCAGCTGGTTGGGCAGCGTTGGCAGCCGCTATTTATTTAAAAGGACGTAAGACGCAAAGTCATAACCCCGCACGTATAAGCTATGTGATATTGGGTACAGCACTCCTGTGGTTTGGCTGGTTTGGATTTAATGCCGGTTCTGCTGGTGGAGCAAATTCGTTGGCAGCATATGCTTTTGCGACCACAACTACAGCATCGGCCATGGCCGCCATGGCATGGATATTTGTTGATATCATACGTGGAAAAAAACCTTCAGCAATGGGGGCATGTATCGGTGCCGTTGTTGGTTTGGTTGCGATTACTCCAGCAGCTGGTTTTGTCAGTATTCCACATGCGATGATCATTGGTTTGGTTGGTGCTTTGGTTAGTAATCTGGTTGTATATCTGAGAAGCAAAACAAGTATAGACGATACGTTGGATGTGTTCCCTTGTCACGGGGTAGGCGGTATGGTTGGTATGGTACTTACCGGTGTGTTTGCTCACCATAATGTTAATCCGCTTGTTGTGGACAATGGCCTATTTTTTGGCGAGACGAAATTGTTTTTTGTCCATATGGTCGCGTTATTTGCGGTGTCATTTTTTGCCTTCGTGGGTTCATTGGTACTATTGAAGATCACCGATCTTATCGCTCCATTGCGCGTCGAAGAAACAGATGAAGAGCTTGGCTTGGATGTTTCTCAACATGCAGAAGCATTGTAAACCATTCGTGGCATAACGCTCCATTTATCCCAAACAATCTACTGCTTCGCGGTACATTGTTTGGGATATTTTTTGCATTTTTGTCCTGCCAGGAGAAGAGTGGATCTTGTTATACACTATTTTCGGCAACTATGCCTCTAAAAAGATGTTCAATGACTACTGAGATTAAAGATACTTTGCGTTCTGATTTTGAAAAAATGATGCTTTATTGCCTCCAGAAAAATGGTGATTTCGGTTTTAACCTGTTTGGCGAATATGCTGTATCTGTATTAAATTTCTATGTCGGGAGTTCAATTTTGCCGCTTAACGAAAAACGTGAAGCTGCATTTTTCCTTACGAACCTTTACAATGCAGGTATCAGAAATGCAATTACCCCAGAGGATATTGAAGAAATCGCCGATGTGCTCTCGCAGGACAAGACGTTAAACTATCAGCTATTGGCCCCTATCTTTAACTAAGGTTTGATCTATACAGGATTAGTGCTTGGTCCACACCAGATCGCCTGTTTTATATCCACATTGGAGGGCATAGGTTAAAAATTCATTTCTTATTTTATCTGGAATTTCCCTCTCACGGCCCAAAATCCACATATAGTCGAGGTTGTCTCCAAAAATAAGTGCATATTTATAATCCGATGTTATTTTTACGATATTATAGCCACTGTAAAACGGTCCAAAGAACGACACTTTAAGTGCACCTTCATTGGGGCTGTTGACAAATTTAGCTTTTCCGATAGACTGTTTCCAGCGTTCTTTGTCTTCGGAGTACCCTTGGTTATTGACACGTATTGTACCATTTTTATTTTTGCTGTATTCTGCCGAAACTTGACTCAAGCCTTTTTCCCAATAAAAATCGAGTCTAGCTATTTCATACCATTTTCCAAGGTATTTATCCAAGTCAAACGGATCGACGACGTCAGGTCGCGAGATGACGGGCTTAAAGGCATTATAGGCCACAGCGCTAAGTGCGACGCCAGCTAACAGTAACAGTGATTTTTTCTTATCCATGTTCATCTTTCGAATATATATTGTTAAAACAACAATTTTGATACCAATAAGGTTTAGACATACCGCGCTATTTTGCTAATTTTGTTGACTAAAATTTGTATCGGTGTATTCAAGGGAAGAGATAAAACAATTAAAACAGTTATTCTGGACAAAGTTTGGCCAATTTATGGCTTTACATACTTCTGCAGATGGGGATAAGGTAAATTGGATCAACTACAAGACAGGCATTAAGCATTTATACTTCAAAATGGATGCGGATAACAAAGTGGCAACTGTTGCGATACAGTGGTCACAACCTGATGCTGGACTGAGGGCATTGATGGCAGAACAATTTTTTCAGTTTAAAGCGTTGTTGCAGGATCTTCTTGAAGAGGAGTGGATTTGGGACATGGACGGAACGGACGAATATGGGAAACCGATTTGTCGGATCTACACAAGCTTAACAGGTTACAGCGTTTTTAAAGAGACAGACTGGGCTGAGCTCATTTCTTTTTTTAAGCCTCGAATAATTGCGTTGGATGAGTTTTGGTCCTCAGCAAAGTATACCTTCGATATTTTCAAATAATTAACATTTAGTATAGTAAGATGAGTTATTACAGGTTTGATTCCGCTTTTCAACTCCAGTTTGTGGAGAGAACAGCGTTTTTTACAGGTAAGAACTTCGTCATCATTTAAAACAACAATCTAATGAAAAAAATGATTAAGGGTTTGCTGGCAATGGCAATGTGTTTTCAGCTTTCTTCGGTATTTGCGTGGGGTACAACGGGACATCGTGTCGTGGCCGAAATTGCGGAACGCCATTTGACAAAAAAAGCCAAAAAAAATATAGGGAAAATTATTGGAAAACAGAAACTGGCTTATTGGGCCAACTGGGGCGATTTTATTAAATCAGATCCCAATCCTGAATTTAAAAAACTGGGAAATTCCCATTTTATCAATTTAAACTCGAATTTACCCTGGGCTGATTTTCAATTGGGTTTGGAAAGTTCAGCCGACGAGAATCTTTATAAGACAGCGCTACGTATTGAGAAGTCGTTTGCAGATAAAACTCTTCCAATGGATCAGCAAAAGCAAAACCTGTATTTCTTGATCCATATTTTGGGCGATGCGCATCAACCCATGCACGTTAGCCGTGCTGAGGATCAGGGAGGCAATAAGATTGAAGTAAGCTGGTTTGGAAAAAAATCGAATATTCATCGTGTATGGGATAGCGATTTGGTTGATAATGAGAAGTATAGTTACACCGAGTTTGCAACTGTTTTAGATGTGAACAATAAAAAAGAGAATGCGCAGTTAGCGGCTGGAGAACTCTCGAATTGGTTGTATGAATCAAATCAATTAGCTGAAAAGATTTATGCTGACGTAGCTAATAACGCCAATTTATCGTACACTTATGTCTATCAAAACAAGGATATTATGGAGCAATGTATGCTCAAAGGTGGTTTACGCCTTGCCAAAGTGTTAAATCGGATTTTTGGTTAATGTAGCGGGGCTATCACTTCACACAAACAGGGCTATTCATTTTGGATAGCCCTGTTTGTGTCATGCCAGACATATTCCTTACAGTACCGTTTAAGTTATTCGCTTATCAAAGAAGCTGGCCTCACGGTTTGGATATCTTCCTAATTTAGGTCAGCCCGACGTTGCGATCAAATTGATTGTATGCTTTCAGTTAAACAATGTCCGTAGCTTAATTGTTTCCTGTGTATTAAATCGATTTCAATGACTATCCCACAATTATTTAAGAAAATTGTTCCCTTTGCCAAACCTTATCGTCAGCTGATTATTTATACGTTGCTATTAACGGTAGTGGGGTCTTTCGCGGCGCAAATAAACGCTTTTATTTTACGTTATACCGTCGATCAAATTAATGAGCTGATGGTCGCCAAGGAGCCTTTATCGAAGGGCATGTATCTTGTTGGTATAATCAGTGTTATTTTACTAATTAAAGAAATTGTCTACGCTTTTGTGCAATTTGGTCAGAAATTTTACGGGGAGAAACTTCGCATTTATATCGCACGTGACTTTTCTCAATCCATTGTAAACCGCATTTTAACCTATAAGTTAGCCTTCTATACCTCAAGCGACAATGAAAGTGGAAAATTGGCTACCCGGATAGATGCCGGGATCAGTTCGTTGACACGTCTGGTCCAAAATTTCTTTATTGATATTCTACCTTTGTTTGCCAATGCAATCATTGCATTAATCTGTATGTTCTACGCTAATGTATACGTAGGTCTAGTGGGATTGGCTGTTATTCCCTTGTATCTTTATATTAGTCAGACCCAAGCCTCCAGATTGACGGGCTTTAGGAGGCAGATGCGCAAATACCGGGAGTCGAAAAATAATCGGATCATTAGTTTGATCGATTCAATTTTGGTAATTAAGTCTTTCGTTCGAGAGCCAGAAGAAGCGAAACGTCATGAAAAGATTCAATATGAAATGACTGAGAATCAAATGGAAACTCGAAAAACAAGTTTTTTTTACGATAGCATTAAAAATTTCGTAGAACAGATTGCCGTTGTCATAATTATTGTTTTAACGGCCTATCTTGTTCTCTCGGGCCAAATTACCATTGGTGCGATTATGTTTCATATTATGTTATTTAATAACGTTTCGGCACCGATTCGTCAGCTGCACCGGATTTATGATGAAGTAAACGATGCCCTGGTCTATTCGGAATCTTTCTTTGAAATTTTGGAATCTGACGAGTATATAGAATCAAAGGGAGATTATAAGCTGGCACAGATAAAAGGACATTTGGCGTTACGGAATGTATTTTTTGAATATCCGAATGGGACGGTTGCTTTAAAGGATGTAAATTTTGAGATCAAGCCAAATGAAATTACGGCATTAGTGGGGCTGAGTGGAGCCGGGAAAAGTACGATTATCAACTTATTGGATAAATTTTATGAACCCACCAGTGGGCAAATTTTTTTGGATGGGGTAGACTTGGCAAAATACGATACAGCGTTTCTCCGTCGACATATCGGTATGGTATTGCAACGGAATCATATTTTTAAAGGAACTATCTTTGAAAATATTGAATATGGTAAAATGGGAAGTTCCAGGGAAGAGATCATTGAAGCGGCCAAAAAGGCCTATATCCATGAGCAGATTATGGATTTGCCCAAAGGTTACGATTCAGATGCGCAATCGCTGTCAGGGGGGCAGCAGCAGCGGATCGCTATAGCTCGTTTGTTTTTAAAAAATCCGCCGATTATTTTTCTCGACGAGCCTACGGCTAATTTGGACGCCATTGCGACCGAACAGATTAAAAATAGTTTGGATGCCATAAAGAAAGACCGTACAGTAATTATCGTTTCCCACAGTATCTCCCAGATCATCGATTCCAATGCTATTGTGGTCATGGAAAAGGGGATGGTGGTGGAGAAAGGACAACATGAAGATCTATACACACATAAAGGAACCTATTATGATATTTTCTCGGCAATGGCCAACAGCTTAAACCTGAGTAAAATAAGCAGAACATTACAAGCAGATAAAAGATAGGGGATTATTAACTTGTGCGACTATGGAGTATCATGCCAATGACCACCAATACAATACCCATACAGGAATATACATTTGGAAGTGCCGCCTGCAAGATGAGAATTTCGCCTAGCAGCGTAAAAATAACTTCCATGGCCTGTGTTGCCTCTACAGCTGCTAAGGCTTTATGATCGTGATGAACGAAATCAGTAGCTGAGAAAAATAAAAGTGTTGCAATCACCCCCGAACAAATGGCCACTAAAAAGGTTTGGAAGAGCTGACTATCAGTTGGTAAACCATGATCAGAATAGCCAAATAGACTCAGGATAATCCAAAATGGCATACTACAGAGCGTCATCCCGAGCGTGCGTTGAAAAGCATCTAACCTATTATTTGATATTTTCATCATTTTACGGTTACCTAAGGGATAGGCAATGGAACCGATCAATACAGGGATGGTTCCCAATAACATGCTGTTTAAGGAGGTTGACTGGGCTTCTGAAATTTGCATCAAAAGAATACCTAAAAAAATTAGAATGGAGAAGAGGAGTGAAGCTTTTGATATGCTTTTTCGCTGACCTTTCTTTTCGAGCAACGGACCAATAAACATGCCGGCTATAATGGTGAATTCGAAAGTGCTGGCCACGAGCCAAGATGGGCCATAATTTGCGCCATAGGTAAGCGCCGCATAGAACAGTCCGAATCCGATGGTACTCCAAAGAAGCCATTGCCAAAGGTTGGATCTGATTTCTTTAAGTAAATCGATGAGGTTTCCTCTTATGGCAACAATGATAAGTAAGACTGGGAGCATCCAAATAAACCGTAAGGAGGCTGTCCATTGCCAGCTTCCACCGGACACGGCCATAATGCGGTTTAGAACGAAGGTACTGGCAAAAAATAAGGCGGCTAGCGTTCCTAAAAAAAGTGCATTTTTTTTATTCTTTTTTATTGTAAATTGGATTGGCATAAATAAGTGGAATGCGATGTATACTTAACTTTGTGAAAGTAAGCAAATGTCCGTTTAAATGAAAATGAAACAAAAACTAATTGATTTTTATCGCGATTTTCTCATTTAAAATTCCTTATTTTGCCTAATCAATAAAACAAGTAGTAAGAAAATTAATCAAGATGATTATACAACCAAGAACTAGAGGTTTTATTTGTTTAACCTCGCATCCACAAGGGGCTGCGCAAAACATTAAAAATCAAATTGAATACGTGAAATCCAAAGGTGAGATCGCGAATGGTCCAAAGAAAGTATTGGTAATCGGTGCTTCTACTGGATTTGGTATTGCATCTCGGATTTCTGCAGCATTTGGTTCTGGAGCTGCTACAATCGGTGTATTTTTTGAAAAACCTGCGGCAGAAGGCAAGCCCGGGACTGCCGGATGGTACAATTCCGCAGCTTTTGAGAAAGAAGCCCATGAGGCGGGATTATATGCCAAAAGTATCAATGGTGACGCTTTTTCGGACGAAGTGAAAAAACAAACTATTGAACTTATTAAAAAGGATCTGGGACAGGTTGATTTAGTGGTTTACAGTTTGGCATCACCACGCCGTACGCATCCAAAAACGGGGGTAGCACATGCTTCTGTTTTGAAACCGATACAAGAACCATTTACCAACAAAACGGTAGATTTCCATACGGGTGTAATTTCAGATATTACCATTCAGCCTGTTGAAAATGAAGAAGATATTGCGAATACTGTAGCTGTTATGGGTGGAGAAGACTGGAAGTTTTGGATCGAAGATCTTAAAGCTGCTGGTGTGTTAGCTGATGGAGCGAAAACAGTTGCCTATTCTTACATAGGTCCTGAACTTACTTATCCAATTTACCGTAATGGTACGATTGGTCGTGCGAAGGATGATTTAGAAGGAACAGTGCCTGCCATAAACGCGATTTTGAGCGATATTAATGGTGTATCTTATGTATCGGTGAATAAAGCTTTGGTTACGCAATCAAGCTCAGCTATTCCTGTTGTTCCTTTATACATTTCTTTATTGTACAAAGTCATGAAAGAAAAAGGAATTCACGAGGGTACAATTGAACAAATGCAACGTTTGTTTGCCGAGCGACTTTATACTGCTGACGGTAAAGTATTGCTTGATGAAAAAGGTCGTATCCGTGTTGATGACTTAGAAATGCGTGAAGATGTTCAGGCTGAAGTTGCAGCATTGTGGGAGAAAGCAACAACTGAAAATTTAGCGGAAATTTCAGATATTGAAGGTTATCGTAACGAGTTTTTCAATTTGTTCGGTTTCAATTTTGAGGGTATCGATTACAATGCTGATACCAATGAAGTTGTTGGCGTACCTAGTATTGAGGGTTAAATTTAACGAATATACCTACAAAAAGAGCGGTGAATGTTTAAACATTCACCGCTCTTTTTGTAGGTATATCTTTGATACGATGTATGGATGTTTAGTGGAGACTATGGTGTCAGCTCCCGCTTTTTTTGATAGAGTAGGTTTCCAACAACGGCAAAACCAATGCAGACCATCATGGTACTAAATGGGTATATCGCTGTCATCCCCCTATTATTGGCCACAAAGCCAATTAATGGACCAGTGATGCCAAGTGAAATATCAATAAATAGCCCATAAGCAGCCAGGGCAGAGCCTTGTTGACTTTGGTCTACCCGTTTAATGGCTTCGACACCAAGCGCAGGAAATACCAGTGAGAAGCCAAAACCCGTTAACGCAGCACCCAATAGGGTCCATAAGGGATCAATTGCCACGGCGATAACCGTGAGGCCTACTGTTTCAACGAAAAGACTAACTAAGGCAACCTTGAGCCCACCATATTGGTCAATGACCTTATTGAAAATTAGTCGTGTTAAAATGAAAAATACGCCAAATAAAGTTAAGCATGCTGCCCCATTTTCCCAATTGAAATGTTCATAGTAAAGCGTCATAAAAGTGGAGATACTGCCAAACCCCAGACCACCTAAAGCAAGACAAATTCCAAAGGGAGCTACTAAAATCAATACGCGTCTAAAACTCACTTTTTCAGCCTTTTTACCTGCCACTTGATAGGGTGTTTTTGCGCGGCAATAAAAATAGCCGAGTAGACCAATAGCACTGGTCAATAGAGCCAAAGCTTCATAATTGATATGATCCACCAGCAACACACCCAAGGGCGCACCAATAGCCAATGCACCATAGCTGGCTATTCCGTTGAAAGAGATCGCTTTTGCGGCATGTTCGTCGCCGAGCTCCATTAATGCCCAATTTATAGGGCTCGCACCCACTAGACCCTCTCCAATTCCAGTAAACAAGCGGGTAATAAGTAGGAGACCCAAACTGAGCAGAGGCTGAGACCGGAATAAAAAAACAAGCAGTAAAAGGAGTCCCGATAATGCAAAAAATAACATGCTGCGCAGAACGGAAATCTTGGGGCCCTTGGTGTCCACAATTTTTCCTGCATAACCACGTAGTAGGAAAGTAGCGATATATTGAACGCTAATAACCAGTCCCGCAATAATTGTATTAAATCCTAAAGTTTGATGAATAAAGATGGGGAGGGTAGCAAGCGATAGGCCGATTGTGAGGTAACCAAGGAAAGTTAAAGAGACGTAGCCTAAAATCTTTTGATTGACCTCCCGAAGAGAAACTGTCATTATAAAAATTTTAGGCGAAATTACGTCTTTATGCTTGTTTTAAGAAATAAAATCAATAAACAACTGTCTCTTTAATATCACAATTTTTCTCGAGCCATTCTTGGTCAAATTGTTTTGGTGAAATTCTTTTGCCTTGATAGATATAGTAAACTTTTTCAGATTCACCCTTTACTGGGGGACCAGGTATTTTATTGACAATCTTCTCTTCAGGGCAGTCCTGTATCAAAGCCTGTTCTTTGACTTGACGAGTTTTACATGAATTGAAGGCGATAACAAGGATGAAAAGGTACAATAATTTATTCATGAGTTTAGTTTTAATACAATTGTTAACGTAAGCGCTGTTCAAAATGCGACATCAATTATTCAATAGTGTACAACTTTTTGATCGACTGTTTGTTCTATAAAAGATACCTGAAAGGCTAGAATCGCGACAGGAGAAATTAACGTTAGAAAAATTAAATAATTAGCATAGAAAACATGAGAAGAAAAGCAACAGCCCAATGGAATGGCAATCTGAAAGAAGGAAAAGGTAGCCTGACCACAGACAGTACAGCGTTGGATCATACGCAATACTCATTTTCGACACGGTTTGAAAATGGTGTGGGGACAAACCCCGAAGAATTATTGGCAGCAGCACATGCAGGATGCTTCACCATGCAATTGAGCGCTTTTCTTTCTGAAGCCGGTTTTGTCCCGGAAGAATTAATCACCGTGTCGACAATCGTGTTCGAGAATGGTTCAATTGTGCGATCTGAACTTGAACTGCAAGGAAAGGTGCCAACGATAAGCGAAACTGAGTTTCAAACAATAGCGCATAAAGCGAAGGAAAACTGTCCGGTGAGTAAGGCATTCAGTTTCGAGAAAACCTTAGATGCAAAGTTACTTTGATAAAGGCGTTCTATCGAACAAAAACTTGGTCTTTTTTCGTTAAAAGGAGAAAAAGCTGTTATTTTTGAGGCTAACATAAATAATTAGCAATATTGAATTTTAATCCATTGAGTTTTGGTTCAGAGAAAGAAAAATAAGTTAAGTTCAGCAGCGCTTGCGGAAAAGAATCTGGAAGCTGGAAAGGTATTTTTGGAAAAGTATGCCCAGCAAGAAGGAGTAGTCGTATGCGCATCGGGTTTGCATTATAAGGTATTAACAAAGGGGGCGGGGCAAATCCCCAAGAAGTCGGCTAAAGTTATCTGCCATTATAAAGGCGAGCTTCCAGACGGAACTGTATTCGATAGTTCGTATAAGCGGAAGCGCCCCGAAACGTTTTATATTAATGAACTCATCGTGGGTTGGCAAGAAGCGATTTCAATGATGCCGGTTGGATCAATCTGGGAGGTGTGCCTTCCACCTAAACTGGCTTATGGAAAGGAAGAGTTGTTACCTCGAAAAGGAGGAGAATGTACGTTGATATTTCAGATTGAGTTAATTGCGATTTTAGCTTAACCCTAAAAAACTTCCATAAAAAAGCCCGCGTCATCAGATGCGGGCTTTTTTATGGAAGTTTATTTTTTACTCTACTTCTTTGATCTTAGCATTGATTTCGGCCGTTTTAGCTTCGTCTTGCATAAAAATATAGTAGTTCTTTAAATTCGTTAAAGCATCTACATTTTTTGGTTGCAAAGAAACTGCTTTCTCTAAGTAAGGAAGCACTGGCTTTAATTCTGCTTTAATCTTATTTAATTCTGCATCATATTGCGCTTGCGTCAATTTTCTGTTATTATTAACAACATTTAATTTTTCACGTGTTTTGTTCATTAACGTGATTGCTAAATTTGTATTTGCCTCAAAAAAGTTAGGATCAATCTCCAATGCTTTTTTGTATGCTGCAACTGCTGCGTCTTCGTTTTTCGCTGAAGATTGGGCTATGCCTAGGTAATAATTTAAGCTTTTATTGTTTGGATCTTTTGCTAATTGTGCAGTGATAGCATCAATTGTTTCTTTTTCGTGGCCTGTAATCAGATTCAATTCGATGTTTTGAGTCATCGCCGCATTGTCATCTGGATAAGCTTCAGCCGCTTTTTTTGCATATTCAAGTGCTGAAGTTGTATCTTGCATAGAGAGGTACAATTTCGGTAGATCGACCATAATCGTTTTATGCGAAGAGAAATCTTTTCTTGGAATTAGTTCTTTATAACGTTCCACAGCATTCTTATAATCCTTATTTGATAGCGCTGCAACACCGCTGTAATAAGTAACTAATGTATCTCCAGGAAGATAGGTCAACGCTTTTGTAAAAGAGCTGTACGATTCAGCATATTTTTGTGCTTGATATGCTTCTGCTCCCAAATTGAAATTATATTGTCCCAGAATTTGTTCTGCAACAGTAATATTCGCTTTATTCGCACCGTCTGTATCCAGCTGTTTTGCTTTCGCAATTCCGTCCTCAGCCAATTTCGCTAATTCAGATGACTTATCTATTGTTGATAGGTTTGCATTTACCAATGCATATACCGTCCACGCTTCCGCATTATCTTTTGTTTTGTCATTGACAACAGCTGCGTCAATAGCTTCTTTCGCCGATTTCAAATTAGGAATACCCAATTGAACCGTACCAGCGTCTTTCAATTCTTGGAATTTCGCTAGGGCAGATTTTGCCTTTTTAACATTGCCCGTCTGCGCAAAAGAAACTGAGGTAGATACAGTACCTATTGCTGCTAATAATAATAGAGATTTTAAATTCATATCTATTTAACTGTTAATTGATTCAATAATAAATTCACTCTGTCTAATTGAGATGCGTCATCAATAAGCTTATAATATTTAGCCAAAGCTTTAAGCGCATTGACATCATAAGGCTTAATCTCATTTGCCTTCAACAGATACTCGATGGTCAACTCTTGTATATCCTGGTTGGAAGGTTCCTTTAATAAAGTCTCCAGATTGATTAATCCTAATGCAAGATTAGATTCATAATTATTCGGATCCAATCGCAATACATTATTATAATATTCTTTCGCCCGTTTTATATCATTGGCATTTTCGTAAGAATAGCCTGCAATATAGTTCAGTTCGACATTTTCAGGTTCTAGACGGATAGCATCAGCAATGACATTTAAGATAGCGTCATAAGAATTATTGGCCGAATACACATCAATTAATCTAAAAAGTATCTGTTTATTTTCAGGAAATATAGCATGTCCTTTTTCAAGAACGTTCAAGACATCCTGTTTAGTACCTCCGAGCGAATAAATCTGCGCTAATTCAAGAAAGTAATTAGGCTTTGGATGTTCACTTTTAATGAGTTCATCATAATATTTGATTGAATTCATATAATCTTTATTCTTGCCGGAGAGTACCGCCAGATTATATTTGAGATCATTATTTTTGAAACCAAGTGAATCTATTCGAAGGTAAGCTTTATAAGCTTTGTCAAATTTGCCATCTTTTAAAGCCAACGCTCCCTGATAGGATATGGCTCCAGCAAGATTTTGACGAATGTAGTCCATTTCCGCAGGAAAGTTTCGACGTGCTTTTTTTTGATCCAGAAGCTTAAGTGATTTGATGGATACGTCGATAGGATCCATTTTATAGGGCTGCTTCCTTGTTGAATCTGCAACTGCCAAGGAGCTATATACCAATGCCCTTAAAAGGTTATTATTGACAGAAGCCGAATCTTTCTTTGATTGGAAGGCGGCGTCTGCAAACTTTCGCGCATTTTCAAGATTTTTAAATTCGCCAGTTTTGGTATATAAAGCAAAACTGTTGCTGCCCTCCTTTAAATTGGATTGGGCAACAACAGTTAAACTACTTGCAGATATTAACAATGATATCAGTAAGTTTTTCATTAGACTATTTATTCTTCGTTTGAGTCCGTGTTTTCTTCAGAAGTCGAATCACCATTTTCCGTTGACTCTTCGGTCAGTTCAGACTCTTCTTCAGATTCTTCTTCACGATCGACTTTCGTAATAGACGCGATCTCGTCGTTATCTTTCAAATTAATGAGCCTTACACCTTGTGTTGCACGTCCCATTACTCTTAACTCTTCTACAGCAATGCGGATAACAATACCAGATTTGTTGATGATCATTAAGTCCTCGTTGTCCGTAACGCCTTTAATTGCAACGAGTTCACCTGTCTTATCGGTGACGTTGATTGTTTTCACACCTTTACCACCACGATTCGTTACGCGATAATCCTCGATATCTGTACGTTTTCCATATCCTTTTTCAGAAACGACCAACACGGTAGTTTCCGAATCATTCACACTAATCATGCCAATCACCTCATCGCTTTCCGCTGCCAAGGTGATACCACGTACACCTGTTGCCGTTCTGCCCATTGGACGAACCGTAGATTCATTGAAACGAATTGCACGACCAGAACGCAGTGCCATGACAATTTCGCTGCTTCCAGTAGTCAAACAAGCCTCAATTAATTGATCGCCTTCATTGATATTGATGGCATTGATACCGTTTGCTCTTGGACGAGAATAGGCTTCCAAAGACGTCTTCTTAATCGTACCTTTTTTGGTACACATAATAATGAAGTTGTTTTCCAAATAATCTTGGTCTTTCAGGTTCTTCACCAGGATGAAGGCCTTTATTTTCTCTTCTTTTGGAACGTTGATGATATTTTGAAGTGCTCGACCTCTAGAAGTACGGCTTCCTTCAGGAATCTCAAATGCACGCAACCAGAAACAGCGACCTGCCTCTGTAAATAGAAGCATATAATTATGTGCCGACGCTGTAATGATATGTTCGGTAAAATCTTCTTCGCGTGTATTTGTGCCAATTGATCCGCGGCCACCGCGACCCTGACGTTTGTATTCGGATAATGGTGTGCGTTTTACGTAACTGTTGTGGGAGATTGTGATAACGATTTCTTCATCATCAATAAAATCTTCCATACGCATATCTTCAGCAGAGTGTACAATCTGGGATCTACGTTCGTCACCATATTTTTCTTTGATCTCAATTAACTCATCTTTGATAATTTTCATACGAAGTTCCTCGTCTTCCAATATCGATTTTAAATAGTCAATTGTTTTCATCAATTCAGCATATTCCTCTTTAATCTTATCACGTTCCAGTCCTGTTAGACGACGTAAGGTCATATCAAGGATCGCGCGAGCCTGAAGATCGGATAGGCCAAATTTCTCCATTAATCCAAGGCGTGCATCTTCCGGAGTATCCGAATTACGGATCAATTTGATGACTTCATCCAAATGATCCAAGGCAATTAAATACCCCTCTAGAATATGAGCACGTTTTTCAGCTTCCGCCAGCTCATAGCGTGTACGTCTAACGATTACCTCATGTCTATGCTGTACAAACTCATGAATCATGTCTTTCAGATTCAATAGCATTGGCCTTCCTTTAACTAAAGCAATGTTGTTTACTGAAAATGAAGTTTGTAGCGCTGTGTATTTAAACAAATTGTTTAAAACAACATTTGCATTTGCATCGCGCTTGATGTCGTACACAATACGCATCCCGGTACGGTCAGATTCATCACGAATAGCAGAAATTCCTTCTAATTTCTTTTCGTTAACTAATTCGGCTGTACGCTCGATCATATTCGCCTTGTTCACTTGATAAGGAATTTCGGTGACGATAATCTGCTCTCTACCCGATTTGGTTGCTTCTATTTCAGCTTTTGCACGCATAACAATACGGCCACGACCTGTATTACAAGCATCTTGAACCCCAGCATAGCCGTAGATTAATGCACCTGTAGGGAAGTCTGGACCTTTGATGTGCTGCATCAATTCCGAAACCTCGATATCACGATTATCAATAAAAGCGATTGTACCATCGATAACCTCGGATAGGTTATGTGGGGCCATATTTGTAGCCATACCCACTGCAATCCCCGAAGCTCCGTTGACCAGGAGATTTGGAATACGGGTGGGAAGGACTGTTGGTTCTTGTAGAGAATCGTCAAAGTTATTTTGGAAATCAACCGTATCTTTGTTGATATCAGATAGCATTTCCTCGGCAATTTTCTTTAATCTTGCCTCCGTATAACGCATCGCCGCAGGTGGATCGCCATCGATGGAACCGTAGTTACCTTGACCATCTACCAAAGGATAACGTAAACTCCAATCTTGAGCCATACGAACCATGGTGTCATAAACGGATGAATCACCATGTGGGTGATATTTACCTAATACGTCGCCAACGATACGGGCAGACTTTTTGTAAGGCTTGCCACTGGTAACCCCTAAGTCCAGCATGCCATAAAGAACACGTCTGTGTACTGGCTTCATGCCATCACGCGCATCAGGAAGTGCTCTTGATACAATGACAGACATGGAGTAGTCAATGTAGGCAGACTTCATCTGATCCTCGATGTTAATTGGGATAATCCGGTCGTTTGCCGGAACAAGATTGTTGTCGTTTTCTGTTTCTTCAGCCATATGAATTTGGTTTCAATAAAACTAGTATGCAAGCCCTCTAAACTGGCTTGCCACGCATGCGAAGTTACAAAAATTTAACCTCAAAAGCGAATGATTTAAGCCCTAATATACACAAAAAAGACAATCTTTTATGGATTGTCTTGGTACTTATGGGGTATCCTTTTTATTTGATTTTTTTAAAGCGGAGCCGAATCGAATTGCCGATGACAATTAAGTCTGAAAAGGCCATGCTAAGGGCTGCAAGCATAGGCCCGAGAAAGCCAACCGCGGCAAGCGGTATGGCCACAATATTGTACGCGAACGCCCAAAAGAGATTTTGCTTTATCGTCAATAGGGTATGGTGACCAATTTCCAGCAGCTTTTCAATAGATTTGAGCTCATTGTTTAATAAAACCACCTTTGCCGATTGGATGGCAATATGTGTCGAATCGCCAAGCGAGATGCCAACATCGGCAGCAGCTAATGCGGGAGCGTCATTGATACCGTCACCAACCATTGCGGTAGGGCCATTCTTTTTGAGTTTGAACAAGATTGCTAATTTTTCTTCTGGCGATTTATCCCAATATACATCCGCAATACCAAGTTTCTGTGCTGTGCGTTCACATTTGCTTTGTCGATCTCCACTCAAAAGAATAGGCCGTATGCCTTTATCTTTGAGGTATTGGATGAGTTCCTTTGCATACGGCTTAATTTGATCTTCGAGGACAATGCCTGCAATTACAACGCCATTGATGGTTAAGGTAAGGTCATAACGATTAGAGTAATCTTTTTCGCCAAGTTTTGCATTGCAAATGGAGTAGTTATTTCCATTTGTGTCGGTCGCAAAGATTCCTTTTCCTTTTATTTCATTGACTTCCTTAAAGATAATTCGGTAAGATTTTATCTCCTTGAGCTGTTTTCGGATCGACTTGGCGATCGGATGGCTCGAATAACTCTCCAATTGTGCGATGATCGATTCGACTTGCGATTGTTCGATACCAAAGGTCTGAATCGCTTTGATATTAAAATCGCCTGTCGTTAGGGTCCCCGTTTTGTCAAATACCATCTGTTTGAGATCGGACATCTCCTCGATGGTGCTTCCGCCTTTGATCAGTATTCCACTTTTTGCAGCTCTTCCCAGGCCAACCATGACAGCAGTAGGTGTGGCTAGCCCCATGGCACATGGACAGGATACAACAAGGGTAGCTATGGCATTCATGAGGGATTGCTGCAGCGGCAATTGTGCGATAAAATAAGTAACAAAAAAAGTGAAAAATGATATCGTCACAACGATTGGAACGAAATAAGCGGCTACTTTATCACCAAATTTTTGAATAGGTGGCTTTTTACTCTGCGCATCTTTAATTAATTGGATAATCTGATAGAGTACACTTTTAGAACCAACTTTGGTCGCCACGATTCTGATATTTCCTTCGGTTAGTAAGGTACCGCCGATGACGGCATCATATTTAAGTTTTTCAATAGGTAGACTTTCTCCGGTTAGCATAGATTCGTCCACCCAAGCCTGTCCTTCCAAAATATCGCCATCAGCGGGGATGAGATTTCCAGAATTTACTTTTAAAATATCACCGGATTTAATTTCTCGGGCTAATAGCTCGACTTCTTGGTCATTTTCAATTTTGATAGCGGGTATATCTTGATATTTAACCAGCTCTTTGATGGCTGATGTGGTTTTGGTAACGGCTCTTTTTTCGAGGACATTTCCCAAAAATACCAGTGTTATGATTGTTGCACATGTTTCGTAGAACTGGTAATCATGTCCTAGATTATAATATGTTCCAATGAGACTATAGGCAAAAGCAGCTGTAGATCCAATAAAGATGAGTACATCCATATTGGGCATTTTGTTACAGATGGAACGAAATGAACTGATGCCAAAATAGGAAAAACCAATGATGTAAACTGGCGCACAAAGCGCGAGTTGGATAAAGGGATCATGTAGAATAGGTAAATTCGTAAACATGTGACTCCACAAGGGTATCGTAAAGATGAGGCAGCAGAGGAACTTAAGCTCGATAGATTTCCAAAAGCTAGGTTTCTTATCCTTACCCTCCATAACTTTGTAACCCAAAGACTCAATGCCTTTGACCAGCACAGGTATTTGTTCCAGCGGTATCTCCGAAAATTTCACTTCATCTGATGCAAAATCGACATAGATATCCTTAGCACCGTTGTTTTCTAGGTATTTGTGGATTGAAATAGCACAATTTGCACAGTGCATTCCGCTTACGTTAAGTTCAGTTTGCACGTTCGATTCCTTCATTTAATAGCATGTAATGTCTTTAGCCAAAGATAGCTATTTCCTGATAATGCTTTTTACGTAAAGTAAAATTGTTTAGTTTAGCAAGCCTGTTTGAAGCCATTTTACATGAAATATCTTGAATAGTGAATGGGAGAACATTAAATTTGACTAGATAGACAACTTAAGCTTGTGTAAAAAATGACAAAACCGATTTCAATTTCTTTTATCGTCCGAATTATATTGTTGATTGCGCTAACGGCATCCTTTGTTCAATTTGTAACCTTTTATAAGCAGCGGGAGATCATCCGGAATATGGCATACGGCTTAAATACTTTTCTAACAGCTAGTGTCCTGATCTCCATTGGTCATTTTATCCTTGTAAAACTATACAATAGCCGAAATGAGCAGCAGGTTGTACGGGGTAATTTTGTGCTTGGAATTACGCGTGTCGCCACGGTAGGCAATGTCTTTTTCATTATTGTCAGCCTAATGATAGCGGTTGGGATTAACCCAAAAGATTTTATCACCAGCATGACAATTGTCGCAATGGCTATTGCTGTGATTTTTAGAGAATACATCACGAATATGATATCTGGTTTGATTATTATGTTTTCGGATCAGTTTTCTGTAGGCGATCGCATAAAAATCGGCGAATATCAGGGGAAAATCGTGGATATCACGTTGGCTAATCTGGTTGTGCGCGATGAAGATGACGACGCTGTGATGATTCCCAATAATTTGGTGTTTACTGCAACGTTGGTCAATAAGACCTCCCAAAAGTCAAATAAAATTGTTGTAAAATTCGAATTGCCGATTGATCGCTCGTTTGCAGTGGCGGAATTGGAACAGTATTTAAGTCCATTATTACAAAAAAATCCAAATTTAGATCATTCCCAAGGTTTTACAATTAAGGTCGCCGATATGACTAAAGATTATATCAAGTATAAAGTTGAGGTTAGTGCAATCTCGTCCAGCAATAAAGTACATCAACAGGTACAAAGCAGCATATTAAATGAAATCCTGCAGTTTACGAGACTGTAGGGTCAAATCTTTCTTACTTTGACATTTTTAACAAAGTGGTGGCTTCCTTTTTCCAAAATAAGATCGGCGCGATATCTCGTTGGCAAAATGTTTTTAATTAGATTGGGCTTATTAATTTCGTTCCAGATATTTACAGCCATGGTGTGACTTTCATCAGCTGTCATATTTGCATATTTATGGAAAAATGAAGCCGGATTTTGAAATGCAGTGGCACGCAGTGACTCAAATCGATTGGTATACCATTCAATAAGATTTTTCTCGCTGGCATGTACATAGATTGAATAATCAAAAAAGTCGGAAACGAATACGCTATGTCCCTTTCGTGGTCGCTGGGAATTGACTTGTAATACATTTATCCCTTCTACAATAAGGATGTCGGGTTGTTCAATCACTTGTTGCTGTTCGTCTGGCAACACGTCATAGACCAGGTGGCTGTATACTGGAACCGTAATTTTTGGAGCTCCTGATTTCACTGCTGAAAGGAAATGAATCAATCTTTTAGCATCATAGCTTTCAGGAAAGCCTTTTCGGTTTAGAATACCACGTTCGATAAGATATTGATTCGGGTAAAGAAAACCGTCTGTGGTCACCAAATCGACCTTCGGTTTGGACGGGAGTAAACTAAGCACACGTTGTAGCACACGGGCTGTCGTACTTTTTCCCACAGCAACCGACCCAGCTATACCGATGATATAAGGCAGTTTGCTCACTTCCTTGCCAAAGAAGCGGTTTGTACGCTGGTGAAGACTTTGGAAACGATCAATATGAATCTCAAGTAGATGACTCAAGGGAAAGTAGACTTCTTCTATTTCCTGATTTGTCAAGGGTTCATTCAGTGCATGGAGATTTTCCAGATCTTCGACACTGAAATTGTGCAATACTTTTCCGTTTAAATTTTTCCAGTCTTCACGTTTGATCGATCTAAAAGGCGAGTCTATTGCTATTTGTGGATCCAATTGCATTGTTTGCTTTATTTTTATTCCAATTATCTATATTGCAGGACAAGTAACCTTTTCTATTCGATTCTAGGAGCTATTAAAGGTCTTTTTTGCGCGGACAAATATAATTAGTGTTATCCGTTATCCCAAGAAACATTATAAATGATTTGAAGTTATTACAATAGGATTTGATAATATCTTATGAACGGGGCACTTTTCAGCAATTTTGAACAACCGCTGCTTTTGCACCTCATCTAGATCTCCTTTAAAGCTGATAAAGCATTGTATATAGGTCGTTTGCTGCTGCTCACTTGTTTGCACCTCATAAGATAAACGCACCTGTACTTCTTCCAGGAGCCAATTTTTGCGGTCCGCATACATTTTGACGGTAATGGCTTTGCAACTCCCTAAGGATGATAACAGTAATGGAGTAGGGTTTATGCCCTGATCTTCACCGCCTATATCTTCAGGTTCATCGACCGTTATTTGATGCTTACCGTATTGTACTGTCGTTGTATAGGGGATTTTCCCTATTGAAACGATTACTTCATTGTCCATAAGCGATAGAAATTAGGATTCAACGTCTTCTAATAGACCTTCAATGATAAGGCTTCCAGTTGCAGGATTTGTTGCCAAAGGGACATTGTAAAGATCACATACACGCATAAGCATTTGAATATCTGGTTCATGTGCATGTTTTCCTAGTGGATCGCGAAAGAAAATAATGCCGTCCACTTTTCTTTCGGCGGCTAAAGCTGCGATCTGTGCATCACCACCCATGGGGCCACTTAATTTCAATTCTACAGGCAGTCCTGTCTGCCTGACATAAGAGCCTGTAGTACCTGTGGCAATGATATTGGCGCGCTCCAATAATTCCTGGTGGTCTTTGACAAATGCGACCATTTCAGGTTTTTTGCCGTCGTGGGCTATTAGTGCGATTGTTTTTTTCATCACAATATAATAATTTGTAAATAGTTGACATTGTTATAACAGCAGACCTTTCTGTAGTATAAGTATGTTATTTAAAAAATATGTATGAGATAATTATTGCTGCGATTACACCGGCTAATTCGGCTAATAATGCACATGGTAAAGCATGCCTAGTACGTTTTATGCCCACTGCACCAAAATATACGGCGAGGACATAAAAAGTAGTTTCTGTCGATCCTTGTATAACACAAGCAACCCTGGCAGCGAAGTCCATTGGACCTTTGGCATTCATCAAATCGACCATAAGTCCACGTGCACCGGAGCCGCTGAGCGGTTTCATAAAGGCTACCGGTAAAGCGTCTACAAAGGATGTGTCTAGACCACATAATGCGATGGCTTTGGAAATTCCAGCGACCATATAGTCCATCGTTCCTGATGCTCTGAATACCGCAATACCAACAAGCATGGCGACAAGATAGGGGATTATTTTTACAGAAACTTCGAAGCCCTCTTTGGCACCTTCAATAAATGAATCGTACACATTTACTTTACGGAAAAGAGCCAAACCTATGAAAGAGGTAAATAAGCTGAATAAAATAACATTACCAAACACTTTGCTGAATATTTCAATTTCTGTTTGTTGCAGTCCCGAAAAGTAATAAAGTAGTCCACCGATAAATAATCCCATTGCACCCAGGTATCCTAGAATTACACGGTTAAATAAATTGATTTTTTGATAGATGGAAACGAGAATCAAAGCCACCAATGTGGAAAAGAAGGTTGCGATCAAAATTGGCAGAAATACATCTGAAGGGTCTGGAGCACCAGCTTCCTTCCGATAAGCCATAATTGAAATAGGCAATAGGGTTAAGCTAGATGCATTGAGCACAATAAACATGATCTGTGCATTGGTAGCGGTTTCCTTATTGGGATTGAGCTCTTGGAGTTCCTTCATCGCTTTAAGGCCCAATGGCGTTGCCGCATTATCTAATCCCAACGCATTAGCCGAGAAATTCATCAGAATTGAGCCAAGTGCCGGATGATTTCTGGGTATTTCCGGAAATAGTTTATGGAAAAAAGGGCCCACGATTTTTGCAAAAATATTGATCATACCGCCTTTCTCGCCAATTTTCATAATTCCAAGGGCAAAACTCATCATGCCGATCAGCCCTAAAGAGATTTCCGCCCCCGTTTTTGCACTGTCAAAGATTGAATTTACAATTTGCTGAAAGATTTCCGTATCTCCGAAAAAGATTAGTTTTACAAGGGCTACGGCAAATGTGATTAAAAAAAATGCAACCCAAACGTAGTTTAATGCCATATAGATTTAAAATATGCGTAAAAGTAATCTTTTAGAACTTATCCATCAACTGGCTCCATGGATTTTTCTTCTTATTTTGACTCTTTTCCTTAATGAGGTGTGCAACGATATAATCCAATGTATCCTCGTGCTCACTGATCATTTTATCGGATAGGGAAATCAACTTCTGTATATTATTGGGCGAGGCTGCATCTAGCGACGCATTGATACTAGACAAGTTGGAAGGCTCTATGCGCAGATAATTTTGTTGCTTGCCATTATTTTGGAATAGTTGCCGAATAAAAAATTCGGTACTCTCGGAAGATGCACTTGTCATAATGTCAACTAAAGCGGGGCCGATTTGTATAGCAAGTTTCTTCTTAAAATGTTCGTAGTTATAAGCTGTCTTTGATATTCCCGTACCTAAGGATACCATAAACATGTCGTTTATCTGCGTGCTGTTAAAAGCCTTTAAAACTTCAAGTAAACCACATATGGAGGGGTTTTGAGCAAACACACCGCCATCAATCAACGGATATCTTGTTTTTGAAAGGGAATAGATCTCTGCAACAGGAAAAAATGTGGGCGCAGCGGATGTCGCCTTGCAGACGTCTTTGAGGTAGAAATCCCGTGCTTCGCCATGCGTAATTGCTTTTTGCTGCCTGAAAAAATGATTTTTCCGTAATTCAATGTTATATGCAGTGATGATACATGGTTTGATAAGATGGCTCAATTGTGCATTTTGAAAATATTCATCCAGGACATTCGATAATGGATTCGACGAATACAGCTCACTGACCAGGCCAAATCCACTCAGAAATCGACGCCATTTGGAGGCCGTGAAAATTTCAGTTCCATGGTTGACGAATAAGTTTAACGCATCTCGAGCTGAAAATTTAGGATGCGCGGGATTGCCTTCTTCTGGATACAAGAGAATGCTCGTTAGAATTCCGCCGCTGCTTGTACCTGCAATAAAGTCAAAGTAGGAGGCAATCCGTGCATTAGGATCCATCGTCTGCTTTTGCAACTTCTCTTCGAGAGCCACAAGAACCATTGCAGGAATGATACCCCGGATACCACCGCCGTCAAGCGCGAGAATATTCTTCATAAGCTAAAAATTGATTTAGTTAACGATATGTAAATATAATAAATGTCTACAATTGGCAGGAGTCATATATTGGTGACAATTGTCAGCGATCCTGTGCTTCAATGCATAGCGAATCTATTTGTAAATACTTTTACAAATTTGCCCTAAACAAAAAAAGCTGCCTCAATAAAATTTGAGACAGCTTTTTTAGCTAGCATAGATACCGATTTAATTGAACCAAGCAAATACTTCGTCTTTCGTTGGCATATTGATATCTAGTTTCAGTTTTTTACGCATACCACCAAGATCATTAAAAACCTTGTTCGGATTCGCTTCTTTTAAAGCTTCAATGGTTGTAAAACCCATTTTTTGTAAAGCAGGAACCCAGGCCGCAGGAATGCCTTGTTCCTCATAATCTTTTACTTCTGCTACTTTGGCGACTTTTTCAGGTCTCATTTGTGGGAAGAAAAGAACTTCTTGGATTGACGCATTATCGGTCAAGAACATGATTAAACGGTCCATACCGATTCCAAGTCCAGAGGTCGGCGGCATTCCATATTCCAATGAACGTAGGAAATCCTGATCAATAAACATGGCTTCATCATCACCTTTTTCAGAAAGACGTAATTGATCTTCAAATCGTTCACGTTGATCAATTGGATCATTAAGCTCTGAATAAGCATTGGCAATCTCTTTTCCACAAACCATCAGCTCAAAACGCTCGGTTAAATCAGGATTATCTCTGTGCTTCTTCGTTAAAGGAGACATTTCTTTTGGATAATCTGTAATGAATGTTGGCTGGATGTAGTTTCCTTCACATTTTGCGCCGAAAATTTCATCGATCAATTTGCCTTTACCCATGGTTTCGTTTACGTCGATGCCCATTCCTTTGGCGGCAATACGGATTTCGTCTTCAGATTTTCCAGTAATATCAAATCCAGTGAATTCCTTAATGGAATCTGTCATCGATATCCGTTTATACGGTGCTCTAAAGTCAATTTTATGTTCTCCGAAGGTAGCTTCAGTTGTACCGTTTACAGCCAACGCACAATGTTCTAACAGACGTTCTGTAAAGTCCATCATCCAGTTGTAGTCTTTATAGGCTACATAAATTTCCATTGCGGTAAACTCTGGATTGTGGGTACGGTCCATTCCTTCATTACGGAAGTTTTTAGAAAATTCGTATACACCATCAAATCCACCAACGATTAGTCTTTTTAAATAAAGCTCGTTGGCGATACGAAGATATAATGGAATATCTAAAGCATTATGGTGTGTAATAAACGGACGTGCTGCAGCACCGCCTGGAATGGATTGCAGGACAGGTGTTTCTACTTCCATATAACCCGCGTCGTTAAAGAACTGACGCATCGCATTGAAAAGCTTCGTACGTTTGATAAATATGTCTTTGTTACTTGGATTTACGATCAAATCCACGTAACGCATTCTATAGCGTTGCTCTGGGTCTGTAAAGGCATCAAAAGTTTTACCTTCTGCAGATTTAACGACAGGTAGGGGACGTAGCGATTTGGATAAAACGGTAAGTTCTTCTACGTGTACTGCAATAGCCTCGGTTTGTGTTGTGAAGACATAGCCTTTGATACCAACGATATCTCCGATATCCAATAGCTTTTTGAAAACGACATTGTATAGGTCTTTATTCTCATCAGGACATACATCGTCACGCTTAATATAAGCTTGAATACGTCCGGTAGAGTCTTGAATTTCAAAGAATGAAGCACTACCCATCACACGACGACTCATGATACGTCCAGCAATGGTAATGTTCTTATAATTCAATTTATCTCTATCGTAATTTTCTAAAATATCAGCAGCATGTGCATTGACGACAAATTCGTTTGCTGGAAATGGATCAATTCCCATATCCAACAACGATTGCATCGCTTGTCTTCTAAGTTGTTCCTGTTCGGATAATACAGTACTCATTCGGTATGAATAATATTTAAAATGTGAAAATCACGCAAAAATAGCCATTTTTTTCAATTCTTTTTATGGATTTTTTTTGAAAACGCTGTAGCGAAAGGAAATGGCATTTCGTTATATGGATAAAAATAGTTAAATAGTGATATTATTACAAGGGGACATTCGGCTATTTGATGTTGAGTTTTATAATTTTAATTTCGTTATCTCCTCGAAAAAAACGTTCATCTTGAAGGGGAGAATTCGATAGATTGTTTACATGGCATATGTTATTGATTGCATATGAAAGGCAATTTGTCTAAGTTTGAAACTTAATAATTAAATGGTTTAAGTGGGTATAATTCGGTCATATTTTTATAACAAGAAGCTATCATCTTTACAGGATGCCTTAGAACGTTGCTTACGCGATCGTGAGGACGGCAAGGCCTTCGTTTATAAGAAGTATTATGGTTATCTCATGGCTATTATTATTCGTTATGTTAAGCAGGATGTGGACGCGGAAGAGCTTGTAAATGAAAGTTTTGTTCGGGTATTTCGGAAATTAGAATCATTTAATAGGGATATTGATGATGAAAATCTCGAAAAATCATTTAGAGCCTGGATAGGGCGAATTGCTGCCAATATTTCGATTGATTTTTTACGAAGTAAAAAGCAGTTTTATTCGGTTGAAGATTTGGGAGAAGGGGATATGCATACTCCTGCAGTACAATTGGACAGTCGACTAGAGGTCAATGAGATTATGCGTCTGCTCGATCAGCTCCCCGAAATTCAAAAAACTATTTTTAATCTCTATGAAATTGAGGGTTATTCGCATGATGAAATAGCCCAGATGCTTAACATACCAGATAGTACGTCAAGGACTTATCTGACGCGAGCGAAACAAAAACTTAGAAAATTATACTTGGATTATACAGGCGTAGTTCAAGAAATAAGATAAATAGTGTTGTTACGATGAAAGACAATAAGAAAAAGGAATTGATAGAAGAGATCATTGGACAATTAAAGGACCATGAACTACCTTATAAAGAAGGTTCCTGGGAGAAATTTGCCTCAAGTTATGGCGTTTCAGCACATCGTTCTTCGAATTGGAAATACTGGAGTGCTGCTGCGGCCGTGTTATTGTGTTTTGGTGTGGGGTATTGGGGGCTAAAGAAGAATGTGGAGACTGATTTACCAGAAGTAGTGTTAACACATCTGCCGGAACAGGAAGATGTGTTAGGCGACAACAAAGATTTAAAAGAATCCATCCAGCGTTCATTATCGGATATTAGGGGCGGTAGGGCTTTAAGTCCAGAGGTATTAGCACTGCAAAAGCCCTATACCTATTCTGTACCAACGGCTCATCCGACAGAAAGTTTGGGTAATCACCACTTGGTATTAGGTGCTGGGCGATTAATGCAGGGGCAGGATGTGACTGTATCAGCCGATTTAGGAAGACTGCAGTCCATGCAATTGAAAAATAATTCATTTTCAGCGCAGGTTGGCGTACCTGATAATGAAGCGGAACGGGCAAGCGCGTCAACAAATAACACGTTGACGAATAAAACCGTTATTGCATCGACCAATTCAGGGCTAATCCCGCCTGTTAATCAAACGCAACGTGACGCTGTAAAACTCGCGCAATTGTATGATGCGCAACAAGGGAGAACAAGAACTAGTGTTGTTCACACGAACATTAACCAAGATAAGAAATGGGAAATGGGCGCTTTTGTATCACCTGCTTCTACGTCGGAAAGTATAACGTTGGGGGGCGGGGTCGCACTAGCCTATAATATTTCGAGTAAGGTAAGTCTTCGTTCGGGAGCTTCCATTCAACATTATGGAGCTGTTTCGGGTAATTCACCCATTACTCCTGCAATGGGATCAAATTCTCTTAATGCGGATGCGCCAAATTATATTTCTCAATCGAATTTGAATAATTCCTTTGCGATGCGGGCAGCAGATGCAAAAGATGCAAAGAGTAATGAACGGGTTTCAGGTAAAATCCTAACAGTTGATATCCCATTGGATGTTAGATACGCGATAAACAAGAATTTCTATACCTCAGTCGGTGTATCCTATGTTGGTGTATTGGATCAGGAACGGGCAACGATCTATGAAACAAATAATACGGAGTACAGACAAAAATCTCAAGACAAAAATGTTGATGATAAAGGTGTGAACGGCTTTATTAATTTTTCAGTTGGTCGGAAACAGAAAGTTGGAAAATTATCCATTTCTGTAGAGCCTTATTATAAAGCTCCAATCGGAAATTTGAAATCATCCGATTTGAACTATAGCAACGGGGGAGTGAAAATAATTACTAGTTTTTAAATAGCATAATGTTATAAAAAAAGCCGCAGTAAGCTTGAAGTTTACTGCGGCTTTTTTTATAGTCTGCAAATTAGGGTTTATTAAATTTCATCAACGCGAACCCAACCCATTCCTGCGGCTTTCGCACCTTCAACTCCAGGGGTCCCGTCTTCGTAGACCAGGCATCTTTCCGGAGCAATATTCAATTGAGCAGCTGCCAAAAGAAAGGGTTGTGGTGAAGGTTTTCCCTCAGCTGTATCTCCAGCACAAACCAGTGTTTCCAAATCATCCCATACACCAATGGTGGTTAATGTCATGGATAAGGTTGTTCTGGTTCCTCCTGAAACGGCAGCGATGTGTTTTTTACCTTTCTGATATTTTAGATGTTCAACAACGTAATCTACAGGCTTAGTCTTGAAAACATACTCGTCTCGAAAAATAGTAGACTTTAGTGTGGAAAATTCTTGATAATCGAAATCTACCTCATAGCGTTTGCTGATTTCCTCTGCAACAGCCACAGTGGGCCATCCGGCAGTTTCATCAATCAAATTGACGTCCAACTCGACTCCGTATTGTTTGGCTGCAGCTTTATAGGCTTGTTTATGTGCGTCCATATTATCTGCCAGGGTACCATCGACATCAAATAATAGTGCGTCGTAGGATTCGGCAAGAAGGTTTAGTAATTCAAATTTTCGTTGTGATTCAGGTGACATATACTTTTAATAGTGAGCAGTAAAAATAAAAAAATATAATTGGACGAGCAAAAAAGAAGCCTTTCCCTTGTTACAAGGAAAGGCTTCTTGCTGTTAGCTCCGTGGGGATTCTTCACAGAGGCAGCGTATAATTAGTGTGAACTTAAATTTTTCGCTTTCTCTTCATCGAAATTCGCTTCTAATTCAGCCAATTTTTTCTTACCGTATGCCATACGTGTAATCACAACGAATAGTACCGGAACGATAAAGATCGCTAGGAGTGTGGCTGCAGTCATACCACCAAATACCGTCCAACCGATTGTTTGGCGAGAAATTGCTCCAGCTCCATGAGATAGCATCAATGGAATAATCCCCAAGATGAAGGCAAAGGACGTCATGATAATTGGGCGTAGACGCAATTTTACAGCATCTAATGTCGCTTCATAAAGGTTCATCCCGATATCAACCCGTTCCTTAGCAAACTCTACGATTAGAATCGCATTCTTGGCAGCAAGTCCAATGATGGTGACCAGACCAATCTGTGCATAGATGTTATTATCCAATGTAGGGATTAATGTTAGGGTTAATATGGCCCCAAATACACCTAAAGGAACAGATAATAAAATAGAGAATGGTACAGACCAACTTTCGTATAATGCGGCTAAAAGCAAGAACACAAACAGGATACACAACGCAAAAATTTGGACAGTTTTTGATCCCGATTGCATCTCTTGCAACGACAGACCGGAGAACTGATAGTCAAAACCTTCTGGTAATGTTTGTGCAGCTACTTCTTGTAAGGCTTTCAAAGCATCTCCTGATGAGTAACCAGGGGCCGAACTACCATTGATCTCTACACTTCTAAAGATATTGTAGTGATTGATGATCGAAGGCATAGTCATCAATTCATACTTAACCAGCGTACCCATAGGTACAGGGTTTCCCGACACATTATTGACATACAATTTGTTGATGTCTTCAATATTCATACGGTACGGGATATCAGCTTGTGTGACGACACGGTAACTACGACCATACTTTGTAAAATCATTCACATAGCTACTACCCAAATAGGATGATATCGTCGAATAAATACTGGAGATAGGCACGCCCATGCGTTTTGCCTGTTCGCGGTTCACTTCCAATTTGTAGTTGGGAGAGTTGGTATTAAATAGGGTATAAGCCATGCCAATTTCTGGACGTTGGTTGGCAGCCATCAAGAATTTGCCGACTGTCGCTTCGAAATCTTTGATATTTACCGTCTGTAAATCCTGTACCTGCATAGAGAAACCTCCAGATGTACCTAGACCCGGAATTGCTGGTGGCGTTACCGCCAACACCCTTGCTTTGGTATAGCCCTGGTATTTACCCATAATCATACCAGCGATATCGTTTGCCGTGCGTGTACGGGTTTCCCAAGGTTTAAGCGAAACGAACACTGTTGCACCATTGGATTTAAACGCGCGGTTCAAAATATTGATACCGGAAATTGCAGTAACATACTTGATTTCTGGAAATGTCTTGTGTAGATCGGCTTCAATCTCTTTAAGAACTTCATTTGTACGCGCAGAAGAAGAACCTTCTGGCAATGTAATACCGGCGAAAAATGCACCACCATCCTCTGAAGGAATAAATCCAGTTGGTTTGGTTGTAAACATCCAGCCTGTTCCGATAAAAATACATAACAGAATAATCAATACCAGTGGTGCTTTTTTGATAGCCTGTTTTACACCATTTGAGTACCTGATGGTCACTTTTTCAAACCAAATATTAAATTTGTAGAAAAATTTATTCAAACCTTTAGCGCCTTCATGTACTGCTGTCGGCTTTAATAAAATTGAACATAATGCTGGGGTTAACGAAAGTGCGATAAATGCAGACAGCATAACGGATACTGCAATGGTGATTGCAAACTGTTGATATAATTTACCAACCATTCCAGGGATAAAACCAACCGGAACGAATACCGCAGCCAAAATTAATGCAATTGCAATAACCGGAGCAGTGATATCGCCCATGGCACGACGTGTCGCTTCTTTTGCATCCAGTTTATAATGGTCAATATAGTGCTGGACGGCTTCCACCACAACGATGGCATCATCCACCACAATACCGATGGCCAATACAAAGGCAAGCATGGTCAGGTTGTTGACCGAAAAGCCAAACATTAGGAAGAAGATGAAAGTACCGATGATGGATACGGGGATTGCCAGTACGGGAATTAATGTTGCTCTCCAGCTTTGAAGGAAGAAAAATACCACGACCGTTACCAGAATCAATGCTTCAACCAAGGTGTGGATAACCGAAGAAATAGAGGCATTCACAACCGACACCGTCTCATAACTGATCGTATAATCTACATCCGTTGGAAAAGATTTCTTTAATTTTTCCAAAGCATCGACAATACCTTTTGCGGATTCTACGGCATTTCCTCCTGGGGTTTGATTGATCATCATCGCAGATGAAGTCATACCATTTACGGTAGATGATGTACCATAATTAAATTGACCCAATTCAACACGCGCAACATCCTTTAAGAGTACGATAGATCCATCTTTATTGGTTTTTACAACGATGTTTTCAAAGTCCTCGGGATTTGAAAGATCACTATCGGTAATGATCGGATATTCAAATACCGTCGAAGACTCTTGTGGACGTCCACCAACGCTACCACCAGGTATACGGGAGTTTTGTTCGGCAATTGCTGTGGATACATCAGCAGGAGTCATGCTCAGGTTGGCTAATTTATTTGCGTCAAGCCACACGCGCATCGAGAATGGTTGCCCGAAAGCCGTTACATCACCGACGCCTTTCACACGCAAAAGTGCATCTTTAACGTATAAGTTGTTGTAATTGGCCAAGAAATTTTCACTTCTAGTTCCTTTTGGTGAAGTTAAAGCAACCAACATCAAGATATCGTTATTGGCTTTACGGGTTGTAATCCCCAAACGTCTTACCGCTTCCGGAAGGGCTGGTTCAGCAATTCCTACGCGGTTTTGGACGTCTAAGGTCGCGATATCAATATCTGTTCCCACTTCAAAGGTCACGGTAATTGTTGCTTGACCATTTGACGTACTATTGGACGACATATAAATCATGCCAGGTGTACCATTGATCTGACTCTCAATAAGAGTAGTCACGGTTTGTTCAACCGTCTGTGCATCCGCTCCCGTGTAATTGGCCGTAACCGTTACTGTTGGAGGTGCAATAGAAGGATACTGGCTAATTGGCAATGTAGATACTGCAATGATCCCGATAATTGAAATCAATATCGAAATAACGATTGCGGTAACTGGCCTCTTAATAAATACTTCTGAAATCATTCTATATCTTTTAGATTCTCTTTAAAAAATTAATGGTGTTATTTTCCTTGAGGAGCGCCTTTTGCAGCCTGTTGGGCAGCGACAGCAGCGTCAACTACTTTAACTCCATTTTGGACATTCATGGCACCATCGACAACGATTTTCTCACCATCTTTAACACCTTCTTTGATCACAATTTTGTCACCGGCTTTAATACCTAATTTTACTTGGCGAATTTCAGCTTTACTGCTATCATTTACGGTATAGAGGTTAAATACGCCAAGCTGTTCGAAAACGGCTTTGTAAGGAACCACAACTTCTTCCGTAGCTGAGGTTGTCGATACATTCATCGTAATATTCATACCAGCCCGCAATTCGTTGGCATTGTTCGGGAAAGTAGCGCGCACTTTGATCGTCCCGGTTGCAGGGTCAACTGCGCGGTCAATGGTTGTGATCGTTCCTTTGCCTTCATAAGTGCTTCCATTTGGCAATACAAGAGAAAGATCGGATGATGAATGGCTACTTTGCAGTTGGGTAAATTTGGTAATATCCTTTTCATTTACCTGAAATTCAACAGCTATTGGGCTAGTTGAAGACAAGGTATTCAATAGGGTCGTACCTGGATTGACCAAGGCGCCCAAACGTACCTGTGATATTCCTACGGTACCACTAAAAGGAGCCCGAATGGTCGAACGCGATAAGTTTGTATTCGCGGTGACCAAAGCTGCACGAGCAGACTCTACTTGTGCCTGCGAAGCGGCTACATTCGAAACTGCATTGTCAAATACCTGCTTCGCAATCGCATCTTTATCGGCTAATGTTTGGTAGCGCGCTAGATCTCTTTTTTGCCGGTCCAAATCCGTTTGTGCTACCTGTAAGCTTGCTTTAGCTTGTTGGACAGCCGCATTGTAGCGTGTTCCATCAATTTCATAAAGCGCTTGTCCTGCGGAAACTACTGCGCCGTCAGAAACATATATTTTGGTGATATAGCCGCTTACTTCCGCATATAGATCTGCTTCGTTCAACGGTTTGACTGTTGCTGGATAGCTGATTGTACCTGTAACAATCTCATGTGATGCTACGCCAAAGCTGACAGGAACAACTTTTTCAGCCTGAGCCTGTGCTGCACCTTGCTTTTTTGCATCCTTATTTCCACAAGAGGTCCATACTAATGCCGTCCCAAGGAAGAAAGCGAATAATAATTGTCTTTTATTCATGATTTGTATTAGTTTCCGTTTATTGATTAATTTGTGTGGATTGCCCCAACTGCTTTCTGAACATCTAATTTACTTGATAATAGTGCATAGAGGGAGTTCAAATAATTAAGTTGCGTTGTTTTGAGATCAGTTTCTGCTGTCATTAGATCGAGGTAAGTTTTGATACCTTCGTCATATTGAAGTTTGATGGTCTCGTATACTTCTTTGGAGAGTTCCACATTTTCTTTAGCTGTTTTCCAATCATTTAAGTTAGCATTATAGGTTGCTCTTGCCAGCGAATACTCTGTGTTAATGCTATTTTCTAAATTTTTGATGTCCCAGTCAATTCTTTCTTCCTGCAATCTGGACTTATTGATTTGTTTTTTACGTTTAAATCCGTCGAAAATTGAAAAAGAAACATTTAGGCCGGCAACTGAACCCGGGAAATTATCGGAGTAAAGTTTACTAAATTTATCATTTCGATAGTTGAAAGCGTAATTATAAAAAGCACTTACACTTGGTAAATATGTCCATTTATAGTATTGCGTGCTCAACTGCTGGATTTTTTTGGATGTTTCCAATTGTTGGAATTCAATTCGATTAGAGACATTTATTCCAGCAGTTGTGTCTAACAAAATTTCTGATTCCATATTGCTATTGTCAAAGGATAGCGTCAAATTTTTGCTTTTATCCAAAGCTAGCAATTGTTTGAGGTATTCGTATTTATATTTGCGAAGCTCAACCGTTCTTTTCTCGTCTGCATTCGAATTTGCCAAAGCAATTTGTGCTCGCTTATAGTCGGTCTTATCGACTAAGCCCACATCGTATTGAGACTTTGCATCTTTCAATTGTTTTTGGAGGCGAGCGATATTTTCTCGTACAATCTTGATCTGCTCTTCCGAAGTTAGGATATCATAATAGGCTTTGCTGACCTCTACAACAGCGGTGATCTTTTTGTTCTCCGTATTTTGTTTATTGCCAAGACGTACCAATTCTGCCGCTTTCTTCGCCTGCATTAGCTCTGGATTTAGGATCTGTTGATCCGCTTGAAGCGTTAATGCACTTGCATTGTTCTGCCCCATTTTGATATTATTTCCGCCAATATTTGCTAATGGAACAATGACATTATAATTATAACTTCCTTTTAGACCCAATTGTGGATACCAACCTGAAAGAGAGATGTCAATATCCTTTTCACCGATGGTCTCGTCCAATTGCGCTTGTTTTACAGCGATTTGATTACGTAAGGCGTAATCAATCAGCTGCTGAAGTGTTGCATTTGCCGGCAAGTTTTCAGATTGCTGTTGTGCAAATCCTGTATTACTCAAAAGCGATAGGGCCGCTAAGGAATAAACGATTTTATTAAACTTCATATATGTAATTAATTATTTTTTTCTCTATTAATAGCCCCATCCCAAATAATCCCCATTAAGTCCTCCACATTTTGTTCGGAAAACTTGAGATCTTTAAATTTGATGCTGTGAACAGTTGATAGTGCCACGCCAATGTAACTTGCCACCAAAAGATGGACATCTACCTGCTTCAAAATTTTTCGATCAATGCCTTCCTGTAAAAAATCAACAACTTTGTTTTGCCCCCCCACAGGTTCTTGTATCTCAGCTTTGTTCTTCTCGTAATAAGGGGAGGAAAAAAACTGCTCAAAAAAACTAAAGATGTGCCCGTTCTCTAGATAGAACTTGACAAAGTTGCGCCAAATATGAAAAAATGAGTCTTTATAGTCGAAATCATCTTTTATACCATCAAAAATATACTCATTGAGTAGTGTTCTACAATGTTTGAACAAACCAAAAATTAGATCGTCTTTTGACGGGAAATAATGGTAGATAGTCCCAATTGCTACATCAGACTCTTGTGCGATTTTGCTCATCGGCGTTCCATGGAAGCCGTTTGTTTGTATAAGTTTTAGTGTGCTGGCAAATACTGCCGCAATTTTTTCATTGGAATTCATCAATCGAACGTTCATTCGGTTGCAAAATTAACGATTAATTTGGATCCAAAATGTCAGAATATTGTTATAAATCAATAAATATAAAACGATTTGAATCAATAATACAATAAGGAAAAAGAGATGAAATTGTTTTCGTATTTTTATTTTTTTTTGATCGGTGGAGGGGAGGTAGAGGTGAAGGATCGCAAATAGAAAAGCGGTGATTTGATTAAATCACCGCTTTTCTATTTGCAACCTTTTAAACTTTTCTCAACATCTTCCAAAGGATATAAATTTTTCCCTTTGTTGATCTTGGTATTGATATAGGTTAATACATAAGCGATATCAATTGCGGAAAGATTTGAAGCGGGCATGGTATTATTAAACTTTTTACCCGCAACTTCAAGTTCACCAGAAGTTCCGTGCTTGATGATGCAAGCAAGATCTTTACGATGAGTTTGCAGAAAGGTGGTATCGGTTAGGGGCGGATAGAGATTGCCCAATCCTTCACCTTTCTCTCCATGACAATTTTGACAATGTGTTCGGTATACCTTTTGACCGTTGACCGCATATTGCGCAGTTTTGATATCAACTTCATGCTGACAGCTTATCAAGACCGCTAAAATAGCACCAATTGTTATACCTGTTTTTAAGAGAATGTGCATGTTATTTTTTATCCTTGCTCAAGAGTAAAGGTAAGTCGTTCATCAGTTTTTTTACTTGCTCATCATTTGTACCGTCGTAGGCGCCCCGAATTCGCTTATCTTTGTCTATTAAGACAAGGTACCCCTGATGATCGTAACCTCCAGGCGCATTTTTATCTTCAGCGGTATAAACCAGGTATTGATTGGCTAGGCCATATATTTCTGCTTTAGTCCCCGAAACAAATTGCCAGTGATTATTGGTTACACCCAATTTATTGGCATAATCTTTCAGTACGTAGGGTTGATCGTATTTAAAGTCTATACTATGGGACAGGAAACGAACTTCTTCATTATCCTTGTATTGCTGGTATATCTTTAATAGGTTGCGATTCATCGTCGGACAGATACTTGGACAATGGGTAAAGAAGAAGTTGGTGATATATACTTTACCCTCAAAATCTTTGTCTGAAATCATTGTACTATCCTGATTGAGCAGTTTAAAAGGCGGAATAGTATGATAGACTGTATCTACGATTTGTTTTCGATCAACTGTTTTTTCTACAGCTTCTCTTTCGCCATAGATGGGTAAGCTTGTCTGGCTATTGTTTTTACAGGAAAATAAACCGAGTAAAAGACCAGTTGCGCAGTAAAATTTAGTTATGGATCTCATGTATTTAATAGTTTTGTTTGTTAAAGCTTGATTCCATCTTTACACGAACAACTTAATGTTAACCTAAAGAGGGGCGGACTGTGTTATTTGAATTTTTGGATTTAAAAATTCTTTAATTTGTCTTGGCTTTCTTTAGCAACATTATCAAATATTTTTTTCATATCACTTACTTTTTGAAGCTCTGTTTCAAAATATTTAACATCTGTTGAATCTGGGTTATATCCTTTCATCCAGTCCATCATATGGTCTGTAGCACTTTCTAAATTAGCTTTCAATGTGCTTAGCTCTTTTCTTGTTAAATTGGTGTCTAAATCAGCCTTAGTTGTTTTTAGGTTTTTTAAATTTGCCAAAATAGAATCTATCTTAACAGCATCGCGGTCGAAATGAGCGATTTGAGGCATAATTTCATCATGTATCTTAATAGTTGAATCTTGCAGGGCTTTTACACCTGTTGCACCATTTCCCTGGGTTCCACATGCTGCTATTGCCAAGGATGCGATAGCTACAAACGCGATTTTATTCATGTTTTATGTTTTTTGGTAATTGGACAAATATATTAATTTCTTATGGCTCAATATTTCGATTTCTGGAAGGGAATGTAAAATTCAAGTCACGAATATAGGTTTCACAACGTACCGTGGCACAGAGATCGCCAGACTTATCTTTAATTTCCAGGGTAAAATCCTTTACTACTTTGCCTTTTGTGCGGATAATATGAGCACATTCTTCAAGGATTTCCTCTGAGAGTTGCACAGAATATTCCACGCTGGTTTTGCCGGGTTTCTTAAAGGTGATCTGTGATGATTTTAACCAAGCAACGGTTTTCTTAAAGCCAATTTTTTGAAGGTATTGGTCGATTAGGATAGGGAAGATGGGGTCTGCTGCAGAAAAGATTGTTCCACCAAAGAGTGTTTTGTTGGTATTGATGTTGAATGGTGTTTTATATATTTTTACTTTGGCACCTTGGAAGCCAGGACTAATTTTTTTTACCCAGATTCCTTGAAATAGAAAGGGCGGGTAAATACGTAATAGCCATGTTAAGGCAAGTGGACTATATCTCATGATGCAAAAATAAAACAATGTGTCGGATTATTTTTCGAAATCTTGGTTTTATAGCTTCACTATGGTATTTTTACAGATCAAAAAACCTAAAATGTCAACAATAAAAGAAAAACAACCCAATAAAAAAGTGTGGTTACTGGTTATGATTGCGTCACTGGGCTATTTCGTCGATATCTATGATTTGATTATTTTCTCCATCGTCCGTATTCAGTCCTTCACTGATATTGGCGTCCCTGCGGAAGAGATGCGGGTAAAAGGTGAATTTGTGCTCAATATGCAAATGGGCGGTTTGCTGTTGGGTGGAATTCTTTGGGGGATTATAGGGGATAAATTTGGACGTTTAAAAGTGCTTTTTGGATCGATTCTTTTATACTCTGTAGCGAATATTGCAAATGGTTTTGTACATGATGTGCTTATTTATGGTATTATTCGTTTTATAGCGGGCGTTGGTTTGGCCGGAGAACTGGGGGCGGGAATTACCCTGGTTTCTGAAAGTATGCATAAATCAAAACGCGGTTATGGGACCATGTTGGTTGCCGGTGTCGGTGTTTTAGGCGCTATATTGGCCTATTTTGTCTCGGAAGAATTTGACTGGCGGACGGCCTACTTTGTCGGTGGTGGAATGGGCTTACTGTTGCTATTGTTGCGCATTGGCTCTTTTGAATCAGGATTATTTAAGGAGCAAGATAAATCGGGTGTTGTGAAAGGGGATATTCGCATGCTTTTCACAAATAAAAGCCGCTTAAAACGGTATGTCAACTGTCTATGCATTGGTCTTCCAATCTGGTTTGTTGTCGGTGTTTTGGTTACTCAAGCTCCGGAGATCGGTAAGGCCTTGGGGGCTGCAGGTACACTGAGTGCTGGTCAAGGGGTGATGTTTACCTATATCGGTATTTCTATCGGGGATGTACTGGCAGGAATATTCGCACAGATTTTAAAATCCCGCAAAAAAGTGGTGTTTATATGTCAATTAATTATCATTGGAAGTTCACTATGGTATTTATTGAGTGATGGTATTACCGCGACGAAGTTTTTAAGCCTTGCCTTTATAATGGGCTTAGGAGTAGGGTATTGGGCAACCTTTGTGACTATCTCAGCGGAACAATTTGGTACAAATCTTAGAGCAACTGTCGCAACGACGGCCCCCAATTTTGTACGGGGTGCACTCATTCCGTCAACAATGCTATATGGACTTCTAGTAAATGCATTTGGAATTGTGCCAGCAGCAATTACAATGGTTGTCGTTCTTTCGGGTATAGCAATTTATTCGTTGACCCAGTTAGAAGAAAGCTTTGATAAAGATTTAGACTACCTGGAAGAGTAGTCAATAAATAGCTATTTTTTTCGTCCCGGACATTTTTTACAGCGTTTGCCTTCTTTATATTTTTTGCAACACTTTTTAAAGCAGGCACAAGAAAAGTCAGAAAAAGGGTTCATAGCCGTATTCCGAAACTGAAACAACCCAGCTTTATTTTCTGACTCATCGATCTCCAACACAGATTCAATAACTTCGTTCATAATACAAAGTTACAATTTGTTTAAAACAATTCTAAATAATAGAATTGTTTTTACATTTTTTTGATCAGATTTTCAATTATTTTAGGGAAGTACTGATGTTCGAGTTGCTGTCCTTTAAATTTAATAATGTCTAAAGTATCGTTGGGATCCACTTTGAATCGTGCTTGGTATATAATTTCCCCCTCGTCGAAATGTTCATTTGCGAAATGGATCGTAATGCCATGTTCCTCTTCCTTATTGGCCAAAACGGCTTTATGTACATGGTCACCATACATACCTTTGCCACCATATTTTGGTAGGAGAGCAGGATGTATATTTATAATTTGATTTGGAAATGCTTTCAGCAGGTTATTTGGAACGAGCCAAAGAAAACCCGCCAAAACAATCAGATCAATATTTAAGTTTTTAAGAATGTTGACAACGTTGTCGGTTTTGTAAAATTCGTCACGATCAAATATATGTGCAGGTATTTCAAAATTGTCGGCTCGTTGAATAACGTAAGCATCAGGGTTATTGGATAAAATCAAGGCAACCTCAGCTTCATCTGAATACTTGAAATGTTCCATTATTTTTTGAGCATTGGACCCTGAACCTGAAGCAAAAATAGCAATTCGTTTTTTCACGATTAATAAGTATTAATAGATTTGATCGATTTAAAAATTAGCCCAAACTTACGGATTTTTTGTAAAAAAACTAAAATAATAGTTGACTGAAGCGCATTTTTAAGTATTATTGATTAAAATTAATTGAATAGTCACTGTTGGTTTAAATTTCTTTAACATGAGGTTCCTTTGTTCCCTATTTTTTGTAAGTGTATTTTTCTTATTTAAACCTGTTTTTGCACAGGTACCCAAAACACTTCCATCGTTTACTTTTGAGGAGGTCTATCAGGCCAGCAAGTTTAATTCAGACAGGCTTCCAAAATCGGGCTATATTGTGTTGGATTTTTACGACCCGGGTTGTGGCCATTGCCAGAAAATGGGGGCTGGTATCGCACGCAATTTGTCCAAATTCAAGAATGTATCCTTCTATTTTATCTCCATGAATGATAAGCCTTATGTCGATGGATTTATTAATATGCATGCGAAGGCATTGAAAAGTGCCCCAAATGTCAAATTCTTGTTTGATGCTGGAACTCAATTTATTGAAAAATTTAAGCCAAGCAATTACCCATCGCTCTATATCTATGACGCAAAAACCAAAGTATTGGTACAGCATTTGGACGGCGAAGACGATGTAAACAAGTTGTTAAAAGCTTTAGGTATTACAGGTTAAATGTTTAAAAATTAACAATAAAAAAAGAACGTCCGACAGTACTGTCGGACGTTCTTTTTTTATTGTTCTTGTTTATTGATGAACACAAATTTACCGTCGAATACATCCAGACGAATAATCGAATCGCGATTTACTTTTCCGGATAAAATTTCCTTTGATAGTTCATTTAAAATTCGTTTTTGAATAACACGTTTTAGTGGCCTAGCCCCATAAATTGGGTCATAACCAAGCTGTGCCAACCAATCCATTGCTTCATCAGAAGCCGTAATGAATATATTTTGTTCGGCCAGCTGTTTCTGAACATGTGCAAATTGTAAACGAACAATATCTCCAATTTCGTCTCGATTTAATGGCGTAAACATAATCACTTCATCGATACGGTTCAAAAACTCGGGGCGAATCGACTGTTTTAAAAGATCGAAGACCTCATTGCGTGTTTTGGCGATAATTTCATCCCTATTATCATCGGTCAGATGACTGAAATTCTCCTGTATAATGGTTGACCCCGTATTGGAGGTCATGATGATAATGGTGTTTTTGAAGTTTACCGTACGACCTTTGTTGTCTGTAAGATGGCCATCATCCAATACCTGCAATAGGATATTGAATACATCGGGATGAGCTTTTTCAATTTCATCTAACAAAACAACAGAATAGGGTCTTCTTCGGACTGCTTCAGTCAACTGTCCGCCTTCATCATAGCCGACATATCCCGGAGGCGCTCCGATTAAACGAGACACGGCGTGTCGTTCTTGATATTCCGACATATCAATACGAACCATGGATTGTTCGTCGTCAAATAAGAACTCGGCAAGTGCTTTTGCAAGTTCGGTTTTTCCGACTCCGGTAGTCCCCAAAAATATGAACGATCCTATTGGTCGTTTCGCATCATTTAATCCAGCACGTGATCGACGAATGGCATCGGAAATAGCTTCTATTGCTTCATCCTGACCGGCGACACGTTTATGAAGCTCTTCCTCCAGATTCAATAATTTTTCGCGTTCTGATTGAATCATCTTGCTCACAGGTATTCCTGTCCATTTTGCGACAACATCAGCAATGTCTTCTGAAGTAACTTCTTCTTTGAGCATACGCTTGCTTTCTTGTTTTTCAGCGAGTTCAGCCTTTAGTTTGTCTACTTTTTCTTGCGCTTCTTTAATTCGTCCATAACGAAGTTCTGCTACCTTTCCATAGTCTCCGGAACGTTCGGCCTGCTCAGCTTCGAGTTTGTAGTTTTCAATATTCTCAATCTCTTGATTGACATTGTCAACAAGACTCTTTTCTTCTTGCCATGACGCTCTTAAGGTATCTCTTTCCGCAGATAGATTAGCGATACTTTCCGATAATTCTGCAACTTTTTTATCGTCATTTTCACGTTTCAAAGCTTCACGCTCAATTTCCAATTGCATGATACGACGTTCAAGCTCATCGACAGCTTCCGGTACAGAATCCATTTCAAGGCGCAATTTGGATGCTGCCTCATCAATTAAATCAATCGCTTTATCTGGTAGAAAACGATCGGCAATATAGCGCTGTGACAATTCCACGGCAGCAATGATAGACTCATCCAGAATGCGTACTTTATGGTGTGTTTCGTAGCGTTCTTTTAGGCCACGGAGAATGGAAATGGCATCTTGCGTGTCAGGTTCTTCAACCATAACTTTCTGGAATCTGCGCTCCAATGCTTTATCTTTCTCAAAGTATTTTTGGTATTCGTTTAAGGTTGTCGCTCCAATTGCACGTAGTTCACCTCTAGCTAACGCCGGTTTGAGGATATTAGCCGCATCCATTGCGCCTTCACCACCTCCAGCACCTACCAATGTATGGATTTCGTCGATAAAAAGTATAATGTCTCCATTGGAATCGGTAACTTCTTTTACAACCGCTTTTAGACGTTCTTCAAATTCACCTTTATATTTAGCTCCGGCAACCAAAGCGCCCATATCTAAGGAAAATACAATCTTAGATTTTAAGTTTTCGGGTGCGTCGCCTTTTATAATTCTGTAAGCAATACCTTCCGCAATAGCCGTTTTACCAACCCCAGGTTCACCGACAAGTATCGGGTTGTTTTTGGTACGACGGGAGAGTATTTGCATCACACGTCGAATTTCTTCATCACGGCCGATGACGGGATCCAATTTGCCGGACTCGGCATATTCATTTAAATTTCGGGCATATTTCCCCAGTGCATTGTAGGTGGCCTCCGCATTTTGATCAGTTACCCGACTGTTTCCGCGCAATTCTTTTATGGCGGTCTTTAAGTCTTTTTCTGTAACGCCCTGTGACTTAAGTAATGTTGAGGTCTTATCAGAAGTTGCCAGAATACCCAATAATAAATGTTCTACCGAGACAAATTCGTCATTGAATTCTTTGAGATAGCCCTGTGCTTTCTGAAGTGCATTGTTGGCATCGCTACTTAAATAAATATTGCTGCCACTGACCTTCGGAAAACCTTCAATTTGTTTATCTAGTTCCGTTCCGAGATAGCTGATGTTGACATTTAACTTTTTTAATAAGTGGCTGACAACATTTTCATCCACTGTGAGTAAAGCTTTTAAAATATGCGCTGTCTCAATCGCCTGTTGTTGATGGCCAGCCGCAATTTCGGAAGCTTTTTGTATAGCCTCTTGGGCTTTAATTGTATAGTTGTTAAAATTCATTTTTATTCTCTTATTTAAAGTTTCGTTGATACATATGGGTTATAACAATTGAAGTGCCATTCGGGTTTTAAGCCATACTTCGGAAAAAATGGCAATAATTTTTATTGAATCATGACAAATTTTCAGTTATTAAAAATAATGCGCTTGATTTTTAAATAATTGGCTTAGCAGGGTATAAAATTCTTGAAATCGACTTGCATTTTTGGTTTAAGCTTTCGATATTTGCAGCATCTTAAAACGGTCAGACGTTATAAGATTGAAAAGAAGTAACGCCTCTTTAGCTCAGCTGGTAGAGCAACTGACTTGTAATCAGTAGGTCATTGGTTCGATTCCGATAAGAGGCTCTTTTAAGCAACATGCATTAAACTTCTTTAAAAAGCCTCTTTAGCTCAGCTGGTAGAGCAACTGACTTGTAATCAGTAGGTCATTGGTTCGATTCCGATAAGAGGCTCTTTTAAGCAAAATGCATTAAACTTCTTTAAAAGCCTCTTTAGCTCAGCTGGTAGAGCAACTGACTTGTAATCAGTAGGTCATTGGTTCGATTCCGATAAGAGGCTCAATAAAAAGATCCCCAAGATTTCTTGGGGATCTTTTTTGTTTAGTCTAAACTAAGTTTTGCTGATGCAGCGATTTTCTTTGGTATATCTGTGTTATCCATTTTCTGGTTGAATTGTTCGGAGCCAACTCCGATTGCATATACCGGTGCATAGGCGGCCGAATGGTTATTTGAGGCCCAGCTTATTGATCCCATCCGATTTAAGATTGAAATACTCAATGCGGCTATCTTGTCGTCGCTTGCGTAAAGGCTTTTTGCGGTTTCATTTTGATGATCGACAAAGCTTTTTTGATAGGCAGCTTCTAAAGCACTACGATCAGTTTCATGGATTGTAATTTTGGAAAATAAACCAGTTTGATCAGCGATGAGGTTCTTTAGATCATCCCATGTTGCATTTGGATTATTCTTGCGGAGCTTGCCAATTGCGTTCGAAAGTTCTGATTGCGAGGTTTTTTGTTGAGCTAAGAATTTTGTTTTCAGGGAAGAACTTCCATTACCGACACCTAATCCTCCTGTTTCATGGTCCGCTGTAACCACTATAAGTGTTTCATTGGGGAACTTTTTATAAAAATCATAGGCAAGTTGTGCGGAGGCATTGAAATCTAATACTTCCTGAATAGTGGTCGCAGCATCATTTGCATGGCATGCCCAGTCAATTTTTCCACCTTCAATCATTAAAAAGAAACCATTCGTGTTGTCTTGATGTAGTGAATTAATAGCTGCAGATGTGATATCTGCCAATTTTAGATCACCTGGCTTTTGGTCGATGGCATATTTAAGGGCATCTACAGGAGTGCCATCTGAATTCATCAATATAATCTTATCTGATTTATTGGGTAGTTGTACATAAGCATCTTTTCCTTTAAGCACTTTATAGCCGGCTTTTTCTAAGATAGGGAAAAGTGATGGTGCCTTTTTGTGATCAAAGGTTGTTTCGGGTTTGAGAAAATTGGATCCGCCAAAAAAATCGAAATTGGACGTTACAATTTCTTTGCCGATTTCATAATACATGTCACGATCGGGTTGATGGGCATAGAATGAAGCAGGGGTGGCGTGGTCTATGCTGACGCTTGTAATTATACCGACTTTCTTTCCTTTTTGTTTCGCGGCATAGGCTATACTCTTATAGGAAACTGTTCCGGTACTGTCCATACCGATCACTCCATTTTTGGTTTTTTTTCCGACGGCTAATGCGGTACCTCCGGCACCAGAGTCCGTTACTCCATTGGAGAGTGAATGCGTGGAGGCAAATCCAACATGGGGGAATTGGGTAAAAACAAGTGGGATTGGGTTATTTTTCTGCTGTATTTCAGCTTGATGGATTTCGGTAAGGTTAACTTGGTTGAGGCCCATACCATCTCCAATTAAATAAAAGATGTATTTTGCTTCTTGACCAAAAGAGGGGAAAACATGTACAAAAACGAGCAGGAACAGAAATAAAATGTGTTTTTTCATTTGAATAGTTGTTATTTTAAAAAAACACAAATTACAGTCCTAGCATTAGCTTATTGTTAATTCAATATTATGAATTATTTTTAGTTGTTTCAACTGTTTTCTGCCGCTAATGTCTTAATTTCTTTCACGCTTAGGGTATGGCTGCCTGTTGTATATTGATTGACTGCCTGTAACATTGCCTTAGCAACTTGTTCTACTGAAAGTGCTTCGTATTTTTTGAATAATCCAATTTTATTGAAGATACGAAGGGCGGTTATAGCTGTTTTTTCACCCATGCGATCTGTATTTGGCCGGATTAGTCCTCCCGGCTGGAAAATAATAAGTTTATTGAAATTAAGCGCTTTAATATCCTGTTCAAGGCTTCCTTTCATGCGGTTGTAAAAAATTTTTGAAGCCGGATCAGCAAGGACAGCCGATAATAAGAGAAAGGTAGGAAAACCATTCTTTTTGGACAATGCCGCAAATTGCAGATTAAGATCATGATCAATTTTCCATTGTGCATCTTTACTACCTGCGGTTTTTAAAGTAGTGCCAAGGCAGGATATCGCGACGTCGCCTTGTATCACTTGCTCAAAGTCAGTTAAATTTTCGAAATCTACGATGACCTGTTTTAATTTCATGTGCTCCTCAAACGATACACGCCTTAAAAGCAAAACAATTTCTGTTATTTCATCCGATTTCAACATCAATTGAACGAGCGCCCTTCCTGTAGCACCAGATCCGCCAATTAGAACTACCTTCATTATTTCCTTACTTATTTTCTTTACGAACTACCCTGAATTAAAGCTTGATTATGGAGAGTTATTTGCTCCAGTGATTGAATCGTAATTAGTCTTTATAATTAGGCTTGCCAGGAGTAAAACGTACAATGGATTGATCCAATCGGAGGGTATCTGCTACAGTAATCAAGTCTTCTTCAACGATAAAATTTTGATCAATAGCTGTCTTTATTGTGGTAAAATCCTCTTGATCGGCATCCTGAAAATAGAGGAGGGATTGAATAGTAGATACAGCCACCAGTTCGAGTAATTCGTCTTCACCTTCGTATCCAACGTAGAAAAAATCTGCCATAATAATGATATTTGATGTTATACGAATATACTTTTTTTATTTTTAAAATTTGTCAATTAGCGTGAGAACTTATTGAATTGTGATATAGGCTATGTCAAAAAGTTGTTGAAATTTGAGTTTCTTTTAGACAGATGTGGGGAGCCATAGTAAAATACATTATATTTGATATAGTCATTTTAAAGATAATTAACAATAAGTTTTGATAACAATGGATAAAGAGCAGATACAAAATTGGTTAGACAATGGATATGACATCCTTCATCATGGAAGACCTGTGAAGGTTGAAGGTGATTTGTGGGATTACATCGATGGCTTAGGAAGTTATGAAAATGTGTATGTTTTGCGGGAGTTGATCTATTGGACGGAAGAGGAGTTGGCAAATATCGGTAAGTAGCGTGAGACCCTGAAAAATCGGGTTCAGGATCTCATTGGCTGTTGTCTTGTACTAGAATATAATATTACGTTTGAAGGCACAGCCTAACTCAATAAGGGAATCTGTTTTTGCAATTCCTGGAATGCTATCGATTTTTTCATAGAGCAATTGCCGCATATGCTCGTGATTTTTAGCAATAATTTTCACATATAAGGTGTAGTTGCCCGTAATATAGTAGCATTCTGTAACTTCTGGTATTTTTTTGAGCTCTTCAATAATTCTGCTCGAGTCGTGATCTTTTTCTAAACTTAGCCCCGTAAAAGCACCCCAATCATAGCCTAGCTTCTTTTCATCCAATACAGGCTTTATACCTGTCAGTATTCCTTGTTCTGTCAAACGGTTGATTCGTTGATGAATCATGGTATTGGATACCCCCATGGCTGTTGCTATTGCAGAGTAGGCCATTCGTCCATCTTCGTCTAAATATTTTAAAATCTGTAGATCAAAGTCATCGATACTGTTCATTGTAAATACGGTTTAAAAGTTAATTTTGATATTTAAAAGCTAATTTAGCGTTAAATTTTATTTATTCTATGGTAAAATAGTAAAAATTGTATATTTGTTATTATTAGAAAAAACTGAATTATGAGTACAGTAGCTAAACAAGGTAAGGGCGAGATGTTCATTGCCAAAGAAGAAAAATATGGAGCGCACAATTATCATCCTCTTCCGGTCGTCTTGGAACGAGCTGAAGGAGTGATGGTGTGGGATGTTGATGGAAAGTCTTATTTTGATTTCTTATCTGCATATTCAGCTGTCAATCAAGGACATTGCCATCCTCGGATTATACAGGCTTTAAAAGAGCAAGCCGAGAAATTAACATTAACATCCAGAGCATTTTATAATAATAAACTGGGTGATTTTGAAGAAATGCTTTGTCAGCTTTTTGGATTTGATAAGGCTTTGGTCATGAATTCGGGTGTCGAAGCAGTGGAAACGGCAATGAAGCTTTGTCGTAAATGGGCCTATCAGGTCAAAGGGGTAGCAGCCAATCAAGCGAAAATTGTTTTTGCCAGGGACAATTTCCACGGCAGGACTATCTCTGTTATATCGGCATCCAATGATCCTACTGCAACACATGAATTTGGACCCTTTTTAGATGGCATAGTACTCGTTCCCTATAATGATGTTGATGCACTAGAACAGTTATTCAAAGCAGATGAAAATATCGCCGGTTTTATCGTTGAGCCAATTCAGGGCGAAGCGGGTATTGTCGTTCCTGATGAGAATTATCTTATGCACGTGAGACAATTATGTACAAAATACAATGTATTGTTTATTGCAGACGAAATCCAAACCGGTATTGCTCGGACGGGAAGTATGTTGGCATCCTATGCTATTGATGATGCGCAGAGTCAAAGCAAACCAGATGTTCTGATTTTAGGGAAAGCTTTATCGGGCGGTGTATTGCCGGTATCAGCAGTGTTGGCAAATGATTCCATTATGTTATGTATTAAACCGGGCGAACATGGTTCGACTTATGGTGGGAACCCATTGGCCTGTGCAGTGGCTATGGAAGCGTTAAATGTTGTGCGGGATGAAAATTTGACGCAACGGGCGTTTCAGATGGGGGCCTTGTTTTTGGATGGATTGCGTCAGATTGCTGCTAAGTGCACGTTAATTACAGAAGTGCGAGGAAAGGGGCTCTTGACTGCCATTGTAATTGATGCGGATGAAGAAAGTGATTTGGCCTGGAATATCTGTCTCAAATTTAAAGAAAATGGACTTTTAGCGAAGCCTACACATGGTAACAAAATTCGATTGGCTCCGCCGCTGGTTATTACAAAAGAGCAAGTCGAGACTTGCTTAGGGATCATTGAGCGATCGTTGACTAATTTGAAATAGTGTATGGAGAAAATGATTGAATTGATCAAAAACAGATCGGATATAGGAGCAGGGACTAGGGGTTCAGATCTGGGTATCGACGCCATCGAGATAGCTGCAATTAATAAAGGAAGTCAATATTTCATTAACTATCCATTTGTTGATGTGCCGACTCGAAATAGCTCCATTTATCAGAATGATAATCATCCTTTTGCGAAACATATTCAGCAGGTTTATGAACAATGCAAACAAGTAGCTTCCACCGTTGAAGATAGCTTATCTTCCGGCAATTTTCCATTGGTGTTTTCAGGGGATCATTCCTCCGCAATGGGGACGATCAGTGGTTTAAAGTCCGCTTATCCTGATAAACAACTCGGTGTGATCTGGGTAGACGCGCATGCCGATATTCATTCTCCGCACACAACACCTTCTGGTAATATGCATGGTATGCCTTTAGCGGCGATGTTGAATGAGGATAATATCCCGTGTAAAATCAATAAAATAGACGAATCGACACAAGAATTTTGGAATAAACTAAAACGAATAGCTGGCCCAGTAGGTAAAATACTATCCAATCATTTGATTTATTTTGGTGTAAGGGATACGGAAGAACCGGAAGATCTGGTCATTGAACGACTTGGCATTAAGAACTATCGTGTGGAAGATACGAGACAGCGCGGAATAACCGATTGTGTGGCTGAAGCATTGAAAATCCTAGAAGCATGTGATATGATTTATATCTCTTTTGATGTGGATAGCATGGATAGTGAATTGATCTCGGATGGCACCGGAACACCAGTACCGAAGGGGTTTTTGCCAAGGGAGATTGTGTCGATTTTAGAAGAGATCATCCGATCGGGTAAGGTGATTTGTTTTGAAATTGTTGAAGTTAATCCACTATTGGACAATAAGGGTAACAAAATGGCAGAGGTGGCATTTGATATATTAGAACGGATCACTCCGCTCATTGAATTGAAATCGAGTAATTAACCGGTTTTGGGATTGTCTATTTTCAAGCCCTTTTATTGATGTGTATCGTCAATAAAAGGGCTTTTTTAATAGTATATCGTTGAGCTTGGTGGATAAAAATAAGTCAGCCTTCCTTATGTTAAAACTCGTATTACTCTATGTAATTTAATATTGTGTTAACATGTTTCATGTACATTTGCAATTCGATTATTTACATGAAATATGAGGATTTCTGATAAAATTATTTTGTTTCTACTTTTTTTTATACAGCTTTTTTTGTGGCAGCCAGGTACTGCGCAGGTTGAATCCTTTAAGGATATTAGAGGATTAAGTCAAAACCATCCTGATTCTGCAATTATGCTCGTAAAAAAACGTTATGCAAAAGCTGTTACGGATAAAGACTTATTATTACAAGCCAATTGTTTACAGGCGATTGGATGGTTATGTGTTAATCAGGGGCATTATGGACAGGCGCAGGACTACTATTTTCAAGCCGATCGAATCTATACGCAATTAAATTCAAAACAGCATCTTGCTTCGAATTGGAGTGATATCGGGGAGCTCAATATTTTCAACAAACAACATGATCTAGCGAAAGTTTATTTTAACAAGGCGCTACATTCTTTCCGAACAGAAGGGGATAAAAATGGAGAGGCAGGTACATTAGGGAATATAGGTCATTTATTTGAAAAGGAAGCGAACTACGACTCCGCCTTTGTCTACCAGAATCTTGCTTTGTCCATTTATAGCAGTATTGGTAATAAAAATGGAGAAGCCAAGATCCATGAAAATTTAGGCAGTATTTATGAAGATCTTGCAAGGTATGACAGCGCTTTTTTTCATTTTGAAAAAGCACGTACCCTCTATACGGAAACAAAAGACAATTATGGAAAAATTGTGGTCATAAATAATATGGGCGATATTTTTAGGAAGACCAATAAATATCCAGAAAGTATTAAACTCACGCAATTGGCTTATCAGATGGCGGAAAATTTGGGTGATGTGTATCAAATGGCTGCTACGACAAAAGATTTGAGTAGAACCTACGCCTTGCGTGAGCAGATGGATAGCGCCTATTTTTATGCAGAAAAGAGCCGTAAGTTGGTGCTTGAACTTTATAGTGTGGATGGTGCTCGCCATACTGCTTTTTTTCAGGCACTCTACGATATGAATCAACAAGCCGAAGAGATCGAGAAATTACAAGTAACCAAAAGAATCAACTTAATCATGCTCTGGGGAACAATCGTGGTTTTAATTTTGTTAATTGTATTATCCTATGTATTGCATAGTCGCCAGAAAATTAAGATCAAAAACCAGATCTCCGATTCCCGAAAACAGGAGGCCGAACGCGAGTTGACCGAAATTGCACTTAAAAACCAGTTGCTTGAAGATAAGCAGCTCAAACAAGAACTGTCGCTCAAGCAAAAGGAATTGACATCCCATACCCTAAATTTAATCCGTAACAATCAATTTTTGGAAGAACTTCGTGATGAATTAAAAGGAATGGTTAAGGACGAACGCCGGGATCAAAAACGACAGATGCAGAAGTTGGTGTTGCAGATCAATGAAAATATCACACAGGGTATTCATTGGAAAGAGTTTATGGGAACTTTCGAAAAGGTACATCACAGCTTTTTTGAAAAACTTATTCGACGATTTCCAGATTTGACGGCCGCGGATATGCGGTTAATCGCATTGCTTAAAATAAATTTGAATAATATCGATATTGCCGTCTTATTGGGCATATCACAAGATAGCCTTCGTGTTGCCAGACATCGATTGCGAAAAAAATTAAGATTGGAACAAGGAGAGGATCTAGCGGGCTATCTTGTTGGGATTTCATAATTTTTTAACACAGGAGTAATAGAATGTTAATGGCGTTTAAATAGCATTTAAACTGTTGTTTATTAGTTGTTTAGTAGTGTTTGTTTCCTCGCTGTATAACCCATTTTCTGCCTTGTTTCCTTGTTGTAACGCTCGATATTTTGTGTGATTAAAATTGGCTGCCATCTTTGCGACAACAATCAAAGATTCATAATAATCTAAGCAAAATGAAAAACTTTTTAACAGTATTACTTGCCTCCAGTATTTCGGTCAGCGCTGCTTATGCGACCAAAATCAAAGGTAAGGTATTGGATGGTCAGACTGGTGAAGCTATTGCTGGTGCAACAGTTTTCTTGGAACAAAGTGGGCTATCGACCAAAACACAATTGGATGGTTCGTTTGAATTCAAAGGATTATCTGCAGGTGTGGATAAGGTCCATATCAAGCATATGGCTTACGCCGAACTAATTAAAGAAATCGAGATTCAAAAAGAAAATACCCCTCATTTTATTTTTCAGCTGACATCGACCGAACAAACATTAATGGAAGTAACTATAAAAGGACGTCGAAACGGTGGGGATGACGATCCTAGCGCGCGGCGTTTAGAAAAGAATGCGTCACAAATTATGAATGTTGTTTCGGCGCGCGCAATAGAGATTTCTCCCGATATCACCGTCGCAAATGTTATACAGCGTGTTTCGGGTGTATCCATAGAAAGAAATTCGAATGGCGAGGGGCAATACGCAATTCTGAGAGGGATGGATAAACGTTACAACACGACTTTGGTGAATGGCGTAAAAGTTCCGAGTCCAGATAATAAATACCGTTATGTGCCTTTGGATTTATTTCCTTCAGATATGTTGGAACGCTTAGAAGTCTACAAGTCGCTAACACCAAATATGGAAGCCGATGCAGTGGGTGGGGTTGTCAATATGGTTATGAAATCGGCGCCGACAAAGCTATTGCTTCAAGCAAATTTGGCAACAGGTTATAGCCAACGTTATTTTAATCGGGATTTTGGAAGCTTTTCGACAAGCGGAACCTCGGCAAAATCGCCATATGAACAGCATGGGAAGAATTACAATGCAACCGCTGCTGATTTTAATAAGGGTGCATTAGATTATACTTATAAAAAGCCACTTCCAGACCTTGTCGGCAATTTGACAATAGGCAATCGGTATTTGGATGATAAATTGGGCGTTATTTTGGGTGCGAGTTATCAAAATTTACATCGTGGCAGTCGTTCTATTTTCTACAAATCGGCTGTCGTTGGCGTAAATCCCAATGCGGTAATTACTGAGCAGAGTGATCGTCAATATGATGAACAGCAACAACGCTTAGGTTTGCATAACAAGATCGACTATCGATTTAATCTGAATCATCGGATTAGCTTCTATCAAATGTATGTGAATTTAAATAACATGCAATTGCGTGATGCTGTGAATACGATATATAATGGCCAGTATGATCCCAGTATTGGTAAAGCCGAACTGACCTATGTGACAAGAAGTCGAAAAACACAGCAACAGATCTACAATGGTACCCTACAGGGGGATCATCATTTTTTAGATAATCGGCTGAATGTCCGTTGGTCAGGTGTGCTTTCTTCAGCGCGCAATCAATTGCCACAAAATACGATGATTAGTTTGGATGGAGTAGAAGAAAATTTTGAACGTAAAAGAACTTCTCTCGTCAATAAATCTCCTGTAACCTATCGTTGGGAGCGTAATACGGATAATGATCATGCAGGTTATTGGGATGTAGCTTATAAAGTTCCAATGGAAAACAGTAAGCTGGAGCTATCGACCGGAGGTCTGTATCGTGATAAACAGCGTAGTAGTTTTTACAATAACTACAACTTATCACCAGCTTCTGCAGAAGAGGCAAAGTATAAATACGGTGTGGATTTTCAGCGCTATACCGATCTCAATCTGACTGTCACCAATCCTACTGGAGCTGTCGCAAATCCACTAACTTACGACGCTGGTGAGAAGACCACAGCATTGTACGGCATGTTCAATTATGAGAATGACAAATGGCAGATGATCGGTGGAATCCGTATGGAACACAGCAATCAGAATTATAAATTATTGTTTCCTGCAGGAGAAAAAAGACCGGAGGGATCACAAATTTATACAGAATGGCTGCCAAGTTTGACCATGAAATATCATTTGGACGAAAAACAACAGCTTCATGCAGCCTATTATCGCGCGTTAAACCGACCTGGATTTTATGAAATTGTACCCTCAAGTGTGGTTAATGAAGAGTTTTTAGAAAAAGGAAACCCAGATTTAAAACATGCCTTAGCAGATAATTTCGATTTAAGGTATGAATTATTCCCTGAAGCTTCTTCCCAATTTCTTGTGGGTATGTTTTATAAAAAAATCAAAAACCCAATTGAATATACCTTTCAACCGGATGAGGTTCGTAAGCAGGATGTATACTACACTCCGGGTAATTTTGGTAATGCCAACAACTTTGGTGTCGAGGTTGATTACATCAAGTATATCCAGAAATTTGGTGTTAAGGCCAATTATACCTATACACATTCACGTATAACGACCGCTAAGATGTCGCGTCGAATCAATGAAACCACACAGGACCCAGAAGCGATAATCGTGGATCAAACTAGACCATTATATGGGCAAGCTGCACATGTGGCCAATCTATCATTGCTTTACAAAGATGCTAATAATGGCTGGGAAGGACAGTTGGCTGGATCTTATACCGGCTCACGGATCAATACAGTATCGCAATTTTTGAACGATGATTTATGGCAAAAGGGATTTGTTCAGTTAGATGCTTCTATTGAGAAAAAATTTAAAGCAGGTTGGGCCATTTTTGCCAAAGCCAACAATATCTTGAATACACCAATGGAATTGTATGTGAAAGGAACAAATCCCGAAAATGAGAAGATCGCTGAAAAGCTTATTGAAGACGAAAATACATTGATTAGAAAGGATTTGTATGGACAGAACTATATCCTTGGTTTACGTTATTCGTTTAGTAAATAATAGACCCGCGTAAAACACAACATGTTTTAATCTGAACATGTACGGTGTGAAATAACAACAGTTTGTTTCGGTGAAGCTTTCCCTTTTTTGGAACGATCAAGTTTTGAACAAGTATGATTCGCTTCATCATTAAAATTAAATATATACAGATGAAAAATAAATGTATTTTATCGTTTCTAGCATTTTTTATCGTGGTGTTAAGCGCCTGTGAAAAAGCAAATATTGATGTTGATACTTCTGATGCCGATGGAAGTGCTATCGGCGAGGTCTCCGGTGTGTGGAGTAAGGGGAGTGTGCAGCATATTAAGGGGGATATTATTATTCCCGAAGGTAAGACACTAACGATTGAGGAAGGCGTAACTGTATTGATGGATTCTGTCAATAAGCCTGAAATTGTTGTTTTGGGTAATTTATATGCGTTAGGTACAGCTGAAAATCCTGTCAAGTTTACGGTTGAAGATGGGTATAAGACGAAGACGAATGAATTTGGCAAATTATGGGGAGGAATTTTAGCCGCTCCAAGCTGTCAGGAACTTGTTTTGGACAATACCATCATAGAGTATGGGGGGGCAATTACATCAGACGCGTCGACTTCTGTAAAGATGGGCTTGTATAAAAAAGTGTCTGGTGAAGCTTTACCAGCGCTATGGTTTTCTAATCCAAATGGAAAACTAGTGGTTCAAAATAGTACGGTAAGTCATTTTCACGAAGACTGCACGTATATTGAAGGAGGAAAAATCATTTTTGCTAACAACCGTTTCTTTTCCAATGGGGTGACAGGTGGAGAAGCGATGAATTTCAAATCCGGATGTCTTGCAGATGTTGCTTATAACCTAGTGTATAGTGTAAATACCAATGCATTAAAACTGTCCAATTCAGGAGACCGTACACCCCAGGCTTATATTATTGTTTACAATAATACCATGCTCAACACTGGATGGCGCAGACCGACAGCCAAAGGAGGTTCGATTTGGTTAGAAGCATCTGTCAGAGCCGAGATTTACAATAATCTTTTTGCTAATACGCGGTTTGGAGTCAAGCGCGATCCGAAAAAGCCAGAAGATAACCGTTCTGTGTCAAGTAATAACTGGTACTATGGTTACAGCCAATTGAATGTAGATCAGTTTCAGGTCGGCAAAAATGATATTGTAGGCGGTAGTAATGATATTAGAGGTAAAGCGGCAGGAGATAATAATCCTAAATTTATAGCCTATCCTTTGGAAACCTCAGTCGACAACTATCTGTTTGACTCCACCTGGGATTTTCATCTCCAAGGGAATTCACCTGCATTAAAGGCTGGTACCCTTGCTTTTAAACCTCATTTTACGAGTGGCCTGGTGATGTCAAACGGTCTAATCTATAGTTCTCCCCAGCCAGCAGCATATGTTGGGGCATTCGGTTCCAAATTCTAATTTACTTCATATAATGACAAATTTAAAAACAATACTAACACTAACTTTGGGAGCATCAACCCTGCTTCAAATGGCATGCGAAAATGCGCAAACAAATAATATAGAATCAGTTAAGCCCGTTATTGTGACTGATGCTGTACGTTATGATTCGGATGATCCCGCAATTTGGATCAATAAGAGCGATCCGAGCAAGAGTTTGATTATAGCAACGGATAAAGATGCCGATGGAGCTTTATTCGTGTACGATTTACAGGGTAAAACGGTCAAAGAAAAAGTGGTTTCCAATTTAAAACGACCAAACAATGTTGATGTAGCCTACGGTTTGGTATTGGGGGGGAAACCTGTCGATATCGCCGTCACAACAGAGCGTATGACCCATAAATTGCGTGTCTTTTCATTACCCGATATGAAACCGATCGATCAAGGGGGACTGGATATGTTTGTTAGCGAAACTGAACCGGAATTTAGGGATCTGATGGGGATTGCCCTATATACTTCCCCAAAAGGAGAGATCTATGCTATTGTTGGACGGAAAAATGGACCAAAAGAAGGCTATTTGGGTCAATATTTATTGGAGGATAATGGTTCTGGTACGGTAAAAGCTACATTAGTTCGCAAATTTGGTTCATTTAGTGGAAAGAAAGAGATCGAGGCGATAGCGGTGGACAATGAGCTTGGATATATTTACTATTCGGACGAACAAGTTGGCGTAAAACAATACTATGCCGATCCAGCAAAGGGAAACCAACAGTTGGCATTATTTGCTACAACAGGTTTTAAAGAAGATCATGAAGGTATTTCGATTTATAAATTGACCGATAGTACCGGATATATCTTGGTGTCGGACCAAGGTGCAAATCGTTTTCAAGTCTTTAGTCGGGAAGGAACCCAAAGCAATCCTTTCGAACACAAATATCTGAAGACTGTACCGGTTATGGCAACACAAAGTGATGGTTCAGAAACGACCTCCTGTAATTTAAATGAAACCTTTAAACATGGCTTGTTTGTTACTATGAGCGACGATAAAACATTCCATTACTATAGATGGGAAGATATTGCTGGAGCGGATTTGAAAAAGAAATAGGTTATAGAATAAGTGCTAGAGCAACAGTTGTTATTTGATTACAGCTGTTGCTTTTTTTTGCTATTGGAAATTTTTGTTTAAAATACCTCGCGTTATGCTTTATGCACTGAGCGGAATTTTAAACCAAAAGGTTGATCCTTGACCAATCTGGCTGTTGACACCAATTTCTCCTTGATGTTTTTGAATAATTTCTTTGCAAATAAACAGCCCGATGCCAAATCCCGACGCGTAACAATCTGCATCGTCATTTACACGATAGAATTTGTTGAATATTTGTTTCTGATCCTTGTGATTGATGCCTTTTCCTTGGTCTTTGATCTCGACTTCAAAATAACCTGATTGTATTGCCACATGCAGGGTAATTGTTGAATTACTGGGTGAATATTTAATGGCATTATCCATGAAGTTGATTAACACTTGTTCGATTTTATCACGATCGGCAGTAATCTCCAAATTCGAATCTATTGCTCCTGTATAATGGATGAAGTGCTTTACCGATTTTAAAGAATAGATATTTTGAATATAATCGATTAAAGAGCAAACGTTAAATGTCTTTTTGCGAAGCACTAGCTTACCCTCATTTAATTGAGTAACATTTAAAAAGCCGTCAATTAAACCGCGCATACGCGTTGCTTGCTCATTCGATTGGTGGAGATATTGCATGCGCTTTTCGGTGCTCAGTGTACCTTCTTTGGCCTGAAGTAATTGGATATAGGCAATTAGTGAGGTCAACGGTGTTTTAAGTTCGTGACTTGCGATACTAATAAAGTCTAGTTTTTTCATTTCTTCTTCCTTGTCATTGGTGCTGTCTATTATAGCGCCGTAGATCATATGTCTTGTTGTATCCGATTCCAATTGACTTCCACCTATTGACCTTAACCATTTTATCTTACCCGTTTTTTTATCTTTTATTTCACATTGACAATCGAAAGGAGATTGTTTATGTGTTACTTCCAGAAAAACATTATGGATGATAGTTCTGTACTGAGGCAGGATTTGGTCGAAAAAGTCAGCTTCTTTGATGTTGTCTTGCTGATCGAAGCCAAATAATTCACGGCAGCGATCATTGAGTTCCATTGTTTTGGTTTCCATGTCAATAGAAAATATACCGATACCGGCGGCTTCTACGATCATTCTAAACTGTTGATCTCTTTTGGCGATAAGTTGATGAATTGTTTCAAGCTTTTCGTGTTCTTGATGCTGGGTGGTAATATCTATAGCGGTACCTGCAAACCATTCGGCTTGTTGGTCTTGGTCAAAGTATACTCTTCCTTTACAGTGCAACCACCGTAACTGAAGATCTTGTGCTCCAATGGTTCTAAACTGTACGTCATAAACACCTTTGTTTTGATAAGTCAGTGATTTTTTTACTTCCTGATCGATTCTATTCCTATCTTCTGGATGAATATATTTAAGGACTTCATTGTATGGAACATACTCACCTTTCGCAAACCCAAAGAGTTCCCGAGTCCGTTCATCCCAATTTACTAAGTAATTTTTACAATTTAAGGTCCATGTTCCCATCTCGGCCGACTGTAAAGCAAAATGATAATGTTCTTCACTCTCAATGATTTTCTTGAGTGCCCCCTTAAGTTTTTCATTGAGATCTTCAGTATGTTTAGATGACAAGGTGTAATTATTCGTTGGGCTCTTATAGTGTTTTCCTGCTATAAGATATTTTTGAGTTAATAAATCTTGTAGCAATTTTCGTTCAATGGTATTTTTTTCCTGCGTTTGTGGGTACTTGTCTTCATTTTCAGGTATCAGTCTAATTTGATTAAATATGCCATAAATTTCACCTTTTTCATCGATGAGCGGATGATATTCAAAAGTGTGCGTATAACCTAGTGAAGCCTGATTTTCCGTTTTGAGTTTAATCCTTATCTTTTCAATGACCGCAGTTTTTCCGTTTATCCAGACATTTTTCAGGAGGGGGATATAGGGTGTTAAATCTTCTCGTTGAAGACAATTTTCAAGACGCTGCCCAATAATACGCTGATCACAACCCCAAAGTTTTAACATGTTAGTGCTTGCATAAGAAATATGGAGTTCTGCACTATCATAAATTGCGCAGGCATCCAATGAAGAGGTGAGAACGGCTAAAATATCTTTATCTGAACATATCATAACATAGCAAAAATTAAGTATTGATTAAAGCGATATCGCTATAGCTTGATTTAATAGCATACAAATATTGTTCCTTTCTCATGAGTTTTCGCTCTATCCATAAATTACCGGAGTTGTCGTACGGGATGAAATCCACTATTTTATTTGCCAGTTGATCCTGTGGGCTGTTTAATGTGAACTCATCATGTCGACAGTAGACTGGATAGAAAGTTGTATCTTTATTTTGTTTATGCAGTCTGTTTCTTTTTTATTTCAAATAGCGAATATGATAAATTATCGTTGCAGTATAAGTTTGGAAGAAAATAGAATTGAAAGTTTTTATTTAAATGCCATAGAAGATGAATACGGTTAAGATACTATTGGTTGAAGATCACATGGTCGTACGGAATGGTATTAAACTACTTTTAGAATCCCAGGGTGAATTTACGGTGATAGGCGAGGCATCTGATGGTGCAGAAGCGCTGTCTATATTGGCGAATGGTTTAGCTCCTGATATTGTTTTAACTGATATAAACATGGAGCATATGGACGGGATGGAGCTTTTAAAAATCATCAGTCAAAAATATCCATTGGTCAAAGTTGTGATATTGTCTATGCTAAATCAAATTCATTATGTTGTTGAAGGTTTTGAACATGGTCTTTCAGGCTACCTGTTGAAAAATATAGGTTACAATGAATTACTTTTTGGATTAAAGCATGTCGCTGAAGGCGGACGCTATATGAGCGAAGAAATTAGTATAGCCCTGCTTGAACAAGTTTCTTCCGGTCAAGTTTATAGGGATGCGGGCTCGAATATCATCCTCGATCTGGAAATAAACGATCGCGAGCTAGAAGTATTAGAGTTAATCGCTGACGGTTTTACAAATTTAGAAATTGCAGATAAAATCTTTTTGAGTAAGCGTACTGTTGAAGGATATCGGCAGAGCTTGATAGATAAAACAAGGGTAAAAAATACCGCGGAATTAGTAAAATATGCTTTTCAACATGGCTTATTAAAAAAGTCATGATAACCATTTCTGTATTTGGTGAGCATGACGTAGCGGGCTATTATTGGAAGTCCGCGCATGCTATTACGTTATATTCGGTATTCTTTCTCGACAACGATTGAAAATAAATAGACCAGCTCCAATAAGAATGAAGGGTATACTAAGCAGCTGTCCCATATTGATCAATAAGGAGTCTTCAAAATGCTCTTGATTGATTTTCAAAAACTCATCTAAAAACCTGAACGAAAACAGCAAAACCAACAGCAAGGCGAAATAGTTTCCATTGTTACGTCGAAGCTTGTTTTCTTTCCATAAACGATATAACAATACGAATAATAAGAGACAAAATAAGGCTTCATAAAGCTGTGCTGGATGCCGGGGGATAGTATCGATATGGGTAAACACAAAGGCCCAAGGTAAGCTACTTGCTGTGCCAATCATTTCAGAGTTCATTAAGTTGCCCAATCGAATGCAAACACCAGCTAAAGGGACGACCAAAGCAATCCGATCTGCAACCCAGAGAAAAGGAAGTTGCTGTTTTTTTGCAAATAAATAGATTGCGATTAGTATGCCTATACCGCCACCGTGGCTTGCCAGCCCACCTTCCCATATGGCTAATATTTTTAAGGGATTATTGAGGTAATAACCGGGATCGTAAAATAATACATGCCCTAGTCTAGCGCCAATGACAGTACCAAAAACAATATAAATGGTTAGTTGATCTAAAAACTCGGGTGGCCGACCTTCTTTCTTAAATAATGATCCTAATATCTTATAACATAATACAATACCCAATAACCAAAATAGTCCGTACCAGCGAATAGGGTGTTCAATAAGTGGAATAACAAAGATATCACTATCTATAGTCCAGTTTATGTAAGTAAAGATTAGGTTATTTACCATATTACGTTTTAGCGTGATGCTTTATGATATAAGTATGTGGTATGGCTATTTCGTTACACGTTTTGATAAAAAAACGAAATTCTCTTTATCGATGCAAATATTGAGTCATATATTGCGATTATTAAATAGTAAGTTTTCATTGTTGACCAATTTGTATGTTTGTAGGAAGTAAAAGAAAATTAACTCTATCTGCGATCAATAATTGCACTCGGTGTTTTTACTGAGGAAGAATATTAACATAAGTATCAGTGGGGTTAAATACTTTTGAAAGTATATATTGGTTTTTTTGATAATATTCCGATATTCGACAATAGATAACATGATATGGATAGTAGTGCCTTGCCTATTTTTTTATAGCTGTTGATATCTTGTGAAAGCTTATTATAGTTAATGGAGGAGGTAATGGAAAAATATAAGACCTTCATGTAAATTTAAACAGATAGTTATATTCTGATGATACGAAATTTGACAAGATTTACTTTTTGTTTTTTATCTCTCGTGCTAATGGCACAGTTACTTTCTTGTTATCAAAGTGACCGTCAGACGTCTAGAAATAATGCGCATACTGAAGATAAGGCACTTGATTTAACCTATCAGGACACATTATTAAAATTTCTCGCTCTACAGGATTTTAGGGATCAATCTATTATAGCAAAGAAGACAACGGAGTTTGCTAAGGATAGATATTTTAATATTTCTGGCTATAATTGGATTTTTTTGGCGTATAACTACTTGTTGGATGATAAAATTGATTCAATAGAAATTGCGCTGAAAAACCTTGATGGGAGAACAATGTCTCCCGATTTGCATGTTCTGAAGGATTACTTTAAAATAAGAGCTAATTTTAGTTTTAATGATGTGACTACTATTGGCATCATGGAACAAATTATCGATGCGAAAGAATATGCATTAGCAAATAAAAGTAGGTTTAGTTTTCTTTTTTTTAACCTATTGGCCAATGCAAATTATCGCCGCGCTGATTATAACCAGGCACTCAAAGATAACGAGTCGTGGTATTATTATCATCCCAACAGATCCGACCCACATGTTGCACAGGCCTATCAGGAGATTAAATTTATACAGTATATTGAATTGCATGATTTTGAGAAATTAAAATTAACACTGGATAGCTGCAGATATTATGCAAATAAAACGGCTGATTCTGCTATTATTATGCGCATGTATAATTTACAGGCGCAGTATTTTTTTAGCATAGGTAATAGTCGAAAAGCAGTAGAGGCATCCCAAAAGTATTTTAATTATTTATCTTCAAGCAAGGCGCTCAATGCCTATGCGTATGCGAATTTGGCAAAAAATTTTTTGAATAATCATCAAGTGGACTCGGCGATCTATTATTTCAATGCTGGATTGCAGTTTATCAAAACACATAAAGGCAAGCAAAATAAATTATTCTATTACCAGAATCTACAAGTAGCACACGCATTAAAAGGAGATTATGAACGGGCTTATTTTACCTTAGATTCAGCCTATCAGGATTATAAAAATAGCACAAAAAGTATTGAAAATGATCGTATCAATGAGATCAATACACGATATGAAACTGAAAAAAAGGACCAGGCTATTCAGCTTTTAAAAACAACAAATGCCTTCAACCATCAGATTATGGTCCAACAGCGTTGGATTTTTGTTATTTTATTTGCGCTGATCTTTAGTATTGCATTCTTCTTTTATTATCGGAATAAACAAAAGCTGTTGAAAAATATTAATCAGCGTATAGTTGCCGAAAACAGACAATTAATTTTAGAGCAAAAGACACGACAAAACCAGCTTAATCCCCATTTTATTTATAATGCTATAGCTAATTTGCAAGGTTTGATCAGTAGTGAACAAAAAGCAAAAGCAAATCAATACCTCATCCTGTTGTCCCGTCAAATTCGTGATATACTCGAATTAAATAGGGAGGAGTATATTTCTTTGGATCAAGAAATTAAATCATTAAAGAATTATATACTTTTACAGCAGATGCGCTATCAAGATGTATTTGATTTTGAAATTGAGAGCGGTAATTTGGATGTGGACGATGTCATGATTCCCCCCATGTTGATTCAGCCCTTTGTTGAAAACGCTATTGAACATGCTTTCAAAAATTTAAATTATCGCGGACAGTTACAAATTCTTTTTAATCAGCAAGCAGATCAATTGCATATTGTTATCAGTGATAATGGTTGGGGAATGCGCACAGATAAAAAAGAGAATGCGCACAAGACATCTCTTTCACAGGTGATTACCAAAGAGCGTCTTGAACTTTTATTTACTGATCCAAAGCAAAAAGCAAGGATTGAAATAAAACCCAATTATAAAGAGGATAAAAGTGGATATCGTGTAGAAATTTATATCCCACTTGTTTTATATTTTAATTAAATACGTGAAATTATGAAAGTTTATATTCTTGAAGACGAGCATAACATCTATCTGTATATTAAGTCTCTGTTAGATGCGATACCCTATGTTCAGATAGTAGGTTATAGTCCCTCTATTGCCCAGGCAGAACGTGAATTGCTTGAATCTAATCCAGATCTTATTTTAGCCGATATTCAATTGAAAGACGGATCCAGTTTATCCTTCCTTTCAGAACTGAAATTGGATATTAATACCATCTTTATAACAGCATTTAACCAGTATGCCATAGAAGCCCTAAATATAGGTGCCATTGCGTATTTATTAAAGCCATTAGTCCCAGAACAATTTATGGAAGCTATTGAAAAATGTTATAAAAAAAATACGGAATTTAAGTTCAATAGCATGCAATTAAGTATGGCCGAAAGCTATCTGAAATCTCCAAGTAGACCTCGTAAGATAGCGCTTCGTACATTTGAATATACCCAGATCGTGAATATTGATGATATTCTTTATTGTCATGGAGATAAAGGGTATACTACATTTTATATCAAAGACAATAAACCGATGATGGTTTCAAAAGTCCTTAAACATTTTGAAACGATGCTTCCTGAATCTGAATTTATTCGTTGTCATCAATCTTATTTAATCAATGCCAATTATATTAAAAAATATTTCAAGGATGGCCAAATAGAAATGTCTGATGGTAAAATGATTCCTGTTGCGACCAGAAAAAAAGATGTCATCCAACAATTCTTGAATGATATATAAGAATTGAAATAGTAAAGATTCCGTTTTAGCACTGTGTTTATTTGCTAAAAAATATAGCTTTCGTCTTTAATACTAAAATATTTAGTATTACATTTGTATGTACTATTAAATAGGAGGGGTTATGATGTTAGATGATAAACAAGCTTTGATTAGCAAACTTAAAAAAGACTTACTGTCGTGGCAGGGAGTAGCTCAAAGTTTGAATGATGAATGCGCTATAGATTTGGGGCCTTTGGAAAAAGCTTTTCCAAATGGAATCTTTCCCAAAGGTGTTATACATGAATTTGTTAGCTTTAACCGCATGGATAGTGCTGCTTCCTGTGGATTTATTGGTGCTTTGCTTGGAAAACTGATGCAAAATGATGGGATTTGTATTTGGATAGGCTCTATTCAAACGGTATTTCCTGCTGCTATCAAATCATTTGGAGTTGATCCGGCCTCGATTGTTTTTGTCTCCATGAAACGGGAAAGAGATGTTTTATGGGCAATGGAAGAAGCGTTGAAATGCCATGGCATAACAGCCGTATTGGCTGAAATACATCAGCTGGATTTTATTCAGTCAAGGCGCCTTCAACTTGCCGTAGAAAAAAGCCGGGTGACAGGATTTATACTTCAACATAACCCCAAGATCTTGTTGGCGACGAGTTGTGCTGCACGTTGGAAGGTTACTTCTTTACCTAGTCAATCGGATGATGGATTACCTGGTATTGGTTACCCCTGTTGGGAAGTAGAGCTGCTTAAGGTAAGAAATGGTAATCCAGCCAAAGGACAAATTATCTGGTCTCCACAAGGATTTAGAACATTCCTCAAAAAAGATGTGCAGATCACAGATTGGACCTATAATTATCAAAATTTAGGCTAGCCATGAAAAAAAGATTTGCGTCCCTTTGGTTTCGTTACTTAAAAACAGATTGGCTTACCGTCTGTAAGCCACATTTGCAGGATGTTCCTGTTGTTTTGTCTGTCGCTGTGCAAGGAAAATTAATCGTTAGTGCGTGTAACGCATTTGCAGAGCAAGCGGGGATACACCCAGGTATGGCTATAGCAGATGCACGGGCATTTATTCCATCACTTAAAATCATCAAAGAGCAAGCTGGATTGGCTGAAAAATTACTCCATTCCATAGCAGATTGGTGCATAAGGTATACACCATGGGTTTCATTGGATGAGCCCGATGGAATTATGCTCGATATAAGTGGTTGTGCACATCTTTGGGGTGGAGAGGCAACTTACTTAACAAGTATTGTTTCTCAATTTAAACAACATGGTTATACTGTGCGCATGGGCATTGCTGATACCATTGGGGCCGCATGGGCTATCACACATTTTGGTTCTGAAAATACGATTATAAATGAACAGGCGCAGTCAGAGGCACTTTTTCCCTTGCACCCTGCAGCACTACGATTGGAAGAGGTTCAATTGAAAAGGTTGCAATCGCTTGGACTACAGTCAATAGGAAGTTTTGCAAAAATGCCGCGTTCAGTCTTGCGTAGAAGATTTGGTGACAGCCTATTACTTCGACTGGATCAGGCCATGGGGCTGGAAGATGAATTTGTTCTTCCTATAAAAGCTAATTTACCGTATGAAGAGCGATTACCTTGTCTCGAACCCATCTGTACAGCACATGGTATTGAACTGGCGCTGGAAGAGTTATTAAACAAGTTGTGTAAACGTTTGTCGGGAGAGGGGAAAGGATTACGTGCAGCTGAATTGAATTGCCACCGCGTGGATGGGAAATTAGAGACAATCAGCATTGAGACTAATCGTGCTACTGCCCAGGTCAAACATATCCTTCAATTATTTGCCATAAAGATTCCACAGATTGAACCGGCATTGGGGATTGAATTATTTACTTTGGAGGTTTCTAAAGTTGAAATCGCAGATCCTATTCAGGAAAATCTTTGGAACAATAGAATTGGCCTCAAAAACCCGACAGTTACCGAACTGTTAGATCGCTTGAAAAGTAGGGACGCCAATTGTGAGATTTCACGCTATGTTCCGTCTGCACATTACTGGCCCGAGCGATCCATGAAAATAGCGACTACACTAGATGAGGTTGCAACTGTTGACTGGCAAATGGCAAGACCACGTCCGACGCGATTATTGAAGGTTCCGGAACGTATTATTGTTACAGCTCCCATACCCGATTATCCCCCCATCTTGTTCCGTTATAAGGGAGACACCTATACGATCAGAAAAGCAGATGGCCCCGAACGTATTGAGCGTGAATGGTGGATTGATCCAGGCGAACATCGGGATTACTATGCGGTAGAAGATCTGCAAGGCCGGCGTTTTTGGCTGTATCGTTCGGGGCATTATGACGGGCATACGGATCAATGGTTTATACACGGTTTTTTTGCTTAAGCATGGGCTATTGTGAATTACAGATAACAAGTAATTTTAGTTTTCTCGAAGGTGCTTCACACCCTGAGGAACTGATCGAAAGGGCTGCTCAATTAGGGTATCATGCTGTTGCAGTAACCGACCGTAATAGCCTTGCTGGGATCGTTCGTGCGCATATCGAGGCTAAAAAAGTAGGTATACGACTTATTCCTGCCTGTCGTTTAGATTTACAGGATGGCCCAAGTTTATTGGCCTACCCAACAGATAAAGAGGCTTATGGCCGACTCTCAACATTGTTAACTCTTGGAAATTTAAGGACCGAAAAAGGAAAATGCGAGTTATATAAAAACGATGTATTTCAATACGCTGAAGGGATTATATTCATTATTTGTCCACCTGAAAAATTGGTGTTGGGGTTTGAGCTTGAACATTCATTTATTGAGTTTGTTCAGGAATGTCAACAGCATCTCCAGGGCTATCTTAATCTAGGAATAAAAAAACTCTATCGTGGGGATGATGCTAAATTATTGTTTCGGATAAATCAGCTGGGCGAACAATTGGATATCCCGAGGGTGGTACTTGGTGATGTATATTATCATGTCCCTGAAAGGCGTGAATTGCAGGATATTTTAACCTGCATTCGTGAAAAATGTACGATACATACGGCTGGATTTCATTTACATCCTAATGCGGAGCGTTATCTCAAATCAATACCTGAAGTTGAACGTTTGTTTAGGCTGTATCCTGAGGCCGTAGCACAGAGTGTAAAAATAGCCAATGCTTGTCGTTTTGCCCTAGATGATTTGAAGTACATCTATCCAGATGAATTATCATCCCATGGTCGAACGACGCAGGAGGAATTAACTTATTTAACCTGGGAAGGGGCAAAAAAACGATTTGATGGTGATATTCCAGCAACAGTTCGTGAAACGATTCAAATGGAACTTGATTTTATCGAACGCAAAAATTATGCTTCTTATTTTTTAACTGTATACGATTATGTCCGGTTTGCAAAGGAAAAAGGAATTTTATGCCAGGGACGTGGATCGGCAGCAAATTCTACGGTCTGTTACTGTTTGGGCATTACTTCTGTTGACCCATCAAAATACAGGCTTTTATTTGCACGATTTATGTCCGATGCACGCGATGAACCGCCGGACATAGACGTCGACTTTGAACATGAGCGTCGAGAAGAAGTGATCCAGTATATTTATGAGAAATATGGTCGAAATCGTGCTGCTATCGTAGCAACTGTCACACAGGTACGCTCCAAAGGCGCAATACGTGATGTTGGCAAGGCGATGGGGCTTTCCATGGATGCGGTAGGGCGTTTAGCAGGGGTAGTGAGTAGCCATTGGGACGATGATATCAATTTGGAACGTTTGGTTGAACAGGGCTTTAATCCCGAAGATCAACATTTGCGAAAAATTCTCGAATTGACGCACCAATATATTGGCTTTCCACGTCAATTGGGGCAGCATACGGGCGGCTTTGTTATTACGCAAGGTAATTTGCATGAGCTTTGTCCCTTAATAAATGCCCGCATGGATAATCGGACAAATCTCGAATGGAATAAAGATGATCTTGAAGCACTCGGCTTTCTAAAGGTTGATGTACTTGCTTTGGGGATGTTGACCTGTATACGCAAAGCTTTTGACCTCGCTAAAAAGCATTATGGAAAAGAGCTTACCCTGGCTGATATTGGGGCAAAAGACGATCCAAAGGTTTACGATATGATCTGTCATGCGGATACCTTAGGTGTGTTCCAGATCGAAAGCCGGGCCCAAATGTCGATGTTGCCGCGATTAAAGCCGCGCAAATTTTATGACCTGGTTATTGAGGTGGCTATCGTACGGCCTGGACCAATACAAGGCGATATGGTGCATCCTTATTTGCGTCGGCGAAATAAAGAGGAAGATGTCGATTATCCAAGCACAGAGATCCAAACCATTCTTGAAAAAACCTTGGGCGTCCCCCTTTTTCAGGAGCAGGCCATGGAAATTGCCATTGTTGCTGCGGGATTTACACCTGCAGAGGCCGATGAATTGCGCCGAAGCATGGCTACATTCAAAGCCAAAGGGCAGGTGTCGACTTTTCACAAAAAGATGGTCGATGGTATGGTAAAGAAAAACTATACGGAAGAGTTTGCAAATCGAGTTTTTAAGCAATTGGAAGGTTTTGGCAGTTACGGTTTTCCAGAGAGTCACGCAGCGTCTTTTGCATTACTGGTGTATGTGTCCTCATGGCTTAAGTATTACTATCCGGATATTTTTGCAGCATCCTTACTCAATAGTCAGCCCATGGGGTTCTATCAGCCAGCACAAATTGTTATTGATGCACAGAAACACGGGGTAAAAGTACGTCCTATTGATATCAATCATTCTTTGTGGGACAATACCTTAGAAGGAGAAATTGGAAAACCACATGACCTTCGATTAGGCTTACGTCAGATCAAAGGATTTTCAATGGAAGAGGCTGCTGTGCTGACACAAGGTCGGCAGTCTGCTTATGCATCCATTACTGGTATGATGGATGTTGGACTATCTCTTACTGCGTTGGAGAAGTTAGCTGATGCAGATGCCTTTACATCATTAGGTATTGATCGTCGGCAAGCACTTTGGGAAATTACAGCATTGGCGGATCGTCCGATTGCATTATTTGAAGGTCAACCCTCTGAAAGTATAGTAGAAGGACAAATCGAACTGCCATTGCTCACGAAAAGCCAACATGTAGTGGCCGACTATGCAAGAACCTCACTATCCATTAAAGCACATCCCGTGAGTTTCTTGCGCGGTAAGCTTGATCTACTCCATGTCATGCCTACAGCAAAATTAGGTCTGATCAAAAATAATATACTCGTGAAAATATGCGGATTGATTACGGTTAGACAACGACCAGGAACCTCTAAAGGTGTTTTATTTATCACCATTGAAGATGATACCGGTTTTGCAAATATTGTCGTTTGGAGTACTGTATTTGAAAAATATCGAAAAGAAATTCTTCGCGCAAAACTCCTGATGGTCGCGGGTAAAATTCAAGTTGAAGGAGAGGTTATTCATGTAATAGCAGAACGATGCTTTGATATGTCAGGTTTGTTAAAAGATCTGACAACAGATGGCGACAATGCTGCAGGTATTTTTCATAAGGGAAGAAATTTTCATTGATCTTTCATTTATTAATCTGATTTTTGATCTAAAATGGTTCAGTGCTAATCGATAGCGAAGCAATCCATAGAAATTAAACGGCATGACTAAAAATATTCTCGTAAATACAATCGAAATTGATAAAGCAACTATTCGTGAATTAATTAAACAGGGCGATGTCAATGTCGCAATTGATCTGGTTGCCACAGCGGCAAATGTAAAGTATAAAGCTGCCCGGGATATAGTGCAAATGTTTCAAGAAGATCATATTGATCTTTTTGATGGTAAAGACTTATTTTTAGGCGATTATGACCGGATTGAACATCGTGACGATGCTGACAGAGCAGATCACAAAAGATCTACATTTTTGGAAGTGGAAACAAATGAGCATAGCCGGACCAGTATTTGGAAGGCACTTTTTATTTTTTCTGTCCTTGCACTATTTGCTTTTGTTATCTTAAATTACGTTGTTGGTTTTAATCAAATAGGACATCATATTTCAGAACTTACACAGTTATTCGATAAAAATGAAAGCTCAGCTGCTGCAGATGCTGACACATCCAAACAAAATATCGCCTTAAGTGTTGGAGCCACCCAGGTGGACGATGTTGAAGACCTCCATCCCGTAGATACAAATCTCTTACCAATGGATGTGAGGCAGGCCGAAATAGCACGAATATATCAGGCTCAGTTCGACCAATTGAACCCCGCAAAACATTCGCCAACGGATGAAGATGCACACCTTGCTTTAATTCACCTTACCAAAGGACGGTTGACGGACCTTATTATTCAACAAAAATTAAGTGTAAAAATAGGGAAGTGTTATGAAAACCTGGCCATGAAAGATAAGGGAACTTGCGTGAGTTGCATGATACTACTTTATAATAGAGCGCAGAAAAAATGGCAAGAAGCACCCGATGGGGAAAATTTCCTGCGTAATGCTTATGACTTTTACTTGTCCCCTGATTCAGATTTGTGGGAAGCTGGTCCCTTGAGTATGCGCATACCCTATGATTATGCTTTAGTGAACAAATATAAGGCAGCAAATTAGCGGCCTTAACCCTTATATAAAATAAGATAAAACAGCTAAACCCTATACAAATTACCTGCTATTTTACCTTTTGTGAAGGTAAATAAGCTATAAAACCTAGGACAAATAAGAGCAATATGACCGATAGTGCGATCGAGTAGCCATAAGCTGATGAAATATGCTGCCAAATGAAAAATTTATTTTCTTTTTGATGTAGAAATACACCGACGATAAATGTGATTCCCAGGCATATTGATAGTTGTTGTATCGTAAGATAGATGGCAGATCCGACTGAAATTAATTTTTCATTGAGGTCTTTTAAGGCAAGAGTCATTAATGCCGGTAGTACACTACCGCAACCAATGCCGTAAAAAAAGAACAGGGTATGTATCTGGTAGTTATTTAAAAGCATCCTATTAAAGATGAAAAGATGTGCAACCAATCCCAAAATCATGATGCCTAATCCATAAAGCACCACAATTTTTCCATGACGCTGTATCAACTTGCTGACCATAACGCTTGCCAATACATAACCTATACCTTGATAAACAAAGGCAATTCCGGTCATTGTTGCTGTATAATTCTTTTGATTTTGAAGGTAATTGGAATTTATGATAAAATAAGCGTCCTGTACCATATAGTAGGCTAATGCGGCCAGCAGACCCAAATTGAAAACCCGATTATTGAATAAGGTGAAATTGAGTACGCTAGGATAGCCCATCTTTTCTAATTTACGCTGTTTTTTTAGAAATAGCTGGACAAAAACAAGCGTTGTTCCCAGGACCAGCAGTGACCATATTGGCCATTTCAAGTCAGGCCCCATGATTAATGGAAAAATTATTCCCATTAAAAGCGTAAATAATGTTACCATTGGTTTAAAAGAAACAGCGGATTTAACGTAGACTTGATCGTTAGCTGTATAACGATAGACAGCAAAGCAGGCGACCACCCCAATGGGAACATTAATTAAAAAGATAAGACGCCAGCTTTCATGTATCCAGGTCTGGTCGGGAAGTATTCCGCCCAATAATTGACCGATGACAGAAGCGATGCCTGCTATACTCCCATAAATACCCAATGCCATTGATCTCTTCTCGGGATTTTCAAAACGTAAGGTGATCAATGCGATACCCTGTGGAACCATCAATCCAGAACTAATCCCTTGGATCAATCTTCCGGCCAATAAAATGTAAAGATTATCGGCTAAGCCACATAAAAGAGAGGCTACTGTAAAACCAGCCATGCCAATTAAATATAATTTCTTCTTTCCATAATGATTTCCGGCATTCCCTGCATTGATTAGAAGACTTGTGTAACCAATGATATATAGTATTATGATCCATTGCGTATCACTATTGCGTAGATGTAGCGCATGTTGAACCGTGGGAAGAGAAACATTAATGATAAAAAGATCGATGACGAAAAGAAATATACCCGTTGAAAGGAGGAAAATATGAAGTAGATCCTTAATTTGAAAGCGCATATAGAAAGTTTTTAATAATTTTACGATTAAAAATAGTTTGGATATTTTTTGCAATCAAGTAGTTATAAATGATGTACTTGGTATGTTTTTATGAACTAATGGTCAGTATGAGGAGATTATGAAGGAAAAAAAAAGTGAAAATTTTGGAGCCTGTTGTGATGTCAACGGAATTTTTAAGATAATTGGCGGAAAATGGAAAGTTTTGCTCATTAAGGCTGTTGCCAAACAATGCCCCAAAAGATTTGGAGAACTACGGCGGGAAATGGAAGATCTGGCGCAAACGACCTTGACCGTTCAACTCCGTGAGCTCGAACGTGATGGTATTTTATGTAGACAGATTTATGCTGAATCTCCACCACGTGTGGAGTATAAACTTAGCGAATTAGGTAAAACTTTACTGCCGGTCATTGAAAGACTTGATGAGTGGTGGTGTGATTACAAACGCGAAAGGGGATAGGCATTTAGTTTATATTCCCTTTCGCTACTCATTTTTGCTGATGCCTAATGAGACAATTGTACCGATGATACAACAGTTTGCATCCATTCTGTTTCTTTAAAAGGTGCATTTAGCCACAACATTGCTAATAGCGCTACCTCAAAATAAATTTGATGGGAAGTCTTGTTAAAGCATGACCTCGGCGTCAGTGATTCCTTTGGTTGATAGGTCTGAGATGCTCCTTAGTGTTCTTTGCGAAATTTCGGTTAATGCTTCTGTGGTGAAAAAAGCTTGGTGTGCCGTCACTAAGACATTCGGATAACTCATCAATAATTGTATTGTTTCATCTTCAATAATTGTTGTCGATAAGTCTTTAAAAAACAACTTTTCCTCTTGTTCATAGACATCAATACCCAGTAAACCAATTTTTCGTTCTTTGAGTGCTTTAATGACATCTTGGGTGTTGATCAGATTGCCTCTGCTTGTATTAATAATAGTAACGCCGTCTTTCATTTTCCCCAATGACTCGCTATTGATGAGGTAGTGGTTCTCGGAGGTTAGGGGACAATGAAGTGAAATGATATCTGATTCTTTAAAGAGCTCATCCAATGATTTGTAATTGACACCCTGTGTTGTAAGCTGCTGATCGGGATATAAGTCATAGGCAATTATTTCTGCCCCAAATCCCAATGCAATTTTGATAAAGGCCTTTCCAATTTTCCCCGTTCCAATAACGCCAATTTTTTTCTGGTGAAGATTAAATCCTAAAAGGCCATTCAATGCAAAATTTTGCTCCCTTACGCGGTTATAGGCTTTATGGGTTTTACGATTCAATGTCAATAACATTGCCATTGTATGCTCTGCAACTGCTTCTGGGGAATAAGCCGGGACCCGACATACCTGAATGCCAAACTCCTTTGCCGCCTCCAGGTCAACATTGTTAAAACCAGCACAGCGTAATGCAATCAGTTCGACACCTTTTTGAGCAAGTACTTCAATCACTTGTCGGTTTAGTTTATCATTGACAAATGCGCAGACCACTTTCTCATCTTCAATAGCATTGACAATATGTGGACCTAAATGCGTTTCAAAAAAATTAAACTGAAATCCGTAAGCGCTGTTTTCCTGTTCAAAGAATAATTTGTCGTATGGTTTAGTCGAAAAGAAGGCGATTTTCATAAAATTGTTTGTTACGTAATAGAATACCATAAATATACAGTATAAATAGCTTATTTGGAACTTCCGTTGTAGGATGTTTCCCAATAGTTATCACATCATTTAACAAAAAATAAGCTAAATTAGACGCATTACATCGATCGTTATACAAATTTTAAGACTATTAAATTGTCCCGATATGCAGTGGTCAAATCAACTCACAAGATCAATAGGTATTGAATATCCGATTATCCAAGCTCCAATGTTTGGTGTTACGACACCAGAAATGGTCATTGCAGCCTCGCGTGCTGGAGCGCTCGGTTCGTTATCTTTGGGTGATCTGCCGCCAGAACGTTGCAGCGAACTTATTCGTTTGACTGCCGAAAATCTAAAGCGGCCTTTCGCGGTCAATATTTTTGTCAATAATATTCCCAAGGTTTCATTCGATTTAAGGAAACAGTATAGTGAAACAAAAACTTTCGTGGAGCAATTAGCCGCGCAGCACGACTTGAAAGTAACCTTACCCGAGCTTGATAGTATCCATTTGACCGATTACAGGGAACAGATTGACGTAATCATCACCCATCGGTGTAAAGTTGTGAGTTTTACGTTTGGAAATTTGGATACAGAAAGTATAAAACGATTGAAAGACAATGATGTTACTCTTATTGGTACATGCACCTCGGTGGCAGAAGCAATCGCTTTGGAAGAATCTGGCATTGACATCATCTGTGTACAGGGACTAGAAGCAGGGGGACATCGCGGAAGTTTTGACGAGACTCCAATACCGGCGATTGGCGGACTTTCACTACTACCGCAGGTAAAAGAGCATGTCCATGTTCCCCTTATTTATGCCGGTGGTTTATACAACGCTAGTACATTGCATGCTGCAAAGCTCTTAGGTGCCAGTGGCTTCCAGGTGGGTAGTTTATTACTCAAATCTAAGGAGAGCGCGCTCCTGGACTTTGAAAAAGCGCGTCTTTCAGGCGTTAATGAATCAGACATCGTATTAACGAGGAGCTTTTCAGGGCGCTACGCCAGAGGTATAAAAAATAAATTCATTGAAGCTTTAGAAGCCGCTCAAAAGATTTTGCCCTATCCTTATCAAAATAAACTCACAGGCGAATTAAGAAGAGTAGCAAGGATAAATAGAAATGCTGATTTTATCAACATTTGGACCGGACAATCGATACATTCTTACAGTGAACTTTCTACTGCAGATATCATTCGTTCCTTGATCGAAGAAGTTGAAATTTTACATACTAGCTTAGTTGTTTAACAATAAACACGAAATAAGCTATGTCAATATATTGTCATTTTAAGAGATAACAATCCTTAAAACCTGCGTTTAAATTATTTAAATCCACCTGTAGTTGTTAATCTACAAGACATTTTCTTTTTTTTTCGAAACTTTGTCTCACCGTGAAAAACTAAAAATCTACCGCTATGGAGAACGAAAAAAAGAGAATTCTTGTTATCGAAGATAATGAAATTCTATTGAGCACAATGCAATTTGTTCTTGTAAGAGAAGGGTATGACCTCTTACTGGCAAAGTCCGGTAAAGAAGCCCTTTCGCTGGTTTCGGATGAAACCATTGATTTGGTCATAACAGACCTGGCATTACCCTTTGCTAATGGTTACGAAATAATCGATCGCATTCGGAAAAGCAGTACGAATAACCAGGTGCCCGTTATTATTATTTCAGGCTATCGAGATGACAACAGCATTGTTGAAGGTTTCGAAGTAGGAGCCAACGATTATATCAAAAAACCTATTTCGCCGTCTGAACTGATATCCCGTGTACGATTAAGAATAGGTCATGCTTAGTAAAATAGAACATACGATTCATAGCATCCGATCCTTTTTTGAGGGTGAGGGTTGGCCTATTTTGGTTACGATAGCGCTTGTGTTGAGCTTTCTATTTTGGGTAAGCTGTCTTGTCGGTATTGCTATCTTTTATTATCGCGACTATCGGTATCGCCTATATCATGCTAAAATATATCCTGTATTGCGAGATTTTATCTATGAACACATTTTGATTGATAATAGGAATAGCCATTATCCGGTGGATAAACTAGCGTTGGATCTTCATAAGCCGATCATTCAGAAAGTGGTCCGTCAAATATTGCATGAATATATTTTTACTATCGGTGGAGAGAAAGGAAAAAATATGCGGAGTTTATTTAATGAATTGGGCTTCGATAGAGAAGCGCAATACGAAATAAGACACGAGAGCCACCATGTGGCAGCCACAGTAAGATCTTTGGCCGATTTAGCATTGATGAAGGTCGAAATCCAGGATGCGGTTTTGATGCAGCTGATGAGTAGCCCACGCATTGAAATTCGGGTAGCGGCCTTTAAATATCTTTTGCAGGTGCGGGGTGAAATATCCTTCGATCAGGTTTTTTCTGGTATTGCAGGAATTACTGACCTGGATGCACTTGATATCTATCAAACAATTGTCTCAACCGATTATGTGGGATCTTACGTGTTCTCTCAATGGCTGGACGGCGCTCAATCTTTTTCAATCAATAGCCTTATGATGGACCTCATGGTCTATTACCAGCAATTGGATGAAGAAAAATTATGGCAGCTCATCGTTTCAGCTCAGGATGCTAAAACGCTACACAAAGCGATCAACTCATTGGGCAAACTCCTGGCGAGAGATAGCGAAAGTCGGTTAGTGGATTTTTACACCATCGAGCAGCCCTTAAATGTCAAGATAGAGATTGTAAAAGCATTGGGGCGTCTTGGTCAAGGAAAATCGATCGATCTTTTAGAGAACATCTTCAACGATAAAAGTACAGTATTGGCACTACGAAAACACGCTTATCGTTCCCTGCTCGCGCAAAAGCCTTACAGTGCATCAAGTTTACGTAAAATTGAAACTGCTGAAAATTTGGACGATTATAAGCTTATACGTTATGTTAGTCACCCTATGGTTCACTATATATAGATTGCTAGGTATTGGTTCCATAACACAAAAGTATTGCATATGAAACATTTTATATTTTCAATAGAATTTGTTTTCGGATTTTATTGTCTCTTGCTGTTGATTGTATACGTCATGTTGTTTCGGATGTCATCCATATCGATCCGGAAGAATCTTCGGAAGAGAAATTCCCGACGTGTGCAGACATTAATGGAGTCTGAAATTGCTCCAGGGGTAAGTATTGTCGCACCAGCATATAATGAATCGGTTACAATCGTGAACAATGTACGTTCGCTGATGACACTGTTTTACTCCAGATACGAGGTCGTTATTGTGAATGATGGCAGTAAAGATGATACATTGGAGAAGCTCATTAAAGAGTTTGATCTGGTCCAGGTAGACTTTTTGGTTGACTATTTGGTGCCATGTAAGGAGATTAAAGCAATCTACAAATCCAGGGACATCTCTCATAAACGACTAACGATCGTTGATAAAATAAATGGGGGTAGTAAGGCCGATGCGGTAAATGCTGGAATTAATGTAGCTTCCTTTCCTTATATTTTAAATACCGATGTGGATTGTGTGCTCGCTAATGATACCCTGGTTCAATTAATCGAAGCTGTACTGGATTCGAAGGAACGTGTAATCGCTGTGGGCGCAACACTACGGATGTCAAACTCCAGTTATGTGGATTCCGGTATGTTGGTGGAAGCTGCATTACCCAAACCCATATTGGCCCGTTTTCAGGAAATGGAATACATTCGATCATACCTGTTGGGTAAAATGGGCTGGAATTACCTTAACTGTATTCCCAATGTTTCTGGGGGATTGGGATTGTTTGATAAAGAGATTCTCATTGCTGCGGGCGGATATGATTCTAATTCCTTGGGCGAGGATATGGAGATGGTAACCAGAATGTGTATGACCATGTGTGACAATAACCAAAAATACGAGGTCAAGTATATTCCGCAGACGCTCTGTTGGACTGAGGGGCCTGACAGCCTCAAGATGTTAACGCGTCAACGTATACGCTGGGCGCGGGGTTTGATGCAAATTATGCGCACACATCGTAAGGCCTTTTTTAATCCAAAGTACAAAAGGTTTGGACTCATCGTTTTTCCATACAATGCCATTTTCGAATTTTTTGCCCCTATTATGGAGATTTTAGGTATTTTCTTTTATATCTACCTCATCCTAACACATGGCATTAATTGGCCAATGGCTATTCTTTTATTGATCTTCGTCTATATGTTTTCGGTCTTTCTGACAAGTTTTTCCATTTTACTGGACAATTATGTCTATAAATATTACAAACGGCGAAAAGATATTATAAGGTTATGCCTCACCGCATTTATAGAACCATTTGTTTATCATCCCATTATCGTTTATAGCTCGATTAAGGGCTATGTCCAAGAACTTTTTGGGAAAAAGCATGCCTGGGGGGAAATGACGCGAAAAGGCACCTTAACTCCTTTGCCCTCTGATCACATTAAAAAGTAGAAAAATGAAAAAATTAATCCTATCTGCGCTAATTTTTTGTTTGCTATTTTTGTCGCAAGTTGTACATGCGCAGGTTAACTGGCAAAATAAAACATACGACGTTGACAGCTTGGTTCCAAAAGCCGCTGGCTACCTGCGAGCAGGAAGAGTGGGGGAATCCATTGCATTGAGCCAAACCGTATTATCAAAATATCCTAAATACACGGATTTTAGGTATATCTTGGGATTGAGCTATCAGAAGATGGGGCGAGCCGACTGGGCGATTCCCTATTTTGAAGCAGTGGTTTCGAGCGAGCCCAGCTACAGAGACGCGTATCTTTCATTAGCTGCACTATATGAGTCTTCTAATCAGCCTGAAAAAGCAACGATTACCTGGCAATCCGCACGTAAACGGTTTCCGATGGACGCTGAAATCATCAGGTTGTATAGCGAATTTGAACATCGGAAGTTAACACGTGACCGTGATGCGTGCATCGATATCTGGTATAAAAGGGGACGGAATTTCGTCGAAAAGGGAGATGTATTTCAAGCATTGGCTTATTCGGACAGTATACAACATGCTGATCCTGCAGACAATCGTTTCTTATACCTGCGATCAAGTGCTTTTATGACGAATAGAGAATACGGGAAAGCGAAGACTGATTTCGAAACTTTATGGAGCAGAGGTGACAGTTCGATTTTTGTTACCGAACAATTAGCAAACATTGCTGCACTAAACAAAGATTATTCAACGGCATTGGGTTATATGAATCAGCTGGTAGCGAAGATGCCAGAAAATGTACAATATCAGCATTTGACCAAAGTTTACCGCGAGAATATGCCTTATAAGTTTTATATTGGAGCAAATCATATGCAAAGTTCGCAAGATCGGCCAAATGGACATTTCTTTATTTCAGGTCTGGAATATGGCCAAAAATTAGGGGAGAAAAATACACTTATCGGACAGTTTAATTACGGGAATAGACGTGGTGAGAAAGGTTATCAGGTCGGTTTGGATGCTTGGCTTAACTACAGTAAAAATATATATGCCTATCACCAGATAGCTTGGGCTGATGGTAGTGTTTTTCCAACATGGCGCGCATCTTATAGCCTATATCGGGAAGCGGGATTGTGGCTCTTCGATTTCGGAGGAAGGTATGTTCGTGCAAATGACAATACAAATAATTACGGACTTGTCGCTTCGGCAGGCCGATATTTTGGGCCAACTTTTGTCTATTTAAGGGGATTTTTGTTACGTGATGAACAGCGATGGAACCAAGCCTACTCCCTCGCGATCCGACATTATTATAACAGTGAAAAACCGGATTCCTATGTCACACTAATCGGTAATGTGGGGACTTCGCCAGATGATCCATCGCGTTATCAATTCCTAAACAACCGTTTCAATTTTTTATCCCGATCAATTAATGCAGGCTGGCAACATCGCATAGATGCTTGGGGGTTTACACTCATGGGCGGTTGGAGCTATTACAAAGTTGCTGAAAATAGATTTATGAACCAGTATGATCTAAATCTATCATTAAGGAGATATTTTTAATATGATGTGGAAGTTTATGTTAGGTCTATTGTCTTTGGTAACGATAGTTCAGGGTAAGGAAAGAATGGTATTGGTGGACAATGGGAAAACGGATTATGTCATCCAGGCGGATGCAAATGATCCTGTTGTACAAAAAGCTGCTGCGGTGATAAACACCTTTACTAAAGAAAGCACAGGTGTAGATTTTGCAATACAAGCCAAAGTTGATGATACACATGCCATTATTTTGGAAAGAAGCCCAATAACAAATGCGTCCCCTGAAGACAGTTATTCGATTGAAGCTGTAGGAAAAAATATTTACATCAAGGGAAGTGGTAGAGGTGTAATATTTGCGGCGTACCGTTATGTCAGGGATGTTATTGGTGGGCGAAAGTGGTATACAGGTAAAGAAAGTACCGATGTTCCAAAGTGTACTGCGTTATATGTGGATGCCGATTTAAAAATCTTTTCAAAGCCTAATTTTCAATTTAGAGAAGTTTATTTCCCTGTGGAATTGGATCAGGAGTACATGGACTGGTATGGCCTACATAATTTGGAAGATAGATGGGGGGACTGGGGCCATACCTTCAGTAAAATATTGCCACCATCGATTTACTTTAAAGATCATCCGGAATATTACGCGCTGTATGATGGGAAGCGCCAACCGATTCAGCTCTGTCTTTCCAATGAAGAAGTTTTTACTCATACAGTCGCTTACTTTAAGAAAAGGATGCTTGAAAATCCAACGGCTATCTATTGGTCCATAGCAGCCAATGACGACATTGGAAGCTGTACTTGCGATCTTTGCCAAGCCATTGATAAGCGCGAAGGAGGAGCACAGGGCTCCTTGATCCACTTTGTGAATAGGGTGGCCGGAAAATTTCCAGACAAGAAATTTACGACGCTGGCGTATCTCGAATCGGCTAATGCTCCAGCGCATCTTCGCGTCGCAGATAATGTTTCGGTTATATTAAGTAATATCGATGCTTTTCGGAAAAATGATATCAGTAGTGAATATTCTGCAGCAACTTTCCGTAGACAATTGGGCGCTTGGAAATCGAAAGCGAAGCATGTGTTTGTATGGGATTATTTGACTCAGTTTACCAATTATCTTGCCCCATTCCCCATTCAAGGAACGATGCAGAAAAGCATGCAATATTTGAAAGGACAAGGGGTAGAAGGGGTATTCTTACAAGGTGGCGGAGCGACCTATAGTGATATGGCGGAGTTAAATGCTTATATTTTGGCTAACCTTGCCTGGGATACAGATGGTCGTTCAGAAGAGCAATTGACAGATGAATTTATTGAGGGCTATTATGGTAAGGCTGCGCCATTTATTAAGAAATATCTCGATCTGCGAAGAAATCACTTGCCTGGAGCTTCCTCCGCTTTGTCGATTTATGGAAATCCAATTGATAATAGAAAGGATTTTTTGAGTCCCGAAGCTATGGATCAATACAGTACATTGTTAGAAAAAGCTGAAATTGCAAGTGAAGGAAATCCTTTATTAGAATCGCGTATTAGACGTGTCGGTTTAGGCTTGGATTACACCTACTTGCAACAAGCACGGTTCTATGGTCCGCATCAGCATGGTATCTTTGAGCAAGACGGCGACCATTGGGTTGTAAGACCTAATGTAAGCCGTAAAGTCACTCAATTTATTAAAGACGCCAAAAGGCTGGGGGTAATAGAACTTGCCGAAGGGGGGGCGTCACCTGATGCTTATGCAAAAGAATGGAGCGAAATATTCAATGCTGGAGTCAGAACGAACAAAGCTTCACAAGCAAGTATAAAACTGAAAAATCCATTCGATCCTTCCTTCCCTGCCAATGGTCTGGAAACCCTCTCCGATAGTGTCCCAGGATACATGGATTATAGCTACAACTGGTTGCTATGGAATGGGGAGCCGATGGATATTACGTTTGATTTTGAACAGGAAAAACACATCGATACAATTGAGCTTAATTTTCTAAAGGATGTCCGACATTGGATATTTTCACCAAAGGAAGTCCGCATTTCGGTATCCAAAAATGGCGAAGATTTTCAAGATGTGCTGCTGAGGAAACTTGAATCTCAGGAGGAAGATTATACAGTGGAGAAGGTTCGCTATCGAGCTTTGATAAACGACCGTGTTAAGGTCATTCGAGTCTATGCTGAGCCCTTAGCAAAATTACCTGAATGGAGGTATCATCCGAAACGGAACGCGCTTATAGCCTGTGATGAAATATGGATAAACTGATGTTGAAGATGTATCTATAGAACTGATTTTAATAGTGTGTGGATATTGTTCTACAATAAATTTTTTAGTGCTTTAATTTAATACGGAAAATGATTAAATTAGAGTTAACTAAGTTATAAACAGATTCATATGGAAATTAAAACATCTTCAAAATTTGTTGCCGAACTAATTGGAACATTTGGTTTGGTACTTTTTGGTTGTGGAGCTGCCGCTATTGCAGGGGCCAATACCACAGCTGGACTTTCTGGCCTTGGCCTTTTGGGTATTGCAGTTGCCTTCGGCCTTTCGGTCGTGGTTTTTGCTTATGCGATCGGAGGAATCTCAGGTTGTCATATCAATCCTGCCGTTACGGTTGGTGTATTATTGGCGGGTAAAATGTCTGCTAAGGATGCAATTGTGTATATCATTGCTCAATTTATTGGCGCACTTTTGGGAGCATTTGTTCTTCAACAGATTTTGAGTGGACAGCTGGCCGGCTTTACTGCAGGTGAATGGGCCTATGGCTCCAACGGATGGGGAAAGGGTTATCAAAACGAGTATGGTACTGCTTCTGCCTTTCTGATCGAAGCAGTGTTAACGTTTCTTTTTCTATTTGTGATATTAGCGACAACCTCTAAAGTAGGTAACAGTACAATGGCTGGACTTGCAATCGGTTTTACACTGCTATTAATCCACCTCGTTGCTATCCCTGTAACGGGTACATCCGTTAACCCAGCACGTTCATTTGGTCCTGCCATTTTAGCGGGGGGGCAAGCTTTGTCTCAGCTATGGTTATTTATCGTTGCGCCGCTCGTGGGTGCTGCAGTTGCAGCGGTTGTTTGGAAAGCGTTGGAACCTAAAGACTAATTTTTTTCATTTTATCGGATGCGTCCAATGGGTACAACATACCTATTGGACGCTTTCATTTAGGAGTGATTGATAAGCCTAGAGGCAGGATCACTAAGATTTCAATATGGCCTCCATAAAACTTGCAACCTGCTCCTCGTCGGTGGCCCAGGAGGTAATCAGGCGAATAGCAGCATAATCATTATCTATTTCCTTCCAAATATAAAACTGGTATTTCTGACTCAATGTCTCTATGACAGATTTGGGTAAAATCGGGAAAATTTGATTAGTGGTTGAGTCTGTCAAAAATGAATGGCCTTTTTCTTTGATCACCTGAGCGATCCGCATAGCGTAGGAATTTGCTTTTTGCGCTAGTTCAAAATATAAATCATCTTTAAAGAGCTCGAGAAACTGAATGGATAAAACCCGGCCCTTGGCAAGCAAAGCGCCCTTCTGCTTGATTGCATAGTCAAAATCCAGTGCCAATTCGGGTTTATTAAACACTACGGCTTCACCTAAAAGCGCACCGTTTTTCGTCCCGCCAATATAGAATACGTCAGCATAATTTCCAATGTCTTTCAGTGTTAGATCGTTGTTTTCAGCCATCAAAGCATGCCCCAACCGAGCTCCATCCAGATAAAGTAAAAGATGATGTTCTTGACAACATACATAAAGTGCTTCCAATTCTGTCAGCGTATAGATCGTGCCAATTTCAGTCGAATTGGAAATATACACTATTCTTGGCTTTACGACATGTGGTGCCAGTGCATGTTCCTTTAACGTTTTTGTAATATCCTTCGGCGTTAGTTTTCCATCAAGTGTTTCGACAGTAATGACTTTGTGTCCAGTTGCTTCGATAGCGCCAGTTTCATTGGCCGATATGTGCCCCGTTTTTGCGCTAATTACGGCTTCATGGATACGTAAGAGAAAGGATAGCACAAGTAGATTGGTCTGTGTTCCGCCAGATAAAAAGTAAACAACAGCTTGCTCGTTCGCTATCTTTTTCTTCAAAATGCTTTTTGCTGCTTTAGCATATTCATCTTCGCCATAGCCGGCTTGTTGTATCAGATTTGTTTCAATAAGTTTATCTAAAATGCGGGGGTGCGCCCCTTCGGAATAATCGTTTTTAAAATTATACATAACGCTGTTTTTTACTTCAGATGCTATTTACTAAGTACGTCAAACGCATTACCAGGATGATAAATGAATCTTGACCGAGTCAAATGTATAAATACAATATCGTTTTTTAACAATCTGAGCAGGAAAAAAATGGGATAAAAGCTATGAATATAACATTCTGAGCGTATAAGAAAAGAATATGTTGTTTTGCACTGTAAATGTTTTTTCAAAACTTATGATTAAATTTGGGAGAGGAGGTAGAAATAAATATTTATCCTTATCAAATTATGAAAAGAGTCGTATTTGTTGCGAGTATTTCGCTGGCGTTTGGAATGGGGTACGCCTTTAATACCATGAGCAATTTGAACCGACCTGTCGAGTTAAAAAGAGTAACTGGTATAGGCGGAATTTTCTTCAAGTGCAAAGATCCTAAAAAATTAAGAGCCTGGTATGCCGATCATCTGGGACTGGCAACAAATTCTTACGGCGCTGTATTTGAGTGGTATCAGGGTGCTGATAGTACGAAAAAAGGATTTACGCAATGGAGCCCTTTTAAAGAGAGTACAAGCTATTTTGGCCCCTCGGAAAAAGACTTTATGATCAATTATCGGGTTGCCGATATTGAACTTCTAATCGATCAATTGAAGAAGGAGGGAGTTACGGTACTTGATAAGATCGAGTCCTTTGACTATGGCAAATTTGTTCATATCATGGATATTGAAGGAAATAAAATAGAGCTTTGGCAGCCGAATGATGTTGCTTATGAAAAGATGGGCATCGATATGGGGGCCAAAACGACAAAATAGGTCTATTCAGTTCACAACGCAGGGTCTGTTTTTAGCAAATGATCTTTAAGATAATCAAGAAATGCAGCTCCAAGCGCTCCCAGGCAATAAGCCCCTAAATCTGACCAGAGAAATCCTTGTCCAAATACGAGGCGCAAAAGTGAATTGCTCCTTATCCATAAAAATAGGGGCAATTGGACAAGTTGTAAAAATTCAATGGTAAAACAGAATAGAATGGTAATGATACAGTAGGAGAACAGTGATTTTTTAATAAATATTAAGCGTGATAACCAATACACCATCATGGCATAAAGCACATCGCCACATATAGGCGGTATGACAGATATTTTACGTGAGATTAAACCCAAGAGTAGAGTTGTCACCATTAGGACCAAATACTGAATTTTTGCCGCGCTTTTCATTTCGTATATCGATGCCAAATTTATTGCCTGGAATAGGAAATTGTTTCAACAGGATTTCCAAAGATCTTTTTGTTCCCCTTTGTCTTCACAAATCTACCCTGTTGTGCTATTGCACTACCGATGGAGAAAATGACATTTGTGTCGTTTTGGGGGTGTATTGTAGCGAGTAGCTGTCTATTTTGATCGAACAGCTGAAGCTGGTTAACCAAAGCATGGTTTATTTCCATGATGTAGATCTCTTTCAGTGGAATAATGCTATCCTCTTTTTTCGGCTGCCTGATAGATAAGTTCGCACTGTCAACTTGTACTTCAATCTTGGGATTGATCAATTGCAAGATGACGACGAGTGGACCAATGATAACAACCGCAACCAATATCCCTAAGCCCTTCGCCGAACCAAAGTTATTTGCCGCATCGGCCATCCCATTTATACCACCGAAGATCATATAACATAGTATAAATACAACAACTAAATAAATTAATCCAAAGATTAAGCCCTTTTTAACCTGATGTGATTTAAACTGAAAAGTCTTCATACGATACGCTTTGATTTTTTACATATATATTAATTAAAGATATTTATATTTATGCAATCAGAGAGATATTATGTTAAACATTTTTTCATTTTGTTCGAGCAGGTAGTGGAAAACAGCATTGAAATTAAGAGAACCAACTTCCAACGGAAATCAGATTATTTTCAACTGCTGATGTATATGCTATGCTCAGTGCTGGGTGTTGTCAGTATATTTTGGGATTGGAAAGCAAGTATCCCAGCTGTAATGTGTACAATTTTTGTGTTAATAATACGACGTAAGGTTGACATTTTGTCTAATATGAGCTGGTTTATTTTTGGATTTATTGCTGTTGCATTGCTTTTGTCCTGGATTTTTCATCTGTCTTTTGGTCTGTTTGTGCTTCAGTGTGCATTATTTGCAACTGTTAAACTTGCCATATCAAAATTTAGAGAGATTGGTCAAGATCACACTGATATTATCTTCTCTTTAAATGCCATTGAGTTCTCTTGTCTATGTCCCGAAAACAGCGATTATAAGGGCTATGCAATAAATCCCATGGGCTATAAAAAGCGATTTCAAATGGCAGATATTCGCTCTGTACAACGCGATCGCAAAAATCTACTTATCGTATTAAAAGAACAGATCGTCCGCCCCCGCGAACTTAGACAGGAAGAGATAGAGCTCATTCTTACGTATTTTAGAAAAAATAAGGCCGATCTTATTCATGCGGTAACCACCGAAAGGATCCTCCAGGAAGAGGATCGTGTCTATTGGATCAAGCTGATTGTTTTTGCTTTGCCCTGTCTGTTGGCGGTATGCGCAATCTATATTTTTGCTGATAACGGGCGAAATTCATTAATCAGCGTATGTATCATTATTGGGGCAATACTTGTAGCGGTAATTTTATTAAAAATCACGAATTTGATTTATCATCATGGTGAGAAAAAGTAATTTTTTTATTTTAAGAAGTCCGCATACCAATGCCCAGAGGATTTGATGATACGTTGTTGATTTTTGAAATCAACATACACCAGTCCAAATCTTGGCCGATATCCTTCAGCCCATTCGAAGTTGTCAAGAAAAGTCCATACAAAATAGCCCTTGACATTTATACCTTCCTGTTTCGCACGATAAACTTGTTGCAATGCTTCCTGTAAATAGGAAACTCTTTTAGGATCATGTACTATACCATTCTCGGCTTTATCCGGAAACGCGGCGCCGTTTTCGGTAACAATTAAAGGCGGCATGTTTTGGTAGGTACTGAATTTTTTGAGCATATGATAGATGGACGCTGGGTAAACCTCCCAGTTCATTTCAGTTAAATCAACTTTACGCTCTTTTGCGGATACTATTTTTGCTTGGAGATAAGGAACGAACATGGCGTATCGTATAACCTCCCGCGTATAATTCTGTATCCCAATGAAATCCATATCAAATTTCAGGTCTCTTTCATCATTAAATTTAATATACTTCTCAATTCTATTCAGTATTTTAATCTCCTGAGTAGGATAGCCCATTCCTAAGAGAGGTTCTATAAACAGACGATTGAGTAATACGTCTGCTTTTTTTGCTGCTTTAATGTCCTTGTCTCTCGATGTGAATGGTTCGACATGAGAACATGAAAATGTAGTTCCAACCTGACTGTCGGGCTGGATCGATTTGATGATTCGACCTCCCTGTGCTTGTGCCAATGCCGCATGATGCGCGGCGGCCAAAAAATTACCCAGACCTTTTCGTTCCGGTGCATGCACGCCAAAGAAATAACCTGCGGCAGTGAATACGGTAGGCTCATTGAGAACCATCCAGTTTTTAACACGATCACCGTAGGTATGCACACATTTGGAAACAAATTCGCCAAACCAATCTTTTACATCACGGTTCACCCAGCCACCTTTTTTTTCTAATGCATGGGGAAGATCCCAATGGTATAAGGTAACCCAAGGGGTGATCCCTAGTTCGAGCGATAGGTCGATCAATCGATCATAAAAATCCAAACCTGATTGATTTACTTCACCGATTCCACCCGGGAAAATACGGCTCCATGATAAGGAGAATCTATAATTAGGAATATGCATTCCTTTCATTAGATGGAGATCCTGGACGTAGCGATTATAAAAATCGCAAGCCTCATTACCATGTTGATTTTGAAATATACGGTTCCTTTTTTGTACAAAGATATCCCAAATAGAAGGACCTTTGCCATGTAAATCATGCGCACCCTCGATCTGATAGGCAGCTGTAGACACTCCCCAAATAAAATCTTTGCCAAAAGCATCTTTGGTTAAAAGCATTTATAAAATAAAATTATCGGACCTCAATGCCGTTTAAAAACAATTAGGTCTTGTGGAATCTCAAGGGTGAATAGAATGAACTGAATCGACCTAGAAAGATCCTAAATATAATTCGCTGGAAAAAGTAGTTTATCGTTTTCATAATAGATACATTACTCCGTTGATTACATTGAACTATTGTATGATAAAGTAACGAAACGAAAATGAACTGTATATAAACTATGTGTTAAATATACGAAAAAAACACCGCGATGAATCATGGTATTTAACTTAGCCGTATGCTAATTCTAAGCAAGTTTTATCCGTAAGTACGATCTTACCAGAATGTCTAATTGGCGTAGATTCTTAATCCCAATTTTTGAGCTATCTAATTTCAAATTCCGTATATATTGTCCTTTTAAATTCTAAAACTTCGGGGGCTACTTTAAATCCTTCGCCGCCGTAACCCTTGTTGAATGTTTCTAACGCCATCCCTGTTCTAAACTGCGTCGATTGGTTGGATGCGCTTCCGTCGTTCGACAAAAACAGCAGTTTGCCAATTTCGACATCTGCCCGAGATGCAAGTTTTTTTGCAGATTTTAATGCATCATCATAAGCAATAAGATCCGCTTCTCTTAAAATACTGTCTGCTTTGGAATGATCGAATGAGATGGAGCCTATTCCGCTTATTTTGGTCTCTAACAACTTGCCTGTTAATTCTGTAAATTTCGATAAATCATGTAAAACAAAATCGATTGTTTGTTGTGCTTGATACCCAATAAATTTATTGGTATTTCCGATGTATTGATAATCCTTATTTGCTGATACGCTGCTTGTTTTAATGTCTTCCTTTTTATTGCCGTATTTTTGGAGCAATGCAATGACCGTATCGACAGTTGCTTGAGTCTCTCTAACCGCGTCTACCATCCTTGGTTTTGTGAATGCCGTATTGATTGTCAAAGTGACTTGATCGGGCATTATCCTAATCTTTCCTTCACCACTGACACGAATTCTATTTTCACCTTCTTTTGCTGCCCGATCACAGGACAATACTACCATAATGCCACTCAAACATATAAAAAATAAAGTGATTATCTGTTTTTTCATAATTTTTGATGTTCAATCTATTAAATCAATAAGTTGTTCCCTAAATATCTAAATATAATGAATAACTAGGATATCCGCTAGGGTAAAATGCAGTTGAAGCATAGGCAGGTCTAAGTAATGGGAAATAAGATAAAAAAGCAGGTAATTACCTGCTTTTTTATCTTGAAAAGAGACCATTTTTTAATCAATACTTTTTGAATAAATCTTTAGCTGTTTTTGCAGTGCTTTCCTGGCCATATGTATACGTGTTTTGACCGTACCCTCCGGGATTTGCAGATGCTCTGCAATTTCATAATATTTAAATCCTTCCAAAAACATTGCAAAGGCGTTATAGTAATCTTTTGATAAACTATTGAGTGCGTGTTGTATATCAGAGGCTATAAAATTATTTTCACCGCGATTGGTTGTTATTTCATTATGATAACCTATACTTACATATTCATTGCGGTAATTCTCCAATCGTTTATTTCGAGTATATTGGTTAATATATGTATTTTTCATGATGATATAGAGCCAAGACATCAACTTTGGATGCTTCAGGAATTTTTCAATAGATCCCAATGACCTTACCATGGTCTCCTGAACCAGATCTTCTCGTTCATCCGGATCGTTTGTAAATTGCGCTGCCAAATATTTTAATGTAGGTCTTTTTTCCTTAAACAGTTGATCGATTGTTAAATTTTCCATATTATCAAGTTTTAAGTGTCTATCTTGGCTATATCACTACAATTAAGGTGCTAGAAAATAATTAAGAGGAAATGCGTTGACGCTGAATGGATCAAGCCGATTTATCACTTGTTTTATTTTAACAATCAGTTAGTCAATGCTTTATCCAGAATAACTATTCAGCTATCAGGCTGATGCTAAGCGTTATTCTGCATTAATAACAAGTGTTTTCCTGTCTCATTTCCCCCTTTTTTCTTTTTGTCGCACGTATTTATACGTAGTGTTTTAATAAGTACATTTTTGATGATTAAATAGATGTGAATATTTAAAACTGTTGATACGTTTAAATGGTTATTAGTTATGACATGTAATGAAAAACAATATGGGGGACGAAAACAAAAAACTATATTTTGAGCTATCAGAAGAGCCCATGGAACGATTGGAGAGCCTCAAAGAGCCTTCGGAATTAAAGCAGGTATGGGATGGTAGTCAAGAAGATTTTTATAAATCGATTATTAGGAATCAACAAGATGATATTGGAAAAATAGGACGGTATTTCCGCGATGAATTGGCTCAGGAACTTTACGGAATGCGTATATCTCTTCAGAATTTTACAAATCGCTATGGTGATTTTGAAGAATTACGCTGCTTACGTGATTCATTAAGCACGTTGGTTATGGAGATTCGTAATAAAGCTGTGTTGCTCTACAATCCGATACTGAATGATCTTGGCATTTTTCATGCAGTTGATGAGGCTGTGGCGAGTTATAGAAAACGATCGGGTTTTACAATTGACACCTTGCTAGATCCGCATTTAAGAGAATTGCATCATGGGGCACAAGTTCAGCTGTTTAAGTTACTTACGGCTATATTCCAGTATTTAAATGATGAGATTCCTTCACAGGCTATTTCAGTTTCGGTGCAGGTGATTGAATTTGAGATTTTAATTAAAGTGTCACCTTTTTTTAGCCAGGAGAAATCGCTGTCAACAATAAAACATGAACATAGTCCAATGCGTTTGATGAAGATTGCTGAACTCTATAATGCACGGATTATGAATCATACGCCGGCAACAGGTATTTTACTTAAATTAACTATTTAAAAAAAGAATAATGATAAAAATCCTATTGGTTGAAGACCACATGGTTGTACGTAACGGAATAAAATTACTATTAGAATCGCAAGATGGATTTGAAGTTGTTGGAGAGGCGTCGAATGGAAAGGAGGCTCTTCAGTTCTTAAATTCTAATCCTGTTCCTGATATTGTCTTAACAGACATCAGCATGGAGGAAATGGATGGTATTGAACTATTACATGAATTAAAAAAACATTATCCGTCCATTAAAGTAGTAATACTGTCCATGTTGAATCAGATCAATTACGTTGTTGAAGCATTTGAATCTGGTCTTGCAGGATATTTGGTTAAAAACGTTGGCTATAACGAATTGCTTTTTGGATTAAATCATATCGCAAATGGGGGACGATACATGAGCGAGGAAATCGCAATGATACTATTGGACCAAGTTCGCTCTGGACAAAGCTATGCACAGGTATCAGGAGAACTACAGACAGATTTTGATATCTCCGATAGAGAGCTTGAAGTACTCAAATTAATTGCAGAAGGATACACGAATATTGAAATTGCCGATAAGATATTTTTAAGCAAGCGTACAGTTGAAGGACACCGTCAAAACTTAATCGATAAAGCGGGCGTAAAAAATACAGCTCATTTGGTCAAATTTGCATTTGAAAGAGGTATTTTGAATTAAAAATTTCCTGATGGCCCCATCAGGAAATTTGAAATCTACACCACTATATTTTATGCAGTTAGTTTGTTGCACGCAATTGCGCAAAGTTCACATAATTTAGCACAGTGCTGGCAATGTTCATGGGGATGCATAAAGCACTCCTCTGCACAGAGTGTACATAATTCAGCGCAAGTCTTGATAAGTCGTCGGCTATAGTAACTTTCCATAGCAAGAAGTTCGGCCACTGCTTTACAAACGACTGCGCATTCCATATCCAATGCAATACATTTTGCCATGGCTTGAAGGTCACTTTCTTTTGTGCAAGCATTCGCACAGGTATGGCAAGCAGTAACACATTGCCAACAGGCTTCTATACACGATTGTTCGATTGAATTTATCATAAGTTTGTCGTTTTGTCTCGCTGATTGCGCCTTACATAACTGACTTGGCGGCTTTGATGCTATCTTCTAAATAGCCCATTATACCGTCATGATCAGCTTGGGTAATTTTGCCATTCCTTAAATTTTCCAAAACATCTTTTTTAATTCGAGCGATGGCTTGTTCTTTCTCCATCGCTTCTACTGCTGTCTTTGCATTGATTCGATCGACAATGATTTTGCCGAGTTTGTTGTATATCCTTTCAGCTTCCTTATTGGACAACGCTGGAGCTGGAATCCCAGCAACAGCCTCGTTAGCAGCAGCTATATTTGCATAAATGACTGCTTCGGTATTCTTTGCTGCCGCAGCTTCAGCTCTCACTATAGCCTGTTCACTGGCTGCCGCTGCTTTATGTTCGGCCTCCTCCATATGACGGGAAGCTTTTTCCTGAGGAGTTTGATGATTACACGATATCAACAGCAGACTGGTTATTAAGGAAAAGAAAAAGATGTTATTACATATCATGACCTACGCTCTTAATTAAGTATTTGATTATTTTAAATAGAACGGGTCTCAGAAGTAAATGGTTTGTCAATTAAATGAAACAGTTGCATTTAACTAAACTTGGTTAGAGAAATGGTTTTATGATACAAAATGATGTTCAATTGATACAATATTACCGGCAATTGAGCGATTAATTATTGAATTTTAGATATCTGTATACCAAATAGCTATTCAATTCAATGAACAAAATATACCTCTTAATTAGTGCCCTTTTTCTGTCTTTTGTACAGACGACAATCGCACAGCATACCACAGCAGTATCGATAGGAAAGGCGAATATTCCAATAGACGGGATTTTTCAGGCTGATCCAACCGTATTCTTTTACGGGGGATATTATTATCTGTACGGTACGAATGGAGATTCTGAAGAACAGCAGGGGTTTAAAGTGTATCAATCTACAGATTTGAAACATTGGAAGGTCCCGGCAGGCACAACTTCAGGTTTTGCTCTTTTAAAAGGAGATGCTTTTGGATCGACGGGATTTTGGGCTCCACAAGTATGGTTTGAAAAGGGTAAATTTTATATGGCTTATACAGCAGATGAGCATATAGCAATTGCAGTTAGTGATAGCCCTGTAGGTCCTTTTAAGCAAACTTCCAAAGCACCACTTGAAGTCGGGCAAAAGCAGATAGATCCATTTGTATTCAGCGATCGCAATGGGAGGAAATACCTGTTTCATGTCAGATTAACGCAAGGAAATAGAATTTTTGTCGCCGAATTAAAGTCCGATTATTCGGGAATAAAAGGAGAGACGCTAAAAGAATGTGTCCATGCGGAATTACCCTGGGAAAATACAGCAAATGCAGAGTGGACGGTTACCGAAGGTCCTACTGTTATCCAGCAAGGCCAGTATTATTATATGTTTTATTCGGCAAATGATTTTCGAAATAAAGACTATGCTGTCGGCGTGGCAATCGCGGATAATGTCTATGGGCCTTGGAAAAAACTGGAAGGTCAGCCGGCATTAAGCCGAAAAAATAGCGGTTTTGCCGGAACTGGACATGGCGACGTTTTCAAAAAAGGAAAGCAATGGTATTATGTCTGTCACACACACTTTTCAGATGAAAAAGTGGCACCTCGGAGAACCGCTATCATACCGTTTAATTTTGCATCAACTGGTGATGGTATTACGGTTCCTCGGTTTGATACCGCAAAGTTTCGCTTCCTGGCTACAGATCAGGGATTGACCCAGAATGGAAAATCCTATCAAACGGATGTAGCCTTTGGCGATCCCTTTATTGTATTTGATCCGCCTACCGATCGATATTATTTATATGGCACAGGTGGAACTGAAAACGGCTTTATTGCTTATAGTTCCAAAGATCTGAAAACATGGACGAAGGAAAGGAAAGTATATGATGCCAACCAGCCTAATGGCTGGGGAGAAAAAGATTTTTGGGCGCCTGAAGTTTACCGGGTCAATAACAAATACTATATGTATTATAGCGCCCATTGGAAAGATAATCCAAAACAACATATTGAAAACTATCGCATCGGGGTAGCTGTGGCGGATAGTCCCTTAGGGCCATTCAAAGACCTTACTGGAAAACCTATTTTTGATCCGGGATATCCAATTATTGATGCGAACGTTTTTAGAGATACCGACAATAGGAATTATCTGTTTTATTCGCGTTGTTGCTACGAGCATCCGGTGGAGTCGGAGGTTGCGGATTGGGCGAAGCAGAAGTATGGCTATAGCAGGATCGAAGAGAGCTGGGTGTATGGTGTTGAATTGGACAGCAGTATGACTAAAACGATCGGGGACCCAGTCCTTTTAATGCGGCCTCCAGTTTCGATGAATGACGTACAGGCTGAATGGGAGAGTAGGTCAGTCACTTCGGGTGAGATAAATAGACGATGGACAGAAGGTTCTTTTCTAATGAAAAAAAACGGGCAATATTATATGATGTATTCCGCCAACTATTTTGCTGGAGCCAATTATGCGGTAGGCTATGGAACGGCAACTGCCCCATTGGGAAGCTATGAAAAGTCACCTGCTAACCCAATCATTGAAAAAAATACCCATAGCGGGGGAGTAATTTCGGGTACCGGACACAATAGCCTATTTAGCGATAGAGAAGGAAAGCTCCGCTGTGTGTATCACGGACGTACTATAAAAACGGGTGATAAACGCATCGTTTTTATCAGCGACGTTTTTTTTAATGAAAATGGCCAATTGCATATCGTTACAGATTGACCCACTGGTCAATCTGTCTTTTTGGGGATTGCCGGATTTTCGAAATTTTCATCCCAAGCAGCGGACGAGGCCGCTCTAGCACTTGTTCCGTCGCTTGTTTGTGTCTTTTTATGGGCATAATTGACATTTTCTTCTTCTTCAGGATCGGTTTCATCCACGTCCGGTTCAGGACGCTCAATTGGATCAGTATCATTGGGATCCGGAATAGTATGTTGCCCGAATAATCCTTTGCGATACCATATGTTACTAAAGTAATAGGCAATAATCAAACCTCGTTTTACTACTGCATGTTGCAATATCTCTTCCATGTTTTCGATTTCGTTTAAGTGGTACAACCCTCTTTATTCGCGTTGTATTCTCTCGAATAATGAACAATATCAGCAAGGAAATAGTTTGCGAGATTTCAGGATGCTCATCAGGTTAATTGAGCAACATTTGTTCGGGAAATGGCTTAACAATTGGAAAGTAAAGATGAACTGTTGTGCCCAAACCGACTTCCGATTCAATTTTTATATTTCCTCCCAACCGCTCCATAATGCGCTTTACGAGTGAAAGACCAATGCCCGTACCGGGTATGGAGCCCACGTTATCCGCCCTTGTAAACATTTCGTATATGTGCGGTAGGTGTTCACTGGGTATGCCAATTCCATTATCCTTGATTTGATAATGGGTATAATCATCTTCATGCGAACTATCTATGGATACCACAGGGCTGTCCGACTGGGCTGAATATTTTATAGCGTTGATAATTAAATTGGAAAAAATTTGATAAGCGGCACTTTTCTCGCCCCAAATAGGCAATAATGTACCAAAAGTGGGCCGACAATTATTGACGTTATATAGAATACTGTTTTCTTGGAATATACGCTGAATGGTGTAGGCCATTGGAAGTGGCTCTTTGTCTAAAATGCTGGATCGGTGTTGGCTTAATTGTACCATATTGTTGATAATATCCTCAATGTTGGTGACACTTCGGCTGAAATTCTGATACCATTTATTGATTTTTTTAAAATCGATATTGTCGGGGTGTTGCTGAAGAAATTGTATACCCATTTTTAAGATGGACAGCGGGTTTTTCAAATCGTGGGAAAGCGTATGGGTAAACATTTCCAATTCATTGTTTAAGCTGAGAAGTTCGTCATTGAGGAGCTGGCGTTCTTTCAATTTCGCAAAGATGGATTCTTTGATGATTTGATTTAAGCGAAGCACAAAGTTAATTTCAGCATCATTCCATGGCTTGGCAACATCATAACGCGTATCTTCCCAGATTTTGAGCTGCTTTTTACCATCCTGTTCTTCTTTTAACTCCATTTGCATGACCTGACTGCTATTTTCTCTTCTAAACCAAACGATGTAATAATCGTTCTCCAAGCCTACCTTTAAATACATTAGACCGGCAAAACCAAGCTTTTCTTTAAAGTTTTCTTGATGATTTAGACGAAAGTTGTAGTCTTTAAAGAGGGCTTTGTCGGTATGTTTCTGCAGGAATTGAATGAGTTCATAAAACTGTGCTTTAGGAGGAGACTGCCCATAGCTAAAAACGTCGCCCTGATTGAAAATTGCCAAACCATCTGCATCCACAAGCTGAGTTAGAATGTCCATATGTTGTATCAAGGCACAATTTACCATCTTATTTTCAGAGAGACTTTTCTTTAATTCTTCTTCTGCGAGCTTTAGAAGCTCTGTTCTTTCCAAGAGATTCTGTTTGACATGACTTTCATATTTGCTGGTTGCCGCCTGGATGGCAAATGTGCATAGTTTTCGTTGTTGTAGGTCGACCACACGCTTTTCGTCATGCTGCGCAACCACAAGTCCCCAAAAATCATCATCAATACAGATTCGAAAAAAAAGGGCACTTTGAACATTTATTTCTTTTAAAAAAAGTTGATGGAGTTCAGGCAGAGGAGATAATAGGCTCGAAAGGGGATCGATGGCCTCATCTTTATAATAGAATTCTTGTCCCTGATCGTCCATGTTGGGAGCGTATCGATACGAATAACTACGATAGTAAGACAAAACTTCCTCGGGCATAAAATCTTTGGAGAATTCCTTGCCTTTGAAAGAAGACCGTCCATTTGCCGTATGCTCAGCAATCACCGAACTATACCCTGTTTCTTGAATTTGCAAAACGAAAACACGATCATAATTCAATATCTTGTTAATGGCCGAACAAACGCGATTCCAGTTATTTGGCTGAATGGTATCCAACAAAAAATTGAGTTCGTTAATTTTTTTAGCGGCAATATATTTTTTATGTTGTTGTTCCCATTCAATGTAAAGATATTCATCATGTCTACGTAGTTTAACATAAACCCTGTCGTTTTTAATTTTAATGGGTAAAATGTGACGCGACTGTCCGTTTTCAAGAAGTTCCATCACAGCATTCCTCACTTTCAACAGGGCTTCGCCGAAGGTATGGCCAAAGCTATGAAAAAAATGGGTTCCTAATAGAGCTTCACTGGTATAATGTTCATTTACGACAGACTCCGTCACTCCGACGATCGTAAAGTGCCGATCTAAAATGACCAGGCTGCCAAAAGACTGAAGCTTAATAACGGTTTGATTACTCGATTGGATTGTATGATTCATAGTACCCCAAAACTCCTAATGTATACATAAATATACGAAAAAAAATTACGACAGCATAGATCGAATCTTTAATATTAGAACGTTGGAAAGTAGATAAAATTGCCTTATTGGCTTCTTTTTACTTTGGAATTAAAAATGATACCAATTTCTCACATGCAACATACTATAAACGGGCATTAAATTCTTTGGCAACAGCATTCGCCATTCCTTTGATTAATGATTTCCACTGCGGATAGGAGGCTCCTATTTTCGCCGCCAAACCGACGAGATAGTTCCGAACATTATCGCTAAAATTTTCATTGTCAACGTTTATGATCTCGTTTCTGCCAGCATATTGAAACAATATACTGTTTCTACGCTGTTCGATCAGGAAAGTTGACGATGAAATTCCTTCGAAAAAATGAGCTGTATTTTTATCGCCGGGATGGCTTGGATCGGGACAAGGCTTTAAGGTTAGGGCAAAAACTTTATAATCATAGGTTTTGTCTAGCGTGAGGTTAACGACATGTACCCAGTCATAACCACCGCTACTTGGAAGTCCCGGTCCGGGGATATCCAGTCTGATATAATCATGTAATTCGAGTAAGCGATCTATCGGTGTACCATAACCGCCTGTCAATTGGAATGTGGTAGCGGGTAATTGGGCTAAAGTGTACCAATGGTTGACCTTTCTCAGGTTCTCTACGCCCAATTCAAATGCTAAGTTAGCGATATCTTCACTTGCAAATTCAAGTGATTCAAAACAATCAAGTCTTTTCCCTTCTTTCTGTTCCGGTATGATATTTTTCATCGTTTTTCTATTTATGCTTAAAATACTGGATTTCTTATTCCTGCTTTTAGCTTCCTTGAAGGTAGCTAAGCCACCTAGGTTTTTATGTCGGTGCGTCTTAACCCAAGCTCGCTTTTAGTTTGGCAAGGAGATCGTCTGCTTTTGTATGCTCAACTTTCATTTTTCGGATGGTTGGGCGTTTTCCCTTGTCTTTTTGCTTGATAATTTTTAGGAGCTCGTCCATGTATTCATTTTTATATTTACTAATATCAAAGGACTTACTGTGCTGCTCAATCAGCTGTGTCGCCATGTCCATTTCCACCTTTTGAATTTTTATTGTAGTGGGCAATTTAAGGTCGTCCAAGCCCCTAATCTCCTGCTGATAGCGAATTTTATTCAATACCAATGCATTACGATAGGGTTTTATAAGGGCTAGATGTTCGACATTTCGCATCACAAATGCTCCTAAACCCGCCATTTTTGTTTTTTCTAAAGCTTTGACAAGCAGCTGATAAGCTTTCTCACCGCCCTTCTGTGGTTCGAGGTAATAAGGTGTTTCAAAATAAATACTGTCAACATCCATCAGTTTTACAAATGCATGCAGATTGATAAGTTTTGATTTCTCCGGACTTGCATCTTCAAAATCGGCGTCTTCCAAAACTACATAGTGGTCTTTCATAAAGTATCCTTTAACAATATTGTCCCACTTTACTTCTTTACCAGTCTGTTCATTTACCCGTTTGAATTTAATATTGGATAAATCTTTACGATCAAGCATGTCCAAATCGAGACTTGCATTTTCAGTTGCACTATATAATTTTATGGGAATATTAACTAAGCCAAAACCAATAGCCCCTGTCCAAATTGCACGCATATGTTGTCCATTTATTGCTAATACGATAACCTTCGCTATGGAGGAATGGTTTGAAATTTAATAAAATAGCTGGCAAACTATTCCTAAAGGAATCGGTTATATACTGTAAAGCTGCTATTATTATCATGAATTTAAAGTCTAATGAGCCATTTTGGTTGGTGAAGAATGGTCTCTTAAATACCTATCCTTCCTTACAAAAAGATATAAGCTGTGATGTACTTATTGTAGGAGGGGGGATCACCGGAGCCTTGATTGCGCATCAATGTATGGCCGATGGAAAGAAATGTGTTCTTATAGATAAGCGGGAAATTGTGAATGGGAGTTCGGCGGCAACAACTTCCATGTTACAATATGAGATTGATATTCCCTTATATAGATTAAAGGAATTAATCGGCATTCAGGGGGCAATTGCGAGCTACCGAGCCTGTGGAGAAGCTATTGATAAATTAGGTAGACTTGCCAAGAAAATCCGATCGAAAGCTGGTTTTAGAAGCAAACAGTCACTCTACTATGCGGCAAAGAAAAAGGATATAGCTTGGCTAAAGGAGGAGTTCGAAGCAAGGCAAGAAGCTGGCTTCGACGTCAAGTGGCTAACGGAGCGGGATATCAGGGAACGTTATGCAATGAGCGGTGCTTATGGGGGTATACTTTCGGATCTAGGGGCAAGCATTGACGCCTTTTGTTTCACACACGAACTATTGGCATATAATGTTAACCGAGGGTTATCTATTTTTGACAAGACAGCGTTAGAAAAAGTGTTTTATAAGTCTGGTTATAATTCAGCGATTACTTCAACAGGGGCTAAAATCAAAGCGGAAAAGATTATCTATTGTACAGGATACGAAACAACAAATCTCATTTCCGAAAAATTTGTTGACCTGCTAAGCACATTTGCTATTGTATCGGAAGCTAATAAAGAACATAATCAGCTATATCGCGACCTTCTCATCTGGAATACGGCCACGCCCTATTTGTATATGCGAACAACAGACGACGATAGGTTTCTGATTGGAGGAGAAGATGAGACCTTTAAAGATCCCATCAAGCGAGATGAGCTCATTGCAAAAAAGTCTCATAAGTTAGCGCAGTCATTTAATAAAATTTTTGTCGATAAAACCTTCCGCACTGATTTTACTTGGGCAGGTACATTTGGGACGACCAAAGATGGATTACCTTATATCGGAGAACATAGAAAGTTCAAAAATTCATATTTTGTATGTGGCTTCGGCGGAAATGGTATAACCTTTTCTGTTGCAGCAATGGAGATGGTTGCGAGATGGCTTCATAAGCTAAACCATCCATTGGAAGAATGGTTTAGATTTGGCCGGTAATTTCCTGCTTAGCCATGCTTACGTAAAAATCGGAATACTCTCTCTTCAAGCTTCGCTAGTGGTAATTTATCTTTTATAAAGGGGAACTTTGCTTCCATAAATACCTGTTGTATGGCCGGATGGATATAATAAGTCTGCGAAACAGACTTCGTATTACCAAGTTGCTCTGCAACCTTCTTGATGACGCTATTTAATTGTCTTTTCCGTGCACTGAGTGATTCCGCCTGTTTTGTTTGCGCAAGCTGATAAAAGGCTTCACGACTGGCGCCCCAAATGCGAATACTCTTGCAGCTGATCTCACCCGTACAATTCTTCCGCAGATACTGATTAAAAGCGGAGCCACAGAAAGTACTTTCGCAACTTGCACTATCCATTTGGAATATCCTTTTGCCTTTCATTTTTAGTAATTCTTCCAAAAGTTTAGCTTGTTGTTTGTTGGTCCAGGATTTCTGCTGGAAAACCCCCTTTTTACCTTTATAGGCTAGCGATATCCGATTGCCTTCAATGCTGACGTGTCTTTTTTCCAAAGTACTCAGCCCATACGATTTATTTGTCAGTGTATAACGCTTATTGCCAATACGAATCAATGTACTGTCCATTATTTTAAAAGCAACTGCACAAAGTTTATCCATGTCCCAAAATTCGTGTTTGAGGTGTTTGGAACTGATGTTTCTCAACTCTTGTAAGTATTTACCCATATAGAGGATATTGCTAAACTTTGCAGCTTGCCGTTGGCCGACAAATTTGGAATGATAGATATATTGTTTGCGTCCTTTTTGGTCGAAGCCAAAAGCCTGTAAATCGCTTTTTGAGCTTTTAGCGATCCAAACATCTGTCCAATTTGGTGGAATAACGAGTTTTGCGATCCGCTCTAAAATCTTTTTATCGGACACTTCCTTTTCCGAAGCGTCGAAATATTTAAAAGACTTACCTACTTTTCTTCTTGTATACCCCGTTCTTGCTTTCATAGTGCATTTACCCTTGTAAAATATGTTGATAATAGGTTAAGACGTAGTGGCCTTGTCTCGTAACGTTTTAATATATTCGTGAGCTTCGAGCTGTATACCAAGTTGTTTTTCGATGAGCAGGAGCAGATCATGGCTGATTTCCCAGTCTTCATGGTCAACAACATCCTTATAGGTATGTGTAAAGGCATCTTCACCTTGCTCACAGCTGCATAGTAAACTCCTTTCATCATTTCCTGAAATGGCGGATTTTATCTCCATCCAAATTCTGAATAGCTTGCCACTGATCATCGTTCCTCCGATTGAGTCGTCTTCCAGCGGAGCTAGGTAGGGTTTTAATTCTTCAATAAATACCTCGGTTTGGTTCATAAACTCAATAAAGGTGTTATTTAAATGTTCAAGATGGAGGCGTGTGGCTATTTCTACAGCTTTCTGATAGCCTGCAATCCGATCGTTGTTGATCTGTATAAGGTCGCTGATTAATGTACGATCATTTATCGTATTGTTTTCCATTTAATGTCGGCTTTTTGAATTTCTATTTTTCACTTAAGAACGCCTCAAGTAGCCCTGCAGTTTTGTGAAAGAACAGGATAGGTATAATTTCATCCATGAAGGCGATTTTATACTGCGTACCATCAGTAGATTGTTGCACGATAGCTGGAGCGAAACGCAAAAAAAACGGCTGCTTTAAATTGCTAAAGCAGCCGTTGGACGGTAATTGCTATCTTTATTTTTTATTAAAAGAAGTTTTTTTACCTTTTTCCGTATCGACCTTAATCTGTTTCTTGTCTACTGATTCCGAAACTTCTGGTTGAACAATGGTTTTGCTATTTCCTTTTCCTATCGGACCGCCGCAGATAAGTAGCGCAATGACCATAGCTTGCTGATTATTTATTTTAACTCTTGATTTCATATGTTTACCATTTAACGAATTGTTGTGATGTCGGTTAGCTGCTTCTAGATAGATAACCCTAGAACCACCTTTTTGTTTTTTATTTGAGCCTGTAAATTTTAAGTTGCTTTTGAAGTTTCTTTCTTGTCATGTGGATCCTGGTTTTTATAGTGCCTTCGGGCATGTCAAAATAAGAGGCTATCTCATGATACTTGTATCCTTCGAGAAATAATTGAAACACTTGATAATTTTCTTCCGACAAACTGCACATCGCTTTTTCAATATCATCCGCGATGAATTTGTTGTCACTTTTATTTGTTTCTATTGTATTGGTACTTTCGAGACCGATGTAGGTTTCGTGGATATCATTCGTACGCTTCGCTTTGCGGTATTGATTGATGTATACATTTTTCATAATAACGTAAAGCCAAGACATTAACTTGGGGTGACGGATAAAATCATCGATCGATTTTAATGCGCGGATAAGTGTTTCTTGAACCAAATCCTCTTTTTCATCAGGATCATTGGTGAATTTTCCCGCGAAATGTTTCAAAAGACTTCTTTTTTCTTCGACTAACAAATTTAAATTGGAATTGTTCATAGTACCTTTTGTTAAATTGACTGATGTGTATTCGATAAACAGAGGTACAATTAAAGTGCTAGTTTTGCGATTTAGAGGTCATCCAAACCTTGTTTAAACAGGTATATGGGAAAAATACGTAACGCTGCGTATCCTTGATTTTGTAGTAGAAACACTACAAAAAAGCAGGATTAAACGTGTCGCAATAAAATTTACTGCCATGAATAGTTTTTTTAATTGGGTATTTGTTCCTAAAAAAAATGTCTTTATTACGGGTATTACCTGTTTTAATGATTTATGCCAGTGTCCATTTTTTCAAGCAAGTTTTAAATTTCTTGTTTTTATCAGCTTTTATTGAACTAATAAGCTTTGAACGTGGTTCTTATCGAAAAAGATTAAAGCAAAATAAAATAGACTATGAAAAAGAGCAAAAGATTCACATTAACTTTAGGAGCGATATTATGCGCTACACTATTCTTTTCGTGCCAAAACTCGACCAAAAATCAAACTGAGGGAAGCGGTCAGTCAGACAACATTGCACCTACTGATGCCGACGAAACCCGGTATAATTTAAGCGAACAGCAAAAAATGACCATGCAGAAAGATACGAGTTTAGCAGACACACTTAGGAAAGACAGTATCAATAATAGTAAATCAAAACCTTAACCATCTCGTCGACCTATCAATATATCTGATAAAAAAACTCCCTTAATTAAGGGAGTTTTTTTGCTCTTTCTTTTGATCCGAATCAGCACCATAAATATCTTCTTCAGAATGGTCCGGTTGCTCTTTCTTTTGATCCTCTTCTGTATTAATTTTTTCTTTATTACTACGATCGCGTTGTTCTTCTTCGCTTGGATCAGGCCCCTCTGCATTTTCAGGATAGTATAGGTCAGGAGTTACGTCTTCTTGGGAAGGGACTTGAGGCTGCTTCCGTACAGAAGTACCATCGTCGGTACTTGGATCGTTGTCTAGAGGGTCTATTTCGTTCATGTACATGGAGTTTCTCCAATATGATTGTGAAATAGAATCACCAAATTGAATTGCTGTATTCATCATCTTTTTAATAAAGAACAGCAATTAAAACTGAATGGTTGTTTTTTTTATTAAAAAGTGGTATCCATATTTTAATGATAAATTTAAAACTTTTCATTTATTGACCTTGTTATTAAATTAAAGTAATTTAGAACATACATATATATGAAAAAATCGACACTTCTTTTATTAATAACAGCAGGTATTGGGTATCAGGCCCATGCGCAGAAAATTGAGACCACGCCACAGATGTCATCGGAGGTAGGCATCGAACCTATAAAGCAAGGAAACTGGATGGTCGGTGGATCGATCGGTAATCTAGGCTACAGCTTTGAAGCAAAATCGTTTAACATTGCACTTCAACCGAGAGCGGGCTATTTTGTTTCGGATGGTTTGGCCATCGGAGCGCAAGCCAACTTAGGTTTGGCCACGGTAAAGGATGCTGATAATGAATGGACATATGGGGTTGCACCTTTTGTACGCTATTACTTCCCCAATGCAGGTTCAACTACAGGGAGATTCTTTGGGCAGGGAGACATCGGGATTTCGGGTAGCTCGAAAGGGAAAGATGTTGCGCTGGCCGTAGGAGCGAATGTGGGTTATGCACATTTTATTACCAGGACAGTGGCTTTGGAAGCCACCTTCGGTTATAACTACAGTAAAGCCAATATCAATACGGGTAGTGGAGCGAGTGGATTGGGGGTAGGTTTGGGTTTTCAGATCTATCTGCCTGGCAAAAGATAGATTAATCTCGTACAGACTTAATAAAAGCATGTTTTCAAACCATAATGGTGAAAACATGCTTTTTTTATATAACGTGTTTATACTTGATACTGTGTATAAAAGACGCATTTTTGCTGGAATCAGCAAATGATGCAAACATTTAGACAATTACTGATGTTCCCTTTTTAAGAAAGGAGCAAATTACGATGACTGGAACAAAAAATATTGGGTTGGTACTAAAAGATAAAATGGGGAAATGGTCTTCTTATGATATACCATTGCTTAAGGAATGTCATCTAAATAATAAACTGGTCAAAAGTAACGAGCAGGAAGGTATTTTTGTGGTGGGAAGCTTGGCAACAGGATTATATATTTTCTCATTGTATAAGAACCGTTTTATCGATTTAATGGGTAAACAAATTGGGGTGGAAGAAATCTGTGAGCATTTTGATCGATACAAACAGACCTTAATATAAGCACCGATAGCGCTTTCGAATGCTCAAACCGAAGGTGTTAACCTTACTTTTTAACACCTTCATGTTTGTTTTATGTTAGTGAAAAATTGGTTTATCCAATTTTATCGCTAGGCGGTAAACAGCATTCATCAATCCAACGTGACTATAGGCTTGAGGGAAATTACCCCATTGGCTACCGTTATCTTCCGTAACATCTTCGCTGAACAGACCTAAGTGATTGCTGTAGGTCAGCAAACGTTCGAGAATCTCTTTCGCTTCTTCCACACGCCCTACGCAGGCCAAGGCTTCTACATACCAAAATGCACAGACCAAGAACGTGGATTTGGGGCGGCCAAAATCATCTTGATGCTTATACCGATAAAAAAGTCCATTTTCGCCTTTTAATTCTTTTTCCAGCATCTCGAGGTGATGACGTGCACGGTCCGATTTTGGGTCAAGATAATCCATAACAATAAGCTGTAAGGTGCTTGCATCTAAATTTCGGCTGTCTAATGCGTTTTGATAGACTTTTCGCTCCTCGTCATAACAAGCTTCAATGTAAGCTTCTGCCTTTTTTAGGAGAACATTCGCGCGATCCTCCATATCCTGATAACCATTTTGGCGTGCAATTAATAGGGCAGCTTTGCATCCAACCCATTGGAAAAGATTCGAATAGCAGTGATGGTTGGCAAAGTTCCGGAACTCCCAAATGCCGGCATCTTTTTCCTCGATTGTGGCTTCTATTTTTTCCAGAATAAAATTCACCCAGCCTAAGACATTTTTGTTTTCATGGATTTTAAAACGCTGATCAGTGAAAAGAGGCAACAATGCAATCATAGCCTGACCATAGACGTCATTTTGGATATGTTCAAACGCCTGGTTCCCGATTCGCACTGGACCGCTTTCCTGATATCCTTTTAGATAGGGTAAAATATGTTCCGTAAGCTCGGAATTGCCGAGAATACCGTACAATGGTTGAAGCCTTCCCGGATTACGATGTGTGATGCCGGCAATATAGTTTGCAAAGCTTTCCATTTCTTCAAATTGACCGATATGCGTCAGTGCCGTTAGCACATAGTAGCTATCCCGTACCCAGCAATAGCGGTAGTCCCAGTTTCTGCCAGAACCAGGGTACTCGGGCAAGCTTGTTGTTGAAGCTGCTATAATTGCTCCTGTGTCCTCATATTGATGGAGCTTTAGCACCAAAGCGGATCGAATAACTTCTGTTTGATAGATGTTGGGAATACTACATCTTTTAATCCATCGCTGCCAATAGCTAATTGTCTTATGGAGAAAATCTTCGCAGGTACCTGCGATAGCTGATTCGAAAGCAGCATCATAGGTCAATACAAGGTATTTATTCTCACTGATGATGGTCCAGCTCTCCTCTTGAAAGAAATGAGAAATGGGCAGATCCGTAGTAAGGCGAATTCGTTCTCCGATCTGGTCGTTACTATACAGGATATGATTGCTTCCACGGGTTGGTTTAAGTGCCAATCGGCCATAGTCGCCAGTAGGATGACACCTAACGTTTACACTGGGGACCCCATATAAAGGTTCGATCTTCCGGACCAACATCAAAGGTTTAAAATATCGTCCGAATTGTTCAAATCGAGGGGCAAAATCCGTAACGCGATAGGCATAGGACGCTGTATGGATTTCCGTGCAGAGCACGTTGGAGTTTTTGATGTAGTATTGCTTGGTTTCGACAATAGGTTCCTCTGAGCTGATCTCAAAGCGCCCGCCTTGCTGTTTGTCGAGCATACTGCCAAATACAAAGCTATCTTCGAAAGAGGGCCAGCACAGCCAAGATATATTGGTATCCATACCGACATGCGCAATATAGGAACAATTGCCAATGATTCCAGATTGATAGGTATGTCTTTTTTCCATTGTATTTTCGTTCATTATTTTATGATAAGTTGATTCAAAAATTGAAGAACATCTTCTTGTTCATCCAGATAATATTTTGCCGCAGACTTATTGCTACCAACTTTAATACTTATCGTCGATTGAGGAAGATAACGGAATAGGTCTTCATCGGTAATGTCGTCGCCAATGACCAACATAAAATCTGCTTTTATATGACCTGCAATTTCCAATGCTGCTTTACCTTTGTTAACTTCCGTATTTTTAACCTCAATGACCGCATTTCCGTCAAGTAACTGTAAGCCATAATCATTCAGCATCGGGTTTAAAATCTCTTTTAATTCAGTGGCTTTAAGTTCGCCCAAGCCTAATTCTACTTTTCTATAATGCCAGGCCAACGAATAAGGCTTGACTTCAATAAATGCGCCTGGAGTTTGGTCGGCCAATTTTTCCATCAATTTTTTTACTTCGGGCATCCAATGAAGTGCCAGTCCTTTTTTATATGACCAGTTGAAATTTGGGAAATTTGACCAAATGCCATGTTCGGCAACCAAATAGTAAGACCGACCGTCAAACCAAGACGATAAGCTTTCTTGCGAGCGCCCGCTTATGATGACCAAGGTATTAAGTGGGTCTGAAATAATATTATCCAAGAGGTTGTACAATAAGGTCGTCGGAGTTGCTTTTTGGGCGTGGTTCTGGAATTTGACCAAAGTGCCGTCATAATCCAGGAAAAAGAGCCTATTGCTGCTTTTACTGTATCGTTCCGAAATACTACTGAACACTTTATCTGAAATCCGCCTTGCCCATTCATCACGCTGGATGGCTTTGGTTTCAGCCAGGCGATTGGTAAATAGTTGCACCCAATGCTGTACATTAAACTTCTGTATAATCTGAATATTGGCATCGGTACGTTCCTGAACTTCTTCGGGCGGCATTTTAAGCGCTTGGTAAATACTGTCAGCAGTTTCCGTTCGATTATAGGGGTTGATAATCAAGGCGTCAACAAGTTCTTTGGAAGCGCCCGCAAACTCACTTAAAATCAACACACCTTTTGATAACGTTTTACTGGCGATATATTCTTTACTGACAAGATTCATCCCATCGCGCGTCGATGTAATCATGCAGATATCAGATGCAACATATAATCCAACCAGCTCCTCGAATGGAAGTGATTTGTAAAAATATAATACTGGCGTCCAGCTTAAATTTCCATAAATGGAATTGATTTCACTCACCTTTCGGTTAATCTCGTCTTTCAGCTTCTTATATTGCGACACTTTATCCCTTGATGGCACGATAAGCATATATAAGACAACTTTTGTATGCCATTCGGGGTATTTTTCAAGGAAGGTGAGAAAAGCACGTAATCGCTCTAATATCCCTTTGCTATAATCGAGCCTGTCGACCGATATAATAATCTTCTGGTCGGGAAAGTGGCTTCGAAATTGGCTTGCAATGGATTGAATTTTTGGTTGATGGCTGACTTGGACGAATTTATCAAAATCAATGCCCATCGGAAAGGATTCCACAAAGATATGGCGATCTTTATATTTCAGCTGATTATAACCAGATGATACATGCAGTATTTTTTTGCAGGCGTTTAGAAAGTTCTGGCTATCAGCGAACGTATGAAATCCGATGAGATCCGCACCCAATAAACCTTCGACCAATTCTTTACGTTGTGGAATGTTCATAAAGAGCTCTTCAGAAGGAAAGGGGATATGGTGAAAATAACCGATGTTGAGTGTTTGGTTTTCTGAACGCAGCAGTTGCGGGAGCAGCATAAGCTGATAATCCTGCACCCAGATAAAATCCGAAAGTTGATCGATGGAAAGAGCGGCTTCACAAAATTTTTTATTCACTGTGACATACGTAGACCAATATTCGCGATCAAAATGAATGTAGCTCGGCTGATAGTGACAGATAGGCCAGAGAACCTCATTGGAATAACCTTCGTAGAAATTGCGGATTTCATCTTTTGATAAGAAAACAGGAAGTAAGCTCATCGGTTTGAGAAGCTCAACAATCTTTTCTTTTTCCTCTTCATCTTTCGGAACGATTCCCGGCCAGCCAACCCAGAGTATTTCGTCGCTATCAAAAGCGGAGTTTAACCCAGTTGCAAGTCCACCCGCACTCGGCTTGATGATTAATTTTTCTTTTTTTCGTTCTATTTGTATCGGCAGTCTATTTGAAATTATTATTTTCTTCTTTTTCTTCATAAGAATATTAGATCGATTTATTTGCAGTGTGGAAGAGTTATATTGACTATAACGATGGGCTTGTCATCCACTATCTGAACAACCTCGGCGAAGAATAGTTTCGATAAATTCAAATTAGAAGGACGGTAGGGGCAGCTGTTGAAGAAAGAACAAGGTAGTTTATTGGAATAATGCTGGGGAATTTGGGCAGCGGTACGGCCCAAATAGCAACAAAAAAGACCTCTATTTCTACAGGTCTTTTTGTTATCTCATTAACTTACGATATAGGGACAGCAGCAGCTTTTTCGTGATTCAATTTTTTCATAAATTGATCGAGGATGTCTCCTAATCTCCCTGAAATTTCCCCTAAAATGCTTTCCCAATCTTTAACGGTACCATCACAATTGTCTGAAACAATTTTAATGCTATGAAAGGTGAGATTTTTTTGAAAACAGAAATTCGCTAGGGCATAAGATTCCATATCAAATGCCAGAGGATTAAAATGTTTGATATCCTGATAAAAAGCCGTATTTACATTGATAAAACGATCCGATGTCAAGAGTGCATCTTCGTAACGAAATTCATCGCGTGAAATGGATTCCAAAATCCCTTGCCCTTTAAAAAACAAGGTGTTTTCCAGAAAAAAACCATCTGTATACGCGTCTCCTTGCGCATAGTATGCCGGATAAAGAACATGTCCTATCGGATGTCTTGTACAGCCCACAGTGCCCACATTGAGAAGAACAGGATTGATCCCTAAAGCTTTGATGTCTTCATAAAGCGTAGCAACGGCTAGGAGAGCATTTACTTTACCTACACCAATTTCGTAGACAAAAGTCGATTCACTGGTCGGATTAAAAGATAGCTCATTTTTATTTGCTACCAAGATAATCGTTTCAATATCTTTATTCAGGATCATTTAGTTTTCTTCAATATATGGATACTCAAAAGCCAATTCTCCGGCAGTTATCAGATTTAAGAAGTTAACACAAGCCTGCTTTGAGGTGGGAAAATCCATAAATGTGTAGTTTCCGCAGCTAATCGGGTTTTGGAAAGGTACTTCGTATCCTTCTGTAAGAATAGTCTCTAATACTTCTTTCATCAATTCCGCCACATTCTGAGGAGTTTTCGCTGTTCCAGCCAATACAACATAAAATCCCGTGCAACAGCCCATTGGTCCAACATAAATAACCTCATCACCTAAGATGGTTCTAATTTCTGTTGCAAAACAATGCTCTAAGGTATGCATGACTTCAGGCGATAGCATACGCTCAGGAGAATTCGGTCTGATCATGCGAATGTCGTAAGTTGTATAACTTTCAACATTGCTGTTATTGGTGGTAGAAGCTTTAGCGTAGATCCCTTGTTTTAATTTGGTATGATCTACCGTAAAACTATTTACTTTTGCTTTTTCTTTTGTGTACATCTTGTTCTGTTCAAAGCTGTAACGCTTGCGACGCTACAGGGGTTAAAAGTTGAATATCAAAAATTTCTACAAAGATACTAGATTATTATAGAAAAAGGACGATAAAACTACTATTTTAACACTTCATAATGTTCGACTGTTGGAAACGGATCGTAGTAATGATGTAAAAGTTTTTCCCATTCCTTAAATAATGCAGATTCTCTGAAACCGATGGTATGATCTTCCAACGTTTCCCATTCGACCAATAGAATGTACTGGTTGTCTTTCTCAATACATTTACGTAGTGAATGCGTTATATAGCCTTTACTCGCACTAATATACTGGCAAGCTGTTTTATAGTCTCTTTCAAAATTGGATTGTTGTCCTTCAATAATTTGCAATACAGCTACTTCTAAAATCATAATTTGTTTTTTTATCAAGTTTAGTAAATAACTCAAACTTAGAAAATTTGTTTCTGATATGCAATACACGAACAAGCTTACCGAACAATTTATTCTTTATTGTTTTAATATGGACTTAGACCTTAATTATCCCGCTTTGACGTATTATATCCGTATTTTAGTTTTGAAGTGATGATCTGGGTGACCAATGGAATACCCGGGTTGCGATTTTGTGCATTCCAAACTAGAGAGAGCGTTGTTCGTTGTGGTAAACCGTTCAATTCAAGGAAGGTGACATCAACATGGTATCCGTTCTTTAAAGACGAAGGAACAATGGCAACACCCAATCCCTGAGCAACCATATTGAAAATGGTCAAAGCATTCACAGTGCGCAAAGTAACTTTGGGGATAAACTTATGATCACTAAAGATACTCATGACGAGATCATAATAAGAGTGGCTATAGTTTTTGGAAAATAAGATAAATGATTCATCTTTTAAGGCGTCAAGACTTGCTTTCGGCGAATTCAATAGGGGATGATCGTTGGGTAAAACGAGACTAAAATGCTCGGTATGTATAGGCAGGCTACATAGGCCAGGTGGCGTTTCCGAAAGACGAACAAAGCCTAAGTCCAATTCTTTTTTCTCCAGCAGATCCAGCTGGGTTTCATTCGCTAGTTCGTGAAGTGCTAACTCAATATCTGGTTGCTGCTGTTTTAAATTGAGTAGTAGTTCCGGCAGGATGGTCTGAACAGCCGACCCAATAAACCCCAGCTTTAAGGTACTTATTTTACCATTGGCAAAGCTTTGAAGTTGAGTTTCAATCTGATCCAAGTGCCTAAAGAGTTCTTTCACCTCCGCAAAGAGATAGATCCCAGCTTCCGTCATTTGAACATTTCGTTTATTACGCTCAAAAAGTGCTACGCCATAGGATTCCTCCAGCTGCTTAATTTGTCTGCTCAAGCCCGGCTGCGCAATAAACAATTTTTCGGCAGCCCTTCTAAAATGCAGCTCTTCTGCCAATACTTTAAAATACAGTAAGTGTCTTAGTTCTATTTGATAATTCATGGTTATCAATTGATGATAAAAATGGTATTTCTAATTATCAAATATAGCAAGTACATTTGAGTAAAGCAGATAGGAAGATGGAAAAATTTTTATACGGCAGTGGGCAGCTAACATGCTCCATAGCCTTAGCCATAGTAAAAGGAACGGTTACGGGGGAAATATCACCCGGAGTCAAGAATAAGATCGAGCAGAGCGCCAGTTATGTCCGTAAAATAGTCGAGCGTGGTGAGGTTGTCTATGGGATTAATACCGGTTTTGGTCCCTTGTGTACCACACTTATTGACGCAAGTCAAACGCAGTTGCTACAAGAAAACATTCTAAAAAGCCATGCTGTCGGTATGGGCGAACCTATCGCCAATGATTTGGCCAAATTGATGCTTATTCTTAAAGTTCACGCGCTTTCTCAAGGATTTTCGGGTGTTCAGTATGCGACAATTGAACGGATTATTTGGCATATCGAAAACCATATCATTCCTGTGGTACCTAAGCAAGGCTCTGTCGGCGCATCGGGTGATTTGGCGCCATTGTCACATTTATTTTTACCCTTGATTGGCTTAGGAAAAGTCAACGTAGAAGGGGAAATTATGGAAACAGCTACCGTTCTGGAAAAATATGGTATGGCTCCGGTGCACTTGGGCGCAAAAGAAGGTCTGGCTTTGATCAATGGAACTCAATTTATGGCAGCCCATGCTGTGATGGCTGTTGCTGAGTTAAATCGTGTACTTCAGAATGCTGATATTATTGCGACCTTAATGATTGAAGGTTTAAACGGCTCAATAAAACCATTTTTTACTGAATTACATCAATTACGCCCGCATGCCGGAAACCGTTATGTCGCTGCAAGCATTTTTAACATGCTTCATGGCTCCGCCATTTTAGAAAGCCACAAAGACTGTTCCCGCGTACAAGATCCCTATTCTTTGCGCTGTATCCCTCAAGTCCACGGAGCATCACGCAATGCTTGGCTTCATTTGAAGGAGACCATAGAAATCGAAATAAATGCAGTGACCGATAATCCTGTGATCATTAATGATGAACTAACCATTAGTGGCGGTAGCTTTCACGGACAGTCAATCGCTTTGCCTTTGGATTATGCCACACTTGCTGCATCGGAAATCGGCAATATTTCGGATCGAAGGGTTTACTTGTCTTTAGAAGGTCAAACCAACGGTGTCCCAAAATTGTTAATGAAATCAACCGGTCTCAATTCAGGATTTATGATCTTACAATATAGCACAGCCGCGATTGCAAGTGAGAATAAAGGGCTTTGTTTTCCTGCAAGTGCAGATAGTATTCCTACCTCTTTAGGCCAAGAGGACCATGTCAGTATGGGATCTATTTCCGGCCGAAAATTACTACAGGTCATTGACAATGTTGATAAAATATTAAGCATTGAACTGTTATGTGCGGCACAGGCAAAGGATTATCATCAGCCATTAAAATCGTCTGCAGCATTGGAAGCTATTCATGCGAGAATTCGTCAGTCCATTCCGCATATCGAATCCGATCAACCGATGGAAGAGCTGTTGACTGAAGCATTAAGGCTCGTAAAATCGGGCGAACTGATCACATTGCATCGTCAATATGCGACGGGCGAAATTGCTGCGGATTTGAAACAAAGATTTGAAGAGTTTTAGACGAAGAAGGATGGAAAAAGAGCTAAAATTAGTTGGACCTTTTAGGCAGATATTAACCATGTCAAATATGCCCGTTAATGGGGCGCTCCATGATAAACAAATAGTTATTATTAAAGATGGAGGTATTTTAATAGCAGGTAACGATATCATGGAAGTGGCGGACTTTGAGGGATTACAACTGCAATGGGGAAAGCAAGTGGCACTTGTACATGTAGAAGGAGATCAGGTCGCCTTGCCAGGCTTTATTGATTGCCATACGCATATTGCTTTTGCCGGTAATCGAGCGAATGATTTCGCCCTCCGAAATGCAGGCTCAAGCTACCTGGAGATTGCGGCAGCTGGGGGAGGGATTTGGAGCACGGTATCACACACAAGGGATTGTGATGCAGCAGAATTGATTGATCTCACGATCCAGCGTGCAAATTTTCTGTTAAGGCAAGGAATCACAACAATTGAAGTTAAAAGCGGTTACGGTCTTAATGTTGAAGAAGAGCTGAAGATATTACGTGTCATTCAGGAGTCGGATCGTCGTACGGCATCAGACCTTGTTCCAACTTGTTTGGCGGCACATATGCTCCCGCGAGACTTCAGCGGATCGCCAAAGGATTATCTTCATCGAATTGCAACAGATCTTTTTCCGCTATTGAAATCAGAAGGGCTGTCAAACCGGATTGACGCATTTATAGAAAAAACAGCGTTTCAAGGAAAAGGCATTGTGGCATATTTACAAAAAGCAAAAGCAATGGGTTTTGACCTGACTATTCATGCCGATCAGTTTACAACTTCGGGAAGTCAGATTGCAGTTGAACTCGGTGCCCAATCTGCGGATCATCTTGAGGCATCAACAGCAATTGAAATTGACCTTATTGCCCATTCAGATACTGTTGCGGTGGCGCTACCTGCGGCTTCCATCGGACTTGGATGTGGTTTTACGCCAGCTAGAAAGCTGTTGGATGCAGGTGCATGTTTGGCCATAGGCAGTGATTGGAATCCGGGTTCTGCACCCATGGGACAATTATTGACAAGTGCGAGTATTTTGGCAACAGCAGAGAAGTTGACAAACGCTGAATTGCTTGCTGCATTAACCTACCGTGCGGCCAAAGCTTTAAACCTGTCGGATCGCGGCGTGTTAGCCAAAGGCATGAAAGCAGATTTCAGTATATTTAAAACAGCTAATTATCAGGATATTACTTACTACCAGGGAAGTTTGCAACCTACAGCAGTATGGAAAAATGGTCGGGAAGTATTCTCATTATAACAACATGGAAGATACATTTAAGAACGAGGTGGCGGAAGGTATTCCGACCGTATTGCCCCCAAAAGTAGAGCGAGATCATACCATAAGTCATGCCCCCCGACGAAAGGATATTCTCACCCGGTCGGAAGAGAAGCTGGCTTTACGGAACGCATTACGCTATTTCCCCAAACAATGGCATACCGTTTTAGCACCTGAATTTTTAGAGGAGCTCCGTAGTTACGGCCGAATCTACATGTACCGCTTTAGGCCCCAATATGCGATGCACGCTCGACCGATAGCTGACTATCCAGCAGGGAGTAAGCAGGCGGCAGCGATTATGTTGATGATTCAGAATAACCTTGATCCGGCTGTAGCCCAACATCCCCATGAACTGATTACGTATGGTGGGAATGGAGCTGTTTTCCAAAATTGGGCTCAATATCGGCTCACCATGCAGTATCTTTCTCAGATGACAGATGAGCAAACTTTACATCTCTACAGTGGTCATCCGATGGGTCTTTTCCCGTCGTCACAACATGCACCACGTGTTGTTGTAACGAATGGCATGATGATTCCAAACTATTCGAAACCGGATGACTGGGAGCGTTTTAACGCCTTAGGTGTTACGCAATATGGACAGATGACAGCAGGTTCCTATATGTATATTGGTCCCCAGGGTATAGTACATGGCACCACAATTACTGTCATGAACGCTTTCCGAAAACACTTAGCAGCAGATGATACAATTCAGGGCAAGGTATTTTTGACTTCTGGCTTGGGGGGAATGAGTGGCGCACAACCTAAAGCAGGTAATATTGCCGGCTGTATCACCGTATGCGCTGAAATAAATCCCGCTGCGGCAAAGAAACGGCATGAACAAGGTTGGGTAGACCGATTGATCGAAAACATCGATGAACTTGTTGAACAGGTACGGTTGGCGATGGATCAAAAGGAGACCGTATCCTTTGCCTATATCGGTAATATTGTCGAAGTGTGGGAAGCCTTTGATAACGAAAATATCCGCATCACTGTCGGATCTGATCAGACATCATTACATAATCCTTGGTCTGGAGGCTATTATCCGATGGGGCTGACCTTTGCAGAATCGAATGCTTTATTGGCGAGTGATCCTGATCGATTTAAGCAATGCGTACAAGAAAGCTTGATACGGCATGTCGATGCCATCAATAAGCATGTATCCAAGGGAACCTATTTCTTTGATTACGGTAATGCATTTCTATTGGAAAGCAGTCGCGCTGGTGCAGCGGTATGGAATGACGATAAGGATCAATTCCGCTACCCATCTTACGTACAAGATATTCTTGGCCCAATGTGTTTCGACTATGGTTTTGGACCTTTTCGGTGGGTTTGTACGTCTGGAAAGGCTTCGGATCTTCAAAAATCAGACGAAATAGCCATGACAGTTTTGGAAAATCTCCGAACAGAAGCCCCAACGGAGATTCAGCAGCAGATGCAAGATAATATACAATGGATTAAAGAAGCTGGAAAAAATAGACTTGTGGTAGGCTCTCAGGCACGTATCCTTTATGCAGATTCCAATGGACGCATTGCGATAGCAAAGGCTTTTAATGACGCTGTAAAAAGTGGCTTGTTTGAAGCACCTATTGTATTGGGAAGAGATCATCATGATGTGAGCGGTACCGATTCACCTTATCGGGAAACAAGCAATATCTACGACGGCAGTCAATTTACAGCAGATATGGCAATTCATAATGTCATCGGAGACAGTTTCCGGGGGGCTACCTGGGTCTCTATCCACAATGGCGGTGGAGTCGGTTGGGGTGAGGTTATCAACGGAGGCTTTGGTCTACTACTAGATGGCTCTGAAGAAGCAGCTGTTAAATTGGAAAAGATGTTGTATTTTGATGTCAATAATGGGATTGCTAGGCGCGCTTGGGCTAGAAATAAGGAAGCTAATCAGGCGCTAGATCGAGCAATGGAGAGAAACACAACATTGCAAGTTACCCGCGCGCAACTTGTAGATGACGATATTATTGAACAATTATTTGATCAGAGCGAATGAACTTTTTGTTGAATAATCCAGAAATATATAGTAAAGGTGACCAAGCGGTATGGAAGGGGCGTACTGATGGCCAGGATCGTGAATGGATGCGTTGGCATCAATTAATGGATTGTGTTGATCTTCTCGAGCAGCCTGATTTAAGACAGTCCTTCGCTTTTCTGGGATTCTGTAGCGATGAGGGGGTCGGACGCAATCAAGGTCGTGTAGGAGCCAAGGACGGACCCACAGCACTTCGGAATGTCTTAACAAACCTTCCTGTACATTTTTCAGATAAATTACAACTTAAAGATTGTGGTGATATATTGATAAAAGACAGTGATTTAGAGCTGTCGCAGCAGGGTTTATGTTGTGCCTTAAATTGTATTCTTGAACAAGAAGGATTTCCAGTCATCTTGGGTGGCGGCCATGAAGTAACCTATGGCCATTATTTGGGTGTTAAAGAATTTCTTAAGAGCCGTGATCAAAGTCTAGGCATTATTAATTTGGATGCCCATTTAGACATCCGTCCATTGCAGGACGGCAAAGGGAATTCGGGAACGGGCTTCTATCAAATCGAGCAGGACCAGTCTAATGCAGGTTTGCCATTTCATTACCTGGCAATTGGTATTCAAGAAATTAGTAATACCAAAGGATTGCTCGACTATGCCAAAGCGAAGAAAGTACAGATTATAGGGCGAGAGGGTCTGGTCGTTGAGAAACTTGATTTCATTCGCGACAAAATTGTACGTTTTGCCAAATCAGTAGATTATGTATATTTGACGGTTGATCTTGATGCTTTCGCTGCAGCTTATGCGCCTGGAGTGAGTGCATTGGCATTTAACGGTATAGTCCCTGATCATTTGTTTTTTACAATCTATGATATTCTACTGGATCTGCCCAATGTAAAATCTGTCGATTTTGCTGAATTTAATCCCCATTTTGATATCGATTCCAGAACGGCCAAATTAACAGCTGATCTGATTTTTAAGTTGATAAACAAGCTTGCCATTAAATTTGATCAGCAACTGCCCGGCAGGTAAACGGGAGAAAAAGATGGTTAGATTGCGACAACAAACTAACCATCTTTTTTCATTGGGGTCGAGGACTTAAAAAAGTACATCGGCTAATGTCGGATCCTTATCAAAAACTGATTTTGCAAAAGGACATAAAGGCATAATTTTTAAATTTTCTTTACGTGCATAAGTCACTGCCGCCATCAATAGCTGTTTTCCTAGCCCTTTTCCTGCATATTCAGAGCTTACTTCCGTATGGTCTATAATGAATTTTGTAGGACCAGCCCAGGTATAAGTCATTTGTGCAACTGACTTTCCCTGATCGATAACCTCAAAGCTACCATGTTTATCGTCATTTTTTTGTATTACTTCCATGAGCATGAATTTAATTTAAGAAAAGTACAAAATAAACAAAATCCAGCAATATATAACATGGCATTAGTTGAGAAAAACAGCTGTTTTACCAGTTAGATGGCATAATTCGCTTTTGTGTTTTGTAAAATTGCAGTGATTCTTTTAAATAGCTAATATTTTTAGTATGTTTGCTTTGCGTTATGAGTGTAAATCAAAGCAAAAGACAAGAATTTGCCATTGTGGACATAGAGACTACAGGTGGCCATGCAAAATCGAGCCGGATCACCGAAGTTGCCATTGTTATTCATGATGGTAACCAGGTTTTGGAACGTTGGGAGACCTTGGTTAATCCAGGGAAAGAAATTCCAAATTCAATTTTTGCGCTTACGGGAATAGACAATGATATGGTGAAAGATGCTCCATTATTTGATCAAGTTGCCGAACACATTTATGGAATGCTCAAAGACCGTATTTTTGTTGCGCATAATGTAAACTTTGATTATTCATTCATTCGGTTTCAGCTTCAGGAATCGGGCTTCGAGTGGTCAGCAATAAAATTATGTACAGTACGCTATGCCCGAAAAATCAAGCCCGGATTATTGTCCTATAGTTTGGGACGTCTATGTGATTATTTAGATATCCCAATTGAAAATAGACACCGTGCGGGTGGCGACGCCGATGCAACAGCCATTCTCTTTGCTTATTTGAAAGTGCTAGATACCGAACAGGTATTTCAGGATATGATTAAACATAAAGCGCTAGACCAACGTTTTCCACCGCATTTAAATCCCTTGGAATATGAACAATTGCCCAATGAGCCCGGGGTCTATTATTTTCATGACAAAGCTGGAAAAGTAATTTATGTTGGCAAGGCTGTAAATATAAAAAAAAGAGTATTGTCCCATTTTACAGGGAATAATATTCAAGCGCAAAGGCAACATTTCTTAAAAGAAATTCATCATATAAGTTATGAGTGCTGCGGAACTGAGCTGATGTCATTGTTATTGGAATGTGCGGAAATTAAAAAGTTCTGGCCAAAATATAATAGGGCACTTAAACGGTATGAGCCTAAATTCGGTTTATTTTCTTATGAGGACCAAAATGGCTATCTCCATCTGGCTATAGGGAAGACGACAAGGGGACAAGCATGTATTCAGCTGTTTCAGCGTGAATATGACGCTATTCAGTTGCTGCAAAGCTTTATTCAGCATGACGCTATTAATCCGCAATTTTGTCAGTTTGGGCACGCCAGTTTGTCTACGAAATCCATCAAGAAGACCGAATTGCCCGATCGAGACCTACACAATACCCGGGTGGAACGTTGTATTGAGGATTGGCTCAAACAGCAACCATCCTTTGTATTGATCGATAAAGGACGTAATTCCGATGAAAAAAGCTGCATTGTCATTGAAAATGGCGTTTTTTATGGAATGGGATATATAGATCAATACGGCCAGTACAACGAGTTTGAAGATATAAAAGGACAAGTTAAAAAATATCAGAGCAATCACTACATGATGGAATTGGTCAAAATGGCAGCAGAAAGACATCCCGCTAAAGTACATTTCTTAACAAAATCAAAGATTTTACCTGACGTTGCGGCAGAGCCTACTTTCTCTTACGAGAAATTGGCCCCGAATAGTCTTTTTAATTTCTATTAATAGCATATTCAATTTATATTTTGGGAATTTTTTCCGTTTAGTCATTTCAATCTCAGTAATCTGTTAAAGAAATGTGAAATCGCAAATCGCGCGCGATTTTGGTCCAATAGTTGAAATATTCTTTGTGTAGAATATTAAAAAAAGACTTTTCATAATTTAGGTTAATAATTGGTTAGTTAAAAACCTGGGGCTCCCAACCTCAGGTTTTCTTTTTTTTATATTTCCGAACAAGAATTTTAGGTGAAGTATTCCTTTTATTTTGATTATTCAAAATAAATCAGTGTTTTTTTTTATTTGAAGTGTGTGTTTCAATTTATTGGTTTTCAATTGATTAATATTTGTCCCCCTTTTGTCCCCCTAAGTTTTTTCTCTCTATAGTTAGTTTAAGTTACTTTAGTGTCAGCGTACTGTAATAGCGGAATTAGTAAAACAAAGATGGGGCGTTTTCTAAAAGTAGCTGCGGTATATCTTATCCATATCTTTATATATAAAAAGGGCCTTTGGCCCTTTTTTTTATTCCTAATTCAGATTCACTTATTTTAACCCAAAGATACCTTGACCTAGATTTTGATATAGATATTTTTCTTTCGTAAATAATAGGCGATCAACCAATTCAAAGCGACAAATAGCAATGCAAATAGGGCGGAGGATAATTGTTGGTTTTGCCAACCATCAAACAGGAAATGATAGCTAAAGTTCCAAAGGTTTTGATGTTTATCCCCAATGAGAATAAATGAACAAATCGTAGGGATTAGTCCGCTAAGACAATAAATAAATAGTGTATTCTTACCAAAATCGTCAAAGACAGTATAAAATATCCCTCTGATGTTTTGAAATTCGATGAGATAGATTAATATACCAAGAAAAGAGATGGCAATACCCGTTGTGAATACGCAGTAACTGCTGGTCCAGATTTTCTTATTAATAGGAAAAGCAAATGACCATAGATAGCCCATTAAAATAAAGACCAGGCCTACGACAAATAGGGTCATCAGCTCCCTTTTGCCTGTCAGTTTTTGAATAATGTATTTTCCCGTGATATATCCGAATATCGTTTGACTGATGGCTGGAAATACGCTCCAGATATCCTCTGGATCAAACGCTGTTCCTTCGCCGTGATAAAGGTGGGATGCACCAAAGATTCGGATATCCAGTGTCGTTCCAAACCAACCATCCAGACTATAGGCATCTGCTGGATTACCGTAATAGCAAATTAGCCAATAGATGGGTAGGAGCAAGATACTAATAACTGCAGCACCTTTATCTCTAAAATAGTATAATATAATTGCCGTGCTGAAATAGCAGATTGCAATACGCTGCAGCACCCCAAAATACCTGTACTTGGCAAAGGGAATCCACTCGAGCTGGTGAAGACTATTCCATTCCACAAAGGGGAAAATATTTAAAAACAGACCAAGTAGAAAAAGTATGATTGTTCTCTTGAGAATTTTATTCCAATATAGTGTGGGGGCTAACTGGTCGCTGTTTTTTAAAGAAAATGCCATGGAGTTTCCGACAGCAAATAAAAAAAATGGAAATATGAGATCTGTAAACGTGCATCCATGCCAGATGGAATGTTCAAGTTGAGGAAACACATGATGATAGTTGCCAGGATTATTGACGAGAATCATAGCCGCGAGTGTAAACCCACGGAAAATATCCAGTGATTTAAAACGAGTCATAATAAAGTGTATTGGTAAAAAAGGCTGTTCAAGGATACTCCTTTGAACAGCCTATGCTTGGTCTAATTAATAGCCTGGATTTTGAGTCAGGCTCGGGTTTGCCTGCAGTTCCAATAATGGTATTGGAAGGAGCAGGCTATTTTGGTTAAAATTATACTTAATCAACGTAGGGCTACTCTGCTTGCCGTTATCGCATGTAAATTTGATTTCATTTAATTTATTCATCACATCTACTGTGACACCATAACGGTTTAAATCATCCCACCGTTGCCCTTCGAAAGCTAGTTCTAATCGGCGCTCGTTGAGAATGATGGCCTTTAGGGCACTGGAGCTGATACCGGATAAATCGGCGAGCCCTGCGCGATGACGGATGACATTAAGGGTATTTATTGCCCCTGAAGTATTTCCCAGTGCGTTTTGAGCTTCTGCTTTGAGCAGAATGATGTCCGCAAGTCGTAAAAGGTAAAAATGATCGCCACTTTGGAAGCTATTGGCATGTTTTTGCTTTACGTTAAATGGGATTTCTGTCGCAGCATCTCCGCAGGGATTCCAAAATTCATCCGCCCAAGGAACTGAATAGAACCAAATGTTGGCGTTCTTTCGTTCGGTGTCGCCAGCATTGTCATAAGCTTCGACAAGATCTTTCGATGGTGTTCCATATCGGCGCCATTCGTTTTCGTTGATTTTGCCATTTTCATCAAGATCCGGGAAAAAGAATGCGCCACCCCAGCAGCTTAGATTGGGACTGCCGGCGATATAGGGAATCTCAATGATAGATTCACTATTATAGTTGTGTTTGCCGTCAAAAAGATCCGCATAGTTTTGAAGGAGCTGGTAACCACCTTTTCCAGTGATCACTGCATTGGCGTATTGCAATACCTTATTGTAATCCCGATCAGGGCGTTGTGCCCATATCTTGGTCAGTAAGGCATTTGCAGCCCCTTTTGTTGCTCTGACCTTGTCAATGGAAGGTTGCCCACATCCATCGGGTAGGTTGTTTGCAGCAACTTGCAGATCCGAATCGATAAAATCATAAACCTCGGCTACAGTTGATCGCTTGATGCGTAATACTTCTGCATCTGTACTGTTGGAGTGTTTTTCCAAGGGCACACCACCATAAAGCTTGACCAATTGATAATAATGAAAGGCCCTTAAAAATGAAGCTTCTCCAAGAATTTGTTTGCGTCTTTCATCCGAAAAAGTAGGATCTGTGACCTTATCAACGTTGTCAATAACGATATTGCATTTTGAGATTGCTCCATACAGTTCTTCCCAGTCCCTGCGTACCATTTCATTGGTATTGGTGATGTTATTATAGTCAATTTGTGCAAAATCTATTTCGCCACCACCGGCAGCATGGGCATTATCAGAGCGAATATCTGTTTGCAGAATCATTTCCCATTGATAATAATTGGCATTGCTCCCTGGACGAGTGCCATTGCCTATAAAAGAATTATAGGCTCCGTTTAATGCTTTCTCAATATTGTCTCCTGTGAGATAGGCATTTTCGCTCGTTACCGTGGAGGTAGGCTGAAGATCTAAAAACTTTTTGCAGGAATTTAGAGTAAGCGATGTCAATAAGGCTATGGCTAATGACGTATATCTAGTTGATTTCATTTTTTGTAAGCTAAAAGGTTAAAAAGTTAGGTTTAAACCAACAATAAAGGTGCGTGCCTGCGGCGAAGTACCAAAATCGATACCGGGCGCCATATTGGAGCTCACGGTTTGCTGATTAGTTCCCCCATACATGCTTACCTCAGGATCCAAACCTGAGTATTTGGTGAATGTTAACAGATTCTCGCCCGTCACGTAAAAACGGACCTTATTGAGCTTCCATCTTTCAAGCACTTGTTTAGGTAGCGTATAGGCCAAGGTCATCGATTTTGCCCTGAGGTAGGAACCTTTCTCTACAAAACGGGAGGAAATTTGTGAATTGTAGTTGTCATCTGTATTGTTTAGATCTGGACGTGGCATAGTACTATTTTTGTTATCAACAGTCCATCTGTTTAACACGGCAACACTTTGGTTTCTCGGTTCCCACATACCTTCTGTATAAATGCGCGTCGCATTAAGGATATCATTTCCCTGTACCCCCTGTAAGAAAAAGGAAAAGTTGAAGTTCTTATAGCTGAAATCATTGGTAATGCCATAAGAGAATTTTGGTGTAGCATTCCCGATGATAGCCATATCACTCGTTTGAAGACCTGCTTCCGGATCAGCCATCTGATAGATCATATCTCCGGTCTCTGGATTGACGCCTTTTGCGATATAGCCCCAGAAGGACCCCAATGCAACGCCTTCTTTTGCAATCGTACTATTACCCCGACCATCGATATTTCCGTCATAATAGGTTCCGCCATCAATATTCAGGACTTTATTGCGATTGAGCCCAAAGGTCACAGTTGTATTCCATTTGAAATCGTGAACGAAATTTCGGCTACTCAATTCGAATTCGAAACCTCTATTTTGTAGGTCGCCGAGGTTTTTCAGCGCAGTTCTATAGCCCGAACTGTACGGAACCCTTGAGTTGAGAAGTAGGCCTACAGTCCTTTTTGCATAATAATCTGCACCAAATATCAATCTCGAATTAAAGAAACTGGCATCCACACCAATATCGGTCTGATTTGTTGTTTCCCATTTTAAATTGGGATTGTCCAGGGTAGCAGGCGTATAACCGGGTACAACTTGGTCGCCGATGTTATATGATCCTGTCACGTCGACTAAACCGAGATAGGAAAAGGCCGGAATTTGGCTATTTCCAACTTTACCCCAACTCGCACGGATTTTCAAATCGTTTATGGTGTTTTTCAGCGAACTGAAGAAATCTTCATTGGATAAACGCCAACCGGCAGAGAAAGAAGGGAAGTAGCCCCACCGGTTATTTGGGCCAAATACAGATGATGCGTCAGCCCGCAGATTTGCTGTAAATAGGTACTTGTCGTTATAATCATAACCAATTTTTGCGATGCCAGATACAGTGGATACAGCGGCGTCTACTGCCGTAGGCATCGCTGTGATCATCGAACCTCCATTGACGGTATGGATTGCTGGATTAGCAAAATTTTGCGTAGCAATATTCGAGGTTGTTGTTTGTGTTTTCGTTGTAATGTAGCCTAATAAGCCTGTAAAGTGGTGCTTGTCACTAAAGGTTCTATTATAGTTTAATGTATTTTCGGACATCCAATACTGATTGTCCTGCTGCTGGAGCGTTGCCATACCCTTATATTTTCGACCTTCCGTTGTACGAAAAGGATCTACGAAACTGCGGTACTGGTTGTTAAATTTCTCATACCCAAACAGCGATTTGAATTTTAGTCCAGGTAGGATATTGGCTTCCACAAAGGCATTTCCTGTAAATCTGTTGTTGATATAGCTGTGCTCGTTACCTGTTGCCAATGCAACGGGGTTGTCAAGATCTGTATAGAATGGATCCACTGTGAAAGCACCTTTATCGCCATATATGCCGATTACTGGAGAGCCCAGATAAGCGTTCATGATGACTCCATTTCGGGAGTTCTCGGTAATGTCCACGTCGTACCAACGGTTGTACGATAAGCTGGTCCCCACCTTAAAGATTTTATTGATCTGATGATCCAAATTAATCTTGAAATTGACCTTGTTTACTGTATTTGTGATGACCGTACCATTATCTTTTTGATAAGATCCCGAGATGTAAAACCCTGTCTTTTCATCTCCACCGCGTACTGAAGCCTGGTATTTTTGGCTGTGACCGGTGCGGAATAGCTGATCTGGCCAGTTTGTATCAGCGGTATATTTCGACCAATCCAAGGCTTCTCCCATCTCAGTCATTAATTCTCTATATTGTGCCGCATTTAGAACACTAGGCTTTTTTCTGATGGCTGAAAATCCTTGATAGGTTTCGAAATTTACCTGTGTCTTACCGTTTGTTCCTCTTTTGGTTGTAATCAATACAACGCCATTTGCGCCAGAAGATCCATAGACAGCGGCTGAAGCAGCATCCTTTAATACAGAAATGCTTTGAATATCGGATGGATTGAGCTCCGATATGTTTTCAGTAGGAACACCATCTACAATGTATAATGGATTGCTACCTGCAGTAATTGTTGAAGTTCCGCGAACGCGAATAGAGAAGCCAGCTTGAGGTTGTCCGGAAGATTTTACAATTTCCACCCCCGCCATTTTGCCCTCCATAGCACTCGCTAATTGGGTCACAGGGCGATCTTCAATATCTTTTGTACTCATGGTTGCAATGGCTCCCGTGATGTCTTTTTTCTTCTGTGTTCCAAAACCGACCACAACGATCTGTTCCAGTTGGTTGTTGGCAGTTTTTAGCTGTATATTGAGGTAACTATTGGAACCTACCGTACTACTGATAGTCTCATAACCTATTGAACTAAAGCTGAGTTGATGGGTAGTAGTCGCTTCAATAGAAAACTCACCTTTACTGTCTGTTTCCGTTTGTTTACCTGTTGTTGTATTGCGGATGGTGACTCCTGTTAATGCTTTACCGTCGCCATCGGTAACGCGCCCTTTGACAAGCTGTTGTATATTGATCGTGTTTCTTAAAGGTATGTCATCTATTTTCCTTTTTAGGACAATGGTGTTATTGACAATTTTGTATGAATACGACAGTTCTTTCAGGTTGTCATCCAGAATTTCAACAATAGAACCATCTTTATGGTTTATGCGGATTTTTTGGTTATCATTTATCTGTGAGTTATCGTACAGGAACACATAAGAACTCTGACGCTCGATTTCTTTAGCAAACTTTGCCAAAGTGTATTCCTTGTCTTGTAACTTGATTTTAGATTGGTTTACATTCGCCATCGCCAAATTATTTGCATGGGAAACGCATTGGATAGCAAGTAAAGCAGCAAATAGTTTTGCCTTTTTACCAGCCCCTTGGATGGTTTTAAGTTTATACATAATTAGTTGGGTAAGTTTGTTTTATATTAGATAATTTAGAGTTCAACTTCAATTTTATTGTTTTCCAATCGGCATTTTATATCCAGAAAGTTGAGGGTCTCAACCAGTTGCTGGGCAGTTGAATTGCGTTTTATCTTACCTGTCAGTTCACGCTTTTCATTTGTTCCTTTATACACGATATCCACATTATACCAGCGTTTTATGGCGGCAAGCGCATCTTTAATGGGTGTCGATTCGAAATAGAAAAAACCATTTTTCCAGGCCATTGCTTCTTCGATATTGGCTTCTGCTACGATAAGATTCCCGCCAGTGGTAAATGCTGCTTGACCAGGTTTCAGCATTTTTGACTTACCGAATTGCGAGACTTGTACAGAACCGGCTATAAGTGTGGTTTTATTGTTTTCATTTGGATAAGAGCGTACATTAAAATGGGTTCCGAATACACGAATGGTCTGTTCGTTGGATCGCACATAGAAGGGGCGCTTGCTATCGTGGCTGACCTCAAAATAGCCCTCCCCAGATAATTTTACTTCCCGGCTATTCGACGCAAAAGATTCAGGAAACGTCAGCACGGATCCAGCATTTAGCCACACCTTACTGCCATCGGCCAAAATGATCGTATACTCTGTTCCAATCGGGGTTTCAATGGTATTGGTACGGCTTGTAGCAGTATTCCTGCTGGCTGTAAATTGATATTGCACGGTTCCGGAAGCAGTGGTAATTACTTTCACCTGTTCATCCTGATGGAGGACGCGCTGTTGCTGGGCAGAAAGATCAATTTTAGTTCCATCGGCTAAAGTTAATACGGCCGCCTTAATGCCCGGGTGAACCTGTTGTTGCATCTTCACGGCTACCCGCTGGCTATCTCCAGATGTTCTTTTAACAAGGTAAAGGGGTAATATAAACAACAGTGCCAAAGCAGCAGCTATTCCACCCAACTTCACCCGTTGCGGAATTCGCCTGATTTTTGACGCTTGGATTTCCTGCTTTATATTGGAAAATAACAGCTCTTTGAGTTGTTGTTCATCGGTTGCCAGCCCCTCAGGAATAGAGAGAGGTTCGCCATTACTTGTTTCATACCACTCTTGCAATTCGGCTTCCTCTTCAGGGGTACATGTGCCTTGAAGCCATTTGTAAGCCAATTGCTTTATCCGGAATTGATTATGATCAACCATATTTAGGGGTTATTTATATATAGAGTCCCTAGATTGGGTTGATACCCTGACAAGAAGAGAAAAAAAATCACAAAGTAATCAGAAAGCGCTGAATACCAGCGCGTATTTTTTTTAAGGCACGGCTTAATTGGGTTTCGACCGTTTTCACAGAGATGTTCATGTGCTCAGCGATCTGTTTATAAGTGAGTCCTTCTTCGCGGGATAATTTGAAAACAAGCTGGCATTTTTCGGGCAGTTCCGAAACAAGCTGATCCAGCCGAACTCGAAGTTCTTCAAACTGAAGCCAATCTTCCGTCGAGTTATCGAAATCGGCCCATTCCGTATCGTGTTTAAAAGCTTCCTGCTTGTATTGTTGCGCCAGATATTTAAAGACTTTGTATTTAACGGCCACAGCGAGGTAGGAGGCGAGATTGCTTTCAATTTGGAGTTGATGGCGTCTCAGCCAAAGCGAAGTAAAGATGTTTTGTACGATTTCCTGCGCGTCTTCCAGCGAATTTGTTTTGCGCGCAGCCTGGTAATAAAGCTTTTTCCAATAGCGATCATACAAAGCTTCGAAAGCTAAGCTATCGTCTTGTTGAACCAATACAATCAACTCTTCATCTGAATGGCCTCCAAAATCTTTCATGCAAGACAATAATTTGTTTTTCTACGGTTAACGACGTGTAATGCGAATCGCGCTATAAATGTAGGGACTAAATTAGCAATAATGCAACTTTAATCTGTAAAAGCTGGTTTTGAACAGCTAAATACCTATTTTACAAAGACCAAGGGGAGGGCAAATAGGCAAAAAAAAAGAGTATCTGTTGATTCAGGTACTCTTTTTTTACGGGTACTTCTTAGAAGTTTGGTTTCAACAAGTATTTGTCGTAGAATCGGAAAATATGATCCGCAGCCTCTTCGGCAGTATCGACAATACGGTATAGTTTCAAATCTTCTTCGCTGATATATTTGTTAGGAATCATTGTATTCTGAACCCAGTCCATCAACCCTTTCCAATATTCAGAGCCAACCAACACGATCGGAAAACGTGCAATTTTGCCGGTTTGAATCAATGTGATTGCTTCAAAAAGCTCATCCATGGTTCCAAAGCCTCCTGGCATAACAATATAACCCTGAGAATACTTCATGAACATCACTTTTCTGACGAAAAAGTACTTGAATTCAAGTAGTTTGTCGCGATCAATATATTTGTTGTGAAACTGCTCAAATGGTAATTCAATATTTAGACCAACAGACTTTCCTCCGGATTCATAAGCACCTTTATTGGCTGCTTCCATAATTCCAGGTCCACCGCCCGAGATAATACCATAACCGCGTTCTGTCAATAAACTGGCAATATCGACCGCCATTTGATAATATTTGTGTTCACGTGGCGTACGTGCCGATCCAAATATCGATACACAGGGACCAATTTTTGCCAATTTCTCAAATCCGTCCACAAACTCTGACATCACTTTAAAAATCTGCCATGAGTCCTTAACTTTAATTTCCTGCCATGTTTTGTTTTCAAATGCGCGGATAATTTTATCTTCTTTTGTAATGTCCATATATAACGTTATACATTTAATTCTAAATTCCAATTTTTCAAAAAGGAATACAATATAGCTATTTTTTTAATAGTAGCTACTTTTTCTGATTATTCTTACATTTGCATTATGAATTTTTCTTCTAAACTTCTTGAGAATGCCGTCGCTGAATTTGGAAAACTACCAGGCGTAGGGCAAAAGACAGCATTACGACTGGTTTTGCATCTGCTGAAGCAATCCGATGCGGATGTAGCCCGTTTTACAGCCGCTATTGATCGCTTGAAAGAAGATATTCAGTATTGCCAGGAATGTTTCAATATTTCGGATCACAGTATATGTGAGATATGTGCCTCCTTTAAACGTGATAAAAGCTTGATTTGTGTTGTGGAAGATACACGTGATGTGATGGCCATTGAAAATACAAATTCCTATCAAGGTGTATATCATGTATTGGGTGGGTTAATTTCGCCAATGGACGGTATTGGTCCTGCGGATCTAAAAATTGAGGGATTACTCAATCGAATTCAAAGAGGTGAGGTGGAAGAAGTTATTCTGGCACTTTCAGCAACAATGGAAGGGGATACCACCATTTTTTATTTATATCGCAAATTGCGTGAGTTTGATGTTAAAATTACAACCATTGCCCGCGGTATAGCCTTTGGTGGTGAATTGGAATATGTGGATGAACTGACCTTAGGACGGTCCATTGCGACACGGGTGCCTTACGAGCGCAATGTTGGTTAATTGTATTTCAGATAGATTTGTTTCACACCCTCGTGTATCTTTCTTCCTTTGTCAATCTGTTGTTGTCGCCATAGGCTGTCGGTGATCATATGATTTGCTTTTTTATTTTTTAAGATATTCACATAAGCGATTTTACCGAGTACCGTTTTCCTTAAACCAAGTAATGAACACGAATAGTCTCCCAATAGATAATGATTGTAGTAGAGATGAATTTCACGCATAAGCTTTCGTCCCCATTTGTTTGTGGGGTAGGCTGCTTTAATGGGCTCTTCCATGAGCGCTTTTGCTAAGGCTAAACTATCCTGATCTCCTGATTGTTGGGTCATCGTCCAATAATACAACGCTTCAATAGCTTGCTCCTCGGTGTCGGGTAGCAATTGCGTGGGAATGCCCAGCAATGTCCCGATAAATTTCCAAACATGGAATAAACCATCAACCTCGCTTTTCAATATATTGAATTTCATGCGTTTTAGCCCTGTTAGATAAACAAGAGAGAATCCGAGGTTGGTCGCAAGCATATCCCAAGTGTTTAAAGGGATGCCCCATTTTTCTGTTTGCCACTGACCGTGCTTTAGAATATTTAACCGAGCATACGAATGGATACATCGGGTAAGTAGGATGGCCTCAATGCCGATATTACCCTTTTTCAGTGCATTGTTACCTGTGACGTCAACCCAAAAGGTGACCGTTTCGGTGAGCCTTTTGACAGCACCTTTTTTTAACGCACCTGTAAAAATTAGGGGTTTATTGATGGCACTGGATTCATAGCCCCCCATGAGGACATAGTCCCGTAATACGACAAGTCCTGATAAGCCCGAACGTTGGCTGAGGCCAATGCCTTGCTCTATTTTATCCCAATCTAACCAAGAGGGACTGAGATCCAATGTCTGTAGAAAATTCTGCAATATGGGTTCGTATGCTGCATCAATAGGCTTTCCTGCAAGTGCATCTTTAAGCAGTTGTTGACCTTGAGGGAAACCAATTTTTAGGTGGAGCTGTTCGACAAGCTGGTCGCAGCTATTGTCAAATTGATCGAGTAAAGGTACAAATTGATCGGCAGCAGCGATCGAAGGTTTAGTCGGCAATTTGCGAAGCAATTCCACGCCAAGACCTCTCGACCAATAGAAAGAAAATGAACTTGTATTAACTTGATAACGCTCGGGTATTCGCCTCTCTTTTATTGAGTTGTCCAAGATATATAACCTCCTGTTAATGTGATTGTATTGTTCGATTTATTGAATTTAAAGTCTATATAATCCGTTTGACAAGATAAAAGATCACTGCAGCAAAATTGACGGTCAATTTTAAAATGAAGTCTAAAAGAGCCGCCTGTCTGATCAGCAAAAAAAGTCAGCCTGCTGACGCTAAAGTCACTTAAATGCGGGCCGCCATCTTTATCTTCCAATTGATCGATAACGTAATCATTGATTTCTTTCTGATGTTTGTCGACGAATGGTAGGAGCTCTTGATCGGTGAACGGTATGATTAAACTGTCTTTTTCTATCGCTATTCTGATGCTAATTTCTGCCATTTTATTATAGTGTGCTAATAAAGATCTCTCCAGTTTGGGATATATAGATTGAAAATTGCTTCTGTTTCCTTTCGGGTCTTATCCGCAAATTTACAGAAAGCCTTTAGAATAATTAGATTGATGTGTTCTTTTTTAAAATCTATGAGTCGATTTGAAAATTGAAATCCACCTTCAACGATTCTAAAATCACTTTTGGGTAGTTTTCGGATGGTCACTGTTGCCACATCATATATATCCAATTGCTCCTCCCAGTAAGCAATTTGCTTGACGACTTCATGGTAGAGTAATTCCTGGCACCATTTGTACAGTAAGTTCAAGGTATTTGTGTTCTTCTTTTGATATACACATATGCTCGTTGCTGTCAATTCAACAGTTGGTAGCATTGCGGACGGATAAATCTTGACCAAATAAGGTTTTCCAAATAGGTAGTAGGGATCTTCCAGATAGGAATAGGATGAATCTTCCGATTTATTTTCTGGAGGATTTAGCTTAATGTACTCTTTGAGGAAAGCAACATCGCAATGCGCTGGAGCGTATACACGATAGGGTGATGAACTACCTAGAATCTGGATGTAATCTTTATTCCAAAGTACTATTTCGTAAAATATACTCCCTATTTCAATTTGCATGTTTCGATCTTAAAGTTGGAAATGAGGCATAGGCATTCGACCTAAATCAGACCCTATAAACTATTTCAAAGTAACGTTTTTTTGATATTAATCAATAATGATAATCGTAACAATTTCTGTCAATAATTGCGGGCAAGCTTAAGGGCTTCGTTAGAAAAAATGATAGCCTATTAGTAATCAACTTCGGACTGTAAGCAGTATGTCTATATGATGAAGCCACGGTAATTGCACATAAAAAATGTGGACTCAACGTGGACTTACTGTGGACTCACTGTGTTTACAGTACGAAGCTGGTCATAAGTTGGAAGTAATTTTTAGTATTGTTACCAGCTCTCACTAGCTTTTGTTTTTTGTTTTAATATTTAGATACTATCTTTGGAATACTGTTTATGTATCAACCCAACGACCATTTTCCAATACTAGATCTGCAAAAATTCCAGGAAGGGATTATTGCGGATTGTGACCTGCTTTTTCACGAACTTATTGGTCCTCGGGAAATTAATGAACCGCATAAACATGATTTTTTTATTCTCTTATTATTTGAAGAGTCTGTAGGTACGCATACCATAGACTTCGATCACTTTACGCTTGGATGTAATCAATTACATCTCGTTTTTCCAGGTCAGGTACATCAGTGGAAGATGGACGACTCGACCCATGCATTGCAGCTCATGATCAGCAGACGTTGGTTCGAAAGCTTATTACCTGCATTGCGATTTCCTATTTCTTATTATCTAAAGCATTTGGTCATTGATCTTTCAGTGATCCACTTTCAGTCGCTATTGGCAGAATTTAAAGCAATTGCAGCTGATCTAGCGGACGACCATATCCTATGGGAATTGATTTACGCGCGGGTTAAAGTAATCGCCCTTCTGATTAGCAAGATCGTTCAGGATAATTATCATGATTATGAACAACCTCAGGATAATCCGATTGTGGCAAAATTTGTTCAGCTTATCGATGAATGGTATAAAAGTGAAAAATCCGTTGCTTTTTATGCCGAGAAGCTAAATATATCCGCAAACTATCTGAATGTGTTAAGTAATCGGGTGTTACACAAGTCAGCTTCATTTTTGATTCAGGAACGCGTGTTATTGGAAGCAAAGCGCTTGCTTAAAATTTCGGATAAAACGATCAAAGCTATTGTCTTTGATCTGGGATTTTACGATAATGCAAGCTTCAGCAAGTTTTTTAAATGCCATACAAATATGACACCAAGTCAGTTTAAAGCGCAGCCATAATTTCTACACAAGCTGTGATAATTCATACAACGATCATTGTCCCAAATCACTTAGCTTTGGTGAAAATGATTTAAGCATGAATGAAATCAATCAAAATCAAGATACTTATTTGTTGAGGAACGTATTGCTAGAAATAGGCTTTCTTTATGAGAAGGAAGAAATTGTTGCTACGAAAACGGCATTATTTGATATTCAAATCGAGGCAAATAAAATAAAAAATATAGAGCCAGCGCAATCGGGGATTGACGGAAAAGGCTTTGACATGAAAGGTAAATTGGCCTTACCGCCATTCCGTGACATGCACATTCATTTGGATAAAACTTTATACGGCCTGCCCTGGAAGGCGGTATTTCCAAAAAACAGGACTGTAAAAGATATGATTGCCAAGGAACAGGTGATTATTCCTGAATTGTTGAAAACGTCTGTTGAACGGGCCGAAAAATTGATTGCGCTATTGCAGGGCTACGGAACTAATTTTGCGCGTACACATTTTAATGTAGACCCAACATCGGGGACGAAGTCATTGGAACATCTGTTACAGGCACTGGAACATTTAAAGTATTCCTTTGCTGCAGAACTGGTCGCATTCCCCCAACATGGTCTATTCTATACAGAATCCGCGAAGTTATTGGAGGAAGTTGCAAAATGGGAACAGGTGGATTTTATCGGTGGTTTGGATCCCTTTAGTATTGACGGCAGTATCGAGAAACCGATGGACTTGACGGTTCGACTTGCATTGGACAATAACAAGGGAATCGATATCCACTTGCATGAAGGTGGAGAATCAGGTGTTAAGACTATGGAATATTTGATTGATAAAGCATTGGAAAACCCCGCATTACAGGGACGCACATTTATCAGTCATGCTTTCGCCTTAGGCTACCTGCCGAAAAAAGACTTAGAACACATGGCCGAACGACTGGCAGAAGCGAAAGTCGGTATATGCAGTTCGGTTCCTTTCCGCAATATGTTGATGCCATTTCGGGAACTGAAAAAGGCGGGAGTGGAAGTTTTTGTGGGGAACGACAATGTTCAGGATCATTGGGGTACTTTTGGTAGTGGTAATATGCTTCAGAAAGCCAATCTAGCCGCGCAATTATATGGTTATGAAACTGAATTCGAGCTATCTCGTTGCCTTCGTTATGCGACCAATGGCAAAATCCCGCTTGATGACCACGGGAATTCGGTATGGCCGAAAGTAGGAGATGATGCTAGCCTTCTTTTTGTCGACGCGAGTTGTTCAGCAGAAGCAGTTTCTCGGATCTCGACCGTCCATGGGCTTATTCATCAGGGAAATCTCGTCAAATGGAACAATAGTTCACAGCTTGATTAAAATAGCACATAATAAGAACATTTGACATGCCAATTTATCGTCTGGGGAATTGGCATGCTCATTTTTTAGGAGGGATTACGGTTAATGTAGGAAAGTCGTCTTGCAGTAGTCTATTTTATAAGAACCTTGCTCATGGACCAATTGAACCTCGTTTTTGGTTCGGATATTATCGCCGTAATCAATAAATACGATAAACTTGCTCTCCGTTATTTTGTCGATTTTAACATCCTTGATATCCAATGCGTCGTCATTACCTCTTCCAAATAACCAGGTTTCCGCTGTATATAAGGGATAGATTTTTTCCCATTTAGCTTTGTAAGCTGCTTCAGCTTTGGGCAGTTCTTCATCTGTGAGGTTAGATGGCCCGTAAATTTCATTGGCATCTTTTAAGAACGCCTGAAAGCGTTTGGTACATAAGGCATCTTCTTTGTCCAGATAGTAACAATATTTGCCGGATACAGAACTTTTACATTTAAAAATCTCTTTTAACCAATCTTCCGCTTGCTGATGCTGAGCAATTGTCGTGTTTTGCTTCGCTGTGCCTGTGCCGTCGTTGATTAAAACCTGCTTTGCAGGATGTTCCACTGCAGTGCTTTTATGGTTTTTCGTTGGATTTATACAGCTCGCTAGCATGTAAAACAGCAGTATTGTTGCATACAAACTTTTCATCTTTTGATATCGTCTTTTATTTGGGTGTAAAATTAGGATATAAATCCCATAACACGATCACGGATTACCGCTATATTTCTACAGCATATTTGCCAAAAAATCCTATTTCCCATTCTGTTGAAATAAAGCAAAGCTCTGTGTGCCGATCGTGTGGCGTATAAACGCAATACATCTGCGTAGTTAAGAGTCCCTTGCTTCTTTCTGATGCTAATTATTTATTTTTAATTGCTGTATAACAGCATTTTATATTTTCTCTATATTTTTTTTACTTCTTTTTTTTCTTACGCAAATTCCCTGCGCATTAACCCAACGATATTTGTAATGTCAACAATGACAAACGTTCTTTGATGAAATTATAGCGAATAGCTTTAAGATATATACTTCTTGATGAAGTATTAAAGAAGCCTTTCTTCTTCAGTGGCATCCTGGTCACCTGTTTCAGTATAGCAGGTTAGTATTGTTCTCTATGAGAATCAATATACTGATAAAACGAGAAGTTGAAAGGAAAGTGCTCGTGTTAGAGGTTCGAGTCCTCTCCCGTAAAAAGGTAGCTCAAGGGTAGAGCAGAGCAGATAGTTGTGGGTCGTAGGTTCGATTCCTACTCCTGAGCAATCAGGATAGTTCAGTCTGGGTAGAACAACAGCTCAATCGTGTGGGTTCGAATCCCACTTCCATTTTCGGATGGAATAGCATAAGGGTATTGCACCGAACTGTCCATTCGGACATTCAAAGTTAAGACCTTCTTTAAAAAGGTCATTTGGTAGAAGCTTGCTATCTTTTTATCCTGCTTATGCGCTGTTTTCATGCGACTATGCAATTGATTGATGGCCTGAGATTCCTAAGATGTGGTATTTGAATTTATACTAAAAAGTCGTGACCAATAAGATGGGGTATTTGTTCACCGACTTTTGATTTTAAAAGCGGGTACTTGGGCTTTTGAATCCCGCTTGAGGTCAAGGGATAAAAAATAGCAGGTTTTATAATAGCAATAATGAAAATTTAAAAGAATATACAAATGAAAAGAGTACAGATAACTACAGCAGAAATCGGATTGGTTATTAAAAACAATATGGTGGTCCGTGTTTTAAAATCTGGTAACTATTGGTTGGGATTTGGTGAAAAACTGGAGAAATATACAACTACTCATCCATTTCCTTCCGATCGTAATATCGATGTGCTTTTGCAGTTGGCAGGTTTTAGTGAATTGGTCGACATCGTTGAGGTGGGCGATACGGAGATTTGTCTTGTTTTTTTGAATAATAATTTCGAAAAGACGTTAGCCTCCGGCAGACATGTTTTTTGGAAGGAATTGCGTGAACGCAGATTTCAACTGGAAGACATTGCGGAGATTGAGGTTCCGGCATCTTTAAATCGTCAGTTGTTGGAGAAACAGAGTTTGAGCTATTATGTACGTCAGTATAAAATTGAACCAAATGAGAAAGCCCTGTTTTTTGTAGACGGTGTGTTTGTGGATATCTTGAAGTCGGGAACGTATTATTGGTGGAAGAATGCAAAAACCATAGCGATTTCAAAAGCTGATATGCGGGTTTTGACCTTGGAGGTGGTAGGACAGGAGATCTTGTCTAAAGATAAAGCACAGATCAGAATCAATTTCACGCTGCAATATCAGATTGTGGATATTGTCAAAGCACTATTGAATAATAAAGACCACGAGAAGCAATTGTATTCGTTGATGCAGTTGACCCTACGGTCCTATATCGGGCAGATGACGTTAGACGAGCTGATGGAGCGGAAGACTGAAATACAAGGCTATATCTTAGAAAATACATTACAACAGGTTGCGAGCTTGGGACTAACACTGTTGACCTGCGGTGTTAAAGATGTTATTTTACCAGGGGATGTGCGGGACATCATGAACCAGGTGTTGATTGCAGAGAAGAGGGCGCAGGCAAATAGCATCATGCGTCGCGAAGAGACCGCTTCGACACGGAGTTTGTTGAATACGGCGAAACTGATGGAAGAAAACAGTATGTTGTTTAAGTTGAAGGAAATGGAATATGTCGAAAAGATCGCAGAAAAGATCAATACGATTTCGGTTTCCGGAAATGGACAGATTGTTGACCAACTCAAACAATTGTTTGTGAAATAAAAGATTATTAAATTGAAAGAGGTGCAGGTAGCAACGTAAAGAGCTGTTGTTACCTGCTTTGGAGGAGTTGTAAAGCTACTCTATAAATTAGAAAGTAAGAAAATGGAAAATAAGAGAATAAACGGCAATGACTTAATTGCTTTGGGATATAAAGAAAATCATAGCTTGGGAGTAGCGCTGAAGATCAACAGTAAAAGACACGGTTTTACGCGGGCAGAAATGCTTGAAAAGTTTAAAGCTGTTTTGGAAAATCCGACCAGCTATTCTGATGATGCTGTTTTCGGAATTTTAGCGAGTGCTCTGCTTGGGCAAGAGGCAATTGACAAGTCATTAATTGTCTTGAACGAAAAGCCGGCGGATTATACCATTTACGGTTCGTCTGAAATTGAAACAGGGGCGAAAGCACAGATGAATATCGCCATGAAATTACCAGTTTCGGTTGCCGGAGCATTGATGCCAGACGCCCATCAAGGATACGGATTGCCAATCGGAGGAGTTCTGGCGACAAATAATGCCGTGATCCCTTATGGTGTTGGTGTCGATATTGGCTGTCGCATGGCTTTGTCCATCTTTGATCTACCGGGTTCATTTGTGGAGCACAATATAATGACGCTGAAAGATATTATTCTACGAAACAGTAAATTTGGGGCTGGTAATGGATACCTGAGACATGAACGCGTAGATCATGCTGTACTGGAAAACAAATTATTCAATGAGAATAGTTTACTTTCCTCCTTGAAGGATAAAGCCTGGACCCAATTGGGCTCTTCCGGTGGGGGGAATCATTTTGTGGAATTTGGTATAGTCGAATTTGAGGAAAGAGATGAGGTTTTAAACATTGATAGCGGCAGTTATTTGGGTTTGTTGACACATTCGGGTTCAAGAGGAATGGGCGCTACCCTAGCAGCACATTATACCAAGCTGGCCAAATCCGTGTGTAAGTTACCTTATCAAGCGGAAAATCTGGCTTATTTGGACCTGGATAGCCATGAGGGACAGGAGTATTGGCTGGCCATGAATCTCGCTGGCGATTATGCGTCAGCCTGCCACGAAGTGATCCATGACAAGATCACGTTGGCTTTAGGAGCTGAATTGTTGGCGAAAGTTGAAAATCACCACAATTTTGCATGGAAGGAAACTTGGAATGGTCAAGATGTTATTGTACACCGAAAGGGTGCGACGCCCGCTGCAAAAGGGGTAATGGGGATTATTCCGGGCTCCATGGCGACACCAGGGTTTTTGGTTCGCGGAAAAGGGGAGTCGAATGCTATACAATCGGCATCTCATGGGGCAGGTCGACTGATGAGCCGTACACAAGCGATTAAAACCTTATCTTCCCATGACCTTCATGCGATGCTTAAAGATCAAGGTGTTATGCTGCTTGGAGCAGGGATGGATGAAGCGCCGATGGCCTATAAAGACATCCACACTGTCATGGCTTCACAAAAAGATCTTGTTGATGTCGTGGCAAAATTTTCGCCCAAGATTGTCCGCATGGCAGATGATGGGAGCAGAGAAGACTAATGGCAAGAAAAAGCGGCTCAGATTGATGTCTGAGCCGCTTTCGTATTTAATTTCTTTTGATTACCTGGCCGTCGCCACTTCCTTATAGGTGTATACGTTATAAGGATATAGTTTTTTAGCTAGCGTTTTCGCAATAAAACTGCTGATGAGTAGGGGGGCTAGTAATAAATATCCGGAAGGAACAAGACTTGCAATAATAAAGATCGCCGTGAAAGGTGCATGTATAGCCGCAGAAAGCATTGCTGCAGCACCAAAAAGGGCAAAATTAATAACCACCAATTGTGTGCCTAGATAATGGTTGCAAAGCTGTGCAAACAAAACGCCTAACAATGCACCTGTAACAATACTGGGGGCAAAAACGCCGCCGTCACCACCAGCACCTAGCGTCAGAGAAGCCACAAAAGGTTTTAAGAGAACAAGCAGGATCAACGGAAGAAAGTAAAGTAAATTGACAGAATCATGCAGACTGCTTTTTAGAATCTCTCCAAGACCATGATAGCTGTCGCCATAGAGTACCGGTAAGAAAAAGATAAATGTTCCAACGGTGATTGCACCCAAGTTGACACGGATAAAATTACTTTTTATGCCTGCAAAATAGGACTTCGCATAAATTACCGTTTTAGTAAAATATAATGCTAAAATCCCGCCAATCAATCCCAAAATAGCGACAAAAGGGATCGCTTGCCATCGCCATGCTTTTACCTCAAATGTAAACAAAGGACTTGCGTCAAGATAATAGACAAATACGGAAGCCAGGGCCATTGAAGTTAGTCCGCTAATGAGCAAGGTCTTGTTATATCTGCGTGCAATTACCTCAAAAGCAAAAAGAAAACCACCCAATGCACTTCCAAACAACAGGGTGACTCCAGCGATTACGCCAGCGCAGATCAACTCGGTTTTGTAAGCCCAAGCTGGATGTAATCGCTTATACGCTTGGTTACCCACCGTGGCTGATGCAACAACTGTAGAAACTTCAACACCGGTTGACCCACCAAAAACTACCGTTAGAAAACCATTGATATAATGTGAAGGAATCTTAAAAAAAGGTAAATGGTCTTTTCTTGTTTCCAGTGTCGTATAAATTTCTTTGATCCCTTTGTTTTTTCTGTTTTGAAAAGCGTATTTCCGTAAGAAGTAAATCGCTGTAATACCTATGCTGGGTAAAACAATAAAAAGTTTGGCATCCCAGGAAGATACACTTTCAAACAATTCTTCCTGTACATAAGCTGTGCTGTGTTTGAGGCTGTATGCCAATACACAACAAACGATACTGACGAGCGCTGAACTTCCAATTAATTTTAGATAGCTATATCGAACAACTTTTTTTCTGTATGTCGTATTGCCTTGCATCATGTTTTTCTTTAAATCGGCACAAAGGTAAGGGTTATTTAGTTTAAAATAAACGATAAATACCTTAACACATACGTTTTGTTACGATAAAGACCCTAATGAATGCCTATGTATATATCCACCTTTGCATCGTGTGGGTTTTGGGCTTTTTCGCCATATATTTCGAGGTCTGCGGCATACGTTCTGGGTAAATCCGAACGCCATATCCTTTGCCAAGTTTCATAAACGATGCCATCTTCCAAATTTCCTTCTGCTGTAAAATGTCGGTAATGGTTTTCAGCGATATGAATACCGTCCAAGTCTTCGGGTAGTTCTTCAAGATTGCTGACTTTACAGCCTAATAAAGTCGTATAAGGCAATGTGTGATCTTTTTCATATTCGGTATAGATACAATAGAGTTCGCTGGATATCTTGTTGGGAATACGGCTCAACACATCTTCTTTAAAAAAGCGGGCCCAAAGTTCTGGAATGTCTTTCGCCGCCTGCCCATTTTGGTTGCTTGTACGGATGGCAAGACCTATTATACTGAATGAAGGGATTATTTTATTATTCATTTCGCTTAGTTTTCCCCAAAGTTAGATCGGCCAATGACAACCCTATGTCATGACCAAAGGGCTAATGTTGTTTTTTCCAGATTTTATCTACTTGGGACAGATATTCTGCCAAGGCAGCTGAACCATACCAGGGGTAAAACGAAGCTTCTAAGAGGCCGTTTTTTATCGCTGGATCGTTCTCTAAAATATGCTTTGCCGCATCAGTTGAAGCCATGTTATTTAAGATAAAAAGGCCCCGAAAGTTGTCGTCATTTTTTCCAAATGGGCCAGCAACAATCAATTGTCCATTTTTTACGAGACGATTGATATTTTCCATGTGACCTTTGAAACATTCATTAATGAATTGTTTGTCTGTTGTTTTATTCTCGCCAGTTTTGAGGAGGACAAAGATGTAGGATTTCATTCCATAATCATCAGCCCCCAATTTTTTTGCGAGCTCTTGATCGTAATTTGGGTTTCCTTCAGTCGTGGTCGGTGCAATTCTGCTCGCATAAAAAGACCTGGCTCTTCCCGATTTTCCTTCCACTACAATGTGAAGTCGGTTTGTGGCGACTGGTGTGTACCGAATGTAATTGGGGAAATCATGGGCCTCATTGATAAACGAATAGGTACTATCCTGATAACTTAGCTCAAAATTGACTTCTTTTCCATGGTTTTGTCCGATGACCAGTGCTGTGTATACAACTTTATCCTTTATTTTGGTCAATTTTAGGTATTCACTGACGATCTTTTGCCCATTTTTCAACGTATAGGAAAGTCCCTTTAATTCGTGTTCATTTATACGATCCCATTGTTCGTATTGCTCTTTATTGTCCACCTTCCATGTCCCTTCCAAGAACGATGGAAAAGATACTTGTGAAAAAAGCGGTTGGGCAGCTCCCCAGCAAAAGAGCAGGGTGGCTATTACAATTGTTTTCATATAGGTTTTAAATTTTGAAGGTTAGGGACTTTTAAAGAAAAAGTATGCAGCGAAATCCACGTGCGGCATAATAGGAGATTGCGCCATTATGATAGGTAAAGACTTGGTTGTAACGTCGGTCACAGAATAAGGCACCTCCAAGCTTGCGGATGGCATCTGGTGTTTGTATCCAGCTGGAAGTTTTTAAATCAAATTCACCTAATTGTTGAAGTTGGCGATATTGTTCTTCATTCAGTAGCTCAGTCCCCATTTTCTTAGCTTCTTCCACAGCATTCCCAATAGGCTTGTTTTCTTTCCTTTCATCCATGGCTCTTTGGTCAAAACAGAGGCTTCTTCTTCCTTTGGGACTTTCTTCAGCACAATCCACAAAAGCATACTGTTCTTTGTTTGCGTCAATCAGAATAAGGTCGGGTTCGCCAGCGCTCTTTTCCATTTGGAACAAGCTCCATAATTTCTTGGGATTTTCAAGTAATTTATGCGCAACATCATCCCAACTGATCTGTGGATGTCTTTTAGGAAATTTCTGAAACCTTTGTTTTAGTGTTTCAAGTAGCATTGACTGTTCCTGCAGTGTAAGTGAATTTTTCATAACGGTTGTCCTTGTGGTATTAAAATTACGTATTTAAATCAAATGTAATGTAGCTTAATATTACAAATGGATTAAATTCTTTAGTTCAAAATTGAATTAAATTTATATTTTTACGTTCAATTTTTATATAAATATGGCTTCAGGAATATTTGCAATACTAGATGATATTGCAGCGTTGATGGATGATGTAGCAGTGGCGAGCAAAATCGCAACAAAAAAAACTGCTGGAATCTTAGGTGACGATTTAGCGGTAAATGCAGAGAAAGCGACTGGTTTTTTGGCTTCACGTGAGCTCCCAGTTTTATGGGCAATTACAAAGGGTTCGCTGCTCAATAAGTTGATCATTGTACCTATTGCTTTATTACTGAACGTCTTTTTTCCAATTGCCATCAAATATATTTTAATTTTGGGTGGTTTCTACCTTGCTTTTGAAGGTGTTGAAAAGATTATTGAATACCTGTTTCACCGCAAACATGCTACAGAAGAAACGAAAGTAGAGACTGTCGTTGCTGAAAACTCAGTTGCTGTTGAAAAAGCGAAGGTAAAATCGGCTATCACGACAGATTTTATTCTTTCCGTGGAGATCGTCATTATCGCTTTAGGAACAGTTCTTGGAAAAAGCTTGTCCTTACAAATTATTACGGTTTCGGTTGTTGCTTTTTTAGCCACAGTTGGAGTCTATGGTATTGTGGCACTTATCGTTCGGATGGACGATGCGGGTTATAAATTGATTAAAACCTCCCGTGAGAAAGGCCCTGTAGCGAGTCTAGGTCGTTTTTTAGTCCGCGCACTGCCTTTTGTTATCAAGTTATTGGCTGTGGTTGGTACATTTGCTTTAATTTTGGTTTCAGGCGGAATATTTGCGCATTATATTGATTTCTTACATCACGCGCTACCCGATCTGCCAAGCATGCTAAAAGAGCTGTTATTTGGCCTAGGTGGAGGCATAATTGTGGTGATTTTATTTACGATCGGCAAAATGCTGTTTAAAAAGAAAAAATAACCTTATACTGATCATTGATGATCAGCAACCAAAAAAGGCAANNTTGCCTTTTTTGGTTGCTGATGTTTAAATTATATCTGTTGCCTCTGCCGCAGCATCTATTTCCACACGTTCGCCTTTTGTATTAATCAAAATTACATCGTCCGAATCCGCTAATGAAACAGAAGCCACGCCATCGCTGAACGAGGTAGCTCCACTGTATATAAATGGTATTGCAACTTTTCCCTGACCATCTAAATACCCATACTTTCCACCTTTGCTTGCAAGGAAAAGATTGGGTTCTTCGGTAATTGAAATCAAATCGTAGTCGGGCGCAACGATTTTATTGGTCTTAATATCAGTAAGATTATACTTGTCGTTTTCAATGCTGACGAAATGCGTTGCATTGTTTTCAGAAATAAAGCTATACGTTGCCGGGACAATTATTTTACCCGCTTGATTCAATATGCCATATTTATCTTTCACTTGAAATACAGCATAGCCCCCGTTAATGAATGATATCATATCATAATTTGCTGGGATCAAAATTTTACCAGACTTATCCATGACCCCATATTTTTCGTTTAGTCCAAAAACCAGTTGGCCAAGATGGTCATCGTAACCTAAATAATCGTATCGGAAGGGGAGGATTGGTTTACCGGTGAGATTAATGGCACCATATTTTTCATCTTTATATTGAACTATACTCAGGTCGCCAACAAATGGAGCAATGTAAAGGTATTGTGCTGGCACAATTGTTTTTTCATCGCCGTCTTTTACCCCCAAAAGGCTAGTTGCAGCATCTTCAAATAAATAGAGATTTTCAGCAATCTGGTTGCTATCTTCCGCATCCTCTTCGTCATCATAAATTGATGCTACTTGTTCATAATCCTCAGGTACAATAAAATCCTTTTCGTCCAGTTGGCTATCGGTGATGTTCTGCGCAATCATATTCATGCCAAGCGGTGTTGTTAGCTGCAGCACAGCCCCAGGTATTTTTTTGAACAGATCAAAGCCCTCCCAATAGGCGACTGGCAGTTTATCGCTATACCAAATCGATAGGGTACTGTTTTCCGCGTTATCTTCCGAAATAGGAATTTCTACCTGCGCTAGTTTGCAGGGATAACCAGCGATCATTTTCGTCTGGTTTGGGACGAGTTTGATCGCATGTGAGCTAAGCTCATTTTCTTTCACGACATATTTTGCCAGTCCTGGGTATAATATAACCGATTGCTCTTCATTTTTTTTAACGAAAAAGATGGACTCTTCGCCGTCTCCGGAAGCCGATACAACTTTTATTTTATCATTGTTAACATAAGCTTCGTAGACAGAAACTGGAGCTGCTTGCGCTTCTTCGCTGGGATCGACGGAATAGGTAATGGCATAGTTGATCTTGAATGCTTTATTGATTTGTGCAAACGACATGCTGCTGGCCGCCAAGATAGCTACGAACGATAGGGATATTTTTTTCATCTTCTTAAACTTTGAAAGACAAATATCCTGATTCAATGTAAGGTGTTATATCCCTGAAATCCGTTATTTAATGATAAATCGAAATCGAGCCGATCTCATGCAACGATCTTCAGGCCCTTATCAAACCCCAGTCTGAGATTTAATCGATGGCCAACTGATATTTAAGCAATAGTCCAGGCAGCTGTTCCCGACCAAATTTACTTTTTTTCATGCGATTGGCCTCGGGATCGAGCTGGATGTTGATGGAGGACCGAAAATCACAGCCTTCGAGATTGCTTTGTATAAAACGGGCATTTAACAAATTCGCTTTTCTAAACACCGCCTGTTGCAGATTAGCTCGTTCAAAATCCACATGTTGCAACGAACAGTGATCAAACTGAAATTTCTTTATATTTCGTTCAAAAAAAGAGGAGTAATCCAATACCGAGTTGCTGAAATTAACATGAAAGGAAAATGAACTACATTCATTAAAGTGTATACCTAGCATTTTGCAGTCATTAAAGACAACATGATCTAGTTGTGTGCCCTTCAGACTGACATTGGATAGATTACACGATTTAAATTCACAATTTGTGAAAATGAGGTCTAACAGTTCCGCGCTCTGAAAATCACATTGCTCAAAAGTGCATTTGTAAAATTCCTGGATTTGTTTCAGTTCAGGAGTCCATGTTTGGTTCGTGATTGTTTGTTCGATAAGTTCTTTCATTCTGTATGCTGTTGGCATTGATCTTAGCGAAAATAAACAATTCTCCCGAATGATTTTACTTTAAAATGAAGTGAATGCGCTACATCCGCTTATATGCAAAATACCTGATTTCAGGGATAAAAAGGGTAATTTTTTCCAACTATATTTGGCATAGCCATAAAACATAATTCTGGGGGCAAGACTGAAGTATTGTAGAACTCTGGTAGGTTTTAATATAGTTGTTAAAGGGCACCCTATAGAGTGCCCTTTACTTTTTTAGCTATTTCGATTCTTCAATTTGCCGAATATTAGTTGTTTTTTAAATATTGCCGTAGCACATATTGCAGAATACCGTCATTCTTAAAATACTCGATTTCAATGGCAGAATCGAGTCTTGCTTTCACTTGAAATGTGGTTGTTTTTCCATTGTCATGCACCGCCTTTACCGAGAGGAGTTTATGGGGTGTTAAATCGTTCGCAAGTCCCGTGATGCTATAGACTTCTGTTCCATCTAGTCCTAATTTCTCTGCATTTTCGTCATTGATAAACACAAGTGGTGCTACCCCCATACCGACAAGATTACTTCGGTGAATACGCTCAAAACTTTCAGCAATAACCGCACGTACGCCGAGCAGAAATGTTCCCTTTGCAGCCCAATCTCTTGAAGAGCCCGAACCATACTCTTTTCCAGCCAGCACAATGAGTGCAGTGTTGTTTTTTCGATATTCCATTGCGGTTTCATATACCGTCTTCACCTCATTGCTTGGGAAATAACGGCTAAATCCACCTTCACGATCAGTAATTTTGTTTTTAATACGCACATTGGCAAATGTTCCACGCATCATAACTTCGTGGTTCCCACGTCTAGATCCATACGAATTAAAATCTTCTTTACTTACCTGATGTGCGCTGAGGTATTGCCCAGCCGCAGTTTCTTCTTTGAATGACCCTGCAGGTGAGATATGATCCGTTGTAACCGAATCACCAAGATAAAGTAACACCCTTGCATTTTGGATGTCTTGTATCGGATTTGGTACAGCCTGTAAATTTTCAAAAAAGGGCGATTCTTTAATGTAGGTAGACGTGTTGTCCCACTGGTAATTTTGATCCAGATTCACTTCAAGTTCTTGCCAGTCTGTTGAACCATCGAAGATGACATCATAAACTTCTTGAAAATCCGATTGTTTGACGCAGGCATTGACGGTTTCCATAATATCCTCGCGGCTCGGCCAAATATCTTTCAGATATACGGGCTCACCATTCGGGTCGTAGTCGAGCGGCTCCTCCAAGAGATTAATATCAACTCTTCCGACTAACGCATAGGCAACAACAAGCATCGGCGACATTAAAAAGTTCATTTTTACCTGAGGATGCACACGCGCCTCAAAATTTCGGTTACCAGACAATACCGATGCGACAATGAGTTCACCTTTTTCCACTGCCTCTGCTATTTGTGGTGGAAGAGGACCCGAGTTTCCAATACAGGAGGTACAACCGTAACCCACCGTGTGAAAACGCAGGGCATCGAGATCAGCACTAAGTCCTGATCTTTCAAGGTATTGTGTAACGACTTTTGAACCAGGGGCTAAGGAGGTCTTTACCCAGGATTTGGTCCGCAGTCCACGCTCGATAGCGTTACGGGCCAATAATCCTGCGCCGATCATCACAGTAGGGTTCGACGTATTGGTACAGCTTGTTATGGCGGCAATGGCAATACTGCCATCACTGACAATATATTCTTTATGATTGTGCTTGATGCGCACAGCATGAATAGACTCTTGGATAACTTCATGCGGTGAATCATGTTCAATAGGTACCTTACCAAAGGTAAACTCCGTACCAGACCCGCCGTCGGCAAGCCAAGCAGATTCCGATCGCTGTAGAACAGGGATATACTGTCGATGGTGTTCGCTATCCAAGAGATGTGAAAATGTAGTTTTTAGATCTTTCACAAGAATTTTATCCTGAGGTCGCTTAGGGCCGGATACAGTTGGCTCCAGACTTGATAAATTGAATTCAACAACCGACGAATATTGAATTTCTTCCTTGCCTGTCCGCCAGAGTAAATTGCTTTTACAATAATCTTCAACAATTTTAATCTGTTCGGCACTTCGATTGGTGCTATGCATGTATTCAAGGGTTCGGTCATCGATCGGAAAATAGGTAACCGTACAGCCAAATTCTGGTGACATATTGGATATTGTCGCACGATCTGTCACCGAAAGGCTGTCCAATCCATCGCCAAATACTTCAACAAATTTGCCCACAACACCTGTATCACGAAGTATTTTTGTGATGGAAAGAACCATGTCCGTCGCGGTGCATGTCGCTGGTATTTTGCCCGTAAGTTTAAGGCCGATAACCTCGGGGCAGGTGAAAAAGATGGGTTGTCCAAGCATGGCTGCCTCGGCCTCAATACCACCAACTCCCCAACCTAATACACCAATACCATTGACCATTGGTGTATGCGAATCTGTCCCTACTAATGTGTCAGGAAAAAGCCAATTGTCACGTTCAATGACTCCTTTGGCAAGATATTCCAAGTTGACCTGATGGCAGATACCCATACCTGGGGGAACAACGGTAAAATTTTTTAATCCTTTCTGTGCCCATTTAAGGAGTTCATAACGCTCACGGTTGCGTTCATATTCCAACTCGACATTCTTGTCATACGAGTACTGTGTACCAAAGTAGTCGACCTGAACGGAATGATCAATGACCAGATCCACCGGGATAGCAGGATTTATTTTTTGTCCATCCTTGCCATGACGGATAAATTCGGCACGTAGCGATGCCATATCGACTACAGCAGGTACTCCGGTGAAATCCTGCATTAAAATTCTGGCCGGTTTGAAGGGGATATCTTTGTCAACAGGTTGTGGAGTCCAATGAATCAGGGTATTGACATGCTCGTCCGTGATACTGAATCCATCATGGTTTCGCAATACATTTTCCAGTAGTATCCGGATGCTGAACGGTAGGTGCATAACATTACCTTGAGGGAGATCTTTAATAGAACTATACTGGTAAACTTTTCCGTTAATTTCAATTTCTTGTATTGATTTCTCTTTGCTCATATTCATTTACTTATTTTCATACTATATAATATACATATCCCTAAATTTGTTTGTAATATCTTTTACACTTATCTTTTCGCTTTCGTATTCTAACACCGAATTTTAAACCTCCATTGCCGCTGAAAAATCCGTTAAAAAAACGCGTGAAAAAATTCGATTAATTTTCTGCTGTAAAAGCAATCAAATTAGGATACAAACGTTATGGTAATGTTTAAGCTTAGTTAAAGTGTTATATGACAAAAAAAGTAAATTATAGTCTCCTTTTATTGGTTAGTTTGTTGTTTTGCAATCCATTTTTGGTTAAAGCAAGCAAGCATTGTGTGGTCGAGAAGGAGAATAAGAGCAGAACCGAAGGATACAATCTTAGTTTTAGGGACAGTAAAAACAATATATTGAGCCTAAACCAGCTCAAAGGAAAAGTTGTGGTTATTAATTTATGGGCGACATGGTGTCCACCATGTCTTGCTGAGATGCCTTCCTTGGATCAACTCTATAAGGACTTTAAGGGCAACGATGCTATTGTTATTTTGGCTGTCGATATCGATGGAAATCTTAGCGCTTCGCGGAAGTTTATGGCGAAAAGAAAATATAGTCTACCGGTCTATCAATTAAATTCGGCTTTACCCAAAGAATTGAGTACCACAAGCATACCAACAACGATTATTTTGGATAAGGCTGGTAAGCTGGTCATTAAACACGTAGGTGGAATGAACTTTGGGTCACAGAAATTCAGAAAATCCCTATTGGATTTAAGCAAGGAATAGCTTTTGGTCTTGGAGACTATAACAATATAATGGAAGATAATTTATGTTTCATTTAGCATTTATGGCATTTTCTTGCTAATTTTGCATGCTAATTGTATAAGGAGAAATTATCTATGCCGGTCAAACTTCCTAATAACCTTCCTGCCATTGAGCTGTTGAAAAAGGAGAATATATTTGTCATGAGTGATTTAAGAGCAAATGAGCAGGATATCAGACCGCTTCGTGTTTTGGTACTGAACTTAATGCCGCTTAAAATTACGACAGAGACAGATTTTATTCGTTTGCTGTCAAATAATCCTTTGCAGGTGGAAATGGAATTTTTGCGACTTGAAACGCATGTTTCAAAGAATACCCCCGAAGAGCATTTGGAAATGTTTTACAAGAGCTTGACCGAGGTTAAGGAGAATTTCTACGACGGAATGATTATTACGGGGGCTCCAGTTGAAATGGTTGCTTTTGAGGAAGTGACCTACTGGGATGAAATTCAGACCATCTTTGACTGGGCAAGGACCCATGTAACATCAAGTTTGTATATCTGTTGGGCGTCTCAAGCTGCATTGTATCATTTCTATGGTGTAGAGAAGAAGCCATTAACGGAAAAACTTTTTGGTGTATTTAAGCACACTGCGTTAAACAAAAGACATCCTTTATTCCGTGGATTTGACGATGAGTTCTTTATACCGCACAGCCGCCATACAACAATTGAGAAGGATGATCTCCTGGTAAAAGAGGGTTTAGAAATTCTTTCAGAATCGCCAGAAGCCGGTATTGCTATCGTTTCTTCACGCGGGGGACGCGAGTTTTATTTGACGGGACATTCAGAATATGCTCCTTTTACACTGGATGAAGAGTATAAAAGAGACTTAGAAAAAGGGCAGGAGATTGCTATGCCGGCAAATTATTATGTTGATGACAACCCCGAAAATCGCCCTCTGGTGCGCTGGACAAGTCATGCGAATCTTCTTTTCAATAATTGGTTGAATTACTTTGTGTATCAAGAAACTCCTTTTGATCTAAAAGACGTGGTTTATTTAGGCGAGATCAAACAAGGATAATTTAATTCCTTCAAACAAAAACAGCTAAAAGAGTATTCTATTCATATGAAGTGATTAAATATGAAAAAGACTGCTTTAATAGTTTGTCCTGTTTTTTCAGTTTTTTTACTGAAAGCACAGGTTACCCTGGAAGAGAATCAAAAGCTTAAAGAAGCGAATGGGACGTTATGGTATGCTAATCCGTGGATTTGGATTGCCGGTGTCGCACTGTTTCTACTGATTTTTATCCTTGTACTACGTAAATCAACACGCAATAAAACCAAGACTTAATTATCCCCATTAATTTTAGTTGCGATTAGAATCCCAATTGTTGCATTAACAATAGAAGAACTTTGCTTAAGTTTGTGTATAGCGATAGACAAACTAAATTTTTATATGAAGAAAAATCTACTTTTAGCAGCTTTGTTGACCTGCGGCTCATTGGCGGGCCAAGCGCAAAACAACGCAATCAATGTGAGTTACATGGACAAGAGTGTTCGTCCTCAAGATGACTTTTATAATTTTGTGAATGGACACTGGATGAAAACAGTCAAAATACCCTCTGATAAAGCACGTTGGGGTTCTTTCGACGAATTGCGTGAAAACACCGATATTGCTACGTTGAAGGTCTTGCAAGAATCGCTAACTGGACAATTCCAAAAGGGTACAGACAATCAGAAGATAGGTGATTTGTATAAATCATTTGTGGATATGAAAACACGTAATAAACTTGGTTTAGAACCTGTTAAACCTTATCTTGCTAAAATTGCAGCAATTAAAAATTTTGATGATTTATACAACTATCTTGTTGAGGTAGCACCGATTGGTGGAAATCCTTTTTTTAGTGGCTATGTATATGCGCATCTTAAAAATTCCGATGTTAATACAGTATACCTCGGCGGAGGAAGTCTGGGGCTTGGACGTTCTTATTATCAAGTAAAAGATAAGAAGAACGAAGAAACGTTAACGGATTATTCAAATTATATTTCTGCACTTTATGCTAAATCAGGCCAAATTACGAAGGATTTAAAAGGTCCAAAAATTGTCGCCTTTGAAAAGCAGCTGGCGGCAAACCTTAAAACCGTTGAGCAATCACGCGATGCAAATGGGCGATATAATCCGATCGCTGTAGCCGATCTAAAAAAGATTGTGAAAAACGTCGATATTGCAAAGTACCTAAAGGATGTCGGTTTTAAGGCTGATACTGTTATTGTACCGGAAATAAAGTATTACGAAAATTTGGATCGGGTTTTCAACCCTGAAAATCTACCGGTGATCAAAGAGCTATTGACATTTCATATTTTAAATAATGCAGCGTCATATACTACACAGGAGTTAAATGATCTGTATTTTGATTTCTGGGGTCGTAAGTTAAAAGGACAAAAGGAGCAGCGTGCTTTGGATAAGCGCGGTGTGGAATTTGTCAATTCGATCGCAGGTGAGTTATTAGGGAAATTATATGTGAAAGAAAACTTCCCTCCAAAGGCCAAAGCTGAAGCGGAAGAGCTTGTAAGCTATCTCGTTAAATCTTTCGGGCAGCATATCAAGGGATTGACTTGGATGTCGGATGAAACGAAAGTAAAGGCATTGGACAAACTGGCTAAGTTTAAAGTTAAAATTGGTTACCCGGATAAATGGAAAGATTTTAGCAAACTTGATGTTGGGGCATCGTTGTATGAAAATGTATTGGCTTCAAGTAAATGGGCATTTTACCAGAATTTGGCGAAACAAGATAAGCCAGTGGACAAATCTGAATGGGGGATGACTCCACAGACTGTGAACGCTTACTATAGTCCACTGTTTAATGAGATTGTCTTTCCAGCAGCGATTCTTCAGCCGCCATTCTATGATTATAAAGCTGATGCTGCAGTTAATTTCGGCGGTATTGGTGCGGTAATTGGTCACGAACTTTCGCACGGATTTGACGACCAGGGTGCGAAATACGATGGAAATGGAAACCTGAACAACTGGTGGAGCGACAGCGATAAGGCGAAATTTGAAGCAGCGGCTGATGCTTTGGTACGTCAGTTTGAATCCTACGAACCTGTACCAGGTGTGTTTGTGAACGGTCGTTTTACATTGGGGGAAAATATTGGGGATTTAGGTGGTTCATCAGTGGCTTTTGATGCATTGCAACTTTATCTGAACGATAAGGGAAATCCTGGATTAATAGATGGTTTTACACAGGACCAGCGCTTTTTCCTTTCCTGGGCAACGATTTGGAGAACGAAAACTACCGATGAGTTTGTGGTCAATCAAGTGAAAACTGATCCGCATTCTCCAGCACAGTACCGTGCTTTTGCCCCGATCATTAACCTAGATGCTTTCCATAAAGCTTGGGATACAAAGAACGGCGACAAAATGTTTGTTCCGGTCGATAAACGTATCAAAATTTGGTAGGTTTCAGGCATGTTTAATGAAAAACGGGTGTATCTCACATGAGCATACACCCATTTTTCAGTTATCAAGTGTAGGCTACTTCATCCATCTCAGAACCAAGTAGAACCCGATCGCCGTAGCAGATAAGGTTAATGCGGTTGCCCACCATAAGGTTGTAAAACCGAAGGAATCGACGATGCTAGTCCCTAAAAGCGGCGAAAATATATTTGCAGCTGAAAATGCCAACGAATTGAACCCCATGTATGCTCCTTGTGTTTTAGGTGTCGAACGGTTAACAGAAACCGTTGCCATAAAGGGTAGTGTCAGCATCTCGCCAAGGCCGAAAATAAAGAATGTGAAATATAACCACCCGAGTCCACCTGAAAAATTTAACATGGCATAAGAGCTGGCACATAAAAATGTTCCAAAGACGAGCGTGCTTATAAGCGAGAATCTTTTTTCAGCTATATGGACAATGAACATCTCCAGTAATACGATAACGAATCCACTCCAGCCGAGTAGAAATCCGATTTGGTGATCATTCAAATGGTGAACTTCTCGGTAGAAAATAGGTAACGTTGTGATCAACTGAAAGAAACAGAATGAGAAAATGCAACAAAAGATATTGAATAAGACAAAAGGCAGGTCGGTATAGGGATTTCGTGTCTTTTGAGGTAATTCGTTTTCAGCAGTAATCTCTTTTTTAGATTTAATATCGCTTCTTTTTTCTCGTTTATGAAAAAAGACAAAGAAAATCACTGCAGCGCAAAGGACGGCAAAAGAATTTCCATAAAAGATCCAATTGAATGAGATGGTGGCCAAAAATCCAGCCACCGCCGGGCCGATTGAAAATCCCAGATTTATGGCAAGACGATTCAATGAAAAGGCGCGCGTGATATTTTCGGGTTTAGCGTAACTTGCCACTGACACGGAGTTTGCAGGTCTGAAGGCATCAAAGATTAAGCTTAACGTAAAAATCATGATGGATAAGGACTGTACCTCTTTGAAATGTGGGATCAGTAAGAATAAAGGGGCCGCCAATACCAGACTTCCGAACTGAACCTTGAAGCTGCCAATCCGGTCAGTCAGCCAGCCACCAATATAGGAACCACAAACGGAGCCGAATCCATAACTCATCAATACCACACCGACCTGTTTAATGTCAAAATGTAGAACCTGGGTCATGTAGAGGCCAAGAAAGGGAATCACCATACTTCCCATTCTATTAATGAGCATCACTATGGCAAGTAGCCATGCGGCTTGAGACAGTCCCTTAAAGGAGTCGAGGTAAATCGATAAAATTCTTTTCATTGAATGACGAATCAGCGTGTATAGACCGTATAAGTTTTTACTTCATACGTCTTCTTATAGTATTGGTAAAAAAAATGCCAAATTGATTAGTCAACTTGGCATTTGTTAAAATTAGATTATATTATGCCAACATGGACTCCGGAATTGTCGGATTGACCTGATAGGTACTTGCGACCATTTGTTTCTTCTCAGACCCTGGTTCCATAATAAAGTCAATACGTCCTAGATTAATTCCAGCAAAACCGACTTGATTCACAACGGTCTTTGTTCCTTTTAAATTTGTAACCAGTGTTGGTTCATTTAAGAAGGTGTGCGTATGTCCTCCGATAATGAGATCAATGTCTGAGGTTTTGGCGGCAAGGATCAGATCCGACACCTTGTCGTTTTCATATTGATAGCCCAAATGCGATAAACAGATGACCAAATCACATTTGTGTTTTTCTTTCAATGTGCGGACCACCTTGTTGGAAACTTCAATAGGATCCAAATATTTCATTCCCCTGAAGTTATTGGGGTCAACCAATCCCTCAATATCTACCCCTAGTCCAAACACGCCTATTTTTATTCCACCTTTATGGAATATGGTATAATCTTGGGTTCTGCCCTCCAATACGGTTCCTTTGAAGTCGTAATTTGCCGTTAAGAACGGAAATTTAGCGTGATCCAGGTACTTTACAAGACCGTCAAGACCATTGTCAAATTCATGATTTCCAAATGTCCCGGCATCATAACCTAACTTTGTCATGAGGTCAAGTTCAAGTTTTCCTCCAAAAAGATTAAAATAGGGGGTACCTTGAAACATATCGCCTGCATCGAGTAATAGAAGATGTTCTTCTTCTTTGCGGATTTTATTGATCAGTGTACTTCGGCGCGCAACACCAGCCAATCCCTGATATTTGCCGCCGTCCATTGGAAACGGTTCAATACGGCTATGAACATCGTTGGTATGTAAAATTGTAAGTTTTACCTTTTTGCTCTTCGCGTCGACTTGAAAAGGAAGTGATCCCAAAGCAACTGCAGCAGAAAATCCACCAACTTGCTTGATAAAAGATCTTCGGTTAATTGATTTTAATTCTTCCATCTAATTCTGCATTTACTTTTTTGCCTTCTTTTGTTAATTCGCTCACATATTCAATCAAACCTTCACGCATGCGTTGCGGATAATTAGCCCGGGATACAGGTTGTGTCAACAGGCTGAGGTTGTCACCACCATTGGCAAGATAATCATAGGTCACTAATTTATATAACTTATTGTCTTCAATAGCTTGACCTTTGATCTTTATGTCCTGAGCTTTGTTGCCCGTAATTGTCAACGTCATTCCGGCTATAGGTTGTCCATGTGTTGTAGCAATATAGTCAGCCAGCTGACGAATCTGACTACCTTTGAGCTCGAGTATCGTCAATGTGTTCTCAAAGGGCATAACCTCAAAAATATGTCCTACTGTAATATCGCCTGCTTTAAGATCATTTCGGATACCACCTTTTGTTGCGAACGCCAAATCCGCGGGGTTATGGGCATTGTGTTCACTCATCCACAACAAGGCTTCACAAAAAAAATTGCCCATTAATGTTTCCGCTGTTTTCTCTTTTGTCAATGCCTTGTCCGCATGTCCAATCACACGATTCATCTCCGCTTCCATTTTGTGTTTGAAGGGTTCGTAGATTGACACGACTGCAGGATCAGCTTGCATATCGCTATTGATATGATATTGTTGGAAATCTTTTTGCGTTGGATGGAGTTGTTTTGTACAACCTGTAATCATCAAAAGCGAAGCGACACCAAGGCTACCAATAAAGGCAATTTGCTTCGAAATATTCATTCTTTTTAATTTAACCAAATAGTACGCAAAGTTAGCCAATTATATATGAACAAATCTTATCCAATGTTAGCTAATTTTTAAAAACAACAAAAGCTTAACATTGTTACACGTTAAGCTTTGCCCATATAATTAGAAAAATAACAACCTAATGAACTAATTCCGTCTCAGGAATATGTTTGTTGTCCGTTTGGGGATCCGCTGCTATCAAACGCTCTAAACTATTCTCCTGCTGAAGGATCTTTTTCCTTTTGCTGCGCGAGGACAGCTTGGTACGATATGCTTTCCAGTTCATTAATAGGACCGAGAATAGAATAACCGCTAGTCCAACAATTTGCAATGAGGTCACCACATGCGAAGTAAAAAAATGACTTAATATAAGTGCAATAATTGGGTTCACATAAGCATAGGTACTTACTTCCATTGCTGGACGTACCTGCAATAACCAAATATACGAGCTAAAAGCAAGGATGGAACCAAATGTGATTAAATACCCCAAGTTAAACCAGTCAACAGGTGCTACACTGCTCAGTGTAAATGATGCATATTCACCGGTAAATAGCGCCGTGATATTAAAGAGAACACCTGCGGTAACCATTTGCCAAGCAGTCTTCACCATAACATGCAGGTCCTCTTTTTCTTCTTTTTCGGATTTTTTAAAATACTTGGAAATCAATGAACCTACAGTCCAAGCGATAGAACCCAATACCAAAATAGATAGGGCAATTACCTTAAGCGTACCGTCTGTATGATCATTGGTCGCCATGATCTGTTCAGCGAAAAGCATCACAACACCACAGAAACCTAATGCTACACCAGCAACCGTGCTAATGCTGCTAAAGTTTTCTTTCCACTTGGGTTTATCCAATAAAATAAACCAGATTGCAGCGGCTGCGGCAATAATAGCGGCAACACCACCAGACACATATTGTTCGGCCCAGATAACCCCGGCCATATCGACAAAGAGCAATAAAAAACCTACGATTGCGGCCTCTTGAATAGAACGCTTGTTAAATAATTTATACCCTTTTATAGCACAATATGTCATTAGAATTGCACTGGCTGCAACAAATCGAAACGAACCCAAAATAAATGGGGGGAAACTATGCAACGCTTTTTCTATAAAGAAAAAGGTCGAGCCCCATACCACATAAATAATGAAATAAGCAACTACAACCATTAATGGGCTAGCAGCCTTTTTTTGTCCTTGCAACATGATTAAACCTCCTTTCTATTACTCAGGTATGACAACCTGCTGATCTTCCTTGACAGTCTGAAGTACAATTGTTGTACGCGTTGAAATAATACCTTCCACTTTACTTAAGGTATTTCGCATAAGATCCACTAAACCTGTAGAATCCGCAGTTCTTACTTTAATAAGGTAACCATCGTCACCTGCAATGTCGTGTACCTCTTGAACTTCAGGGATTTCCGCAAGTGCCAACCCTACACCCTGTTCGCCAATAATATCATTGGCTTTGATAAAAATAAACGATAAAAGTTTCTGATCGACCGCGGCAGGATTGATCTTGGCACTATACTTTAAAATCACATCTTTTTGCTCGAGCTTCTTTACGCGCTCGAGGATCGCCGATGGTGCCATGCCTAATTCTCTTGCGATGTCAGCATTGTTGATCCGTCCATTATCCTGCATTAAGCGCAAGATTTTATAGTCGACCTGGTCTAAATTATATTCTACTTTTGTCATTTCGACTGCAAAGATAGGTAAAAAAGTATAAAATTCAAAATTGTATATAAAATTCTGAATATAATTCTGAGTTATCGGAAATTTGAGTGAATTTTATTCTTATTTATCACAAAGAAATCTTGACCATTTGGGCTATGGTACTGAAGGTAAGTATATTGCCTTTTAGAGAGGTTAGGCCTATAACTCAACAATTGTACCTTTTTCTTAATTTCAGAATAATATTACTTGTTGACAGGATGACGCCCAATCCAATCAGACAACCTAAACAGACACAGCCAAAGCGATCCAAGGCGGCGAAGTAGGAGCGACTTTGCTGTTCATGAAGGTAGACGATAATTAGCGCAACCATAGAAGTCCGTGCTACAGCCATAATATTGAGTAGCTTGCATGTAATCAATGACGCAACAATACCGATAATCATGGCATAGAGTTGCGAAATGGGAACGAAATATAGACTGAGACCAATTGCTGATCCTATAAAGTTGGATTTAGCCCGGTCGATGGCTATTTTTTTCGACTCATTCTCTTGCGGTGAAATGACCAATATAATGGAAATTAGTGTCCAGGAAACCGAATATTGGGGAAAGGATACGAAAAGGGGATAACCTATAAGGAAGCCAATCAATACCCGGATGGTGTATATAATAAAATCAGAATGCAGCGTATAGCGAAGGAATAGATTACGCATATAAGGATATGAATCGTTAACTTAAATGATGTAGCGCCACAAAAATACATGCATTGTTTGAAGGAACGAAATAAAATTGGCTTTTATGGTAATTTGTTTGGTTTTGCGTTTTTATGCGTTTTTTGTTTTTGATTTGGGTGTTTCTTGCAATCTTCTCTTTTTCCGATGCATAAATTTGACTAAATTTGTTTCATACATAAATGTAGATTAAGTGAAAGATCAGAATCAATTAGCCTTATTAGCGTCTCAACTCAAAGGGGAGCTCTATTATACCCATGAAACGAAGGACCAAACGATGTTGCTTGCCTATTCGACAGATGCATCTGTTTATCAAGAAAAACCCTTGGCCGTAGCCATACCCGTCGATCATGATGATATCAAAAAAATAATTGATTTTGCACGGCACAACGGTGTCACAATCATACCACGTACCGCCGGCACTTCTTTAGCTGGTCAGGTAGTAGGCAATGGCATTATCATGGATATTTCTCGTCATTTTAACCATATACTTGAACTTAATGTCGACGAGCAGTGGGTTCGGGTACAACCTGGTGTGATCCGTGACGACTTGAATAATTATCTTAAACCGTTCGGACTGATGTTTGGCCCTGAAACTTCGACTGCAAGCCGTGCTATGGTAGGTGGAATGATTGGCAATAACTCTTCGGGTCTGCATTCGATTGTTTGGGGCGATACACGACACAATTTGATTTCGGCCAATGTACTTTTGGACGACTGTTCTGAAGTGACCTTTGAAGCAGTTGATGAAGCAGCCTATTTTAAGAAATTATTATTAGCTGGTCGTGAGGGGGATATCTACCGTAATATGAATGCATTATTGACAGACCCCGAGCATTTAAGCGCCATTGAAGCGGGCTATCCAAAACGATCTATCACGCGCAGAAATACCGGTTATGCTTTGGATATCCTTACCGATCGCTCGACACCTTTCAATATGTGTAATTTGTTGGCAGGGTCCGAAGGAACGCTGGCTATTGTTACAGAAGCGAAACTCAAACTGATGCCCTTACCACCGCAGGAACTAGGCTTACTTTGTGTTCATTTTGCGGATATGGTAGAGTGTATGCACGGTAATGTGGTAGCCTTAGCGCACAAGCCGGAAGCATCCGAATTGGTAGATAAATACATCATGGATTTTACGGTTGGGCATCCAACTTATAAGTATAATCGTTTTTTTATTGAGGGTGATCCCCAGGCTTTATTAATTGTTGAGTTTAGGGGGCAGACAGCCGCTGAAACAGAGGCAAAAGCGATGGCTCTGAAAGCGGACCTTGTAGCCCGCGGGCTTGGTTATGCTTATCCCTACATTACGGGTATTGAACAGACCAATTTGGTTTGGGATGTACGCAAGGCAGGACTAGGGCTAATTCGCAATTTACCCGGGGATAGTCAACCTGTAAATTTGATTGAAGATTGTGCGGTGTCGCCTGAAGATTTACCTGCTTACGTGCGTGATATCCAAAAACTTTTGGTGGAAGAGGGGGTGCATGCATCCTATTATGCGCACGCGGGAGCCGGGGAACTACATATTGAGCCCTTTGTGAATTTGAAAACAGCAGCAGGGAAGCGTACATTTCGTTCAATCCTCGAAAAAACCAGCGACCTTGTATTAAAATATAACGGTTCACTGAGTGGTGAGCACGGTGATGGTCGTCTGCGCGGCGAATTTATCGGCAAAGTGCTTGGTGAAAAAGTCTACAAATTGCTTGAAGATGTAAAATATATCTTTGATCCACAGGGCGTTTTTAATGCAAATAAAATTGTCAACACGCCGCCAATGGATTCTCATTTACGTTATGACAACGATAGCAACCGAACGGAAATAAAGACCTATTTCGATTTTTCTAAAGATGAGTCTATTCTTCGGTTGGCGGAGAAGTGTTCTGGTTCGGGAGATTGCCGAAAGACTGAAATTACCGGTGGAACAATGTGCCCTTCATTCATGGCTACGCGCGATGAAAAAGATACGACACGGGCGCGGGCAAATATGTTGCGTCAGTTTTTAACGAATTCCACAAAGAAAAATCGTTTCGATCATGAGGAGATCAAGGAAGTTATGGACCTTTGCTTAAGCTGCAAAGGCTGTAAAACGGAGTGTCCTTCCAGTGTGGATGTAGCCAAAATGAAAGCAGAATTTTTACAGCACTATTATGATGAGCATGGCGCAGGGTTTAGAACAAAATTAATCGCTAATTTCACCCAGTCACAGAAATTCGGATCGTGGGTTGCGCCCATTTACAATTTTGTGGTCAAAAATGATTTCTTGTCAGGAGTAGTCAAAAAAACAGTAGGATTTGCGCCAAAGCGTTCCTTACCTACAGTCAATGGAACGACTTTAACCCAATGGGTAAAGAAACAAGCAGTGGTAAGTGATAGTAAGCGTCGGGTTTATCTTTTTTCGGATGAGTTTACCGAATATAATGATGCCGAGATCGGCATTACCGCATATAAGTTACTGACTGCCTTGGGGTATGAAGTAGTCATTCCAAAACATGTGCAAAGCGGGCGGACTTATCTTTCTAAAGGCTTTGTGAAAAAAGCAAAGGAGATTGCGAATCAAAATATCCATTTCTTAAAGGGACTAATTACGGATGATACGCCACTTTTAGGCGTTGAACCCTCCGGGATAATTACATTTCGAGATGAGTATTTAAGTTTAGTCGATGATGATTTACGTGTTGACGCACAAAAAATAGCCAAAAACGCGCTGATGATTGACGAATTTCTGTTGAATGAAATGAAAGCGGGACGTATTCATTCAGAACAGTTTACGTCGGAAACGAAAAAGGTAAAGCTTCATGGCCACTGTTATCAAAAGGCTTTTCATCTCGTTACTGTTACGGAACAGGTCCTATCATTTCCGACGAACTTTAGCGTAGAAACAATTCCTTCGGGTTGTTGTGGTATGGCAGGATCATTTGGTTATGAGGCTGAACATTATGATATCTCGATGAAAGTAGCCGAATTGGTTTTATTACCAACCATACGCGAAACAGAACCTGGTACTTTAATTGCCGCAGCGGGTACTTCTTGCAGACATCAGATTAAAGATGGTGTAGGAAGAAAATCTTATCATCCTGTGGAAATTTTATACGATGCTTTATTGAAATAAAATAAAAACATTGCTAATAGTTGTTTGTTATCAGTAATAATGGTAATATTATAAGAGCAATATTCATTAATAACTGATAACAAACAATTCAATATGTACAAGATTCAATCTATAGCATTTCTTGCGACCGCTACGGTGCTGATGGCTAGTTGCGGAAATTCCAATCAAAAGAAAACTGATGGAAGTGATACAACAACGGTGAACAAAATTGAAGGTGTAAAAATCGAACAATTTACGAATGGTTCACCGGGCGCAGAAAAGAAGAACTTTTTTCTACGTATTACAGATGAAATTAAAACGGATTCAAGCCGTATTTATATCACAAAATCTCTTTACAAACAGGATACTGTAGGAGCGAAGTTTGAGGTTGTAGATTTTATACCCGCAGGTATAATAGATGGCCAACCGAGTGATGAAGTCGGCTTTACCAAAGGTAAGATTAGAATCTCGTCGTCGGGTCAACAGTCTGACAATTTAATTAAAGCATTAGGTGATTTATTTCAAATAGCTACCACTGATTCTTTTACAAAAGATGTAATTCTTCCAAATGTGTTTTCATCCAATAAGGTGAATGCTGATTTGTCCAAAAAAACAGCGTACAGCTTTAAACTATTTTTGGACAATAAAAAAGCTGCTCCAGCGGAGCTCTTCTTTAATGTAGACACCTATAAGCATTCGATCGAGTTTTCGGAGAAAGATCCTTCGTTCCGGGCTGGATTATTGTCAGCGTTGACCGGTAAATAGTGAAGCTGTGACTTGTGCCGCTACTTCGATGCGCCCTAAGTTATATGCTCAGATGTAGTGTATAGATTGATCATAAAATAAAAACGGCTAGAAGCTATCTAGCCGTTTTTATTTTATCTAAAAAAGAGATAGATTTGTACTAATATATTTAGTTTGAAATGAAACGATCCGGAACCGCAGATCTCCCATTACACTATGGAAAAGTACCAGCGTGGCTTTACGAACGTATGGCTTTGCTAGGTCGCTCCATTGTTGAAGTAATATTAATGGATTATGGTAAAGACGAGGTTTTGAGAAGACTGGCAGATCCCCGCTGGTTTCAAAGCTTTGGTGCTGTTCTCGGCATGGATTGGCATTCTTCAGGGATCACAACGGCTGTTATGGGGGCATTAAAACGCGCTATTAATCCCGATGCGAAATCTTTAGGACTATATATCTGTGGGGGTAAAGGCAAGCTTTCCATGCAGACCCCACAGGAACTACTTCGGCTTTCGAACGACATGGGACTAGATGGCAACGACTTGATTCGCAGCAGTAAGCTTGTTGCTAAAGTGGATAACACCGCTATTCAGGATGGTTACCAATTATATCTCCACAATTTTATCGTGACGGATAATGGCAATTGGTCGGTCGTGCAGCAAGGTATGCATGAAAAGGATGGAACTGCCCGTCGTTACCATTGGCATTCTGAAAAGGTCAAATCGTTCGTTGAAGAACCACATGCGGGTATCAGTGGTCCTTCACAAGGTATTATCCTCAACTTGACAGCTGCAGAAGCGGCGGCCAATAGAACAGGTATTATGACGATCGTAGCGGAGGATTCAACTCAAGTGATGCAAGACTTCGCTAAACTTATTATGCCATCCCATCACGATGTCCGTGCTTCGGACGTTGACTTGAAGAGGCTAGGAGCGATGTTGTACGTGGCCCGAGAAAGTCAACCAAGCCATTTTGAAGACTTATTGCTTTTAAAAGGAGTTGGGCCCCGTACGTTACAGTCATTGGCTTTAGTCAGTGAGGTAATCCACGGTGCGCCTTCACGGTTCAATGACCCCGCTCGATTTTCCTTTGCTCATGGCGGGAAAGATGGGCATCCTTTTCCAGTTCCTTTAACCATTTACGATGAAAGTATTCAAATTTTGCAAAAAGGTATTGAAAAATCTAAACTGGGTTACGGTGAAAAATTAAAATCGATTAACAAGTTGCACCAGATTGTCTTGGATAGCGAAAGAGATTTTCAGCCACAGTTTGATATTCAACAAATTATAGCAGAAGAACGGCGAGATTCTTGGAAATATGGTGGCAGAACAGTCTTCGGAGATGCAGAACCTTTGAGAACAAATGGTCGGGGTTTGCAATTGTCACTTTTCTAGCGGAAATCTACGAATTGTAATTGTTTTGTTAAAATGTGTTAAAGATCGTTAAAATTAGTTGTACGCTAGTATATTTGCTCCGCAATGAAAGCGGTTGTTACGATATTCTTATTCTTATGCTTCTTATTGATCAGAAGCAGTAATAGCCATGCCGTGCTCATTGAATCCGACCGACCAACTGTTAGTTTTATGTATCAGCATAATCATGCTGATGTACAGCAGTATATTGACGCATCAGTTGACCACATCGATCCGCTATTTTACGGTAATATTCACAGTGATAATCCAGTTATCGAGGAATTTGATGCCGAAAATTTTCAACTGACCAAGGATTTGCAGGTGACATCCCAATTTGTTGCGCTGCTACTTTTTGCAATTGTCCTTTTTGTTTTCGTTTTTCGATTTGCAAAGAAGATACCTTTTTGCAATTTCATAGCCTATCTTTTCCCTCAAAGATACGTTCTTCAACAAAACTGGAGAATTTAAAATATACCCTTCGAAATTTCATATGCTTTGGTGGATATCCTAAGGGACGCTCCGCTCAGTCGTAATCGATTTGTACAATCTATGAACAAGTCGGAACGACTATAAACCAAAGTAGAGGTCATTTCACCAACCAAGACAACAAACAATCAAACTTATTTTTTTAATTAGACGCTTACAAATGAAAAGAGTATTTATGCTCGCTAGTTTGGCTATTACCTTATGCCAAATCGGGTGTACTTCCAAAAAGGAAGAAAAGGAAGAAAAAGAGAAATTTACTGCGACCTCTCCGGTGCAAATGGACACAACTATCCGTAAGGACTTTGTTTCCCAGATTAGGTCTTTCCGAAATATTGAGCTTCGGGCTCAGGAAAAGGGCTATCTCGAGCAGATTTTCGTAGATGAAGGACAATTTGTCCATAAAGGGCAATTACTTTTTCGGATTATGCCGAAGATGTATGAGGCCGAATACCGTAAATCTTCGGCAGAAGTTAATGTAGCAGAAATTGAAGTTCAAAATACAAAAACGCTTGCCGATAAAAATGTCGTATCGCCCAATGAACTCGCGATGGCTAAAGCAAAACTTGAGCAAGCCAAAGCTGAGGCTGCGATTGCAAAATTACATCTCTCCTTTACAGAAATCAGGGCGCCTTTTGACGGAACCATTGATCGGATTCCATTGAAATTGGGAAGTTTGGTGGATGAAGGTGAATTATTGACAAGTCTGTCCGACAACAGTGAGATGCTGGTTTATTTCAATGTCTCCGAACCTGAATATTTAAGTTATCAAACTAACGTGAGTAAACGTGGAGATACTCATGTCGGCTTGTTGCTTGCCAATAATGAGTTGTTCGCTCAAAATGGTCTTGTGGAGACCATAGAAAGTGAGTTCAACAGTGAGACGGGAAATATTGCTTTTCGAGCGAAATTTCCCAACCCAAACCGTCTATTAAAACATGGCGAGAGCGGCAAGGTGGTGATGAACTTTCCGCTGAAACAGGTTTTAATTATTCCACAGAAAGCGACATACGAAATGCAGGACCGTAAATATGTGTATGTAATCGATAAGGAGGGCAAATTAAAAGCCCGTCATATCACCATTGGTAACTCCCTACCAGATCTGTATGTGGTAACGAGCGGACTTCAAAAAGATGATAAATTTTTGTTGGATGGTATTCAGAAAGCAAAAGAGGATGATAAAATCAGCTACAGCTTTGTGCAACCTAAAGACGCCATCTCAAATTTGAAGTTAAAAACAGAATAGATCCCTTACAGTTAAATTACTATGTTTAGTCGTTTTATAAATAGACCAGTACTTTCGATCGTGATATCACTGATCATTGTGTTTTTGGGTGTGCTTGCTATGGTACAGCTTCCTGTAACACAATTTCCGTCAATATCGCCACCGAAGGTGAACATCACTGCCGAGTATCCTGGAGCCAATGGTGAGTTGATGATTAAATCAGTTATCATTCCGCTGGAACGGGCGATCAATGGGGTTCCTGGAATGAAATACATGGCTTCCGATGCCGGTAATGACGGGGAAGCAAGTATTCAGGTCGTATTCAACCTAGGAACAGATCCGAATCAGGCTTCTTTAAATGTACAGAACCGCGTAGCCTCTGTGGTTAACAAGCTTCCGCCAATTGTGGTCCGTGAAGGGGTGAAGATTACACGTGAAGAATCCAATATGTTAATGTACATCAATCTCTACAGTAAAGACAAGGAGCTTGATGGAAATTTTATGTATAACTATGCGGACATGAATATTGTCTCCGAATTACGTCGGGTAGACGGTGTCGGGGTGGCAAATATTCTTGGAACACGCGAATTAGCGATGCGTATTTGGTTGAAACCTGATCGTATGACAGCCTACAAGATTTCTGCAGAAGAGGTGATGAAAGCCTTATCCGAGCAAAGTTTGGAAGCTTCACCAGGTAAAGCCGGGGAGTCGTCTGGTATGACCTCCCAGTCTTTTGAATATGTATTGAAATACCCGGGGCGTTTTACAACTACGGAAGGTTATGGCAATATCGTTTTACGTGCAGGTGAAAATGGTGAAATGTTACGTTTAAAAGATGTTGCGGAAATCAAATTCGGTTCGGCGATGTACGATATCTACTCTACACTGAATGGAAAACCATCTGCAGCGATTGTCTTAAAACAATCCTATGGAAGTAATGCTTCTCAGGTAATCCAAGACGTTAAAAGCAAAATGAAGGAATTGAAAGCTTCCTTTCCGAAAGGGCTGGATTACGAAATTAGCTATGACGTATCAAAATTCTTGGATGCATCCATGGAAAAAGTAGTCCATACTTTATTGGAAGCATTTGTGCTTGTTGCTATTGTCGTTTTTCTATTCTTAGGAGATTGGCGTTCGACATTGATTCCAACCATTGCAGTACCGGTTTCCTTGGTGGGATCGTTTTTGTTCATGCAGTTTTTTGGAATTACCATCAACTTGATCACATTGTTTGCACTGGTGCTTGCCATAGGTGTGGTTGTGGACGATGCGATTGTGGTTATTGAGGCTGTTCATGCTAAAATGGAAGAGCTTCATATTTCGGCCTATAAGGCGACCAAAAAAGCGATGCACGAAATCAGTGGTGCCATTGTTGCGATCACATTCCTTATGGCGGCGGTTTTTATTCCGGTTGCCTTTATGTCTGGCCCCGTAGGGATATTCTATAGGCAGTTTTCCATTACCATGGCTACTTCCATCATCTTATCGGGTGTTGTGGCATTGACACTCACTCCGGCTTTATGTGCGATTATGCTGAAGAATAACCATGGAAAGGCAAGAAAGAAATCCATTATCGATAAATTCCTGGATTCTTTCAACAGATTGTTTGATAAGATGTCCAACAAATATGTTTACTTGTTGAAGGGCATAGTGGATAAGCGCGTTTTTACATTTTTAGTATTAATTGGTTTTTGTATTGGCGCATATTTTTTGAATAATGCTGTTCCTGCAGGTTTTATCCCCAATGAAGATCAGGGGATGATCTATGCTATTATTCAAACGCCGCCAGGATCGACATTGGAACGGACCAATCTAGCGGCCCAGACATTGCAAAAAGAAGCTGAAGACATTGATGGTGTGCAATCGGTATCTTCGTTGGCTGGTTATGAAATCCTGACTGAAGGAACCGGGGCAAATACAGGTACTTGTTTGATCAACTTGAAAAGCTGGGAAGAACGCAAAGAATCCTCGCAGGAGATCATAGAGCAACTGGAGGCCGCTGCCAAAAATATCCCAGGAGCGTCTATCGAGTTTTTCCAACCACCGGCCGTACCGGGCTATGGTGCTGCGGGTGGATTTGAGCTTCGTCTTCTGGACAAAGCAGGTTCTGGCGACTACAAGAAAATGGAAACGGTAAGTAAGGATTTTGTGCGTGAATTGAACAAAAGGCCTGAATTATCGTCTGTATTTACCTTCTATAGCGCGAGTTTTCCGCAGTATATGTTGCATATCGATAATGATCTGGCGCAACAGAAGGGTGTTACCATTGATAATGCACTGAATACGCTTTCAACTTTGGTGGGCAGTAATTACGAAACGAATTTCATTAAGTATGACCGCCAATATAAAGTTATGGTTCAGGCTTTGCCGCAATACAGGGCTTTGCCGGAAGATATCTTAAAACTATATGTGAAGAATGATAAAGACGAAATGGTACCATTTTCAGCATTTATGCATATGGAAAAGGTTTACGGTCTTTCTGAGATCACCCGGCACAATATGTATATGGCATCTGAAATTTCGGGCTCTGCCGCACCAGGTTATAGTAGTGGTGAAGCAATTCAGGTGATTAATGAAGTCGCTGCCAAGACCTTACCACGAGGCTATGGCATTGATTGGGCTGGTATTTCCAAAGATCAGGTAGGTCGTGGAAATCAGGCAATTTATATCTTCTTAATTTGTCTCGGTTTCGTTTACTTGATACTTTCCGCTCAATATGAGAGCTTTATTATGCCCTTTGCGGTGTTGCTTTCTTTACCAATCGGAATCTTTGGGGCATTTCTACTATTGAAGTTATTGGGATTGGAAAACAATATTTACGCGCAGGTTGCTTTGGTCATGCTTATCGGTCTACTTGGTAAAAATGCCGTGTTGATTGTTGAGTTTGCCGCTCAACGGCATTCGCAGGGATTGAGTATCATTGAGGCTGCCTTGGACGGTGCAAAAGTAAGGTTTAGACCTATTTTGATGACATCATTTGCTTTTATCGCCGGGTTGATTCCCTTAGTTATGGCTTCTGGCCCAGGTGCAATTGGAAACCGTACGATCGGTACAGCGGCAGCGGGAGGTATGTTGTTTGGGACGGTTTTTGGTATTGTGGTAATACCGGGCTTATACTTTATCTTCGGGACTATTGCCTCCAAACGCAAGCTTATTAAACACGAAGATGAAAATCCATTAACTGAAGAACTTGATAATAATGACTAATCGCAGAAAAATACAATGGGTCATTGCATTTTCGCTTTCAGCAGCAGTGACGGGATGTAAGGTTCCGAAAGCGACACAAATACAGGAGAATAAATTCGTTCCGAAGCAGTATACAGATGTAGCTCAATCAGATACAACGAATTCAGCGTCGGTTAAGTGGCGTGAATTTTTTACGGATCCAAATTTAGTTGTATTGATCGATACAGCGTTGAAAAACAATCAGGAGCTGAATGTTACTTTGCAGGAGTTGGCGATCGCAAAGAATGATATTCTTTTACGAAAAGGAGCATTGAAACCCACTGTTGGTTTACGTGCCGGAGGTGGTGTTGAAAAAGTTGGACGATACACCAGTCAGGGGGCCGGTGATGCCAGTACAGAAATTGCCCCTGGAAAGGAAATGCCGGATCCACTAGGAGATTTGACCATTGGTGCGTATGCCAGTTGGGAAATCGACGTTTGGAAAAAACTGAAGGACTCCGAACAAGCAGCACTGAACCGTTATCTTGCTACGGTAGAAGGGAAAAATTTTGTCTTAAGTAGCCTTATTGCCGAAGTTGCCCGTTCGTATTATGAATTATTGGCATTGGACAATCAGTTGGCTATTATCAAACAAAATATCGAGCTTCAGGACAATGCGCTTGCGGTAATCCGATTGCAGAAACAGGCTGCTCGTGTAACAGAACTGGCGGTTCAAAAGTTTGAAGCCGAAGTGTTGAAGACCAAAGGTATGGAATTTGAGACGCGGCAACAGATCAAAGAAACTGAAAACCGTATTAATTTTCTATTGGGACGTTTCCCACAAGAGATCAAACGTGACAAAAGCAATTTTGTCGATCTGATCCCGGCGAAAGTTCAGACAGGTATACCGAGCCAACTACTAAGCAATAGACCTGATATTCGTGAGGCCGAGTATGAGCTCGCTGCCGCGAAGTTGGACGTACAGATCGCGCGGAAAGAGTTTTATCCTTCTTTGGAGATTTCGGCTGCTCTGGGTTTACAGGCATTCAAGCCTTCTTATCTATTTAAGATGCCTGAATCAGTTTTGTATAATCTAATAGGGGAGCTTGCAGCACCTTTGATCAACAAAAATGGGCTTAAAGCGGAATTTAATACAGCCAACGCGAAACAAATACAGGCGGTATATAATTACGAGAAGACGATTCTGAATGCTTACTTAGAAGTCTCTACACAACTTTCTAATATTGAAAACCTCGGGCGCAGCTACGATTTCAAAACAAAACAAGTTGAGGTTCTGAATAATTCCGTGTCTGTGTCAAATGATCTCTTTAAATCAGCGAGGGCAGACTATATGGAGGTTTTAATGACACAACGCGATGTACTGGATTCAAAACTTGAATTGATAGAAACAAAGAAGCAGCAGCTCAATGCTGTTGTCAATATCTATAAAGATTTGGGAGGAGGCTGGAAATAAGTTGTTTGTTTGAATGGACCCCGCTAGGCGGGGTTCTTTTTTTATAAGCCTATGCAAACTTCTTTCTTGTGAAAATAGAATAAATGCTTATTTTTAATCCTTATTTAATCTATTGTATTTGTTTTATGGAATCACAAGAGTATATTCTTACCAATGATGACGCTGAAAGGGGCGTTTTTTATAAAAAAACCTATCTTCATGTTGCGCTTTCGATTTTAGCATTTATCGTTTTGGAAACTTTGCTGATCAAATTGATCCCTTATGATTTTATCGTTTGGATGGTTAGCGGAAAATTTATTTGGTTGTTCTTATTGGGATGTTTTTGGTTGGGCTCCACACTTTCATCAAGATGGACACTTTCGCAAAGCCGTCAAACCCAATATCTAGGCCTAGCATTCTATATTGTACTGGAGGCAATCATCTTCCTACCGATGATTTTTATGGCGGTATTTATGACCGAAGGAATTAGTGTCATTTATCAGGCAAGTATAATGACTTTGGCCTTGTTTACTGGCCTTACTGTCGTTGCATTTGTATCCAATAAAGATTTTTCATTTCTCAGAAATATCCTGGTGATCGGAGGCTTCTTATCTTTGGGGGCAATTGTCGCAGGAGCTATTTTTGGTTTTGAACTTGGATTATGGTTCTCGGTTGCCATGATTGCACTTGCTTCCGGAAGCATACTCTATCAAACTCAAAACCTGAAGTATAGTTACGGCAACGAACAATATGTAGGGGCAGCCTTGCAGCTGTTTTCATCAATCATGTTGTTGTTCTGGTACATTCTACGAATTTTAATGCGCAGAAGATAAATTTTGTTCCTTTTAAAAATGAGAAAAAGTGGTTAAAATAAAGTTTATTTTAACCACTTTTTTTTGCATTGTATAGTCGCTATTCTAGTCTATTTTTTAAGTTTTTCAGACCCTGATCGAAGTCTTTATTCATATTCATAAATAAGTTCATAAAGTTCCATGGATAGGGCGATTTTCCTGAAATTCCCCAGGTCACCAAAGTTTGAGTAGGCGAGATCTCTTTTAAGATGAAATAACCCTTGGCTGGTTCACCCATACCGAAATCGAGGGCCGTTTCAATTGTTTCGCCCTCGACGATTTTTGTAATGGTCTGTGAACCTTTACCAACTTTCTTACCATCCCAGCTGGATTTATAGCCGACTTGACCATCTACACCCTGTTCAGTTTTTTTCATTTGCGGGTCTGATAGTTGCCATACACCAAAGTTCTCTTGGTTCTTAAGCATTTTCACGTAGTTGAACACTTCCTGCTTTGGCTTATCGATTGTTATCTCACTTTGGGCCGAGAAGTCTTTACTGACGAAGAGTGCAGTAATTAAGGGAATAGCGATGATGATCGCTAAAACAATGAGGATTTTTTTTAGGATTTTCATAATCATGCATTCATATTGGTTTTCCTAATAAAGATAAAGGATAATCGGGATTTTTATTGGAAAAAACAGGAATATATTTAGCAATGAAAAAAGCCTCTTCCAATATTGAAAGAGGCTTTTTTGTAATCAAAGCGTAGCACTACTTTAATAGTTCTAAATGGGTGCTGATGCCAATTCTATTCCACGCATTTATAGTAATGATCGCCATAATAATCTGTGCAATCTCCTTTTCTTCAAATATTTCTTTTGCTTTTTGAAAAGTGCTTTCTGTCAAACCCTTTTGATGTATCAATGTGATCTCCTCTGTCATCTCCAACAAAATCTGTTCTTCCTTAGTGAATAGATCCGTTTCTCGCCATGCATTTAATAAAAATATCCGTTGTGGCGTTTCACCGTACTTCAGCGCATCCTTGGTGTGCATATCTAAGCAAAAGGCGCAACCATTGATCTGTGAAGCACGTATTTTTATGAGTTCCTTTTGAATTGGATTTAAAAAAATATCATTGAGATAGGTTTCCAATCCCATCATCGCCTTATAGGCCGTTGCATCTACTTTTGCAATATTCAATCGTGTGTTCATTGTTTTAAGTTTTGATAAGACAAAGTTGCGATTAGTATACGCTAAAAAAATTAAACTGGTTTAAGAATGGAAATTTTACGTATGAAGACAAGCCTCCATTCAATCGATATACAGCGATAGTAGCCTAGTTTGATACAATCAGGTAATAGTTGTCGGGGTCACGCAGGATAAATTGATCCATTAGCGAGTTCTCATTGTAATGTATATCTTTCTCTATGACTGCATTTAACAAAGTAGCGTTTTCGAAGATTTGCTGTAAATTGTCTACTCTAAAGAATAATATAAATCCATTCCCCGCATGTTTTTGATCCCGCATAGTACGGTGGTCGTGCTCACCCCATTTGTGTAAACAGAGAATGACAGTTCCGCCATCCGTGAGAATTTCAAATGTTTCGCCGCCATGTTGACTGGTACAGCCCAAAAGCTTTTGGTAGAATAGCGAGCTTTCGGAGACGCTCTTTACAGCAATTATTGGTTCTGTTCGTGTCATATGATTTTGAAAGGTTGAAAATCTAATTAAAGAGGCCGAGCGATTTCTCTTTTACCAAGTCCAATATCATGCGATATGCTGCAACAGAGTTGCCATGTTGATCCAATGCTGGACTGTAGGCCCCTATACCCATTTTATTCGGTACACTTACTGTGATTCCGCCACCAACGCCCGATTTACTTGGAAGTCCGACAGTTCTGGCATATTCGCCACTAAATTCGTACATCCCTGCAATGAGCATTTGTGATTGAACTAGCTGAGATAGATCTGGGTTATAGTATTGCTTATTTCCATCATAGCGCACGCAATGATGTGCAAAAAAGAAACCTATTTTAGCCAGATCCTCCGCAGTTATCTCAATGGAGCACTGCTTAAAATAATTATTGAGTTTGTCTTCACCTTCACCATCAATGAGTCCATTGTTGCGCATCAGGTAGAACATGCCTCTGTTTCGATTTCCAGTCTCCCGTTCCGAATGGTATACAGATCTACTGTAATCGATTTTTTCATTATTCGTTATAAAGCGAATCATATCCCTTATTTTAACAAAAGGTTCCTCACCTGTTCCTTTAATAAGCGATGTCGTTAAAATGGCGCCGGCGTTCATCATCGGATTGAGCGGTTTACCCGATGTTTCCAAATTCGCAAAATGATTGAAGGGTTTATCTGTTCCATAGTATCCCATTTTATTAAAAACAACTTCCTCGCCATTTTCCAATACAGCAACCATCAAGGAAACAATTTTTGAAATACTCTGAATTGTAAATCTTTGTTGTACATCTCCGATACTAACGATTGTTCCATCACTATTTACCACCGAAAGTGCGACAGATGCTGCATTGGCTTTACTTAATTCCGGGATGTAATCAGCCACTTTACCTTCTTTGAATGATTGCCTATTTTTATCCAATATTTTATCCAATAGTGCTTTATCAATGATCGCGCTCTTAGTACTGTGCTGGTTTTGAATGTTGTTTTGAGCAAACGATACAGTAATTGATCCGGAACATATCAAACCTATAATACAGGCTACCAACCTGACATTTTTTCTCATTTTTTCAGTATTTGTTTGTTCCAAAGATAGGGAACAGTGTATTAAAAGAAAAGAGGTGCCAAATAAGTAACATTTTAGCACCTCCATCTAGTAGGTCATCCTTTAGGATGCATTTGGAGCTGGATCAACATTCCAACCGGAAAGTATACCGCCATAGAAAAAGAAGGTGACGTAAAAATTCTTTTTGCTCACCTGATCAGTAACCAGGTATTTTTGAGTTACATCGTATGCATCTATTTTTTTATATTTTGATAATGCTATCGGGCTGGCAGCAGGGTTTTCTGAGCGTACCAAATCTTGTATCTTTTGGTTGATTAATTTCATAATACCTTCTTTTTTGAAAGGATTATTTTCGATTTTCACATGTGCCGAATGGGTTAAAGTTCCATTATTTTGCGCTTTTTTAGCTTTCGCAGCAGCTGTATAGTTTTTAAATTTTTCCCTTATCTGTGGATCTTTTAAGCTATGGATGGTAAAAATAGAAATTCCCTGCGCACCATTATTTAACGCCTCATCCATATCGGCAAATATTTCTTCATTATTTTTAGCCATCAATCCACAATATAGCGTCGTATTTGCTCCTTTATCGCGCACATTTTCTAATGTACAATCTCTAATAAAGCTTGGATCTTCTGTATAAAAATTGCTGTATACCATCGGAAAAACAACATCCAAATTCCACTTACCCCAATCTTGGCGCACCATACGAGAAGCCATTTTGGGAGTCGGAAATGGGGATGCAGCCATTGTTTTACCATGGGAGTGAACGATGTCTGCAATCATATTGGCGATATCGGTTATCTGATCGCAACGAAATTGGCGCCATTTTAGATCTTTCGATGGATCTTTTTGTGCTCTCGGATCATAACCATACTGTTTCTTGAACTTCGCTATTGCAATTGGATGGTAACCGTAATCCCAAGCTGGGTATTCACGATCTTGAACAATATTGTATTTAGGCCAAAGGGTTGTAGGGAGGACAACATCCACGTAGCGATTATAGTCAATAGAAATCCCCTCCAATCCCTCGACTTCACAATAGGATTCGATTTTTTTACGGATATACTCTTTTACTCCGGGCACAACAGGTGACAAGAATTTATAATAACCAACGTATGCAGTGGTATCTGCCAGACTTTTACCGTTTCGATTGACGCTGAACCAATCCGGATGTTCTTGGAGTATTTTATCCCTGTCATGTTCCAAGTTCATCGTCCAAAGCCACGCGATAACTTGGATGCCATATTTTTTTGCAATGGGAATTGCTACCCGATACTCGTCTGGACTGGCGGCATTTAACATTACGCCATCGATTCCCAAATAATTCATCTCACGGCAAATTGAATCAAAGTTTGTTTTGGCGTTGTAATCTAGCCAAGTCCAAAACATGGCGGGTTTTTCTTTGTCAGCAGCGTAGCTTGTGGTTATTGAAAAACCCTGAATGATCAGGAGAAGCAGGCAAATAAAACATGTCTTGATTAATTTTTCTTTCATAATATTTATCGATTCTAAAAATTGCATACCATAATTTACTCGCGAAGTTTTCAGTGAGTTCAATGGCTCCTTAAAAGATCAATCTGCGAATTTGAAAATTAGATTAGTTTAATGTTCGTCCGTGAAATTACACAAAAACATGGAATTTACACGACACCATTTTAGAATCGGACTGGTTTTCTTACAGTTATTAAATTATATTAAAATAACAAAACATTTTCTAATGTTATCTGTTGTTACTACAATACCAAATCGAAGAAGTAACATTATTAACAACGAAAAGTAGGCCGGGCTACTCGCTAAGGCCAAATTGTTTTGATATGAAGAAACATTACATTCCACTCCTTATTGCGTGCTCACTATTGAATAACCTGGCCAAGGGGCAAGAAGTAGGGACCGAACAACAAAGCAAAGTAGATTCTGTAAAACTAACCAAGGATGATACGATTTATCCCAAGCTTCAGGTAAAAGGTTTATTTCAGGCCAGATACCTTGTGAGTGGCACAAAAGATGTAGACGTTAATGGACTGCATCACAGTGATGGTTCTGGTACGGACAACAATTTTATGGTGAAGTATATGCGCGTTCAGATGCGTGCTCAAATTAGCAAACGCACAGAGGTGGCAGTTTTGGCAAATCTCGCGGATTTTAAAAGCGATCCGAAAACAAAAGTTCTTGAGAATGCTTATTTGAAATATACATTTAGTCCCAAATTGGCGATCACAGTAGGCCAATTCCGTCCCTGGTTTGGTATTGAAGAGACCTATCCGATTGATATTATCAAATCATTGGATTGGTCCAATCAATATCTTGAGTTTGGCAAACTCGGCTGGGCAAGCTTTCAGATCGGCGTGGCAGCGACAGGCGAGACCACGCTTGGGGAAATGCCTTTTAGCTACTCGTTATCCGTGGTAAATGGAAATGGGAAAAATCAGGTAGTCGATAACGACAATGGCAAACAATATGCTACGCGTCTTGTCTTTGGCCTTTCGAAGAAGTATAGTGTTAACTTAGGGCTCAATGGGGGGATTGGCGAGGTTATGAAAAAACAGGTGCACGCATTGGGTGTTGATCTAACCGGAAACGTGAACTTTGGCAAGCGCTGGAATCTCGATATGCAGCTGGAAGCAAAACAGGCGATCAATCATAACCTGTATTATTCGTTGGACGAGAGTGCTCGTAGCTCCAAATTGAGCGATTACCTTGTACGGGGTATTTATTTTCTTCCAAACTTAAGATACGAAGTAAATTATTTCAACCTAAGCGCTTTCGAGCTATCTTGCCGATATGAATACATTGATCCTAATTATAAACTAAATGCAAATGGACGTCAAACATACACACCGATGTTTGGTCTAGAATTTTTAAAAAATTATGGTGCAAGGATTCAGCTTGGTCTCCAGTTAGACCGGTATAAAAAGCAGACCGAAAATACCAGTGAATTCAATAAGAATTTATTTATTATTCAAGTACAAAGTCGATTCTAATTTATTAAACCTCGCTTATTATGAAAGAAATCAGTATTAAAAATATTGCCATCACTTTTCTTGTGGCACTCATTTTATGGTTTATCCCAATACCGAAAGGAGTCAGCCCAGAAGCTTGGCATCTCTTTGCTATCTTCGCAGCAACTATTCTTGGGATTATTTTAAAAGCAGCGCCGATGGGTACCATGTGTATGATGGCTATAGCATTTACCGCGCTGACACAAGTGTTGGCCCCCGGAGATGCTGGTAAATCCATTACCAAAGCTTTGACCGGTTTTGGCGACAAAGTTATCTGGCTGATTGGTATCTCTTTCTTTATTGCTCGCGGTTTCATAAAAACCGGTCTTGGCAATCGGATTGCATTTCTTTTTATTCGTGTTTTTGGAAAAAGTTCGCTCGGGTTAGCCTATGGATTGGGACTGGCAGACGTCTGTTTAGCTCCAGCAATCCCGAGCAATACGGCTCGAGGTGGTGGTATTATCTATCCAATTATGAAATCCATGGCTATTAGTTTTGATTCCGTCCCCGATAAACCAGAGACACATCGGAAATTGGGATCCTATCTTACTTTAAATAGCTATTATATGAATCTAATAGCCTCTTCGATGTTTTTGACGGGGACGGCCAGTAATCCAATGTGTCAAAAGTTTGCTGCTAACCTGGGAATCGACATTACTTGGATGTCCTGGGCGATTGCAGGGTTCATACCTGGTATTGTCGCCTTTTTTGTGGTACCTCTTGTTCTTTACAAATTATATCCGCCTGAATTAAAAAAAACAGGGGATGCGCCGAAGATGGCTGCACAGAAACTAAAGGAGATGGGGCCTATTTCGAGGAATGAGTGGTTAATGCTTTTGGCATTCTTTATCTTATTGGCATTATGGATCTTTGGTGGATCCTTTTCAATTGATGCTACAACGACGGCTTTTATAGGTTTAACGCTACTGTTACTAACCTCTGTGTTGACCTGGGAGGATGTTAAAGCGGAGAAAGGAGCTTGGGATACGATTGTTTGGTTTGCTGTTTTGGTCATGATGGCCAGTTCATTAAACGAATTGGGATTCATCGGCTGGTTTAGTGATTTAATTAAAGTACAGATTGGTGATTTGAGCTGGCAAATAGCCTTTCCTGTTATCATTCTTGTTTACTTCTTTAGTCACTACATTTTCGCTAGCGCCACTGCCCATGTAGCAGCGATGTATGCCGCGTTGTTGGGTGTCGGTGTTTCTTTAGGCATTCCACCAATGCTGCTTGCGATGATGCTTGGATTTCTAGGCTCCATCTATGGTGTATTAACACATTATGGCCATGGCCCTGCACCGGTATTTTTCGGAAGTGGCTATGTTGATTTAAAATCATGGTGGTTGCGTGGATTGGAAATTGGAATCGTATTATTGGTGATTTACATGGGTGTTGGTGGATTGTGGATGAAGGTTATAGGTTATTATTAAAAATTAGGATCTTATTATGTTATCTACTTTGTCAAAAAAGATGCTCATGTGCCTGACTGGATTGTTTTTAGCGTTCTTTTTGCTGATTCATTTCCTAGGCAACTTACAGCTATTCTTGCCGCAGGAACAAGCACATTTACAATTTAATGCCTACTCACATTTTCTAGCTGGCAATATCTTGATCAAGATTATCTCTTATGTACTTTATGCCAGCATTATCCTTCATGCCTTGGATGGCCTTGTTATTACCTTAAAAAATAAAAAGGAGGGAGCTGTTTATAAATCGGATCATCGCGGAAGAGCAAGCAAATGGTATTCGCGTAATATGGGAATTTTAGGTACTATAATTCTCATCTTTTTAGTTATCCATTTTCAGAATTTTTGGTATGTATACAAATTTGGTGCAACCCCGCTTGATGAGCGGGGGAACAAGGATTTATATGTTTTGGTGATCGCTGTCTTCCAACAGTGGTGGTACGTCCTTATTTATGTATTATCTATGATAGCCTTGTGTTATCATCTTATTCACGGGATTCATAGCGCAATCCGAACCTTAGGATTATTTCATCCAAAATTTGTCAAATGGTTTAAGATCCTTGGCATTGGCTATTCGGTTATCATTAGTTTGGGCTTTGCCATGATGCCCATTTATATATTCTTTACAGTAAACTAAAGCGGATAAATCATGATATTAAATTCAAAAATACCAGAAGGGCCATTGGATGAAAAATGGACACGCTATAAGAAGACTGCCAAATTAGTTAATCCCGCCAATCGCAAAAAATTGGATGTTATCGTGATTGGTACAGGGTTGGCGGGTAGTTCTATTGCAGCCTCCCTTGGCGAGATGGGGTATCAGGTGAAATCATTTTGTTTTCAGGACAGTCCGCGACGGGCGCATTCCGTCGCAGCGCAGGGCGGTGTAAATGCGGCAAAGAACTATAAAAATGATGGAGATAGCGTTTACAGGATGTTTGTTGACACCTTAAAAGGAGGGGATTTCCGTGCACGTGAAGCAAATGTATACCGCATGGCAGAATGCTCACTTAATTTGATCGATCAAGCTGTAGCCCAAGGAGTTCCTTTTGGACGAGAATACGGCGGCTATTTAAATAATCGCTCTTTTGGCGGCGTACAGGTAAGTCGGACGTTCTATGCAAGAGGCCAAACCGGGCAGCAGCTTCTTTTGGGCGCCTACCAGGCACTTATGCGCCAGGTAGGAAAGGGAACCGTGCAACTTTTTACACGACATGAGATGCTTGATGTTGTTGTTATCGATGGAAAGGCACGTGGTGTTATCGTACGTAATCTAGATACGGGCGATATTGAACGGCATGCGGCCCATACAGTTGTATTAGCAACAGGAGGTTATGGTAAAATATATTACCTATCGACCTTGGCCATGGGATGTAACGGTTCGGCAATCTGGCGCGCACATAAAAAGGGCGCATTAATGGCTTCCCCGAGCTGGATTCAGATTCACCCGACGTCCTTACCACAATCGGGCAGTTATCAGTCTAAATTAACCTTAATGTCAGAGTCTTTGCGCAATGACGGAAGAATATGGGTCCCCATGAAGGAAGGTGAGACGCGAGAACCCAACGCTATTCCGGAGGAAGAACGAGATTACTATTTAGAACGACGGTATCCCGCATTTGGAAATCTTGCCCCACGGGATATTTCCTCTCGGGCGGCAAAGGAACGGATCGATGCCGGCTTTGGGATTGGTCCACTCAAAAATGCTGTTTATCTTGATTTTGCGAAGGCTATTAGCGAACAGGGGAAACAGAAAATACAGGAAAAATATGGTAATCTATTTGACATGTATGAAAAGATTACGGGATATGATGCTTATAGCGTACCGATGATGATTTCACCGTCTGCACACTTTTCCATGGGCGGTTTATGGGTCGATTATGAGTTGATGACGAGTCTGCCAGGTTTATTTGCGCTTGGCGAAGCTAATTTTGCGGACCATGGTGCAAACAGACTTGGGGCAAACTCACTGCTTCAGGCATCTGTCGATGGCTATTTTATCGGTCCCTATACGATTGCCAATTATTTGGCAAACGATATTCATACGGGGAAAATTTCCACAGATCATATTGCGTTTGAACGTGCTGAAGAGGATGTTAGAAAACAAATCGACGTATTTTTGAAAATCAAAGGCAGTAAAACTGTGGATTATTTCCATAAAACACTGGGCAAAATACTCTATGACTATTGTGGGCTGGCGCGTAATGAAAAAGGGCTTCGCTATGCTATTGAAGAAATTAGAAAGCTAAAACAAGAATTTTTCAAGGACGTTATTGTCAGCGGCGAGGCCGATACTTTAAATAGCGAACTGGAGAAAGCCGGACGCGTAGCAGACTATTTTGAGATTGGAGAACTGATGTGTTATGATGCATTGACGCGAAATGAATCCTGTGGAGCGCATTTTCGGGAAGAATATCAAACTGCAGACGGAGAGGCGCTACGTAACGATGCCGAATATCAATTTATTTCCGCTTGGTCATGGAAGGGAGAAAATGAAGAACCTGAGTTGGTCAAAGAACCGTTGACCTTTGAAGAAATACAACCAACTGTTAGGAGCTATAAATAAAATGAATGATTATGGATTTATATCTTAAAATATGGCGACAAAAGGATCGCAATGCTACAGGCAAATTAGTGACCTACACATTAACTGATCTCAATCCACATATGTCTTTTTTGGAAATGTTGGATACTTTAAATGAACAGTTGATAACAGAAGGAGACGAGCCCGTCGAGTTCGATCACGACTGTCGTGAAGGAATTTGCGGACAGTGCGGAATGATGATTAACGGCATTGCACATGGGCCCCTTAAACATACGACGACTTGCCAGTTACATTTACGTTCATTTAAAGACAAGGATACCATTACCATAGAACCTTTTCGTTCAGCCGCATTTCATATAAAAAAAGATCTGAAAGTGGATCGTTCCGCATTCGATCGAATTATTTCTTCCGGTGGATTTGTCTCTATCAATACGGGGCAGGCTCCAGATGCAACAGCCATTCCTATTTCTCATGAATTAGCTGAATCGGCATTTGACTCGGCAGCCTGTATAGGTTGTGGTGCTTGTGTGGCGACGTGCAAAAATGGCAGCGCGGCCCTTTTTACCTCAGCAAAGATCACCCATATGGCACTATTACCACAAGGAAAGGAAGAGCGTAGTCAACGGGTATTAAATATGATCAAACAAATGGATAAGGAGTCCTTCGGTCATTGTTCAAATACAGAAGCCTGCGAGGTAGAGTGTCCACAAGGTATATCAGTACTGAATATCGCACGTATGAATTTTGAGTATAACAAGGCACTATTTTTTAAAAAGAAATAAAGACCAACGGTCGAAAAAAGTGGCACGATAGTTTCTTATATCGGATTTATAATAAAAACTGAAGCCATAAAAAGAGCTATACCGGATTGTTGAAGATGACTCACCTTATCCCTGAAAGTAGGGATTTGTAAGATTTTATGGTTAATAAATAGGTTTTTGTAGTAATTTTGAAAAAAGAAATTCATTAAGTTATAGCGATTGATATGAAGTGTAGTAGGTTGTTTGTGGTACTTTTCATTTGTAGTATAGTGTTTAGTGTAACCGCATGTAAGGATTTTTCAAACAAAGTCTTGGGAAAAGGCGAACTGAAGGACACACTTACGGAGAAATTGGTTGTTAAGGAAAAAATACCACATTTGTTGAATAGGTGGGATTCGCTTCAGAAAAATCAGATACACTTTACAGTAGATAGTCTACACCCTGTTCCGATCAAACAACAAAAACGTGAGCTAAAGGACTCCCTGCGGAAAGCATTTGATAAGCAACCAAAACATATTTATTTGACTTTTGATGATGGCCCATTAATTGGTAGTGCTTTTATTGATTCTATTGCGAAAGAAAAAAACATTAAAGTGAGTGTATTCTTGATTGGTAAACATGCAAATATGAGCAAAGGAAGAAAACGCGATCTTGCCCGTTATGAATCCAATCCGCTTATAGCCTGTTATAATCACAGCTATACCCACGCAAACAATCAATATTCAAGATTTTATAGTAACACCCAAAATGCTTTTGCTGATTTTGAAAAGAATGAAAAAGATCTCCATTTAAAACATAAAATTGTTCGGCTTCCAGGAAGGAATATTTGGATATATGATAATGTTCGTAAGATTGACCTTAAGAATGGATCCAGCACAGCCGATCTATTGCATAAGAACGGATATACAATTTATGGCTGGGATGTCGAGTGGCGGCTTAATAGCGTTACTGGTACGCCCATACAGAGCCAAGAGTCTACCTTGTCTCATATCCGAAATTATATGAACAACAAAAGCTCAATGGTACCTAATAATGTTGTTTTCTTAATGCATGATGATATGTTTCAAACGCGAAAAGGGCAGCAGGAGTTATCCACTTTAATTGATGCATTAAAAAAAGAAGGCTACCAGTTTGAATTGATGCAAGATTATCCGATTAAGTATTAGATAGGTTCGTCAGCTGTCATCTCATCAAAACCCATTTCTTTTGCAATCTGATGAGCACCAAGAATTAATTTACCGCCAATTCCCTGTCCTTGAAACTGAGGTAGCACAGCGACAGGAGCCAAGGCAAGAGAATCGGATGTTTTTTGATTCTCTTTATCGATAATCTTCACCTTTGTCAGGAGTATATAGCCTGCTATTTCTCCTTCAGCTTCAGCTACCATTGACAGTTGTGGTATAAATTCTGCTGTCTTTCTTAGTTTTTCTACTAAAATGTGCTCTTGATGATCGCTATACTGTTCGTTTTCAAAGGCGAGTCGGATCAGTTCGAATACAATCGTTGTGTCACTTGACTTTTCTGGCCTAATATTTACAGTCATAGTTTTTTTGTAGATACAACTATTTCTTCGCTATTAATAAAGCCGTTTTTGGCCCCATTATTTGTAGGTACATAGTTGTTTAGAAAAAATCAATTATAGATCTAATTATATAGGATAAATATGCGTATTAATATTTGAAAAATTGATAATATAGTTTCTAAATGATAAAAAGTACTTTTCTTCAGGACTTTCTATTTGCAGTGTTTTACTAGTTCTTTGATCTTGCGTTGAGTAGCAAAAGCGCTGGAAACAATTTTGAGAAAATGAATTTACAATTGATTTGTTTTTCAATAAAATATCTGATTACCAATCACTTAATAACAATAGTGTTAAATAGTGTAAAAATAACACTTGCAATGTATATTTATTTTCGTATTTTCATGTTAAATAAACAATTATAAATCGCCTCCAGTAGACACCTAAACCGATACGTCTTAGAGGTAAAAAAAATAACTAATTAAACACAAAATTTAAACAATTAAACAGTTTTTATGATTAACTGCCATTATTTCTCAAATCAATGGAAGAGAGCGTTTTGGACTGGATCATTGTGCTCATTAGTGGCCTTGAGTCCCCAAATCGTCGATGCTACAACCCTCGCAAGCTATGGGATTCTCTTCCAGCAGGAGCAAAGTGTTTCTGGAACGGTGCATGATGAATCTGGAATGCCAATTCCTGGAGTAACAGTTTCCGTCAATGGAACAAAGTTAGTAACTAAAACCGACGTTCAAGGTAGATACAAGTTAGACAAAGTGCCCGCAAGTGCGATTATTAATTTCCGGATGGTCGGCAAACAATCTATGGATGAAGCTGTAAAAGGAAGACAGACCATCGATATCACACTTCTTAATTCGGAATCGAATCTCGAAGAAGTCGTTGTTGTTGGTTACGGAAAGCAACGCAAAGAGACTGTCACCGGTGCCGTAGCCACTGTGAAGGGAAGCGATCTAGCACAATCACCGGCATTGAACGTTTCCAATGCATTAACAGGACGCGTCCCGGGCGTTACAGCAACCAACGGGAGCGCCGAGCCTGGCTACGATGGTTCCAATATCAAAATCCGGGGAACGAATACACTGGGTAATAGCAGTCCCTTAGTCGTTATTGATGGAGTTCCTGCGCGTGAAGGAGGAATTGATCGTATTAATCCCCGAGATATAGAAAATATCTCGGTTCTAAAAGATGCTTCTGCTGCTATTTATGGAGCCAGGGCAGCCAATGGGGTTATTCTCGTTACGACAAGAAGAGGAAAAACAGGAAAACCGCAGTTTTCTTATACGTTCAACCAAGGGTATTCCCAACCTACCGTTATTCCTAAATTAACAGATGCCTCCCAGTTTGCGGCAATTAGAAATGAACTCGAAATTTATAACCTCCCTGTTGAAGAATGGTCTGCTGCTTATACAGCGATCAACGAGAAAGGCAGTTACAATAAACAAGGTGGAGGAGTTTTGGATGCTCCGTTTAAACCAGAAGATATCCAAAAGTTCAAAGACGGATCAGATCCTTGGGGGCATCCCAATACTGACTGGTATAAAGCTACGCTAAAAAACTGGTCACCTCAACAGCGCCACAACCTCCAAATCAATGGCGGTACTGAGGATGTCAAGTATCTGATGTCTTTGGGGTATCAAAATCAGGATGCCTACTATAAAAATTCGGCTACAGGTTATAAACAGTATGACTTAAGGATCAATCTGGACGCCAATATAAGTCAGTATATCAAAACACAATTTGGTGTTTTAGGAAGACAGGAAAACCGAAATTTCCCCACCAAGAGTGCTGGCACGGTCTTTAGAATGCTGATGCGGGGAAATCCAACACAACCAGCAATATGGCCGAATGGAATGCCGGGACCAGATATCGAAAATGGCGAAAACCCCGTGGTAATTACGACCAATGCGACAGGTTACGATCACGATAAACGCTACTATTTTCAAACAAATGGTCAGGTTGAGATTACAAATCCCTGGATAGATGGTCTTAAATTAACGCTTAATGCCTCTGTCGACAAATATGTAAAAAATCAAAAAACATGGGTTACACCCTGGACTTTGTATTCTTGGCAGGGCGCTTATGAGGCCGATGGCAGCACACCACAACTGGTTCCTGGAAGACGTGGGCCTGCCGATCCAAATTTAAACCAAAGCAATGAAGATCAACTGAATATCTTACTTGGTGGAATCTTAAGCTTTGAGCGGAAATTTGGTGACCATCAGGTAAATGCTATAGCCGGTATCAACAGAGAAACAATTGATAATGATAAATTCAGCGCGTATCGTCGCTATTTTCTTTCAAATGCGATCGACTATCTTTTTGCCGGTGGAGAACAGGAAAAAAATAACGATGGATCTGCATGGAAAAGAGCGCGGCTAAATTACTTTGGGCGATTTGGCTATAATTATAAAAGCAAGTATATCGCAGAATTCCTTTGGCGTTATGACGGATCGTATATGTTCCCTGAAAGTGAACGGTTCGGTTTCTTTCCAGGTGCCATGGCGGGATGGGTCGTGTCGGAAGAGAATTTCTGGAAGGAAAATGTCCCTGTAATTAATTATTTCAAGATCCGTGCGTCATATGGCCAGATGGGTAATGACAACATCTACTATGATGATAAGTTACAAGAATATCAATATTTTTCAACCTATTCCTTTGGTACTTATATCGTCAATGATAAGCTAGCCAAAACCCTTTTTGAAAGCCGTGTTCCTAACGAGATGATTACTTGGGAGGTTGCCAATAACTATAATTTAGGGTTTGATTTTCAATTTTTACAAGGAAAGCTGAATTTCGAGTTTGATATTTTTAAAAATCGCCGTAATTCCATTCTGTGGAGAAAAAATGCATCAATACCACAAAGTACAGGGATGACATTACCGGCAGAAAATATTGGTAAAGTGGATAACAAGGGTTGGGAATTTAACTTAGGTTATCGTGGCAAGGTAGGAGATTTGGGGTACACGGTAGGTGTGAATGGTGGTTATGCTAAAAACAAAATTATCTTCTGGGATGAAGCCCCGGGCGCACCTGCATGGCAGCAAAGTACAGGTAAACCTATCAAAACGGATATTTATTATGTCTATGACGGCGTATTCCGTGACATGGAAGATATCGCCAACAATAAATTGGACTATAGTGCCATTACGAAAACTTTACGCCCTGGAGATATGAAATATAAAGATTTCAATGGTGACGGAAAGATTACCCCGGATGACAAAGTAAGGCGAGACAAGAATAGTGACCCAACATTTCAGGGAGGTTTCAATTTTAGTCTGACCTATAAGGATTTTGACTTATCGGTACTATTTCAAGGAGCTACAGGAGGAGAGATACGTGTAGGAACAGATGAATCTGGATCTATCGGAAATTTTGTGGAAGAATTCTATGATAAACGCTGGAGCATCAGTAACCCAAGTAGCGTTTATCCACGTTTGACAGACCGTGGCAATCAATATTATTCTTATAACAATACCTATTGGATGCGGAGCACCGATTATTTGCGGCTTAAAAATGTAGAAATAGGATATAATCTGGCCTCAAGCATTTGTAGTAAAATTGGCATTGGTTCTTTACGGCTATATGCAAATGGCATGAACTTAATGACGTGGAGTAAGATCAAAATGTATGACCCAGAAGCCGTTAATGCATTAGGGCAATATTATCCACAGGCAAGATTGATTAATTTTGGCGCATTATTATCGTTCTAACCAACTGTCATATTAAGAACTTAACGAAGAATAAAAATGAAAAAAATTAAGAATATATCACTTATACTACTTGTACTTTCTGCATCATTACAAGCTTGCAATGATGATTTTGTGAGCACGAAGCCACTCAGTGAAGTTCCACAGGAGATCGTTTGGTCGGATGCTGGTTTGTCTGAGGCTTTCGTGACAGAAATCTATAACGGTTTTGGAGTAGGAGGCTTTTATGAGCAAGAAATGGCATCCATGACCGACGAAGCCTTATTTACACACCCTAATCGGGGCATAAATACCGTGACCGAATCTCGATCAAATCCAGCTGATCAAGGCTATATTATGGATACTTACGAATACGGTCGCATGTATACGCGCATCCGGGCAACTAACATTGCCATCTCCAATTTGAGTGCACCCAAGTTTGACAAAGCAAAAGCCGATAAGCTGTTAGGCGAAGCCTATTTCCTGCGTGGGTATTATTATCAACAGCTCTTACGCTTTTATGGTGGCATCCCCATCGATAATAAGATATATACATTGAACGATAAAGACTATATGGTTCCGAGGAATAGCTATGAGGAGTGTGTCAATGCCATCGTGAAAGATCTAGACAGCGCAGCTCTTTTGTTAAAGGGCAGTTCATCAACAAAGGGACGTGCAAATGAAACTGCAGTATTGGCCTTAAAATCAAGGGTATTACTCTATGCTGCCAGCGATCTCCACGATGCGGGTAAAGCCAAAGCAAAATCAACATTATTGGCAGGGTATAAGAATCCAGAATATCTAATGTACACGAGTGGCAATCAGGTGGAGCGTTGGACAAAAGCAAAAGCCGCAGCAAAAGCCGTACTGGATCATACAGAATTCGCCTATAAGTTAGACCTAACTCAACCCGCTTCGCCTAATGAGGGTACTGCCAACTATATGGCCGTATCGTTAGGAGGGGGGAGCAAGACAGTTGATTTTACAGCAGGAAAAGATATTATTCTGGGGAGATTCTTTATTGACGAAAAGGACGAACGTGGTGGCTGGGTAGGGCGAGACAACGGTCCAAATGGCTATCATAACTGGGCCGGAAATACACCGATACAACTCTTGGTAGACGACTACGAGACTATTGATGGCCAAAAATTCAGTTGGTCAAATCCTACTATGGCAGCCAGCCCTTATCAAAATCGTGACCCACGTTTAAAGGCAACAATTTTATACGACGGTGCGGATTGGAAACCTAGGACAGCCGATGTCGCGGAAAGAGATAAGGCGAATCAAATCCAAACAGGTCAATACGAAATAATGAATGCCAAAGGACAAAAAGTTATCCAATTTGGCCTTGACACAAGAAAAAGCCCGATTGAAGATTGGAATGGTTCACGGACAGGATATTATATTCGTAAATTTACAGATCCGGACCCTACAATGCAGGATCAAAACACAAGACAGCGCATTCCCTGGCCAATGTTTCGCTATACAGAGGCGATATTGAACTATGTAGAAGCATGTCTTGAATTAGGAGAAGAGAATGAAGCTAAAACATGGTTAAACAAAATCCGCTTTAGAGCTGGAATGCCTGCAATTCCAACCGCCGAAACCGGAGCGGCTCTAAAAGCACGTTATAGAAACGAGCGCCGCATTGAATTAGCCTACGAGGAGCATCGCTTCTTTGACGCGCGACGCTGGATGATAGCCGCGGAAACTATAGGTCGTAAAGCAAATATTATAAACATCACGGGAACCCTTAAGGCGGGTAAAAATGTAACTCTTTATCAATATAATCCCGATAACTATACCTATACCTATACGGTATCCAATATTGATCCAGGTATCGAAAATAGGAACTGGGATGACAAGATGTACTACACGTCTTTACATCGAGATGAGGTTAATCGAAATACGAAATTGATCCAAAATCCAGGTTACTAGTATTTAAAGAAGCTGTCCAAATGTGCAGTGCCCCCAGAAAATGTCTAACTTTTTGGGGGCACTGCATTTTTTTGGACAGCTTTTTTTGCGGCTAATTTTTATACGTTTTGAATAGGTCCAATTTTAGTAACTATGCTGTATTGATAAGCGACAGGAATAAGTTTCAGTATATGCTGCTAGTGGCGGCAATATGCCTTAGATACCTATTGTGTTCTTACCTGCTTCGGACAAGCTTCGGAGCTCACCAGATAAGGATTAGCTATTGGCCAGTTCCTGACCAGTATTTTCCTGTTCGGAGACTGGTCAATGACTGTTCAGCATCTGTACGGAATCTATTGATGATCCGAAGAAAGTACGAAGCAGGTACGAAGCAAAGGGCTTCCCACTCGCTTATTTTGGGTATTTTTCATCGAATTTCACCATAGCTCTTTGGACAGGTTGAAACTTTATCTGCAATTCAAAAATAGTTTCCACAAAACGGGTGACTAACTTTTCGGACACACGGATTATATAATTACTTTTTCTGCTGACTTATATTAGGTAATAGCCCTGTAACTACTCCGATTAATGGAAGATAAGCACAGATATTAAATACATATTCGATTGAGGTTTGATCTGCAAGCCAGCCCAGAACTGCTGAACCAATTCCCCCCATACCAAAAGCAAAGCCAAAAAATAAACCAGCAATCATTCCGACCTTTCCTGGGATGAGTTCTGTCGCATAGACCAAGATAGCAGAGAATGCAGACGATATAATAAGACCTATTAAAATAGCGAGGATAATGGTTAGCCCTAGACCAACGTGTGGCAATAGTAATGTGAACGGAGCCGCTCCGAGAATCGATACCCAGATAATTAGTTTACGCCCATAGCGATCTCCCAATGGCCCCCCTAATATAGTTCCCGCAGCTACAGAAGCAAGAAATATAAATAAGTATATTTGAGATTCCTGAACCGAAACATGGAATTTATTGATCAAATAGAAGGTGAAATAACTGGTCATGGAAGCCATGTAAAAATATTTGGAAAAAATGAGTACCAATAAAATTACAAGTGCAAATACTACTTTTGATTTTGGCAGGTCGGCTTTTGAAGCACCAACAGCAGTTGTTTGTGTCTTAGGCTTGAGATGTATTTGATACCAATTACCGACATAAGTAAGAATCATAACGGCTACAATGGCCAATACGCCAAACACACCAATGTATTGTTGGCCCAAAGGGATCACAATAAGCGCTACAAGAAGGGGACCTATCGCACCACCAGCATTACCACCGACTTGAAAGATGGACTGGGCGAGCCCCTTTTTGCCTCCGGAAGCTAAATGAGCAACTCGAGAAGCTTCAGGATGAAATATAGATGAACCCATGCCAATTAGACTTACAGAAAGGAGAATGTAGATAAAGTTTGACGCAAAAGAAATGCATATCAACCCTGCTAAAGAGAAAAGCATACCGACAGCGAGTGATCGTGGTGTAGGGTTTTTATCTGTATACAAACCAACGAAGGGCTGCAAAATAGAAGCAGTAAGCTGAAAAACCAACGTTATAATACCAATTTGGGTAAAACTAAGTGCATAATTTGATTTTAACATGGGATATACTGCTGGGATGACCGACTGAATCAAGTCATTGAGCAAATGTGAAAGACTAATCGCAAATAAAATCGGATAGACGGTTTCGGAGCTTTTCCAAGATCCACTCGGGTTTAATGATTGTGTTTTCATAAAAGAAATATTCATCAGGTCATCTGATGTTTTAATTGATAAATATGGAGTATATTGAGATTGATAATTTGCATATGCTACAGGAAAATTACAGCTGTTGGATAATTCGGTTAGCAATATCAACAGCTTTTTTCACTTCTTTATCTTTGATTGCCAACATCAGTTCCTCGTGTTGCTGTTGTGAAGTTAAGAAGGGTACTGTATCCTTATAAATAGTCATGAAGAACTTATTGACATGTTCAGATAAAGTTGTATATAAAGCGGTCAAAATACTATTTCCACATGATTCAGCAATCGCACTGTGAAAGGCAATATCGGCATCCACGCACGCCATCAAATTTCCCATTTCGGCATATTTCGCTCTATTTTTGAGCGCTTGAGCCATATCCTTGAGGCCTTTCGAAGTACGATTTACGGCAGCTTTTTCAATAATTCGCAATTCCAATACGTGTCTAACTTCAAAAATATCGTTAAAATTGGCTTTTTCAATTTTTGAGTCAAGAGCATGATGACCCGTGCTACTTTTAACAAAAGTACCAAGACCTTGTTGTACATTGAGATAGCCTGATTGACTTAAATATTTGACCGCCTCACGAATGCTGGATCTGCCCACAGCAAATTGTTTCATCAATTCTGGTTCCGTAGGAAGTTTAGATTCTACCGGAAATTCACCTAATTTGATTTTTTCTTCTATTGCCGCGGCAACTTCCTCTGCCAAGGATCTTCGTACGATAGCTTCAGTCTTCATATAGTCATATCATCTGATGATTGCAAAGGTAGTAGAATTTTTTGAATTCTTATTTATTTTCAAAAATTTGATCAAACCAACCGAATATTGTTACGACTACATCAGATATTTATTACAGTGTTTACTGTGTTAAATTTATTGGCAGTTTTAGGTTAATTAACAGTGAGGCTGGTCCTCCAATGTATTTATCTAAAACTTAGTAACATGAAAAAATTAATGATGAGCGCCGTAGCCTTGGCTTTAATGTCATCTGCTACTTTTGCGAAAACGGGGCCAAAAGCGGCCGACAACAGCCTTGTTGAAAAATCAACGATTTACAAATCACAAACTGGAAAAGCTAATTTGAATATCGTGAGCGACGCCAAAGAGATCAAGCTCGGAAAGTCTCGTACGCTATGTAGATTGACGATGAGTATCTATAATACAAGCGGTCAGTTGATCGAAACTCAGGTTCTCACGTACACCAGCTATGGAGCCAATGATATGTATTATAGCAGCTGCGGAGCATGGTTTAGTGCTACCATTCAGAATTATCAAAACTATTATGGTAATCCGAATCATTAAGTATCAACTAATCAAACGATGTAACGGGGCTAGCATGCCCCGTTTTCATTTTTCCACAATTCAACCAAAAGGAAACTTCTATTGACGATCCTAATATGACAATGAAGATGCTACTGTATGCAAACATGCGATAGGGCTGACAGCTGATGATGTTAGAAAAGCGAGATACCGCTTAGTAAAAATAAATTGATCGTATTCGNNCGAATACGATCAATTTATTTTGGAATATTATTGCATAACATTGTTTTACAGTGATTTATGGTTTTGGCAATAAAATTGGCATCAGCTGTCAATGAAGAATTACAAAGAAGCCAGCAAGAGATAGGAGAGGCGCTTCGTATCATCACTTAAATGATCATAAATAAAATGAAAGCTTTACCAATTACTGGAATTTTTGCGATACTAGTGTCAACCGCATTTGCTCAAACGACCCCTCAAAAAATAAAGGAGATTTCTCATGTCGAATCCAGTCTCATACCGCCTGTTCGTTTTGAGGGTGAGCCGGCCTGGAATATTAAATCGCGCATGGAATTTTATCAGGTTCCAGGTGTAAGCATCGCCGTGATAAAAAACGCTGAAATATTATGGAGCAAAACGTATGGTTTTGCCGATCTCGATTCGAAAACACCAGTTAGGTCAAACACCTTATTTCAGGTGGCGTCCATGAGCAAGCCCGTAAGTGCATACGCTGCATTGAAGGAAGTGGAGCTTGGCAAGTTGGCATCCAATGCCGATGTGAATTTATACCTGAAATCCTGGAAAATACCCGAAAATAATTGGACCAGAGCGAAAAATGTTACACTCAAAAATATCATTAGCCACACTGCGGGACTTACTGTAAGTGGGTTCCCGGGCTATCGGACAACAGACCCAATTCCGACAGCGGTAGAAGTACTGAGTGGTCTAAAGCCTGCTAATACACCTATGGTGTATGTTGATAAACTTCCTGGCTTAAATTTTCGGTATTCAGGCGGTGGCTATACCGTACTTCAACAGATGCTCGTTGATATTGAAGGGAAAGATTATAGTAGCATCATGGAAGAAAAGGTACTCTCACCTTTGGGTATGAAAAATAGCACTTTTGCCCAGCCTCTTCCTGAGTTGAAAAAACAATTTGCGGCGACGGCTTATACTGTAGATGGTAAAAAAGTGGAAGGAAGATATCATGTCTACCCAGAGCAGGCGGCTGCTGGCTTGTGGTCAACAGCAGAAGATTACGCTAGGTTCGTGATCGATATTCAACGGACCTTAAATGGCAAAAGTAATGCTGTTATTTCCAAGAAGATGGCCGAAGAATTCACAAGCCCTTATATTGAATCTATTATAGGATTAGGTGTCTTTCTGGAAGATTACGACGGTTCATCTTATTTTTGCCATGGTGGATGGAACGAAGGCTTTAGCTCCTATTTTGTTGGAAATAAAACAAGCGGTGATGGCGTAGTTATTCTTACAAATACAAACAAACCTGAATTTATCAACGAACTTGTCCGAGCGGTTGCATTAACCTATCAATGGCCCAATTACCTGGCCCCAATAAATAAAATTTTGCCGCTAAGTTCTCAAGAACTGAATGTCAATAGTGGACGTTATCGATCTGGCAAATACGGTGTTATAAGGGTCTATAGTCAGAGTGGCAAGCTTATGTCAGTCCAAAATCTAGACAAGCCTGTAGAGTTGGTTAAAGTGTCGGCAAATACTTTTGCTATGCGAGATCGAAACGTGAACGTAGTATTTTCAAAGGATACCAAAAGCGGTCAATATGAGCTTGTACAGGTTTTGCGTGATAAAAAGATTTATTCCAAAAATCCGAAAGTAGATGCAAATGACCGGACTCCACTAGAGCTTATTTTAGAAGGAAATTTCGAGGATGGATTAAAAGCTTTTCAAAAAGCAAAAGAACAGGATAGTGACGATGAGTTGCTTTCAGAAGGTTTCCTGAACGGTGCAGGTTATGAATTGCTCAATCAGCATAAAATAAACCAAGCTATTGACATATTTAAGGTGAATACGGTGCTATATCCTAAAAGTGAAAATGTTTATGATAGTTTAGCGGAAGCCTACCTGAAATCTGGACAAATAGATAGTGCCAAGAAGAACTATCAAAAAGTTCGCGAAATTAATCCTAAAAACGAAAGAGTAAGTAAGATTTTAGAAACGTTATAACACAAATATAATGGGCCATATTTTTGTTAATTTGCGACCATGACAAATCAAGCTAATAATTATCGATTGTTTTCCAAAGAAATTCTCTCACTTTGGAAGAGCCAGGATGTATCATATGTTAAAGTAGAAGAATTATCCATTGTTGAAGGAATCACTTTTTTTGAACTTATACCAGATTCCGAACTTTTGGATGAAGGTGGGGTAGAAACACTCTATGCCATAGATTCTGAAGATGTAGCGGATATGTTGGTGTTTAGCAAGTCTATTCGTTTTGTTGTTCACGACATTTATTTGGATGAAGACTAATAAATTAGTTATTTATGATCGACAATTCAATCTGCATTGTCGATCATAAATGTACGGCAGTAGGCTGAGCTAGGGATAAACTAGCTTCTCATATTCAACCTTTCTTCCTGAAGATCTAACAAACGAAGGTGTTTGCGGATGATCTCTTCGTCCAATAAAAGTTCTTCGCGGTTTTTATTGATAAGCCAAATTCGCTGTGTTTCAAGGATATCGATATAGATTTTACGGTATTCGGCATAATTAATGATAATCTCGGAGCTCCGCAACTGATTCTCATACTTCTGTAGTTGATCCTTTAAGGTCGGAAAACTTTCAACTTTGTCCGCGTAATCATTACGAATCTTGTCAACGGCGACTTGAGCCAATCTATTCTGAATTTCATAATCGATCTCCTTTTCACTTCTTACAAAATCTCTATCTACTAATTTGATTTTTCTCAAGATAAAAGGGAGGGTCAACCCTTGAACAAGTAAGGTTAACAGAATCACAACAAATGTGATGAAAAGAATGAGATTCCTTTGAGGAAAAGGAGTTCCGTCGGCCAAAGTTAATGGGATAGATAGCGCTGCTGCCAAAGAAACGACGCCACGCATTCCAGTCCAGCCGATAATCATTGGCGTTTGCCAACCGGGCGATTGAGCGTCTGCAACCGTTATAAAATTTCTCATGATCAAGGTCGTAATTACTGCAGCATACCCTGCAAAAATTCGTACAAGAATAAGGACTATTGTAACAGCGACGCCATAGCCAATAGCAGTGGAGATATTGGTATCACCCAATCCAGATACAATTTCCGGTAAATCTAATCCGATAAGCATAAAGACAATGCCATTCAGCAGAAAGCAAAAGCTTTCCCATACGGTCACTGTCCGGATCCGGGATGCACTGCTCAAAAAATCGTGACTACGATACGAGAGAAATAAGCCGCCACTGACAACCGCAAGAACCCCAGAAGCATGAAGTTGTTCTGCGATCAAATACATCGAGAAAGGTGCAATAAAAGTTAGCAATATGTCTGTATTGGAATCGGTTGGTAAAAGTTTGTGCATTTTCAGAAAAACATAGGCAATTGTAAGTCCGATTCCCACTCCGCCAATACACATCCAAATAAAGCTCCCGGCCGCTTGGTACCATACATACTGCCCAGTAGCAGCAGCAATCATTGCAAAGCGAAAAATTATTAGTGAGGAAGCATCATTCAACAAACTTTCACCTTCCAATATGGACGCCAGCCTTTTGGGTACCTTCACGAATTTTAAAATTGCACCGGCACTAACCGCATCAGGAGGGGAAACTATTCCGCCCAATAGAAAACCGAGAGCTAAGGAGAATCCCGGGATAAAATAGTTGGCAAAAACGGCAACGGACAATGCTGTAAAAAAGACCACAACAAAGGCAAAGCTGAAGATAATCCGGCGCCATCGCCAGAGTTCTTTCCAGGAAGTTGACCAAGCTGCCTCGTAAAGGAGCGGCGGTAAAAAAATAATGAATATCAATTCGGGTTCTATCTTAATAGGGGGAACTCCCGGGATAAAACTTATTACAAGTCCCGCTAATACGAGTAAAACAGGGTATGCAACCTGAATTTTTCTCGCCAGCATGATCAACATCGTAATTAGTAGGACTAAAAAAAGGTAAAACTCAAAATTCTCTAACATATGTAAATTTTAGGTATATAAATATAGATCAAATTTCTAGAAATATTTAAACTAGCTTGACGGTATTCATGGTGGTAGATCTTCCTAAATTAGTTAAAGTTTGTCTTTCTCATAACCCACGATCTAAAATATGGGATGGCATTATCATAAAGAAAGGTTCGTCTTTGAGGAGTTTTACTTAAAATATAGTTTCAATAACAGTATAGGACAATACTCTAGGAATAACAACCCGAAGTTGTTCGAATACAACGATAAGTAGCATAATTACAACTAGAGGTATTTCCCTTTTCGCGATAATTACAGATTAGCCTCAATATATTTGTAAAGTTGAACATCATCAATAAACAATAATTATGGATAACAAAACATTAGGTAATAATATTGCCAAAGTGCGGAAAGAGCGAAATATGTCGCAAGCACAGCTTGCTGAACTTTTATTCGTCAGCCCCCAAGCAGTTGGAAAATGGGAGCGGGGAGAGTCTTTACCAGACTTTTTAACACTTCATAGACTTGCGGAAATATTCGCAGTCGATCTAAACTACTTCGCCGAAAATTCGAAATTAGGAGATAGCGTAGCAAGTCAAAAGGTGGTCATTGGCACTTTAGATGGCACGAAAGGAAATTCTCTGGAAGATGCAAAATTTTCTGATACGGGACAAAAGCCCCTACTGACAGATTTTAGTGGTAACACGCTAGCCGAAACTGATTTTTCTGGCGTAAATGCGCCAAAGAGAAAATTTCTCGGAAGTGAGCTGCGTGGTACAGACTTCAGTACAGCAGATTTCACGGCAAGCATTTTTAAAGGAAGTGATATCCGCGATGCTAATTTTGATTCGTCGAACCTTACGGACTGCACATTTTCTGCTAGTAATATGACGAACGCAAATTTCAACAAGACCGTTCTCGCACGTACAGAATTTTATGCGTCGGAGTTGAACAATGCTAGATTTAATAGTATAAAGCTGACAGATGTCAAATTTACGGCGTCGGATCTCAGAAAAACCATTTTTGAACACTGTGAGTTCAATGGTGTTTGCTTTAAGTCTTGTGATATGAAAGGCATAAGCTTTGATGGGCAAGTATTTGTCGACGTAAAATTCGATAATGCAGACCTAGCAAACAGTTCATTTAGAGGGGTTATTCTTAGAAATGTCTCCTTTCGGCCAACGTTTGCGCTTACCAATAAATATTATAAGAGTATTAAAACAATCGATTTTGACGGAGCCTCAATGGACAAATTAACCTACGCAGCTCTTAAGGGAGTAGGCGTATCGCTTGAGAATATTGTGCTCTTATAAACAACACGATACAAATAGAAGGCATGGTTCTGCAAGTATGAACCATTGCCTAAGTGTAGGTGCCATACCAATGAAATTCATCAATTCCGGGAAATTAAATTAGGAGAGTCGTCAGCGCAGCATAGTAAAGCCAAAATATGCTAAACTAATTATCAAAGAAAGATTGGGAGACGGGTTGTATTCACGATTTCTTTCATGACAAAATAACTTTCCATATGTCTTATTCCCTTGATTGTTGCCAGTTTATTAAAATTGAATTCATGATAGTGATCAACATCCCTAACCATCACCTTTATTTGATAGTCAAATGCACCCGTTACGTGGAAACACTCGACTACTTCTGGAAATTTTTGTATCTCCTCCATAAATAACAAAGCACTTTCATTGGAATGTTTTTCCATACTGATGGATACAAGCACCATTAGATTAAGATCAAGTTTTCTTCTGTCCAGCAGAAAGACTTTCTGTTTGAGAACGGAGGTTGCTATTAACTTCTTAATACGTTCGTATACGGGAGTCATGGATAAATTAACACGGTCAGCTATTTCCTTGTTACTTATGTTCGCATCCTGTTGCAAAAGGTCCAGAAGCATGAGGTCTTTCTCATCCAATTTCATTATCGTAGTAAATTAAATCTAAAAAAACTATATCTATGACTGTAGTTAGATCGTAAACACTAGTAAATAAAATACAACCATATTATTTTACTAAAATAGCCATAATTACAGATATATAATACTATCATTTAAACTATATGTAGTAAATTTAAATTAATTAATTACTATCAATTTACCAACCTAAATAAAATTATGAGTGAGCCTCAATTAAAAAAAGTCCTTGGTCCGGTTATGTTATGGGGATTGGGTGTAGGCTATGTTATCTCGGGAATGTATTTTGGATGGAATCTCGGTTTGGCAGAAGGCGGCACATTGGGATTGGCCATTGCGACAGTGTTCGTTATTATCATGTACCTTACATTTACCTTCAGCTATACAGAGATGGCGTGTGCGATCCCTAAGGCTGGCGGAGCCTTTGAATATGCCAATCGAGGATTGGGCAAGCATTTGGGATTTGTCGCCGGTATTGCACAAAATATCGAGTTTGTTTTTGCTCCGCCTGCCATTGCTGCTGCTATAGGTGCTTATCTACATTTATTGCATCCTTCGGTTGACTATCTTATTTTTGCCATTGGGGCCTATGTGATTTTCACTTCAATGAATATACTGGGCGTAAAACTCGCTGCATCATTTGAATTGGTCGTAACTGTTCTTGCGGTTATCGAATTACTGATATTTGCCGGTGTTACATTTCCGGCTTTCGAATTTTCCAACCTTGAGCACAACGCATTGCCCAATGGCTTCTCGGGTATTTTTGCAGCTATTCCGTTTGCTATCTGGTTTTTTCTCGCTATTGAAGGTGTAGCGAATGTTGCTGAGGAAACGATCAATCCACAGAAAAATGTATTAATCGGCTTTGGATCGGCCATCGTAACTTTAGTTGTGCTTTGTATCATTACATTTTTGTCGGCGGTGGGTGTCGGCGGCTGGGAGGCTGTCGTTTATCCTGTCGGAAGCACTGAACCCTCCGATTCACCATTGCCACTTGCCATTGCACATGTCATTGACAATCGCCATATTCTCTATAAACTACTTATAGGCGTTGGTCTTTTGGGTCTTATAGCCTCATTTCATGGTATCATTCTCGCTGGTGGCAGAGCCACCTTTGAGTTTGGGAGAGTGGGGTATGCACCGTCGATTCTCGGAAAAGTGCATCAACGATTTAAGACTCCGGCCAATGCACTCTTAATTAATATGGCTATTGGCATCATAGCATTATTGACCGGGAAGACCGCAGGCATTATTACCATCGCATGTTTTGGGGCAATCTGTCTTTATATAATATCCATGTGGTCATTTTTTGCCTTGCGAAAAAAGGAACCCGATTTGGAACGCCCATTCAGAGTTCCTTTGTATCCGCTGTTTCCGGCAATTGCATTTATTATTGCTATCGTGTGTCTCATTGCAATGATATATTATAACCCCTTGACAGCTCTATTATTCTTTGGGCTTGTCATCTTATCATACCTCTATTTCCTAATCTTCCTTGACAAGGACAAAACCATCAAATTATGATAACTAAAAATGAAATTATTGCCAAATTAACAGCAAGCACAAGTACGCACGTTAAAGTTGCCGTCGCTGATATAGACGGGGTGCTCCGTGGGAAATTTATGCATCGGGATAAGTTTATCTCTGCACTGGACAATGAATTTGGGTTTTGCTCGGTGGTATTTGGATGGGATGTTAACGATCAGGTTTATGACAATGTGGAAATTACAGGCTGGCATACAGGATACGGCGATTTCCCGGCGCGTATTGATGGAAATACATTTCGACAGATTCCCTGGCAAGAAGATATTCCCTTTTTTCTAGCTGATTTTGAATCTCCGCTTTCTCGGGACCAAAATGTGTGCCCAAGATCACTCCTTAAAAACATAATTGCACAGGCGGAGACTGCCGGATTTAAACCAATTTTTTCACAGGAATTTGAATGGTTTAATTTCGTGAAAGCCGATAATGCCGCTCCCCAAAATAGTTTTAGAGATATGACACCGATAACATCTGGTATGTTTGGTTATTCCATCTTACGGATGTCTGACAATTACGGATTTTTTCAGGATCTTTTGGCTATGCTCGAAAGATTCGGTGTACCTCTTGAGGGGCTACATACGGAGACCGGGCCAGGTGTTCTGGAAGCTGCGATCCAATGTAGTGATGCTCTTGAAGCTGCGGATAGGGCTACGCTCTTTAAATCTGCGGTTAAGGACATCGGAAAAAAACATAATATCACGGCGAGTTTTATGGCGAAACAGACCAAGGACTTACCAGGCTGCAGCGGCCATGTGCATCAAAGTCTTTGGGATCTCAACAAACAGAACAACCTCTTTTATGATAAAGATGATGAACTCGGAATGAGCCAGTTGATGAAGCATTTTCTTGCGGGGCAATTGTATTGTTTACCTGATATTCTACCGTTATTGGCGCCCACTGTTAACAGTTATAAAAGGCTGACTGAAGGAGCATGGGCACCGACAACCCTGACTTGGGGCATAGATAATCGTACCACAGCACTCCGCGTCATCGAAGGCGGCCCCAAAGCCACACGCATTGAACACCGTGTTGTCGGTTCAGATGTGAACCCTTATTTGGCAGTAGCAGCATGTTTGGCTAGCGGGTTGTATGGCATCAAGTATAAATTGCCATTGGATAATCGACATACTAGCGGTAATGGTTATAAAGATCTGCAACACGGCGTGTTACCAAGAAACCTCCACGATGCGACCGCTCGAATGGCGCAATCGCAAATAGCCTCCGAGCTATTTGGCCAAAAGTTTGTCGATCATTTTTGTAAATCACGGTTATGGGAATGGCGACAATTTTCTGAGCAGGTCACAGATTGGGAAACAAAAAGATATTTTGAAATTATTTAACTGAACAATGGATACAGCAAAAATTTACGGTTTTAATTTTCCGACACCGATCCGTTTTGGTGCTGGAGTGATCGACGAGCTACCAGACTATTTATTGACCAATGGACTTAATCGCCCTTTACTGGTAACGGATCCGACTATCGCCCAACTGCCATTTTTTAAGGGAGTTCAACAAAAGCTGACGAACAAAGGGATCGACGTTATTGTCTTTCATGATTTGCATAAAAATCCAGTAAAATCTGATGTCCTCTTGGGAGGAGATGTCTTTAGAGGGCAAAATAGAGATTCAATTATTGGCGTTGGCGGTGGAGCAGCACTCGACGTAGCACGGGCAATTGCCTTGCGCGCAAATCATCATCGTGATTTATTTGATTACGACGATCTGATCGGTGGCGATATCTATGTGACCAACGAGATACCACCATTGATTACTGTACCTACGACCGCCGGGACTGGGAGTGAGGTGGGGCGTAGTGCTATTATTTCAGAAGATGAAACCAAGAAAAAACGAATTCTGTTTAGTCCCAGATTGATGGCAAAAATTGTATTTGCCGATCCTTTGCTTACAATGGATCTGCCACCGTTTATTACTGCAGCAACGGGAATGGACGCACTTACCCACAATATGGAAGCCTATTTGGCCAAAGGGTATCATCCGATGTGTGATGGTATAGCGCTTGAAGGAATGGCCATGGTGGCGACGTCTATTGAGTGTGCTACGAAAGAATCAGACTTGCCATCCCGCTCCAAAATGCTTTTGGCATCATTGATGGGAGCTGTTGCTTTTCAGAAGGGATTAGGAGTCGTTCATAGTTTAGCGCATCCGCTGTCCTCGCTCCTTGATACCCATCATGGATTGGCCAACGCGGTGAATCTTCCTTATGGCATGCAGTTTAATTATGTCGGTTTTGAAGATCGTTTCGATAAGATGGCCATGGCTTTAGGGCTCGGTAGTCATGCTGGAGACAGGGTTGTAGACTATCTGTTTGACCTCAATGTACGTTTGGGACTGCCTACACAATTATCTGCGATAGGCGTGCAAAAGGAACATCTGCAACCGTTATCAGAACTGGCGTTTGTAGATTTCTGTCACCCATCAAACCCCAAGCCCGTTAGCAAAGCAGATTTTCTTGCAATTTATGAAACCGCTTACGAAGGAAAATAATATGTTAAAAATCGGTATTAGTGCGTGTTTTTTTTATCCAGACCCCGAGAGGACGGTCTTTGGACACAAATCACTGAGCTATATGGAAAATGATATGGTTCGATGGATAACTAAAAAAGGCGTTCTTCCTATATTATTGCCGGATCTTGAAGAATCATTATTAGCGGACATCTTACACCAGATGGATGGCATAGTTCTTCAAGGTGGAAGCGATATAGCACCCCAGCATTATGGAGAAGAGCCTATCGGACCCTGGAAAGGAGACCCTTATCGGGATCAATATGAGCTAAAGATATTGGATTATGCCATCAGAAATCATAAGCCAGTCTTAGGTATCTGTCGGGGATTTCAGTTAATGAACGTCTATTTTGGAGGCACAATGTATCAGGATATCGGTAGTCAGCTTCCTCAGTCGGCTATACATCGTTCAGCAAGTCTATACGACACCATCAATCATCCCGTACATATAGAACCAGGAACACTTTTCGACAGACTATATGGCCATGTTGCCAATCCATTGGTCAACACTGTACATCATCAGGCTATTAAAGATCTTGGCCGTGATCTCGAAGTCTTTGCGCGCTCGGAAGACGGATTTATCGAAGCATTTGGTTATACCAAAGAAGCGGCCGGGAAAGTGATGGGTGTACAATGGCATCCCGAATTTTCCCAAACACAGAAGGGAATACTTTTAGATGAAAATTTAATTCTTAATGTTTTTATCGAACATGCAAGACAACATAGAAATTAGAAATCCTGCAACCGGTGCTGTAGTAGCAACGTTGCCTTCAACCACAACAGTTGAATTGGAAAATACACTCTCCTTACTAAAACAGGGACAGCAAAAATGGGCCAACGTTCCTTTGAGGGATCGTTTGGCGTGCATCATACAATTTGGGGAGCTGATCTTGGCGAATAAACAGGAACTTGCGGAGATCCTTACCAAGGAGACGGGCAAACCCATCACACAATCGCTTAATGAAATTAACGGAGCACAAAACCGTATTGAGCATCTTCGAAAAAATGCTGAAAGATGGCTTTCAGAAGAAATTATTGTAAATGAGGGGGCTACACTAGAACATATTCGCTATGAACCACTTGGTGTCATTGCCAATATTTCTGCATGGAATTTCCCTTATAATGTGGGCTTTAATATTTTTCTGTACGCCTTGGTTGCGGGCAATGCCGTGCTCTATAAACCTTCTGAATTTGCTACGCTGACCGGATTGCAGTTTGCAAAATACCTTTATGAAGCCGGTATACCTGATGATGTATTTCACTGTGTTGTTGGAGATGGGAGGATTGGCGAGCATATCTTATCATTGCCATTGGATGGCTATTTCTTTACTGGATCCTATAAAACTGGAGTACATATTGCTAGGGCCGTAGCGCATAAATTAGTTCCAGTCCAGCTTGAGCTAGGCGGAAAGGATCCACTATACGTAACAGAAGATGTGAAAGATATAAAACAGGCGGCAGTGTCGGCAGCTGAGGGCGCTTTCTACAACAATGGGCAGAGCTGTTGTGCTGTTGAACGTATCTATGTTTCAGAACAGATATACGATGAGTTTGTCGAGGCATTTATTGAGGAGGTAGCTTCCTATCAGGTTGGCGATCCATGCGCTGGAGACACATTTATCGGTCCTTTAACGAGGGCTGCTCAGCTGGACGTCCTTGAAGATCAAGTGAAAGATGCCCTTGAAAAGGGAGCAACACTACGGTTGGGCGGACATGTATTAGAAGGTAAGGGATATTATTATGCTCCCACAGTATTTGAGCACTGTAATCACAACATGCTACTTATGCGTGAAGAGACTTTTGGTCCGTTGATAGGTATACAAAAGGTCACTTCAGACGAAGAGGCAATTACGTTGATGCAGGATACGACCTATGGCCTTACTGCAGCGGTGTTTTCGTCCGATCAGGATAGAGCAATGAATATCCTTAGCAAAATGGATACAGGAACGGTATATTGGAACTGCTGTGATAGGGTAAGCCCTAATGTGCCTTGGTCCGGAAGACGAAATTCTGGCTTAGGTTCGACCTTATCGGCTCAAGGTATACGAGCATTTGTTCAGCCTAAAGCCTATCATTTAAGACCCGCATAATTTAATGTTTAATTCTATGGATATAGCCCATTATGCCGATCGTTCATTGGATAATGGGCTTTCCCTCAAAAATAAATTTCGGTACCCCATGAGAGTGAGTGCGTAAAGATTATGGGGTCCGCTTCATGGAAAAGTGATCGCCAAGGTGACTTATGCCGATGCAATAGATATGCAAGTCCTTACTGAGGAGAGATAGACTGAATGAATTCGCTAAAATACTTGAAGACTCTCGCAACATTTTCTATTTTTGTTACAAACAGAAAAGAAATGAGCACTGAAGTGACAGGTTTGAAGCGTGTAGCCACACTATGTATATTAAGAAATAAAGATAAGTTTCTATTGTTAAAGCGCCTTAAAGAACCCAATAAAGATATGTATGTTCCCGTTGGTGGGAAATTAGACCCATTTGAAAACCCGGATGATGCGGTAGTTCGTGAAGTCATGGAAGAAACAGGGATCCATATCACGTCAAAACAATTTTGTGGCATGTTAACCGAAACATCACCGATCAATTACAATTGGATCAGCTATGTATATGTATCCGATATCGAATATGTAGAGGCCCCCTATTGTAATGAGGGTGACCTCGAATGGATCGCTGCAGACGAACTGGAATCTATTCCGACCCCTTTAACCGATCTTTATATTTATGATTATGTGGCTAAGGGAAAACTGTTTGCTTTTAATGCCGTATATGATTCAGACCTAAACTTGACCGGGTTATGGGAACAATATAATGGCATCAAGATCAAGTAAACTACTTAAATTGAATTAAAATTAGAATGATTATCAATAAAACTGCCATTAAAGTCATCGCATTCGATGCAGATGATACATTATGGGTAAACGAACCATATTTTCAAAAAGCAGAACATGATTTTTGTGCACTGTTAGAAAATTATCTTCCACAGCATGCAGTATCAAAAGAATTATTTGAAACAGAAATGAATAACCTGTCCCTCTATGGGTATGGTGTGAAAGGCTTTATTCTTTGTATGATAGAGACTGCCAGCCGTATTTCGGCAGGACAGTTATCGCTGAAGACAATAAACAAAATCATAGCGATTGGACAAGATTTATTAAAGATGCCGATTGAATTATTGGAAGGTGTTGAAGATACGTTGGTAAGGCTGAGTGCACATTATAAGCTAATCGTAGCCACAAAAGGCGACCTTTTGGATCAGGAAAGAAAGCTGAAAAATTCGGGTCTCCAAAAGTACTTCCATCATGTGGAAATTATGAGTAACAAGAAAAATGACGATTACTCAAAATTATTAAGAAAAATTGAATGCCCCGCTGAAAATTTTATCATGATCGGAAATTCAATCAACTCCGATGTTCTGCCTGTTTTGGCATTGGGGGGACAGGCAATACATGTCCCTTACCATGTGACTTGGACACATGAGCAAGCTTGTGATGACGTTAAACCAAGCAATTTCCTGCAGGTAGAAAGTCTAGATCAACTGTTACCGATTCTGCTTTAATCGAAAATGCGCATCTAGATGCGCATTTCTTCTACCGGCTGTTACCCAGCAAAGAGCTGCGAAACAATTAACTGTTTTCTGTTGTTATTCATCAGTACAGTTAACCTCTCACATGGCAATTATTACAAAATATCTATTTTTCCTTTTACCCTTTTTTATTTTAAGCTGTAAGAGCAGTCAGCAAAAAGGGGATACGTTCTATTTTGGTGGAAATATTATTACGATGGAAGATGATTTTCCCCAGGTAGATGCGTTAGTAGTAAAAGGCGGGAAAATTCTTTTCGTCGGTAGCCGGAAAGAAGCGGCCCCCTATGTAGGAGAAAACACGAAACAGATCGATTTAAAGGGAAAAACTTTACTGCCTGGCTTTATTGATGCCCATGGCCATATCACTTCAAGAGCAGGAATGCAACAGGCAATAGATTTATCGCCCAGTCCCTATGGTACCGTTAATTCAATACCAGATCTTCAAAAGACTATATTATCAGTTATTAAGCGAACAAAATTAGGCGCTTCTGTTCCTGTATTAGGAAATGGTTACGACGATGCTATCATGCGTGAGCATCGCCATCCGACTCGTCAGGAATTGGATGCGATCAGTACGACAAATCCGATTATTGTCATTCATGCTTCTGGTCATGCAAGTGTTGCCAATAGTGCGATGTTGAAGTTATTAGGTATTACCGAAAATGTGAAAGACCCGGAGGGGGGACATTACGGCCGAAGCCCTGATAATCGACTAAACGGCAAACTAGAAGAAAATGCCTCTTTTGCCGCACTGGTGAAGTTGACGAATATGATTCCCAAGCCTCAACAGGCCAAAAATGAGCTATCTCAATCCCTAAAAGATTTTGTCAAAGCGCAAGACGAATTGCTTAGTTATGGGCAGACAACAATCTGTGACGGACGTTCGATGGGAGTGGGGGTTGGCCTGTTGAAGGAAGCAGCTTCGAAAAATCTTCTAAAGGCAGATGTGGTTTATTTTCCGGATTTTGAAGCAAACAAAGCCGAATGGAAATCCTTTAAACCCAATTACATGAAATACGAAAAGCGTTTGAAATTTGGTGGATTTAAATTTTCGGATGATGGTTCGCCTCAGGGGAAGACAGCCTGGTTGACAGAACCATACCTGGTTCCACCAGAAGGTCAATCGGCAGATTACAAAGGCTTTCCAATCTTTTCGGACCAGACCCTCTACAATGATTTAAAGACAGTGTTTTCAAATCATATTACGGCACAACTACATGTTAATGGCGATGCGGCTATTGATCAGGCACTTCGTGTGATCGGCAGATTGAAAGCCGAAGGAATTTATAAGCCTGAGCTTAGGGCAACCTTGATACATGTGCAGAACAGCCGCCCCGATCATATCGCCAAGATAAAAGATATCGGTGTTATTCCTTCCTATTTTTCATCCCATGTTTACTTATGGGGAGATTGGCACTATCAAAGTGTTTTTGGTCCCAAACGTGCGACGTTTATTAGTCCAGCTCAGTCGGCAAAAAAAGCGGGAATACTGTTTACCATCCATCATGATAGCCCAGTAACACCTCCAGATCTATTGACCGGGGTGTATGCTGCAGTCAATCGGACGACACGTTCGGGAATGTTGTTGGGGCCAGATGAACGTATTGATGTCAGGGACGCGCTCAAAGCAATTACCATCAACGCCGCCTATCAGTATCAGGAAGAAAAAGATAAAGGGTCTCTTAAAAAAGGAAAACTAGCTGATTTGGTTATTTTGGATCAAAATCCATTAACAATTAATCCCCAAAAATTACGGGACATCAAAGTAATTGAAACAATCAAAGAAGGGAATACCGTCTTTAAGCGAAATTGATCAATCTGTCAATCCCATAATAAAACAGCATTGTAAACTCATTTTGATTCGCGATTGTTTGGAAAAACCCACTATCGTACTGTTAGTTGCCACTCTGCTGGACTAGTGACGATGAGTCGAAGTCATCGTTTTCAAGAGGATCAAATGTTGGGATAAAACAGGAGAGTTGTATAGTAATACAACAGCGTCAAGTCTTCATCCTTTAAAGAAATAGCGAATAATAAATCGCCACATGCAAATATTAAATGGTCTTAAACTTTTGCGGCTTGTGGCCTATCTTTACACGATGATCGATTCATGATGTCACTTTTGAACAAACAATAGATCTATTTCATCATGCAACGCAGGGAGGGTTATCTTAGATGGAATCCTGTTTTTACTAAAATCCAGAAATAATTATGAAATCGCTATTGATATTTCTTTTTTCGATAAACCTTGTTTACGGTCAATCTACACCAAATTTGACAGTAGGTTATGGAGATCGCTATGATAGCCTTCCCAAATTAGTAATCAAAGCAGCTACACCAGAAGACTATCATAAAGCATTTAGCTCCAACATTATCAATAAAACTCCTGCTGTTGAACGGAAAAGCTTTGTGATTCCTACAGGCAAAGGCAAGCTAAAGTTCAGGAAATATAGTTTTTCAGCCGGTTATGGTGATGGATTTAAGGGTTGGGCGTATAAAGGCTATCTTCCCAAACTGAAAATGCATATTCTCGTAAGCAATCATGTTGCTGAATCATTAGGTTTTAGCGATTTAGTTTTACTCGATAGCATCAACGGTAGTCAACATACAATTGCTTCAGTCGGCGACGGTGCAGTTGAAATACCAATTCCATCTCCAAACGGAGATTTTCTTGCTTATTATTATAATGAGGTCTATGCTGCGAATAGTTGCTTTATAGGGGTACTTGCTGTCCGCAAAGAAAAGGCTCCTTTCCGGATCAAACTTTCCGAATACAACAGTTTTGAAACGGACAATTGGGCGGTGGAAAACATCAGATGGATCGATAGCATGACGATTATCATAAAAGCTTATACGCTTAAAAAAGTTGCCAATGAAAATATGAAGCAGTTTGCGTACTACACTGCCCGGTTAAGCAAAGAAAATACAAACTAAGGTATAGAGATGAACATACAACAAAATATCATCATGCTAACTGTTGCTGCAATTTGCTCTTGTAACAATCCTAGCGTACCCCTACAAAAACGGGATGTTAAGCAATCAGAACATCCTATTGACGGAGAAGTAGTGATATCCAGGCAGCAGATAGATACGGTCCCCGCCTCGCATACCACGAATGAGGTTAAGACAACAACATCCATAAAGTTCAATGAATTTGTCGTTTCGATTCAAGGTATGGCCATTTTTGATCCAGAAAGGATGGATCGACTACAACGTGATACCGTAGAAATCGAAGCAGAAGTCGGGGAAAGCATCGAGGGAACTTATATTTCTATTTTAAGTGATCAGGTCCGTGACTTGAAGGTGGAACAACGCTATGAAACCAGCGTAACTATTATGAATGAAGGTCCCCATTGTGATCTTACCGAATGGAAACATTTTAACTCAGACTGGAAGCCTTTAAAACAAAATGGGAATGGCCTTTTTCTAAGTGAAGAATATACTGATCAGGATCATCGGACCTTTCCCAGCGTATCTATGGACGAGTTGAAACAAAAAGCAAAAGAGCAGTGTGGTGAAGAATGGTTTAAACTTTTGGCTAAAGTAAAATCGCCATCTGAATATCCATCAGCAGTCGGTATAAGCCGTTATTTCTTACGGATCGCATGTCGTCTTAAAGATAACGGTAAAAAAGTTACCAAATTAATCATTATCAAAACTCCAATGGGATGTTAACAGCTTAATTGCTGAATCACAACACCAGGATTTTCCAAGTTATAAATCTATACAAAGAGATTACGAAAAAAGTAATGCTTTCAAAAGATTCAGTATTTTAACACCGGTTTTATTATTTTTGCTATGGTTGGACCAATGAAATACCACTTCAAGAACACAACAATGAAATTAAGCCTATTGACTAAAGCAATTTTTACTATAGTATTCTTATTTTTAACAAAGAATAATATTTTCGCCCAAACCAAATACCAAAAGGATTTTTATGAGTTTTGGTCTGATATCAATAAACATTATGCTTATTTAGAAAGGCAAAATATCGACTGGAATAAAGTCAAAGAAATTTATTCTTCACAAGTAGAAAAAGTTACAAATGACAACGAGTTTATTCAGTTGCTTGAAAATACGTTGAATGAGCTGTACAATGGACATTCGTCGTTAAGCACAAATCTTAATACATCAAACAGGATAATTCCATCATGGTCCGACCTACGTGTCGAAAAAAATGGAAACAAATATTTAATAAAAGACTTAAGAAAAGGTTTTGGTGCAGATTTAGCTGGGTTAAAAATTGGTATGCAAGTAACTCTTTTCAACGGAAAAGCAATCGATGAACAGTTAAAAAGTTTCTTACCTCGATTTACAGATCATTACAGTCCAAAGATGTATCAGTATGCTTTAGATATGCTTTTTGCGGGAACTCATGATAAGAAACGCGTGATTACTGTCGTTGAAAACGGCGAACGTAAAACATTTGAACCGGTAAGCTATGGCAATCGGAATGAATTGTTGTATTATAAAATTATAAATGGAAACACAGCCTATATCAAAATCAATAATTCACTGGGAAATAATAACTTGATCGCTGAATTTGATAAGACGCTTGACAGTTTGATTTCTAATAAAAACCTTATTTTGGATTTGACTGAAACTCCTAGCGGTGGAAATTCAACGGTTGCGAGGGCCATTATGGGGCGGTTTGTCAATAAAGTTCTACCTTATCAAATTCACGAATTTGATGAGAAGGATTATGACACAAAACGACATTGGGTAGAGTATGTAAGTCCACGTAAGGAAATCTTCAAGGGTAATGTGTATATCCTCGTGGGGCACTGGACAGGAAGTATGGGCGAAGGGATAGCTATAGGTTTTGACGCGCTTGATAGAGCGACAGTTATTGGCACACCTATGGCCGGGCTATTAGGCGCAATTTCAAACTTCCGTCTCACAGAAACAAAAATTGGATTCCAATTCCCAACGGAAAGATTGTATCATATCAACGGAATGCCAAGAGAGGATTTTATTCCCAAGATTTTGTGTGAAAATATCGAAGAAACATTAAAAAAAGCGAAGGAGATAGCTTTTCAGGTTAGATAGGAGATGATGACTCAGTTTGCCTGAAAACTCATGGAGCAATGTTAAGATCAATGTGAACAACTAAAGAGTATATGTTTAGTAAAATTAATAAAACCTTTATCCTTCTTGTGCTTGTACTTGTTTCCAACTACAGCAAAGCACAAACCGGATATAAGAATTTAAATATACCTGCATCAGTTGAAGGATCTAACTTTTTTAATACGGATAAAAGGAATTGTATAACGCTTCCATTTGGGTATTCAAATATTTCAAAACAACTACCTGTCGATTCCGTATTGTCGGCTATGCAAGATCACCGTGGTTTAGGAAATCGCTATGCATTAAAATTTGATCAATCAATCAAAAACAATCTCGTAACGATACCCGAAGCATATGATGTTTCTTTTCCATTTGAGCAAGATATCGGCAAAGAATATAATCAGATTAAACTTGCCTCCAATTTCCTCCGTTATGGGGATTATTCGCTTCATTTTCTGGCCATTTATAACGCTGTCCGCTATAGTGAACCATTCATAGAAAAAATATATTTAATTTCAGTAAAGAATGGGAAGCCGGTTGATATAAGAAGAATTTATCTTCATCATGAGGGAGAAATGGGATTCACAGACTATACACTATTCTATATCGATAAAAATTTTATAATCTCATTGCGGGATTATGAATTTAATGAGAATCCCTTTAGGCAAAAACCTGTTTATCAATTTCAGCTCTTAAGCAACGGAACATTTGTCAGATACTATGATCAGAATGGATTATATAAAACAGATGAAGAACAGGGCTCAATTAAAAATCACCATAAAGAAGGAAAATGGATCGAATTTAAAACAAATCGGTTTGTGGACTTACAAGAATATCCATCATTTACAGATTCGTATACGTACTTGGAAGCAAGGTATAAAGGAGGGCTTCCTGATGGCAAATGGAAGTATTATAAATTATTGCAGGAATATAATGAAGAAACGGGGGAACCAATAATCAACACAAGAAAAAGAGGACCGTTGATTTATACTGAACTATACAAAAATGGATTATTGGAAAAACGAGAGTTCCATATTCTTGATAAGTAGCCCCTCCGTTATAAGTGATAAATATGTAACTTGTAGAAAAGGTGAAAAAGGCTCCGAAGTTCCTTCTAATTAGAACTTAAAATATGAAAATAATACTACAGTTGCTATGCGATTTGTAGTTTGCCAGCAGTGGATATAGCCCGAAAAAGGCGGAATAATAGACGCAGAATATTAATTATGGAAATAATCATCAGACAAGCAAAAGAAAGCGAAATCAATGTGTTAATTGAGTTTGAACAAGGGATCGTTGAAGCGGAACGACCTTTTGATAACACATTAAAGCCAGGCGAAATTCATTATTATGATCTCCTCGAATTGATTAAGTCTAGGGAGGCTGAAGTCCTTGTCGCAGTTGTTGACGATCAACTTGTCGGATCAGGATATGCGAAATTATTGGATGCAAAACCTTATCAAAAGTATGAAAAGTATGCTTATCTTGGTTTTATGTACGTTAGGCCAGAATATCGAGGTCAGGGTATCAACAAGATGATTTTACACCGATTGATCGATTGGGCAAAAGAAAGAAATATCTCGGAAGTAAGACTTCAGGTTTATGAAGAAAATACCAGTGCAATAAAAGCCTATGCAAAGGCAGGATTTAAACCAAATCTTCTGGAAATGCGTATGGAAATCGATGACAGATAATAGTGAAAATCCAATGAGATAATATCTATAACAAGTAAAAAAGACTTCTTTTAAAACTTTAAAAGAAGTCTTTTTTTTATTGGTAAGGCATTACACACTCATTTTAAACCGATTTATTCGTTGTTATGCTCAATTTCGGCAATGATTTCTTTGGCAGATTTAATCACCTGATCATTCAGCTGAATAATCATATTTGCTTGAGATGCTGCATTGATAAGAATCCCTTTTACTTTTGGCGATGCGTTAATTGCTTTGTACATTAAATCAGGATTGATATTTGCATTGGGAACGGATACCAGCTCATCTGCGAGATTAAAAACCAATGAGTTATAGTAGGTTTGCCAATCGTCTTTTGATGGTACTACGGTTTGATAATATTCCAAAATTCCTGTTTTTAATTTTCGATCCTTAATGAGACCGATTTTTCCACTAGATCGAAATCCTTCATAATTTCCAGTATTTCTGATCTTAAAGATCGGATTAAGGTTCATCTTAATACGGTCATTTGGGTTGACTTTCACCAAGCTATCAATTTTTTGTTGGTTTAATTCCCCGTAAAATTTACATCCTTCCGCTGTGTTCGTTAGGTAGGAATTTTGCTTTTCTAAGTCGTGGACATCTTTTTCGAGATCGACTTTTAGGTCCTCCAAAAATTCTTTTACTTCTTGTTGTTCATGCCTATGCTCACTCCAACCGTGAAGCCATATCGAAAGTGATACTGCAAAAACGATAATGAAGATCTCAATGGATATTTCTTTCAATTTTTCGGTGAGACTATGCTTTGGCTCCTTTGCGGTTTTATAAATTTTCTTCGTGTGCTTAATGATCTCGTCTTGCATTTTACAGCTTTAAGTTAATATAAAGGTGATTTGTTAAATATTGGTGCTAATACGCAAAGATGCAAAAGTTTGGTAAAACACACAAATTAATAACTTATCTATTACCTCTTTTATGGCAGAAAACACCTGTCAAATTGTTTTATCGGGTATATACCATGGATTATACTAAATAGTGACTGGTTTAGAACAGAAAAATTCCGTATATTTAGGTTCGTAAATTAACTGAAAATAGACTTTATATTATGAGAATTCGGGCAGGATTGCTAGTAGTGGCTCTTACGCTTCCTTTCCTCGTTTGTGGGCAAAATCGCTATCAAATTAATGGCACAATACCCCCACTGCAGGATGGTGCTAAAGTATTTTTGATCTACGAAATAGAAGGTAAGTCTGTCGTGGATTCCACTTTTTCCAGAGGAGGAAATTTTTCATTTTCGGGAACCGTATACTATCCTGTTTCATCATCGTTATATCTCAATAAAAATCCATATGTAAATAGACCAGCTCGCAACGAGCAAATGGATTTTTTTCGTTTTTACCTTGAGCCTGTGACTATGGAAATGCGAGCAAGCGACTCCTTGAAGAACATTGTAATTAGCGGGTCTCAAATTAATCTCGACCAAGATGCTTTAAAAAAAATGCGAAGCGTTGTAGATGATAAATTTACAGCACTTAATAAAGAATTTTATGCACTTTCAGCTAATCAACAGAGCGATCCTAAAGTACGGGAAGCTTTTATTGATCGGGAAAAGGGATTAATGGATGACCTGTATAGCGTTCATTTAGCATTTGCTCGCCAACATCCATCGTCTTACCTTAGTTTAATCAGTTTATCCTTTGTTGCTGGACAGGAGAAATTTATAGAAGAGGTTAAAGGGATATACAGCGGTTTAGCGGAGGAGCTCAGAAGCTACCCTTTGGCCAAAGAGATACCCATGCAATTAGAATCGTCGATCAGGACGAAAGTTGGACAGATTGCCCCCGATCTTGAACTACAAACGCAAATGGGTACGACTGTAAAACTGGCTGAATTCCGAGGAAAGTATCTATTAGTAGACTTTTGGGCTAGTTGGTGTGGACCATGCCGTGAGGAAAATCCAAATCTTGTAGCGCTTTACAATAAATACAAAGATTCGGGATTCGAGATCTTAGGAGTATCCCTGGACAAGGCGGCTCAACGCGAACAATGGATGAAAGCAATTGCAGATGATAAGCTCAGTTGGCCACAAGTATCTGATTTAAAAGGTTGGGATAGCCAAGCAGCAAAACGTTATGGCATAAATTCCATACCAGCAAGCTTCTTATTGGATCCCACAGGAAAAATTATATACCGAGACCTCAGGGGAAAAGATTTAGAAGAAAAGTTAAAGGCGATCTTTTCCGATAAAGACGATCATAAATAGTGCGTTTAGTAGTGTGTCCGATAAGCCGTATTAAGACTGGAGTATTCTTGTTAGGCCCGGAACGTAAATGCAAAATGTACTAAGAAGAAAGCTGGTAATAAATAGGCTGATCAAATCACTGATTCATCTAATCTATAAATAAATTCCTCGATTTCGATTTGGCGTGCATTAGCAAAACCTCGGTCTGTACCAACCTTAACAAAACCACAATTTTCCAGTACTTTTTGAGAACCGATATTATCGAAAGCGACACGCCCATAAATCGGACGGCTTGTTTCAAATGAAAGAAGTTCTTTAAGCGCCTTTGTTGCAATTCCACGTCCCCAGAATTTCCGGTCAATCCAATAAGTGATCTCAGCATCACCATCAATAACAAACTTCGCAATACTTCCTACAATTGTCCCATCAACCAGAATCGTTTGATTGTTTATACTTGGCTCATTGAGAAATTTAGCATATTTCTCAAGGTAAGCTTCTTTGTCTGAAGAAGTACTTGAGGTAAATGCGGCGAGATAATTTGCTTCTTCATCAAGCTGAAACTGATAATGTGTTTCTAAATCCGTGCATACTGTCGGCCTAAGTGTAAGTTGAAAGTTGAGGGCATCCATGCTTTTTTATGTTCGGTTTATTCTCAAATATAGTAATAAATACACTATTGTCTTCTCTTAAGATTCAATCCATCTGATAAAAATTTTAGAGAGAATATTTGTTTCAATGATTTTTCTCAAAATAATAAAATATTGATTAATTTCAGGTAAGACCAATTAGACTATTTCAAATGGATACGATTAAACTATACCTGATTTTATTGTCTTCTTTTATAGGAATTGTACAAGTTTTCAGCCAAGAGAAAAGCGTACAGATTCCTCTAACAGAATCGAGATATTTCAATGAAAACAAAGGAAATACTGTTGATATTCTTTCTTCTACCGATGTTTGGTCGAAAGATGGAGCAACGGATTCAATTCTATGGCCTATAGATATTACGATCCTTGATGAAAAGTCAAAATCTCATAACATTAGAAAAAAATTGTACGTTGTTACGCGCAAAATTCATAGTGATAGCGTTAGTGTCGAGATTTCCAGAAGACGTAATCCATTTATTAACAAAGATGTACAATTGAGGTTCCATGCGGATTCTCTCAAAAAATGGAGACTAAAAACTGTTCCATCAAATATCTTAGAAAAGGTGAAATTTGCTTTTAATTTTATAGATGAAAAAACTGGAAGTCACTATAGCCTGCCTTGGGAAGCCTATTTTATCCCTTTCTCGGTAGGAATGACCTACAATGATGCCCGTTTAAATGAAATGCCATTAGCTGTAAAAATTGGATTTAATAGAATGGGAAAATTCGGCGAAGATATTATATATGTATCAAAAAGGATGACATTCAATAAACCTGAATTTAGAATTTATCGGGATGGAAAAAATCCACATGAAGATAAGTTTGTTAATAACATTAGATACAAGGAGAAATATAATATTCGTGACACTGTTGCCATTAATGCTAAGATTATGCGTATCGATAGTCTTGACGAAAGCTTTTCGGTGATTTATTTAACTCCTGTTGGAAACTATATATCTGATCAATACATATCACCAAGCCTTAAGAAGGAATTGAGTCAGTATTTTAAGCCATCCTCAAAATATTTGGTATTAGATTTTTGGGGGACATGGTGTGTTCCATGCATATCAGCTATGCCTAAGACAAAATTAATCGTTGAAGAACTAAAGTCTACAGCTTCATTTGTTGGAGTTTGTTTCGATATGCAAGATAAATTTGATTTGGCGAAGACAATATTAAATGAAAAAGGAGTGAACTGGCCTCAGCTATACGTGGATATGAATCAAAAAACAAATTCTATCGTCTTCGAATTGGGCGTTTCTATCTTTCCAACCTATATTGTCATTGACCGAGATGGCAAGATCATCTTTAGAGATTCATCCGAGGGTCTTGCCCGCATAAAAGATATTGTACTAAAATAATGATTACAATAGGCCAAAGTTATTATAATCGTTGTGGTAGTAATAATATCTATCGCTTAAAAAGATCAACCATTTAGAACTGCAGTAAGTATGAATATGAAAGTTTTCATCAAAGCCAACTTAAAGTCCAGCTGAGGAAAAGCCGAACAAAGGTAGAAGTTGGTCAGGTCAAGAGCCTTTAAATTTAGACTTCTCCTTTTATCGAAATTTAAGTCGGTATGATGTTCCTTCACTGAGCCCATACGGGGAGAGATCTAGCCTCCTCGATTCCTAAAACATTATCTTGGTATTTAAACACAGTTTCAGGTACTATGTGGTTTTCGCTTATATCGATCCCCTTAACGGAGGAAAAGAGATTTAGATGCCTTTTCACAAGCGGCATGGTATGAATATATGAACGGGTTATTTTGTCAGGGTCGGAGTCGCAACTACTATTTTTCTTAGCCTTAGACCTCGCTTGGCATATGTACATATTATCGGTGTAAAAAAAGATCATTTCAATCTTATTTTCAGGATACAAGGCTTTAATGTCTTGTAGCATTTGAAGATGCGCCTTATTAACGATATTGACCTCAACAGCAAAATCTTCGTCATGACTCAGCAGCCCCAACAGCTGTTCCTCAAATCTCCGATATCCATCTTTTAAACCTAGTTCAGCATAGCTTTGAACAAAGAGATTTGGGTCAAGTATCTTAATCCCTTCTGGGATGAAATACTGACCACAAGTACTTTTCCCAATGTAAGGGGGACCGGTTATCACATATATTGTCGCCATGATCAAATACTTTGAATCGTGCCATCGCGATGCTCTTCAACCATTTGCCCATCCTTGTTATAAACCAATGGCTGTTCGCGAGAAAATAAATAGGAACGAATGCTCTTTTGCAATTCTTGCCTCCATTGTATCTTTTCATCCGCAGACATAGTGAGCGGATCTTTTTTCATCTTTCCAGTTTTGACAAGTTCTTCTTCTTGAATTATCCTTTTCATTTAAAACTTAATTAACATTAGCTTGTACGATTAATTAAATATAAACATATATTAATATATTATAAAAAAATATTAATATAAAAAACGCCAATAATTTGATGAATTGACTTTTGATTGGCAACAAGATCCATTAATAAAAATTGACTGATGTTGTTAATTCTCTTGATCAAGAAAGCCTACGAAAGAATTATACAGTTCATAGGTAAAGTTATGTGCCTACTTGAATATCTTAAGGTAAAATTTAGACAACTAACAAAATGTAGAGCGATAGTGTAAAACTTTCGAACTCATTAATCTAGCTCAGAATCTCGTATTCATAACGACTCTCCAGTCACCGGATTTGGCTCTTATTATACGTGGGATTTGGAAGAAGACAGTCCCATTAAACATGAACTTCTTTGCTTTTATCTAAGTGCTGTTTTTGGTGCCGGTATAATACTTAAAACAGAAAAACCGTTTTTAACAGTGTTAAAAACGGTTCGTTTTGCGGAAAGGGAGGGATTCGAACCCTCGATACAGTCATCCCGTATACAGTCTTTCCAGGACTGCTCATTCGACCACTCTGACACCTTTCCGTGTTTCAGTGCACAAATGTAGTAATTTTTTAATTTATTGCAACCTTATTCGAATTATTTACCATCCAATTTATTATATTCTATTGAGCCTAAGCCTATTGTTTTTATTTTTTAATGAATAAAACTTATTCCTTATTTTTCGGAATGACAAATAATTATTTCGACATAAAAGGGGAGGTCCTTGACATAGCGCTAAAACGCACCAGGGAACGTATTACAATGATAGAATCTGCTTTGGAAACCGCACGGGATTCAAGTAATGACGATACAAAAAGTAGTGCTGGAGACAAATATGAGACGTCACGTGAAATGATCCAACAGGACATTAATCGCTACCAGAAACAACTCGTGGAAGCCAATAAAGATCTGCAGCAACTGATCAGTATAGAATCATTATCAAATGATGTAATTGATGTCGTCAGATTAGGAACACTTGTTCAAACCAATGTTGGACTATATTTGATCGCCACAAGTATCGGAGCTGTAAAAATAGGGACCAATAATATCTTCGTTATCTCGCCTGCATCTCCAATTGGACAACTACTTATCGGGAAAAAAATAGGTGATAGTTTTGTTTTTAATAACGTTAATCAAAAAGTTATTGCAATTTACTAGGTGATGAAAATACCGAAAAATTAAACAATATGCCGACGCATCTGTTCTTATTTAGTACAGAAACAAAGAATGACATGAAATTCAATAGTTTAATTTTAATCTTCTTGCTTGGTGCTGCACTATTTATTCACTCTTGTAGATCGCCCGAGTCGGACGAAAAACTAAGATCAAAAATCGAGACAGCGTTGGAAACTACTGCGGGCATCGGAGTCGATGTCGAAGAGGGTAATGTAACCTTGAATGGACAAATAGGTTCAGACTCTCTCAAGCAGGACATAGAAAACAAAACAAAGCTAGCCGGAGGAGAGGATATCAAATCCATTCACAACAATATTGTCGTAAATCTTCCTGAACCAGAAGATGCCCGTGAAAAATATCACGAAATTTTGGGCGGCGCGATAGATTCTACCTTAACACGAGATGTTAACCTTGTTCTGGAAGATTTTCCGACCATTACAGCACAGGTTAAAGAAGGGATTATAATTGCAACGGGTAATCTTGAAAAATCAAAAATAGATACACTCAAGAAACGATTGGAACATATCAAGCCCAAAGGTATTGATATAAAAGGGGTCACAAGCCGATAGCCTAAGAAAAAAAGAAGCTACCGTCAATTGGCAGGCAGCTTCTTTCATTTCTTCATATGTTTATTTAATACCTAAGTTAAGCATTTTCTATTAAATCTCGTATAGCAACAGAAGCTATCGCCCCACCAAAAGCCGCAGGTAAATAGGACATGGTGCCATAAGCGGACTTTTTAAAATTACTCCCATCGGTATACAATAATGAATCCTTGTTTGGAAGTTCGGTTGAAAATGCCACTTTCACTCCATCACGTATACCATGTTTGCGCAATTTCTTACGGATATGTTGGGCCAACTTACAATTATAAGATTTACCGATATCAGCAATTTTTATTTTTGTTGGATCCACTTTGCCACCGGCACCCATTGAACTCACAAATGGTATATTGGCTTCTAACGCCCTCCGAATGAAAAATAGTTTCGGTGTAATACTATCAATGGCTTCCACACAATAATCTGGCGCCAATTCTAATAAAGCGGGTATCTTTTCTGGAATGATAAAATCTTGTATTACGGTTAAATCCAACTCAGGATTAATGGCCAACAATCTTTCCCGCATAATTTCAGCTTTTGCTTCACCATGATTAGTTGCCAAGGCAGGCAATTGTCTATTACGGTTAGACGGATCCACTGTGTCTCCATCGATAATGGTCATTTTCCCAACTCCCGCTCGGCATATAAATTCTGCAGCAAAGGATCCAACACCACCTAATCCCAAAACCATCACATGTGAATTTGCCAATTTTTCAACCGCTGATCGACCTATCAATGCTTCGGTACGTGACAGCCAACTTAAATCTTTCATCTATCTAAATTTGTTTTTTTATATTTTCATGAAACCTTATAGCTATCCGACAACGTGAATAAACAGACTATGATGGCCTCACTTATTAAATACTTTCTTATAATTCTGGTATAAAGCCCGCTTTAGCTCCTCCAACTCGATCGATCTGATCCGAGCTACGTATTGATAAAGCGTAGTAATTTCTACGGTCGTATCTGTATCCGTTTCTAGAAACAATTGACTGAGTGAAATATTTTCCAAAAGCTCGTCTTGGCTTCCATTTAAACAATGTCCACCTATTGAAAGATAGTACCCCTGATCAATTAATTGCCGAGCTAGTGTCCAATTTTTCCGATAGCCATGGAAAACAACAGCTTCGTTAAAATTCACTTTTTTTAAACAACCGACAATCTCCTGAAAAGCTCGAACACAATGAATAATCAACGGTTTTCGATAAACTTGAGCCAGTTGAACCTGTCGATCAAAGACCTGCTGCTGCTGGATGAGGGGAATGGCAATATCTTTATCCAAACCGCATTCGCCTATCGCCAAAACTTGATCCTGCTTTAATCCTCCTTTCATTAAGGCTAAAGCAAGTTCAGAATTCCCGTCTATATACCATGGATGTAACCCTATGGAGCAATCTGTTTCAGTGATTTCTTCGGCATGATTCAATGCGATATTCTTCACCGAGAGAATCGCGCGCTCTTTGATCGGATAATTCCGATGAGTATGTAGATCGATATAAGGAACTTGTGGTACCAATGGGACAAAGGTCGAAAAAATACTTGAAGCAAAAAATATTCTCTACAAAATTAGTATAGTTTTATTCTTCCAATCTTGCATCTAGGGCTTCAAGGATGGCTGAAGCTTTCAAAAGGCATTCTTGATACTCCTGATCTGCAGCTGCCTGATTGGTGACCGCCCCTCCAGTATGAAAGGAAAGGTACCGTTTTTGTTTATTATACAGCAGTGAGCGGATGACAACATTAAAATCGAACTCATCATGTACAGTGTCAAAGTATCCGATAGACCCTGCATAGATACCTCTCTTTCGAGCTTCAAGCTGATCGCAAATTTGCATAGCTGCAATTTTGGGAGCACCTGTCATCGAACCTGCAGGAAAGGTATTTCTAAATACATCCACATTGGCGACTTTTGGGTCTTGCATGCAGGTAATGGTAGAAATCATTTGATGCACTTGTTCGAAGGATTGAATCTCAAAAAGGCGAGTAGCCTCAACTGTTCCAGGAAGAGCACTTCGTGTCAAGTCATTACGCACCAAATCAACGATCATCACATTTTCCGCAATCTCCTTTTTTGACCTCAACATATCAGCTATAATCTGTCGGTCCTCTTCCGGGCTTGTTCCTCTTCTAGCTGTCCCTTTAATCGGTTGAGAAATCAGCTTTCCCTGCCTTTTCGCTAAAAATCGCTCCGGAGAAGCACACATGATAAAATGATGTCCTACTCTGAAGAATGAACTAAATGGGGTAGGTGATAGGCTATTTAATTGATGATAAACTTCGAGCGGCGAGATGTCGGCGTTCTCCGCATAAAATTCCTGACAAAGGTTAACTTCATAAATGTCTCCACGTTGAATATGCGCTTGCACATCTTCAAATGCTTTAACGTATTCACTTTTTGTCCAACGCGATTGTACTTGCACTACGATTGGAGCTGCTAAAGGAATCTTCGTATCGGAAATAGCTTGATAGATTTTAACTGGATCTTCAGCCTCTATATGCACTTGATTTGCCGTCCATCGGAGCGTAATCGCTGGCACGAAGAAATAAGTTTCCGGAAATTCGAGCTGATCCTTTCCCGTTGTCTGTAATTCCTCTATCTCATTCTTGAGGTCGTAGGATAGAAATCCAGGGATAAACTGAGATTGATGTAAATTCAAAAATGTATCGAGCTGATCAAATACATTTTCATTTGCACGGAAGGAGAATAATGCCTTGACAGCCAAAACTTGCTCATATCTTCCCCATTGATCGGACATCCCATTACTATTAAAGAAAGAAATTTCATCAAATTGCCCCGACCAATGCAGGGCTTTTTGATGAAATTTATCTTTAGAATCGAGAAGATCAAAACTTTCGATCCGCATAGTTTATTTTGATAAAGCTAATGTTTGTTTACGATCAGGACCTACCGATAGGATTGTGATAGGTACTTCAAGAGCTTTCTCTAAATAAGAAATGTAATTTTTTAATGCTTCAGGTATCTCCTGTTCAGACGTTATACCAGTCAAATCTTGTTTCCACCCATCAATTTCTTCCAAGATAGGTTCGGCTTGATGTGTGATGATTTCATAAGGCATATAATCAATCACTTCACCATTATATTTATAATGTGTACATGCATAGATTTTGTCGAAGGTATCCAAAACGTCGGCCTTCATCATAATCAAGTCTGTTACGCCATTAAGCATAATAGCATATTTCAAGGCAGGAATATCAATCCAACCTGTACGGCGAGCACGACCAGTAGTTGCTCCAAATTCATGACCTAATTGACGTAATTTTTCGCCAGTTTCATCGTGAAGTTCAGTAGGGAAGGGACCACCACCTACACGAGTCGCATAAGCTTTAAAGATACCATATACCTTGCCGATCTTATTTGGCGCAATACCTAGGCCTGTACAAGCTCCGGCTGTTGTGGTATTCGATGAAGTTACAAATGGATAAGAACCAAAATCAACATCCAACAGCGTACCTTGCGCACCCTCAGCCAACACACGTTTGCCTTCTTTCAGATATTGATTCACCAAATGCTCTGAATCCACATGTGGGATAGATTTAATGAATTCGATAGCATCTAAAAATGCCTTCTCTTTTTCACTGAAATCAGGTATCTCACCATAGTGCGAAAGAATGCTTAGGTGTTTTTCTTTCAACTTTTGGTAACGCTCTTGAAAATCCGGAAGTGTCGTATCACCTACACGTAAACCATTTCTACCGGTTTTATCCATGTAAGTTGGACCGATACCTTTCAAAGTGGATCCAATTTTTCCTGCACCCATTTTTGATTCTGAGGCAGCATCCAATAATTGGTGTGTAGGCAGGATAAGGTGTGCTTTTCGCGCTAAAACTAAATTGCCTTTACCCACCGGATCAAAACCAGCTGTCTTCAGGTTGTCTAACTCTCTTTTTAAGATAATCGGATCGATAACGACACCATTACCAATAAGATTTAGTGTACCTTCATTGAAGATACCAGATGGAATTGTGTTGAGTACGAATTTCTTGTTATCGAATTCCAACGTGTGTCCGGCGTTAGGGCCGCCTTGGAAACGAGCGATTAAATCGTATTTTGGACAAAATACGTCTACGATTTTACCTTTACCCTCGTCACCCCATTGTAAGCCCAAAAGCACATCAACTTGCATAGCTTTTAAAGTATAGTAATTAAAATGTTATTAATAAAAATAGACTCTATTTAAAAATAAAATGTTCAGGAATTTTCCCCTGAACATTCCTGAACAAATGTACTATTATATTTAAGAAAATATAAGATTAATTTGAAATAGCTTCGTGAGCGACGGTCTCTTCTTTTTTGTTCTTAAGTTGACAGTCTTGACATACACCATACAAATTGAGTGAGTGGTGCTTAATATCAAATTTTAAAAGATCTCCCATGAGACTCTGAATTTGGTTGATACGTGGATCACAGAATTCAACAACCTTATTACATTCAATACAGATCACGTGATCGTGTTGTTTGAACCCATATGACTTCTCAAATTGTGCCATGTTCCTTCCAAACTGGTGTTTTGTAACCAAGTCACAAGAGACCAAAAGTTCTAGAGTATTATAAACTGTAGCACGACTGACACGATATTTCTTGTTCTTCATATGGATATACAAAGACTCTACATCAAAGTGATCAGTACGTGAATAAATCTCTTCCAAAATCGCATAGCGCTCTGGTGTTTTTCTTAGATTTTTATTTTCTAAGTAGGCTTCAAAGATTTTTTTTACAGTTGCAAAATTTTCAGCTTGATTCATAGTAAAAATATTCTTGTACAAATTTACCAATTAAGATTGATATTTCCTCTATTAAAAATAGTGCTTAATAGTAGTCGCCTTAGCGTAATTTTCAATCCAACGGTTGGCTACTAATTTTCCGATTCATATCGATTGACACCTGTTATCCCCCTAACTTGCTTTAAATTTCTCATCAAACTTTCAAGCTGAGCAGTATCATTTACATACACCATAATATTACCATCAAAAATACCTTCGTTACTTGAAATTGATAAGGATCGAATATTAACAGCAAATTCTTGAGAAATAACAGTTGTAAGTTTATTTACTAATCCTACATCATCTATGCCAACGATATGTAAACCTGTCAAAAATGCAGAATCCTTTGTAGAAGCCCAGCGTGCTTTTAAAATTCTATAGCCATAATTTGCCATCAGCTTGGAGGCATTTGGACAGCTCGTACGGTGAATTTTTATACCATCATTAACTGTCAAAAAACCGAAGACATCATCACCAGGAATAGGATTACAACAGGGTGCTAAAGTATAATCAACCTTCTGCATATCATCACCGATCAAGATCGTGTCGAATTCCTTCTTATTTATCTTTTCAACTAGCCCACCTATATGGGTATTAAATTGATTTCCTGATGAAGAACTTACATTAATTTCAACCGCTTTCTCATGCGCAACATATTCTCTCAGTTGCCTGATATCAACAATGCCCTTGGCAACATTATAGAAAAGGTCCTGCGAACTGGGATATTTTAAAAAGTTGGCAATTTTGTTAATATTATCCGTATTGTAAGTAACTTTTAGCGATTTCAACTTACGTTCCAAAATTTCTTTCCCATCTTCCGCTACTCTTCTCTTTTCTTCTTTTAGGGAAGATCTGATTTTGGATTTGGCTTTCGCAGTCACAACAAAATTCAACCAATCCTCTTTAGGTGACTGCTTGCTTGATGTAATAATCTCTACCTGATCCCCATTTTGCAAAATATGGCTTAAAGGAACAAGTTTGTGATTTACTTTGGCGCCAATACAACTTGCACCGATATCAGAGTGAATCTCAAAGGCAAAATCTAAAGCAGTGGCATTGTTGGGGAGTTGAATCAGTGTTCCTTTGGGGGTGAATATAAAAATCTCATCGGAGAAGAGATTCATCTTAAAATCATCCACAAAATCCATCGCATTCTGATCTGGACTGCTTAAGACGTCACGTACTTTTTTGATCCATTGATCCAAGCCAGAATCTGAATTTGATTCTTTGTACTTCCAATGTGCTGCAAATCCTTTTTCGGCAATTTCATTCATCCGTTTGGTTCGAATCTGAACTTCTACCCATTGCCCTTTAGGCCCCATCACCGTAGTGTGTAAGGACTCATAACCATTTCCTTTCGGAGAGGAGATCCAATCCCGAAGACGGTCGGGGTTAGGACGGTACAAATCCGTGACAATAGAATAAACTTTCCAACATTCTGTCTTTTCTTTCTCATCCACAGCATCTATTACAATACGTATAGCAAACAAATCATAAACCTCCTCAAAAGGAATCGATTTTTTTCGCATCTTATTCCAAATAGAATGGATTGATTTAGGTCGCCCAAATACGGACGCCTTAATACCCTGTTCCTCCAATATCTCTTTGATTGGACCAATAAAATCGCCTATAAATTTTTCACGCTCAGCTTTTTTCTCATTCAGTTTTCTAGCGATAAATTTATAGGTATCCGGATCAGTAAATTTCATCGAGAGATCTTCCAATTCGGATTTTATCGCATACAGCCCAAGACGATGTGCCAATGGCGCATAAAGGTAGCTTGTCTCCGACGCAATTTTCAGCTGCTTATCCCTGGCCATAAATTCCATGGTGCGCATATTGTGGAGCCTATCTGCCAATTTAATGAGAATTACACGAACATCGTCTGCCAATGTGAGCAACATTTTTCTAAAGTTCTCCGCTTGCATAGAGCTGTTTGGATCGAAAATTCCTGAAATTTTGGTAAGCCCATCGATAATTCGGCGAACTTTCTTACCAAACATTTCTTCAATTTCATCCAGAGTAACATTGGTATCTTCAACTACATCATGGAGCAACGCGCATACAATAGATGTCGTCCCTAAGCCAATCTCTTCAGCAGCAATTTGGGCAACAGCAATTGGGTGATAGATGTAAGGCTCCCCTGATTTACGTCGCATCTCTTTATGACTATCCAACGCCAAATCAAATGCCTTGCGGATCTCTTGCTTGTCCCCGCGTTGTAAAGTTGGTTTACAGGCGCGTAACAATGCACGGTAACGTTTCCTTATCTCTTTGTTTTCTGCTTCAATATCAATCACATAATCTTTCATAAACGTTGCAGGTAAATGATGTTTTTTGAGTAAATTTGTGTAATTTAGTTATTGTATTCTTGAATACTAATTTTCAAGCTAACTATTTTGTAATAAATCTACCAAAATATTATAGCATTGACAAATTAAAAAGCGTTATATAATTGCCCAAATGAAGACAATATTATTTTGTTTGCTATTCCTCACAGCGACTCTGTCCGGATGGGCGCAGTCTCAATCACTCACTCTTCCTTTGTATGGAGAGGGGGCACAGGAGACCGTAAACAGTTATATGACAACAACCTTGGCAAACGGAGAGGTATTACCCTGGTTTCCGATTCCACAGGTCACTGTTGTGGCCAAAAGGACCTGGTCAAGTGAAGAAGCACGAAGAGAATATCTCCGCTTTAGAAGAAATGTCCTCAAGGTTCTTCCTTATGCTATCTATGCGCAAAAAAGATATGATCAACTTGACAGAGACCTAGCGCTGACTTCGGACAAGAAGGAACATAAAGCATTGGTTGAAAAATGTGAAAGTGACGTAAAACAGATGTTTGACCGAGAAATCAAAAATATGACTATTTCACAAGGCAAAATACTCATTAAATTGATCGATCGTTATACGGGACATACCGGCTATGAAATGGTAAAGGAAATGAAGGGTGGGATTTCCGCTTTTTTTTATCAGGGAGTCGCGAAAATATTCGGTCACAACCTAAAGTCAACTTATGACCCAAAAGAAGACTTTGCCATTGAAAATATCATTAGGGAATTTGAGAAATCGAGACCCCAACCTGTCATGTGACCAATCAAACTAAAACCAGATGAAAACAGTATACGACTTTGACGCACTTCAGTTTAATGGTAAAAAAAAATCTCTCGCTGATTTTGAAGGTAAAGTTTTACTCATCGTCAATACTGCTAGTCAATGCCTCTTTACCAGACAATTTAAATCCCTCGAAAAACTCTACCAAAGATATAAAGACCAAGGTTTCGAAATCCTGGCATTTCCGGCAAATAATTTTCGTAACCAGGAACCATTAACCGGTGGTACACTAGAGACATTCTGCCGGATCAATCAACAGGTGAGTTTCCCTATTTTTAAGCGTAGCCATGTTATCGGCGAATACACAACACCCTTATACAGTTTTCTTTCAAGCAAAGATCAGAATGGACATATTAACAGTAAACCTTCCTGGAATTTTCACAAATACCTGATAAACAAAAAAGGAGAGGTCATTGATTTCTATTATCCGACTACTTCGCCATTATCAAGTAAAATTTGCCGCAATATCGAGCGTCTTTTACAAGAGTAACCCATAAACTGCTTACCTTTGCCGCGGCTTTCACAACGTCAATCTAATCGTATATCGACTCAGGAACAATAGTATATTGAAGCTGTCTATAGCATCTCAGTAAAATTGTTCGTTGATTAAATGGAATGATTTGTCATTGAAGAGCCAAATAAAAAGAGAGATATCATATGTTAAAATTAGATCTACTTATCATTGCTGTACATCCTGATGATGCTGAATTAGGCGCAGGTGGAGTAATGGCAAAATATGTTGCTGAAGGAAAAAAGGTTGGAATTGTTGATTTGACTCAAGGCGAGCTTGGCACACGCGGCACAGCAGAAACCAGGGCTCAGGAAGCAAAAGATGCTGCCGAAATCCTAGGACTGGCAGCTAGAGAGAACCTGGGCTTAAGAGATGGTTTTTTTGAAAATGCCGAAAGAGAGAAAATGGCAGTAATAAGAGCTATCCGCAAATATCAACCCGAAATTATTATTACAAATGCCATCACAGACCGCCACCCGGACCATGGAAGAGCGGGGCAGATGGTCAGTGAAGCTTGCTTTCTTGCTGGCTTGAGAAGAGTGGAAACTTTTGATCAGGACAATGTTCCTCAGGAGGCCCACCGCCCCCGATTGGTACTGCAATTTGTACAGGATTATTATATAAAACCAGATGTTGTTATCGATATAACAGATTATTACCATGTTAAAGAAAAATCCGTTTTAGCCTATAAAACTCAATTTTACACAGGAGAAAACGTAAATCCTGATGAACCACAAACCTACATTTCCAATCCGGATTTCATGGAATCAACTGCTGCCAGAGCCCGAGAATTTGGACGATATATCCAAGCGAAATATGCTGAAGGATTTACTTCCAAGAAGATACTTGGCGTTGATGATTTATTCCACCTGAAGTAGGAAATAGAGTCTATCTGATACCATGATAAAATAAATGCGGGAGTATTCCTATTTTAAACCTGAATGCTCCCGCATAATTTCTTAAACGAAGTTACGGACTGATTTGATGGAAACAATATCGGTCATATGCTGATTTTGCTAATGTTTATCCCAACAAAGCAATCGTCTTCACAATTATAGGGAAGATATCCCACAGTAGAAATTAAGCCTTTGGCTTATTCTTTTTATCAGCCAATCCTTATTGCTTTCTCATAAACTTCATCCAGCGTAGATACTTCTTAACCTTCTAGGAAATAAATCCCTTTACATACTGTTTTGTGATTTCATTCTGCGGATTCAATAAAACCTGTTCCGTCGGTCCAAACTCAAGAATTTCTCCGCCATAGACAAACAGAATATAGTCAGACACCCGTCTTGCCTGCCGTAAAATATGCGTTACCAATACGATGGTATAATCTTTCTTCAATTCAATTAGTAATTCCTCAATTTTAGCAGTTGAAAGCGGATCTAACGCTGATGTCGATTCATCTCCAAGTATAATCTCAGGTTCTACAGCCAAACCTCTTGCAAGACAAAGCCTTTGCTGCTGACCGATGGACAATCCGCTAGCCGAATGTCCGAGACGGTCCTTGACTTCGTCCCATAACGCCACATTTCGCAATTGCGTTTCCACAATTCTGTCCAACTCCTTTTTGCTTCGAGTACCATGTATGCGAGGACCGTAAGCCACATTATCATAGATCGACATTGGTAAAGGATAAGGTTTTTGGGATAAAAGTCCCATTTTCTTACGGATATGTGTTACTTCAGCATTTCTACCATAAATATCCTCACCATTAACAAGTACAGATCCCGTTATTTCAACCCCCTTGGTATCATCTACTAATCTATTGAGTGTCTTTAAAAGCGTCGTCTTTCCGCAACCTGAAGGACCAATAATCGAAGTTACACTATTGTTAGGAAGGGCGAGATTAATATTTTTAAGTATATGTCGGCCGTCAATATAGACATTAAGATCCTTGATTTCAATGTGGGGATTGCTCAAAGGACTTATTATCGACGATTTTTTTGTTTCGATTGAAGGATATGAGTGCATACTACAATAATTAAAATAATGATTGTTAAAACTAAAGCTGAAGCATAAGCGCGCCCCTGAACTTCAGGAATAGGACTACTTAGCTGAAAAAAAATGGACAATGGCAACGTTGCCGCTGGTTCATCAATATATTTTGGAAGATTGTCACTAAAACCTGTTGTCAATAAAACGCCCGCAACATCACCAATAGCACGCCCAAAAGCAAGCAAAATCGCGGTAAGAAGCCCTGATCGGATGCTTCTTAGCATGACCTTAGCCAATTCCCAGCGTGTGGTCCCAAGGGAAAGAGTGACATTCTTTAAATCGTCAGGAATTGTTTTTATCAATTCATCAACCGTGCGAACCACAATTGGAATGGTTAACAGTGTCACTGTAATAATTCCCCCCAATAACGATGCTCGAATACCTAAATAAACCATAATACCAAAACCAACCGCTCCATAAACAATAGAAGGAACACCATACAAGACATCAAACAACAATTTAGCAAGCTGTGTCACTTTTGATTTCGCCCCCAAATAAACGTTGAGGTACAACGAAATCGGAATACCTATAATTGCGGACAAGGCTGTCGCTACACCTGCTAGATAGAGGGAGCCCAAGATTGCGTTCAAAATCCCACCTTCCTTTCCAATATAAAATCCACCTTTTGGCAACTGGCTAACCATCTCCCAACTGAGATAAGGAAGCCCTTTATACAAGATGGTTCCTACGATAAAAAACAAGGAAGCAGTCACGGTTATCCCAGAGAGATGCATAAAACCTTTCGCTACTTTTTCACTCAATAACCGTCTTTTCGTATTATCCATGCTGAGCTCCTTCCAGTCGTCTCAATATAAGACGAGATATTAAATTAAAAACAAATATGATCACAAACAGCAACAACGCAGAGAACATTAACGCAGATTCATAAAGTGGAATTGACATCATTTCCCCGAAATTATTGGCTATTAATGCTGGAATTGGGTATCCGGCATCAAATACCGAAGTAGGGACTTTTGCAACGTTGCCACAGACCATCAACACCGCAATTGTTTCACCAAATGCCCTCGATGTTGACAAAACAATTGCAGCAACAATGCCAGGTCTAGCCTTCTTCAGAATAACATGCTTAATGGTATCCCATTTTGTTGCACCTAAAGATAGCGAAGCCGCTTTTAGCTCATAAGGTATCGTTTGCAGCACCTCCACCATAATGGAAATCATAATGGGAAAGATCATCACTGCCAATACAATTCCACCGGCAAGCACTGAATAACCCGATGTAACAACCCCAAAGATGGGAGCGATATACAGCTGAATTAAAGGTACAATAAACAATACCCCCCAAACACCATAGAGAACCGGCGGTATCGCTGCTAAAATATTGACCAACGGAAACATCATATTTTTTAAAGCATCCGAAGCATATTCAGTCAAATAAACCGCAGTCAGTATACAAAGCGGAATCGCAATAACAAGAGAAATCAAGGTAACAGCAAGCGTACCTGCAATAAAAGGCAAAAAGCCAAACGATCCTTTCATTGGTGACCAAACCTTGTCGGTCAACAGTTGAAAGATATTACTGTATTCAAATAACGGAATCGATTTTATAGTTAAACCAATCGCAATAATCACAACAACTGAAAGTGAAATCAGTAGCAGGAGAAAGGTGGATCGCTTGACCAGAGAATCTTTAATGAGACGAGTATTTAGCATGCTATAACTTATTAAGTTCTTCTTTTATCAATGTTTCATTTAGTGGGACATAACCATTCTCAAGGAGTTGCGATTGCGCCTGTTTTTGAAGCACAAAAGAAATAAATTCTTTCAAGAGAAGGGATTCGGTCTTATTGCGCGTTACAAAAGTTAGCTCTCTTGAGGGTGGAGCTGGGTATTTTCCTGTAGCGACGGCCTCTGTCAAATTAGATAGAGTGCCATAAAACTGCTCATCATCCTCAATGTGCCCATTTTTATTGAGATCCAAAGGAACAACCGCAATACGATCAAACACGTTATTGGTTTTCAGATTATAGACGTAGTTAATGTTATTGAATCCAATCCCGTGAGTATCATCTTTAATGGCCTGAGCAATCCCAGGGTCACCAAAAATGCCAATACCTTGCAGATCCTCCTGCTTATGACCAAAAAATTTAGCCCATGTTTCAGCTGCTCCGGCAGCATCCGAACGTACATAAACGTTGATAGGATCCGCCGTAAACTGAGGATCAATTTCTTTCCAGGTCTTAAACTTTCTATTTACAAAAATATTCAGCAATTCTTCGCGGCTCAGACCACGCTTCAAAATAGCGGAATAATTAGGGTTACCGGGATTAATCGTACAGATAACAGCGTCTTTAGCAACAATAACTGGAACAGCCCCTTTTTTTATTTCCTGCTCGTGTAGGTCTCTCGACACCATTCCAATATCAACCATACCTGTCAGAACATCGGCGATTCCTTTTCCAGCACCTCCCGCTGAAATATTGAAACGAACATTAGGGTGTATTTTTTTAAAATCTTCACTCCAAACTACAGCTAAAGGATAAAGGGCAAAGGCACCGGACAAAGAAATATTACCTTCAAAACCATGTTCCTTACTATAACCATTTTTGACTTTTGGCGCACAGGAAGTCATTTTAAATACGACTACATAGCTTAAAATCAAGATTATAAAAAACTTTCTCATCATTACACCTAAAAGTCTACAGGTTTTATATATTAAATTTTATAGGGCAAATATATATTAATTTGGTAGATATTATAGAATATTAAAAAAATATTTTTACATTTGACATCGAGAAAAGAATACTAAATCAATAGATTTTATTTGTTATATGCAAAGCTTCCGCACAGAATTAGAAAATCCTATCGTGGAGAAGGAAATTATCGAACTTGAAAAAAAGATTCGATTGTTCCACGAGGGCAAAATTGCCGACGAAAAATTTAGATCGTTGCGTTTGGCTAGGGGGGTATATGGACAAAGACAACCTGGAGTTCAAATGGTTCGTATAAAGCTTCCGTTTGGAAAGGTTACGTTTAAGCAATTGAACAAAATTGCAGCAATATCAGACGAATACGCAAGCCGTAATCTACACCTGACCACACGTCAAGATATACAGATTCATTACGTTAGTCTTGACCGTACACCAGAACTTTGGTCCAAATTGGCTGAAGACGATATTACATTACGCGAAGCTTGTGGAAATACAGTCCGTAATGTCACCGCTTCTCCAAGTTCGGGAATCGATCCAAAGGAACCATTTGATGTTTCGCCATATGCTCAGGCGACCTTTGAATATTTTTTGCGCAATCCAGTATGTGCGGAAATGGGACGAAAATTCAAAATGTCATTTTCTGCCAGTGATGAAGACACTGCGTTTTCCTATATTCATGACCTTGGTTTTATTCCAAAACTAAAAATTGTTGATGGTGTGGAAGTTCGTGGTTTTAAAGTGTTATTGGGTGGGGGATTGGGATCTCAGCCTTTTTTAGCATCAGTAACAAGCGAGTTTTTACCAGAAGATGAATTGATCCCTTATATCGAAGCGACACTTCGTGTCTTTGATCGTTATGGTGAAAGAAATAACCGAAATAAAGCTCGATTCAAATACCTTATTCAGAAATTAGGGTTAGAGGAAGTGCTAAGTTTAATTGAAGCCGAGAAAATCGCCACGAAGGTGAAAAGCTATCCGATCGACCGAACCAAAATCGAACAGCCAATGCCACCGGACGACAATCAGCTATCAACGATTAACCTAGATAGTGATCTAAACTATCAAGTTTGGAAGGGCACCAATACATTCGAACAAAAACAAAAAGGATATTACGGTGTCTATGTGCGGGTATCCACCGGTGATATAGGTACAGATAAAGCACGCGCGTTGGTTGCAGGTCTGAAGGATTTGGTCGCGGACGATATCCGTATCACACAAAACCAAAGCCTACTGCTAAAATACGCAACAGAAAAGTCACTGCCACATATTTATCAACTACTTAAATCGTTGGATCTAGCGCAGGTAGGTTTTGATAGTACTGCTGATGTAACAACTTGCCCTGGTACGGATACCTGTAATCTAGGCATTTCAAACAGTACTGAAATGGCGCGGGTTATCGAATCTTATATCGCCGAATTTCATCAGGATTTTGTCTTTAATCGGGATTTAAAAATCAAAATTTCGGGTTGTATGAATTCTTGTGGCCAACATGGTCTGGCACATATCGGCTTTCATGGTAGCTCGGTTAAAGCGGAGGGCAAAGTGGTCCCTGCAGCCCAAGTTATGCTTGGTGGCGGGACAATTGGTAATGGTGAAGGACGTGTTGCAGAGCGTATTATTAAAGTGCCGACAAAAAGAGTCTTGCATGTTGTAGAATGGGTGCTGAATGATTATAAAAAAAATGCGGAAGCAAATGAAAACTTCCATGCTTACTACGACAGACAAAGTAAAAATTACTTTTATAATCTTTTAAAGCCTCTATCGGATTTGACCAATCTTGCTGAGGACGAATTTGTCGACTGGGGACATGAAGGAACTTTCCAAACGGCAATCGGAGTTGGCGAGTGTGCAGGCGTGGTGATTGACTTGGTTGCTACGTTGATCTATGAGGCGGAAGAGAAATTACAATGGGCAAATGAAACATTTCGGGAATCCAAATTCTCGGATGCGATTTATCATGCTTATAATGCCTTTGTACAAGCAGCAAAAGCCCTACTATTGGATAAAGGGATTAGCGCCAGCACGCAAAATATTGTAATCAACGAATTCCAAACACATTTCGTGGAAACAGGTGAATATAATTTTGAACAAACGTTTCCAGAATTAGTTCTACAGATTAGTAAAAATGAACCAACGGAGCATTTTGCAATCAACTACCTTCAGGAAGCAACGAAGTTTATCAATGAAGTCTATCAACGGAAAAATTTAAAACCAGTATTGGTATAGGAGGGAATAGGTATGTCAATAAAAGCAAAAGTAACATTGGTAGGAGCAGGCCCTGGTGATCCGGATCTGATCAGCCTAAAAGGCATCAAAGCAATAGAAAAAGCAGATGTCATTTTATACGACGCCTTGGTGAATGATGAACTACTGGATTATGCACAGGCTGAATGCATCAAAATATATGTTGGAAAACGAGCCGAACAACTCTCTACTTCACAGGATGAAATCAATCGCCTTTTGGTGGATTATGCCTTAAACTATGGCCATGTTGTACGTCTAAAAGGTGGTGATCCCTTTGTTTTTGGCCGTGGTGGCGAAGAAATTGACTACGTACAGCAATATGGTATTGAAACTACCGTTGTGCCAGGTATTTCCTCCGCAATTGGACTTACCGGACTACAGCAACTTCCATTAACTTACCGGGGAATCAGTGAGAGCTTTTGGGTCATCACAGGCTCCAAATCGGACGGTTCACTTTCAACAGATCTTTATCTGGCGGCAGAATCCAAGGCCACTGTCGTTGTCTTGATGGGATACGGAAAATTGGCAGAGATCGTGGAAATCTACCGCCAAAGAAATCTTCATAATTTACCAATAGCCTTGATTCAAAATGGTTCATTGCCTAATGAAAAAGTTGTACTAGGTACTATCGATAATATTCTTGATGAATCAACAGAGAAAAGGGTCGGTGTCCCAGCGATTATTGTAATCGGCGAGGTCGTTGCCAAGCATCGTTCATTCCAACACATTAAAGAAAAAGCTTTAGCTTTATAGATATGAACCAGCTATTTCCAATATTCGTCAAATTGAATCAAATTGACACCTTACTTGTTGGAGGCGGGAAAGTTGCATTGGAAAAATTTCAAGCTTTAATTTCCAATGATGAGGGATTAAAACTGACCATTGTAACTCGGGAAATCATCCCGGAATTTAAGGAGCTATTACAAAATTACACACAAATTCAGCTCCACATACGTCCGTTTAGACCAGACGACCTTACGGACAAACAACTTGTTATTGCAGCAACCAATAACATGGAGCTCAACGAGCAGCTGCGTAATTTAACAGGGCAAAATAACATACTGTTTAATGCCGCGGACAAACCCGAATTATGCGACTTCTACCTGGGGTCCATCGTAAAGAAAGGCGACTTGAAAATAGCTATTTCCACCAATGGCAAATCACCGACGATTGCCAAAAGGGTGAAGGAACTATTAAATGACTTGTTACCGGAGGAAATTGACGAAACACTATCACTCATGAGTGCTTATCGAGAGCAGCTTCGAGGAGATTTTGAATACAAAGTAAAGCAGTTGAACGAGCATACCAAAAATATATTACGTTATGAACGTTAAGGAAATTAAAGAAATTATTGGCGAAAAAAAAGGAGTGGAGCTCTTACAAACAATAGCCTCACTATTTCCTAATGAGGTAGTTTTTTCAACCTCTTTCGGTATTGAGGATCAAGTAATCACGGAATGGATTGGTAAAAATAATATTAATATCGACATATTCACACTGGATACTGGAAGACTGTTCAAAGAAACCTATTCCCTGTGGAGCCGCACCTTGGAGCGTTATCAGTTGCGTATTAAAACATATACTGCGGATACAACATTGTTGGAAGATTTTATCAGCAGAAAAGGTCCAAACTCCTTTTATGAGTCGGTTGAGAATCGGAAGGAATGTTGTAGGATAAGGAAAATTGAACCTTTACAACGCGCGATTAAAGGGAAAAAAATTTGGGTAACGGGCATCCGATCAGATCAATCCATCAATCGCCACGACATGGACTTTATCGAATACGATGAAACGAACCAAATCATCAAAATCCATCCTTTATTTGACTGGACTTTTGAGAAAGTTAAAAATTATTGTAAAGAGCAATATATCCCGTACAATGTGCTACACGACAAGGGTTTCCCAAGTATCGGTTGTCAACCTTGTACAAGAGCAATACAAGAAGGAGAGGACTTCCGCGCTGGTAGATGGTGGTGGGAAGATCAAAGTAAAAAAGAATGTGGTTTGCACGCCGTTAAATCATAAAATAGCGAAGTAGAAACCCAAATTCATTAAAATCAAATTTTATTATTTCAGAGAATGGACTATTTAGATCATTTAGAAGCGGAAGCAATATATATTTTAAGGGAGGTAGCCGGACAATTTGAAAAACCAGCGCTATTATTCTCTGGTGGTAAGGACTCCATTACACTTGTTCACCTAGCAAAAAAAGCATTTAGACCTGGTAAATTTCCTTTTCCACTAGTTCATATTGACACTGGTCACAATTTTCCCGAGACAATTACGTTCAGGGATTCATTGATTGAAGACATAGGAGAAAAACTTATCGTTGGTTATGTTCAAGACAGCATTGATCAAGGAAAAGTCGTTGAGCAAAAAGGAAAAAATGCAAGTCGGAACGCCTTGCAAACAGTTACCTTACTCGATACAATCGCAAAACATGGTTTTGATGCCTGTATCGGTGGCGCACGTCGGGACGAAGAAAAAGCGCGTGCTAAGGAAAGAATCTTCTCCGTGCGTGATGAATTTGGACAATGGGATCCGAAACGCCAAAGACCTGAGCTGTGGAGCATCTTTAATGGCAAAATAAACAAAGGCGAAAATGTACGGGTGTTTCCTATTTCAAACTGGACCGAGCTCGATGTTTGGAACTATATTAAACGTGAACAGATTGCATTGCCATCGATTTATTTCAGCCATGAACGGGATGTTATTACCCGCAATGGGCAACTGATGGCTGCTGCCTCATTCTTAAATATCGATGCAGATGATATCATAGAACGTAAATCTGTACGTTTCAGAACTGTAGGCGACATGACTTGTACAGCAGCTGTAGATTCAACAGCAACAGAGTTAGATGATATTATCGCCGAAATCAAGGCCTCAACGGTAAGTGAACGTGGCGCTAGAATGGACGATAAGGTATCGGAAGCAGCCATGGAAGAACGTAAAAAACAAGGATACTTTTAATTCAAATCAAATACCTGATATTGACAACAATGAATATATTGAAATTTATAACGGCCGGTTCTGTAGATGATGGTAAAAGTACCTTGATTGGCCGATTACTATATGATACAAACTCCATTTTGGACGACCAATTGGAAGCTATACAGCGTGCCAACCGGAAAAATGACGATGGGACGGTAGACTTGGCCATATTGACTGATGGACTTAAAGCTGAACGTGAACAAGGCATAACAATTGATGTAGCCTATAAATATTTCCAGACTGAACACCGAAAATATATTATAGCCGATGCTCCAGGACATATCCAATACACCAGAAACATGGTAACTGGAGCTTCCAATTCAGATCTCATAATCATTCTGGTTGATGCACGCAAAGGCGTAATAGAGCAAACAAAACGTCATTCTTTCATAGCCAAATTATTGGCCATGAAACAAGTTTTGGTCTGCATAAACAAGATGGATATGGTCGATTATAGCGCTTCTGTTTTCGAACAGATCAAGGCTGATTATTTAACTTTAGCTAACAATCTCGGACTTAAGGATATTGATTTCATACCTGTTTCAGCCTTAAAAGGAGACAATATTGTCCATAAGTCCGAAAGAATGAGCTGGTATGCAGGCGAATCTTTATTGGATTACTTGGAAAATGTAGAAATTCACGAACAGGAAGCAGCCAGTTGGAGGTTTCCCGTCCAATGGGTTGTAAGACCACAAACCGATGATTTACACGACTATAGAGGTTATGCAGGCCGAGTACTAGGAGAGGGGCTGACGGTTGGTGACCAGGTTATTGTTTATCCAGCAGAAACATATAGCACAATTCAAGCGATTGAATTAAACGGGCAACAACTTCAACGGGCTGAAAACGGACAATCTGTCATTGTACACCTCAGTGACGATGTCGACATTAGTCGCGGCGATACCATTGCAAGTGTAGAACAGCCGCCAAAGTTTGAGCGCAATATTCAAGCAAACTTATGTTGGTTCGACAATAAGCCTTTGGATACTGCGCAAGTTTATCTTGTCCAAAGCCACAGTAAATTAACCAAGGTTAAGATTGTAGATGTGTTATACAAATTTGATATCAATACACAGGAAAAAATATATAATGATCCAATCAAACTAAATGATATTGGTCGAATAGCCATTAAGTCCGCTGAGAATCTAGTATTTGATCTACAGCAGGAAAATCCGGCAAATTCTCAAGCGATTGTTATTGATCCACGGACAAATCTAACCGTTGGTGCTTTAATGATTCAGGCAATCGATTAATATTTTTTTAAACGTAAATATTCAACCTAAATATTATTCAAGGAACTCAGGCATTGTTTGGGTTCCTTTTTTTTATGAAGTTGAACTTATACACCACAGAATCTATTTTAAAGAACCAAGCTTAAAGATCAACTGTATAGAGAGGGCACACTCGGATATTTACTATTTAACATAATATAAATTATAATTACCAAATATATAAAGAAAATAGGGGTCATCTACATTTATCAAATAGTCAGAAAAAAAAGCTAAACATTAAATATTCATCAATTGTAATGAGTATTCATAGCTATTTTATCAAAAACGAAAATGATTCTATCTTTTAGATTTAATTTCGAATAAAATACTGTCAAATGGTCATTATGCCTTCATTTCGCTATTGATTAGTCTGTTTGAAATAATTTTAAAAAAATATGAAATTTCATTAAAAAAGACCAATAATTGTAAATAATTAACAAATATTGGTTTTTTATTAAAAATTATATAAATTAGTACCAGCCAAAGGGAAATTTTACTAATTAAAACATGTCAAAAAACTTTAACGAGTTCATTTCAATCGTTGAGAAACGCAATCCAAATGAACCAGAATTCTTACAAGCTGTAAAAGAAGTTACTGAGGATTTATTTCCTTATATTACTGAAAATCATCCTGAATTTTTCGACCAAAAAATTCTCGAAAGACTTACTGAACCTGAACGTATTATATCTTTTCGCGTAACTTGGTTGGATGATAATCACCAAGTACAGGTAAATCGTGGTTATCGTGTTCAAATGAACAGTTCAATCGGTCCATATAAAGGTGGCCTTCGCTTCGCTCCTTCTGTCAACCAAAGTATTTTAAAATTCCTCGCTTTTGAACAAGTATTTAAAAATAGCTTAACAGGACTACCAATTGGTGGTGGTAAAGGAGGTTCTGATTTTGACCCTAAAGGTAAATCAGATAATGAAATTATGCGTTTTTGCCAAAGCTTTATGACAGAACTTTATCGCCATATTGGCGCAGATACAGATGTTCCTGCAGGAGATATCGGCGTTGGTGGACGCGAAATAGGCTTTTTATTCGGTCAATTTAAACGACTTCAAAACAATTTTACAGGCGTTCTAACGGGCAAAGGTGAATTATGGGGTGGATCATATATTCGTCCTGAAGCTACCGGCTATGGGCTCCTATATTTTGTTGACTGCATATTCAGATATCAAGGAAAATCTTTACAAGGTAAAGTAGCTACAGTATCTGGTGCTGGCAACGTAGCCTTTTACGCTGTTGAAAAGGCTGTTCAACTTGGCGCCAAAGTAATTACTGTATCAAATAGCTTGGGCACACTTTACGATCCTGATGGTTTTAATGCTGAAAAAATGGCATTTGGGGCTACTTTGGGAAGAAACCTCGATCAATATCCTGCTCGCTATCCAAACGCCAAATTCTTACCTGGTCAAAAGCCATGGCAATTTAAATGTGATATCGCTCTGCCATGTGCAACACAAAATGAATTAGAAGAATCGGATGCTAAAGCGCTTGTAGCAAATGGTTGTATCTGCGTAGCTGAGGGTGCAAATATGCCTTCTACTGCAGAAGCTATTAAAGTTTTTCTAGATGCAAAAATCAGTTTTGCACCTGGTAAAGCTGCGAATGCTGGTGGTGTTGCTGTCAGCGGCTTGGAAATGTCTCAAAACTCAATCCGTACACAATGGTGTACAGAAGAAGTTGACAATCGCTTAAAAACCATTATGGAAAGCATTCACGAAACTTGCTTGAAATATGGCCAAGACAGTGGATTCGTTAATTATCTGAAAGGTGCCAATATTGGTGGTTTTATAAAAGTCGCTAACGCGATGAAAGCACAAGGTATCGTATAACACGCCTTTTTCTAATCATATCATAATCCTGAGCGCTCAAATGCATTGCATTTGGGCGTTTTTTTATACTTTTATGCTAATTTTAAAAAACACAAAATTTAAATGAGATTAATAGCTGAACTCCCCCATCCCGATTGCAAGATTTCAATCTTTGGTATGAATCAAAAATTCATTATTAAATTTGAACAAGGAAACTTAGAACAATCTTATAAAATTGCAGAAATGGATATAATTGGCGGTGTAAATGGGGTCTTTGATTTACTTGACGAAGAATTTATGAAGAGTGTGATCGATCAATTCGCATTGATGCGCCAATCTTTTAATAGTGCTTATAGTAGATACGAATAAAAAATCCATGCTGAACTATATATATTTTGTGGCATTTTGGGCCTGTCAAATTATTTCATCTATCCTGTTTAAACTTGGCGGGATACATCCAAAGTATAAATGGACAACTTTAATTATAGGAAACATTATTCTTTTATCAGCAAGTTGGTTTCTTGTGCAGTTATTTAAGAACGTCTCTCAACCTATCGTAATAGCCTTATGTTCTGGTGGCACATTTCTGACTGTCCAATTGGCGATGGCGCTATATTTTAAAAGTTCATTGAGCTGGCAGCAGGTACTGGGTATGTTTGTCATCATTTCAGGTATGGTTTTGATTACTTTCGGAGGTAAAGAAACGACTTAAGCTACAATGAGGTTAGTTATAGATGTGTTTATTTGTTATAATAAAACTCATCTATAACTAATGAACCTGCCAATTGTTGGTTAAAACGATCTAAATCGGTCATTTTCCCAGAAATATCATATATTACTTCTAACTTACCACTAATCTTTTCAATAACACGCCTGGTAGCTTTAATCTTAAAATCCAATGCCAATTGTTCAAACTCATGTAAGTGATAAAACTCATTGGAACTAAACTTTACGTGTAGAGAACGGACTAGGTAGTAACGAGCCAAAAGAATTTCGATCCGCTGAAAAAGTGCGAGTATTACCACCATAAAAACAGCAAAGGAAATCGCATAAACCAGTTGCCCCAATCCGGCAAACATGCCAATACCAGCTGTCGCCCAAATAACGGCCGCTGTTGTGAGACCACTAACCGATAGTTTGCCTTTAAAGATCACACCAGCACCAATAAAGCCTATACCAGTCACAATATTTGCAGCAACGCGATCAGTACTATTGCCAATAAACAAACAGGAAACAATAGTAAACATCGCCGAACCGAAACAAATAAGCACTACCGTCCGAAATCCAGCAGATTTATTCCTATACTCACGTTCAAAACCAATTAAACTCCCACACAGAATTGAAGTGAGAGCGTTTAACAATGGCTCACTAGTCAAAAAGTTAATAATATTTTCCATACCGAACTTTACAGAAAGATGAAACATGGAGACTGAGCATACTCAGCTCCATGCAATTAAGGCTATAGATATGCGTAAGTTATACCATCGCCCCCACGATCTTGATGTTCGTCCTCAAAACGGCTTACATGACTATATTTACGAAGGTAATCGCGAATAAATTTGCGCAAAATACCATCACCTTTACCATGAATAATTTTTAAGGACGGATAACCTATCATGACGGCCCGATCCAAAACACGTTCTAATTCATGCAGTGCGTCTTCTGTGCGCATTCCTCTTAAATCAAGTTCTGGCTTGAAATCAGCTACACTGCCAGAAGATAATGATCTTGATAGACTTTTTGCAGACTTCTTCCCTTCCCGCCCTTCGAGTTTAATCACATTCTTTCGCTTTTGAACAGTGCGAAGTTCCCCCATGGCAAGAATAAGGTTGTTCTTTGCAATTTCGACAATCTGCGCTTCAGCACCATTATCTATAATCTGTACCCAATCCCCAATATTTAATATGGTAGATTCAGGCGTTTTTTCTTTGACGATTTGCTTCGCCGGTTTTTGCTCTTTGGGAAGAACAGCTTGAAGTGCCTGATCCAAATTGCTGCGCAACTCACGAGTTTTCTCTTTATCCGCTTTTGCAGATTTGATCTGCGCTACCGTATTTTCGATTAACTTATTCGAACTTTTAATAATCTGTTGCGCTTCCTCTTTCGCCTTTTTCAAAATTACGCGCTTATTTTCTTCCAAATAACTTTGTAATTCCAAATACTCCGATTTAATCGACTCCAGTTCCTTCTCGCGCTTATTAATAGCAACCTTTGTATCAAATACCTCTTTCTTTTCTCGCTCAAGATCGATCAATAATGTATCTACCTTCTTCTGTTGAACACCAATTTTACTTTTAGCAGATTCCAAAATATCCTTACCTAATCCTATTTTCTGCGCGATTTCGAAAGCATAAGAGCTTCCTGGCTTACCAATTTGTAGGATATACATCGGTTTCATCTCGCGATTATCAAATAACATTGAAGCATTTTCCAGACCTGTCGTATTGCTGGCAAAAACTTTGAGATTTGAATAGTGGGTGGTCACAACTCCCCTGATTTGTTTTTTGTTAAGGGATTCCAATACAGCCTCAGCAATAGGTCCGCCAAACAAAGGGTCGGTACCGGTTCCAAACTCATCGATCAGTACCAAAGTACGTCCATTTGCAAATTCCGTAAAATATTTCATTTTGGACAGATGAGCACTGTATGTACTCAAATCACTTTCAATGGATTGATCATCGCCTATATCTGCAAATATCTGCTTAAAAACACCGACTTTACTTGTCGGTTCCGCTGGTATTAATAAGCCCGATTGCACCATGATTTGCAAAAGACCAACCGTTTTCATACATACCGATTTTCCGCCGGCATTAGGACCCGATACAACAATAATACGTTGAATATGATCAATTTGAATGTTTAAAGGAACAACAGTATGATGCTGATTCAGCAATAGAAGCGGATGTCGACCATTGACCAAATTAATTTCAGCCTCCTTCGATAATTCAGGCATTTCTGCCTCAATATCCAAGGCAAAAAGTGCTTTCGCTCGCACAAAATCTACTTTGGTTAATAGGCTGTGATAGGAAAGCAAGAGCGGAATATGTGGCCGGACCTTGTCCGTTAGTTCGACTAAAATACGGATGACCTCACGCCTACGTTCAAACTCCAGGTCCCTAATTTTATTATTTAACTGAAATACTTCTTCAGGCTCTATATAAGCAGTTTGTCCCGTAGCGGACTCATCATGAATCAAACCTTTGAGCTTTCTTTTATTTTCCGCAAGAATAGGAATACAGAGCCTTCCATCCCGTATCGTCAGATTCCCATCCGCTGTCCATCCGCTGTCCTGTGCGCTCTTAAAGATACTATTGATACGTTTTAGGGCCTCCTGTTCCGCCCGTTGAATTTGTTGGGTTATTTCCAACAGTAATCGGGAAGCATTATTTTTAAGCTTTCCACGCTCGTCAATGACCATTTCGATATCGCGAATAATCCCCTTCTCGATCGGTAAATGCTCAAACAATACCTCTAAATTGGGATAGAGACCTTCCCGTTCATTAAAATAACGGATAATAGCGTAAACAGTCTTGAGGGATAGTAATACCCGAAAAAATTCATCCTCGAATAAGAACGCGCCCTCTACTCGAGCTTTCTCGATAATGGATCTAAGCGGAAAGAAATTTTCAACAGGAAATGCGCCATCATTCATCAGAAGATCCTTAAACTCGCTGGTCTGTCTTAGAAATCGGTCGATTTGGTCAAACCGGGTCTGAGGTTGAATTTTTTCAACTAGCTCACGCCCAGACTCGCTTAGGCATTTTTGTTTTATTTTATCTTTTATCTCGGAAAACCCGAGTTTATCAATTGCATTTATTGGATATACCATAGAAATTATATTCTTTGATGGTTAAAGTTCCGTCGGCGGCTTGATGTGCCGCGGCGGCGTGAGAATTGGTCTTTTTTCCAATTCATTTGTTGGTAATTGTGGCTCCACATGGTTTTGTATCACAAGAGTATCCTTGACTGAAGTACCAGGTGTTTTCAGTTGGGAAACCGTATCTTTCTGTGGAGAAGGCGATTCAATTGGTAAATTTGAATTACCGACCGACAATTGGTTCATGAGATAGCCGTTCATGTTTATACCAGTCTTTGTTTGAAAGTTCGTATTAAACAAGGAAGAAGCTTCTCTAAAGTTGAATTTCGTCTTATTTGGCAAATAATGTATAAGTGCTGCAATTCGTTCCTGATAAGACTGTTGTGCACGCATAACGCGATTGGTGCTATCTTGAAAACGCATATTCTGGATTGAATCGCGCGTTCGAATTGAATCTTGCTTTTTCCGTTCTATATCGGCGTAAACCTTATTTTCCTTCGTTAAATTATCCTCCACTTTTTTATAAATCGCAGACATCACTTCAGCATCCTTACCATAATAGTCTAAGTTCTTTCGAAAAGAAACCGAATCCAATCCATATTTATCAAAGGTCACTTGATACAAAGGCAACATTACTTTACGTGCGCTGTCAATGGGCAAAATATTAAGATAGGAGTCTGTCAGTTGAATTTCGGTCAATGCATCCACAAACTTACTTTGAGGGATAATATCTTTCCCCCCAGTTCCGATACAAGAACCAAATAAAAAAATCACTGCAAGTAGATTCAGTATTAATCGTAGCATTTCGTAGTTTTGTACAAATTTACAAAAAGCACCGACATTTGGCGCTTTTTACATCATCAAAACTATATCGGAAATGAGTATTGCTCGTAATTTAGAAGCGTTAAGATTGGAAACCGAGGCTGTTGGGGTACAACTTGTAGCAGTTTCAAAAACAAAATCCAATTCGGACATTATGGAAGCCTATGAGGCAGGACAGCGTATATTTGGTGAAAATCATGTTCAAGAATTAGTTGAAAAAGCAGCACTTTTACCTAAAGATATTCAGTGGCATATGATTGGTCACCTTCAAACTAATAAGGTTAAATATATTGCACCATTCATCAGCTTAATTGCGTCAGTTGATTCATTAAAATTATTAAAAGAGATTAACAAACATGCGCAGAAAGCGCAACGTACAATCGACTGTTTGTTACAAGTATATATTGCAGAAGAAGAAACAAAATTCGGTTTCGACCATGCTGAACTAATCGAACTTCTTCGCGACGACGAGTTTCTCGAATTAAAAAATATTCGGATCTGTGGCTTAATGGGCATCGCATCCAATACAGATAATGAAAAAGTCATTAAAGCCGAATTTTATGAGTTAAAAATGTTATTCGATGGAATTAAGGTAAGTTTCTACCGGAAGGAAGAGTATTTTAATATCCTATCCATGGGGATGTCTTCAGACTATAAGTTAGCGATTGAAGAAGGTTCGACAATGGTACGGATTGGAAGCACAATATTTGGCAAAAGAGTAATCAAACACTTCAAAAACAATGATTAAAACAACGATACGAGAGGCAATTGAAAGTGATTGCACCCAAATACTCGAGCTAATTAAAGAATTGGCTATTTTTGAAAAAGCACCGGACGAGGTCACCGTGTCGCTTGAAGAATTTAAAGATGCAGGATTTGGAAAGAATCCCGTTTGGGGTGCATTTGTTGCCGAAGTGGATGGCGAAATTGTCGGAATTTCATTATATTATGTCCGATATTCAACCTGGAAAGGTAGAAGACTCTATTTGGAAGATTTGATTGTTACCGAAAGAATGCGAGGTTTAGGGATAGGCAAGCTGCTTTTTGATAAAACTTTAGCTTACGGCAAACAGTGTGGATTTCATGGCATGGTGTGGCAGGTCCTCGATTGGAATGAGCCAGCTATAAAGTTTTATGAAAAATATAAAGCAAACTTCGATGCCGAATGGATTAATGTGTCAATCACGTATTAAATAACGAGAATCATCAATTCAATGCGATTTTACTTTTTTTTAATAGTATTATTTATTAGCTGCGTTCTGTCCGCTTGCAGTGACCACAAAAAGGCCGCTATAGCGAAACAGCCCACAGACACACTTTCCTATAGTCAAAAAATCATCGATGAGCATAGCAATTATTTTCTAAAAGAAGATGATCGCTTGGACACAACTTATTTTCGCGCAAAATACCCGATTTTCCAAGAAAATAAAATCAATACCCTCATATCAAGTATCGTTCATCTTGAAGGCGACACAAGCATGGCAGATGCAGCACATCGCTTTATAAATTCATACAACGAATATGTGGAAGACAATAATGGCAAATCTACATCAACCTGGAGTCGGGATCTACAGATTGATGTGATCGTCAATACGCCTGTTTTCTTGGGTATAAGAACCAAACAAGAGGAATATACTGGTGGAGCGCATGGGGACCATTTCACGCTGTACTCCAATTTTGATCGTCAATCTAACAGTGCAATTACAATCAATGATATCATTCAGGAAGAGAACAAAAATAAATTCGTTCAAATCGCCGAGCAATACTTCCGTAAGCAAGAAGGATTAAATGCTGATGATTCCCTAAATGGAAAGTACTTTTTTGAAGACGGTAAATTTTCTTTGGCCGATAACTTCACTTTTGAAAAAAACGACATCCTGTTTTACTACAACGTATACGAAATCAAATCTTATGCTGAAGGAAATACTGAATTACGTATTCCCTATACAACATTTAAACATCTGATTTCAGAAAAAGGATTACACTATATTAATAGTATCAACTAGCAATCAACTAAACTAATAAATAAATGCAGGTTTTTAAATTTGGGGGTGCATCAGTAAAAGATGCTGAAAGTGTCAGAAATTCGGCGCGGATTATTTCTAAATACAAAGGCGACGCCTTGTTAGTCGTCATATCCGCCATGGGAAAGACAACAAACCTTCTAGAGAAATTGACCAAAGAATATTTTAACAACACGGGGAACCAATTTCAGACACTTGAAGAGGCGAAAGCATTTCACTTTCAAATCCTTCAAGAATTATTCCCTGAAGCTGAACATCCTATATTTGATGAGATTTCCAACTGCTTTGTGGAGATCGAGTGGATTTTAGAGGAAGAACCTCAAGATTCATATGATTATCTTTTCGATCAAATTGTTTCGATGGGTGAACTTATCTCCACCAAGATTGTTGCAGCCTACGTTGCATTCATTGGTGAAAAGGTAAAATGGCTAGATGCACGAGATTATATATTTACGGACAACACCTATCGCGAAGCTGTCGTAGACTGGAACAAAACGGAAGAAAAAATCCGTGCCGAACTGCCAGCCATCCTAGACGAGTATATTGTAATTACGCAGGGATTTTTAGGTTCTACCTCAGAAAATTTCACAACCACTTTAGGCCGTGAAGGTTCCGATTACTCTGCGGCAATTTTTGCTTCTTGTCTAAATGCCGAAAATGTAACTATATGGAAAGACGTTCCAGGTGTACTTAATGCGGATCCGAAGTGGTTTGAGAAAACCGAGTTGATTCCTGAGCTATCTTATACCGATGCTATAGAGCTTACCTATTATGGGGCTACGGTTATTCACCCGAAAACAATCAAGCCGCTTCAGAATAAAAAGATCGCATTAAATGTGCGATCCTTTGTGGACCCAGACTCACCTGGAACAATGATAAAGAGTACAAACCAAACTTTACCTGTGCCCTCCTTCATCTTTAAGGTGAACCAGATTTTTATTTCCATCTCCCCGAGGGATTTCTCATTTATCGTTGAAGACAATCTGAGAGACATCTTCAACCTATTTCATGAACATCGTATTAAAATTAATATGATGCATAATACGGCGATCAACTTTACGGTTTCCGTCGATGATACTGGAAAAAATCTAGTCGACTTAATTAACGAACTGGAGCAAAAATTCAAAGTCAGGTATGAATCTGGGCTAGAACTCATTACAATCCGTTATTATAATCAAGAAACCATTGATCGCGTTTTGGTTGATAAAGAAGTTATTAGCGAACTAAAGGATACCTATACTTGCCAACTTCTCGTTAAGAAAATATAAATGAACACATTAATCCTTCAAGAGGAGGCTCAACAGTTTTTAGAACGAAACAAACTGGAGTCTCCGACTAAAATCGCTTTAAAAAAATCTCCTTTTGAAGGAATATCATCTTCCGAGCTCGCGGCACAACTCGATGGTAGACAACGGGCGAGCGGCAAAATTCCACTATGGGCCGAAACAGCAGGGATTTACTTCCCCACCAAACTCAATCTCGAACAATGTTCTTCCGAGAAAACCGGATTATTTAAAAGTTCACTCATCGAAAACAACAGCCATTTAATTGATGCTACCAGTGGCTTCGGTGTTGATAGCTTTTACTTCTCTAAACGGGCAAAGCAAGTAACATCCTGCGAACTCAATCCCGAACTCGCTGCAATCACCCAACATAATGCAAAGATATTGAAAGCAGAAAATCTTCAGATCATTGCGGCAAATGGAGTTGAATATATACTAAACGATCCAAAGAGAAGATTTGATTATATCTATTTGGATCCTTCAAGAAGAGTTCAAAACAAAAAAGTGTTTCTACTTGATGAATGTGAACCTAATTTGGTTGCCTTGCAAGATGAATTTTTCAAACATACCAACAAAATAATAAGTAAGCTAGCTCCACTATTGGATATTTCTGCAGCAATACACATGCTGCAACATGTTAAGGACGTTTATGTCGTCTCTTTGCAAAATGACTGCAAAGAACTTATCTTCGTGCAGGAGAAAGGATACGAAGCTGAACCTTGCATCCACGCGGTCAGGTTATATCAAGAACAACAGCAGATTATATCTTTCACTTACGAAAATGAACGTGCAATTTCAAATGACTACAGTAGGCCGCTATCCTATTTATACGAACCGGATGTAGCTCTCTCCAAAGCCGGAGCATTTAAGACTATTGCCGAAGTATTCAACGTAAAAAAACTCCATAAAAATACCCATCTCTACACCTCCGATCAAAAGATCGAAAATTTTCCCGGTAAAACATTCATCATCAAACAGGTGGAATCATTTACAGATTTTAAGAAAAATAAAAGAGCATTGAATTCCGATATCATCGCCAAAAATTTTCCCTTGAAGACCGAAGAGATCAAAAAGAAATTTAAGATCAAAGACGCTAGTGATTCGTTCACATTTTTCACGACAACCGTGAATGATCAATTTAGTGTCATACATACACAACGCATTTTAGAATAGACATTTTCATTACAATTGTCGAATAACTTCTCCGTAATTTTAATGCATGGATAAAATAGCGTTATCAGCATTGGACTTGGCTCCGATCAAAAAAGGAGAAAATACAGCAAGCGCGTTGGCTCGCACCGTAAAAATAGCCCAACATGTAGAAAAATTAGATTTTGAAAGGATATGGGTTGCCGAACATCATAATATGGAATATATTGCCAGTTCAGCAACCTCACTCCTCATACAACATATCGCATCAAACACCAGTTCTATACGCGTGGGTTCTGGTGGGATCATGTTACCAAATCACGCTCCTTTAGTCATTGCAGAGCAATTTGGAACATTAGAAACCTTGTTTCCCGGGCGTATTGACCTCGGTTTGGGACGTGCACCGGGCACTGATCAATTGACCGCAATGGCTTTGCGCAGAAACAACTTGAATACAGCCTTTCAGTTTCCACAAGAGGTAAAAGACTTACAGCGCTACTTCAGTGGAGACAACTACGACGCAAAAGTACGTGCATTTCCAGGAGAAGGATTGGACATCCCACTCTATATCCTCGGGTCAAGTACCGATAGTGCCTATTTAGCTGCTAGCTTAGGTCTTCCATATGCTTTTGCAACGCATTTTGCTCCGGCACAGTTTGCCTCAGCAAGCATGATCTATCATCAAAATTTTGTTCCTTCTAATACCTTAGAAAAACCATATTTCATCTCTTGTGTCAATGTTATCGCTGCCGATAGTACGGAAGAAGCCAATTTCTTAGCAACAAGCTTCTATAATCTATTCGCTGGTATTGTGACAAATACCAGAAGACCACTTTCAGAACCTACTCAAGAGGTAATCTACAAAGGCATTCCCGCGATAGAGCAAGCTGTGCAAAGTATGGCTTCCTGTGCATTTATTGGCGATGGCCCTAAAATCCTTCCGGAAATAGAAAAATTCGTAAACGATCACAAAGTGGACGAGATCATGGCGACTTCCTATATCTTTGATGATGAAAAGTGTCTCCATTCATTATCATTGTTGAAAGAAATTCTTACGTAAGAATCCAAACTACTTTATATACGGTGAATTTTATATATTTAAGCAAAATTCACCGCATATGAATGTTTTTTTTTCCTTCAGCCTGATATTGGGTTTGCTCTCCCTGCAGGCATGTTCAAACCAGACAACAAAACAACAGCAAGATCGACCTGATGCAAAAATAGTATCAGACAGTTTAGCGGTATCGACTGTGGATGACACAACATCTTCTATTTACCAAAAAGCAGACCCTGCTAAAGGTCAGATTTTCCTTGTTCGTAGTTACCGTATCTGGGAGAAGGAAGATCCAACGGCTGTCTTAAATAAAGAATGGTATGATCTTTACGAAGAAAGTGGACAATATTACTTGGCAAAGGCGGATTATGTGATTAAAGATGGTTTTGACGAGTGTGCTCAGGTACCGTCTAAGAGTGTCGAATCACGCAGAAATTCATTGTTATTCTTGAAGTTAAGCGGACTTAAGCCTGGTCTCATTGGACATGTCAAAATAAATCAAGCCGAAATCTGGCCAAAAGAATCTGTCCAGTATACTTTTAAAAACCAAAAAGTTACCCTCAAAGCAGTGGGTGATATTAGATCGACTGAAGTGCAAACCGACGAAAACGGTCACGAGAAAGTATTTCATGAGGTTGCCAATTATAAACTCAACTATAGCGCAACCAATGGAGGTAAAGAAAAGACACTTTTCCAGGTAGATCAATATGACCATGTATTTATGAGGACATTATTTGTTGGAGATATTGACCGGGATGGCGCGCTGGATTTTATTTTTTCCAATCCAAGGAATTATGAGGAAGAGGCACTATTACTGCTGCTTTCCAATCATGGCAATCCATTGATTTTTGATGCAGAAGAACAGTTTGATTGTTAATAGAACTGAAATGGGAAAAATAAACTATTACCTACATCGAATGCAGTCCATTCATAGGGCAATGATTTCGGTCTGTATTTTTTTATTGATCTACTTCATCTCTCCCATTAAAACCATCCCCTTGCTCAATTTAATGTTGTGCTGGTTTGGTTTTTGTCTTTCCTACGTTTCTATATCTTGGTATACATTCTACACCACACCTATTTCTACCATTGCGCGCAAAGCACAGCAAGAAGATGGTAGCCGTCTCTTTGTATCCCTTTTTATTATTTTAGTGACCATAGGCTGTTTTATTTCAGTATTAATGATTATCATATCAAGTAAGGATAAACAGCTGAATGATGCTTACATTATCATTATTTGTATGCTGGCTATGTTGGCTTCATGGATATTGGTTCACACCATATACACCTTTCATTATGCGCGATTATACTACGAACATCACGCAAATGGAGCTGGACTGGAGTTTCCAGGAGATGACCATCCAGATTATTTAGATTTTGCTTATTTTTCATTTGTGATGGGCTGTACCTTTCAAGTATCTGATGTGGAAATATCGTCAAAAAAAATAAGAAGAGTAGCATTATTTCATGGCCTCCTCTCCTTTGCTTTAAATACGTTTGTCGTTGCATTGACCATTAACATCATTTCTGGATTGATCAATTGAGATTTTGGCCAAAAAAGCTTATTTTAGCACAAAAATTACACACATGAAGTTGTTTAAGCCTTTAGTCTCGCCCGTTTTATTCGTTATCTTATTTATCTCGTGTAAAAAAAATGAAAATACAGGTGGTGCTGCGGACGCTTCCGGCAGCTTTATCGGTCGTGTTAAATACCAAGGCAATTCCATTGAAGTGGACCGGGATAATCGCCTGATACGGGTGCTTCGTGATGGTACCGATACTTATAAAATTGAGTTTTTCACAGGCATCCCAAATATTACAGGCGTTCGATTTGATAAAACCAATGATAGCACTTGGACTTCTACTGATACAACACTCTTAAAAGACGTGAAGATCGAAGGAAAGTTGCTGAAAATTAATTATCAATCCAATAGCCAATCTTGGGTTGTGGATAATGCAGTACGTAAATAATAATCAATCTAAATTGTCATATTAACTTCATTTTCTGTTTGAAAATTATCTCTTTCTCCCTATATTTAGGTAAGCATAAAGGAAAAGAGAAATGAAAAAAATAAATAAATTAGGTGCAATTGCATCTGTGTTTGCTATTGCCATTGCTTTGAGTGCATTTAGCTTCCAACAGGAAAAACCTAAAGAAGAACCAAAACCGACTAATCTCAAAGTTCTTCCCAAAAATATCTCCCACGATGAATTAATTTCCACTATGAAGGAATTTAATGTCGCATTGGGTGTAAAATGTGGTTTCTGTCATGCACCGTCGAAGGAAGATCCCAAAAAAATGGATTTTGCGAGTGATGATAACCACAAAAAAGAGATTGGACGAGCGATGATTAAGATGACCCAAAAGATAAACAAAAAGTATTTTAATCGAAGCTGGGATAGCTCGCCTGCCAAAGCTATTTCCTGTAAAACCTGTCATGGCGGAAAAGAAGAACCAGAAATGGTCTTAGCAAAAAACTAATCAAACCACATATTCATGTAACACCATAATACGCTGTATTGTGGTGTTTTTTATTTCTATTACATTTTAATGGAAAAAAGTTTTAGAACCAGAAGAATAAGACCATTCATTTTGGAAATGAATAAGGAACCGCGCGAAACTACGCTAAGCTAAGTATAAAAAATAGTCAGTAAATAAAAAAAGCTTCTCGATTGAGAAGCTTTAGTACCCGGAGCCGGAGTCGAACCGGCACGGTTTCCCACTGGTGTTTGAGACCAGCGCGTCTACCAATTCCGCCATCCGGGCATATCCGTTTGGGATGATGCAAAAGTAAGTAAAGTTTTTATTATTCCAAATCACTATACTGATCATTTTTAAAACTCATTGAAAATGAATGAGAAAATTTTAAAAAAACTTTTCATTGCCCTATAGAACGATTGAAAACGACCTTTTTTACGTATTTTTAATCAGAAAACAATCAAATGATCATGGAAAAAGTAAAACTCGGAAACAGTGAAATTGAATTCAAACCTCTTGTTTTCGGTGGAAATGTATTTGGCTGGACCGTCGATGAGAAACAGTCTTTCTCCCTGTTAGATGCTTTTATCGATATGGGATTCAGTCTTATTGATACATCCAACAACTATTCACATTGGGTGCCGGGACACAGTGGGTCAGAATCAGAAACAATCATTGGCAAATGGATCAGCAAAAGAGATATTCGCGATAAAATTCAGATTGCAACAAAAGTCGGCGGACGTCGAATAGACAATAGTAAACCTAATCTTAAAAAAGAGTATATTATTAAATCTGTGGAAGATTCACTCCTGCGATTGAATGTAGACACAATCGATCTTTATCAATCTCATCACGATGATCTGACAACTGGAATCGATGAAACACTGGAGGCTTATCATCACCTGATACAGAATGGGAAAATAAAATGGATTGGTGCTTCCAACCTAAGTCCAGAACGGATTTCAGAATCCCTTCGTATAGCCGAAGACCACAATTTACCGTATTATATCGCTATTCAGCCCGAATATAACCTTTACGACCGGATGAAATACGAAGAGCAGTATGAACAATTGGCCCTCGATAATCATCTTGGCGTCATCAGCTATTATTCACTTGCCAGTGGTTTCCTGTCGGGTAAATACCGCTCTATTGATGACATCAAAGGTGCCAAGCGTTATGACGCATTAAAAGACAAGTTTAACACCCGCGGCCTGCGCATTTTAGATGTTTTGGCTGAGATAGCACATACACAACAAGCTAGCATGTCAGCTATAGCATTAGCCTGGAGTTTACACAGGCCTTCAGTTACAGCGCCTATAGTGAGTGCAACTAGTATCCAGCAGCTCGAAGAACTTAGCAGAGCTGTAGAAATCAAGCTGACACCGGAAGAGTATTGCCTCTTAAACCAAGCAAGCGATTACTAGACCAAAAACACAAAAAAAACAATCTAGTATATTGAAAATAAGAACATTAAAAATATACTAATCAAGTTACCAAATAATATTTGGCTATACGGTATAGGAGAAAGTGAGCTGTTCTAAAATAAAGAAAACAGATGATTTAGATAACGAATATAAACACCTGTTTTTCAACAACTTTTTCCCAGCCCGAGGCAACTTATCTTATTTTTTCATTCAGCAAGGATAAAATGGAAACAGGCACCATCGCACTGATATCTCCTCCATTAAACCACACGTCTCTAACAATGGATGAAGAAATATGTGCCTTTCCAGATCTACTCATTAAAAAATAACTTTCAACATCATTATTGAGCAACAAATTATTTTGAGCAACAGCATTTTCAAATTCAAAATCATTGGTATTTCGGAGCCCACGCAATATAAAACGTGCTTTAACTTGCTTACAGAAATCTACTGTAAGACCTTTATATTTATGCACCTCAACCCTACTCACATCGTTAAAAACACGGCTAATTGAATCTACCCGTTCGTCGTGATCTAACATTCCTTTTTTATTGGCGTTATAGCCCACTGCAATAATAATTTTATCAAATAGCGGCATTGCTCTCTCAACAAGATCTTGATGAGCTAATGTAAAGGGGTCAAAAGAGCCCGGAAAAACAGCAATTTTCATATTAGATAGTCTTAGCGTAAAAAGAAAATGATGAATACCCGTATTTTCTAGTTTCTATAAAATTTGGATGATCTTCCATTTGTCTTGTTGACGGATGCTCAACAACAAGGAGCCCATGTTCATGCAGCAATTCCTGTTCAAAAATTAATTTTGGCAATTGTGGCAATTTAGGAATATCATAAGGTGGGTCTGCAAAAATAAAATCATAGGTATTCTTACAGCTGGCAATAAACTTAAATACATCGGCTTTCCTTGCTTTAATTTGCTCCAGTTTCATCTTCCCGGCTGTTTCATTGATATATTGCACACATTTGAAATGAAGATCTATTGCATCTACTGACTCCACATCTCGCGATGCGAGCTCAAAACTAATATTTCCTGTTCCTGCAAAAAGATCCAGACACTTTAAACTATCAAAATCCAGTCGGTTCTGTAAAATATTAAACAGCGCTTCCTTAGCGATATCCGTGGTTGGCCTCACAGGTAAATTGGTTGGTGGGTTCAGCCTTAAACCACCTAAACGACCTCCGATTATTCGCATAGTATAGAATCAAACAATACATTATATGGGGTCAAATTTGACTCGATCTCGCTATCCGCCAATACGACTTTTGTCTTCAAATCCAATATTTCGATATCACCCGCATAAGTAGAGATACGTTTATAATAGGATTCATTTGGAATTTCTCCTGAAAGGAGCACTTTATTGATGGAGTCCCCTAGATTGAATTGTGTTAAAATATTAAGGACATAGTAGCTGATATCATCAAGATTATGAATTTCAAAACTATTATAAAGCTGAAAAACCCCGTTTTTAAACAGATAAAAATCAACTGTATTTTCAGCTACAAAATGAAGCCCCAGCACACTCCCTCTAATAGATACACGCTCCTGGGCACGATCAAGCACAACCGCAAATTCGGGAAGTATAACAGCATCAGGAAACAACCGCTTCCACCTATTTAATAAAAGCCCATCAAACTGGTATACAGCAACTAAATTAAGATTATCTAAAGAATAGCTAAATGTATTTTCAAGATCAGTTGTACCTAAAAACTGTAGGTAATCGCTGATATTTTCGCTCAGAAAAAATTCTTTTGGAATAAACGTAAAAGTTTGATGTGGTATCACAACGCGGACAAATCGAAACGGAAGGCTCATAATCCGTGTGGCATCCAAAATTGGCTCCTCAGACGGATACTCGATCAAAATCGGTGCGATCGACTTTTTATCAACCACCGCCAAGACATCCTTCTGAAAGCCAGCCTTGACCAAAAGATTGTACTCCGGTAAATAATGAATATTAAATTGTTTTGAAATATAATTCATTCGCTGAATTGTAAAAATTAAAACTTCTTAGAGCAAAAATAGCTTTTTCTAGAGGATAAGACAAACCTTTTAAATAACTTTGAGGGTGTTCATCAAAAATCTGTTAATACAGCAATTCCCATGGCAAGCCACCGAACAGCAGTTGGAGGCTTTCGAATTATTGCAAGAATTTCTTCTCGCTTTTGACAAGCAATCCTGCTTTGTACTTAAAGGATACGCTGGTACGGGAAAAACAACATTAATTTCGGCGCTGGTTAAAGTGCTGCCTGCATTACGGAAAAAGGCTGTTCTGCTGGCGCCAACAGGCAGGGCGGCAAAAGTGATCACCTATTATTCTGGTCGCAAAGCACTGACAATACACAAAAAAATATACCGAAAAAAATCTGCTGTATCATTTCAGCTGGATTTCACCTTGGCGGAGAACCTGCACGAAGACACTTTATTTATCATCGATGAAGCTTCAATGATATCCAACGCACCTGTGAATGCATTTTCGGCAAGCCTGTTGGACGACTTGATCCGTTATGTACAATCGGGGAAGAACTGTACCCTATTATTTGTTGGAGATACGGCTCAATTACCTCCTGTAGGACTCCTGGATAGTCCTGCCTTAAACCCAAGCTATCTCGAAAGTGAATTTCATCTTTGCGTTTATCCTTTTGAGCTAACCACGGTTGTCCGCCAATCCAAAGACTCCGGTATATTGTACAATGCAACCAAAATACGCGAAGAGATAACCTCGGCAGAAGAAGATCAAGACGACTTCCCTTTTCCAAAATTCATAACAAAAGGATTTAAAGATCTTTACAGAATGACAGGTGAACGGTTAATCGAAGGTATAAACTATGCATATGACAAATATGGACTCGAAAATACCATGATTATCTGCCGTTCAAATCGATCTGCAAATTTATACAACCAAAATATAAGGAACCGAATTTTGTTCCGGGACGAGGAACTGACGGGCGGAGATTATATTATGGTTGTAAAAAACAACTACTTCTGGTTACAGGAAAACAACATGGGCGATGGATTTATTGCAAATGGCGATATGGCCAAAGTACGAAAAGTAAGTAACATCCACGATCAGCATGGATTTCGATTTGCAGATGTCACGCTTGAATTTGTAGACATTGACGAAATAGAACCCATCACCTGCCGCGTTATCTTAGATAGCCTCTATACAGACGGCCCCAATCTGCCCTATGAAAGCCAAAAAGCTCTCTACGAAGAGATTGCCTTGGATTATGCCGATATCATGGATAAGAAGGACAGGCTCGAAGCAATCAAAAAAGACCCTTATTATAATGCGCTTCAGATTAAATTTGCATTTGCAATTACCTGCCATAAAGCACAAGGCGGTCAATGGCCAATCGTGTTTGTTGACCAGGGCTATATAAACGATGATATGTTGGATCTTGAATTTTTAAGATGGTTATACACTGGGGTTACCCGAGCAACAAAGGAACTTTTTCTGGTCAATTTCAATGAAAACTTCTATCCATCATAGGATTATTACACGAATCATTCGCAAAAGAACCTAATAATAGATATTTTTACGTTCAGAACCATTATTATACAATTATCTATATTATTAATGCATAAGTACTACTTAATCCTAGCGGCGAGCTTATTGCCCTATGTTAGCACTGCACAACAGGCGAAGGAAGCCCCTATAAAGTCAAATTATCAGCTGGCTGCAAAATTCTCCCCTGAAAAATTAAAGAAAATGATTTTTTCGACCAGCATCAAACCAAATTGGATCAATTTTTCCGATCGCTTTTGGTATGATTACGCAAGTCCGCAGGGAAGAAACTGGTACATTGTAAACCCTGCGCTGAAAAAGAAAGAACTTCTTTTCAATAACGACAACCTCGCCGCACAAATTACTAAAATCGTTAAAAATCCTGTAGATGCACAACATTTGGAATTACAGGGCCTTCGATTTACCAAAGATGAGAAAAAATTGAGGTTTCAGATTCAGAGCACCAAAGATACGGTGAAATCCAAAGATGAAATACAAAAGCTCAAGAATAAGTCCGATACCACCAAAAAGAAACTATTTTATCTGGAATATGACTTAGCAGCACAGTCTGTGGTAGAAATCAGCGACTCGACAAAGGTAAAACCGCCATTGGGTTGGGCGACATTCTCGCCTGACACCAATACAGTCTATTTTGCGAAAGATTACAACTTGTATTGGATGGACAAATCCAACTATCTTAAAGCGGTAAAGGATGAAAAAGACAGCACCATTGTTGAGCACCAGATAACAAAAGACGGGGTGCAATATTATGCTTGGGGCGGTGATGAATATAGCACAACTACGGGTGAGGAAAAAGATAAAGACAACGATACTAAACGCAAGCGGGTATGGATCAGCTGGTCTCCGGATGGACGTTATTTTACCTTGACCAGAAAGGACAACCGTTCTCTAAAGCCCTTATGGGTAATCAATAATGTTGGCTCATCCCGGCCGACACTTGAAACTTATAAATACCAAATGCCAGGCGAAGTCGATTCGACAGAAACTGAACTATATATCTTCGACGCGGCAGCAAAAACTCCACGCCGCATCAATATAGCTGCGTTTAAAAATCAGACCGTCTCTACCTGGACAAAAACCCCGGATAAAAATTCTTATAAAGAGGATTATTTTACCAACTATTGGCTGGGCAATAACGAAGAGTTTTACATTTCACGCTCAAGCCGCGACCTGAAACGAATTGATCTCCTAAAGGTCAATATAAATGGTACGGTAAACAATATTATCCAGGAGCGTTCCAATGTATATCTGGATGTTCAAAAACCATTCCTGATCGAAAACAAGAAGCAATTAGTTCATTGGTCGGAAAGAGATGGCTGGGGCCACTACTACCTCTACGACACAAATGGAAAATTGATTAATCAAATTACAAAAGGAGCTTTTCATACGGAGGAAATTACCGGCTTTGACCCTGCTTCCGGAACATTATACTTTACAGCATCGGGACGTGAGAAAAACGAAGACCCCTATTATCTACACCAGTACAGTATAAATACAAATGGCTCCGGAATTAAATTATTGAATCCAGGAAACTTTGACCACCAAGTGGAAGTGAGCGAATCTTCCCGATATTTTGTCAATAATTCCTCCAGAGTAAACACGACTCCTGAATCCGTCTTATACAATAGCAATGGACAGAAAATAATGACACTGGAAAAAGCTGACCTATCCTTGCTATTTGCTGCAGGTTACAAATTTCCAGAACCTTTTAAAGTGAAAGCTGGGGATGGCACCACGGATCTCTATGGGGTCATGTACAAACCATTTGACTTTGACAGTACCAGAACTTATCCAATTGTGGAATATGTATACCCTGGGCCTCAAACCGAAGCTGTCAATAAATCCTTTGGAAGAAGCATGGACAGAATCGACAGGCTAGCGCAGTTTGGCTTTATCGTCATCACAGTTGGTAACCGTGGTGGACATCCTTCACGTTCGCAATGGTATCATACCTATGGATATGGCAATCTGCGCGATTATGGTTTGGAAGATAAAAAAGTAGCGGCGGAACAGCTCGCAGATCGTTATAAATACATCGACATTAACCGCGTTGGTATAACTGGTCACTCCGGCGGTGGTTTTATGTCTACAGCGGCGATGCTTGTTTACCCTGACTTCTTTAAAGTTGCGGTGTCTGGCGCCGGAAACCATGAAAATCAGATTTACAACCGCTGGTGGAGTGAGCGTCATCATGGGGTGACAGAAAAAGTATCGGCTAAAGGCGATACAACATTCTCCTACCAAATCAATAAAAATACAGAGCTCGCAAAAAACCTAAAAGGCAGACTACTTATCGCTACAGGAGACATTGACAACAATGTGCACCCGGCAAATTCAATTCGCATGGTAGACGCATTGATCAAGGCTAACAAAAGATTTGATTTCCTGCTATTACCTGGACAAAGACATGGCTTTGGCGATATGACGGAGTATTTCTTCTGGAAAATGGGCGATTACTTTAGCCAATATCTGTTGGGTGATTCCAAGATGAACGAAGTTGACATGACTGAAATGAATCGAGAAAAACCACAAAAATAACGGTTACATGACCTACAATGAAAAATTAGCATTTTTATCCGTTACCTTGAGATCTTTCGAGGTAACGGATTTTTCTTTGGAGATGCTCCAAGGAATAACCCTGGCTGATCTGCTGAACATCTCCTTAGAGAAGGATAAAAAGGTTGCCTTTCGCGCCGCATGGGTATTTGAAACCATCGTTTTAAAGAATACAGCGTTGCTAAAATCTGTTCTCCCGCAATTCTTGAACAATTTAAAAAAACAAAAAAACTGGAGTTGTCTTAGAAGCTATACTAAAATTCTATTATTTTTAACGTCTAAAAAAAATAAAGAATATACACTTCAAAATGAGATAGAAGAAGAAATTATCGAGCATTCCTTCCAATGGATGATCGAACCTTCATGTCCTGTCGCTGTATTGGTCAATTGCCTGGACATCTTAAATAACCTACGAAAAAAGTACCCTTGGATACATGAGGAGTTACAGGCTCAGATAAACTATTTTCAACGAACAAAACCTAGTCCAGCCCTAATGAGCCGGACCAATAAAATTATTCAGCAGAAAAGTTAAAGTATCGTTTCTATTCGCGATTAAAACAATGTATTTCCTTTCGAGTGATTGACACGGCCCAAATGCTTATAAGCAGCCTCGGTACATTCGCGCCCCCGCGAGGTCCGCATAATGTATCCTTCTTGAATCAGAAAGGGTTCGTAGACTTCCTCAATCGTACCTTCATCCTCCCCAACTGCTGTGGCTACAGTTTTTAAACCGACAGGTCCACCTTTAAATTTGTCTATAATAGTCGTTAAGATTTTGTTGTCCATCTCGTCTAAACCATTTTCATCCACATTAAGCGCGTGCAAAGCATATTTCGCTATTTCTTTATCGATGCTTCCGTTACCCTTTATCTGTGCAAAATCCCGTGTACGGCGCAGTAAAGCATTGGCTATCCGGGGTGTACCTCTGCTCCTTCGTGCAATCTCATAGGCACCTTCATCAGAAATCGGTGTGTTTAAGATATGTGCCGAACGCAACACGATAGTTGTCAGGAGTTTCGCATCATAATATTGTAGGCGCGAATTAATTCCAAAGCGTGCACGCAAGGGGGCTGTCAAAAGTCCTGAGCGTGTTGTTGCCCCGATTAGGGTAAACGGATTAAGGGAGATCTGCACGGACCGTGCATTCGGTCCTGTTTCCAGCATAATGTCGATTTTAAAATCTTCCATTGCCGAATAGAGATATTCTTCTACTAAAGGGCTTAAACGGTGGATCTCATCGATAAACAAGACATCCCCTTCTTCGAGATTTGTCAATAATCCTGCAAGATCACCCGGTTTATCCAATACAGGTCCCGAAGTAATTTTAATGCCAACACCCATCTCATTAGCAATGATATGGGATAAGGTCGTCTTTCCTAAGCCTGGGGGGCCATGTAGCAAAACGTGATCCAGCGCCTCGCCTCTCAGCCTGGCTGCCTTCACAAAAATATTGAGGTTCTCTAATATTTTAGCCTGACCTGTAAAATCTTCAAAAGCCTGAGGCCGCAATGCCCGTTCAATATCACGATCTGTGTTGCTCAGACGCTCTGGATTTGGATCTAAATTCTCGTTCATTGTAGCGATCTTTTAATTTCTCTTGTACCGCTTTCCGATACTTCCTAATTTCAATTGGATAACTCCAAAAAAAGCTTCCTTAAAGATACTTGTGCTCATCTTTGATGTGCCTTCGGTCCGATCTGTGAATATAATGGGTACTTCGACTACATCAAAGCCATATTTTATGGCGGTGAATTTCATTTCAATCTGGAAAGCATACCCTACAAACTTAATCTTTTCGAGTGGGATTGTCCTCAGGACTTCCCTCGTGAAACAAACAAATCCTGCGGTAGCATCCTGGATATTTATTCCCGTTATAAAACGAACATATACTGAAGCAAAATAGGACATCAACACACGGCTCATCGGCCAATTGACAACATTCACGCCCTTGATATAACGCGAACCTATGCTCATGTCTGCACCATCCGCACAAGCCTGCCGTAAACGAAGTAAATCCTCTGGATTGTGGCTGAAATCTGCATCCATTTCGAAAATATAGCGGTAATGTTCGCGGGATAGCGCCCATTTAAATCCATGGATATACGCTGTTCCTAAACCCAGCTTCCCGATTCGCTCTTCGATAAACAAACGGCCAGAAAATTCATTAACCTGTAAATTCTTGATGATTGTAGCCGTCCCATCGGGCGAACCATCGTCTACAATTAGAATATCAAATGCGTGTGATAAGGAAAAAACTTTGCGAATGATTTTTTCAATATTTTCCTTTTCATTATATGTTGGAATGATAACTAAACTATCCGTCACTTTTTTATATTTAAGACCAGTAAAGGTAATCATTTACGTTAAATTCTAGTACAGGAATTCGATGAAATCTACAGGATAATCAACAATACTCGCGAGAAAAAGCAGTAAACCCTTCAAGCTCAAACCAACACACCAGTATCATAAATACACAGCATCAATAGATTGCACACTATAAAAAAGAGAAGCCCGTTACTTTGGGAGTAACGAGCTTTCATTAACCAATTATAAACTTAAATTATGAGACTGCAAATATGATGAAAATTGCTTTCAATTACAAATTTAATTGCGTTTTTATGCAACATTTTCAATACAATCTCTATTTTATTTTGCTAAATCGTTTATAAAACATGCACACTACCGCAGTCTAACGATCAACCTCCCCCAAAACGATATCAATCGATCCTAGGATCGCAATTAAATCAGCAATCAGCACCCCTTTTCCAAGTTCTGAAATCACGGAAAGGTTATTAAAGCTTGGGCCCCTTGACTTGACCCGCAACGGGATATCTGATTTATCTTTTGTGACAAAATAAAACCCTAATTCTCCTTTCGGATTTTCAGCACGGACATAGTAGTCCTGAGCTTTCAGATTCACTTTCTTCGGGACCAAAGCGCGCGGATCAAATTCGGCCGTACGTTTAAAGTCTTTCTGTAGTCGTTCAAGGCATTGCTCGATAATGCGAACCGATTCCTTGACCTCGTCCACCCTAACTTTATAACGATCCCAGCAATCACCGATTACCCCCATTTCACCTTTTCCCACAGGTATCTCGAAATCAATTTCCGGGTAGACAGAATAACCATCTATGCGTCTCAAATCCCATTTTATTCCCGAAGCACGCAGCATAGGTCCCGACACACCATAATTTATAGCAACATCAGCAGGAAGTACACCTATTTTAGCCGTACGGGAAATAAATATTTGGTTCTGTGTCAATATCTCATCCAGTTCGACCAATTTAGGTTTGAAATACGTGATAAATTCTGTACAGCGCTCTTCAAAGCCAACGGGCAAATCATAAAATAACCCGCCTACCCAGATATAGTTGTACAGCATCCTGGAACCTGAGGTCCATTCCAACATATTCATGATATGTTCACGATCCCGAAAACACCACAAAAATGGCGTTGTGGCACCGATATCAATACCATATGTACCAATAGCAATCAGGTGGGATGCTATTCGGTTGAGTTCACAGACCAAAACCCGAATGTACTCTATTCTTTTAGGTATTTTACTGTCAAGGCCAAGCATACGTTCAACTCCCATAACGAAAGCATGGCTATTGTTCATCGAAGCCAAATAGTCCAAGCGATCAGTAAAAGGAATTGTTTTTGCATAATTCAACGATTCAGCATGCTTATCGAAACAACGATGCAGATAACCCAAATGTGGAACAACCTCTTTCACGATCTCTCCGTCTGTAATCAGTTGTAACCGAAGCACACCATGTGTCGAAGGGTGCTGAGGTCCCATATTCAACACCATTTCCTGACTTGAGATCTCTGTAAGGTGTTTTTCATAGCGCAGTAATGCCTCTTTATATTTTGGATTCGCCATTTCTATCAATTAATATGAATGCCATGATATTTCTCCGCTTCCTCATAATCCTTCCGTAAAGGATAGCCCTCCCAATCGTCAGGCAGCAAAATCCTTCTAAGGTCCGGATGTCCCTCAAAATAAATCCCCATCAGGTCAAATGCTTCGCGCTCATGCCAGTCTGCCGTGCGCCACACCGAAGTAAGCGAAGGAATCTCCGGTAGTTCATCCAGCGAACGATGACCAGACAACTCAACTTTTAAGACCAAACTGTGTTGATACGGCAAGGAATTTAAATGGTAGACAATGGTAAAATGCGTTTGATAATCCACTGCAGTAAGGTTGCTTAAAAAATCAAAATATAAGCCTTCTGTATCCCGGAGGAATAAACAAACGGCTACAATATCTGCTTTATCTATAAATAGTGCAGGCTGCAGCCCATTGCGATCTTCTTTAAGAATAAGTTGAGTTCCAAATTTGGAAACAAGCATCGATTTAATTTCGTCAAATGTCATATTTATGGAGCTATACGCGTAATCTTCCAGGAATCCGACACCTTTTTATAGACTATGCGATCATGTAGCCGGCTTGCACGCCCCTGCCAAAACTCAAAATAAATCGGTTTCAACAGATAGCCACCCCAATGTGACGGTCTCGGTACAGAATCGCTTCCATTGTATTGGTTTTCGAGTGCTTCCACCCTGTTTTCCAAAAAACTACGGTTGGGAATTTCATGGCTCTGCGGGGATGCTAGTGCACCGATACGGCTTGCTTTTGGGCGCGATTGGAAATATTCATCGGAATCGGCCTCACTTACAAAATCAATAATACCTTCAATTCGGACCTGCCTCTGTAATTCAGGCCAAAAAAACAACATGGCAACATGCGGATTCGCTTTCATGTCTTCCCCTTTACGGCTTTCATAATTTGTAAAAAAGATCAGTCCTTCAGCTACAATGTCCTTCAATAAAACAACTCGCGAGGAAGGTAATTGATCGGATGACACCGTTGAAAGCACCATGGCATTAGGCTCGATTACCTCGCTGTGAATAGCCTCATCAAACCATTTTTTAAACTGGTGGACTGGATTACGATCCACATCCGATTCAGATAGGCTACCTAATACGTAATCCTGTCTGATTGCTGCAATATCTTTATGTTGAATGGACATAGAAACCTGTTTTTATATCCCACAAACTTACTAAAATCATTGCTTTTTCTCTATAAAGTTAGTAGAAATTGACAAAATCTCAATTTTGGCACAAATCTCGCATAGATTAAATAAAAAAGATTAAATTCAATAAATAATTAAAATTCGCGCTATATGTTTACCGAACTAAACCCACAAAAAGGAAGTCTATTGATTTCCGAGCCATTTATGTTAGACCCTAGATTCCTCAGATCCGTGATATTGTTATGTGAATACAATACAGAGGGTTCCCTCGGATTTGTCCTAAATAATCAAACCAATGTTCGCATAGGCCAATTATTGGAATCTATACCGAATTGCAATTTCCCCATCTACGTCGGTGGTCCTGTGGCTCAGGAAAGTCTTTTTTTTGTACATAGCCGTTTTGATTTACTGCTAAGTGGCGAGGAAGTGGCTCCTGGAATCTATTTTGGAGGCGATGAAGAAAAGCTTATTGAAGCCATACAAACCGATAGCATAAAACCTGACGAATTAAAATTCTTTATCGGATATTCTGGATGGTCTGCCGGTCAGTTGGACGGCGAAATCAAAGAAAATAGCTGGGCTGTACAAAACAAATACCACCATCAGCTCATTTTTGAAGGTAATGGCGAATTGCTATGGAAGGATGCCATCATTGGATTAGGTCCCAAATATGCACATGTCGCCAACTTCCCACAGAGCCCAGGTCTAAATTAGCGAAAGGGACTTACGCTATATGACAGTTTGCTTTACGAGTCCGTAAATCACCGAATGAGCCTATGACAAAATAGGCGGTTTTCTGCCATCATGTCCTGTAGGGACGATTTGGAACACTGATTGTATGTTTTAAACAAATCATAAAATTAAAATAGCGACATACAAATTATGAATCCAGAAAAAGGTAGTATTTCAATTCACACGGAGAATATATTTCCCGTAATCAAAAAGTTCTTATACTCTGATAATGAAATTTTCTTGCGTGAACTGGTATCTAATGCCGTTGATGCTTCTCAAAAAATCAAACGTCTGGCTTCTTTGGGTCAATACCAAGGGGAAACAGGAGAATTGATTGTAGACGTAAAATTTGATGAAGCGGCCAAGACCATCACTATTTCCGATAATGGTATTGGTATGACAGCCGATGAAATAAAAAAATACATCAACCAGATCGCTTTCTCAGGAGCAACAGAGTTCATGGAAAAATTCAAGGAGGCAAATGACGCAAATGAAATCATTGGTCGCTTTGGTTTAGGCTTCTATTCCGCATTTATGGTAGCCGATACCGTAGAAATCCAATCTTTATCCTATCAAGATGGCGCAGAACCGGCTCATTGGACTTGCGATGGTAGTACATCTTACGAAATTTCTACGGGCTCAAGAACCACACGTGGTACCGACGTCATCTTACATATTAATGAAGAATCAACAGAATTTTTAAGCCAGGCACGACTACAGGACATTTTAGATAAGTATGCTAAATTTCTTCCTGTTTCAATCCGTTTTGGCACCAAAACAAATTCTGAACAGGACGGTGAAGACGAAGAAGGAAAACCAAAATACAAATCTGTAGAGGTAGATAATATCATCAATAATACCAATCCAGCCTGGACAAAATCACCGTCTGAATTAAAAGACGAAGATTATCTAGCCTTCTACCGCGAACTCTATCCATATTCAATGGATGAACCTTTGTTTTGGATACACCTCAATGTTGATTACCCATTCAACCTGACAGGTATCCTCTACTTCCCTAAAGTTAAAAATGAACTGGAAATCCAGCGTAATAAAATTAAACTCTATTCTCGACAAGTGTTTATCACCGACGAGGTGAAAGATATTGTTCCTGAATTCTTGATGTTACTTCATGGGGTAATTGATTCACCGGACATTCCGTTAAACGTATCCCGTTCATTTTTACAGGCAGACAGTAACGTAAAAAAAATCAACAGTTATATCACCAAAAAGGTGGCTGACAAATTGAACGAAATATTTAAGACCGACCGTAAGGGATTTGAAGAGAAATGGACGGATATCGGTTTATTTATCAAATACGGTATGCTTAGCGATGAGAAATTTGCTGAAAAAGCAAATGACTTCTGTTTAGTAAAAAACACAGGTAACCAAAGCTTCACCATTAAAGAGTATTACGAAAAGGTCAAAGATATCCAGGTAGATAAAGATGGTAACATTATCTACTTATATACACATGACGCCGCTCAACAAGATGGCTTTATCCAAACGGCATTAAACAAAGGTTATGATGTTTTGATGCTTGATGGGCCATTGGATACACACTTTGCAGCTTATTTAGAGCAAAAGGGCGGCGATAAGGTACAGCTGAAACGTGTAGATGCTGACGTTATCGATAAGTTGATCCAAAAAGATGAAAAGGTTGAATTGGCCCTTTCAGAAGAAGAATCCAAAAAAGCGCTGGAGGTTTTCGAAAAAGCAATTTCGCGCCAAGATATGAAAGTTGAAGTTGACGCGTTAAATGAAAGTGACCTGCCTGTATCGGTAACAATTGATGAATTTATGCGTCGAATGAAAGATATGGCCAAGACAGGTGGTGGCATGAATTTTTATGGTTCATTGCCCGATAATTATAAGGTAACAGTCAATGGGAACCATCCGCTGATCAAAAGAATTTTATCGTCATCAGACGAAGAAGGTTCAAAACTGGCAAAACAAGCTTTTGATTTAGCACTCTTATCCAGAGGTTTATTGTCTGGAGCAGATCTGACATCTTTTGTGAAGAGAAGTGTAGAAATGATTTAAGGGTATTCCTTCTAATAAAAAAGGCGGTCTCTTTAATAGTAACCGCCTTTTTTATTAAAAATTGGACACAAATGACAAATTTGGAGCAGCCAAATGCATGGCATTATCGAAATGCAACCCTTTAGATGTTTTTTATTAAAATTTAATAAACTAATCTTCACCCAGTTGGCTTTAAACGCTGTTTTTTTTCAGTCAAATATTTGGAGGGAATAGGGTTTAATCGTACTTTTGTATCATCAAAATCACGGTAGGTATAGCTCAGTTGGTTAGAGCACTAGATTGTGGTTCTAGGGGTCGTCGGTTCGAGCCCGATTACTTACCCAAAAAGGCAGATCAAATGATCTGCCTTTTTTAATTTGATAAGTTCTCAGCCAACTAAACAAATGCTCCTTGACCAGCTACCCATCATCCGAACAAGCTTCAAAGGCAACTTCTTCCCTTTTACAGTTCAGGCACAGGATCCATAAGCCCTGGATGGCGCGGATCATAAATAGCCACAGCAACTTTAGAGTCCGCACAACCATAATATAAAAACCATTTTTGTTTAAAAAAGACCAATCCTTCGATAAAAACCGTTCCATCTATATATTGTCCACTTTTTTCGAAAGATTCCATGGGGCGTAAAAACGGAACATCCATTCGAGCCAATACGCTTGTCGGATCTCGTGGACTAAACAAAACCTGTCCAGCGGAATAGGTATTTTTATTAAAACGCACATCCCCTTTCTCAGCATGATTCTTACCATTGTATAGCAATACAATTCCTTTATCAGTCAAAACTGCTGGAGGACCGCACTCTGTCAATGAACTATCAAAGTAACCATCCCTTGGCGAAATGAAGGCTTTCAGTGTACCTCTATTATCTGTTACGGGTTCCCAGTCAATCAAATTATCGGATGTGGCGCCATAGACACCATGTTCTCCCCAGTACAACCAATATTTCCCATTGATTTTAGCTATAACCTGTTTGTTACCTTTCAATGTAGTCACAATAGAAGCCGATTTATGCGGTTCATTGACTAGAGTGCGCCTATTTCTCGAGTTCTTAAAAATAGGACCGTATTTAGTCCAGTGTTTCAGATCAGTGGATATTGCTACACCAAGCCGCGGTACCTTTCGGTTCCATTGGGTATAAAATAGCACAAAACGCCCATCCTCAGTCTGTGCTATCCGAGGATCTTCTGTCCCGCCAGGCCACTCGTTATCCTGCTGCTCATCAGGCCCCGGATAGAATATCGGCGTTTTCAGTCGTTCAAAATGAATACCGTCAGCACTAGCTGCTAACCCCAATCGGGAGGTCCGGTGGCCAATAGCTTTTCCTGTCCGATCTTCTGCACGATAAATGACATAGATACTATCTCCCCTTACTACTGCAGCAGGATTAAAAGTGTCGTTGTCCTCCCATCGAATTTCTTTCTTCAGCATTGGATCATAAAATACGGAACTCGTATCGGGCTCAATAATTGGATTGACACCTTTGGGCCGTTCAAAGCCTCCTAATACCCATTGTTCTTTTTTAAGCTTTCCAGCAGGCTGCACGCTGCAGCCGCATAAAAAGACGAACAGAATAGAGCCTGCAATTTTTACGATAATATTCATATTTTAATTGATTTCTATGGTTTTACATGTAGTAGCAAACAACAGCCTGTAAAAGTGAAAATTATAAATTGGTTACCACTGAAGAGCGATCGAAACTATTATTGATCATTCACAAATATAATGCTAATAGAAAAAAGTACCGCAAAAACAAGTTCAACAAAATTGAATTGGGACCAAAACTAAAAAACACAAATAAACAATTCAACGATAAATAACTCGAAATATTGCAATATATCGCAATACTACAACGATTATAATGACAAATATTGCAACATATAGCACAAAAACACTACATTTATAGCATGATATCCAAAGAAGAACGTCACGATTTTATATTAGTTAAAATCAAAAAGGAAAGGAAATTAGTAATGACAGAGTTAGCGGCCGAACTTGGTGTCTCTGAGCATACCGTCCGACGTGATCTTAAAGAACTATCTGACGCTGGCTTGCTCCGCGCTATTCGAGGGGGAGCCACTTTACGGTCAAACTTACCATTCGATATATACGACCGAAATAACCTTGATGTTATGGAGAAACAAGCCATAGCAGAAAAATCGATCACACTATTGAAAGATCATCAAGTCGTCTTTTTTGACGGTGGCACAACAACACAGGCAATTGCTGGCAACATTCCAGATAGCCTAAACCTTACTGTGGTCACACATAGTCTCCCGATAGCCAATATACTTGCAAACCTCCCAAACATCAGCTTGATTTTCGCGGGTGGCGCTTTCTGCAAATCATCTCTTACGATGCAGGGACAGCAAACTATTTCTAACTTTGAAGAAATATATGCGGATGTCAGCTTCATAGGTGTATGTAGCCTGGACCCCTATCGTGGACTTACGGCAAGAACTCGCGAAGAAACAGCTATCAAAAGAGTACTATGTAAAAATTCAATGAACATTGTTGCTGCCACAACGAGCAATAAGCTCGATACCCTGGCATCTTTTCTAACATGCCGCGCATCTGATATCAGTTATTTAATTACAGAAAAGGATCCTTCTGATCGCATTTTGCAGCCTTATGTCGAACAAGGTATTACAATTTTATAAGTTTACCATTTATGAACAATCTCAAACAGGAAGCCGCCAATGCTGCTCTTCAACTTTTAGAACCTGATCAATTCATTGGACTAGGTGTTGGATCAACAATAGCTTATTTCATTGAATTAATTGCCAGTAGGGTCAGTTTTAAATCCAGCCTGAAATTTACATCGCCTTCTTTGGAAACCAAAATACTGCTCCAAGAAAATGGTCTTATTTGTATTGATAACAGTACCATAGCAACACTGGATTATTATTTTGACAGCTGTGATCAGGTGGACATTCATTTAAATGCGTTCAAAAGTGGCGGCGGCGTACATACAGGTGAAAAGATTATGGCGAATATGGCAAAGCAATTTATTCTCTTGGTCGATGGCGCAAAGATGGTCGATAAACTGACCACAAAATATCCGCTATGTGTTGAAATTATTCCCGACGCCTGGCTATCGGTACTTAAAGAACTAAAATCAAGCTATTCTTCAGCGATATCAAATATTGTATTACGAAAATCTGAACAAAAATCGGGGCCTCTACTATCTGAGAGAGGTAATTTCCTGGCAGACATTTATTTTTCTAAACTGCCTGATATTTTTGATTTGAATAAACAAATCAAACTCATTACAGGCGTTGTAGAACATTCACTTTTTTATCAACTGTGTTCGGTATGTCTTCGAGCAACAGAAGATGGCGTAACACATCACTTTGCAAACCGCATTGTAGAATCGAACACGGACAAAAAAAGCACGCAATAGCATTAAATTTTATATTGAAGTCCAACAAGTAGCAAAACTGCGCTAAAATATTTTAAATCAACATGAAACACACTCAAATTAACACAGGAATACTAAGTTTTGGCATGTCAGGACGTGTTTTTCACGCGCCATTTATACATACCAATCCACATTTCAATCTCAGCGCTGTTGTAGAACGGTCGAAAAAAAACGCACATGAATTTTATCCGGCAATAAAAAGCTACGATAATATAACTGAATTACTAGCGGATGAAAGCATCGAACTGGTCATTGTGAACACACCAAACTATACCCATTTCCAATATGCAAAAGAAGCCCTAGAGGCAGGAAAACACGTTTTGATAGAAAAACCTGCCGTTGATGATTCTACACAATTCGATACGCTTCTTGCCATCAGCAAAAAACAAGGAAAAGACTTATTTTTCTATCAAAACAGACGATATGATAGTCACTTTTTAGACATTAAAAAAGTGATCGAAAGTGGAGAATTAGGAAAGCTGATTGAAGTGCATTTCAGATTTGATCGCTATAAAATGGAATTGGGACAAAAATACTTTAAGGAAGATACGCAGTATATTTCCAATGGTATCACTTATGACCTAGGTCCGCACCTTATTGATCAGGCAATCTCACTTTTTGGAAAACCGGTTAAATTTACCAAGACAACATCCATCAACAGACCCGATTCTAAAGTTGCAGATTATTTTCACTATCATCTTTATTATCCAGCTGGACTGAACGTGTATTTAACAGGCAGTTTACTTGTCGCCTCTCCGCAGCCCGCCTTTGTCTTACATGGTACAAAAGGGAGTTTTATCAAGAATATGACGGATGTGCAAGAACAGCAATTGCTAGATGGTATGCTGCCCGACGATCCATCTTATGGCCTTGAGCCAGCCGGCCTCGAGGGAAAACTTGTTACGATAGACGTATCAAATCAAAAACATGAGTCTTTAGTAACGCCACATACAGGAGATTACAATCAGCTGTTTGAAGCCATTTATGAAAGCTTAAGAAATAATATCGATTACCCTATTAAAGCGGATCAGATTAAATGGCAGATTCAATTGCTTGAAGCTGAAAACACCTAAGTTTTTAAACAATCAAATGGCAGCACGGTTCAAGAAAAATAATAGGTGCTGCCATTTTTAATTTGATTCCCAAAGGCATTCGTTCGGTTCAATATGGATCATCACATGACCAAGATCAGGAATATGCGCAACCAAGTGGTCTTTGAGTTTATGCGCCAGCTCATGCCCTTCTCTTACCGTAATTTCACTATCGACAATAGCGTGCAGATCGACGTGATATTTAGCCCCCGATTTGCGGACAAAACATTTTTCCGTGGCTTTTATCCCATCTACTTTTAATGCTTCTTGCCGGATATTGTCAATGACCTCATCGTATACATTTTCATCCATGATCTCGCCAAGCGCCGGTCTGAAAATATGGTAACAGTTATAAAGTATAAATCCAGCGGCAAATAATGCCGCGTAGTCATCCGCATTTTCATATCCCTTTCCGAGCAACAATGCAATAGATATCCCAATGAAAGCTGCAACTGACGTTATCGCATCGCTTCGATGATGCCAAGCGTCTGCACGAAGGGAAGAACTATTAGTTTCTTTACTTTTCTTCATAACGATCCTATAAGAAATCTCTTTCCACACAATGATCCCACCCAGAACAAATAAGGTCCAAGGCTTTGGCAGGTCATGTGGCGTTCCTATATTCTCAATACTTTCATAAGCGATTATGGTTGCAGAAACAATAAGAAAACCAACGACAATAAATGTAATGAGTGGTTCTACCCGACCATGGCCATAAGGGTGATTGTCGTCGGCAGGTCGTTGCGCATATTTTAAACCGAGGAGCACTAGAAATGAAGAGAAAATATCTGCCGTTGACTCAATTGCATCCGCTATCAGCGCATAAGAGTTTCCAAAGAAACCAGCTAACCATTTTAATAATGCCAGTGATGCATTACCTACAATACTAAAATAAGTCGTTCTGACTGCAGTCTGCTCTTGAAGTTCGGACATAGCTATAAATTAACTTGACACCGCGAAAATACTGTTTTTCTTTTCAAATTCTATTCTCCAGCTATAGAAAATAGTGATCACAACCTTCGAGCTTTAGCTACCACTCGCGATATCCTCCAATGCTTTTTTTATCTCAGGGGCCCCATAGTCACGGCTTCCTTCCAGACGCTCTACGATCTTACCCGCTTTATCCAAGATAACCGTTGTTGGTATGGACTGTCCTAAGAATTCTGCAGGAATTTCACCCGCTGCTATGTAAAGTGGTAGATCATACTTGTTTTCGGCCATGAATGCTGAAGACTTTTCTATGTCGCCATCAACATCTACCATGAGAAAAACGATATCTTTATTATCTTTAAGCGATTGCCTAAGCTGGTCAATAGAAGGTAGTTCATGAATACATGGGGGACACCAGGTCGCCCAGAAATTAATAAACACGACCTTACCTTTTAAAGCACTTAATTGAAGAACCTTACCCTCTTTATCCTTAAAAGATAACTCCTGCGTTGTGGTTGCAGTGTCAGCAAAAGCTTCAGCAGGTCCCTCTACCTTTTCGGCCTTGGCCTCATTTTTAGTGCCTGTGTTTCCACAGCCAAAAAATAAACTGGTCGATAAAGCCGCAAGACCAAAAAAAATAATTCCTTTATTATACCTAATATTCATCGTCTTCTGTTTCATTAAATTATGCTATTTACAAATATATTACTGTCCACCAATCGCGGAGACCTCGTCTATCCAATCCTTCTGGGAGAAATTTCTCAAAACATTAGCTAATTTAACCTTAATTATTCAAGACCACAAGTATTACACACAACTCCACAACATAAACCATTGATCAATAACAAAATAAGCAACAATAAAATTAAAAAATTAACAAGAACTTTTCCGACATTTAAGAGCGTGAACATATCGTTGACCAAAAGACAATTAATTGAATACACCATGAATCTCCCAGCAAATCATTTCAAAAAAAGCGTATCAATATGTTTCCTGTTATTCATCACCATCCAGCTTAATTTCGGACAATCCTCCTCAACTAAATTCAACAGGCTATATCAGCTAATAGCATCAAAAGATTTCTTCACTGCCCGCGACCTGTTTAGGGTAAATAAACCTTTCTTAAACGCCAATGAGCAAGTTTTTATTTTGGCAATACTCGATAACGCCTTTAACAAACCCATCGCTTCAAACAAAAAAATAGCACTATTGAGCGCAGCAACAGAAGAATTACCCGACACACTGCGACTAAAATTACGGCGTGTTCAGGAAGATAATTTTGTCAAACTGAAAGATTACGCGGGGGCAAAACAGACAACCCAGAAAATCTTACTCGACTTCGATCCTTTGCTGTCAACAGATACAAGAGCGGATCTCAGAAACAATCTAAAAATCTGGTCAGCACTTGAACATGTGCGGCCACAGCTTATAGAAATCAACGCCGATACCCGTCTTAAAATGACGAAAGATAAAGCCGGGTTGAAGAATCTAACACTAACAGTCAACGGCGATACGGCAAGTTTTATATTTGATACCGGAGCAAACCTATCGACAGTCACAGAGTCCGTGGCCAAACGTCTTCATATGGATCTTATCCGTGCAGATATTGATGTAGACGCCATTACCGGTGTTTCTATCAAAGCCGATTTGGCCGTTTGTAAACAATTAAAACTTGGTAGCATCAACATTTCAAACGCAATATTCCTGGTTTTCCCAGACAGCGCACTTTGTATCCCGCAAATTGGCTATCAGATCAATGGTATAATAGGCTTCCCTGTTATTGAAGCACTGCAAGAAGTACAGCTTACACAGGACGATTTTTTCATTGTACCCAAGAGACCTACAGTTTCATGGAAAGCATCGAATCTTGCAATAGATGGGTTATCACCGCTTATTGCCATTGATGGAAAGCACTATACTTTTGATACAGGAGCTGAAAAAACAATCCTTTATGCACCATTTTACGAAACCTACAAACAACATATCGAAAAACAGAATATACCGACCAAGGTCGCCATGGGAGGCGCAGGTGGTCAAGTTGAATATGACGGATTTGTTATACAACATACATTCCATATTAGCGATAAACCGATCGCTCTTAAAAATATAAGCCTATTAAAATCGAAGATTAAGAATGAAACCGTGTATGGAAATATAGGACAAGATATTATTCGCCAATTTTCTATAATGATACTAAATTTTAAAGATATGTTTATCCAATTTAATTAACAGAAAGCTAAGCTCGGTTTAGTCTCATCACAATACCCCATAAAAAACCCCTAAAGGTTGGAGAAAACTTTTAGGGTGTTTTTATGGGGTTCTATAGATTTATTGAACAATTAGGCGGAGCAGGCCGTGGCATTAAAGCCCTTCTTTTTGATAATTTCAATGATTTCTTCCTCCGAAACGCCTTCAGCTTTTACAGTCAGAATTTTGTCTGCATTTGTGGTGTCAACATTCCATTCATAGATACCGTCTACACTATCCAGATCAGCGCTTACTTTGGACACGCATCCCCCACAAATAAGGTTTGTTTTAAATTGAAATTCTTTGCTTTCCATGTTATTTAATTTTAATGTTATTAATCTATTTAATTATCTATACAAATATCCCTTTAATTCGATGGGTTGTACTTACAGTTTTTCTATTTTGTTTTGCAATATTTACCGTTTAAGATGAGGTCTAGACCTCAACCATAGTTAGCTATTTTTTCCAGCGAAGTCGCAAGCTATTACTGACAACACTTACACTACTCAATGCCATTGCAGCTCCAGCTATCATCGGGTTTAAAAGGAAACCATTGAATGGATACAGAATACCTGCAGCGAGGGGAATCCCAATTAAATTATAAATAAACGCCCAGAACAAATTTTGTTTAATCGTCGCGACCGTTTGTTTCGAAAGTCGAATGGCCTGCGGTATCTTCGTCAAATCAGATGAAATAATTGTCATTTTTGCTACATCCATTGCAATATCACTTCCCTTCCCCATTGCAATACTGACATCGGCCGTTGCTAAGGCTGTACTGTCATTAATACCGTCCCCAACCATAGCGACCACCTGCCCTCTTTGCTGCAATTCTTTAACAAAATCAGCTTTGTGCTCTGGCAATACTTCCGCTTTGTAATGCTGAAGACCTGTTTCCGCGGCAATGGCCCTAGCCGTAGCCTCGTTGTCACCAGTCAGCATATATAGCTCAATGCCCATGGCCTGCATCTCCTTGATAGCACGCACAGAAGTTTCCTTAATCCGGTCCGCAATGGCTATTACCGCTAACGCAGTATGACTGTTGGCAAACCAGATCACTGTTTTGGATTGATTTTCCCACTGGGTGCCATGTTCCATCAAATCCGTCGGAATTGTAATCCCATTCTCATCCAACAACCTGCGATTACCTACAGAGTACGTTTCGATTCCATCACTGCCTTTAACACCTTTCCCAGTAATACTTTCGATAAAGGATACTGGAGTAGCTTTTACATCTTTAAAATACCCGACTACAGCTTCTGCCAATGGATGCTCTGACTGTTTCTCCAGGCTCAACAAGATACCTTTCAAACTATCCTCATCATTTTTCCAATAAAGGTCAGTGACCACAGGCTTTCCTTCCGTAATGGTGCCGGTTTTATCCAAAACAACTGTATTTACCTTTTTGGCCAGCTCCAGACTTTCCGCATCTTTAATTAAAATACCCTGCTCAGCTCCCTTACCCACTCCAACCATGATTGCTGTGGGAGTTGCTAAACCTAGTGCGCAAGGACAAGCAATAACCAAAACCGTTACTGCCGCCATTAAACCCTGTACCAGATGGTTTTCTCCACCTAAAGTAAACCACAGTAGAAAAGTTAAAATAGCAATACCAATGACAATAGGAACGAATACAGCAGCAATTCGATCGACCAGTTTTTGCACAGGGGCCTTGCTTCCTTGTGCATCCTGTACCATTTTAATGATTTGGGCAAGCATTGTTTCCCGGCCAACTTTTGTAGCTTTGAACTGAAAACTGCCCTTCTGGTTGATCGTCCCTGCAAATACCTGCTCATTGCCCATTTTTAAAACAGGGACCGGCTCTCCGCTTAACATACTTTCGTCAACATAGGAATTTCCGCTGATAACAACCCCATCAACGGCGATCTTCTCCCCTGGTTTCACCAGAATAATATCGCCAGTATTAACGGCTTCTATAGCGACCTGACGCTCTGTTCCATCCGATTGAATGACCATCACCGTCTTAGGCTGCAGGCCCATTAGCTTTTTAATGGCGGATGAGGTGTTACCTTTAGCCTTCTCTTCCAGTAGTTTACCCAATAAAATAAAAGCAATGACGACTGAGGCGGCCTCAAAATACACATGTGCATGCAAGCCACGCTGATGCCAAAATTCAGCAAAGAGCATATTAAACACACTAAAGATGTAGGCTATTCCTGTGCTTAACGCAACAAGCGTATCCATATTGGCCGAACGATGTTTTGCCTGTTTCCACGCGTTGACAAAAAAGTCCTTGCCCAGCCAAAGAACTACTGGCGTGGAAAACAGCCACATAATAGGATTTGCGTACGGCATATCCATAAAGAACATACCTATCACGACCACGGGAAGCGAAAGTATTACTGCCCATCGAGTTTTGATTTTAAGCTTACGGGATTTCTCGGCGTGAATAGCCTCCAACGTTTCCTGCTGAGTAGATTCATCTTCGATTAATAAATCATAGCCACCAGCCTGAACCGCTTTCTGGATTTTTAAATGATCCGTAATATTAGGCAAATACTCCACCGTAAGGTTTCCTGTTGCAAAATTTACAGACGCATTGACAACCCCCTGTTCATATTTCGCCATACTTTCAGCGCTACTGGCACAAGAGGCACAAGTCATCCCAAGAACTGGAAAAGTTTTGGTTAATGTAGAAACACCATAACCAAGATCTTTGATCGTTTTTACACTGCTAACGACGGCTTCACTATCCTTCGGTACGATAGCAGCTCTGTGGTTATTCAATTCCACCCGATAGCTCGCTAGGCCTTTAACCTGGGCTAGTCCTTTTTCGACAATTGATGCACAATGTTCGCTTTCAACATCTTCTAAAGGTAGATAAACCGTATCCTTATAAATATCTGTCGCCATAACTTATTGTTTAATTTTACACAACAAATTTGGCCACAAATAAGATTAAAGTCATTACACAATTAAGGAATTGATTTGTAAAATTTACTCGATAATAAAATACGAAAGGTCAAGCTCAATGGAAAAATCATATGGAGAACTCTTCTTTAGCTTTCAATTTTCTCAACAAAACCATAGATAATGTAATCACCCCGTTCTTCGAGTTTAATCTTTTCCATTCCACTCCAGCCGGATGCACTGGTATCTTCATCGATAAAATTTTGAATTCTGTCAAATGCGACACCGATCTTTGTTTTCCCATCTCCATAGATTTGATATCTCGCAGAGGTCTGCCAGCTTACTTTTTTTCTAAATAACCGTAAACCTTCTCTTTTCAAAAAACCATACATTTCATTAGATAAATTCATATTCTCATTTGTTTTACGCGCCCACACTACTCACCTATTTTTTTGGTAGATGCTTTTTTGGTTTAAGGAATTACCTCAAGCCCTCTCGTTGGTTTATCTATTTAAGCTACATGGATTTAATGGCTAAAGAAATGGTTTTTTGATGCTAAAATAGACGAATCTAAGATAACGAACCAGATGGAATACTACAATGAAGCTACTGCTGTTTCATCGTACTCAAATGCTATTTCGTCGAATTTTCCAGAAACACACAATAGAACTTCTTTCAATGTCCATGATGATCTGGCAGGCTCTGCAAACAAAGTCTACTACATCGCGAACATAAATAGCAACAGACACTATTTTTTTCGTCGAATAGATTCTTTAGTTCGTCTGATTCATTTTCAATTCTGTCGATATTTTTCGTTGTTCTTTTCCATAGCGAGCACATTTGTTTACAATTTAAACGTATAACTATGGAAAACATTGAAAATTTTTTAGCAGAGGATTTTGTACTGGATGTACAAACTGTCTGCGCGGTAGAACCGATCTCATTTTTTGATTTTGATGATATGGAACTGGTAACTATTAAGACAGTTACATCTTCAAAAGTAATATAAAAGAGGATAACGCTGTGAAGGCGTTCTGGTAGGCGCCTTTACAGCAATCGTCTTTATTGCCTAATAAATAAAAAAGAATCGAGTATATGACTTCACCCAAGCTTAAATGTATTCTCATTGAGGATGAACCACTGGCGACAAAAAAAATAGTTGAATACATTCACATGTTTCCAGATCTTCAATTGATTAAGATGGTTGAAGACATTGAAAATCCAGCATTATTTAGCCATGATCTAAAATCTGCAGACATCCTATTCCTCGATCTCATTGTTAGCGGCGGTAATATTAATACACTAGCCGAATTGATCGCTGATATTCCAATCCTGATCATCACCTCCGCCGTGTCACGTTGGCAATATCCAGAATTTATCAAAAACAGGAAGCATTTTGCGCTGCAAAAACCAATTTCGCCCCAGATGTTTCAGTCTTGTATAAAACAAGTCATGCAATACTAGTCCAACTAATTCATGTCATTATTCCACTTATCCGATTATTTTCTTCTGCGCACTCCGCTACTTCCAGCTGCATCTGCCGTTGATCTTTTAACGATAACTGAGCGACATGAAATAGAAGAGAAACTTCGTCATTTGTTTCAAATTGAGCAATTAAAAGAAGCCTTATTTCTGGCAAGCCCGGCCTTCTCGGCGGAAGTTCAAAAATGGCTTGGATACAAGAAAGAAAGCAGCTCAAAAATGATCGCTTCACTACTCAAATATGCGATTAGGATGAGCACCAGAAGTACGCCTTTCGGTTTATTCGCAGGGGTATCTTTTGGGAACATTGCCGTCTCCGAAAAAAAGGTATCGTTAATCAGGTCAAATGCAAATCAAGCTGTTTTAAAACTGGATACCACCATTTTGACAAAAATTATTGGACAGATATCAAAAGACAAAAGAATTTACAGTCAACTCTATTATCGTCTCAATCCCACCTTATACTTAGATGGTAAATATTACAAATATTATCAAAAAGTGACAAATGGGAAGAAAGGACAGCATATCCTGAAACGTATAAGGCTTACTCCAGTTTTGGATCGAGTCATCCAATACTTTGAACACAATAAGAAAACTAGTCATTATCAATCATTAATCGATCTGCTGCAAGGTCTTGGAGCATCGATAACGCATGCGGCCCTATTCGTCAATAACCTCATCAGCCTTGGAATCATATCCTCTGAATTACAGCCCAATGTCATTGGCCGAGGTTATCTGGACAGCCTGATAACGACGCTTGAAAGAGTGGATAAGGAGGGAAATTATTTAAATCCTTTATTAACGATAAGAAAATGGCTTCATAGTTCTCAATCTGTCATTGAGATCCGAACCGCCATCCTTAAATTATTGCAGCCTTTGGCTCCAGACCTCGATATGACCAATTCGTTACAGGGGGACCTTCTCATAGGGATGGACGAAAACAATTTATCAGATACCGCATTAGATCACATAAGAGATCAATTTCAGGATTTACTACCACTTTGCAGCCAGGCTAAGTTAACAGATTTTGATCGGTTTAGAGCTGCGTTCTCTGTTAAATATGAAGATAGAATGGTTCCGCTAACGACAGCTCTAGACCCCGATATTGGGATTGGTTACGGACGTCAAGAAGGTGTTTACAATATAACGGATGAAATACTCGGGGAAGTTAACAACATCACCCCGGCGGGCGAAAAAAAATATGGCGACCACCATTATCAAGATCTGGTCATTGAAAAATTTGTAGAAAGTGTAAAAAATCAATTCACCGAAATTCAGCTGACCAGCAAAGATCTAGATCATATCGCTAAACAACGTAAACAAACTGTCAATACGATCCCTTCTTCATGCTATGCCATCGGCAATCTCCTTAGAAGTTCATGTCAGGAAAACTTATTCTTCAATCTGGTTACCATTGGTGGTTCGTCATCAGGAAACTTAATTTCCAGATTTGCACATCTGGATGAAAAATTGAATAACAAGTTGAAGGAATCTGCCGACACAGAGCAACAGCAGTTTCCAAATGCGATACTTGCCGAGATTTGTCATTACCCAGACAATAATGCTGGAAATATCATTTATAGACCTGCGCTGCGAAAAGCATCAATTTGTCTAAGCCCGACAATCGATAAAGAACAAGAGCAAATTGATGTTAATGACTTATACCTGTTCATCAAAGACCAGCGCCTAATCTTGTGGTCCAGGAAATTCAATAAAATGGTTATACCTCGTTTAACTACCGCCCACAATTTTGAACAGGGTATGAATATATATAAGTTTCTCGCAGATTTTCAGTTCCAAAATAATAGGTTGGATCTTTCCTGGAATTGGGGGATTATGAAGGAGCAGCCGAGACTCCCAAGAATAAGCTACAAAAATATTATCTTGTCTAGAGCACAATGGCGAATTCAAAAAATAGCGAAATACCCCAGTACCCCTCAGGCTTTCATAAAAAATATACAAGCGGAGCTAGCAATTCCTGCAATGGTCATCATCAGCAGTGGCGATAATGAATTGTTGATAAATTTAGACAATCCTTTTTGCATAGAAATCGTATTGGATCATATGTGCAAAAGAGAGATCATATTAACCGAATATATCCTGAATGACTATTCATCAGTAGCCTGCGATAAAGATGGACATATTTTTGCCAACGAAATCATTATTCCAATAGAATCACAGCAGGAGACTTTCACAAATGAATCAGCCCCTCAAGAAAGTAACCTAAAAAGATGCTTCCCCTTGGGCAGTGAATGGCTTTACGCCAAGATCTATTGTGGTTTACATGTTGCAGACACCTTGTTAAAGGAAATTTTCCCCCTAATCGTAGCGACACTTAATCAACAAGATGTCCTAAAAAAATGGTTTTTTATACGCTACAACGATCCGTCGCCCCACATTCGATTTAGAGTTGAGCTTTCAGATCCAAGCCAGTATTATTTCGTTATATCCACGCTTAATACCCTATTGGAACAGTTTATTAAAGATGGACAGATATCAACGCTATCCTTTGACACTTATACACGGGAGATTGAACGATATACACCATTTTGTATGGAACTTAGTGAGGAGCTATTCTATCAACAGAGCGAAACGGTACTGAAGGTTATCCAACAAAGTACTTCAATCAATGATCGATGGCGCCTGGCTTTCGAAAATATTGAGTCGCTCTTAGAAGCTGCAAAATTTACACTGATCGAGAAAAGAGATTTCTGCCTACAGATGAATACCCTTTATCAGCAAGAATTTGATAATAATAAAAACCTTTGGATTCATCTCAACAATAAGTTTAAAGAGAAAAAAGACTGGTTCGAAAAACCTTTAGACAACCCTGAAGAATCGAAAAAGAAACTAAATGCACTTCAATACAGCATATTTAACACCTTACGGAGTCATACCGATCAAGATGAATTCAAGTCAGCCCGAACATCGTTACTATCAAGCTACATTCATATGTTCATTAACCGATTGTTCATGTCCGATCAACGCTTACATGAACTTGCTGTTTACCATTTTATGGTTGGCTATTATAAAATGCAAATTGGGAAACAGAAAAAACGTATAACCTATGAACCCGATAAATTATATAAGTCCCATCTTCGCGAAGAGCTGATTACGATATTGTAAACCAATACCGAGTTCTGTCCCATTTTTCAGAATGACTTTACTTGCCTCAACACCCTTGATCTGTTTGATATTGACAATATAGGATCGATGCATACGAGCAAACATATCCCAAGGCAGTTCTGCTTCCATATCTTTCATGGTCGACAGCAAAGTCTGCATACCTTCTAACGTATAAATTTGAATGTAATCCCCCCAGGCTTTTAGATAGAAAATATCTGCAGGATCTATAAAAATAGTTTTGTTCCGATCCTTTATCTTAATCGCTTTTCTTTCACTCTGTGCCCCTCTTCGAGAAAACAAGATTGCCTTTTGAACTTTTTCAATTGCCTTGATCAATCGCTCTTCCGTCAGGAGTGGCTTTAAGATATAATCGATTACTTCCAATTCAAACCCATCAACAGCATACTCATAATGCCCAGTTATAAAAACAACAAATGGTGGATGAGCAAGTCCTTTGAGAAAGGTAATTCCATCCATTTCAGGCATATCTATATCTGACAAAATGAGATCTACCTCCTGCTGCCTTAAAACGTCAATTGCTTGCAATGGGTTTTCAAATACACCCAATATTTCGATCAGGCCTAATTTGGAAACTAATTTCTCCAGGCGACCTCTCGCAATAGGCTCATCTTCAATAAGGATAGTTTTAATTCTATTCATAAGTACTTCGCAACCCGCTGCTTTGGTGCTACGGTTCTGTTTCCGAATGTAAAGTTACAACAAGATTAACACTAAATACACCCTCATGCGACTTTATTTCCAAATTATGATGATGAGGATAATGAAGTTCCAGTCGCTTTTTTACATTTTCTATCCCTAATCCGCCGATATAATTTTCTGGTTTTGAAAGTTCCCTATATGCATTAGCCACGTGCATATACACCTTGTCATCCTTCACCTTAATGTCTATGGATATCCATCCCGCCGAAGAACTTAGCCGAGGTCCGTGTTTGAATGCATTTTCTACAAACGGAAAAAAGATCAAAGGAACCATCATGCAGCTTTCGTCTTCAGCCGCCAAATTTAGATTGATCTGCACGGTCTCGCTATAGCGTAACTTTTCCAATTCAACATAATCCTTTAGCAATTGAAATTCGCGACTAATTTCTATCCTGGGTTGATTACTTTCATGCAGTAAATACACCATCATACTGCTTAAACGCATCATACTTTCGCCGCCTCTTTCATCATGATCGGATACCAGCACATAGATGCTATAAAGTGTGTTAAGTAAAAAATGTGGATTAATCTGGTATTTTAGAAAAGCAAGTTCCAACTGGACATTGTTCAACTCAAGTGCTGAATTTTTCAATTCGAGTTTCATTTTTGAATTTCGGACAGACATAAACGCCTGTACAATTTTTACGGTCAAAGGCAGGGCCACCAGAAAAATAAAATCCAACAAATAATCGCTAATGGAAGAAAGGCGAAAAGCACCGAAGATTCCTTGACTTAGTATTATTTCAAGATAGCTTGACAGGCGAACATCTGGTGTTAGATATTTCAATGTTAATAGGGCTGCAAAATAACTTAGAAACGACCACCAGGCATAAATAAACAATAACCACAATATACACAACACAAACTTTCCTGGAATAAACCAGCGCGGAATGATGACATACGCTGTTACATAAAATATGGTCAACAAAGAAAATACGTCCTTTACAAACAAAATCCAGGAATTATCAATATCTATCCGCTGATAGGAAATGAATTGCATTCCCAAAACCAAAAACCAAAAACACAAATGAAGAATAATACGTTTTCCCGTATTGTAATTTTGGAAAAACCTGTTCATAGATAGCATACTTTTCGATAATATCAGTCTAATATAATGATATCCTTTAGTCTGTGGTAGTCTGACTTGCTATGCGAGAACGCAAAAAGACATTTCTGCGACAAAAAACAACAACCTATAACGCTAACAATCTGAATATATCTCAATTAAGATCTGAACAAACCAAAAAATAGAATTACGTAGAAAAGAATAAAATTGTAACAAATATATTGCTTTAAATTTTCAACCATAAATTGTCCATAAAATGAACGATTGATGGGGTTGGCAAAAAATTTATTGCGATCTACCGTATATTTAATTTTATAGAACCCACATAAACAACAATTAGATGTCAACTACTTTTATGCAGCTTTGGTTATATAATAACTGGGCCAATACAGCACTCCTGGATAAATTGAAAAGTGAAGGCGAAAATGTACCTCATTCTTGCATACGGCTCTTTAGCCATATTGTCAATGCTCAGATTATTTGGTTAAGTCGATTAACTGGTGAAAAACCACCTGTTGGTGTTTGGGATGAGCACAGTATCATCGATTGCCAAAGGTATCACGATTTAGCTTCTGAAGGATTTAGGCAGCAAATTCGGCGCAGAAATGATACGGAGGATGAAATTGTCAATTATACAAACACACAGCATCAGGCTTTTCATAACATGGCCAACGACATTCTGTTACACGTCTTTAATCATGGCACCTATCACAGGGCGCAAATAGCAAGCGAAATGCGAAAAAATGGCATTGAACCTGTCAACACAGATTATATCACTTTTGTTCGCACATAACAGTACTGTCATCAGACGCCGCCGTGGTCTGATGACAAACGAAGTAGTTGCAGTTGGCGGACTAGACGTTCTATAATATCGGAGAATACCTTAAATTTGAAACAAAATGAGTTACAAACATATCTTTAAAGCGTCCTTGGCTTGGAATCATCCTGAACAGCCTAGTGCTGTAGGTTCAAAAATTTATACAAAAAGCCATCACATCGCGATCGAGGGGAAAGCTGACCTGCAAGTTTCCGCAGCAAAAGCATTCAAGGGTGACCCTGCATTGTACAATCCGGAAGATTTGCTGCTGAGCAGCCTGATTTCTTGCCACATGATGTCCTATTTATACGTCTGCTCGAAAAATAGCATCGAGATTTTATCCTATAAGGACAATGCTATCGCTACCCTGGAAACGGATGGAGATGGAAGTGGTCGTTTTACAGAAGTTATATTACACCCCGAGGTTCTCATCACAGATGAATCCCAGATAGAACTTGCTTTATCCTTACATACCCAAGCAAATAAACTGTGTTTTATTGCGAATTCATGTAATTTCACGGTGCTGCACCATCCCAAATGTCAAGCGATTTAACCAGAAATGGGCACGCTATCGAAAGAAAAAAGCTCCCTCTTTTCGATTTGTTAACGCTATCGAAAATGCGACACTCACCACAAATTAGTAATTAAATAACAAACAAGTTTTTAAGGATTTCATTACTTTTGAATCATGATGGAAAATTCCAAGAAAAAAGCAGCAATCGGATTCATATTTATTACACTACTAATCGATATTACGGGTTGGGGAATCATTATTCCTGTCGTCCCTAAACTTATCGAGGAATTGATTCATAGCGATGTCAGTGAAGCGGCAAAATATGGCGGTTGGCTCGGCTTTGCCTATGCTTTCACGCAATTCATCTGTTCTCCCGTCGTTGGTAACCTCAGCGATAAATATGGCAGAAGGCCAATTATATTGATCTCACTTTTTGGCTTTGCGGTAGACTACATCTTTCTTGCCCTCGCACCAACTATAGGTTGGCTATTCTTAGGACGCGTTATCGCCGGATTGACAGGTGCTAGTTTTACAACGGCAAGTGCTTATATCGCCGATATATCTACGGATGAAGATCGGGCAAAGAACTTTGGCTTGATAGGCGCTGCATTTGGTCTAGGTTTTATCATCGGCCCAGTTATTGGCGGTCTGCTCGGTCACTATGGTGCCAGGGTTCCCTTTTATGCGGCCGCAGGACTGTGTATGCTAAACTTTCTATATGGCTATTTTATCTTACCTGAGAGCTTAGATAAAGAAAAACGTAGAGCTTTTGAATGGAAACGCGCAAATCCAATTGGATCCTTTAAGTTTCTTGGAAAACATCCAGAAATATCCGGATTAATCGTTGCCTTAATTTTAATATATATCGCAGGCCACGCAGTTCAAAGTAACTGGAACTTCTTCACCATGTATAAATTCGACTGGACAGAAAGAATGGTGGGTATCTCATTAGGTGTTATTGGATTATTGATTGGATTGGTTCAGGGCGTTTTAATTCGATGGACAACGCCCAAACTTGGTGAACAAAAAAGCATTTTCTATGGATTGACCCTGTATGCTATTGGACTACTGTTATTCTCGTTTGCAAGCGAAGGATGGATGATGTTCGTCTTCCTTATCCCCTATTGCTTGGGTGGTATTTGTGGACCAGCTCTTCAGTCTGTTATTACAAAAAATGTTCCTTCAAACGAACAGGGTGAACTTCAAGGTGCACTAACAAGCTTAATGAGTGCAACATCGATTATTGGTCCACCAATGATGACAAACCTATTTTATTATTTCACCCATGACAAAGCACCATTTAAATTTTCTGGCGCGCCGTTTTTCTTAGCATTTATCCTGATGACGATTAGTGTGATCATTGTCTATAATGCTTCTCGCAAAAAGAGAAATCAGCAAATAAATCTTTAAACCTGATTGATCAGTCTGCACTATTTTCATCTATCTTCCTCTAAAACTCAACTGGCCTANNTAGGCCAGTTGAGTTTTAGAGCTTTGACTTTAAACGGCTCAATGTCTCCTGTGAAATATTCAGATAGGAAGCAACTATTCTATTGGATAGCCTTCTGACAACCATTGGATTTTCATCCAACAATAAACGATATTTTTCAAGGGCATCTTGCATTAAAAATGACATCAGACGCTTTGTATTTGTTACATAGGCAATTTCCAAATAGAGACGGTAGAACTTCTCCCACTGTGGAATGAGGTCCAACAAATGATAAAAATCCTTATGACTTATATAGTAGATTTCAGTAGGTTCCAAAGCCTGAATGAATTCTTCGGACTCTTCTCCTGTAATAAAACTGACTAATGCGGTTGCAAACTGATTCTCAAAGGCAAAGTAGCGTGTTGCTTCTTGTCCAGACTCATTAATAAAAAAAATACGTAAACACCCCTTGGTCACGAAAAATGAGCGTTGGCTTATTTCACCATTGGCCAACAAAAACTCATTTTTCTTTAGCTTTAAAGGCTTAAAATATGAGCGTATTAGATGTAATTCATCTTCTGTTACCGTAATTTTACTCGTGATATAGGATATCAATAGCTCATCCATTTTAATTGCTGTTCTAAATTAATTTCCAGCAAAACTAATAAAATTGGATTAACAGTAACTAATTCAAGAACTAGATCGGCTCATTTAAATTCATAAGTTCACTTTCTGCATGCCCCACTCTCCAGTATGCGCAGGCATATAGGTCTTGTGAAGTTCTCCCTTTTTCCTCCCGAAAGTAATGACGTAATTCTTTCACAATGGCATACTCCGCAGCAATAAAGATATAACTCGTTTGATCATCCGCCCTAAAGTCGGCTTTCTTAACATATTCAGCGAGATTACTCCCTTGTTCTGGTGTCTGATTATAACACCATTGTATGAGTGCACTGCAGGCTGAGGACAATACAAGCTCGTCTTCTTTTGCCGGAATCTCAATAATTACTTTTGCTCTAGCCGTCGCTGGAAGCTCTTCTAATATTGCAGCAATAACCGGTAAAGCTGTTGTGTCTCCAACCAGCAGGTAACAGTCTACCTGGGGAACCAATTTTCTTTTGCTCTCCTTCATGCCAATTTCCAATTGATCGCCCTTTTCCGCCTTGATTGCCCAAGCAGATGCAGGACCGCTATCACCATGAACAACAAAATCGATATGCAATTCTCTGTTAGAAAGATCTATTTTACGATTGGTGTAAGTTCTGACGACTACTTCTTGCGCATTGTGCTGCAACGGAACGAAAAGCTTGTTATTTGAACCCGAACTGACTTCGGCCAATAACCCGAGCTGCTCATCGGTTAAATCAAATATTACCCGGATAAGATGTGGTGTAAGGTACTCTTTTCGGCCAACGCGGAATAACGATCTTATTTTTTTAGTGTTTGTCTGATTCATATACTGTTTTTCGATGATTACTATTTAGCTTTCTATAGGTAACAATATCCTCAATAGATAATACGGTAAGATTATGTTTCAGTCCGAATGCTGAGACCTCATTCAAACGCGCCATTGTCCCATCCTCATTCATCAATTCACATAAGACAGCCATCGGTTCTAAACCCGCCATAAGCATCAAATCGATACTGCCTTCTGTATGACCATCGCGACCCAATACTCCGTTCGCGTGCGCCCGCAAGGGAAAGATATGACCTGGGCGAACAAGGTCCCCCGGTTTGGCATCCTGCGCACAGGCCGCTCTTATTGTGGCAATTCGATCGGAAGCCGAGAGCCCCGTAGTTGCCCCTATCTTTGCATCGATAGATACTGTAAATGGCGTTTGGTAAGGACTTGAATTAGCTGACACCATATAAGGTAAGTCTAATTCATTCGCTTTCTCATGGGTGAGACAAAGACAGACAACACCACTACAATACCGGATCATTTGTACCATATCCGGTATGCTCATGTTTTGGGCAGAGAAAATAAGATCCCCCTCATTCTCTCGATCTTCATTATCAATAAGAAGAACCCCTTTACCGGCCTGTAAATCCTTTAATGCCTTTTCTACTCTTGCTATGGGATCATCCCCAAACATTGTTAACAAATTTTTCATATCATTCTATATTATCCTGCCTCTTTCCGAATAACTGAGGCTGGCTTATTTGATGACAAAGATCTATCCATGAAAAACAATAAACATTGACTTAAGTCAAAAACAGCAAACACCTACAATTTCATTTCTTGATAAATATTTGCTGTCCATAAATCAAGTTCAAATTCCTTTTTCCTAACATCTTCCAAGGGATAAATCCCCTTTTGATAGCTTCTCACAAGTTCTTTTCGCTGCACTTGAATCATAGATAGTTCGATGTCAAAATAGCATGCTCGCCACTCATCCCTACAGATAATGTCTTTGATAGATCTCTTCATGTCGTTAGGTTCTTCCCTTTGATTTTGCAACTTTACTTGCATCTTTTGTACGACTTCTTGCACTAATGGTCTGTCGATTTCCAGACTTTCCAAATAGCTTAACGAACGCTCAATCAATAAATCGTTTAGTTCTTTCCCCTTATCCTGTTTGTTCGGCTTGGGAGTAATACGCTTAATAAGTTGAGGCAAACTAATTCCTTGAATAACTAACGTGAAAATAATGACAACAAAGGAAAGAAAGAGAACGGTATTTCGCTGTGCAATGAGCGAACCATTGTTTGCATATAAAGGCAATGCAAATGCGGTAGCAAGTGAAACAACCCCGCGCATACCCGACCAAGACAAAATAATATACTCCTTTCGAAATCGCCATTGAAAAGCTGCATCCTCTTTATCTTCCCGACAAGAAAACAGCGGAAAAAAGTAGGTCACAATTAAGCGTATCAGAATTAACAGACAGAAGATCAAGAAGCCGTACAAAGTCAGAACGATTATTTCTGAACGAGGTATTGCTTCAACAATGTGGGGAAGCTGCATGCCTAAAATCAAAAAAACGAGTCCATTTAGAATAAAGATAATGACATCCCAAAAATGGCTCATCTGTAAACGGCTTGCTGAGCTAAATAAGGAAAAGGAATTCCAGGAGATATACATACCTAAACTGACGACAGCCAGGACCCCTGAAGCGGCTAAATGTTCAGCAAGGCTATATGTCGCAAATGGTAACAACAACACAGCAAAGGTTTCGACATTACTATTGCCATGGAGAAAGCGATGTAATTTTACAAACCCATAACCGATCGACAAACCTATTGCCACTCCACTTATTCCCATTATCACAAACTGTAATCCAGCATTCCAAAATGAAAAACCACCACTTACCAATGCTATAATCGCACACTTAAATGCAATTAATGCGGATGCATCATTAAGCAGACTTTCCCCCTCAAGAAGCGTGATTAATTTTCTCGATAGGGGAAGATCCTTCGCAATGCTCGTCGCTGCTATCGCGTCCGGTGGCGAAATAATTGCCCCTAACGCAAAGGAAATCGCCCAGTTAAATCCTGGAATGATCGAATGAACAACAACTGCAATAACAGTCGTTGTAATCAATACCAGTCCGACTGCCAATAAAGAAATCTTAGAAAATTGCCGTTTGAAATCCGGAATAGATGTATTCCAGGCTGCATCAAACAAAATTGGCGGCAAAACTATATTAAAAATTATATCGGGATTAATCGCCAATACCGGAAAGCACTGTGCCAAACTCAATATAAGTCCCACGATAACCAATAAAATGGGGAGTGCTAGTTTTAAACGGCTCCTAACTGATGTGATCACAATTAAAATAATAGAAATCCAAATAATATGCTCGAGTTCTGTCATTTGATAAAAAATTTAAGTCCCAAAACTAATCGCCTCGCAACTGAAAAACCATGACTTAAGTCAAAAAACAGCAACACAAAAGCTAATCCAGTACATAATTATCGAACTTCTGGATCAATTTAGGTTAATCAAACTTCAATTCTTCAATTCATGGATCGAATTCTTCAATTCCTCCATTACTGATCGCTGTAAATTTGCAGCCAAGGAAATAAAATTCAAAATGATACATACAACAGACATAACAAATCAAACCATAGAGTTTCACGTAGACTCAAAGCGGCATACACCTGTACTTACGAAGCCCCTTTTATGGCTTATTACCTTGACAACGGGAATAGTGGTCGGCAACAACTATTATAATCAGCCGCTTTTGGGATTGATGGCAAAAGACTTTCACGTTAGTGAAGCTGCAATTAGCATGATTGCTATGCTCACACAGATCGGTTTTGCAACCGGGCTGCTCTTTATCGTCCCTTTGGGAGATATGATAAAAAGAAAGAAATTAATATTAACCATATTTCTGCTGATCGTAGTCTCCTTATTGGCTATGGTCTTAGCTCCCACCCTCGAGTTGCTCTATATCGCAAGCTTTATGGTTGGATTCAGCTCTGTCGTTCCTCAAATGCTCGTTCCCCTCACGGCCGAACTAGCTGCTCCCGAAAAACGCAATTCATCAATCGGAATGGTCATGAGTGGCTTACTATTGGGTATTCTGCTTTCCCGTGTCGCAGCTGGATTTATTGGCGATATCTGGGGATGGCAAGCAATCTATTATATAGCTATAGCATTAATGGTTTTATTCATGTTATTATTAGCTTTCGCACTACCTGATGTAAAACCGACATTTCAAGGTACTTATCTCCAATTAATGCACTCCTTGGTCCATCTGACAAAAACTCAACCGGTATTACGGCTATCTGCACTCAGAGGGGCTTTAGGCTTTGCTGGATTCAGTGCTTTTTGGATTACATTAGTATTTCATTTACAGGAAGCTCCTTTCTACGCAGGCTCTGCCGTAGCGGGATCCTTCGGATTAATAGGGGCTGTTGGCGCGCTGGCAGCATCAGTGGTCGGCCGGATTGCAACGCGTGTTTCTACGTATACCATTATTCTTGGTTCCATATTTATCCTGCTATTGAGCTGGATTTTATTCTACATCGGAGGGAATAGCTATATCGGATTAATAACAGGTGTAATCTTAATCGACCTGGGTTTACAATCCATGCATATCAGCAATCAATCTGCTTTTTTTGCCTTAAATCTAGGGGCAACCAACCGACTAAATACAGTCTATATGTTTAGTTACTTTGCCGGTGGATCATTGGGTAGTTACTTGGCTTCCCTGGCTTGGAAATACTTTCAATGGAACGGCGTGGTATTGACCGGCTTTTGTTGTACACTACTGGTCCTCATCGTGCATGTCGGCTATGATAGACGACCAAAAAACTTTTCTTAGTCGTTGAGCACGACAATCCAAAGAAATGCAAGTTAACGGACAATCTTTTCTATTTTGATTTCCATACATGGCCTACATATTAAGGATATAAGCCATGTATGGAAATTTATTTCATTTATTCAAGTACGCCAAACTTGCCAGCTTGAAAATCTTCAAAGGCTTGGTAAATCTCCGCCTGTGTATTCATTACAAATGGGCCATAACTCACGATAGGTTCATCAATGGGTTCACCACTTAACACAAGTAAAACTGCATTCTTATTTGCCCTTATCGAAATCTCTTCACCATCATGACCAAATAAGACAAAGCTATGCTCCTTAGCAAGTTCACCGTTGACTACAACCTCGCCATTCACAACGAGCATCGCTGTATTATGATTTTGTGGAACCAAAAAGTTCGTTTCATGCTGTTCTTCCAATTTGATGTCAAATAGATTGACAGGGGTATAGGTGCTCGCTGGTCCAACCATATCCTGAAATTTCCCCGCGATGACATTGACTACCCCTGCCGCATCGGGCAACACGACTTTCCCCATCTGATCGGCAGTAATTGCCTGATAGTGCGCCGCTGTTGATTTATCTTTCGCTGGTAAATTAACCCAGAGCTGAACCATTTCAAATAATCCGCCTTTCTTTGAAAATTCCTCTTCATGGTACTCTTTATGCAATATGCCAGCGCCGGCAGTCATCCATTGTACATCACCCGGACGAATAACACCGCTATTCCCCGAACTGTCATGATGGGCTACACTACCTTTGTAGGCGATAGTCACGGTTTCAAATCCTTTATGCGGATGTACATCCACGCCTCTAATATGATCCGAAGGTCCAAAATCAAATGCTGCATTGAAATCCAGTAAAAGAAATGGACTCATCCTCTTTTGGGAAATCCCATTCCCTGGTATCATATTAAATACACGAAATCCATCTCCTACCATGCCAGGTTGAGCTGGACGTTGGAAAATTCTTTCAATTGATTTTTTCATGTTATAATCTCCTTTTTTATCGTTCTTGATGAATTTAAGTTGAAGCCTAAATGATCACTTCATTTTAAATTGCTATCTCAAAGGTACGACAAGAAGAAGTCTGCTTCCAACAACCTAGATTAAGGCGTAAACTTAACCTAGATTAAGTTTATAAGAAAGATACCGCTAAAACTAGGAATTCCCACATTTTCTGGATGCCACAGAAATGTGTAACTTAAATAAAAATCATAGACCAAGTATATTTATGCACGTAAACAATACCACCGCATTAACAAAATTCTATCGTCACCTTTGGTCACGTCCAATGCTATTACTCCTGCTATTCATCTTTTCATACCTCGTAGTACATGCGCAAGCCAATAATAAGGCTAAAGTGAAACCAAACTGGAATGAGATCCTTGAGGAACAACTATTTCCAGGCAAAAAGCTCCAAGATTCAACCTTCCATTTTCAGGGCAAATATGAAGAAAAATTTATCACAACAGCAGATCATGTTAAACTCCATGGGATCTTGTTTAAGGCAGACAAGAGCAAAGGACTAATTTTCTATTTGCATGGCAGTAATGGGGCGGTAGACACTTGGGGTAAAATTGCGAATATCTATACTGATAACGGCTATGATCTTTTTATGTTAGACTACCGAGGTTACGGAAAAAGTGAAGGTAAAGTAACCAATGAAGAACTACTTTATAGTGATCTGCAAATAGTCTATGATAACCTGAAACAACATTATCCGGAAGATCATATCATCATAATTGGTCAATCGATGGGTACAGCACTGGCTTCAACTATTGCTTCGCATAACGCCCCAAAAATACTTATTCTTCAGGCACCTTACTATAGTTTTGAAGATTGGACGCAACATATCGCTCCTGAGCTCGATACAAGCGGGCTCCCCTTTCATTTCGACAATGCTTCGGCATTACAAAAAGTAAAATGTAGAACGATCATCTTCCACGGAGACCAGGATAAAGCCGTCTATTTTGACTCTTCCATTAAACTGAGTAGATTCTTTAAAAAACAGGATAAATTGATTCGGTTGGCAAAGGAGGGACATAATGATTTTTCTAAAAATAAAGACTATCTGCATGCGATTGCCAAGCTATTGCGATAGTCTCATTTTATACCAAAAATACACTATGCCCCTTCCCGAATTTTATACATTAAATTCGGGATAAGGAAAACCCTTTCCTTTTTCACAGAAAAATTTTAAACTCCTGAAAAATAGTGCCCAATCAAAACTACAGGAAGCGAATTCCGCACTATAATTTGTCCAGCCATCATGGTGAAACAGCAGCATACATCCCTTTTGCTGAGGTTCAAGTTCAAAGGTCAGTGTCGTTCCAATCCATTCCTCAAATGCCTTGACACAGCGCCACTCGACCCTGGAATAAGGCTTCAGCGCAATAACTTCCATATTTTTAAAATAGCTGGGACCAAATCCAAAGCGCAGGATCGCACCAATCTCTGGCTTTGCCTTCGTATCTGGTGTCCACCAGCCTGCTAGTCCTTCCGCCGTTGTAAGCGCCTTGTAAACAGTCTCTACCGGAGTTTCAATTAACAATCTATGGTAGATACTTTTTGTCCCAGGATCATGTGGTATGCGATTCTCTTCCATAGCGTCCAGCGCTATTTCCTCCTTTGGAGTAGGCTGTCCCATCCCCGTTAAAATCAATTGTCTTAGGCTGTCCGCTATGTAATATGTCCAGGCATCATGACATACCTTATAACATTCCATCTGGGAATTAAGCCCACGATGGGTGAAATGTAATGTAGTTGTACCTACATCTTCAACAATATCGAAGATAATGGAACTATTCGTCCATTCCCGTTCATCCTGGGTAAATTTAAAATAGTTTTCGAGGACCCGCCAGACTACTTTACGATCTGTTTCCATCGTTTCTATTCGTATTCGACAACGATGTACATCCTGATAATGATATATAAACTCATCATGCAAAGCAGCAGTTGGCCCGTCAATATTTTGAGACCACCATCCACGGACATTATTGATTGCTTCAAATACGCGTTGAGCACCTGCATCAACGGTAATACTCATTTTAAAATCTTCCTTTTTCATCATTCTTCGTATTTTTAACCATTAACTCATACTTCTTATCTTCCTATACCTCAATCGAATCAAATATGTAAATCTGAACATCATGAGTTTGAGGCGCCAAGTTTCTTCAGTCAACTTATATATTGCGATCATTCGTACCATCCTGTCGTTTTAATTTAAATTTATAGATCAAATATAGTGGAGTTCAAAACACAAAAAGGGGTGTAAAATAGACATTCTCAGCGGTTGATTTAGACAAGTCGTTTCGGTATATTTGAATAGTATCAAATAAGCGTACTATCGTTTATTCAATCTTATAAACTTTCAACATGAAACACCTAACGATCTTAGTTCCAAACAGTCAGACAGGCCCTAATACCATATCGTGCATTATTGGAACATACCATGTATTCACCGAAGCGAACCGCTATTACGATCAACTGAACAGGGAGCCTATATTTATTATAGAATTAGCAGGAGTTTCTAAACAGAGTAACTTTGTCAATGGATTATTAACGGTCATGCCACAGAAAGATATCACTGCAATTCAAAAAACAGACCTCATTATTGTACCCGCTGTCATTTCCAATTTTACTGCAATAGAAGCTGGGAATAGCGTTCTTTCAGAATGGATATTACACCATCATGCCAAAGGAGCAAATGTTGCAAGCATGTGTACCGGTGCATATCTGCTCGCATCCACGGGACTTTTAGATAACAAAAGCTGCTCTATCCATTGGAAATCAGCAGCAAACTTCCATAAGCTCTTCCCCAAAGTCAACTTAAAAACAGAACAAATTATTACCGATGAGCAGGGAATCTATACCAATGGTGGCGGTTATTCCTTCCTCAACCTCCTCCTTTACCTGGTTGAAAAGTTTTACGACAGACAGACAGCGATTTATTGCTCCAAAATATTTCAAATTGATATTGCCAGACAAACGCAATCCGATTTTATGATCTTTAATGGTCAAAAGTCACATGGCGATGAAATGGTCATGCGTGCACAGGACTATCTCGAGAATAACTTCTCAGAAAAAATCTCCATGGAGAAGTTATCTGAAAAATTCACCGTCGGACGCCGGAATTTCGACCGTAGATTTATTAAAGCGACAGGTAATACACCTGTGGAATATCTTCAACGGATAAAAGTGGAATCGGCAAAAAAGGAATTGGAAAGCTCGCGGAAAACGGTAAATGAAGTAATGTACGCTATTGGGTATACTGACGTAAAGGCTTTCCGTGAAATATTCCGTCGGTTTACGGGACTATCCCCCCTTGAATATAAAAACAAGTACAATAAAACCGCAATAAAATAGAGGCTACATGAATTTTGATCCTATTCAGTTTTCCGATCTTCCCATAATTACAACGCTAAGTCCGGAAGGATGGGGCAATATCACGATCAAAATACAACACTATATAGAAAGCCCTTTTTGTTTTCCCATAAAACTCCTGGTCGATCAGAAAATTGTCGCCATAGGTACGACCATTATCCATAGTAACGTAGCCTGGTTGGGACATATTATCGTTGCTGCCGATGAAAGAGGAAAAGGCTATGGGAAACACATCACCCAAGAACTTATTCATATAGCAAATAGCAAAAAATGCAAGAGCATCCAACTCATTGCAACGGATATGGGCGCACCAGTTTACACAAAACTCGGCTTTAAGGAATCTTCTTCCTATCTTTTCTTTGATGATATACAGATCACTCAGCTTGAAGAACCGGACCACAGCATACAGCACTATCAATCCCGTTATAGCGAGCAACTTTTGGCACTCGACCAGAAAACTGCTGCCGAAAATAGACGGTTCGAAATAGAACCACATTTCACGGCTGGCTTTGTCTATGTGGAAAACAAAACTGTCCGCGGCTATTACCTTCCCACTTTGGGAGAAGGTCTTATTGTCGCCAATAAACAATCCGCCGGAATGGCTTTGTTGAAACTCTATTTAAGGCAAAATTCCAAAATTGTACTACCTCAAGAGAATACAACCACAGTTTCCTTCCTATTGAACCAAGGAAATCCTATAAAACGCCGGGCCAAGCGCATGTACCTGGGTGAAAATATCGATGTTCAATTTAAGTCTATCTTCAATAGAATTGGTGGAAATATTGGTTAACATCAATCCTATTCGCTATTTTTTTAGGACCGACAACAAATTTCAAGACGACATGAAGGATTATGAAAGTTGACCAACGGCATCCTCAAGAACTTCTTTGTTATCCATAGTCGGCTGCTTTTTGCTTCGTTGGATGTAACATAAAGAAATGACTATCCCTAATGCCGCCATTACCGCACCAACCAAAGCTGGAGAAGTGTAACCATAGCCTTGATTAATAGGCACACCACCTAAAAAAGCACCCAGCGCATTCGCAATATTAAAACATGCAGGCCCCAGAGAAGCAACCAACATTTCAGCATCACTCTTTACCGAATTAAGCAATAATAGGGTTAACGAAGGTACAAGCGCAAAAGTAGTGACTCCGGTTAAAAAAGTCATCACCAAGGATATCCCAACGTTGTCGGACATGCCATAAATAGCCAGCATACATAAAATCTGAACCACCAATACGGCTACGACCACCTTTGTTGGCGAAAAAGTATCCGTCAACTTCCCGCCGATCAAATTCCCCACAAACATACCCAATCCAGCCAACACCATAATATACGGCAGGTATTTATCAGCAATCCCAGACACTTCAGTCATCAGCGGAGCAATATAACTTATCCAGGCAAACAACGCCCCTGGGGCCACTGAAAATAATAAAACCATAAACCAGACATTCACATTGCGAAAAATGCCAAAGTCCTTCCAGGGATTATTTTTAGGTGCTGCTTTCATTTTAGGCATCCACAACTTTAAGGCTAACATGGTCAAAATACCGACGACAACAATCAATAAGAAAGTATAACGCCATGAAAAATGATGCCCTATATAGGTACCCAATGGAACCCCAAATAAATTGGCAACGGTCAATCCCGAATACATCGTCGCTACCGCCTGCGCTTCTTTCCCAGGATCGGCCAATCGACTAGCAATGACAGACCCTACACCGAAGAAAGCACCATGCGGCAATCCTGAAATAAAACGCGACACCAGCAAAAGACCGTAGTCTGGAGCAATCACAGATAATCCATTAAACAGGGTAAATAATCCCATGAGGGTAATCAGGGTTTTAAGGGGCGACAACCGATTCATAGCAACTACCAATAGTGGAGCACCAATAACAACACCCAAAGCATAAGCGGTAATGAGATAACCAGCTTCCGGAATTGAAACTTGCAGGCTTTGGGCAACGTCCGGTAACATCCCCATCATACTAAATTCGGTAATACCTATCCCTAATCCCCCTAGTGCAAGTGCTAATAAACTCTTCTTCATATATAAGTAAAATTATCAATACTGCAAATTTCTATCAGAATAATAAAATAAACAAATCATTTAAATAGTAAAAGGTATCATTAAACTAATAGCATCATCTTTGTCTCAATGAAAACAGCTATATTAGCTTGTGGTAAAAACGATCGTCGCAACATATACAAACCTTAACCATGAAATTGCATCATTATATTCTTACATTCACCTTGTACGCATGTGTACCTTTTTGGGCATTGGCACAAAAAGAGCAGACAAAAAAGCATCCAAATATTGTATATATCATGAGTGATGACCATGGTTATCAAGCGATCAGCGCTTATGGTTACGGATTAAATGAAACACCCAATATTGACAGATTAGCAAAGGAAGGTGCCATTTTCACACGTGCGACCGTGACAAATTCATTATGTGCGCCCAGTCGGGCTGTACTTTTAACGGGAAAGCACAGTTATATGAATGGGAAAATTGATAATGAGGCAAAATTCGACTGGAATCAGGACAACTTTGCCAAGATTCTTCAAAAAAATGGGTACCAAACAGCATTAATTGGTAAAATCCACATGGATGGATTGCCACAGGGATTCAACTACTCCGCGGTCCTTATCGACCAGGGCGAATATTATAATCCTAACTTCATTATCAATGGTGTGAAACAACAAATACCAGGCTATGTATCGGATCTCACCACCGATATGACCTTAGATTGGATCGCTAAAAGAGATACTAGTAAACCATTCTGTGTGCTTTATCATCAAAAAGCGCCACACCGAGAATGGCTACCTGCTTTACGGCATATTCAACAATATACATCAAAAACCTATAAAGAACCGGACAATCTATTCGACACCTACGAAGGAAGAGGAACCGCCGCAAAAACCGCGGAAATGAATATCCTTAAACACATGAACTGGGCTGGTGACAATAAGATACCGCCTACGCTAATGGATGAATTGGGACTAAAAGAATATCTATCTTGGGATAAAGCTGCCTTTAATGGAAACTTAGGAAGAATGACCGCAGCACAACGTGCAACATGGGATTCAATATACAACCCAATTATGGCAGATTTTAAGATAAAATATCCCAGCATGTCCAAAGAAGACCTGATGCGCTGGCGATATCAACGCTATATGCAAGATTACCTGGGTACCGTTGCAGCGGTAGACGATGGTGTTGGACGCCTATTGGAATTTCTGAAAGATAATAGACTTGACGAAAATACCATTGTCATTTATACCTCAGACCAAGGATTCTATCTAGGTGAACATGGTTGGTTTGATAAACGTTTTATGTATGAGGAATCGCTTCGAACTCCCTTATTGATCCGCTATCCAGCAGAAATTAAAGCTGGCCAATCCTCAAAAGCACTTGTCCAGAATCTCGATTTTGCCCCAACAATCCTAGATTATGCAGGACTTGCAATCCCGAAAGATATGCAGGGAAAATCTTTTCGTGGCCTACTCAATGGAAAAGAAAAGCAATGGCGCGATGCCGTATATTACACCTATTATGAGTATCCTTCCATTCACATGGTAAAACGACATTATGGAATTCGTACCGAAAGGTACAAACTGATCCATTTCTATTATGACAAAGATGAGTGGGAATTATACGATCTAGAAAAAGATCCACAGGAAATGCAGAATGTATACCATGTACAAGGATACCACAACGTACGTGAAGAAATGCATCATAAACTGGACGAAGCGCGAGCCTACTATAAAGATTCCGATGAGAACGACAAAAAGTTTTTACCAAAGGTGAAACACTGATTTACTGGTGTATCAAGCCAGTAAATCAGTGTTGATAAAAATTTAAACAGGGTTGAGTTTGAAATAGCGTCTCAAAATACGTCTAACATCTCTGTTCTCGGCCTTGAAGACGATGGCTTCTCGCTTTTTCTTTTCGCTATAAACACGCTTATTGCAGTAGCCAAATCCTTTATACCGACCGTCCAACAAGTAAACAAGGCCCTTTTCATTGGGATTACGCCCTAAAAATTCCAAAAATATTTCGCCCAGCGGAAGCTCCGAAGAGACGACAAATTCCTGCACTCTTCGATTATAGTCTTCTGGAAGCTCCTGCGCAATACAAGCCCCCTTGCAGGTCTTCAACATATACTGAAAACAATGTTTCGTATACGTCTGTAACTTATTTATTTTTTGACACAGCTGATAAGCTTCCACGATATGAAATAATTGCTCCCGCCCCTCCTGGTAACTCGAAAAAGTCATTAACTCTTCACGTTCGGGATCAAGTGTCTCAACCTGCAAGACTTGATAACCTGAAGGATTCACAGCCAGGTAAAGGCCAAATCCATAGTAAGTTCGACGCTGCGCTCGATTGTAATAGGGTTGGTGTTTTTTGATCAGGTCAGATTCATACAATAACGCAAGTAATTCATGACCGGTCAGTTCAAATCCAACTCTGCAGGCTGCTCCTTGGATTTTACGTTCCTTAAAATCTGTACTTCTAAAATGCTGCAATAACCTATTTCTAATATCGATACTCTTGCCCACATAAATTAGCGCATCATGCTTATCATAAATATAATATACGCCGACTGCTGAAGGTACTCCTTCAAGCAATCCGGCAATTTGCTCTTTCGTCATTACATAAAAATCACGCCCAAATATACTAATATATTTAGTGTTTTAGATGATGGCTAATAAAAATAGGCATACACCCACCCTTCATTTCATCCAATGAAAAGGGCGGGTGCAACTTAATGCTAAATGTCAAAATTTCATTTTCTGAATTCTTATGGCATTCAATATCGCAATCAACGATACGCCAACATCGGCAAAGACTGCCTCCCACATCGTTGCCAATCCCCCAGCGCCAAGAATCAACACGATCCCCTTAACTATGAAGGCAAGGCCTATATTCTGATAAACGACTTTTTTCGTCTCTTTTCCAATGCGAATCGCCATTGGAATTTTCGAAGGTTTATCATCTTGTATCACGACATCTGCCGTCTCGATCGTCGCATCACTGCCCAGTCCCCCCATCGCTATTCCAACATCGCTCAGTGCGACAACCGGAGCATCATTAACGCCATCCCCCACAAAAGCAACAGATTCGTTTAGTCCCTTTATTTCCTTGACTTTATTCACTTTATCTTCCGGCAGCAGATCGCCATAGGCCTGATCTATTCCAAGTTCCTTGGCAACATAGGCGACAACAGTCGTCTTGTCCCCGCTCAGCATTGTGGCTTTTACACCGAGTTTATGCAGTAGCTGTATGGTAAGCGCAGCATCCGCTTTGATGCTATCAGCAATGGTCATGAATCCTACAAATTTACCATCTAAAGCGATCGCGATGGTCGTATATACGATACTATTGGGATCGATATCATAGACTACATTAAATTTGTCCAGCAATTTAAAGTTGCCCACCAGCAACACTTTGCCATCAGCCATAGCTTTTAGTCCATGTCCAGGGATTTCTTCTATGGTATTGAGATCGACAGACTCATCGATCGGACCGACATATTCTCTAATCGCTGTTGCAACTGGATGGCTACTGTGGCTCTCTATTTTATTGACGAGCTTTAAAATCCTTGCTTCGTCGTAACCGGCCTGTAGCTTAATTTCCTGCACTTTAAAAACGCCGGCAGTCATTGTTCCGGTTTTATCCATCACGACATGGCGGATAGCTGCCATCGCATCCAAAAAATTACTGCCTTTAAAAAGTATACCATTTCTACTTGCAGCACCAATTCCACCAAAATACCCCAAAGGAATTGAAATGACGAGTGCACAGGGGCAAGAGATCACTAAAAACACGAGAGCCCTATACAACCATTCGCTAAATACATATTGATCCACAAACAAGTAAGGCAGGAGACAAATTCCAATGGCCAAAAACACGACAATTGGGGTATAAATCTTAGCAAATTTGCGAATAAACAGCTCTGTGGGTGCTTTTTGAGCCGTTGCGTTCTGTACGAGCTCGAGGATTTTGCTCAACTTGCTGTCCTGATATGCTGTTGTCACTTGAATTAGGCTCACGGTGTTCATATTAATCATTCCAGCCAGTACAACATCACCCTTCATCTTTGTATCTGGCTTGCTCTCGCCAGTCAGCGCAGCTGTATTAAATGCACCTTGCTCAGACAACAATTCACCATCAAGCCCAAGCTTTTCACCAGGTTTCAGCTGAATTATTGCTCCAATACCTGCATCGGCAGCTTTGATCACTTTGCTCTTTCCATTCTCCAAAATGGTCACCTCATCCGGACGCTGATCCAGTAGAGCCTTAATATTACTTTTAGCCCTACTTACCGCCAAGGTCTGAAACACCTCTCCTACGGCGTAAAACAACATTACCGCTACAGCCTCGGGGTATTCTTTGATCCCAAAAGCGCCTATGGTAGCAATACTCATTAACAAAAACTCCGAAAAGATTTCCCCTTTGGCTATACTCTTTAAAGCATCCCTGATAACAGGAAACCCAACCGGTAGATAAGCTAATATGTACCAGCCTGTACGGACCCAATCCTTAAACCAGGATTGTGCAATCCAATTATCCATGGCTATAGCAGCAATGAGTAAGATAAAAGAAATTAGCGCAGGTAGAAATAACTGCATCTGACTGGCCCCTGCCGTCGAGTGATCTTGACCGTCCTCATCATGGCTATGGTCATGACCTTGGCTGGAAGCCGGAGCTTTCCCAATAAGATCCTCAGCTCCAGCCTGATTATATATTTTTTCTGTCTGTGTACAACAAAGCTGCCTGCCCTGTGCATCATAACGATGTTTATGTTCCATCACTTGCTTTGATTATGTTAACAAATACGGTCAATTAATGTTCGTGCCCACCTGTATTGCTCATTTTGGCATTGATAAAAAAAGCACCCTTCACAACAATTTTTGTTCCAGCAGGCACTTCTGTAACCGGGGTAATCGCCGTATATCCCAAAGCAGATACGCCTTTTTGAATCTCAATTTTTTCAAAATTGATGTTTTTAGCCTGTTCTTCTCCATGCTGCCCGGCTTCTTGCTCATTTTTATGCGCATGTTTTGCTTCACCTTCATCGTGCGCATGCCCGTGATCGTCATGCCCCTCCTCATGCTCTTCCGGTTTCTTGTTGGTCTCCACAAAAATATAATACTTGCCGTCAGCCTCCACGATTGCGTCATTCGGAACAGCCGGAGTCCGCACATTTTTGACACCGATCATACCCGTAATGTTCATCCCATCAATCAACCCCACTTTGCTGCCCACAACCGTACTGTGTACAGCGATGGTCTTGCTGTCATTTTCAAATGAAGATCCAATTGTAAAAACTTTAGCGGTATAGGTCTTATCCGGATTGTTGGTCAGCTGAAAGTTGATGAGCTGTCCGACTTTAACCAAAGGTAGATCCTTTTCAAATACCTGCAGATCCAAATGCAACAGACTATTGTCAACAATCTCGATCACCGGAGAAGAGACATCCACATAACTCCCTATTTTCGCAAAAACATTACTAACTGTTCCATTGATAGGGCTTGTTACGGCCAGTGAAGTTCGCATATTGGACAGATTCACGCTATTGGGGTTAATACCCATCAATTGGATCTGTTGTTGCAAGGAAGCCTTTCGGGCCCTTAAACTGTTGAAGTCTGCTGTTGCGGCCTGCAGATTTTTCCGTGCGCCTGCATTGCCTTCATTGAGTTCCTGTTGCCTTGCCATTTCTTGTTCGGCCAAGGTAATCTTACTTGCCAGGGATACATATTCCTCCTGCAATTGTACAAACTGGGGGTTGATAATCGTGGCGATCACCTGCCCCTTACGCACATTGTCCCCCAGCTGCACATTCAATGTCTTTACAACACCACCATAAAGCGCCGTCGCATTCGCTTTATTGTTATTGGGTACACTCAAAAGTCCATTGGCCTTAATGGTAGCTGTTAGTTCCTTCTCTTCAATCCCTCCAAAAACGATTCCCACAGCCTTTATTTGTGCAGCACTCAATGCCGCCACCGTCACCGGCCCTTCCTCATGCTCCGCTTCGGCTTTGGGTACTTCCTTTCCTTCCGGTTGACCTTTACGCTCGGACTCATTAGAACCGCAACCGTAAAAAACAGTAACGGCTACACATACGATAAATATCTTTATGAAAACTTTCATTGTTGCCTTATTTGTTATTGAAGTAATTATATTGAATTGCTGATTGATTATACTGATTGAGGACTTCTAAATAATTCTGGCGAATGCCAATGGCCTGACTTAAAAATTGGCTTAATTCAGCAAAATTGATCTCCCCCGTTCTATAACCCAAACTAGCTGCTTTAATAATTGCATCAGCTTGTTTTAACCCCGAAGACTCATAAAATTGCAGCAATGCACTATTCTTGTCAATTTCAGCAAGTGCATTCCCTTTATTTGTCTGGAATACCTGCGTATCATATTCCAACTTACGCTGTTGAACTTCCATTTCAGCGTTGGCAACCTTCACTTTACTTTTATAGGCGCCCAAGCTAAAGACCGGGAAGGATGCGGAGACCGAGAATCCCGATAATGGATCTTTGGCTCCCCAAACACGTTGGGAGAAAAATCGACCCGAGAACTCAGGCTTATTGGTATTTTTCTGAACACTGATGTTTGATGAAGCGATATTTACATTTTGCTGCTGTAAAACCAGTAAAGGATGCGCCGTTTCATCTGATGGACTTGCGTCCACGACAATCTTCTCCAAGGATTGATCCAATGGGAGCATCCACTCATTACGGTCTAACAACATCATCAATTGCTGTTGCTGAATAATGATATCCTTTTTGTTTTGAACAAGTTGTGCCTGCAGCTCTTTCAGCTTTGCTTCAGCCGCGATCTTATCCAGCGCAGCTACGTCACCCGTTCTAAAGCGAAGTTCAGTTGCTTTGAACATGGCGGTATAGATACTATCCAACTCCATATACAGTTTTTGGCGATCCTGAAGATACCAGAGCTGAAAATAGGCTGTCCTCACGTCTTTGGTAATCGCAGTTTTCAATACATCTGTATTTAGGTTCGCATATTTTAGTTGTTCTTTAAAATACGCCTTACGCGCAGTGTAGAGTCCAGGCCAGGCAATACTTTGCGTTATACCAATTTTCAATAAGCCGGCCTTATCCGTAGGACGGTAATCTTCATTTTCTGCAAAAATCCCGGTCTTGGGAATTTCAGTCGCCGTCTTAACATTGAAACCAGCGCCCACGATTTCAGCCTGGTTGATCTGAAACTGACGATTGTTCTTCAGCGCAGTTTCTACAGCTTCTGTGACAGAAATGCGCTCCTGTCCAAACACCTGAGATCCCAAAGCCATAAATAGGAAAGCAAGTATTGTGACGATGGTCTTAGCACCTCTACTTCGTTTCATATTCAATTTAGAATTAAAAATTATATACAATAAGGGTAGCACAAACAAGGTCAGGAAAGTTGCCGTTACCAATCCGCCAATAACAACCGTTGCCAAAGGTTTCTGAACTTCAGCGCCGGCACTTGTACTTATTGCCATCGGTAAAAAGCCCAGTGAAGCCACGGTCGCAGTCATGAGTACTGGACGCAGACGAGTCAACGTACCTTCTTTAACGCGTTGAAAAATATCATCGACACCCTCTTTTTTCAACTGATTGAATGTCCCAATTAAAACGATACCATTGAGTACGGCTACGCCAAACAAGGCAATAAAACCGATACCGGCACTAATACTGAAAGGCATGCCGCGCAACATCAACGCAAATACACCCCCTATAGCACTCATTGGAATTGCAGTAAAAATAAGCGTCGCCTGCTTAAAGGAATGAAACGTGAAATACAACAGCATAAAAATAAGCAATAAGGAAACTGGCACAGCAATCAACAAGCGTGAGCTCGCCTTCTGTAAATTCTCAAACTGCCCCCCATAGGTGAAATAATACCCTGCAGGAAGTTTTACATTTGCAGCCAATTGTTGTTGGATATCTTTTACGACGGTTTGAACATCACGCCCGGCCACATTAAATCCAATCACAATTCTTCGTTTACCCGCTTCGCGGCTGATCTGGGCCGGCCCCAATTTATAATCAATGGCAGCGACCTGAGAAAGCGGAATCTGCGTACCCGTATCTGTAGGAATCATCAGATTACGCACATCATCAATGCTGTTTCGATGCGTTGTATCTAACCGGACGACCAAATCAAAGCGACGTTCATTTTCATAGATCTGTCCCGTGCTTCGACCGGCAAAAGCAGTACTCACCACGTCATTGACGTCCTGAATCGTCAAGCCATAATTTGCAATACGGGTGCGGTCATAAACGATATTGATTTGTGGGAGGCCGGATACACGCTCCACTTGTGGCGAAGTCGCCCCTTGAACGGATTGAATCTGCGCGGCAACCACATTGGCGTAAGCGGCTAGCGAATCGATGTTTTCACCGAAGATCTTTACAGCAACATCCTGACGGATACCCGTCATTAGTTCATTAAAACGCATTTGAATAGGTTGGTTTTTTTCGAAGAAGACACCCGGAATTACTTCTAGTTTCTCCAGAATAGCGCTCCCCAGTTCTTCATAAGAACGGCCCGACTTCCACTCTTTTTGAGGCTTCAATACCACCATAATATCTGTCGCTTCCGGTGGCATAGGGTCTGTTGGTACCTCAGCAGCTCCTGTTTTACCGACAACCATCTTCACCTCATCGAACTCTTTGATAATCCGGGATGCCTGCATCGAGGTTTCGATACTTTGCGAAAGTGAGCTTCCCTGGGGAAGTATGCAATGGAATGCATAATCACCTTCCTGCAATTGTGGAATAAATTCGCCTCCCATATTCTTAAAAAAGAAGGCCGACAAAGCAAAAATGGCAACGGTTAAACTCACGATTAGGTATTTAAACCGAATGGCTTTTTGTAATAAAGGCTCATAAATACGTTGCAGTCCCGCAATCATCCGGTCGCTCAACGTTTTCTTGTCGCTGTGTTTTTTCGGCAGGAACAGAGCGCACATCATGGGGATATAGGTTAACGAGAGAATCAATGCGCCGAAAATAGCAAACCCAACTGTTTGTGCCATTGGACGAAACATTTTCCCTTCAACACCCACTAATGTTAAAATTGGAATATAGACAATAAGAATAATAATCTCACCAAAGGCTGCACTGGTACGAATCTTTGAAGCAGACTCAAATACCTCATGGTCCATCTCGGCCTGGGTCAATTTCTCGGTAGACTTTCGTAAGCCTAAATGGTGTAGTGTAGCTTCCACCACAATGACGGCTCCGTCTACAATCAAACCGAAATCTATCGCGCCCAAACTCATTAAATTGGCGCTTACGCCGAAGACGTTCATCAGTCCAAGTGCAAATAGCAGCGCCAGTGGAATTGCCGAAGCAACGATAAGACCTGCGCGCAAGTTCCCAAGAAATAAGACTAGGACAAAAATGACGATCAGGGCACCTTCAATCAGATTTTTTTCAACGGTACTTATCGCACGCCCAACGAGGTCTGTCCGGTCCAAATAGGGCTCTATAACCACATCATCAGGTAGCGACTTTTGAATAGTCGGTAGTTTTTCTTTCACGCGGTTGACCACCTCATTGCTGTTTTCACCCTTTAGCATCATGACGACACCTCCCACAGCATCAACCTCACCATTGTATGTCAAGGCACCATAGCGCACAGCATGACCAAAACGTACATCCGCAACATCTTTAACATAAATCGGTATTGCTCCTGATTTTCGGATGGCAATATTTCTGACATCTTCCAAGGAGGTCGCCAGCCCAATTCCCCGAATAAAGTAGGCATTCGGTTTTTTATCAATATAGGCACCGCCTGTATTTTGATTGTTTTTCTCCAGGGCAGTAAATAGCTCTGGAATGGTGATATTCATCGCCTTAAGTCTATTCGGATCAACAGCTACTTCATATTGTTTGAGCTCACCACCGAAACTATTGACCTCGGCAATTCCAGGTGTGCCATAGAGCTGACGGGCAACAATCCAATCTTGCATGGTGCGCAAATCTTTTGCGTTGTATTTCTTTTCGCTTCCCTTTTTGGGATGTATAATATATTGATATACTTCTCCTAGTCCAGTACTCACTGGAGCCAGCTCAGGTTTACCAATACCTTGTGGAATCTGATCCACCGCTTCTTTTAAACGCTCACCAATCAGCTGACGGGCAAAATAGATATCTACATCATCGTCAAAAACAACAGTAATGACAGAAAGTCCAAAGCGCGAAATACTCCTGATCTCCTCAATTTTGGGTACAGTTGCAATACTTTGTTCAATTGGAAAAGTAACCAATTGTTCCACTTCCTGCCCGGCAAGCGTTGGACAAGAGGTAAAGATCTGGACTTGATTATTGGTAATATCGGGAACGGCATCGATTGGCAGTTTCGTTGCACTCCATGCCCCCCAAATGATAAGCAACAAGGTCATTAAACCGATAATGATCTTGTTCTTAATGCTAAATTTTATAATATGATCTAACACAATTATACGTGATTAATGCTTAAATAATAGCTCGTTAGAATAGTTCATCTTTTGTCGTAATACCATACAACAAGCGTATTCCGAGCACAAAGCTGAATAAAGAACAGCATAGCATGCTCTATCAGATTTGTTTCTAGAATTTTTACGAAAAATTAAGCATTAACCTTTGGCGGCTGCCAGATGCTCCCAAAATAACTGGAAACAATCGCTGTATTGAGGACAGGATTACGATTATCAAAATAAATTGAAACCGGGACACCATCTATTTGCGGAAATTGATACGCATAAGCCGTTATATTTCCACTACAACAATTGCAATAGCAGAAAATCGAACAAGCATCGGACGCGTCATCATTATGGTTATGAGTTTGGTTTAATTGTCTTTCCATAGCAGTCTGCTCGCAGCGATTGGTAGAATCACTGCAGGGAACAAAAGAAAGTCCCATAATATATGCTATCAATATGAAAACAATTAACCTCATGAATGCACAAATTTAAAAAAATAAATTAAAATCTCCGCTTAGTCTCAGAAATCTATTGCGATCATCACATCCTATTCTTCCTAAAAAACAATGGAACAGTTGCCCTCTATCGAACGCTTTTCTTAACCTTAAATCCACACAAAACCGCATAACCCAACAAAGAACAATCACTCGACACCAATATTAATTACAAGTAAATTATTATTCAAATAAAACGAATTGTAATTAACAGAAAAACAGCATAAAACATGTTTAAACAGCCTTAAAGCAGCAAATAGTTGTATTGTAGATATTTCTCTACAAGAAAAATAAGATAATACAAATACGTCATATTAAGTAAAATGCTATTTATATAATTGCATCGATAAAAAATAATAGCAACAAAAAAAGCAATCGTATACCACATTTTAAACATAAACAGGCATACACCTGCAAAGACAGTACAACAAATAAATCAATAACTAAATCAAAAAATCAATAACAAAACAAAATGTCAATTAACATGAATCTAATCCCCCATCACCGACTGACTAACCTGTTCATGCTGGGTTGCAGTGCTTTCGCACTTAGTCTCTACTCCTGTAACAAAAGTGGAGAAAACACCGCATTGACAGGAGAAACTGTCGTTAAAGTCAATCTTTCGGGTGTAGAAGCTTACACTGAAACGGACAACAATGCTGTTCAAAAGCAAGCATCTGCAAAAGCTTCACGCACATCAATCGATGCACCTGATGTACAGGAAATGACAGTACCGCTTGAAAACGGTGGTTCTGTCGACGTGGTCCTAACAAACAATTCAGCGATCACAAAAAGCCTCGTCGCTTCGTCCACCCCCAAACTAGCGGCTGTCCAGACACAAGAGAAGCCGTTGGACAAAAACGTTAAATATAAAGTTGTTGTCTATGACAACCAAGGCGCTTACGTAACGGAAAAGATTTATAGCTATGGTGAGGAAGCTACTGCTGCAGGTATCGTTCTTGACGCTGGAAAATCTTACACGTTCATTGCCTATTCAATCAATAGTACCACAGCATTACCGGGTATCAACAATCAAAATACACTGTCCACTGCCAGCTTAGACAATATAAGTGGTGATTTGATGTATTACACGGGCACATTAACGTTAAAAAGTGGTGTAAATAACTTAAATGTTGTATTAAAACACCGGTTTAGCCAAATCACCACAACATTGACCATGGATCCAAGTATGACCGGAGCTATTACTCAAATCGGGGCTGCCGTATTAAAACCTAGTCATGGTAGTGCAAATTTGAAATTCTCAGACCAAACACTAACCTACAATGGCTTGAACAACGCAGGCGTGACCACGCAATTCCCGGCTTTAGGAAATGGCCTGCGTACCGTGATCAGTAACCCCTCTTTATTGATCCACCCGGCAACCAGCAATGGAACACTGATGCTCGGTAGTCTAACACTGGATGATGAGACTAAAACAAACATCACCATTCCAAATGTTAAGATCAATCCCGGACAGAAATACGATCTGAAACTCAATTTCAGAACCTGCACACAAAATGTAACCAGCAATGGCCTGGACTGGAGCTATCCGGCAACTACATCGGGAGGTAAAACGGGTATTATGAAAGATGGAAAATTCTATGCCAATGGAACGACAATCGATAGAAATTTCACTGCCCCAGCGGCAGACTATGGTTTTGTTTTCGACATTACCGAACTGGACAATGCATTTAACATGGAAGTAAATGGTGTCAAATTGGCGAAACAAGAAATTCAATTTGAAGTGGGTGCCTCTTCTGCTCAAAACATCCAGTTTGTTGATGGAAGCAAATACGCAGGCAACAATATTGAAACTGGTAAAAGAATTGATCAGGTCTACAACATGAAAGGTACAAGTGCAGCCCCATTGATCAAGCTTGTCATCAGCAGAACTGGCCAGGTTACCATGTTTGGTAGCAAAACATCCGGCGGTCCTTTATATGAACTTAAACTCGTTAATGGCAACAGCTTCAACACATTCCCTTGGAGTGCAACACAAAGCAACACCGTAAAAGTGACCCAACTTGTTGATGGACGTACAATTATCAAAGGTGTAGGTGCTGGAAAGAAGAAAATCCCTTGTCAGTAGTCACCATTAGTCAATAAATAGATCAATAATCTTAAAAATTAAATACACGCTGAGCATAACAATAGAAATTCAGCAAGGATAAAAAAGGTATTATGGAAAAGAAATTAGCATACATCGCCCCTCGAATAAACATGACGACGATCGAACTTGAACAAGGTATCGCCGCCGGTTCGGCATACGCCAGACCAGAAGACGCCAACAGCGGTAAAGTGAGCGAACAATGGGAAGTAGGTTCAACAGACAATAGAAATATCGACTGGTAAACTATTTCCAATGTGGATAAAAAGGGGCTAGCCGAATGTGGATAGCCCTTTTTTATGCTATATTATAATACACGATCGTGTCAGCACTATGTATACTCAAATCGTTATTGAACCCAAATGCAGACTGTCTGTATTACCTCCACCGTAACTCTCGATAAAAAAGATATACACCTGATAGGTCACTTCCTTTCTATGTTTTGGCATTTCAATATGTTGTTTGCCAGATAGTAGGCTACCTTTGAAGTCGTTCATGACAAGTGAATATCCGTTCCCGTTATCCGCTACATTATACAGGACCAAGAAGGAATCGTAAGTTCTGGTATTGAACTTTTCCTCCAGATAGGCGTCATATTCCCAGGTAACCTGAAGTACTTGGTTTTCTTTGTCAAAATCCATTGTATAGGAAGTGATGGGATTGGGGCTTCCTTTGGCAATCATAAATTTCTGCCAGTCAATCAAAAAACCATTTTCTTCCTGGATAAGCGCTTCTTTCAAATTATAAGACATCGCGACATCGTATGCCCGTTTAGGATAGCTGTACGCTTTATACCCCATATTGATGATCGGTTTTAACTGGCTAATATGTGACCTCACCATTTTGAAGCGTTTTCTACTGAGCAGTTGCTCAGGACTGGGCTCCCGTTTTTTAACACGAGGGAGAGATCGTACATAATTTCCTGTTTTAGTCGACACAAATACAACAGAACCTGCTTTCCCGGAAACAGTTCCATTAACACCATTTTTAACGATTGCCATAATTGCCTGATAATGTTATAGATATTAAAGATAAACATTATCAAGGAAACATACTCATACCAAATTAGGTGAAAAAACAATTTTTATTCAATATTTGGACAGTAATTAGTCATTGTTTATTCAGTCTCCACTGAGCAAGCACTGAACAAGCACTGAACGAGCACTGAACAAGCACTGTTAAAATCGCGAATTTGGCCACCGATTGATCTCCGTTTGCTATATCGAAAACTTAATCATATTACATCAAAGCCAACTAGCTTTTATGTCAAACTATAAAACAAAAAATGTCTCCTACATTTGCTTCATACAAACATAAGAGACATTCTCTTCTTTCTATGGTAGGCCTGATTCCCACCTCAACGCTGGATCGAAAACTCGACCTGCTACAACGGTTACAGGACAGCCTGTAGACGTTTTGGCAAATCTTCAATCTTTGAAAGACTCAATTGCTTCATAACCTGATACAAATGTGTCTTGAACATATTGATTGTATGTTCCCCACCTTCATTGCCCAATGCGCCAACGCCATACATAAATGGTCTTCCCATAAAATTGAAATCCGATCCAACCGCATGGGCGCGGGCTAGGTCAACTCCCGATCGAATACCACCATCTAACATGATTTTTATCTTATTTTTATATTCTGGGTTGCTCGCCAAATGGATCAATGAATTGATCGAAGATTCACTTGCGTCGAGCTGTCGTCCACCATGATTTGAGACAATGACTCCATCCACGCCCAATGCGATAGAAGCCTGCATATCTTCGTCGGTGGCAATCCCTTTAAGCACCAATGGCCCTTTCCAAAGATCGCGAATAGCTTTAATTTTCTCAACATCTACCTTACCGGTAAATGTTCTATTCATAAACTGTCCCAGCTGCGCTAAATCAAGACCTTTTTCCATATAAGGCTTCAATGTTGCAAAAGAAGGAATTCCATGTCTTAATGTTTCTATCCCCCAAGTTGGGCAGGCAAAAGTTTGCAAGATATTGGCGATACTCATTTTAGGCGGCATAGACAATCCGCTTTTTATTTCACGATAACGAAGTCCAAAAGCAGGAACATCGACCAAAACTACCAATACGGGACATTCAACAGCCTGTAGACGTTGAATAATATCATCGCGCAACCTGTTTTCTGTCGGATGATAGAGCTGGAACCACGCTTTCCCATCAGATACCTCGGCAATACGTTCAATACTACTTGTTGATACAGTACTCAAAATATAAGGAACATCATTTTTTGCAGCCGCTTTCGCAAGAATCTCTGGCGCATTCGGCCACATCAATCCCTGAAGTCCAATAGGCGAAACCCCAAAAGGCGCACTATAACGGCGACCGAATAGTTCGACCGAAAGGTCTATTTCTTCACTCGCAAGCAGATATTGAGGCTTCAACAGAATATTATCAAAATCGTTTTCATTTCTGGCAAGGTTCAATTCTTCATTGGCTCCTCCGGTCAAATAATCAAATGCAAATTTGGGAATCCTTTTCTTCGCTTTAATCTTTAGATCTTCAACAGAAGGATAACGGGTATTATATATAAATTTCTGGCTCATGATTGATGTATTATTTATAAGCAGTCTACAACTGCGCGCCAAACTTAGATAAATTGCTTTTCAAATGCAAGCTAATTATAGTTAATATAAAAAAATCTGTCACACATTTCTGCGGTAGCCCAACTCGGCACCTCCACTTACAGGTAGATTTACCCCTGTAATAAAGCGCGCTTGGTTTGACAGCAGAAACACACAGGCATCAGCAATGACATCACCGTCAGGACAGTATCCAAGCAAATGAATATCCTTCAAAAAATCAAAAACCTGTTTCGGCTGTGGTTGCTCCAGTGTCCATTTGTTGAGCATGGGTGTCATAACAGCTGCAGGCATAACCGAATTGACACGTATGCCGACAGACGCATAGTCTATGGCCATCGATTTTGTCAACGCATTGATAGCCCCTTTTGTGGCAGCATATGCCGCATGGTTCTCCTGGCCTATTTCCCCTACTAAGCTACTCGTATTTAGAATACAACCGGCAGATTCCTTTAAATGGGGGTAGCCATACCGTGTAGTCAAAAGAACACTTTTCATGTTGGTATCCAGTAACCTTATCCATTCATCGTCCGTCGTTTCATGCAAAGGTTTTGATGGACTTGCCAAGCCAGCATTGTTATGGATTGCATCAAGCCGCCCAAAAACAGCAACGGTCTTTTGGATAGCTGATTCAACTTCCCTGGCCTGCGTGACATCCGCACAGATGCCCATATGTGGTGCCCCGATCAGTTCAGCTGTTTCATCCACGGATGTTTGATCGAGACCAATAAAGGCAACCTTTGCCCCCGCTTTGACATAGGCTTTTACACATTCCAAACCGATACCAGCACTTCCTCCGGTAACCAATATGATTTTATCTTCTAAGATTTTCACGTTCTATTATTCTTGTATTTAGCATCAAGTTCCAAAGCATTGGAACAAATTAAAAAATCAGTTGAAAATTACATATAAAATCACGACAATAGCGAGTAGCAATGTCGACAAAATGCGGTAACTCCCGATACCCGACCAGGCTTTACCCCGAAGTGGGTCCATGGGATTCTTCCAGTACAAATCCCGACTTTGTGCAGTGTGCTGCACGGGATACTTATACGATAATAATACCTGAAGTACCATACAGATCAAAAACAGATAAAAAGCCATCATCATAAATGGAGTCTGACCTATCCACGAGTCAGGCAGCAGCTTGTTCAGTAAAAATACGGCAACCCCCAAAACAGAACCTATCCACAAGGTAAGTTTTGCAGCTATTGCCGATGCCCCTTTCCAAAACACACCTAAAAGAAATACGCAGGTTATTGGTGGCGCAATGTGTGCTATCACATCATTTATGCCGTAGAAAATACTCTCATAGCGATCCAATAGTGGTAAAAGAGCCAAGGAAAATCCCATGGCAATAACTGCAGCAATTTTCCCGATACGAATCAACTGACCATCGGAAGCGGCAGGTTTCCGCTGTCTAAAGATATCGTAACTCACCATGGTCGATATCGAATTTAGCGCACCCGATATCTGGCTCATTAAACCCGACAGGAGCGCTGCGACCAAAACACCGATCAATCCGGAAGGCAAAAGTTGTGTAATCATAAGTGTATAGATGCCTTTTGAATTGACCTGCCCTTGATGGTCCACGCCGAGACTGCTTAAATCCAATTGACCTGTTTTAAACAAGGTATACGCAAATAGGCCTGGAAGCACAAAAATAAAAACAGGCAAGATTTTTAGAAAACCACAGAAAAGAGCGCCCACACGTCCATGGTTTTCATCTTTCGCCCCTAAAACACGCTGAACGATGGTCTGATCGGCACACCAATACCAAATACCCAAAATCGGATAGCCAAACAAAACGGCATACCAAGGCATTCCACTTCCATCGTTGCTCCCACGAAGCATAGAAAGACGATCAAGGGCATTATCCTGCACAAGTACTGCTTTCATCGGCGTCCAACCGCCCATCTTGTCAAAAGCGGCAAAACTGATAATGAAAGCCCCCGCAAGCAACACAATTGTCTGGATAGATTCCGTCACCACAACAGCACGCAATCCGCCCAAAATCGTATATATTCCAGTTATCACACAGATTACTGTAATACTCAAATACATATTAAACCCAAAAAGTGTGCGCAGCACAATCCCTCCAGCCAACATCGAAAAAGCGATATGAATAACAATTGCCGATAGTATAGAGATAAACGTAAGCCAATCTCTGCTGGCACGATCATAGCGTCGTTCCAGAAAGTCGGGCAAGGTGGCAACACCCGACTTGAGGTAAAATGGCACAAAAAAAAGTGCAAGCAAGATTAAAGTAAAGGCCGCCATCCATTCAAAGTTGCCGTTTAGCAGGCCTGTATCAAATCCGCTCTGTGCCAAACTGACCAGATGCACCGTTGAAATATTGGTTGCAAAAAGCGCCAAACCTATAGCCGGCCACCGGAGTGTCTTTCCAGCCAAAAAATATCCCTCGGCACTTGTTTCCTTCACTTTCTTAAATCGCCCTGATCCTGCCAATACGCCGACAACTAAAATCAACACAATATAAAAGATGGCGATACCTAAATCTAAATTTCCTAACATCATGTCAACTTATAACAAATCACAACTGCTTCCCACATCCATTGGGGTACGGTAAACTCCATTCTCAATAGATACTGGATGTACAAAATGAGACTTTAGATGCGGGATATGCTCCAAAAACAAAGCTTCATGCCCCAAGCTTATGTGGTTAAATAAAACCAGGTGCTGATGGAGCTGCCCCATATCCCCAACATGTGGTACAACAGGGATATTATATTTTCGACAAAGTAGACTCACGGATAGAAACTCGCTTACGCCGCCAACGCGAACAGCATCGACCTGTACAAATCCCGTCGCACCCATTTGAAGATAATTTTTAAACAAAATGCGGTTCGGCACATGCTCACCCATGGCAACTTTTATCGGCGCAATATGTTCGGCCAAGCGTTTATGACCAACAATGTCGTCCGGGTGTGTCGGCTCCTCTACCCAAAACGGGTTCATCTCTTTAAGCTCTTGACAGATGGATAGCGCCTGCGGCAGCGTCCATTGCTGATTCGCATCGAGCATTACTTTAGCTTCATCACCAGCAACCTCACGCACGATATGCGCACGACGAATATCCCGCAAGGGATCTTCACTGCCCACTTTGAGTTTCATTGCGGAGAAGCCGTTTTCTAAAGCACGCTTACAATTCACCCGTATCTTTTCATCAGAATAGTTAAACCAGCCTACTGACGTATCATAGCCCACATAGCCCTTTTCAATAATCCCCATTCTTTTATGACCTGTAGCCATATTTGACTCCAGTAAGCTGATGGCCTCCGCCTTTGTCAACTCATCTTCCAAATAGGAAAGATCCAGCGTATTGACAATCTCTTCGGCGCTGAGCTCGGTTAACAATTTCCAAAGTGGAACTCCTCTCGTTTTAGCCCAAAGATCAAAACAGGCATTTGTTACCGAAGCTAAGGCCAAATGAACAACCCCTTTATGTGGACCCAACCAACGATACTGCTGTTCATTGCTCAACCTATTAAACAATTGACCAAAATCTGCCATAAGATCCTCAATTGGAATCCCTTTCAGTCGTTCGGCATAAAAAGCTGCGGCACGACAGACCAGCTCGTTCCCTGCACCCAGTGTAAAAGCCAGACCTGTCCCAACGCGCCCCTTATCATCGGCCAATCGGGTCACTGCATAAGAATAGATCGGATCTTTGTGTATCGCATCACTGCCTGCACCTGTAGCCAAAGGAAATCTTCGATCCTGAATATCAAACGTCTTTATCATAAAATCGTAACGTGCTTATTTTTAGTATTTAGGTTAATCTATTTTGAATTATAACTTTAATTTCTCTTTTAATTTGCGTAAAATGTCAACATCCGAATCCTTTATGCGCCCCATTCGATTGGGACCAACGTTTAAGATCAGGATATTGTCTTGCGCAGTTGCGGTCTGATAAATCCCCGCAAGCTCTTCCAAAGACTTATACTTCTTGTCTGTCGTGTTATAGAACCAGCGTTCTCCAAGTACCACTGTTGTCTCAAAAGGCATATAGTAAGTGTTCCCCTGTGCCATAAAAACCTTAGGGTCAGGATCGACCGGAAGATAAGGGTCGCCTAGCCTAAAGTCACTTGGAAAATAACGTATTGGGTAATAATTCTGCTGGTCTTTCGGCAAAACAATGTGTTTGTCCGTATTCTCAGGCGATCCGATGCTCCAGTTTATACCAATTTGACATCCAGGAACCTTTTTCTTGATTAAATTATAGATCTCCTGCGTGGGCCATCGATAATTCTCTTTTTCCCAGCCTCCATCCAGCCAAAGCTCAACGATATCCGTATACTTTTTGGTCATATCTACCAGCTCATTGAGCTGGTTCAACATATATTGATTATAGGCTGCATCTGCAGACCTGTCTTTAACATTGGGGTTCTGCTTTCGGTCCCATAAAGAATAATACAAGCCGAGGCGCATTCCCTGTTTGGCGCATTCTTTAGCCAGCTCCAGTACAACATTTGTTGCGTTCGAAGAGTTCGCTACATCATAATCCGTATACTTGCTATCCCATAAACAAAAACCCTCGTGGTGTTTCGTTACCAAAATCATGTACTTCATCCCGGCTTCCTTTGCTGTCGAAACCCATTGTTTAACCTCAATTGCTGATGGAGCATATGTGCTGGCGGGTTTAGATCCGTCTGTCCACTCCTGATCATGAAATGTATTCATGCCAAAATGAACGAACATGCCATATTTTCGGTCAATCTGCGCCCGCTGATATGCATTGGGCCGTACCGATGGAACAGGTACAATAGCCTTTGTTTGAGCACCGACATGTATACCTAAAACAGCGAGTGCCAAACTAAATAATATTTTTTTTCTCATGGCTACATTCTATTGGTTATTACTGCGTTTATTAATTTTCTTTCTTTAGTCCGTATGGAATACTTCCGCCATATCAGACCAAATCTCCCCTTTCTCCTGTGCATCGGACAAGGGTTGCTGACAAGGATCGGTTTCCTTCCACCAGCGCTGTGTCTCTGGATCGGAAGCCATTTTTTGCATATCAAGCTTGATATTTTGTCCTGCATATTCAAAATAGCTGAAAAGAAAAAATTGACCATCTATCTCCTTCAAAAAAATAGAATAATTGCGGATATGACATGCCTTGATCTTTCGAAGTACTGAGGGCCAAACTTTGGCATGAAGCTTTTTATAATACGCTACTTTCTCGGCTTTCAATCCTGTTATGGATGCATAGCGAGTCACGGAGCGACTGCTCTCTGTAGACCGGAAGGCTGTTGTACAGAGTACGACCAAGACGATCACAAGGATGTAAGGATACAATTTAGGATACATAAGTTCTGCGTTATTGTATAATTATACGTAGTTGTATAGTACTACTAAATTACGCGCTTAGCAGGACCGAGACTACTGCTAGATTGCTCATTTCTCCCACTATATTAACAATTTTACACATGTTTACTTATTTTTAAGGCAAAATAGGCTATATTGCCTGTTCTTAATTTAAAAATAACCAAACACATGAAACCTGTTTTCGCCAAAATTTTGGAAGGTGCAGCTATCACAACTTTTGCGACCAAAGATGTGCAACGCCCATTCTTCTCAACCGAATTTCATTTTCATAGCGCCTGCCAGATGACCTATATTGTGGAAAGTGAGGGAAAGCGGATTATTGGCGACAATGTGAGTAACTTTGTTTCCGATGAACTTACTTTTGTAGGACCTGATCTGCCACATGTCTGGCACAATAACACGATAAATTGCGCAGGCTCTACTATTGCGGAGACAAAAACTTCCCGTTCTTTAGCCTTGTATATAGAACCTAAATTAATGATTAAACTTTTAGGGCATTTCTTTCAAACACACAAAGTCGAAACCTTCTTTTCGGTCTCCAAACGCGGTCTCCTATTCCGTGGCGCAACAAAGGAACAATTGAAGGTAAAGCTAAAAAAGATCGTACAGCTGGATTATGGCTTTGAAAAAACTATTTTGTTACTAGAGATTATCGAATTGATGTTATCGACAGATGAATTTGATTACATTTCCAGCGCTGGATACACCCACAACTATAGCCCTATTGACAATAGTAAAATTGACAGCATCTTTAAATTCGTATTTAACAACTATACCGGAGAAATTCAATTGGATCAAGTTGCGCAGCTCGCTAATATGTCAAAACACTCCTTTTGCCGTTATTTCAAATCCCGTACGCAGAAAACCTTCGTCCAATTTGTCAATGAGGTTCGCATCAGTGAATCCTGTAGATTGATTGTCGAAAACAAGCATCAAATCACACACATTGCTTATGCCTGTGGCTTCAACAGCCTTTCCAACTTCAATAAAATTTTCAAATCAATTAAAGGGATCACGCCAAGCCAATATAAGTCCCAGATATGTTAGAAAAGCGTCAAAACAAAGTTGCACTAATCAAAATTGACACGACCAAGATCTACACTAGCAGGACCATTCAAAAGCTTTCCATTCATTCCGAACCGTGAACCATGACAAGGACAGTCCCAGGACATTTCGGATGGGTTCCAGCTTACTGTACACCCCATATGCGGACAGACTGAGTTTACAGCATGCAACTCCCCTTCCATATCCCGACAAATAGCCAGTTTTCTGTCCCTATAGTGAACAATTTTACCTTCCGCTGGCTGTAAGCTTTCGACCTCCTTCAGCGTTTCAGCCGAAAATTTGTCCATGATAAAATGTTTTGCAGCATTGACACCTTCCGATAATACCTGCTGTGCGCTCGCAACAGGTTTGATGCGGCTTGGTGACAGCAGTTCAGCCAGCGGATTCTCCTTTCCTTCCAATAAGTCAGGGATCACAAGTGACGCCATTGATCCAAATGTCATTCCATTACCGCCATAACCGGTGGCTATATACACATTATTTTCATTTGGCATACTGCCGATAAAGGGTAAGCCATCGGCTGAATCATAATATTGCGACGACCAACTTGCAGTAAGTTCATCATAGTCGAAATGCTGATCAACCCAAAGTTTTAGGTCGGCAAAATGTTGCTCTGTTTGTTGGTCGTCGCCAGTTTTATGATCAAAACCACCCACGATAAGGTAATGTTCTTTATCAGATCGATGATACCTAAAATAGTGGTAGGGATCATACAGATCCGCAGCTTGTCCCAATGCTTCAGGTTCTCCATGAAGCTTTAACGTCAGGACGTAACTTCGATAAGGTGCCAGTAAAAAATTGAATCTGTTTTTGCCTGGTGGCACATGGGTAGCCCAAATGATATTCTTTGCCGTATAAACCTCTTTTCCACTCAGCTTCAATTTGACCCTTCCATCTTCATTGCTATAGGCTTCAATTCCTCGACCCGTCAATATTTCGCCGCCCTCACGACAATAGGCTTCGATCATGCCCGCAATATATCTCATGGGATGAAATTGTGCTTGTCCCTCAATGCATATTGCTTTTTCGAAAGGTATATCAAAAGGTATGGTTTCGACATAATGGGTAGGCAATCCCAATTGCTGATGGGCCGCGTAAATTTGCTCGAGCTGCTCGTTCTGTCCAGATTCTGCGCTAAAGAGAAAAAAGTCACATGTCGAATATGCACACTGTATGGAATATTTGGAAATGTTATCTTTTATATAATCTAAGACCTCAAGCGTCGCATTCAGAAGCAGCTGAGCGGGATCCTTTCCAAAATTTTCAATAATCTCATTGTAAGAAGCGTCATAAAAGTTATTGATATGGGCGGTGGTTCCTCCGGTTGTGCCAAACCCTGGATTCTCCTTGTCCAACAGTAGGCATTTTATGCCTCTATTCTGAAGTTCCTTGGCCAATGTAACACCAGTTATACCCGCCCCCACAACAATGGTATGGAAATCTAAAATGGCAGGGTCAGTCGAAAAATTTTCAATGTCAACATCCTGCCAAAAGCTCTTGTTCGTTCCGTCACGCTTCATAGTCATTATATTAAATTCAAAGAATCAGTCTTTGCTTTATTGCAAATACAACACGTCCAAGATAAGAACCATGCTATTCCACTTTCGTTTTAGCGGTTAAATACGTAAAAAAAAGAAGAAGTACGTCTTCCTTTGCGCCCCAAAACCAATGTATAAAATAGGCTGTTCCTTCATGAAATAACGAAGTGCTTCATTGCACCTTTAACACGATATACATTATGAAAATAAATGTGAAGGATTACGTCAACTCCATTTTACCGAGTTGGGTAAAAAATAAGAAAATAATTATTACTGGTGGCACCACCGGGATTGGCCGGGCGACCGCCCTACTTTTAGCCGCGATGGGTAACGATATTTTAATTTGCGGCCATCATCAAAACCAGTTGGACGATACGCTCCGTGATTTTAATCAATTGGAATGCACAGGTAAGATGGAAGGGATTGTAGTAGATCTGGCGACCGAAGAAGGCATACACATGCTCTTCAGGACATTTGACGAACAATATGATCGTTTGGATATTCTCATCAATAATGCGGCTATAGCCTTTCAGTCGGTTAAGGACGGAAGTTATTCGGATCAGGATTACCTCCTTCGCACGAATGTGCTGGCCTATTTGGCTTGTACCCAAGCCGCGTTGTTACGGATGGAACCCCGCGGAACAGGACATATCCTTAATGTCGGATCAATGAGTGCAGATGTACGCGAAGCGCAGAGTTCTGTCTATGTCTGCTCGAAAGGAGGTATTCAAGCATTTACAGAATCGTTACGGAAAGAAGCCAATCCCAAGGGTATCCAGGTGTCGCTTGTTGAACCTGGATCAGTTGGAACAGATATGCAACCTTTTTCACCGGACGAGCAGCAAGAAAAAATTGATCATTTAGAAATGCTCTATGCCGAAGATATCGCGCGTACCATAGCTTATATCCTATCTCAACCACTACGTACTTCCATCGTGCATACACAGGTTAAACCTTTGAGACAAATCATATAAGTCATCTGCGATTTTATCAACAAGAAAACAAATCCACTTAGTTGAACGTCCTTAAAAAAATTTGTGTCATGAGAAAAAAGAAAAACTTGTTTGAACGATTCTCAAACTGGGCAACGCATGCCACCGGTAGTTCAGCCGCATTTATTATCGCAACTTCGACGGTGATTATCTGGGCCGTGAGCGGCCCCATATTCAATTATTCTGAAACCTGGCAACTGGTCATCAATACAGGTACGACCATTGTTACTTTTCTAATGGTATTTCTCATTCAAAAATCCCAAAATAAGGATTCCAAAGCAATCCACCTGAAACTCAATGAACTGATAGCGTCCCATGAAGGCACCAGCAACCGAATGGTCAATCTGGAAGACTTAAGTGAAGAGGAATTGGATCAGCTCGCCAAGTTTTATGCGCACGTGGCGAAGCTCGCTCTGGAAGAAAGGGATCTCACCTGCACACACTCTATAGATGCCGCAAAGGAAAACCATGATTATAAAGTAAAGGTTCAAAAAGAAAAACACAACCGCTCAGCAGATAAAAGACCGAACACCACGGACTAGTATTCAGCTTATTGATGATAAAAAAATCCCCTTGAAGGGGATTTTTTTTGTCATGCTATAATCGCTAATTTTTAGGGCTGTCCACCGCCGCCCGCGGCCCCATAAATTTGTCCGTTCGCATAACTTGCGTCTGCCGCAGCCAATTGCACATAGATTGAAGCAAGTTCGGCGGGTTGCCCCGGACGTCCCATGGGGGTATCACCTCCGAAATTCACCAGCTTTTCCTGCGTAGCACCACCACTCACCTGTAGTGCAGTCCAAATTGGACCGGGAGCCACGCCATTGACCCGTATGCCCTTTGGACCAAGTTGTTTGGCCAATGACCGAATATAGTTGGTGGTCGCAGCTTTTGTCTGTGCGTAGTCATACAAATCTTCCGAGGGGTCTGCGGCCTGTACCGATGTTGTACCGATAATTACAGCTCCAGGTTTAAGATGAGGCAAGGCTGCCTTAATAAGCCAGAAAGGTGCATAAATATTGGTTTTCATCGTGGCATCAAATTCCGCAGTGGTAATATCCAATATCGATGGTTTTGTCTGCTGCCGCGCCGCGTTGCTGACCAAAATATCCAGACCGCCGAGTTGAAGTACGGCGTCCTCAATCAGCCGAATACAAAACTCTTCTTTACGGAGATCTCCCGGAATAGCGACTGCCTTTCGGCCCGCCGCTTTTATCAAAGCGATGACTTCCTTCGCATCTTTCTCCTCCTCGGGCAAATAGTTGATGGCAACATCGGCCCCTTCTCGGGCGTAAGCGATAGCTGCTGCACGTCCCATTCCCGAATCGCCCCCGGTGATCAATGCTTTGCGCCCTTGGAGCCTTCCTGATCCTTTATAACTATCCTCGCCATGATCCGGCCGGGGCTCCATTTCACTGCAGAGTCCAGGCCAAGGTTGAGATTGGCTCTTGAACGGCGGTTTTGGGTATTCTTTAACCGGATTGACCGGTCTGTCTTGGGTTTGGCCCGCTGAGCGATCGGGACTTCCAATGATACTCAATGCCAAGATTCCAGAACCTATTTTACCGATAGCAGCTCTTCTTCCCATATTATCTGAATACTTCATAGCTTTTTTCGTTTTTGGAAAAGGCCCAATGAAATTGAGCCTTTTATATTTATTCTACAGATGTGTTTTTACAAAAAATGCACGTTAATCATGTCCTTCAGTTTTCACAATCTTGTTATAGATGCCCAATAGAAGGAACGGTGCAGCCCATTGACTTACAAATAGGGCGTTTTTATCGTTCGACATGCATTTTAATGCGGCAGATACACCCATCGCCAGCAATGCAGCGCCTAAAAATACGGTGGATGGTAGTTTAGAAGTTTGATCTTCTATCTTTTTGGTGATTTCACCTTCGTTTCCTGTATTTAATGCCATAACTTAAATTTTTGATTTTTTAATAGTGTTCACGCTAGGTCTATTGTACACTTATTCAGCTTTTGAATTGAGGTTTGTATCGGCCAGCGCGCTAAGATCTTCATCACATTTCTTTTCTTCACCCAGTGTTTCAAGTAGTAATTTTAAGGCATCCTTATGTGTTAACACTTTCGCAAAAGCTGCCAATGTTCCATACGTGGCAATTTCGTAATGCTCTACCTTTTGGGCGGCAGCAATAATTGCTGCATCGCGGACAGATCCAGCTTCTGTTTCTTTCATAAGGCTTTCCGCCTCTTCAAGTAGCCCCGCCATAGCTTCGCATTTTTCGGCTTTTGCTTTCACTCTGATAAGCTCAAAACATTGCTCCAAACGATCCACATGTGTTTCCGTTTCTGCCAGATGTTTAGAAATAGCAGATTTTAATTGTTCTGAACTTGCATTTTTCTCCATCTTAGGAAGTGCTTTCGTCAGCGCTTTTTCTGCCCAATAAATATCCTTTAATCCATCCTCAAATAATTCGGCTAGATCCTTCGCTGCCCCCGCTTCGGCAGGTACTTTTTTTCCTTCTGAATTAGCGTTTGAAGTTGCTGTGTTACCTGATTTTGTGTTTGTTTTACTTTTTTCTGCTGTTGCTGTTGTTGTTGCCATAATACTAAGTTTTTATGCTCAAACGAGCGGTTCGTCAAATAAACAGCTCTCAAACTTTTTTCGTTCGCCAGAACTGTGTAAATCCTGCAAATCACGCATATACCACATTTTATAAGTAAAAACACGTTTTTCAAAAATTTAAATGATAGCGAACAACAACGCTATAATTAACGTACAAATCATATGACAATGCGTACTAACACAGTTAACGATCTGGCAACAACAGTGGTTCATCAACAAACGATTATAAATTAAACGCAGTATGAATAAAAAATGTACAGTTCAGGATGTCCGTCCAGGTATGGCCATCCTCGCTTTAGCGATTGTAGCACAATCAGGCCCCCAAAATCTACCGAACGATATTCCGGAAGAGCATGAAGAAGAACTACCGGAAAATACACCGGATCAGGAACCCGAAATTGATCAGGAAGATTTGGAAACGGATGAAGAATTAGACTTCGCAGTTGATGCAGAAGAACCTGAAATACCCCGCCAGGATGATTCCGGTTTCGATGAGGAAATTGGTTCAGCAGGTGAAGATGAATTTCCAGAAGAAGATGAAAGAGATGAAAACGAGGGTGCTAATGATGCGGAAGGGCTGCCTACGCAACCGGTGACAACACCTTCTGATTTAGATGCAACAACCCTATAACGTGGACAAAAAAACAGAAGAACCCCGCTCTTTTTCCAGTGTCGGGGTTCATTGCGCCCTATCCTATCTTAATAACTTTTTCTGAAAACCAAAACGGACAAGTCCCGCCGTATTCTTCGAACCGGTTTTCTCAATTAATTGCTGCCGATGGCCCTCCACGGTCCTTTTGCTCAAAAAAATTTGATCAGCTATTTCCGCATTTGTATGTCCTTCCGCAATCAATTCCAATACAGACAGTTCGCGTTCAGAGATGTCGTATCGTGCCATTATTGCTGTACGATCAATATCCAACTGCGCATACTTTGATAAGTTTCGGATCAAATCAATACTTAATGCTGCACTGATATATTGTTGCCCACGTTTTACCTGCTGAATTCCGAATAAAATCTCTTCTACATTGGAATCTTTCGATAAATAGCCATCAGCGCCAAGATTTAAAACCTCCTGAACAATCTGGATATTGTCTTCCATAGATAAAACAATGATTTTTATGGCTGGATAATGTTTTTTTACTTCTTGTATAAACTGAATGCCATCCATTACCTCCATATGGATATCAGTCAGGATGATGTCCGGTTTGGCTCCCTTGAGAAATTCCAGGGCTTTTTGACCATTCTCCATCCCCGCAATTACAGTTATATCTTCTTGCGCCTCTAATATTAATTGGAAACCGGATCGTACTAACGTATGGTCATCTACCAAAAGCAACTGTGTCATAGCTATCTGTTTTTCTTTCTTTTTCGTTTAGTGATTGATTTTTGAACGAAACAGCTTTCAAGCCAAAAATGTTTTAAAAAAATAGCTCTTGGCAAATGCATACATAACATCAACGGAAAGATTTTGACCACCGCCGCATTCTTTTTTCTGAAAAGGCGTGAGAGATGTCTCTGCTAGAGCATATAAATAATTGAAGTCGCGCTATTCCTCCACGAGGGAATTAGTACGATATGTTTGCGTATGCACCACAATTTTTGCTTTAAATACGCAAAATAGGCTCTTTTCAAACGCTACCTTCCTCGCCTTTGTTCACTTGAAAACACAACGAAAGAAGAACATATGTTTACATCCATCATTATTGGCATCGTCTTTATTTTCTTAGCATCCTATATCGTCATCAACTATAGAAGAAAGGGAAATAATACGCGAAACAGAAAAAATCGTTAACATTTAAATAATAGTATCATGAAAATCATTTTAAAAACCCTGGGAATATTACTAGCCACCCTCGCCTGTATAATTGTCGTTCAGGCGCAAGACAGTAATCCCGCTCAGCCACAGTCTGGAGATCTGGACTTTGCCAGCAAAGCCACGGCCAGCAACAATTTCGAACTGCAGGCGGCAAGCATTGCTCTTGCTAAATCACAAAACCCAACGATCAAACAATATGCACAGATGATCACTGATGACCATACCGCTGCAGGAAATGAACTATCGACCATTGTAAAAAATAAAAATTGGCAGCTGCGTACGAGTGACGATCAAAATTATAAAGCCATGATCGACCAACTCAATAAGGCCGACACAGCCAATTTTGACCGCGTTTACACTGATCTGATGGTTAAGAGCCATCAAGATGCAATTTCACTTTTCAAAGATGCAAGCGCAGGTACAGCAATTACAGATGCTGACCTGAAGAAATTTGCCACCGATAAAATTCCGGCGTTCGAAAAGCACCTTGATCAGCTTAAAAATTGGCAACCTTCAGATCCTTCGATAAGTGACATGCCCATTACACCAAATGCGCCATCCCCAGCAATCAAGAATAAGGTACCAAAACCAACATTAAAATAACAACATATTTTTTCCAATAATTCACTCCGGAGGACAAAGCCATTACGGCTCTGTCCTTCGCTATTTCTTACATCACATGGAACAGACATTCGACTACATACACGAACTCCTTAATAGACAAATGGCACTACGTGCCAAAATTGAAGAAAGCCCTATTGCAGGCGAAATAAAAATGAGCTATGGACGGGATTTTTATCAGGAAGAAGTGCGCTCCATGGGGCTAGCGATGATTCGCGACGGCTGGGATATGGAGGGCGAACAACTGATCCTCGATTTTGTGCATGAACACTATCCGATGCGGGTTAAAGATGAACTTACCTGGATTAATAAAATGATGCATTATCTAGCGGCTGTTACCGACACCTTTATCGATAATCTACATGCCGAGGGCTACCGTTTTTTACAGGGAAATGTAGACATGCCCAATGAACACGCGATATTCTACCCAGTCCATGAACTAGATGCATTCGGAAAATTATCCCAAGAACTCGGAATGAATACCCTCGTAGATCTGAAAATATCAAATCAATTAGAACAGTTGCAAGGTTGGATCTATTATCGTTCGGGAAGTAACTAATTTTGTTTAAACCGAGGTAACTTTTGAATCATGAAATACGGCTTCGGCTTTAACTTGCTCAAGAAACTTACTCCTAAACCATTCAATCTGTTGCACGTTCTGTATACCTACCTGAATTGATACAACATAGGCATCCGCCGTAATATCCTTTGTTAAAATTTTCATGGGCAGGCTTCTGTCGATCTCCTTAAAGCTAGTAATGGTATCTTCCAACCACTTTTTCCACTCTTCGATGCTGCGTGCCGTAACGATGGTCAACTGAAGATTCAGACGGATATCCGATTCTTCAAACGTCCAGTTGACCAGGCGACCGGAAAGGAGATCTCCATTTGGTATAATAACTTGGGCCCCTTGGTCTGTTAATAAGGTGCTCGATCGGATACCCACCTGCATGACCTGCCCTTTTTTATCAGCAAGTTCCACATAATCCCCCACTTTAAACGGACGTTCAAATACCAAAATCACACCTGAAACAAAATTGTTGATAATATTCTGCAGGCCTAAACCTATCCCCACACTTAATGCACCAACAATGACGGTCAGCTTGTCAACTCCCAACCCCAGAATACGTATTCCTATAAGGAAGCCAACAATAAAAATGACAACACGCACGAGTGGTAATAAGGCTGTTCGACGCTGATTTTTTTTCGCGTCGGGCTGATCAAGAAGGTCTTTTAAATTTTTTTGTATCCAATTTGCTGTCCATATGACTGCAAATGCTAAAAGCACATCGCCATACGTATAATTAACACCACCAATGGTGTGGGTATTATTTAACAAGCGATCCCCAAGTCGACGAATTTCACTTGTGATATGCAAGGTGTTGGCCCAGATAATAATGACCAATATACCCGCAAATAGACCAATAATACGACGGAGTGCGGCAAGTATCTTCTGCTTATCAAAGCGATTTATAAAACGGTCTTCTTTCGAATTTTCATAAGAGTTGAGTAAATCATGAGACAGCATGTCGCGGAATGCATGCAGGGAGAATGCTTGCAATAGCCCTACAGCTCCAGCGATACTGCATGTACGGGCCAGATTTAGAAAACCAAACAGATTAAATATAATGGCGGCCATACTGATAATTAGCAGTAACCATCGTGAAAAGGGGCGCAGATAATCAAAAGGTATTTTTCCGTCGACCTTCCGCCCGAGGTGCCAAAGCAGGCAAATACCAGATAAATTGATCAACATGACAATAATTCGCGACATCCAACCTGTATCCAGCACTAGATTGCTGGCAAGTACCAATAGATAATAAAAAAACACATATTGCATCATCTTCAGATGCTGATTGGATAACTCCGGGCGAATCAAAAGATATAGAAAGCCGAAAATAAGCAGATAGCTCAATTCGAGCACGATCACGGGGATTCTAAGGGAAGTCAGTGGCAGGAGAATAAGGAAAAAGACCGCAAACTTGAGGACAGGAATCCACCACGGTTGATTGCGATGTAAGGGCAATGTCTCTTCGGCCCCTATGGCACGTCTGCGCATCTGATAAAGCCAATAAAAATAAATAAGGCTCAGTAGGATAAGGAGGAAACGACCATCCCAGGCACTATCGTAGTAACGCTGCGATAGTCCATCCTGCTCCAGGTTCTTTTGTATTATACTTTTCCAGTGATACCAAAAGGTTCCTTCTTGCGCTGCCTGAGTCACATTCTGCTGCTGCTCGGCCTTGTCGCCAAGGTCTTGCATGTCCAACAGGAGCGATTCAATATCACGTTCTAGTGTTGCGGCACTATCTTGCACCGCCCGCCATGAGTTGGCCGTGGAGTCCTGGGGCACCGTTTGCTTGCGCAACACCCTAACTTTTCCCTGTAGATCATGCACAGCGGGTTTAACCAGGCTGATATACTGCTTTACTTGACTGGGCACGAGCCGACCATCATCCGGCCGCTGCCAGGCCACTCCTCGCTTTACACTGTCCAATCCAGTATAATAACGATCAACCTGCTCACGCCATTGTTCCAAAAAGTTTCTCGCCGAGGCCAGTGGATTACTCGGCAACGAATCAAGAATACTGACCGAATCCTTCGATCGATGAACAGAATCGGCCTTTTGTGCGTGCACCGTATAAAAAAATAGGCTAAGCTGGATGACCAAGCTTAGCCTTAGCATGGCGCAAATTATTGGGCCCATAATCTTTTACGTTTTAAATTTGTCTTTATGTTTAATCGGGTTTAGCCGGAGAAGGCTGCCGCTGCAAAGAATCGGTGCTGTCCCGGCCAAGCGAGTCATTTATACCAACACCAACCTGCCCATCATCGGGTGTATTGGAGGAATCATAGCTGCCGTTTGCCTGATTGCCTTTATTGCTGCTATTGCCGCATCCCCATAGTCCAAGGATTGCCAATATCAATAAACTAATCTTTTTCATATGTTTTGAGTTTAAGTATGAAATTATTCGAAAAGTGAACAGTGCAAAAAAAACAATGGTTCTCTTTAGTTCGCATTTAAGTAAAAATATCTCCCTGTCGTAGAAGTACGCAACAGGTCAAACGTCTACAAACAGGTGTTCATGTTACTCAACGCTGCCTGTTCAATCCTCAGCTTTAGTTCGATCCAAATTGTCCAATGGTACAGCTTCCTGTACGGTCCCAGCCTTATTTTTAGTCGTATCTTTTCCACGGCTACGGTGAATATTGTCTAATGGTAGACCATTCTGGTTGACCGTTGTATCTACTTTCTGTTCCTTTTCGCTACTTTTGATTCTATTATCGCAAGATGTTGCTGCCACAGCTGCGAATGCTATGGCCAAATACAAATATTTAATCATAGTTTTTACCTTTTATTATTATTCGTTACCCCTTCCCCGTTTCGCTATGTGGAGCATCAACAGGCTTTGATTCAGGTGATCCTTTTTGACGTAGGAAAATGGTGAATACAACAATTGCCAAAACAGACAAAAATTCACTTTGCCAGTTCTGGAAAGTTTCAAACCAAAATTGAGGCATAATGAGGTACGTCCATGCGTCATCTACCGGTAAACCTTCAAACCGCTGTTCGGTGTTGTGCTGTCTCCAGCTTCCATAAAAGTGCACAACCCAACTCCCCAAAAAAAGTAGCGCAAAGCAAATGAATAGCGATGAACTATATAATTTCAACAGCCAGCCACCTTTTCTAACAGGATAAGGGGTATTCGGGCCGGGCTGCGGTTCACGGTCTACCTCTTCTTTTTCCCCTATTTTTTTTGATTCAGCAGAGCCCCATTGGCGTAATCCCACCGTCAGAATCACATACATCGCCATCTGCAGAAATTCACTCTCAAAATTTTCAAAAGTTGCAGACATAAAGTGTCCTGTGCCCAAATAATCAATGATGTCTAGTGGTGCACGATTGGCCTCCAGCAACTCTTCATTATGTACTTTCCAACCCGTAAAACATTGCATGCCTAGGGAAAAGACAAAAAGCGCTGCAAACACCAGGCTTAGGCCATTACGATAAAAAAAAGAATAATTTTTCTTGTTTTCCATAGTAGGATTTATTTTATTATTAAGTACATATAACTTCAATAACAACTTAACGATTAAGTATTTATGCCTTTTCCTTGAGTATAAAACTTATTCGCCCATTCGGCTCCATCAAAGCCATATCCACTTCATCGAGGTGCTTACTATTTGTCTCTAACCGCAAGCTCGTCAGTAGATCAGTACGGCTTACCCCCAACCGGTCCATTTGATCCCATTGGATTTTACCGTTCTTGTATAAAACAGCGGGCTTACCTTTTACCATATTACCCAAATAGGGAAGCCTGGCCGATACCTGGGCTAGGATTTTATTGACAATAATCATCACGAAGCCGGCAAACACGGTTGATAGAAACGGCGAAGCGCCAACTATTCCCCGCGCTAATACCGCACCTAACATAATAATGATGACGAAATCCACCCCGGACTTTCGGCCGAGAATTCGAATTCCGCCCAATCGAACCAAAAAAAGTGCGATGATAAACATCATAAACGCACGCGCCCCCATTTGTATCATCGTCAGGTCTTCACCAGAGCCAAAAAAACTGTCCATATTTTTATACCGTTTAGATCGTTGTTATACGCCCATCTTCATCATGAAGCAATGTGCTCTTTATTTATTTCAAAATAGCCTACTTTATCTCAGAACATCGGTAGGAGCCTTCCCTGTTCCCTCATTTTTCAAATTGAGTACTTTTACCTATTCAACAGGCGGATAATACGTTTTCATCGACAGTCAACAAACTACTGCATTTAATTGACTGTCTTTAAGAAAAGCAAACGATATGATTCATTTAGATAATCCACCTGAAGATTGTCTCGCCTTCTTTCAGGATACATTGCGGCTGCTCCAGGATAGCGGAGCTCAATTTATGGTGGGCGGTGGTTTAGCCATGTTTCACTACACTGGGATCATACGGCCTATTAAGGATATGGATATCTTTTGCAAAAGCAGCGAATACCCAAAAATTCTTAAACACCTTGCCGCTAATGGTTATGAGACCGAATTGACAGATGTGCGATGGCTCGCCAAGATTTACAAAGACCCCTATTTCATTGATATTATTTTCGATAGTGTTAATCACAATTGCACTGTTGAGCAGGATTGGTTTGACAGAGCACATGAAGGTACTCTTTTTGATGCTGATGTACGTTATGTACCAGCAGAAGAGCTAGTATGGTGTAAACTATATGTACAAAACAGAGAGCGGCATGACAGCGCCGATATTAACCATATTTGGCTAAAATATGGAAAAAGTTTGGACTGGAACCATTTACTAACGCGAATGGATCAACATTGGCACCTCTTGTTGGCTCAAATGCTCATCTTTCAGTTTACTTATCCGCATGACTATCGCGATATTCTCCCAAAAGACTTATTTGATGAGCTCATTAAACGCGCAGCGGATCAATATGAATTGCCTCCTTGTTTGGAGAAAGTTTGTCTGGGACCCTTGATAGATCAAACGCAATATGAAATTGATATTAAAGAATGGGATTATAAGTCATACACAATAAAAACTGTTTAATATGAACAAGAAGACAACCATAGCCGCATTGGGCGATATACATATGAATGCAAACCAGCACGGAAAATGGAAAACCAAATTTGAGGAGATTTCGGAGAAGGCTAAAGTCCTTTTACTTTGCGGTGATCTAACGGATACGGGGGATGAAGAAGAAGCAGAATTACTTGTTGCTGAACTCCAATCTATTAAGGTTCCAGTCATCGCCGTACTGGGAAATCACGACTATGAGAAAGGACGACAAAAGCAGATCCGCCAAATTTTGACAGACAGTAAAATTACGGTCTTGGATGGTGAAGCTATCGTGATCGAAAATATTGGTTTTGCTGGCGTAAAGGGCTTTGGCGGTGGTTTTGACCGTTATATGTTATCAATGTTTGGTGAAGGTGCCATGAAAAGTTTTGTGCAGGAAGCCGTAAACGAATCGTTGCTTTTAGATCGAGCTTTGGCGCGCCTCGAACAAGAACATGCAGACATAAAAAAAGTTGCCTTAATGCATTACGCGCCCATTGCTGAAACTGTTTTAGGTGAGCCCGAGCAAATTTATCCTTTTTTAGGGTCAACGCATTTAATGGAACCTTTGCAACGGCGTAAAGTAAGTGCTGCCTTCCACGGGCACGCGCATGCCGGAAAATTCAAGGCCCTGTCCCCTTCTGGAATACCGATTTACAATGTGGCAGTGCCTGTATTGAAAGCACATCACGAGGACGATACCAGCTTTGCACTTGTCGATATTTAAAGGCAATTTATTTCAAACCTTCGCCGATTTACATCCGTTCTCTTTAAGTATAGAAAGAACGTAAATAAAATTAGTGATATGGAGAATTTAAAGAATAAGCGGATAGCGATATTGGTCGCGGATGGATTTGAAGAAATTGAACTGACTAGCCCAAAGGAAGCCTTGGAAAATGCAGGCGCCAAAACAGACATTATATCACCGGCTGAAGGAACAGTGCGGGCAAAAAATGGAGATGAATGGTCAAATGACTATCCTGTCGATGTAGCTCTGCAGGAGGCAGAAGAGAATCGATATGACGGATTGCTGCTACCAGGCGGGGTCATCAATCCTGATAAATTGAGGACGAATAAAACGGCTATTGCATTGATCAATGCTTTCTGGGAACGGGATAAACCGATCGCAGCCATTTGCCATGGACCTCAATTACTGATTAACGCGGATCTGGTACGTGATAAAAAAATAACGTCCGTTGAAGCCATTCAAATGGACCTGATTAATGCAGGCGCATTATGGGAAGACAGCGAAGTGGTGATTGACGACAAACTTATTACAAGTCGTACGCCCGACGATCTTCCCGCTTTTAATAAAGCCATCATTAAAGCGTTTGCGACAGAAAAAAAGAACAAAGCGTAGTAGTACAGTTTCAATAACGTATAAAATCGGCCAACCTTTAGATCTTGTAACATGTTCAGCATATAAATAACACATAAAACAGTATATTATGAATACAACAAAAAGTTCAAGCCATACGACTGCCAAAGGGCAATCGCAAAGCAGCAACGCTAACAAAGAAAAAAAATCAGCGACAACAACAGGAAAAAGTGCTTCAGCGTCTAAAGGATCGCAAAACGGAAGTTCTGATAAAACCAAAGCTGAACTCTTGGAAATGGCAAAGAAAATGGAGATCACCGGGCGTCACGATATGACGAAAGATGAACTTGCTAAAGCCATTGAGAAGCAGGGCAAAAAATAGAAATGTCATTCACGGACAAGTGCTGATTAGTCCTGAAAATAGATACAGATTTTCAGCTAGAAACTAAGCTTAACAGAAAGACCCGCAATTTTAAATGCGGGTCTTTCTTATTTCTTCCTTTCTTTTGGCCTATCTGTAGGATCATTGGGCATCTCGTTCAACTGATCCACCTGCGGGTCTACTCCGGCCTCGGCATCGCCCTGATCCTTATCGTCTACATCTCGCAGTGTCTCTCCATTTACACCTAACTTGACCTTTTTCTTTTTTTCCATTTCGGTTCCGACGACGCGGTTTTCATTTTTTGTTGCCATATTCCTCTATTTTTTGTTTTTATTGTTTAATCAATGTAAGAGCATGTGATGAAAACCGAAGCTGACAAGACCAGCTGTATTTTTTGTATTCGTTTTCTCGATCAGTTTCTGTCGGTGCCCTTCCACCGTACGTTTGCTCAAAAAAATACGATCTGCAATTTCGCCGTTGGTGTATCCCTGTGCGATGAGTTCCAAGACATGCAATTCGCGTTCTGAAATATCATATTTTAACAAAACACGATTTAGGTCTGGAGCCCTGTCCGCAAAGTTTTTATAATCGTTAAGGCAGGAAACACTTAAGGAACCACTGATATATTTTTCTCCTTTGGCAACCTGCCGTATACCAAAAAGTACCTCATCACAACTACTATCTTTCACTAAATAGCCATCTGCTCCAGCACGCAATACATCTGCGGCAATGTGTTTGTCATTTTCCATCGTCAAAGCAAGGATTTTTATATCGGGGTATTTCTGTTTAACGGAATCAATGAGGGTTATCCCGCCCATTTCACCCATATTAATATCCGTAAGGATCATATCTGGTCGCTGATCGACATTCAACACATCCAAAGCTGCTTCAGCACTTTCAACATCAGCCAAAACAGTAATGTCATCTTGTGTTTCTAAAATCAGCCGAAAACCACTTCTTACCAAATGATGGTCGTCAACAAGCACTATCTGAATCATAGCTATCTGTTTAATGAACTTATGTACTTCTAGGAACAGCACCCAATTGTAAAAGGTTTTTTACAATTGAATTTATCTAAAAAATAAAGAAAATAAGATTGATTTTCTTTTTCTATCATAATAGCAAATATAGAAAGCGAAACGCTTTTGACCTGAGCTTTGTTCTCCTACTAAGTGCATGCAGGTGGCATGCCATGATTAAACGATAGATAATATGAAAAACTCAACAAAATTAATTGCCGTCAGTCTATTATACTTAGCAGCCTATGGATGTAACGGCGCTAAAACTGATGATCAAAAATCACAGGAACTGATGCGTGATTCCGTTCCCAACGATACCACGACGATACAATATCGCGACACCACATCTTCCGAATCCCGTGGAGAAATCCCGCCGACACCACAGCCGGATACAACGACAAAAAAATAAAACGAATGTAACTTGGCTAATGTTCTTGGCTTGATAATAGCATAATTATGAAGTCCTCCCGTCGTGAGATGGCTGGAGATTAGATTTATTGTAGAGAGCTAGACAATGTAAACATTGTCTAGCTTTTTTATTTGGGCACTATTCGAAGGTCAGATTGATTTTCGAAAATCCCAATCCCTGTAAGAGCGGTTTAAAAACGGTGGTTGCATTGGCCTTGGTCTGCTGCAGGATATCCGATTTCTTTACATCATCAGCAACAGCTTTTTCCGCAGCTTTATAAGCTTCATCCACGAGCTCTGCTTCGCGCAAGAAAGCCATTTTCGTATCATAGACTTTGGACGCCTCGTGGTCGATCTTGATGTAACAAATTTCTGGAGCCGGCAATTTGATGGAGACCGAATCCCCCAAAACCGTGATATCTTCCGGACTAAGTTTCGTCAGATTCACACAGCCTACAGCATCTGCTTTCACGATGAGTAATACACTTGCATCCGGTAAAAAAGTATTCACGTTTTTGTGCTCTACAACATCACTGTAACGGTATTTGACCAATTCCAGTTTTCCCATGGCTTCAATACGGTCCACCAACAGCTGATGTTTGCTTTCCACTGTCGGTCCGCTGTTATATTTATGATACACAAACCAGGCGCCAACTGCCAAAATGGCTACGATAATTAAAAATTTTAAAAATTTTCCCATAAACTATACTATACAAATTAAAGACCAAGCTGCTTTTTTAGACATTTAACCTGAAAATATTACCTCAATATTATTCTTCAGTGTCACTAAATGGGCATACTTGAAAATTATACCTTTTGATAGACAATTGTTTAGTTAAAAAGTTTAAAAAACATTTGGAACATATGAGCTATAATACTACTTTTGTGACATCAAAATCACGGTAGGTATAGCTCAGTTGGTTAGAGCACTAGATTGTGGTTCTAGGGGTCGTCGGTTCGAGCCCGATTACTTACCCAAAAGGCAGATCAAATGATCTGCCTTTTTTGTTTCTAGTCCCGTCTGTTAGCGCCACATAAACCCGCCAATACGGAAAAAGCGGAGCAACTTGTTGATCACGGTTAAAGCAGGTTTTTTAATCTTCCATTTTAATCCATCGAATCCTGTGGGAGCCGCATTGAAATCTTTCACTGTCGCCGCCCCTGTTTTCATATGGATCGGCGCTTCATCCCTTCGAAGTTTCTCCACCACCAGGATGCTATCATAGTAGTGTAGAGAGCCTACCGAACGCGTAAATCCGTTGACCTTCAATCCGCGTTGCTCAGAATGGTAAGCATTGATGTAATCAATAAAATTTTTACTATACTCTATAAAAGTACCGTTCCTTTTATGGCCACCACCATAAAATACCTGATAAGATGTATGTAAATCTTCACAAAGGTATACGCCATTGTCTTTCACATGATCAAAAAGCTCCTCAAATGTCACAATCTGTTGTTTCATCGTATGGCCACCATCATCAATCAATATATCGATCGGCGGAATAGACTCTTTTACCTGACGCAGAAACTTTCGGTCGGACTGCGAACCAATAAAGATCTCGACATTTTCTTCTTCGAGTTCCTTACAGTGCGGATTGATGTCAATACCATATATTTTAGCACGATCGCCAAAATAGTTCTTCCACATCTGCAGACTTCCACCCTGAAAAACCCCAACTTCCAACACCACGATCTCTTTGCCTTTGAAACGACTAAAATGTCTGTCGTATATATCGAAATAATGCATCCATTTATTGATTAGCTTCGCATTATTATTTCGGAAATAAGTTTCTAACTCGTTCATGTCCTTCGGTCTATTTAAGGGGTTCTGGTTTTTTATGTGTTGAATTTATTGAAATATAACGAAAAAAGCAACGATATATTTTTCTCCAGTCGAATTTTAAAATTCAATTTTAAAACATTCAAATTATTTTCCTACATTTACATAACTAGTTATATAATTACTTATAATACGATGGAACTATTTGAAAAAACAGGAAAAATAGCCTTAGGTAGCAGATTGCGCTACATGGCTTCCAACATCACAGAAGAAGCCGCCCGGATACACGAGCTTTATCAGATTGAATTTGCACCCAAATGGTTTCCCGTATTCTTTATTTTATCTGAAGGTGATTCCAAGACAATTACTGATATAGCAACAGAGATTGGCCACTCCCAGCCATCGGTCACTAAAATCGTTAAAGAAATGATCGAAGCGGGCCTACTTGAAGATAACCTTCGCTCTATGGATAAACGGAGAAATATGGTTGGATTGAGTAATAAAGGAAAAATGCTATGGGAAAGAATGAAAATTCAATGTATCGATATCGATCGTGCCATTGATGGGATTATCCAGGAAGCTACGCACAATCTATGGGAAGCTTTAGCGGAATGGGAATTTCTCCTTGAACAAAAATCCTTGCTGAAACGGGTGCAAGAGCAAAAGAAAATGCGTGAAAGTAAGGATATCAACATTGTGCCGTACAATCCAGCCTACCGCTTAGCATTTAAGTCCTTGAATGAGGAATGGATTTCCACCTATTTTGAATTGGAAGAGGCGGACCATAAAGCACTTGACAACCCTGAGGAGTATATTTTGGCAAAAGGCGGCAAAATTATGGTTGCTCTTTATAATGACAAGCCCGTAGGTGTATGTTCACTTATCAAAATGAATCATCCCGATTTTGACTATGAATTGGCAAAAATGGTGGTTTTTCCAACAGTGCAGGGCAAAAATATAGGCTATCTTTTGGGAAAAGCAATTATTGAAGAAGCAAAGACTCTAGGGGCTTCAAAACTGTTTCTCGAGAGCAACACCATTTTAAAACCTGCGATCAATCTCTATCACAAGTTAGGTTTTCAAAAAATCAATGGCTTTCCAAGTACTTATCAACGCTGTAATATCCAGATGGAACTGGATTTAAAAAAATAACCTTGCGCAGTAGAAACATACACTGGAATAGTCAACTCAGATAAGCGAATGAATGCTTCCTTTTTTTGGGGAAGCATTTTTGTTTAATTAATTTTCAAATAAAAGGTGATACTTTTCGCTAAATTGGTACATGTCTATAAATGATATTGCTATGCAACAATTGATCAATTCAAATCGAACAATAGACCGGCAGGTGCTCTTTATGAACTTGTATAAAAGTACATTTCCTATCGTGGCTAAGTATATCAGTCGCATGGGCGGTAATTTAGATGAAGCCAAAGATGTATTTCAGGACGCTTTACTGGTGTATTATGAAAAGATACATGTAAAAGAAACACCACTAAACAACGCTATTGGTTATTTGGTCGGAACAGCCAAAAATCTATGGCTTAAACGGTATGGTCAATCCAGCCCAAACCTCTCCCTAGATCAAGTGGATATTGCTTTGACAACCGAAGAGTCTCCATCTAGCGCAAGGCTGTTTCGCTTTTTGGAGATTGCCGGGCGCAAATGTTTAGAACTTTTGAAAAGCTTCTATTATGATCAAATGTCCCTGCAAGAAATTGCAGATGAATATGGCTATTCGGGCGTAAGGAGCGCCACTGTACAGAAATTCAAATGCCTGGAGAAAGTTAGAGAATCCGTTAAAGAAAAATCCCTGGTTTATGATGACTTCATGGAATGAAACCCAGCAGATAGAAGCATATATCTTTGGAATGGCTGAACCAGAAGAAGCGTTGCTTTTTGAAGCGCAATTGGTATTGGACGAAGAATTGGCAGACAAGGTTATTGCGCAACAAAAAGCTTATGAAGCTATTCAGCAATTTGGGCGCAAACAATTAAAAACTGAAATTGAAGCCATAACGCAAGCATTATTTACATATCCTGAACATGTCTCTTTTAGAAAAAAAATACTAAAGTTATTTCGCAAATCCTAAATTCTTAACATCATGACGATTGACAAAAATGAGTTCCGCAAATTTGCGGTAGGGCACTGCTATGTCCAAAAAGATCTGGTGGATCATTACATTTCCGGTATCGAGCAATCCCGCATGCCGCTGGCCATGACTCCATATATCACCGAAGAACGCGAATTGCGCGTATCACAAATGGACGTATTTTCCAGATTGATGATTGACCGTATTATCTTTATGGGTGCTGCCGTAGAATCCAACATCGCCAATATCGTACAAGCCCAGCTGCTATTTCTTCAATCTGTTGATCCCAAAAAAGATATACAACTGTATATCAACTCTCCTGGCGGCGAAGTTTATGCTGGATTAGGTATTTATGATACGATGCAATTGATCAGTCCTGATGTTGCAACAATCTGCACCGGTATGGCACTCTCTTTTGGCGCGATATTACTCTGTGGCGGCGCCGCCGGCAAGCGTAGCGCCCTGCAGCATGCACGGGTGATGTTGCATCAACCGCTGGGCGGTGTTCAAGGGCAGGCATCTGACATTGAAATTACAGCCAATCAAGTGTTGAAAATAAAGAAGGAGCTGTACGATATTATTGCCAAACATAGTGGACAAAGCTATCAACGTGTACATGATGTTAGCGACCGGGATCACTGGATGGTTGCTGCAGAAGCAAAAGAATTTGGAATTATTGACGACGTACTGACCTAGCGATGATCATTAAATTTATGAACAATTTCGAACGGACTATTGACAAACTGGTGTCAATAGCCCGTTTAATTTTGTTATCAATAAATTTAGATCATCATGAAATTAACATCCATTCGGCTGATTGCAAATGACATCCAGCAATCCGTCACATTCTATGAAGAAATCCTGGGCCTCACCGCGCAATGGTTTACACCAGATTTCGCTGAAGTTTCCACCAGTTCGATTACCATAGCTATTGGAAGTACGCGTACGATGCAAATGTTTAGCGACAGCCCCACTGTCTTTGGCAACACGGCCCCCATTATTATTGAATTTTTAGTGGAAAATGTAGATCATGAATATATTCGGATCAAAAATAGTGCTTCAAAAATCGTTCAGGAGCCGACAACAATGCCTTGGGGCAATCGCTCATTGCTTTTTTGTGACCCCGATGGTAACCTGCTTAACTTTTTCACGCCACTGAGCCCTGAGGCCATCAAGAAATTTGGTTTAGACGCTACTAACTAGTCTGCTCATCTGACAAGATACTAACATCGAATATAGTATCTTGTCTTCATTAATTGACATTTAACAGCTATTCAGCTCATGGCCCTCATTAAAGATATATATACACGGGAATTCTATCAGTTTATTGCTGATCAGTTCCACCGCGTTGATAACAATTTTAACAGAGAACAGTTTATCAAACGTGTTTTTGCAGGCAGTTTTCATGAAATGGAATGGAAACAGCGCACAAAACATAGCACAGCGGTCTTGCATGAATTTATGCCGAACTCCTTTCCTGAAGCAGCGGCCTTACTAAGACAAGTTGTGGAACATCTCCTAAAAACGAAGCATCCGGGAGGACTTGAATATGTTATTTTTCCAGACTATATCGAAACTTACGGCATCGAAGATTTTGAAACAGCTGTACAGTCATTTGAAATCGTCACGAGATTTATCAGCTGCGAATTTGCCGTTCGTCCATTTATTATCAACTATGGATCTCGAATGATCGCGGAAATGGAAAGGTGGTCCAAAAGTCCACATGCTCAGGTACGACGCCTTGCAAGCGAAGGATCTCGACCCCGACTCCCTTGGGCGATGGCAATTCCATCGTTGAAAAATGACCCTACTCCTATCCTGTCCATCCTACAAAACCTCCATAATGATTCATCCGAGAGCGTCAGAAGAAGTGTAGCCAACAATCTCAACGATATCGCTAAGGATCATCCCCATCTTGTCTTGGGTATTGCCCAGCAATGGAAAGGTATCAGTAAAAATACAGATGCTATCATCAAACATGGCTGCCGTACCTTACTCAAACAAGGGCATCCAGCAATTCTAAGCTTTTATGGACTGGATAGTAGCGATTTCGATGTTACCAATCTCAGTATTCATACACCGGCTGTTAAAGTAGGTGAACATCTTATTTTTTCTTTTGAAATCGAGAATGGAAGCAGCACCGCTAAATCACTACGTCTGGAGTATGGGTTATATTATCAAAAATCAAATGGCCAGCTATCTCGAAAGGTTTTTAAAATTAGTGAACGAATTTATCAGGGAGCTGAGATAAACCGTATCGAGCGAAAGCAATCTTTTAAATTGATTACCACCCGGAAATTCTATGCAGGGAAGCATAAAATCTCCATTATTGTCAATGGGCGAGAAATGGTCCAACAGGAATTTGAGCTATTGCACATTTAATGGGACATAAGAAACAAACGAAGGGCTTTCGTGTTCTACTAGAAACAATAGAATATGCGCTGGATGACTTTTTCCAAGATATATGTGGTAGGTGGTTTATATTAATATGAAGTCTGTTATGAAGAAAATTCTCTTAATCTTTTTTGTCTCACTTATTCTATTTCTCATTGGGCTTTTCATTAGAACGCTGACTTATCCGTTTACGCGAGTCAAAAAATCGGAGGTGGCTCCAATGCCGCCAGCGGTCAATGACAGTATTGTTGCCCGAATTGCTGGCGGTATCAAAATAGCCACCATCTCTATCGGTGACTCGACATTATTTAATCATGCTCCTTTTGAAGAACTGAATAATTACATCAGGTACAACTTTCCACTGATCTATCGCTCGCTGGAAACCTATACAATCAATGGTCATGCGCTGGTCTTTCGACTCAAGGGAAGCGACAAGAGCTTGCTTCCGCTACTCTTTCTTTCCCATATGGATGTCGTCCCTCCTGGTTCAGCTGCCATAAAAAACAACGATTCATCACTATTTCAGCCTAGCGACCAGGCGATACCACCTGTAAGCGAAATCGCCGAAGAGTGGGACTATGCACCTTTTTCGGGAGCAGTAGCCAACGGCCGCATTTATGGACGTGGAAGCTTAGACATGAAAGGCATGCTTTTCTCCTTACTTGAAGCGACAGAACAGCTGGTTCGAGAACAGGTACAGCCCAAGCGGGATATCTACCTCGCTTTTGGTTTTGATGAAGAAGTTGGGGGCGTACGTGGCGCAGCCAAAATAGCAGACTACTTCAAAGAAAAGGGCCTTAAATTCGAAGCCGTTTATGACGAGGGTGGACTCATTCTGGAAAAGGGCTCGGTCGAGGGGATCAGCTCGGATGTAGCATTGATCGGTTGCGCGGAGAAGGGATTTTTATCCCTGAAAATAAAGGTTAAAGGTCTTGGTGGGCACTCTTCGATGCCCCCAACAACGAGTGCAATTGGTCAAGCGGCAGTCATCATGCAGCGCTTAGAAAATCACCAGATGAAAGCACAGATCAACCCCATTATCCAAAACTTCTTTCAACAGGTTGGTGGCAGCATGCCTTTTGCCTCCCGATTTGCGATCGCTAACCGCTGGCTTCTTGAACCTTTACTTCTGGCTCAACTAACGAAAAACCATTCGACTAATGCTCTCGTGCGAACAACTACGGCACTGACAATGATGAAAGGCAGCGATGCCCCCAATGTCCTTTCCCCTGAAGTTGAATTTGTTGTCAATTTTAGACTGCTACCCGAAAACACCCTACAGGAAGTTCGGGATCATGTCGAGCAGGCTACAAGCGGGTTTGATGTTGAGATCGAACAGGTCGACAATGCCCGAGAAGCATCCAAAGTTTCACCAACAGACGCTAAAGCCTACAAAATGATGGAAATTGCTATCCGCAGACTATACCCCGATCTTATTATTACGCCCTACCTGACGGTGGGCGGAACCGACGCCATCAAATATCAGCATCTCAGTGATCATATCTATCGTTTTATGCCCATTAAAATTAATCACGCCGAACAGCAGAGTATGCATAGTACCAATGAATACATCAGCATTGAAAACTACCTGAAGATGATAGACTATTTTTATTACATGATGCGTCACTACGACGATGAAAAGATTTAACCATGGACAATCTTCGCAATTACATTCACACATTGGTTTATTTTTCAACAAACACAGATAAGAAATATGAAAACAGACAATAACGCACTCTTGGAATTCGAAAAATTTATGGCTATCCGATTGAAATCCTCAACAGATTTTGTGGAGGGCCATTTTGACTCTCTTAAAGACATTTCTGTCTCGAATGAGCCGGCAACAATTTTTCCGCCCAATGGAATATACATCTCTGGGGTATCCGAGGTCAATGATTTTAATCAAAAAGGAGCTTCCAATTTCCTTCCGGGTGCAGAAAACAAATTTGAAGTGATCCATCAAGATGCATGTGATTCGCTAGCTTACTGGACGGGTATACAACGTTCGACAGTCAACGTAAAAGGGCGAGATACAGCAGTGATTTTCAATCTCAGAATCACCGAAATCTTCAGAAAAGAGCAAGGCAATTGGAAGCTTATGCATCGACATGCCGATAAACTGGCCGAATAATCGAGATGGCTTAGCAAATCGTCAGATAAAACGGCTGTGTGCAGCAAACCACTGGAGACTATTTAAGCTATTGCGCATTGCAGCATTTACCTAATGATAGTTCATTAAATAAACAATGGCGACTATCTAACGTATCCCTTTTGTTACAAAAGCAATTCACACAAACGATTGCATTGAATAATTTTCGTTTAATTTAATTGTATTTATAAAATTAGAGTCAACAATTAAATTTAACTTATGAGATATCCCAAATTTACACTACTGCTTTGTGCAGTATTGGCAAGCTTTCTGTCTTGCAAAAAAAGCGAGGTGCAAACCAATTTAGAAGAGAAATTATCGCTCCGTGCTGCATCCCCTGGAGCAAGCGGATACGAAGTTCCCTTAGGTGGTAATGCCTTTGTTACTTCAGCACCTTCCGGTGCAGTTGAAGTCATCAATAGCAATGGCCTGGCAAACTGGACCAATGCCAATAGCGTGATCAGTACCTATGCCAAGGTCCCCCAAGCAGGCGCTTTACGTGTTAAAATAAGGGCTAAAGTGTTACCTTCAGGCGATAGCAGTACGGTGAAGTTAACGATCAACGGTGTAAGCAAACAAATCAAACTTAAGGGTGGAACCCTACAGGATTACACTGTTGGTACCTATTCGCTAAATGCGGCGGGTTATATAAAAATGGATCTTCAAGGTGTATCCAAGTCAGGTGGTTACTTTGCGGATGTATCCCACTTGATTTTAGATAGTTCGGCAACGAATGGCACAGTAATTTATAGTGACAATAATGTAGATAATACCTACTATTGGTCGCGACGGGGTCCATCCTGCCATTTGAGTTATACCATTCCAACAAATCAGCAAGTTTCCTATTATTATAGCGAGGTGAAAGTCCCCGCTGGAGAAGATAAAATAGGATCTTACTTTATGGCAAATGGCTTCGGCCAAGGATATTTCGGAATGCAGGTCAATTCAGCGACAGAGCGCAGAATATTATTTTCTGTTTGGAGTCCATATAGCACCGATAACCCATCACAAATACCTGCAGAGGACCGCATTACATTAAATAGAAAAGGTGCAAATACCACGACAGGAGAGTTCGGTGGCGAAGGTTCTGGCGGACAAAGCTACCTCAAGTTTAATTGGACTGCCGCTACTACCTATAAATTTTTATTGAAGGGAGAACCTGATAATAATGGAAGTACTGATTTTACAGCATGGTTTAATGATCCTTCGACCAATACTTGGATACTCATTGCAAGTTGGAAACGTCCCAAAACAAATACTTATTTAACAGGATTTCATAGCTTCCTCGAAAATTTCAATGCCGACAACGGCTTTCTGGGACGTTCGGCAGAATATAGTAATCAATGGGTTCGAACATCTGCTGGAACTTGGCTGAAAGTCGTGGAAAGTACCTTTACGGTTGATGCAACCTATTCCAATAACCAGCGGATAGACGCCATTGGCGGAATAACCGGGAATAGCTTCTTCCTGAAAAATGGCGGTTTTTTCAATACTGTCGTAAATCCCGGAACGAAATTTACACAAGCAGGTACTGGCACAGCACCTTCAATAAATCTAACAACACTGCCGTAATACGCCTGTTTACAGCAAATTATTAGTAGTTTATATTCCATGTAAAGGGGCGATACGTTCAAATGAAGTATTGCCCTTTTAAAAACTTAACCTTGTGATATTTACATAACAATTCGTACCTTTCACTAACACTTTAATAAAATTAGCTAATCCCCCGCCTTGGGCAGGTTGTAAACCCAATGGCTTTTCCGAATACCGACGATAGATTCCAGCATCAAGAACAATAAACTTGTTTATGAATATACTATCCAAACCCTTATTTATCCTATTGAGCACCCTGTTGCTAATTAATAGCCTTTCATCAAACGGACAGTATCTTTCACCCATCAATACTGACCATAAACTTAAAAACCAACTCGATACAATTGTAAACTGTTCCGTTGTTGATTATCTTTCCAACAACAATACATTTAGTGTGTCTATTGGGATTTATATTAAAGGGCACAAAACAACCTACACCTACAGTAGAGAAAAGTTACCAAACGCCGATAACTATTACAACATTGGATCGGTGGCGAAAACCTTTGTCGGCGCTCTACTTGCGCAAGCGGTCCTTGATAAGAAAATCAACCTCGATGATGATATCCGTAAATACTTGCCAGGAGGTTATTCCAATTTACAATACCGCGGCCATGGAATCCGCGTTAAGCATCTAGCAAATCATACTTCTGCCCTTCCAAAGACTTTCAGATCGCTACCTACCAAAGTTGTCGATAGTTTAAGAGGGCTCACTATTCCGGAACAGGTAGACTATCTTGGAAAGTACAGTCGTGACAACCTATTGGATGATCTGAGGAAAGTCAAGCCCGACACCGTCCCAGGTACAAAGTTCAGTTACAATAGCACGGCTGTGATGGTACTTATTGCGCTATTGGAAAGTAGCTATAAAGATTCCTATGAACATCTTATCAGCGCATATCTGAAGGGACACCTCGGTATGCATTATACAACGCCCTATTTAGATGAGTCACAAATAAACGACGTTGTACAGGGCCACGATAATAAAGGTCAGCCTGTTCCATTTGCGAATTTGAGCGGGTTTTACTTTGGTCCCACAATGAATTCAACGATCAATGATATGTTGATCTACATCGAAGCCAACCTCAAACTAAACGATAGAGCCCTTGGTCTAACACATCAACTGACTTATGGAAAAGACGATGGATTTGGTATGGGGCTCGGTTGGATGATCAATCGTGACGAACGTGGGGTTCGCTATTTCTATCACGATGGAAATACTAAAATAGGCTACAATACCTTATGTGTGCTGTATCCCACAGATGATTATGGTATCGTTATTATGGTCAACGACACCATTGATCAACGCAAGGTCAGTGAACTTGAAAATGACATTAGACATCAGTTATTACTGTATGATCGGCGACAGGTTCAGCCTTCATCTTCAGCAGAAAAGAAGGATTAAAATTAAGTTATCATTAAAAAAATATGTATTTATTTTTAATTCAATAAAAAATAAAATTAAAATAAGAGAAGTAATAATAAATTCTCCCAAAATATTATTAATTTTCGGAAACTAACCAATGTGGAAATCGGTGAATGTTTATTTTTTTAACTAAAGAAAGGAGGCAAACAAAACAACGACAATGAGAACCGCTTGAAAAACCAAGCACAATTAAATTAATGATTCATTCACAAATCTTAAAAACTAAGTTATGTTAAAATTAACCAGTCGCTGGAACAGACTTTATGCTGTTTTGGCCGTAGTTTCCACATTTTCTATTTTTAGTTGCCAAAAAACTTCATTAACTCCTGAGAGTTCAGAAGCACAACTGAACAAAAAAGCTGCTGTATCCGCACAGGCAGGAGCTACAATTGCAACATTAAATTGGGATCAAACCTATCAAAAGATTGATGGATTTGGTGCATTCGGAGGCCGGATTGTTCCATTCTTTGAATCCGCAAAAAGAGATAGTATTCTGGATTATTTATGGGGAGGCAGTGGATTGAAACTGAATATCCTTCGTGGAAAAGTACTTCATACCTATCCTTTTAATCAACAGACCAAGGTCGTTACCATTAAACCGGCAGGAGTTTCGATTGACGTAGACCCCAATAGTGCGACTTATCAGAATTTGACAGCAGATGAAAAAGAACAGCTTGGACAGGTCTGGATCATCAAGAAAGCAAAAGAAAGATTCCAAGTTCCCTTCGTTATGGCAAGTACCTGGACTCCGCCCTTATACATGAAGACCAATACGAGCAGTATTTCCGCGAAATGGTTTAATGGACTTAATTTTAATACTTCTTCAACAGCTTTCGCGCGCTACCTGACTGGATTTGTAAAATCATTTCAAAATGAAGGAATTACAATCAATGCTATCTCTCCTTCAAATGAGCCTGAAAATGTCTTTTCAGACTGGGATGCTTCTTATTGGGACGCTTCGCATTTGGGACAATTTATTACCAACAATCTCCGTCCAGAATTAAACAGCGCTGGTCTACAATCCACCAAGATTATATCTTCCGAAAATGCGGCCTGGGGAACTGCCGATAATTTCCTCTCAGGCATGGACAGAAGCAATGTCGACATCCTTGCGGGGCACGGCTACGTTGAAATAAGTGGCATCATCACTGGTCAACGTGGGTTTAACCAGAGTCCGTCCATGTGGAATTTTAGTATTGGTGGTAAACCAATGTGGGTAACAGAAGCGTCCGATGATGGCGGCAATTATGACAGTGGCATTGAAGGCGGCTTGAAACTGGCCGTTAATATGCACAAACTACTGGCGGATTGTAACGCCAATGCCTATGTGTTTTGGCTAGGGATGCTGGCATTTCAAAATAATGAGGCGCTTATTTGCACAAAGAGTAATGGTTCTTTGGAGTTTCCAAAAACGTATGATGTGATGGGACATTATTCCAGGTTTATCAAAGCAGGTTATATGCGTATCAATGTAGCGGTTCAAAATGGAAATGGCTTATTGATTTCGGCTTACAAAGATCCTCAATCAGGTAAGTTTGCCTTAGTTGTCACCAACACGGGTACTGCAGCTGTTCCATTGGATATCAACCTCACAGGTTTTGCAAGCGGCGCGCTGAACAATTACCAAACCACGGCAAGCAGTTCTGGCCATTGGGGTAACGTCGGAGCTGTAACACCAAACAGCTCAGGTGTCTATTCCTTAACAATACCTGCTAAAAGTATAAGCACTTTAGAAGGCAACAAACTTTAATTTGTTCATCATACTGAGGGAGCTGTCCTCCCTCAGTGTATTGTTCAAAACACATATTCTAGTTCTAAATTTTGTGCCATTGCCTGTTTCCCTTTATCTTGAAAACTTAACTTTCCATAGCATCTGAAGATATGCCTTCGAAAGCAAAAAAATTTGAACGACTTCTAAAAATAAGAATTTAAAGAACAAAATCCAGCCGGCTTTCGTTCTTTAAAAAATCAATTCTAAATCATTAGGAGATATAATGCTTAAAAAACAAATTGAAGAACGCACCTGTTCTTTCCGAACTAAAATATATTCCAATATCTTTGCTACCTATATTTTGGAAAAACTACTATGAAATTGCGCTACCTTACGATGCTTACTCTTGGGATATGTACTATCTCTGGATTAAAAGCACAAGAAAAATCAAATCTTATCAAACTAAATCTTTGGCCCCTATCTGTCGGGAATATTGCATTGGAGTATGAAAGATCGCTCAATGAGCACCTATCGATCAATGGAACGATAAGTTATCGTCCAAAAACCAACTTACCCTTTAAATCCCTATGGGAATCTGTTTTTGATGATGATAATAATATTTTGGGCGAAGCTAAATTAGGCGCTTTTTCCATTATCCCCGAAGTACGTTTCTACCTCGGGAATAAAGAAGTGTCAAAAGGATTCTATATCGCGCCCTTTGTCAAATACGCCAATTATAGTGTACACACAAAGATAACCGTCGATGAATCAAATTATCACCATGAAGTACCTCTATCGGGCAGCTTAGATGCTTTTACCGGTGGGGTAGCTGTCGGTAACCAATGGAAACTTGGACAAAACATCTATTTAGACTGGCGCATTGTCGGTCCCGGTTATGGCTTCAACAATGGAAAGTTCGAAGGGAAAACTCCATTAAATGCAGACGAACAACGCGAAGTAAGGAGACAACTGGATGAATTTGATAGTAATCTCATGAAAATCAAAAAAGAAGTAAATGCGGATGGCGTAACACTAAGCACTAGCGGACCGTTTGCGGGTATTCGCACCGCATTATCCATAGGCTACCGGTTTTAATTACAAGATCCTACGTTCCTCGTATCATCTTTTCCAATAAGCGCACAATATTGGTGCGCTTTTATCCATAGCAATCGCTAAGGATCCTTTGTGCATTTTTCATTCCAGTTTCGGGAAGAAATAGATCAACTATTTAGTAAATACCCAAGGATTTCTATCTTTGCACAACGGATCACCAGAATATTTAAACAATTAATTAATAACGATTATTTCGCCGCGAGGTTAGTTTCAGACTTGTTTAAACCTAATTTGATTATGTACGCCAATTTTCAAAGTCAGCTAAAGTCTACAACTAAAACCGCCATTATCTTGGTGAGCACTATTAAGGAATAACATCCCTATCGCTAGTTTTTTAAATTAGATTATGCTCACGGGCATACTTAAGCACTTGTCCTATGGTTTGACATTCTGCTTTTGCCATCATCTTCCTGCGATGTGCAACAACTCTGTGTGGGCTCAAAAAGGTGTAAAAAGCAAATAAAAGACCGTTTATTATCCAATAAAAAAGCAATGGAGCGAGACCTGAGCTATTGACCTCTTCTTGCACCATTGTTTTCTTTAAATGGTGCTGGATTTTATGCAATTATTCGATCCCGGATTCTGGTAGTTCCAACAATCAAATCCACTCAGTCTTCTATCCGCTATTTAGAATGGCCCTTGGGAGGTGTTTCCAGAATTTTAATAAAATGTCCCTAATTTTATCTTTAATATCATTTTCTCCAAATACTCTTGCTACCTTTGTTCTTCAAATTAAATTAACATGCCAAAAGAGACAAGAACAGGGCTTTATCAGGGAATCATCGAAAAAGATGACAACGGGAATTACTTTTGTGGTCCCTACCTACTGGATTATCAGACCGTAGAAACTTACTATAAATTGGGCGATCGCGTTAGTATCAAAACCATTATCAAAAATACAAGCCGCAAGAGTATGGAAGCTTATCCGCAAAAATCAGTTAAATTTTCCTATGCGTCAGAGGATCATGGAAATGATTAAAACCCATTTAGATTGAAAAATATAAATAACAAGGCCAGTTCTACAGAAATGGCCTTGTTATTTTCAAGATTGTTTTTGACGCGAGGCGAAAAACAAAGCCTCTGATTTTTGGTAAATCAAGAGGCTTCAACATAATCAAATGGATCGATTACTTTATAAAATAGGTATATTTTTTTTCAGCATAAAGAATGTACATTCAATAACTTATCTAAATGATGCATCTAAAATTCATTTTCCATAAAAGCTATTCTAAATTCACATTCTTTTTGAGCGATTCAACCCGTCGTCGCTACCATTTAGTGTAAGTGTCATTACTGATTTACGCTTCAAATATAAAAAACTAGTTTAATAGCTTCCGAGCGGAGATAATTGCTTGTGTCTAATTTTCGTTGAAATAGCGATTCAGTACGATGAAATTAAAGAGCGAAGTAAGGCGATATATCTCGATAATAAAATTATATTTGCAAAAAAACAATTAACCAAGCAATGAATAATAAATGTCTTAATTGCAATTGTGCGATAGAAACCAATTTTTGCGGCTATTGTGGACAAAAAGCTGCAACGCACAGAACACGATATTAATGCCGTAATCAATACCATTGGATTACGCAATCTAAATTATATTGGAATTAATATATAAGTATACACGAATCACTAACCAATAAGGTCTTATGCTACAAAAACGATCAAGTTTTTTTCTACAATTTGGTATTCTATTAAATTTAATTACATGTAATTTTTGTTTTGCACAAAGACACAAATACGATAATAGACGAATAGATAGTGCAACATTTGTTGAAACTAGAACAATATTAAGCCAGTTAAGCACGGATCAATATGAGAAAAGGATATTCACCAATGAGTTCGTTACAATACCTTACCGGCTTCTCTTACCAAAAAATTTCAATTCAAAAAGAAAATATCCCGTTGTCATTACATTTCATAATTCATCTAGAATGGGTAGTGACAATGAAAACCAATTAGAGCATTTGGCAAGAACCTGGATTAGAGAAGATATTTATACAAGGTTCAACTGTTTCGTTGTTGCCCCACAGTTTGAAAAGCGTTCATCAATCTACGAATTGAATAAGAATGATATACTTGAGGCAAGACCTTCAAGAGATGCACGGCAAATTTTAGAATTGATAGAAAATATTGAAGACGAGTTTAAAAATATCGATAAAAATCGAATTTATCTCGTCGGTTATTCTATGGGAGCGTCAACAGCACAAAACCTCATGAGCCTGGCCCCAGAAAAATTCGCAGCAATGATTTCTATCGCCGCTGTACCAGATCTATCTAATATCAACGCACTTGTTCATAAAAACATTTGGCTTATCCATGGTGAAAAAGATATAGAGAACCCTTATATTGGAAGCGAAGTTTTGTACAAAAAGCTGCACGGAAATCGTAAACTCAATTTCACAACTTTTAAAAATTTACAGCATAATAATATTGTCATTCCGTTTCTACTAACGGACGAGCTCCAAAAATGGTTATTCACTAAGCATAATTAACTTAATTGGACTAGTACCGAGTCTTCAGGGCAATAGGTTGTAATTCCTCATTCGGTATCTGAGGAACATATACGGTCTGTCCTCCCCTTTCGTCGATCAACAAGGCCAATAAACTACTGATGTCGTCGATCGTGTCCAATCCTATAGGGCTGTCTACTATAGCTATATCCCGATCCGAAAGAATCTTTACGGCCTGATGGAAGCTTTCTTGAACCACTAAGATATCCCCGCGGCCATCCTGGCAGGCGCGATAGATTTCTTGAAGATCAGTGATCACTAAGCCCTTGCCCACAGCTGCTTCCAATTCTTTAAAGTAGTCCTCATTTTTTCGTACAAGCTCCTGTTTCATAAAATTCCAAGCACGGCTCTCCAACTGATGTGTTTCAATGTTGTTATAATCAATAGGCAGGTATCCGTAATAGACCGAGGGGCGATCTGCAACCTGTAAGAGCTTGCTATAGTTATCTTCTGTACAGAAAACGAGCGTGACAATCCTCTCTTCACCAATAAATCGTAAAAGCGCTTTATCAACCCGATTAAGATATTCCCTGAGAAGATCATCAAGATGTTTGGCATCACTGCTCTTATCCGGAAAAGTATTATGGAATTGATTTTCGGGAATCGGGAACTCTTCGCTACTGATATCCTCAACAATACGACCATTGGTGGCTCGAAAAAGGTGGACACCGCTTTGCGAAAGGAGCATCACAAGATAACTGGTTTGACGGCCAATCTCCTTAACCAAAGGACGTACTGCAAATGTATTGCTGATATGGACTCCTTCTTGGTTTGTCTCCCAAGAGGACTTGAAAACTTCACTGATGGTATCAGAAACGAAAATATGTAGACTTTCAAGATTATAATTGATATCGAGCTCTTGATCTATTTTTTCCAATTTTTCAATCAGACCAACAACATCTTTCTGATCATGTTTATCCAACAACCTATCAATCGCTTCTCTTTTAAAATTTTTGATTTTTATGCGGTCACTGAGATTATCAGGATGTGTGCGATGGGTATTGACAGAAATGGTGACACATAATTTATCCTGAACCCGAATAAGGGTTTGCAAAAGTTGTTTTTCGAACATTATCATAAAGAAATACGTTAAGAAATAAATACAGTTATATGTAACAACAATTGCAGGAAGCTTCTTGTTTGAATAAAATTGAAGTGAAACAGTTTCCGAGAACTTATTTTCAAAAAACAATACATCCCCTTGACAGTTATGCTAGGTAAAAAAGCATCTACATGAAAAATATTTTTATCGCGGAGTGACAGGTTGTGTCGATCTCCAACACTCCTGTAGATACGATAAAACTGCTATTGAAGAAGTTGATTTTGATATTCTGATTGACTTTACCACAGCGTTTATTGCAAAGGAAAATGTCCTCTTTCGAGGAATAAAAGCTAGACAATTGAAGCCTAGCTTTTATTTATAGTTGTCGAAACAGTTAATTTAAGCGGTAAACTTTGAGCTGTTTTTGCAGCTTTTTACGTACCATGTGAATTCTGGTCTTTATAGTGCCTTCTGGCATATTAAAATAGGAAGCGATTTCATGGTATTTATAACCATCTAAAAATAAACGGAAAATTTCATAATTTTCGGGCGTAAGACTGGTCATCGCTTTTTCGATGTCTTCGGCCATAAATTTATTGATCCCTTTGTTAAGTTCAGACGTATTGGTACTTTCTAAGGCAATATAATTATCCTGAATTTCCGTCACCCGCTTGGCTTTTCTATACTTATTAATATACGTATGCTTCATAATCACATATAGCCAGCTCATTAACTTCGGATGCTGCACAAAGTTGTCTATGGACTTCAATGCCCTTATCCAGGTTTCTTGGATCAAATCTTCCTTTTCATCCGGATCAGCTGTAAATTTAGCAGCAAAATGATTAAGTAAACTTCTTTTTTCGTTGATGAGTACATTTAAATTGTAGTTGTTCATAACTTATCCTCTTTCTTTTTTCAACTGATTGTTTAAAATGGTTTTACATGAACAGAGGTAACAAGAAGGATGCTAGATTTGAAGTTCCATTTGCGCCAAAAAATAAATAGCAGCGTTGAGGGTAGAAATACGTTTTCCTATTTTATAAAGCTAATTAAGCAAAGTTTAATAGCTTTTTGACATTTATTTTAAATAATGATCAAAAAATAAGCAACTAATAAAAAAAGATAATAAGGTATTTATTTACTGCTGAAATGTTAGAAATACGTTTATTCTGCGTTTTAGCAATTTATACTCAGATGAACATTGTATACAGTTGTTGAGAAAACTGAACATCCTATTGATCGAAATACGATATAAAAGCAAACTATCACTCTTCGAAAGCTGTTCTAAATAAAAAAATCATATTATGGGAAATCTATTGTACATCATCGCCGTTATATTGGTCATCATTTGGGCGATAAGTTTTTTTGGAGGTTACGCTACGGGAAATATCATCCACGTGTTATTGGTCATTGCCATTATTGTCGTTTTATTACGTGTCATTCGTGGTGCTGCTTAAACTGAACTCAAAAGATGAAACAAAGCCGAACGTAGTTTACGTTCGGCTTTGTTTATTTTAAAGATTTACAGACTCGCTATTCAATCCATAGCAAAAAGAATAGTGTGATATTGTCGCTAAGTTTATGTTCTTCATCAGTAGCTGACGTAAGAATAATACCTTCACATTTTAATTAAGCTTTTCAAAACATCGAATGAGCGCAAACGTTTCGGTTCCCAGTTTTGTTCAAATTAAAAAGGAACGCCAGGAAGCATTTTTGCCGATCCCATTTAACGCTTTTTACGATATAAACTGAACCACTATGACACAAAACTCAGAAATCATGATTCATGCTGCCCGACTGGGCAATCTCGAAGTCTTACGTGAATTGATCAATCAGAATACCGATGTAAATACACGAGACGACAAAGGCTATACCCCATTGATCATTGCCTGTTATAACAATAAGCAGGCTGCAGCCCAATTACTATTGGAAGCTGGTGCCGATGTAAATGCACAGGATAACGGTGGAAACACAGCCCTGATGGGTGTTGCTTTTAAAGGTTATCATGATATTGCCAAATTATTAATCGGTTATGGTGCAAATTTAAACCTGCAACATGGGAACGGTGGCACCGCGCTGATGTTTGCAGCCATGTTTGGTAGAAATGAAGTACTCAAGCTTTTACTTGACAATGGTGCAAATACTAGGCTACTCGATACCCGTGGCTTGTCGGTGTTAGATCTTGCAGCGCAGCAGGGAAATGATACCGCCCTCACACTGCTACAGCATTAGTATTTATTTAAATAGGATGGTCCATAAATATGCCCCAAATAGTATAAAACTTTTTGGGGCATATTTCTACATTGGTTATTATTTAGATACTACGCAGGCACTTTGCGCGATTTTTCCCGCTCCCAAAACCGGTGTTGGGCAATTGCTTTAATGAATTTATCCACTAAGGACTTCGGATCCTGATCAACTATGATTCCGTCATCAAGTACAGTCTCCGCTGAAAACTCTTGGTATACCTTGCTAAAAAAATAGGTCGCTTCCAAAACTGGACTTGCCTCGACATCTGCTGCAATTGCTTTACAGTGTTTGAACGCTTCATTTAGAAAATGAACAGCATCGGCATTGGACTGTAACGTAGCAACGCTATCCTTTCCTCCAGGTATATATATGGCATCATACAGCACCGATGCTCCCGTTAGAAAGCTTTCTTCCACAGGGATCTTCTTTTTGTCCGTGCCCGTAACCTCCCCGAGCTTAGGTGCAATAACGTGGACAATTCCACCTTGAGCCCGGATCGTATCTACCACGGCCTGAAATGATTTCGTGTCTACTCCATCAGCAGCAAGCACGGCAATCTTTCGACTCTTTATCGTATCTTTTATCGTATTTTGCATACTTAAGGCCGCCGATTTTTTTAATTTTTCCTTAACTTGAATAGGTTCATAATCGGAAGGATCAGCATCGGCTGGGAGGCTCTTATTAATCGGCTTTTCAACTTCTTCTTGCACCTGCAGCCCCAAGGCAAACGCAACTTCAGCTGCCAGCCCCTGATCGACCAGCGACAGTATACCAATCATGCGTTGCCTTACCGAAACGGCCTTCACTTTACCCAGCTCAAAACTGAACGCATCTACAAGATGATTTTTTTCCGGCTCAGACTGACTATTATAAAACAGCCTTGCTTGACTAAAATGGTCGCGGAAACTATCGCTCCTAGCCCGCACTTTTCTGGCATCAATACGCTCTTGATAACTTTTAAAACCACCATCTGCCTCGCCTACCTGCGCAGGATCATTATTCCCCAATGAATTTGGTCCGTAACTCGTTTTACCCCGATCAATCCTTTGCCGCATAAATCCATCACGCTGGTTGTTGTGCGAAGGACAGATGGGCCTATTAATCGGAATTTCATGAAAATTAGGTCCACCTAAACGAATAAGTTGGGTATCTGTGTAAGAGAACAATCGTCCTTGCAACAACGGATCATTTGTAAAATCAATTCCAGGTACAATATTGCCAATATGAAAGGCAACCTGTTCCGTTTCGGCAAAGAAATTATCGGGATTGCGATTTAGAGTCATTTTTCCGATAGGCTGAACAGGCACCAGCTCCTCAGGAACAATCTTCGTTGAATCTAGCAGGTCGAAGTCATACTTAAATTCATCAGATTCGGGAATGACCTGTATGCCGAGTTCCCATTCCGGAAAGGCACCGCTTTCAATGGCGTCCCAGAGATCCCTTCGATGAAAATCGGGGTCTTTACCGGATATATTTTGAGCTTCATCCCATGCGACTGAATGAACTCCGAGCAGTGGTTTCCAATGAAACTTAACAAAGTGCGATTCGCCATTGGCATTGATCAACCGAAAAGTATGAACACCAAATCCCTCCATCATGCGGTAGCTGCGCGGTATTGCTCGATCACTCATCAGCCACATGATCATGTGTGTCGACTCAGGCATTAAAGAAATGAAGTCCCAAAATGTATCATGGGCAGAAGCCGCTTGTGGAATTTCATTGTCGGGTTCAGGCTTGACAGCGTGAACAAGATCGGGGAACTTCATTGCATCCTGAATAAAGAATACAGGCATATTATTACCCACCAGATCGAAATTACCTTCTTGTGTATAAAATTTGACGGCAAAACCACGAACGTCGCGGGCAAGATCCGTCGACCCCCTCGAACCAGCAACCGTAGAGAAACGCACAAACACTGGGGTTTCAGTTTCGATATCATTAAGAAAACCCGCTTTTGTCCATTCAGCTAAAGGCTTGTATAGTTTGAATACGCCATGCGCGCCCGAACCTCTTGCGTGTACAACACGTTCGGGAATGCGCTCGTGGTCAAAATGTGTGATCTTCTCTCGAAGAATAAAATCTTCCAAAAGCGTAGCGCCCCGATCTCCAGCGCGCAGTGAGTTTTGGTCGTCATTGATCTTGACTCCCTGATCAGTGGTCATTTGCTGTCCTGTGGCGTCCGCCGTATGTGGTCTTAGGGCGTTGACCTTTTTATTTTCCACTGGATCAACTTGTTCAGTCTTCAATTCTTTTTTTTTCATTATAATCGATTTTTGGGTTTAAACATCGTTTGTTGTATAAACTTTGGAGAAAATTCAGCTGTAACTTTTGCATATCCATCTGGACGGGCAATATTCACCATTTCATATAGGAACTTTTCCAATCGACTAATCGTTTGTTTTAATTCTAAAAGTGTTCTTAAATTTTCGTATCCCAGAAGATCGGATGGCCTGTCAATAAGGCAAAGTATAGATTGGATGAAACTTTGAATAAGAGTAGGTTGGGCAGATAGTAACTCTACCGCTCTTAAAGGTTGCTGCTACGTTCAAACAAAAAAAAGGAGCTTTCGGGCTCCTTTTTTGGTTTATTGATTTTTTTCTTCGTCCATTAGGCTTTAAATGTTATACAAAAAGTTGTACCAATATTAAGCTCACTATCGACGGTGACTTTTGCCTCTAGACGATCTACGATGCGTTTTACTATAGAAAGCCCAATCCCCGACCCTTCGAATCCCTGCGAGTTCGGCAAGCGTTTAAAAATATCAAATATATTACTATCATCTTTAATATCCATTCCGATACCATTGTCTTTAATGTAGTAGTGAACGAATTGTCCCTGCTTTTCACTATATATCTCGACTCTCGGGCGATCTTTTTTACTGCTATATTTTATGGCATTGCTGATCAGATTTAAGAACAACTGGTATAACAGTGTTCTTTCCCCTAAAATCGGCAAAGTTTCTCCCAAAACAAACTCAAGATGGGCGCTTTCAAACTGCTGCTTACAGCTTTCGAGAATGTTAAGAATTTTATTCCGTGGATCGATCAGTTCCGTTTTGAAGGCAACATAATTCGATTGCGTTAGCTGATACACCTTGTCCATCATTTCAGTGATCAGCGCAGTAGCATCCATAATATTTAGTGCCATTTTGCGTAACATATCCTTCGGAAGATCATCTTTCATCAACATCATCTGGGCAGCAAGCTTTATCGATGAAAGTGGATTTTTAAGATCATGGGTTAATGTATAGCCAAATGTATCCAAGGCATTGTTGGACCTGACAAGTTCTTTATTGAGCTGAGCAATCTCTCCGCCGCGCTGGGCAATAGCTTGTTGGGTTATTTGTGCGACTTTCTCCATAAAAGAAAGCTCGGCACTTTTCCACTGGATAGATTTGCCTTTCATCTTTTCACGCCAAGCTTCAAAAGATGTCCGTGGAGATGGAAATTCGACTTTCCTTTCGGGATCGTAATGATATATTTTTTCGGGTTTTCCAGCCCATACATCTTCGTAAACATGTTCTTTGCGGAATAAATAGATGTGCCATTTATTGCTGGGAAGGATATTTATCCGCAAAATGCCAGGCAATATAACCGGTTGCGGGGGTTCACTGTCGCCATAGACAAAGTTTGATGTGAAAAACAAGTCATCTTGACCCTCCTCTTCTATAAAGCGATCGATCTCACGCAACTGCAATTCAGTGGGTACATCGCCCCAACTTTTAGAACCCCGGTCGTGCTTGATCATTAGTCCATCTGCGCCCGCAATTTCTAGAATTTGTGGTGCAAAGCGTTCAAGCACAATTCCAATATCGCTATTAACTAATAACTCAGACTTCAGATCACGTTCCATAACACCCATAATGGTTTGCGCTACCAGGTTTTCTTTTTGATGTTCTGAAAGATAGTAGTTTATAGCGTATTGCGTTAAAAAAGCGCATAAATGACGTTGGGCGAGATCAACATTCAAAGGCTCGCTATTCTGGCATGCCACCAAGCCCCAAAGTTTTCCTTCGATAACGATAGAAAAACTGGCACTGGCCCGTGCTCCAGCGTTTTTAAGATATTGTAGATGTACTGGAGATAATGCTCTGAGGCTACAGCGCGTCAAGTCTACCTCACCAGCCTCCAAACCCTGTATACCAATAGTCGGACCATCAACATCAGCTACGTGGCGCGCAAGAAACTTCACATAGAGTTCGCGTGCTTGTGCCGGAATATCAAATTCCGGATACCGGTAGCCCATCAATGGGGTCATTCCATCTGCGATGGACTCTGCAATGACCTGTCCGCTATTGTCTTCCTCGAAACGGTATACCATAACTCGGTCAAAACCAATGATCTGACGGATCAGTACAGTCAATGATTGCCAAGCATTGCCATGACGTTCTTCAAGGTACTTCGCATAATAAAATAATCGCGTCGCTTTTAAATGATTTTCATTACAGATTTCTATTTCAAGGTATGTCCGCTCGTCGTACTGGTAAATACTCAGGTAATAGTCTACATTTTTAATGCGGATACGCTCCACAAAACGTGTAAAGATCTCTCCTCTAATTTGCGTTTCAATCTCTTTAAGATTCAACTCCTTTTCGGACGATAGCAATGGTAATAGCTGAGCAATAGAGCGTCCGAGGATTTCCTTCATGGGAATATCAAGGACGATAGTTAAGTTTTCACTTGCGGCAATACATCCGCTCTCATCAAAAATACAAAGGAAACCGAAAGACTGGACCTTACCGCATAGGTGGATTTTCTCTTCGTGACACTCCAGTTGACGCATAGTTTGCTAGTTTTTAATCATTTAATTCGCTAATAATAGGAAATTCTCGAAAGAGATAATTTGCCATACATTATAAATCTAGCACCCCTCTTCAAACATGTCATATCTTAGGCTAAGATAAAAAAAAATTGCGACGAATAACAGATCAAACGTTTGTTTAAAATTTATTCTGAATAGCTGATCGTTCAAACCACTGGTATTCAAAACCATAAGCAATTGTTCCTTTTAAAAATAAAAAAGCTAGGTTGGAAAGGACCTAGCTTTTAAAACTTTCTTCACGACTGGACAAGCCGTATTTAAATAAGGAACAATACTTTTAACGAAGTTGTTTGAATAATTTGTTTTTATCTTTTAATAGCTTTCATTCCTGAAGATCAACTCACTTAAATCTTTCCAAAACGATCTATTTCGAAGTGTAAGCATACCCTGACCATGGTAATAAGGAACAGTCCTGCACTGCAACAGCGTCAGTCTCTGCCAAAAGGTCGGCGTCCGGTACACTGGTATCAAATGACAAGGTCCATTGCACAGCTGCTGGTAGATTGACATGTTGTAAATGAGCTGAATAGTTCATCAGGATAATCATTTGCCTCTCCTTTTGTTCCACATAGATACTAAGTACCTTCTTATCACAGAGGCACTCAGTCCTGATATCACTTCGTTGCATATTTTTTAACAACGGATTGCTTTTCCGAAATGCGATCAACGATTTATAATAGGACAACTGTTGCTGATATGGTTGCCTGTTCAATTCGTCCCAATCCAACACAGCTTGCCTAAATATTGTTTCATCCTGTGGATCGGGAACCTCGTGATCTGTGAGAAAATCTTCAAACTCCCGCTTGCGGCCCTCCCGCACCAGCTCTACCAGCTCTGGATCACTGTGACTGATAAAATACGGAAAAGGTCGCGCTGTCCCCCATTCTTCGCCCATAAATAGTAGCGGAAGATAGGGCGACATGAATACAGCAAAAGTCATAAGACGTGTTATTTCTCTGGCGTAAAGCGAGGCCGCACGATCACCCAGCATCCTATTGCCGACCTGATCATGATTCTGACTGAAAACAATGAAGCGATCGCTTGGAATACCCGCCGTATTTGTTCCAAAAAATTTCTCGCGATGGAAAGAATAGTTCCCATCAAAAACATAGGCCTTCTCGTAGGCTTTTGCCAGATCTTCCACGCCATTAAACTCCCGATAATAGCCCTTTTTTGGTTCGCCTACGGCTACGCGTAAGGCATGGTGAAACTCATCTAGCCACTGCGCATCCATCGCAAAACCATTTTTTGCCAAGGGGTCTAAAAATCTTCTGTCGTTAAGATCGCACTCAACAAAGAGATATCGATTTTTCCCTGTTTTAGCGATCACATTATCCGTTTCCGCACGGATTTCCTGAAGGATGTGAATTGGACTGAAATCCTTGATCGCATGTACTGCATCCATGCGCAGCGCATCAATGTGAAAGTCTTCAAACCACATCCGTACATTGTTGACTACCAAATCCCGCTGTCCGTGACAGAAACGGTCGTCATAATTGAGTGCATCGCCCCAGGGCGTTCGATATTTCTCAGTGAAATAAGGACCATACTGCGCAAAATAGTTTCCTTCGGGGCCCACATGATTATAGACCACATCGAGAATTACAGCTATACCAGCCTCATGACAGGCATTAACTAGCCGTTGCAATTCGGAAGCGCCACCATAAGAATGCTGTACCGCGAATGGAAATACGCCATCATAACCCCAATTTCTCTCTCCGGGAAATTGAGCGATCGGCATGATTTCGATAGCAGTTATTCCCAAATTTTTCAGATAAGGAATCTTTTTGATAACTCCATCAAAGTCATGGGACGACGAGAATGTACCGACATGAAGCTCATAGATGATAAAATCTGATTGTTGCGGCGGCTGATAGTCTTGATCGGTCCATGAAAAAGCGAGGTCTACAGCTTGAGACGGTCCATGAACACCTTCCGGTTGTGAACGAGAAAGCGGATCAGGAAATTCGTTGTCGTCTACCCGTATTCTATACAAATCGCCCGCACGGATTAGATCACTTTCGGCATACCAATAACCGTAGGCTTGCTGCTCTAGCGGTATTTCGACACCCATATTATAAAGCATGCAATAGACATTCTTTGCATTTGGCGCCCATACGCGAATCTCCCATAGCGCACCATTGTATTGAACTCCTAATTGTCTAATTCCTGTTTTGCTCATAATCCAGTGGTCGCTCTATTGTGATTGAAATAAAAGAATCGAGCGCGAGGGAACTAAAACCGTATCCCCAGCTGGAAACTCCCCAAAATCACCTATCCTATCGCTATTCGTATCTATGATCTTATTCCAGGAAGCCCCATAGATTTCACTAGGGAGTTTATAGGCGACATCTTCCCAATGGGCATTAAATAAAAGGTAAAAATTGGCATCCACTATTTTATTACCAGCGGTGTCTACTGATCGAATTCCCTGACCATTGAGAAATACAGCAAGGGAACGGGCATAATCCTCCTGCCAATGATGATCATCCATCTCAGATGCGTCTGGGAGAAACCATACGATATCCTCGACACCCGTACCACGAATGGGTATACCTTGAAACCATTTACGACGGCAGAATACAGGATGTTCACGGCGAAAATGAATTAATTTTTTAGTAAAATCCAATAAAGTTCCATCCACGCTGGTCCAGTCCAGCCAAGAGATCTCATTGTCCTGGCAATACGCATTATTGTTGCCTTGCTGTGTTCTGCCCAGTTCATCGCCAGCGACGAGCATAGGCACACCTTGCGACAGGAACAAGGTCACCAGCATATTTCGTTTTTGTTTTTGTCTTAGGCTATTAACTGTAGCATCCTCTGTAGGTCCTTCGACCCCGCAGTTCCAGGAGCGATTGTGACTTTCACCATCTTGATTATCCTCGCCATTGGCTTCGTTGTGCTTATCGTTATACGATACAAGGTCATGAAGTGTAAATCCATCGTGTGCAGTAATAAAATTAATGCTGGCGGTGGGTGTTCGATTATCTCCCCTATATAAATCGGAGGATCCTGTAAGGCGATTGGCAAATTCAGCAATCATGCTATCTGCCCCGATCCAATAATCTCGGATACAATCACGGTATTTTCCATTCCATTCGGCCCAGCCGGCAGGAAATTCGCCAACTTGGTAGCCGCCTTCTCCGATATCCCAAGGTTCCGCAATGAGTTTAACCTGTGAAATCACCGGATCTTGATGAATAACGTCAAAGAATGAACTTAATTTATCGACCTCGTGTAACTCCCGTGCCAATGCTGATGCCAAATCAAAGCGGAACCCGTCAACATGCATTTCCTCAACCCAATAGCGCAGACTGTCCATAATCAGACGTAATACATTGGGTTGACGTGTATTTAAGGTATTGCCAGTTCCGGTAAAATCCATATAATACCGTGGATCTTCCGCCAAGCGATAATAAGAAGCATTATCAATCCCTCTAAAAGACAGTGTTGGCCCCATTTCGTTACCTTCGCCGGTATGGTTGTAGACAACATCGAGGATCACTTCGATACCGGCATCATGTAAGGCCTTGACCATTTTTTTAAATTCCATAACCTGCTCACCATGTGTACCTGAAGCGGAATAGCGCACATCGGGAGCAAAAAAACCGATGCTATTGTATCCCCAATAGTTAGTGAGTCCTTTGTCCTTTAAATGACGGTCAGTCAAAAAATGATGGATCGGCAACAATTCGACGGCAGTAATACCCAGTTCTTTCAGGTAATTTATAGCAACAGGATGTGCCAAAGCAGCATAGGTTCCTCTTATTTCTTCGGGAATGTCAGGATGTGTCGCTGTAAAACCTTTTACGTGGGTTTCATAAATCACACTCTGATGCATCGGTACCCGCGGCGGACTGTCGTTCCCCCAATCAAATTTGTTATCAATAACAACAGCTTTGGGGACAAAAGGAGCGCTGTCCGTTGTATCGAAGCTCATATCGTCCTCCCCTATAGTGTACGCGAATAAAGCATCATCCCATTGTACAGTACCTGATATTGCTTTTGCATACGGATCAATCAACAATTTATGGGGGTTAAAACGGTGTCCCTGCGATGGATCGTGCGGACCATATACCCGATAGCCGTAGCGTTGTCCTGGCTTAATTCCCGAGAGATAGATATGCCACACTTGGTGCGTCTTCTCGGTTATTTTAAATTTTGCGACTTCCTCCTCATCGGAACTAGTATAGAGGCAAAGTTCAACAGCCTCAGCATGTTCGGAGAAAAGGGCAAAGTTAACCCCTTCCCCATCGTAAGTAGCTCCTAATGGATAAGGGCTTCCGGTATAAATTTTTGTTTCCATCTGTATGTTTAACGGTTGTATAATTTCGTGTAGTAAGCTAATTTTTCCTGGTGGTTTGCTGCAAATGCCCCTTTTTGCATACGCCATACCCAATTGCCAGCTGTGCTGGCGGGACGGTTCATGCGGCAAGATCCATCAAGATTCAGGATATCTTGCATCGCGATAATGACGCTGTCTGCAACGGATGCGTAGAGTGAACGTATGAGGACATCATTTAGATTTGTATTTTCAACGATTTGCCCATAGTAATTATTGATCCTTTCTTTGCCCGCTCCATCGAGATCTTGATTAAACCAAGACAGCGAAGTATTATTGTCGTGGGTGCCCGTATAGGCGACAGTATTGCGGTTATATTGATGCGGGATATGAGGTGAACGGGGCATATCGTTGCCAAAAGCAAATTGTAATACGGCCATTCCCGGAAAATTATATTCATTACGTAGCTGATATACCTTAGCGTCTATGTCACCAAGATCTTCGGCGATAAAAGGCATATGATCCAACGAAGTTTTCACATGATCAAAAAAATCCGACCCAGGCCCTACAACCCAGCTTCCATTTTTTGCGGAAGTTTCTTCATGGGGCACTTCCCAATAGGAAGAAAATGCTCGGAAATGGTCAAGCCGTAACGTATCGAATAGCGTACAGTTATGTGACAAACGTTCCACCCACCATTGATAACCATCTTTTTGAAGTGAGATCCAATTATAGGTTGGCATACCCCATAATTGGCCGTCGGCGTTGAAGTAATCGGGTGGTACCCCCGCAACATGATTTATAGTACCGTCTGCTTTTAATGAAAAGTACTGCGGATTGACCCACACATCGGCAGAATCATAGGCAACATAAAATGGGATATCCCCTATAAACCTAATCCCATAATCACGCGCATAGTTTCTTAACGCACTCCATTGCCTAAAAAATAGGAACTGAAACCATTTTTCCTGTTGCAATTCATCTGCAAATCGAGTGGCGAAATCTTCCAGCGCTGCGCTATCGCGAAGCTTATAAAGCGCTGGCCATTGATACCATGGACGATCGTCATGTCTATTTTTCAAAACTTTGAAGAGTGCATAATCATCAAGCCAGGAAGATTCGCGGTCTACAAACTCGGAAAATTCTTGCGTAGGCTGCGCTGGAAGACGATGGAATGCCTTTTCAAGGAGCCGATATTTTGAGCTGTTTATTTCCGCGAAATCTATTGTTTGCAAACCCTTCTTTTTCAAGGTCTTCAATTCATCCTTATTCAGCAAGCCAAATTTTAATAATTCCTTTAAATCGATGAGTAAGGGATTTCCAGCCCTGCTACTTAGCGTGCTATAAGGCGAATAACATTGTGCTAAGTCTGTAGGCCCCAATGGAAGGATCTGCCACCAGCTTTGGCCACCACGTTGGAGCTGTTTAACAAAACGGCGAGCTTCATTCCCGAGATCTCCGATCCCATAAGGTGACGGTAATGAGCTTATATGCAACAATACACCGGAACTCCTTTTCTGAGTGGAATCTTTATATTTTAAGATCGCCATGGGAAGATCCTTAAAAATAGCATGGATAGGAATTTCTGTGCCTTCGCCACTGCTATCCATCAAAACATGCTGCCAAGTCACAGAACGATGAGTTAAGAGATGAACTTTTGTATCGGACCAATCAAATGAACAGGGCACAAATTTTGAGATTTTACCAATAGCGGCAAGATGTAGCGGTAAAATCACCACTAACCACTCATCCCCTGACCTACGTGCGAAGGCCAATATATGTTTCCGATATCGACCAGTCACCTTCAGTGGAATATAGCTGCTATCCGGTGCAAGTGTATGATCGTCCTTTCTCAGTTTCACCAATTTCTTTATCAACCAAAGCTTTATTCTTCCATCGTGTCTATTTCGCCATAAAAATGGAATTCGCTCTTCTTTGGCTGTCTCTTCGATCGTGTCGAGGAGACTTTTACTTAATTCATAAGCTATAGGTCGTCGGTTGTCGGGATCAACAAAGCTATAGTTCCAAAGTTCTGATCCCTGATAGATATCGGGTATACCAGGACAAGTAAACTTTAAAATTTGCTGAATAAGTGAATTCAATATCCCATAATCAGCGACTGCCTCAATAAATTGATAAAAGCTCGTAAAAAAAGGACGGTCTTTGTCCAGCAAAAAAGAAGCGAAGTCCCGAACTGAAGCTTCATAAACTAAATTTGGATTCTCCCAGCTTGAGCGTTCTTTACCTTCGCGAAGGTATTTAACCAAGTAGTCCAAAAAACGTTCTTCAAATGATGCTGTATTTGCCTTCGCATCCTGTTTCTCCATTGGATAAGAGGAGACCAAAGACTGATAGATGAAATATTCATCATTTGGGTGCGGAAGGTCCTTTCGATATTCATTCCAGACCACATCCTGCCAAATGCGCAGTTGTTTTACCCACTTTTGCGCCATAGCAGTTAGGACCAAAAGGCGGCTCCGTGAATCCTCCCCTCGCTTGGTGTCGTGCGTTGAACTGGCGTTGATTGACAGTGGCCAATCTTTTTGCCGATCCTGCATAAATCGGTGAAATTGCTTGATACTAAGCCCTAAATTCTTCGGATGGTCACCCACTTCATTATGTCCAATAAACCGGTTGTAGGTGTACATCAAGGTATCTTCTACCCCTTTTGCCATTACTGGCCCAGTCAATTGCATGCAGCGGAGAAAGAAATCGGCTAAAGCAGTTTGGTTCGGCGATTGATAAGCTACCTGCGCTTGCTGAAACTGATTTCGAAATTGATCGACCAGCTCTTGGTCGAGCTCGGGGTTCTTCATCAACTTTTCAAAAAGTGAAGACACAAGTTCGAAGTTCGTTATTGACAATGGAAAGCAATCATCATAAAGCCGATAGACCGGAAAAAGTGCAATAAAGGACTTTAAAATGTCCTTTAGCGCATCCCGCTTCTCTTGGTCAACAACACCCAGAAGTGATGCTAACGATTTGGCAAGATTGTCGAGCTCTCCCTGCATCTGATCTGTAAGAATCTTACATTTTTTTGCATATTGATCTATTTTAATTGATAAGTTTTCGCCAGTAACTTTGCGATAATAGTTATTCAATATTTTCTTTCCCGACTGGCAGGAACATACATTATTACAAACTGATAAAAAATCATAGCCCGTTGTTCCCTGTATAGGCCAGTCGATCGGGAGCTTCTCTCCTTTCTCCAGTATCTTTTCAGCGACGATATACGTTTTCGGACCGATATATTTTCTCAAATTGTAGAGGTAGGCTGTGGGATTATAAAGTCCATCGATATGATCAATGCGGAGTCCATCAATCAGCCCCTCGTCAACGAGTGTTTTGATTAGCTCATGAGACTGCTTGAATACTTCTTCGTCCTGCACATTTAAACAAATTAGTTCGTTGACCGTAAAAAAACGTCTATAATTTATTCGTTGATGTGTATGCCACCAAGGACAAAGCTCATAATTCTGACTAGTTACCAATTCAAGAATACGATCGGGATCCGCATTAAAGCGTTGCAGCGTAGACGTAAGTATCTCGCCTGAGAGACCTTTAAAGATGTGTATTCGCAACTGCTTCCACTCTTCGTTATCTCCATTGGCTTGAGCGGTATTTATCTGAACCAAAAGGCCGCTAAAATCGGCTTGTGTGTCCCGTAAATAATCGCCCAATATAAAGCCATAAGATTCTGGTGAAATTGGATAAACATTTCCTTGATAAGAAAGTCGAAGACTATCATCGGAAGAAACGACTGTAATTTCATTGTCTGATATTGCTTCATCCAAAGTCTTTGCTAATATAGGTACCATTAATTTTCCCTGCTCAAATAAATTAGAACTATAGCAGGTATCAAAAAAACGGCTAAATGTTGATGACTGTCCAAATTCCAGCAAATCCATGAGCCATTCGTTCGCTGGATGAAATGCCATGTGATTTGGAACGATATCCTGAATCCATTTGATATTGGATTCTCTTAATTGTTTCTTAATAGCCCTGAGCTCGTCGAGTGTACCTAATTCTGGATTTATCTGATGCATATTAACACCGTCATAGCCATGGACACTCCCCGGCGTTGATTGTAAAATAGGTGCAGCATAAATCGTATCTATACCTAGATTAAGCAGGTAAGGAATTATGGCTTTAAAATCAGCAAAGTTAAACGCTTTATGAAATTGAATTCTGTAGGTTGTATTTGGCTTATTAATGGATACATTTCTATTCGTCTGCATAGTGCTGGATTTCATTTTAGTTCAGAACGCCAGCCAGCCATTTTAGTTCAATCGTTTTTCAAAAAAGGGAAGTTGAAATGAGATGGAAGGGTGTTGAAAATAATAAGGCAAAAAAATAATTTAAAATTAAAACGAATCTTTCTGAGCTGCGTTCTACCTGTACTTCTTCAATAATTGCAGTTTAAATTATTATAATATGAAAAAAATAGGAATTACGTTTTCCGCTTTTGATCTGCTTCATGCAGGTCACATTAAGATGCTCGAAGATGCCAAAGAACAGTGCGACTTTCTGATTTGCGGTCTGCAGACAGATCCAACGCTGGATCGTCCAGAAAAAAACAAGCCGACACAATCGGTATTTGAACGCTATATGCAATTAAAGGCATGTAAACATGTGGATATGATTATCCCTTACGCTACTGAGCAGGACCTAGAAGATGTTTTACGTTCATACAAAATACATGTTCGCATTTTGGGTGATGAATATATGGATAAGGCATTTACAGGCAGACAGTATTGCGAAGAAAAAGGGATACGGCTTTATTTCAATAGACGGGAAAACAGGTTCTCGAGTTCGTCTTTGCGAAGAATAATTGCATCGAAGGAAAACACTAGTAAGGGCGCCGTAGTCAGTATAAACGATGGGGCTAATTACGCGTTAAAGCGCATAAATGCATAAACTAATATTAAAAATATGATTATAGGTATTATTTTCGGCGTATTTGACATGTTGCATGTAGGCCATATCGTTGCGCTACAGGAAGCGAAGAGTCAGTGTGATTATCTCATTGTGGGACTTAAAACTGATTCAAATGTACAGGAAGCTGATGGCCATGACACGGCTCAGACCATGGTCGAAAGATTCATCAAATTGGAAGGCTGTCAGTTTGTTGATGAAATCATCCCTTTTGAATCGGATCACGACATTACAGATATGCTTCAGTCACTACCTGTCCACAAATTCTTTATAGGGGAAGACTATAAGATGGTTGATTTTTCAGGCAGAGATTATTGTATTTCAGAGGGAATTGAAATTTGTTATACCAAGAACAAAAACCGATTTTCAAGTCAGTCGCTTCGAAAAATTGTGAGTGAAAAAGAAATTGAGAAGGCGGAAAGGAGTTTTGGCGCAAGTTTAAAATGCCATTCCGCAAATATTATTTCAACCACACCCCAATAAAGTAGCAATGAAATATAGATACTGCAGGCTTGTAAACAACAACAATATCGTTCGTTATGGAAAAAATCAATATCGGTATTATTACGAGTTTAAGAAAGCAGTTGTTTGCCTATCGCATCCTTTTTTCTGAACATATACAAAGTCCCGCAAGGGTTGTACTAGAAGCAGCATCTCTTGAATCTATTAGCAGCAATTCTCTCATTCATGAAAAGCCTGAATTGCTGCTGCTCGATTATCGTTTGGTATTTAAAGATACCGCCCTTTTCTTTTCGCTTCTAAATAATCGCTATCCAAACCTGATCGTTATTGTTCTTGTGGATCAAACTCAGCTAAAAGAAGCGAAGCGATGTCAACAGTTTGTTGATGCCTATGTAGCCCCAAACATAGAGATTCTCCAGCTTTTTACACAAATTAGGAATCTAACAGTACGCTCTCCCTTCATGAACGCACATTAGTATAACAAGTGATGGCTTCGTTTTTTAATGAAATACCTGAGATAAGCGTATAAATAACGTGTACTTTGAGGCATTACCGAGAAAATTCCAATCGCAAAAATTTAATACGGTTTTAAATCCTTAGCCGATTATGTTGGCGCGACTCACACAGTGAATATAACATACTGATAATGAGCAGTTATAACCAATATTAAGTATAAATTACATCTTCCGTAATATTTACCTAAAGATCGTATCAGCGTTCCAACACGCAGCATTTTGACTAAAATCTGCACTGTTGTTGTTCTATAATAGCCGTAAAATTTAGAAAATAACAACATGCAGCACATCGAGATAAACTCATTTTTTAAAGAAAAAAGAAGCCTACTCAAAAATTTCGCTTCGCAATTTACTTCAGATCCGGAGATTAAAAATGATCTTATACAGGACACCATGGTTAATGCATTAAAATCCATCGAAAAGCTTATACATAATCCTAAGGTGGGCTCATGGTTGTATGTGATTATGCGCAACATTTATATTAACCATTACAGAAAAACAAAACGTACTGAGAACTATCACCATGAGTATGCAGCTTTAGCCAGTGCGGATTCTGTTTCAACAAATTTAAGCAGCAGCAAATTTATCCAGGATGATATCCAAAAAGCATTGCGTCAGCTTTCCGAAGATAATTATGAAATTTTCAACATGTTTCTAGAAGGTTATAAATATCATGAAATCGCTGAATATATGCAGATGCCTGAAGGTACTATTAAAACACGCATTCATTTTATTCGAAAGACCATGCAAAAGCAGTTAGCAATATATCATTAATATAGGGGATATATTAAACTATAAAAAAATAAAAATTAAAACTATTTACAAATAAATCTTGTTATTTAAACATTATCACTAAATAAATAAATATTATGATTTCAAACAAAACATTACTTGCTTCACTAGCTACCGCAGCGATTTTAGTTTCGTGTAATAATCAAACACCGCAGGAAAAGGCGGCTGAGAAGATGGAGCATGCGGAGGAAAAAGCAGCTGACGCCAATGAAGAGGCAATGAAAACTTCCGAAGATGCTGCGACGAAAGATGCAGAAGCCGTTGTTTATTCCGATAAAGCGGCGGCTAATGCAGCCATTGCTTCAGTGACAGCCCCTGTCCTTTCCAATGATAAAGCCAAGGAGCTTTATACAAAATTAGGTAAAACTTGGGTGGATCGCATCAATGCAGAGTCTGCAGATCAAGCGTTGGATAAAGAGAAATCACTGTTGGATATTAAAAACGAGATCGAAAAAAGTCTTGCTGATGGAAAAATATCTGCTTCGGATAAAGATAACATCATGAAATACCAATCGGATTGTTTAGCCGCTATTAAAGCTGCGCTCTAGAACATACGAGCATAATAATCAATAAATCATAGGATATTTTGCGATTCACTTTCAAATCGTAAGATATCCTATTATTTTTGTTGTTATCCTTACGGCTCCATTGATTAAAGAAAGATGAAAATTATGAAAATCCATTCGACCAATTATTTTAACACATTGATTGAAGCTGCTGCAGATACCAAAGTAGTTAAGGGCACTATTCCACCATCAAAAAGCAATAAAACCGTTGCTAAACGACAATATGAATTAATCGCCTCTGCACCTTATCAGTATACATCTGACGATATTATTTTCCAAGTCTATGCGGAAAGAAGGGATCTAACGCCAGATGAGTATCCTGAAGCAAGAGCAGTTTTTTTCTCAAGAGGACAAGCTTGCCTGCGAGCTTCCCCGCTTACAAAAACCTATGGGTATGGGATTCATAGTAATAGTGAAGGCAAGATCGCTCTATATGGAATGGAAACAGCAATTTATCAGAAGTTTGTAGCGGATGATAATACAGCGAAAGTTAAAGCAATGAGGTCTACTAGGTAGCACTTGCAAAATAAAATGGTGTTGAAAAAATTAACATTTCTCATGAGCAATCACTTGCTCCAAAAAAGAAATCTGCCGTTCGTTTATTTTCTTCCTAGCCTCCGCAAATGTAAACCAACCTCCGCGATCTACTTCTGGATAAGTTTGCATTTTTCCGGATTTCGGCGGCCATTCCATTTCAAAGGTATTGCTTACCAGATCAGCAGGATCTATATCTCCTTCAATTGCCCAGCACTTAACTATTTTTCCCCCTTTCTGTTGAATAGCTTGTAGCGCAATAAAATTTCCGCTGGGAAGATAGCCTGTCTCTTCAATAAATTCCCTTTTGGCTGCTTCAAGTTCATCTTCATACAAATCGATTTCTCCCTTAGGGATTGTCCAAGAGCCTTCATCTTTTTTCGTAAAATAGGGACCACCAGGATGTACTAAGAAAAAATAAATTTCTAGCGCCTCAAATTTATACAATAACAATCCAGCACTGGTATTTATCTTTTTAGCCATTGTTGCTGCTATTCCGTAACCGAATCCATGTAGGGGCATGATCGCTGCTCTTTTCCCAGCCGCGAACATGGCGATCAATACCGCCTTCAATCAAACGATTCTGAATTGAAGGGCTTAATAGGATATGATCTATACGCAAACCGGCATTTCGACTATAAGCCTGACGAAAGTAATCCCAGAACGTATACACCTGCTGATCCGGAAAAAGCTGACGAATCGCATCCTGCCAGCCCGCTTCAAGAAGTTGACTGAAAGCCTCTTTAACCTCCTTTCTGAACAATGCATCGTCGACATATTTTTCAGGTTTATAGGTATCCATTTCAGTTGGAATAATGTTAAAATCGCCGATGAGTATCGCTGGACTATCCATACTAAGCAACGTTTTGGCCCGCTTAGCTAAGCGCTCAATCCACGTCAATTTATACTCAAATTTGGGCCCGGGAAATGGGTTCCCATTGGGCAGATAAAGACAGCAAATCGCGACTTGCTGGATCATAACCTCCAAATAACGGCTTTGAACATCTTCGGCATCACCTGGAAGCACTCTAGAGATTTCTTCGATCTCATATTTAGAAAGAACCGCAACCCCATTCCAGCTTTTTTGACCGTGCCAAACGGCATGATATCCGATGGCATTAATTTCTTTCAGTGGAAAACGTTCCTGCGGAGATTTCAACTCCTGGAGGCATACAACATCAGGCGATTCTTCGGCCAACCAGCGAAGCAAGACTGGTAGACGCGCATTGATACCATTAATATTATAGGTAGCTATTTTCATGAACTCATTTTTAACTTAAATAAACAACCAAAGGAACCTCTTTATTGTTTGAAACTGCTAAGAAAAATTTAAGCGAGGAAAATTGAACATCTTTAGCAAAACAGCACTTATTTATGAAATTTGTATGGGATTAAATGACTATTTAAGTGATACGACGATAAATTCATTTCTCCAACGCTATAAATACGTATTTAACCTGTATTTTTCGGAAGTTCCTTAGCTACCCTACGCTATTTCTATTCAAAAACTACGGTTAAAGCTTCATAAACATCCTTTAGGTATAAATTTTGTTTCAATTACATCAAAAGAATTTACACTCAAATAGCGTACGGATATGGAAAATATTGAAAAGAAAGCAAAAAAAATAGGTTTGGAAAAAGGCTACTATTTATTGCTAATGGCCATTTTGGATCTTCCAGTTGAAGAAGTACAAAATACAGTAAAGGAGGGTTAAATCATATGAAAAAAATAGCAATCATCAGTACTTGTCCGCCTCAAGAATGTGGGTTAGCAACTTTTACGAAAGACCTTAAACAAGGTATGGAATTCGATCCTACTGTACAAATTGACATCATCGCTTTATCTAAACATGGATTAGAGGATTTTAATGAATCTGTACGCTTTGTCATCTTTCGGGATCGACTTGATAGTTATCATCAAGCAGCTCGTATCATCAATGAGGAATATGATTATTGTATTGTGCAACATGAATTTGGAATATTTGGTGGTGCCGACGGTATTTTCATCACACAAATCGCCAACAATCTTACTATACCATTATTAACCGTATTTCATACTATTCTGCAAACCCCTTCATTGCAGCAGAAAGAAATTATGGAATTACTTCTGGAAAAATCTCAGGTGGTTGTCAGCTTATCGCCAAAAGGAGTAGAATTGTTAAAGGAGCAATTTGATTCGGCTCTTACGGATAAAATTAAAGTTATACCGCATGGCGTGCCGCAGTTTGACTATAATCAGGGGTTAGCCAAGTACAGGTTGAATTTACAGCAAAACTTTGTGATGATGACTTTTGGTTTAATCGGAAGAAGTAAAGGGCTTGAATATGCCATAAAATCCCTGTCGGGTATCGATCTTCCTGGATTCAAATACTTGATTGTTGGAAAAACACACCCCAATGTGCTTGCCCATGAAGGTGAATCTTACCGATTCGAACTTCAAAATTTAGTTGATCAACTAGGTTTACAGGATAAAGTTGTTTTTATTGATAAATTCTTAACGGATGAAGAACTTAAAGAGTATCTGACAGCATGCGATATATACTTATCCCCATACCCTCACGAACAACAAATAAGCAGTGGAACCTTATCTTTTGCAGTAGGCGCGGGAGCTGCAGTTATCTCCACTCCTTACTGGCATGCCAAAGATCTATTGAAAGATGATCGTGGCATTCTCACTCCGTTTAACGACATAGAATCCATGCGTGGCAACATCAAATTATTGTATACCTCCCATCGACTACTCGCTTGGCATCGTTTCAAAGCACGCAGCTACGGAGAACAAACTGTATGGAAAAACGTAGCAAAAATGTATATCGAGCTTCTAAATGGAGTAACAACACCGGTGAGATCTTTAATTGATTATGAAAAATACCTCTCTTTTGATTTGAAAAGAGAAGCATAAAGTTAAAGGGCTGTCCGAGGAGTCTAACTTTTCAGGGCAGTGATTAACGTGGACAGCCCTTCCTTTTTACTATTTTATGTACATCCCATCCAATTCAACAGCCTTTCGGATAATCAGTTCTCAAACGGATTGGCTTGACTTTTTACTCACCCTATTTAGTCGTAATAGCCTATTTAAAGTTTCGAATGCCTTTATGGTATAAATGGCCTGCGCTTCTTCCATTTTGACGCTCGATTGAAGTTCAATTTTTTCGGTAGATATAATCTTGTCCTTTTCAGCAATTGAAATATAGGCGAACAATTTACCAGCTGATTCGGGCACGGCTGTTGCATATCCGGTTGTGGCAATAGCCCATGTTGTACCAAACAGGTTGCTTACTGCAAGTGCCATTTCTTCGGTAATTTTCGGAGATACGCAGTCGCATCTTTCGGCTTCCTTTGCATCTACCTTTAGTATTTTTATCTTAGCATTAATCGTATAGGTGGTCACTCCCCCAGCGAAAACTTCCATTGCTCCCTCCATCTGTGAACAGGCTAACTGCAACAATCCCGCTGTCACACTTTCAGCAACGGCAATACGATCTTTAGCATCTTTGAGATTTTGAGCGACTTCGCGCAGTAACAATTCTGGAAACTCTATTTTCATTATATATTAATATAAGGTCATCTACATATGAAGGCATTGCCTACGCTATCTTTATGCCACATGGTATATTTTAATCTCAGGATTATTGCTTATTAGTGGCTTTAGTGCAACGAGGATGATATTATTGTATAATTCTGTTGACAAAAAGGCCTCAGCATCTTCATAAGTATCAAAGCCATATAAGAGCTGTATATCCTCATCGCTGAAGAGTAGCTCTTGTGTTTTCGCTCCTTTTATTTGTTCTCGAAATAAATCTTTGAACTTATTATATGTACTTGTCAATTCCCCCCTATTGGAAGAATTCATTTTTAACACAATTTGCAAATATGCTGTCGTCATTTGTTCCTTATTTTTATTGTCCATAATGGTTTAAATTTCCCTGACCCGGTACGAATGGATTGGAATTGCCCAATCCAAATGTCTCTAAAAACCAAACAGCTTCTAACCAAAGATCGTTTGTAATAAATTAATATTCCTTCGTTATCTAAGCTAACTTTAGCATAAACATTTTAGATGATATGCATGTTAAGTAAAAGGACGATCTTTGCATACTAACATTGAGATAAAATCTATCAGCACATGATATATTCAAAAATAGCGCTGTCAACTGTACTTTTCGTATTAATGGCACTCACTTGTACAGGCCAGAGTTTTGATCGCCAACTGAGGAATCAAAAGGAAAAGACGCAAAAGGAATTTTTGAAGTTTATTACTGAAATAGGAAGTAAAATAACGGATTCGACCTTAACGACCGAACAGCAAAATGCACTATTTAACCCGATCGTTGCGTATGCTCATAAAGAACATACTGGCTTAACACGATTGCGCAAAAAATATTTTGAAAAAATAAAGGCTCCACCAACAGCACTTAATGCATTTATTTTTGATAGCAAGCCTCCTGAGGAACTGTCAAAAATGTTGGAAACCCCACAATTCACGACAGTAAACTTGCTACAGTGTTATCGACCTATCGAAATAGCGCGACTTATCAGCGGAATTATACAACCTATGATTTACCAACAATCGAACATAGGAACAAACGAATCTACAATAGCTTATGCCTTTGGAAATCAAGTCTTCGCTAAACAATTAAAGGAGGAGGTTTGGCAAATTTGGCTAGTAAATAAGCTTTATATGCTTAAGTTCAACCTTAATCTACAAACGATGGTTATCCAAAATTCGGAATATACGCTACCCAATAAAGTGGAATATTTACGACTTGGGATTCCGTTCGTGCCCCAGAAACCAGCCAATGAATTAGAGAAACTCTACCAGGAAATGGATGAAATACGCTGGAACAGCTATTCATCAACTTGGATACAACAACTCAGCCCTCAAGAATGGCAAGATACTATTGATAAGCGATTAGGTACATTTTACCTAAAAAATCAGCCCCGCTTCATAAAAGTTCAAAATGAAATACTCAAGGATCTGGAAAAAGCAAGCAATTTGGATACGAACTGGCAAGAATTGCACTTATCTTCCGATGAAAATATACAATTGACAAAAACCTTAAAAAACCATATTTTGCAACCCGATGAAGTTGCACAGCAGCTATTTTCATTTTCAAACGGCATTATCCCCTTTAATCAAGATGTTGAAGAAATTGGAAAAAATGCGATGTCAGGGTTTTTACACTATATCGTTGGACATGAAAAAGACCAGGTGTGGAAAATTAGATCTTTAGGTTATTCCATTGCATTCGAATATAAGTGGGACCTAAAGCAAGGCCGGTTCTCTGAAATAAAAATCTTTCAGAGACCATCCTAGTGTAAATTTCCATTGTGGCTATACTAAACTTTTTTGAATTAGGTATCGATAAAAAATCAGTGCTGAAAACAAAGCCGTCTTTATGTTATCATTTTATGCTTGGCGCCCCATTTTTCCAACTGACACCAAATAGGGATAAGTTCTGCCGCAATTTCAGTCAATTGATACTCCACTCGAGGGGGCACTTCCGCGTAAGCAATCCTTTTAACCAGTCCTTGCTTTTCCAGCTCTTTGAGCTGCAAAGTGAGCATGCGATCTGTAATCCCTGTAATCAATTGTTTAATCTCACCAAACCGCAGCTTGCCATGCTGTAATTTAGCAAGTATCAACAGCTTCCATCGGCCACCGATCTTACATACAGCATACGCTAAATCACATTCAATAATATACTGTTCATTAATCCTATTGGTTGAATTTTCTTTTCGTTTTCCCATAATTTAAAATCTCTTTAATAGCATACAATCCACTGCAAATAGGGACAAATTTAAGACTTCTACCCTACATCTGTGGCACCACATTCGTCAATAATATGACACAAAGCGAAAGGAGGTTATTGCTCCAAAGCTAATAGTCATCAGCTTTGAAAATAATTTAAAACTGAAATTATGATTATGGAGAAAAACAGCTATTTTAGATTTGGTAATCCAATTATTCATTCCAAATATGCCAGATTCAATTTTAGACTTCGAATATGATCCAACAATTCTATGCCTATCTAAAAATTTTAATGCTATTCATTTTTTTAGATCTTCTAATATTTCTAAGAATACGGTCATTATCAACTTGGAAATCCAATCGAAAGCTACTGAACATAGTCTGGTGGTCTATCAGTATACTTTCCTATCTATCCATATTTCTTAATTTATTTTTTAGATGGACTAGTTTTGAATCTGCCTGTTTAGTATTTTTTCCAGTTTCGTTGCTATTGTGTAAGATAATCTGCCTTTTTTTTATTGGTATTGATGCGGTTGTGCATATTTTCAACATAATAAACAAACGAATAAAAGAAACTAAATCGTTGCCGAAACAAATTGGAAATTTACCCTCCATAAAAAGATCAGATTTTATAGTCAAAAGTGGTCTCCTGTTAGCCAGTGTCCCCATCGTTGCACTTACACGTGGATTTGTCTTTGATTTGTATAAGTACGAGGTCAACCACCTCGATTTAATTTTACCTAATTTACCGAAATCATTTGAAGGAATTACTATAGCCCAAATTTCCGATATACATGCAGGTAGTCTATTTAATTCAACTGCTGTAAAAAGAGGGATTGACCTTTTGTTAGCACAGAACCCTGACATCATCTTTTTTACCGGGGACCTAATCAATGATTTTGCTGCTGAAATGGAAGATTATTTATCCATATTTGATAAAGTGAAGGCTCCATTAGCTACGTTCTCTATCCTCGGGAACCATGATTATGGAGATTATCATTTTAACAGACATCATTTCTTTGATCAGAAGCATTTGACCAAACAACAAAACCTTTCAAATCTCAAATCCATTCATCAACAACTGGGTTGGCAACTACTTCTCAATGAATCGAAAGAACTCGTACTGAATAACGAAAAGATTACGATTATAGGTGTCGAAAATTGGGGCGCAAATAATCCACAAAATTATGGGAATATCGATCTGGCCATGTCTAAAGTAGATAAATCCTCGCCTATCAATTTGATGCTTTCACACGATCCTCCCATTGGCGCGCAGAGATCCTACCCAAATATCCCACAATCGACGTCACTTTCAGCGGGCATACGCATGGGGGACAATTCGGCTATAACAACCCGAATTATCAGTGGAGTCCGGTCAAATATGCTTACCGCGAATGGGCAGGCCTGTACCGTGAAAAGCATCAGGCACTGTACGTAAATGTTGGCTTCGGTTATCTAGATTATCCAAGCCGAGTTGGGATACTACCGGAGATCACTATATTTCACCTGAAGAGTAAAGGTTAAAGCAAGTTAAATACTGTCCCTGATGGATTTTTCACCCAGTACATATTTTCGGGTAACTCATTAAATTCATCACAGATTTCAACACAATTTCTAATCGAATTTCCTATCGGCTGGTCTGAAATACCAAGAAGTAGCAATTAGAATAATGTATAATAGTGCCGGAGCCATTAAAGCGAAAGAATCTCCCGATGCAATATGCGAATACAAGGCACCAGTAGCCGTAAAGAAAATACCCGCATATGCCCATTCTTTCCAAAGTGGTCTTTTAGGCCAAAGCAAGGCAACCACAGCTAATAGTTTCCAGATTCCTAGTAAAGGAAGTATATAACTCGGATATCCCAAATGGTCTATATTTTGTATCCCACCTGCTCCTTCTGTTTGAATTTTAAAAATCTGTATGATAGCAGTTGACAATAACCCTACAGCCAACCATATGGTTGCTATCCAATAAATTATCCGATTTCTTTTCATAATGCGTTGATTTATTTATTATCCTGTTAATTACTTTACATTCCTAGCCACCTCTCCTATCTTCAACACCCGGTATTATCCTTGCCACCCAAAATAAAGCAGCTCTTTTACTGACCGTTCTTTATTATGTAGCTATTTGACTACAAATATAAATGTAGTTATGTAACTACGCAATATTATTTTCACTTTTTTAAAGCGAGGCATTGAATACAACGGCTATCCTGCGATACCCCAATTAAACCTGCTAATTATTTTTTCATTTATTTGAGTTAAGATCAATCCGACGTCACATAGTAACAACAAAATAACCGTAGTTACTATTCATCGCTGCGGTGGGCCGGAAATTCTGGAAGGATGCCGTAACATTGGGGCTAAACAAGGAGGCTGCAAGGTAGGTGAAGCCGTCATCACAACTGCAGCCAAGCTAGCCGCTAAATATGTAATTCATACAGTTGGACCAGTGTGGAATGGTGTCATTACACCGTTTCTGATGGCCGATACAACACTTAAGCAGATCAAAATAGTATGTTTGACGATGATACCTTTCTACTGATCAATCAAATAATAATATAAACCTAGCATAAAACTAAGACTACTCCGCTTCAAATTCCCATCTATATTCATAGGAAGGAACAGGCTTATCAATGTGTGGAAATTGCAGTTTTTTGAGTTCCCTAATATGTTCAAAATCTTTATTTAGAAGTAAATATATACCTGCGTTCTTACCTATTTCTCTTAATATTTCTGGGGTAATCTCTTTTTCTCGACTGTTGGCAGATATGATCATTTTTACAAATTGCTTGCCCGATGAAGTTATATACGGATTTAGCTTATAGGGCCCCGGAATACCAGTATTTTCGTGAGATTGTCCTGCCAATACATCATTGATATAGATAGCATAGTCTACATTTTTTATTTCATGGTAGAGAAAGTATGATTTTACGACCGAGGCTATTCCGCTATGAGCAACCTCAGCAACCTCATCATTTTCCCTATCTCCACCGCCACTGTTACACGACATAAACAACACAACACAGTACATAGCAATGACGATAATTTTTTTCATTTCGTATTTTCTCCTTATTTTTAAAACTGTCGCAATATTCCTTTGATAGCGATTCTAAGCCAATACGACCAACAAGTTAACAACCCAATTTAAGGCCTTAAAACAAGAAATTGCGGATGGCTATACAGCTTATTAAGATACAAATTAGTCGGAATAAAATGGGCTATACAGGTTATTTTTTTACAGGAGAAGTAAGAAAAGTGTAACCATATATCAACCTCTTGGCCGTATTTAAAAGAAAGAGAAACGTCCATCTTTTTAAAATTTCTTTATAAGTCACTAGAATTCACGATATTTGGAAAAATAAACACCCTACCAGTATCTGTTTAAAACATTGGTTATCCAATAGCTGGATAACCTTTTTTGTGCAAGAAGCTATCCTGAAATTGCCCCACTCTCAATATAGCATGTCGAACAGTATGCAAACACAGCTTCACGATTGTTCGGCTGTCATCTATCTCGGTAAACTTTCGGGACGGCGCATACGATAAGAAGTCCCTGTGATGGCGTGCAAAAAGGCCTCAATATCTTTTATTTCATCTTTTGTCAAATTTAGGGGTTGCATCAATGGATCAGTTACAGGATAAAGTGGATCTTTTGCTTTCTGCTCAGCAGTAGCGGAATTCATCTGCATACCACTATTGTACATATTCAACAGACCGGTCATATTCCAAAACAATCCGTTGTGCATCCACGGATCGGTATTCATCACGTCACGTAGGGATGGTGTACGGAAACGTCCTACATCAGCAGGATCCTTTGTAATCTCGTATCGTCCCAGGTCCTGATATTTCCGTTTGTAATAGGTGAGACCAATATTGTGATACAGATCATCGGTAAAAAATTGACCATTATGACAATTCATACAGCGCGCTTTGGTGCGAAATAAATGAAGACCGCGAACTTCCTGATCAGACAACACTTTATAATTGCCATCTAAAAACTCGTCAAAACGGCTTCTTCTACTTGTTAATGTCCGTTGAAAAGCACTCAAGGCTTTCAGTACCTCCGGCATCGAATAATCGGTTTCCCCGAAAGCATCCACAAACAATTTGTTGTATCCGGGGATGGCCTTTAGCTTGGGAATCAGTTTTGTCAATTCCATATCCATTTCATGATGAGCTTCAATAGGACCCAACGCTTGTTCCTCCAATGAACCAGCACGACCGTCCCAAAACAATTCCTTGCGTGCATACACATTGAGCAAAGATGGCGTATTACGCGTGCCTTCAAGATGATCATTACCAACTGGTACGGTAAGCTTGTCAGCCCAGGAAGTCTGGGGGTTGTGGCAGCTACTACAGGATATTTGATTGCTTCCCGATAGAATGGGGTCAAAAAAAAGATATTTCCCCAACTTCACATCAGGCTTTTCCATTAAAGAAAAATAACCGGTATCGATCTTGGGTAGAGACTTAAATTCATTCCAATGAGCCCCTACATCAATTGTTGGTTTTGGCCATTCGCTCACCGGCCGTCGATAATAAAGCTGTATCTCATCATCAAAGGCTTGCTGTTGATCTTTCATAGAAAGCAAACCCACAAAACCAACAATAGTGGCCAATACACAAAACTGCTTTTTCATTCTCTCTTAATTATGCTTATAAACAAGTACGATAACTATTTTAAAATATATAAGAAACCCCCAATTTACCCAGAAACCAATTTTTACCCGGTACACTTGACAACGTATAGTCTATCGGCACCAAATTACCCCTACACTGATAATCCATCTGGAGCTGTATGCTCCAATTGTTCTTTGCATGATGCGTGCCCCATACCCAGGACATATTCCAGCTATTACGTGGAGCGGTGTCGTAAAGATAATCTTGATACAGTATCTGCTTCCCAAAATCCCCTGTATTCAACTCAGATACGTAGAGATTATGGCTTGGTGACCATTGTTTAGTATAGGCGATTGTTCCTATTATATCGGCCGACTGGCCGAGCCGGAATGTTCGATTCAGTCCCAGTCCCAGTTTAACTTGATCAAATTCCATTTGGTTACCACTAACACCATCTTTTTTCTCGGTCTTATACATACCAGCATGGCCTTCAAACAAATACTGATGTACGGCTAATTGAGTTTTAAACGAAATTTCATGCCGACGATAGGTGTAGTTATTTGCTAGATAACTATAATTAAAATCCTGTCCATTTTCAATTTGTCCCTGCAGCGCTACTCTTAGCAATCGCTTACGATGCATCTGCCGGCTCCATAAAAAATCGATTGATCCGATATCTTTTTTATAATCATTTAAGGACAAATAGGTCTGTTTTGAGTTATCATTTCGTCTGAATGATTGTTCTTCATTTAGATAGCGACTATTAAAATAGATCTTATTCCTATCATTGGGTTTCAGGAAGATATGCGCGCCGACGCCTTTACGGTGAATAATATCGTTGTAATTGATCTCTTTTAGTCGCTCACTCGCACTTCCAAAACCGTTCATCATCCAATTGACATACAATGGGTCTTCTGTATTGGTTGTATACTTGTCATTTTTATAGCCCACGTTGACCCGTTCAGAACCATATCCCCAAATACCAGCAATATGATAAGAAAATGTTGGCAGATTGTGACCAACACTCAATTCAAACTGCAGGTTCATATCTTTGATATCGCCTCTGGGATCATTATTGGAGTAGTGAGAGCCTAATCGATAATCGATGCCCAGGGAAATCGGGAGCTTAGCATCGAAGAATGCTCTTTGGATTCCCGCATCGAGCTTATAGGTCTCTCGACTGTATTTATTTTTTCGCAACGAACCAAAATACAATGGCGCATCGACATTCCATCGTGACTGATGGCGCAAAGCAGTACTGTCTTCTGCGGAGCGGTCATATGAAAATCTTCCCCAAAAGCTAGTTTTGCGCCAATCGGTCTTCCCTTCCGTATACAATTGGGATTGAATGAGCCCATCAGTTCCTTGCGCCGCCTTAAAGTCCCCTTGCCCCCTGCTGTGCCGAATACCAAATAGAGAAGATCTATTTTTGATTTCCTCAGGAATCCATACCCTATTTCGTATGGCCATATCATGCATTATTACAAATGATGGCTGATACCAATAGGTCAAAGCTGCTGTTGAATCTAAAGAATTAGACGTACTCTGCCCGAAGACAGCGTGGTGGGCTAAGAAAGCCACCCAAAATAACATGATGTATCTCACACTTTTCATTCAGGTATTTTTTATAAAATACCAGCTTTCCAACGAAAAAGCTGGTATTGGGAATAACCGTTTTTCATTAATCACCAAATCCAAATGGATTTGCTTTTATCGCGATAAAATCTTCTGTGGAATTATTTGTATCTTTTAATTTACGAACTCCATTGTTCGTTTTTTCGGTTTTGCGAATTACAGATTGCGATGAATAGCCACCTAATGGTGCGAAAGTAAAACCTGCATCCTGTGACGCCGTCAATTTTTTAGGAATTCTCGCGTCCTTGGTGTTTGGCTGTACTTCTATGGCATCCATAATCCAACCGACAGGTAACTGTCTGTATTTTTTTGCGGTGGAAGTCGGAACACTGATGGACGGTTCCGCATAGCTCTTCAAATTCTCCACATCTGAACGATTCGCGTGCTTAAAAATAACATAAGCATCCCGCCCTAAATTATCCAATATCCAGTCATTCCCCGTATAATCCAATATCTCCACATTGGGAACAGCCGGATTGTCAATATCTGTTGCAAAAGGAGTTTTGCCAGGGATATCTCCAAAATAAACCTCAAAATTAGCTTTACTCAGATCTACTGTAAGATCCGGATTCTTGATGGCTACTTCTTTTCCATTATTACCAACAAACGGTGCTTTATGGTTTAGAGCATTTTGCGCAATTACAATGCTTTTACCAGGTTCCACTGGATAGGTCTTTCCATTGCCAGGAATCATAAATAAATCTCTTAAGTAAACATAGTCTGTATTTTCTGATTCGTAGCCGCCCATTCCTGAAGATTTACTCCAATCCAATTGGCCATTGGATTGATAGTAATCGGATTGACTGGTCGGAGATTGCCTTCCCCATAACCGGCCAAAGTAAAGACTATCGGCATATAAAACACGTTCTGTATTATTGTAAACTTCAAAAAACTGATCCCTGAATACCGCTCCTTCTTTATTATCAGAACCCGCATAGTAAATCTGCTTGATGACAAAGTCGCCCAATAGACCTGCAACCAATTCCATATCCAAAGTCGTAGAACTGGTTAAACTGATTTTTTTCAGCGAAGCATTGAATGTCACGTCTTCAATACTTGATTCTCCTGTCAAACTGTTGTATTGCGCTTTGGGTATCGAAATAGAAGCATCAATATCATATTCACCCGGTATAATAGAAGTCAGGTTGACCACACCTTGGGACGAAGAATATGTAGCACTGGTTTTTGTTGCCAGATTGGTTATCTTAACAATAACCTTGCTTAAGTCCAACTTGGTATTAAAATTTTCAGAAGCATATTTTAAATTCAGCTTAATATCCAGCGGTTGTACACCGGGTGTATTATCTTTTTTACAGGAGATAAAAGGTAAAAAGAGAAAAGGAATTAAGTAACGAGTTTTCATTGTGTTTAGTTTTTATGTTAAAATTTATAAGTCAGTTGGGCGCCATAGTTGGGAGATGAATTTGGGGCTTGCACTGAAGAAGCTCCTTCCCTATAAAAGCGCGGTTGGTAATCCAGAAAATTATAGACGTTAAATGACAGGTAAATATTCTTGCCTATTTCCTTGGCCATATTGAGACCAAAGTTCCAGTAGACGTAGTTGTTTTCAATATTTACCAAGTCAGCTTCATTTTTCCTTGCTGTGTATAATTCGAGATGCTTCGGATTGTTTATATCAAATTGATCAATGGTATGATACGTATAATCACGTGTATAATATCCTACAGGAATAATATCTCGGTAATTAGATTTATTGTAGTTTAATAATTCACAGTCTGCACTCAGTTCAATAATCAAACGCAAAGCCGGAAAATGAGTTGAACTTCGTAACTGCGCTCGACTTAAATAGTTCTTGGTAGATTTGGACGGAAAAAATCCAAGGATAACGTCATCTAACGCTGTCTTTTCGGCATTAAAATTCAAACGGCTCAGCGCACTGGAACTAGAATTGGCTAGGGTAAATGCGGCAGTAGCGGAGAAAGTTGTCATAATCTGTTGAATTCTAGGTGTAGAATACATGACTTCCGCACCAATATTGGACGATTTATTACTATTGGCAAAGTACAGATTGGACATTAAATAGCTTCTCGTCCCCGTCTGTTCAACTATTGGTTTACCCCCGGGCACCGCAGTAGCCGAATAGGTAGGCAAGTCAATGAGTTGATCAGCCGTAACCGTGTTGATTCCGCGCGTATTTTTTTTATAGAAAAGATTCGTACGTAGCTGATGCCCATTCTTATGCCATGAAAACGATGATTCCAGCGTTTGCCCTACACTACTTTTGAGATTGCTATTATCTTTTTCATAACGCCGCAAGTAAATCAATGCCATACTTTCGTCAACCTTACCATTATAAGAGTTGAGCAATATAATTTCATCAAAAGTAGGCCCGGGATATAGTTGTGCTAATCCAGGAGATTTGAAGGATAAGCCGTATGCTAGCCCAATCTGAGTTGATTTAGAAAGTGAATAATTGATGTTGGTTCTTGGAGAGATGGAAGAGTGACCATTCATAAGATCCCAGCGAACGCCCGCCCGCATGCTAAGATCCCTTCCCCATACTTTTGTCCGCATAGCATCCTCCGCATACAAGCCCAGGTTTTGCAAAGCGTTTGTTAATGAAAAATCATAATACCTATCCGATCTCGCTCCAAGATCCTTTTTGGGAATAGAAGGATCTGCAATTCGCCCCTTTCCACGGTTGATGTCATAACTATAGTTACTTCCAAAGTTTATTTTGTGGATAATATCGCCGGTAATTGCGATGGCATTTCCTTCCAATCGGGCATTTAAATTCAATGGTCTATTATCCACATGATCTAGCGCAGTATACTGACCAGGTGCATATTGTCCTTCTACAATTCCAGTTTGCACAGAATCGGTATAAAGCACGACTGCACCATTATAGTAATACTCCCGATAGGTTTTCTGCAGTGTTGAACTTATTCCTGCATTGAGACTAATGCTTTTAAGGAATTTATGGTCCAATTTGTAACTGGTTCGGCTAGCAGCATTCCAACCCCGGCCGCCAAAAGAAATGGCATTCGAGAGTGGGTCATCTGGATCTTTTCGGACCTGATCAATAACTTTATTGTAAGAGCCTGAGAAGGTTTGTTTCAGACGCTTATCTGCGCCAAAATAGTTTGTCCATATCAAAGTTCCGTTTACGCGGTCGTATTGTTTCAGCTTATCTCTATTGTCTGCGTAAGACTGCACATAACCTAAATCCACATTAATTGTCCCAAGCTTTTTTCCGAGCTGCATTCCCTTAGACAGACCATATGAAGTTGCATTGCTCCGCACTTGAAGCCTAAAAAAAGCCGGAGTCTTGCCAGCCTGCCTTTCGATAATAACGGCACCATTTGATAAATCGCCATAGCGTGCCGGTGCTACGCCAGAAATAACTTCCAAATGTTCGATATTTTCTATCGGAATCTGACGCAGATCCAGACCGCTAAACACATTTTCTCCAGAATAGAATTTTCCCGTTGTCGGTCGACCGGTTAAACCATAATCTGAAGGTCTAATTGCATTCGTTGCGGAAGACATGCCAAATATTCCAGCGTTCCGCCCTTGCATATTACCATTGTTACCCAAAACCATGTCATCCATTATGATAGCGACACCAAAGGAGTTATTCAGTTCATTCGCGTCTCGCGATCGTCCTGTAGTCTCACTAAAAGCACCTCTCAGCGTCAGATTTTGCATCTCCTGCACAGAAGGGGCTGTATTCTTCCGGTTTGGCAATCGGTTCAGCAGATCGTTTAAACTTAGCGCCGGATAACGTTCAATCATTTCGCGATCAAATACGAGTGATGAGTTGCTCAACTCCCCTCTCTTCGCCTGTACCCCAACTTCTTCAAGAGCAAGACTCATATCTTGCAACAAAAAATTTTCAATCTTTTGCATCGAATCTAACAGGACTGTCCTTTCAACCTTTTTCTTACCAATGTAGGAAACCGATAGCGTAACAAGTTTGCCATACTGCTCTTTAGGGATGGTTAAACGATATTCACCACGCCCATCGCTCATACTGGAGAATCCTAACTGATCCAAAATAACGGTACTTCCCAATAGGACTTTCTTATTACCATCAGTGATCTTTCCCCGGATGTATATCGACTGTGCATGCGCAACTGCAATTGTGTAAAATAAAATAAAACTAGTCCAATAGAGCTTTTTCATAAGTGAGAATAAAAGCGCACAAAAAGGCACATCTATTTAAAATGATTCTAAACAGATGCAAATGTAACGTATTTTAACACAGTATTTCAAATTATTTTTAATAATTCTAAATAAACTACTGCATAAAAAATTAAATATGAATTAGAAAGACGCAAAAAACAGAATACTGATACCGGTAATTTTTACTTCGAAATTGTGCGTAATGCTTTTCGAATAATGTAGTGTGTTTCCTTGGTATTACTTTCTTCTTCCCAACGATGACAAAGTGCTCTAACAAAACCAGGTTGGCTTTTGCTTGCGTCATTCAGCCAATTTGCGACGCTATCCCGAACATATTTTGAAGGATCGGATTTTAGCGGTTCTAAAATAGGCAAGGCTAGACTTGGTTCCTGCTTCAACCGATCGATGTGCTTACACCATACGCCCCTCGGTCGGGTTGACTCCGTAGCAAAACGCCTCACATTTTCATCCTTCTCTATCGCCCATAGGCTCAGATAGGTAATGCTCCTGTCCAAATCAAAAGCTATCCTATTACGGATGGCCATCCAGCTGATTTCTCGTACACCAAAATGTGTATCTGCAGCAAAAGGACGTATTGATGAAAGCAGTTCCTCAATTTCAAGCTGTTTATCATTTCCAATCGCGTAGGTCGCCCAGCAACGCACGAGATCTGCAGGATGATTGAATAATATTGTCAGGAAGGTATTATCACGATTTTGTGTGATCATGTCGAACAGCGCACGTCCGATCGTTTCATTGATGGAATTTACCGTCGGTTTCTGTAACTGCTCCAAAAGCAACAAGATTGGCTTTAAGTAGTGAATGCGCGCATTCTGCTGAAGAATGTGCGCAAGTAAAAGCCGTTGGTCAACAGCTAGCCACTCTACAAGATTTGCAGTTTCAATTTCACCGCGGTTCAGACTGGCTAGGCAGTCTATTGAAATATCAGCTGTCCGCCTTACCCCTTTACGTTGTACTTTGCTCATAGCTGTATGATTAACGCATCAATATTAGTCTTAGCTCGGGATTACAGTAAGGACACCAGTTGCCGCGGAAAAAGGCCACGCTAACCGTTCCATTCTCCAGAAGTTTTCCGAGCTCAATTTTGCTATGCAGCGAATTCATCAAACTAAAATTCGGGACCTTGTCCCCTATCTGCAGGCTCTTTTCGATTAGATCGCCAGACTGAAGATCCTGAATGGATCTGCCAAATATTTCCTTTATTTCAAGACGAAGATTAGCTAAATTCGCATTTAATTTAGCAATTTTGTGTTCTAAATTTTTCATGATGCTGTACGTTATTTCTGCAAAGTTTTAAAAGTAAATGCACAATCACAATACCGCATATTATTATCCCTATGGGGCAAAAAAGTCAATTTTATGAGTATAACAGAGAAAGCAATAAAACAAAAAATATGTCCATTGGAATTTGCCGTCAATGCGATTAGCGGGAAATGGAAAATTCCGATTGTCTGGCGTATCAATGAAGGGGAAAAACGCCCAAGTGAAATGCTTCGTGGTATTGCAACAGTTGATAGACGGGTGCTAAACCAACAATTGGCCGAAATGGTCAATGATGGTATTTTAAGTAAACAATCTTTCCATGAGCTTCCTCCCAGAGTGGAGTATTCATTGACACCCTTAGGGAAAAGTTTAGTGGAAGTACTCTGGAAATTAAATGCCTGGGGAGAACTTTTATTGGAAAATTCCAATAAAAATTAGCACAAAGGGGCAGATTCGAGCCACACACCGATGCGCTATTTGTACGAAATGCGTTCGCCCCAGCTATGACAGCTATTTACGAAAACTGCAAAACACAAAATGCTGTTTCGTGTCGAAGGGTGTTATATGGTCAATAGTCATACATTCAATTTTCCTAAAACATGTCTGGAATAAATCGCTTATTGATTGTGCTGAATACTGTTTAATAGTAATGCCACTACATTTCTTTGGCCCCTGTTCAGAAAAAGTTCCAACGACTAAAATACCTCCCAACGCAATTGATTGATCTGCGATTTTGATGTAACGATCAATCTCCTGGCGAACAGTCAAAAAATGAAAGGTGGCCCGATCATGCCAAAAATCATAAGTTGCGTCGGGAACGAAATCCAAGATATCCGAAACAATCCATTTGACTTTAGTCGCCTCATCCCCTAATCGCTTCTTCGCTCGTTCAATTGCAGCGTTGGATATATCCAATACAGTAATATCTTCAAATCCTGCTTTCAGCAAGAAATCAACCAGGAAACTGTCACCACCACCTATATCGATGATTTTCGCCTTTTTTGGAAGGTTAGCTTGCTCTACAAAATGTAGCGATGCTTTTGGATTGGGCTGGTACCAGCTCACTGATTCCAGCGGCTTGTTTTCGTATATGTCTTCCCAATGCTTCTTTCGATTAAAATTTTCCATCTGTCTATTGTCCTGGTAAAATTTGATGATTGATATCTAATGCCCTAAGGTTTAGGGCAAAATTTTTAGCTCCTTAAAGACTTTCCGCGTATCTCTTTGCGGCAGCGCGAGAAATCAGGACGATTGAACTTGCGGTCCTGAATAAGCCGCGTTGCAAAGAAATAAATCTTTTCTTTTTGCTCAACATAACCTATCCACCATCCGGTATTGATCTGATTGGCCATAGTCCATCCGTTTTAGACCAAACTGTACCCGCAATCCTGTCTATTCGAAAATATCCATATTTTCATCATAAATAGGGCTTTTCATATCCAGAAATTTCAACACACTGTGAAATACGTGATTTTGGGTCAACGTTTTATTTGGTTTCAACTGTTTTGAATGATCAGAAACCCAAACAATAAAGGGAATCTCGTATTGCTCTTTTGGTGCAATGCTCATCGGCAATCCGTGCATATAAAGGTTATTTTCACCCAGCGATTCGCCATGGTCCGAGACGAACAACATGGCACTATTATATTCCTTCAATTGTTTTAGATCCTCAATCAGATTATGTAAAATATAATCTGTATAAACAACGGTGTTATCATAAGCATTGATCAACTCTTCTTTAGAACAGTTCCCGAGTTCAACACTATTGCATACAGGTTTAAACAGCTCGAATTGAGCGGGATATTTTTTGCTATATGTTGGCCCATGGCTTGTACTTGTGTGGAGCACAACAAAAATTTTATCTTTTTTACTGGAGGATATTCGCTCCTTTAGACCTGTTAAAAGTACCTCATCGTAAGCACATCCTTCACCCTTACAATTTGTGGCAAGTTGATCATTTGTTTCATATTCTTTAATATGTACAGGTGGCTCCCCCCAATTACTTGTTCGCCAGATCACATCGACATCATTTCTATAGAGATAGTTCGGCAGGATTTCGTACAAATCATCTGTATTTTTATGCTCCAATATACATTTTACTCCTGCTGTCGTATAGGTGGAGCAAGAAGTTGCGTCAAAATGATAAAGATTGGGTGTTTTGGAAAGTAGCGGATTTGTATTCTTTTGATAGCCATATAAGGAAAAGTTATCCCTTCGAGCAGATTCACCAATAACAAGGACAACCACTGTCTTTTTGTGGTCAGTTATCTTCGCATCTGGCAATAAAATCTCTTTTTTATTTTTTTGATGTTCGTGAATGTAAAAACGCGAAATATTGACGGTATAAGACCACGGCATGGCAAGTGCGCCCAAAGTCTTCGAATTCTTGTCGATCCATAACCAATTAGTCGCATTGGCGAATATTAAAATAACGATAAATAATAGCGAAAGTGACGAAGTGATAAAGAACTTCTTTGGTTTATCCTTTATTATTTTTGCTTTAATAATGAAGATACTGGGAATAATACCGAGAAAAACGAGATAAACGATCAATTTCAGGGAAAAGAAACCGCTGGACTCGGAATAACGGGTATTCAAGATATTGCCGATCATGGTTTCATCCAAAATAACGCTATAGGTATTTACAAAATAAACGGCTACTGAATTGATAAGAAAGAACAACACAAGTATCGATTTCCCGAAGCGACGCGAGGCTGAAAAAAATAGATAAAGTACAAAAGCATTCATTACCAGCATCAAAACCATTAGACTGCCGATGAGAACAATGCCCCCAAAGCTTTTATAATCAACATTTTTAAAAACAAAAGTATAAAATGGAAAATGGAAGAATATAAAATTCAACACACTCATGAAAAGGACAAAATGAACTAGTTTTAAGCTATTTTTTAGCATAAACGGTAATGGTTTTATAAAGTGTACTAATTAAGCAGATAAATGTAAAATAAAATATTAGCAAATTATCATTAATTATTCTATTGACCAATACTATACTGAAAACGAGGAATAATAAAATGAAAATTGGATAATACCGTTGGTCGTTGACCCAATTCCATATTTTAAATTCCCTGCTAAAAAAAATTCCGAGCAGTCCCGAAACATATCCTATAATACAGCCACTAACTACATCTAATGGATAATGTGCTCCCAACGCGACGCGAGATAAAGCAAGCATTAACCCAATACATGTTAAACAAAAAAACCACATTATTTTATAACTCAATCGTTGCGGCATAAAAGCATACATGATAACGGTCAGCGTTGTAAATATCGTAATGGAATGGCCCGAAGGCAAGCTATTGTTACCAAGAAGCATCTTACCAGTAATCAAAAAACTCGTTTGATTAAACACCGCTGCAGGTCGAGGCACAGCAAATGCCACTTTTAAAACAATGGAAAAAAAAGCTGAAATTAGCGATGCTGATATCAATGCTTCCCATAATTTAGGCGCATATAATACAAAAACACTCAATAGTGACAGGCTAATTAAACAATCTCCAAACTGTGTAAAATTAGACTCAAGATTTGGATATTGTCCGAGGTAAGCATTTATTGTGAAAAAGCTATTCTTCTGAATGACCGTATAGCCATATACATTCAATGCATGATTAAAATAGAGAAATAGAATGAGCAGAACTAATAGAAGTATAGGTAGAAAGAACAAGGGTTTTCTAAGCCTAGCATAATTATGGGTTATCGTCGAATTCATATTCATCGTCTACTCGTCTTTTAATCGAGTAAAGAACGGTTCGAATTCTGTAGAAATTTAGAATTTTAAGCTTGAACATATTTTGTTTAATCTATTGGATCCCTTTGCCGTTAGGTAAGGAACGTTCTATATATTGATAAATGCCAAGTCGGTCCATATGCATGGCATATTTTGACGGGTGCGTTTTTTCCATTTGCCGGTATCTGTCGCTTGATATTTTTATTACGGATGTTGCCATGGACTGCGATACCCTCTCTGCAATAATTGAGTTGCTTCAGGGTCATTAATACATATTTTTTGCGTAGGATCATAAATCAGGGGCCGATTCAACTGCATCGACAAATTGGCTAATATGCAACTTGCGGTGGAGATATAGCCTTCTTCAATATCGGCTACAGGTAGGTGATTATTTTCAATTGCTGATAAAAGATCGAGCATGTGTCGTCGCGTTGCCGGAGCTGTATGCAGTTCTATTCGATGCTCTTCCAGATCTTTAGGAAACGTCTCTTTTTCTAAGATAACATCCTTTCGGATAGTCTCACCTTCTCCGATGGGAATGAACTCATATTTCATCACACTTCCCTTTAAAGTACCTTTGTCACCGTATATAACAAATGCCCAAGGATATTCAGGGTCTGTTGCTGCTCCCCATGTCCTATGCTGCCAGACACAGTTAAGATCTTCGTATTCAAATAGAGCGGTCTGCGTATCTGCAATCGTCGATTTGCCTTCTTTTTGGACATAAATACCGCCTTTGGCACTCACGCTTTTGGGCCATTTAAGTTGCAAAAGCCAACGTACCGTATCAAACATATGCATTCCCATATCGCCGGTTATCCCATTTCCATAAGCCATAAAGGTTCGCCACCAGCTGCCATGCGGTAAACCATCATAAGCTCGTAAAGGTGCCGGTCCTGTCCATAACTCATAATCTAAGAACTCTGGAACTTGTTGTGTAGGCGGGTTACCATTTTTCCGCATATGATAGTAGCAGCACATCTCCACATGCGAAACCTTACCAAGCAGGCCGCTATCGACCACCCGCTTCTTAGCGTCGATGAGATGCGCCGTACTCCGCCGTTGGGTCCCTACCTGCACTTTCCGGTTATATTTTCTAGCCGCGCGCCATATGGCATCGCCCTCAAGTACATCCACACTGATGGGTTTCTGCAAATAAAGGTGAGCCCCCGCACGCATCGCGTCTATAGCCTGTCTTGCATGCCAGTGATCCGGTGTGCCAATAAGGATAAGATCGAATTTATGGTTAGCGAACATCTCCCTATAATCTCTATAAAGCTTTGGAACCTTTTTTGAAACCTGGCGCTCAGCAGTTAATCGCCCCGCCTCCTGCAAATGGTTGTCGTCAACATCACATATGGCGATAACATCAACATCCCGAACCTGCATTAAACGGAACAAATCACTCTTCCCATACCAACCCGCACCGATCAATCCGACCCGAAAATTTTTAATCGCATCTTTAAACGACAGACCTTTAACTTGCAAAGCGGATAAAGTTAAGACTGCTCCCGCTCCTTGAATAAATTTTCTCCGATTTAGATTGAACATAGACACAATTTGCTGGTTTATTACCTAATATAAGAAAAATAAGCAATAAACAATAAAATATTGCATCAACAAGCGCAGCTATAGAGCGGATAATCTGGGAAATTACGGAAAGAAAGGCTCGGAAGATATAGATATTTAACGACTATTAGCAGTCGGGGAATGGATTAAATCGGTTTGATGGACTGAGTCCCGGCTTTGATTAAAGGTTCCGGGACTTTGCCAATTTTCTTATAGACTAAAACTATTCAAAAAACTCTCTAATTCTTCAATTGCTACATTATTTGCTGAAGAGACAGTTGCAAATCGATTTGATTCGAGATATTGAATGCTAGTCAAACCATCGTTTTCAAACATGCTCCAGTCAAAAGACGCCAGCCAACCTTTGTAAGGCTTAACCTGCATTTTGGTTCCTAGGTCTTCAATTGATTTTAGGTCGATATAGTTCATCAAATTTAACTTTACCTGATCCGAACCTGGACCGGCTCCGTCGGTAACCATCAAATAAATATTTTGCTCTCCCTTCACATAGTTTGCCGTTGCGTAAGATCCTGACTCCGCATCCTCGAAAGCCGTCACCTCTGTGAGCTTAAATCCGTTGATTTCCGGTTTGAACTTTGCCTTAAAATCTGCCGAACTGATAGGCTTCATCTTTCTCAGCGCTGTTGCTAATTGTTCAACCTTCAATGAGTCTGAATTTACCTGCACATATTCAATGTGTTGAACAGCTAATTGCTCTCCGGCAAATACAGCCTTTGAATTGGCCATGCTCGCTAGGGCCGCACATACCATACTAATTCCTAAATAAGGATACTTCATATTATTATTTCTCTAATCTTTCTCCCCTATAAACAAAAAGCACACCACTCTTTCAGATAACCTTCACTATTTCTTCAAAAATAGTGTAAATTCACGTTTACCAAACAGTTAGAAAATGAAAAGAGAGACCATATACCTAAAAGTAATATTATTTTACGTGGCTTCGCTGGTGTTGTTTGCTTTCGCTGCCGCTGTGACCAAACAGACAGCGTTGCCTGATTTACTTTCACTCTGCCTCGCGACATTCCTCAGCTTGGCTTTAGTTTACCTGTTTAAAGCTTGGGATAAAATTAGTTTTTCTCAAATTGGGTTAGGATTTAACAAAAAGAGTGTGCTCAATTTTAGCGCTGGCTTATGCTTAGGTTTTGTTATGGTCGGCCTTATGGTTATAATATTAACAAATTTTGCCGAAGTATCTTTTAAAAAACAGGTATTTATCGACCCAAAAATACTGACAATACATATTCTTCTATACTTTTTCGTCGCCTGTCGGGAAGAGTTGGTCTTTAGAACCTATTTCTTATGGCGATTGAAAGATAAACTCGGCACTGTTGTGGCCTTCTCAATTATGGTACTTGTTTTTATTTTAGAACATTTATTTACCGGTTTTACACTAAAGGCGGCAGTACTGGGTTCAGGACTTGGAGCTGTACTCTTTGGTCTTGCAGTACTAAGAACCCGCAATATTGCACTATCTATCGGACTACACTTCGGCTGGAACCTAACCCATTGGGCGTTTGGATTTAAAAATAATACGGGGTTATGGGTAGAAAGTGTTGCAAAGGGTAGCGAACATCAGTCTGAAAACATCGCGTTTATTGCCTATACGATTGTAATGCTTTTGGGTATTCTCATCGTCTATAGACTATCAAAAAAAACATCGTTTCAAACGAACAATAGGAACCAGATCCATTAATTCCACAATCGATGCACAAGACATCGGCAAAAGCCTTTTCAAACATATCATTTCCTTATTCATATCGACGCCTTGTAGACACGAAGCTACAACAACCAGACTTACTGCAAGTTCTAAAAATAAAGGCACGGCTTTTGTAAACTACTAAGTAAAAAAAAGTATTATGAGAAGAACGCCTTACACCACATCTGTTATTATATTACTCGTCTTATGTGTGATTATACTAATGACCACATGTTCAAAAATTGCCTAATTTATATCCAGTTTGGGCAAAATTGCAAAACCAGTGATAACGACGGGTTCATCGCTGAAAACAGCATCTAAGAAATAGATTCTTAGGCCCTCCTCATGGCTTTCATCAAGTAGCTAAATTTCGCTTTATTGATCAGGAAAGAACGCGATCCAGACAGATTGTACAAAATTTCGTTTTTCCCGGACGTATAATTACAAAAAAGCCCTAGAGCGGGGAACTCTAGGGTCTTAGCCATATATTAACCTATTTTATGAAAAGTATTTGTATCAATAACGTCTTAGTTTCCTATTTATTTTGTAAAACATAGAAATTTCTTAAATTTTCTTTTTTCGTACAAAGATTCAATTCCTATCACTTGCCTTGTAATTATTCCTATAGCTGTCTTTTAACGCTTCATATCGATTGCCTTACAGCGGTTGTGCTAAACCAATCAATAATCCCTCTACTCCCCTTAGATAACAGAGACGATACGCATTTTCATATTGTACCACCTCCCCGACCAGCACAGCTCCATGATTGTCAGTTAGCCGCCGCAGCACATCATCGATATCTTCAACGGTAAACATTGCCCGCAAATACCCCAAGGCATTGACCGGAGCGTTTCTATGATCTGCAATTATCGCTGGATCAATAAATCTTGAAAGCTCCAATCGGCTATGCCCATCTGGTGTCACCATCATGGCGATCTCCACATGCTGAGCACCGAGACCTGTTATTCGACCTGCCCATTCCCCTTTAATCTGTGCCCTTCCCTCCAAATGTAAACCAAGTTCTGAAAAAAACGAAATCGCGTTGTCCAACGACTCCACCACGATACCCATATTATCCATTCGACGTAACTTACTCTTTTCCATAATACATCATTTATAAGGACTTATAATTCCTATTAAAGATACAAAGGAAAATTTTAAGGCGACCACTTTACCCAGTCTTTAGAATTTATAGGACAGGCCAGCTTTTACCATAAAAGGTGTTCCAGGGGTGAAATGCAATTCAGAAACGGGCTGTTGTTCATTTCTTAATCGAGTCTCGGTCTCAAACTGTGCTTCATTCCATTTGGTGTCAAATATGTTTTGGGCCTGCAACAAAAAATTCCATTTTCCCACGCCATAGTTAAGCAGGAGATCGTTGACCAAATAACCTTTAGCACGTACCGAATTATCTTCTTTCGCTGGTTTTGTATTCATATAACGATAGCGCAAATTGGCCGAAATGCCGAGCGGTAGCTTCACAGATACTCCCCCTGTACTTGTTAAAGAAGGTACCAGCGGGATATAGTTTTCGCCTTTAGGTTGGTCAATTGCCCGCGCGTACGCATAATTGATGTCGCCATCAAAATATAACCATGGAGTAGCTTGATAGCGTAGACTCAAATCAGCCCCCAGACGTTTCGTTTTGCCTGAAGGCTCTACAACAGCTTCATCCCCGACGTACACAAATTCTTGCTGCAGGTATAACCCCCATAAAGCAGGCTGAATAAAAAGGTTATCAGTTGGCTTCCAGATCAAGCCAAGATCTGCACCAAAGGAAATGGGCATAATATCTTTTCCCTGTTGTTCCATCACCACCCTGATATCGTTGGAATGAAATCCCATACCCGTTTTCAAATAGATTTGGGCGCTATGATTGAACGTATATCCAAAGTTCAGCTTTGGGCTGATTCTTGTTGCAGAAGCCTCTTGCCCTGCAGGATCACTTTTCAGCTTATCATGCAAGTTGAAAATCAAGTGATCGACACGTAATGCAGGATTAATCGTCCATTTTCCAATACGCCAATCCAAATTGCTATAGGCATGAAGATTCATTTCTACACCCGAAATATGCGAAAGCCGATCCAATAATTCGTCGCGCTGATAGACATGGTTCAGTTGAAGATCTTTGATATCATCCACTCGGAGCCCAAACCCCGATGTCCAAGAAAGCTGACTATGATCAAAATGAAATTGGCGATTGTATTTGTTTTCGATACCGTACAAGTATCGATTATCAACCTGCTCTATTTCATCGCCATGAATGGGGTCTTTCAGAAAGAAAGTAAAATCCGAAAACAACTGAAAGTTATAGCGCGAGAAGTAAACATTGCTTTCCCAGCTTTCCTGATCACTGATCAGCGCACGGTATTGCATCGCCAAATTCATGCGGGATGTATTCCCGCCTTCTGTAGAATCAATCGAACCCCAACGGCTAATCAGTCCCTGACGAACAGCCCGCTCCGGAATCTGACCCGATGCATTCCAACCCGAACTGAATATGGACCCCTGGAGATTGATATAATGTTTCTCATCGATCCACTGATTATATTTCGCAAATAGATTGACACGACTAAAATTTTGCTTGATGTCAAAAGGACCATTCGAATAATTGAACTCTCCTGCGGCATAGGCATATTTATTCTGCTCATGGTTATTCAGCAGATTAAGCATGGCCACGGTACGCCAGGAATCAAAAGAACCGCCTTCAACCTTAAAAAGATTATGATCCAAATGATCCAAGGTCGTAAAATTAACATAACCCGATGTGTTCAAATCGCCTTTGTCTGCATAATAAGCACCCTTGCCAAAATCAATGTCTTTTACCGTTTCTGGAATAATAAAATGGAGATCTGCGTATCCTTGACCGTGCGCATGAGAGACCATATTAACGGGAATGCCATCTGCAGTAATGGCAATATCTGTACCGTGATCATTATCAAATCCACGCAAAAATATTTGCTCAGCCTTTCCACCACCGGCATGCTGTGCTATAAAGAGCCCAGGAACTTTTCGTAACAGATCTTGCGCCGAATTAACCGGAATCTTACTTAAATCAACTTTGCTCAATGTTTTACTGCTATTGAATGCATCCACCTGAATTTGACTCAACTGCACTTCATTTTTTTGCATCTCGATTTCAATCGGAGACTTCACTTCTTTTAGGATGTATACCTGATCGAGATAGCCAATCCGGCTCAACAATAAAGTATCCGGAAATATTCCCGGCTGTACGGAAAAAGTACCATTCGATGCTGTATGACTATGTTTTATTCCACGTTGGTAACGTATATTGACTTCTTCTAATCTCTGTTTACTATCCTTATCTTTCACAGTTCCCTGAATTACATGTTGCTGGGCATAACTGTGTGTAGTAGCCATTAGGCTTATAAAAAAGGTGATTTGATGTTTGTTCATATCCTATTTAAAAAATTACCATCCCAGAAATAACATCCCCGCACCGCAAATTGACAGGACAGCACCACTAATAGCGTGTACATATCGATCAAGTTTTTCGGTGTTGAGCAAATTATAACCATAAATTCCCAACAAGACCATCCCAACCATGGTTGCCACTGTTGTGATGGTAAAGGTGCTAATCAGTGTAATCACCTCTGGCATTGAGCGGTGAGCACCTGAAAAAAATAAAAGTGGAATCAATGGTTCCGATGGTCCCATGACGAAAATTGCAAATAATACCAAAGGCGTTACCTTCGTTTTTTGATGATGGTGATGATGCCCTGATGTGCTTTTCCCATGCGTGTGTTCATGCACATACACCTCATCACCCATCACATCAAAATGCTTATGAGAATGCTTCTTTGACATTTTCCAGATCCCGTAAATCAAATATCCAAGTCCAAAAATAAATAGTGCCCAACTCGAAACATTGCCGCGCACGTCCTGCAACCAGCTGATCTTATTGAGCTGCCATCCAAGATAAACGCCAATAATCCCCAGTATGACCGAACTGAAAACATGCCCAAGCCCACATATAATGGTCCATAATATGGTTTTCCCCAACGACCATTTTTTCGATTTGGACAATACAATAAATGGCAGATAATGATCTGGGCCCGATGCAGTATGAAAAAAACTGATCGTAATAGCTGTAATAGCTAATGCGTAAAGTGTTGTGTTCATATAAATGATTTAATAGCAAAGCAGCTGATTAAGCCGCTTTCTTCAAGCAATGATTTATTAAATCGGTTTTATAGCCGTCTGTCGACCCAACCGATGATATTCACGAAAAGGAAAAGGGATTTAACCGAAAATTTTAAAGGAATGGTATAGGATACACCTGTCTGGCAGCCTGTTCGATAGATATTTATTTTGGAGTTCATAAAAACTATGCCATGACTTCTTATCCGCAAATAGCAAGAAAATTGGTAGAATCAGTCCCAAGGTACAGAGCCGAACGGCATATGCTAAATGTTGATCATAACGCCATTCGAACGAGCATTCTTCGATCGATCCGACATAAAAATCGAAATGGGATTGTGAAGAAGTTATTGCCGTTTTTGAGGTGTTTTTATAGGCAGTATGTGAAAAGACATCCTTGTTTATTTTACCTGTAAAAAACAGACAGAAAAAAACAATGGGCAAAACCATTAAAAGTTGTCTTAAATACCTATACATAGCATGTAACATCCCTATGGGATTGATAGATCAAATGTATTATAAGTTTGATCGTGTATAGTAGCACAAATCTTGAATTTTATAGCCTTTTTCTAACCTGCTAAAAAATGTATATCTAAAAAAAACAGCGCGAAAACTTTACTTATACCAATAAAAACGCAATAAAACGGTAGAAAAACAAAATATCCCAGCATAAATCAACAGAGTTAAATTAGCACAAATCACGATTTACAACCGATCAAGTCGCTCCTATATTTTCGGCTATCGACCGGCTTGCCATACCGCTTATAATTGTAGTCTATCACATTATTTTCCCTCTTGCATCTCCAGCACCACTTGCTTCCGGATAAACATAGGATCATTAGAAAATTAAGCCATAAAATAATCCTAATTTTCTAATGATCATGCTAAAGCTGACGCAGGATTTAAAGTATAATTTTAAAGGTTTTGTCTGTGGCCAACAGCACAATACTAAGTACACACATCAGCAAGGAGTTGTAGAAATGATGATACTCTTGATGCGCCATATGTGCCGTAAACGCCGCAACCGCAAATGGAAACAACAGCAGCACTGCAACATTCTTAAATTGCGGGTTATACAAACCTATTAAGAGCAATACTACCCCCGTTAGTTCCCCTATTCCGATAATGATCGTCCAAGTCTTATTAAAACCCAGGGACTGCATGCTTTGCATCATGGCGCTCTTTTGAAAAACTTTGAATAATGATGCATATCCAAATACATAAAGGTAGTACGCATAGCTCAACCAATGAGCGACTGATTTAATCGTTTCCATGTTATACTTTTTGTTTTCCTACAAATTTCTTTATTAATTTGCAGGAATAACAGTACATACAAGATTGTATGATACCAACAAAAAAGTTTGTATGAACCCGCGAAAAGAGAATTCAACCAATCACATTAATGAGCTATACTGGAAAGACCGTTGTGGTATTGCATTTACCTTGGCCACCATAGGTGGCAGATGGAAAATCAATATCCTTTCCTATTTGCTAAATGAAGGTAAACTCCGCTATAGTGAGTTGCGGAAAAGACTCGTGGGAATATCTGAACGTATGCTGATCGCCAAATTAAAGGAACTGGAGCATGACAAGCTGATTAATAGAATTGTATACCAGCAAGTTCCCCCAAAGGTAGAATATGAATTAACCGAGCTCGGCCGTTCGCTCGAGGAAATATTAAACCTAATGGATAAATGGGGAGAAGATAATCTCCCCGAATCAATGCTTTGATAGTGCATAGAGTGCAAAAGTACCTAACCAATGTGACCCCATGTAATCATCCTTGGTTGTAATATTGGGCAAAGAATACTTTAAATGTTTATTCGCCAACCTATGCAAATAACTTAATTCAGGCAGCGCTTTGGCGATACCGTTTAAACAGTTGGCGCGACTAAAATTAAGTCCATCCAGATGGACCAAATGTCCGTCGGTTCGATCTTTCACGATTCCTGGATCTAAATTGAAATCGGGATTAAACAGATCTGGCATAAAATCCTTTAACCATTTACGGTAATCCTCCTGTTGCAGCACCATACTCATACAAAGGGCTTCTTCAAGACAAGGAGAAAGAAAATCGCTTCCACTTGGCTCAAAAGAAATGTTGCAGCTCTTATCCTGACTGTATAAACGAGAAGCATTCGTCATTAATGATTTTTCAAACGTCACATTTCCCGTGCTTCTTGCATAGTCCAGGGACAGCGAAAGGCCAAAGGCAGAATTATCATGATAGCCTGTCCTGATCGGATAGACCAATTTGGGCAAATATTCCTGATACGATTTTACCACATGTTTCACCAACGGTTCAAGATTCGATGCCCAGCGTTTTGCATCGGCATCTTCCCAAGTTAATAATTCCTTCTGCAGCTGCAACAACCAAGCCCAGCCATACGTACGCTCAAAGTTCTTATTGTTCTTATCTTGAAAGAAATCTAATTCAACAGCCACATTTTCTGCTGTAATATTTCGGTTCAATTGGCGTCGAATTTCACCTGAGCTATCCAAATTTGGAAATTCCTTCAAAATATGCACAATTGACCAATACCCGTGTACAGAAGAATGCCAGTCAAAACAACCGTAAAAAATTGGATGCAATGTACGCGGTGCTTTTAGATCACCATCACTACCGAGTACCTGTCCCAGCTTATTGGGATATTCCACTTCGATGCAATGCAGTGGCAAACTGAGCAGATGCTTGGCCTGAACGCTATCCAAGGTTAAAGGCTGATCATTTGAACTCGTATTTACTTTGATCGCTGAATTATTTTGACATGCAACAAAAGCAACGGACATGCAAAGAAGCCCTATTATTTTCTTCATAAACCCTTATTTTATAAACGACTATATAACATTTAATTAAGTAATTGTTCTACCAGTTCAGGAACAGCTATGGTCGCCGATTCTTCAAAACACTGTATATTACGTAAAGCGTTGTCATGAGGAATCTTTTTGTCAATTAAAAACGATTTACAGTGACTAGGCGCAAATTCTTTAAGTCCCGCAGCGGGATAAACCTGTAGGGAGGTTCCCACAATAATCAAAATATCGGCCCTCGAAACCAGGCTTATCGCTTCCTCAATGGCCGGCACAGCCTCTCCAAACCAGACTATATTTGGCCTCAGCTGACTACCCTTCTCACAAAGATCACCCATTTTGATCTCATCACCAACAATGGGATACACCAAACGGTCATCGACAGATGACTTCGACTGATCCAGGCGTCCGTGCAAATGAACGATATGGGATGAACCTGCCTGTTCATGCAGTAGATCTACATTCTGCGTCACAATACTCACCCGGTATGCTGATTCCAATTTTACCAGCGCATGATGAGCCGCATTTGCCTGTGCGACCAAAGCGGCTTTCCGTCTCAGATTATAAAACTCCTGCACCAAGGCTGGATTTTTATGCCAACCTTCAATGGAAGCAACTTCCATGACGTCATGTCCTTCCCACAATCCATTGGCATCCCTAAAGGTAGGTATACCGCTTTCAGCCGAAATACCGGCCCCCGTCAATACAACGATATTTTTCTTTTCCATCTTAAATCTATTTGTTGCACCATTGTATAGTTAAGATTGACTTTTGATATGACCTTCATCATGTCTGTAGGCCTGATCTAGATCATTCATTTATCAACAAAGATGCATAATTATCCGGCAGCTCGAGTCGGATCGAATCTTTACTCAAGGCTGCCTTACGGTTCATATCATCAAAAGAACGTTGGTAATACACAAAAGCGCTATTTGGTATATGCAGTTCACTGGCTTTCTGCACGTTGAACACATAGCGATTATTTTTTAATTTGACATGCTGATAAATCCGATAAGTAACAACTTGAATCTGTACCTTATCAAATTTCGGAATGACCTTTAAATCCGCCGGTTCATGAAAGTATTTATCATTGAAATACATAAATTCATTTGACTCTGCTAATGTTGCTAGAGCTAACCTTCCATTGACCACTTCATTCACTAACGAATCTGCCCGCAATCGCTCGGATTTACTTCCGTCACCGGAAGAACAACAAACACAAAGAAGAGCAAAAATTGGGATCAAAACAGCTTTGATTGGATTCATAGGCCTAAGTTATAATAAAAAATGCTTTTGCGCCACAATTCAGGAGAAAATGCACCGAATACCGAAAGAAAATGGATCAGAATTAATAAATCAGCATAGTTTATATCTCGCAAAAAAGCCTAGGATATTTTGTTATCCCAGGCTTTTTTTCAACGCTAATTGCTATCCGACCTCTTAAAGGTTATTTTCGATAGCGCCCACTTTCTCCCGATATAGTTGTATTGGCGCATCCAACAAAACAGCAATAACTGTCATGTTTTTATCCAAGCGCTCTGCTGGTGCCTGAATGTAGATAATACCCGGGATGCTACTCCAATAAAGCTTATTGAAAATCTCATGATTTATCATGGAGCCCTCACCGACCACGCGGATCCTGGCGACTCCATTTTTAACACCTTTTAGTGCAATAGGACCCGTAGGTTTTCCCTCGACAAACAGATACAATGTCTGGCGATCTTTAGAGAGCGCGCTTAGTCCTTCATAATGTCCTTCAGGTAAGCCTTTTCCAGTCTCATAAAGTGCTTCGGCATGATCCTTAATCCACTTTAATACCGTTGGATTAGTCGCATTACTACTTGGCAATTTGGTCTCTAAGCCATCCACGGTCAATCCGGAATTATCAAAGATATTTTTTCCGGCATGCAGTGTTGAAGCGATCTGACCTAAAGCACGACCTGTCAACTTATTATCCAGTACAGATTTCAACGTAACTTCAGTATCTTGCGGTGCAGTCCAACGAAGCACCTCCGCAAAGGTTAGTGCAATCACAGTCACATCCTGATCAAAGTTTACTTTCGTCAAATCGACTTGAACGGTTCCGTTTTCAGACTTAACGTTCACTTTCGCGGATGCATCACCAACAACTGAGACTTCTTTAATGGCTGTATGATTGACCAAACCTCTGAGCTGCAATTCGGGTTTCTGTTCGTATACATACAGATAAAGTGTCTTTCCGTCCTTTGATAAAGCAGATTTCCCGCCGTAGTTCACAAATGGAATACCGGCTCTTGTACCGTAGATCGCAGCTGCATGCTTATGTGTCCATCGCCCCAGCTGTTTCAAAATATTTAATTGTTCCTCAGGGATCGTTCCATCTGCCTTTGGACCGATATCCAACAATAGGTTTCCACCCATGGAAATACAATCTACCAACGTTCGAATGATCATATTCGGTGATTTGTACTTTTTATCAAAGGGTTGATAGCCCCAAGAATCATTCATGGTATAACAGAGTTCCCAAAATTTAGCATCAGGACGGGTTACTGGAATCCCTTGCTCAGGTGTATCGTAATCTCCATGATGATTCAATCGCGAGTTTATAATAATATTCGGATTATACTTCCGCAAAAGATTCAAGGTCTCTTTAGCTTTCCACTCCTCGGCACTATGCTCCCAATCCCCGTCAAACCAAAGTAATTCGGGCTTATACTGTTCGGATAGCTCAGTCAATTGCTTCTGGTAATATTTTACATAATTATCCCAACGAGAAGGCTCACTTTTCAATTCATAACGTTTTCGATTGCGCGTAAAAACATCGTAATAAGGATGGCTCCAATCGGGCAAAGAATAATACAGTCCAGTATGCAAGCCTTCTTCTTGTATGGCTTTCACAAATGGTGTGATTACATCCTGTTTGGCAGCTGCGTCTTGTAATGTCGTGATCGCTTTATCAGCCTTCGTATTCCACATCGAGATCCCGTCATGGTGTTTGGTCGTAATCACCGTGTATTTCGCACCGGCTTCTTTGATCAATTTGGCCCATTCCTTCGGTCTATAATCCTTTGCTGTAAAACCATTCAGTTGCTTGATATAATTGTCATGATTGATGTAATTATTGAAGAATGACCAAGATTCTGATATTCCATCGACAGAATAAATCCCCCAGTGAATAAAAATACCCAGTTTGGCATCTTCAAACCAATCCATTTTTTGCGGTGATACATTGTTCTGCGCTGAAACGTTTAAGCACGCGGACGCCAATAGAACAAAAAGAGAAATCTTTCGAAACTTCATAAAGCTATTTTATCGATTACATAACAGTTTAAGCGGGCAAAATACACATAAATCAGCACAATCCAACTATGTAAGGGATAAATTACTTTGGAGAGCGGCTGAAATCTATCATCATACTTCGCTTAGCTTAAGCTTAAAACACAAAGGGAATATTCCTATTATTTAAACGGACCTCATGGGGACTTTATAGGGACCTCATTCGGACCTCATTCGGATAAAGCCGTGTAAAGTACCTTTTAAACACCTATAAAGTCAGTCTTAAATACCTATGAATTTTGATGCTTGTAGCACTATGCCCTATCGTTGGATTGATTGAACATGTCGCAGTGTTAAAATTCTTCTACTTCGAGCATCAAAATATGGACTAGTCTTGATCATTTTTACCTGTTTGTATGTGCTTACAAAAACTTCATGTATATTTGGCCGGTATGATCGAATTATATACAGATGGGGCTTCAAGTGGAAATCCGGGCCCTGGAGGTTACGGAACCATCTTAAGAACTATTTATACAGGCGATAATGAAGCCTTTAAAGGTAAACTGATCGAAAAAGAGTTTTCGGGCGGTTACCGCAAAACGACTAACAACAGGATGGAATTGATGGCTGTGATCGTCGGCCTCGAGGCACTGAAAAATCTACAGCAACATGTTACCGTGTATTCTGACTCCAAATACGTCATTGACGCCATTGATAAGAAATGGGTATATGGTTGGATACAAAAAGGTTTTGCGGGAAAAAAGAACAAAGATCTTTGGTTGCGCTTAATGAGCGCCTATAAGCTCCATACCGTACGCCTTGTATGGGTAAAAGGCCATGCTGGGCATCCGTTAAATGAGCGCTGTGATCGTTTGGCTGTCGCAGCATCCAAAGATAAGGCAAATTGGAAAATCGATAGTGTTTTTGAAATGGAAGAAGGTAAATAAAAACGGGGCATTGTCCAATGCCCCGTTTTTATTATTTCCATGCGATTATTCGCCGCTTTCCTTAGCTGCTAAGTATCTTTCAGCTTCCAAAGCTGCCATACAACCTGTACCTGCAGCAGTGATTGCCTGACGGAAGATGTTATCCTGAACATCACCACAAGCAAAAACACCCGGGATATTTGTTGCAGTACTATCTGGTTTTGTAATTAAATAACCTGTTTCATCCATATCCAATACACCTGTGAAAAGCTCGGTATTAGGCTTATGCCCAATAGCAACGAAGAAACCTGTTACTTCGATATCTTTTTCAGACTGGTCTTTATTGTTTACAACACGTATTCCGGTCACCACCTGACCATCTCCTAGGACTTCTTTTGCCTCAGAATTGTAGTGAACTTCGATATTTGGTGTATTCATAACGCGATGTACCATTGCTTTAGAAGCACGAAACTCGTCACGGCGAACCAACATATGTACTTTTGAGCATAATTTTGCAAGATACGTTGCTTCTTCTGCCGCTGTATCCCCAGCACCTACAATAGCAACCTCTTGGTTTTTAAAGAAGAACCCATCACATACAGCACATGCTGAAACACCAAAACCATTGTATTTTTGTTCAGATTCTAAGCCTAACCATTTTGCTGTGGCTCCTGTCGCAATAATCACAGTATCTGCGGTAACTTGTACCGTTCCATCGATCTCAACACGGTGTACCTCACCTGTAAAATCCACTTTAGTCACATATCCAAAACGCACTGAAGTTCCGAAGCGTTCAGCTTGCTCGCGCAAATCTTCCATCATCACTGGTCCAGTGATACCTTTTGGATAACCAGGGAAATTGTCCACCTCAGTTGTTTGAGTCAACTGTCCCCCTGGCACAATACCGGTATAAACGACTGGTTTCATATCCGCACGGGCTGCATAAATCGCGGCAGTATAACCTGCTGGTCCCGAACCAATAATCAAACACTGTACATGTTCCACTTCTTGTTTGAATTCCATAATCCTTTTTCTAAGCTATTAATTAACGTTATTTTTTAAATTTATCTTGCAATCCTTTCAGCATATCCAAAGAAATGTTCTGCGGCGCTTCTTCTTTTTGTTGATTGAATTCCTTTTTCGCAAGTTTTTTATCTTCTACAGAATGGGTGGCTGCAGCTGCTTTTGCCTTTTGCTCACTCTTTTCCTTTTTATACCGATTCCAGATATTCTCCAAGACCTTCTTGGTATACAATGGAAAATCACCATTCTGCATCCATGCGTAGTAACTGGGCTCTTGCTCAAATACTTCTATAACAGGTCTTCCTTTATGTTTACCAAAATTGATCGTTTCCAATCCCTCCGCATTATAGACGAGACGTCCGGCAAAATCTACAGGTTTACTTAGGTTGGTAAACGTATGTAGCGCCTCAACATCGTTTACGACAGGATAAGATACTGTCCCATGTTTATCTTCGAATGCTGCGCCTTCATATTTTGTCAGCTGCGCTTTCAAGACCTCATATGTGGCACGAACATCCGCTTCCGCTGTATGCGCATTTTCAAGATTTTCGTTGCAATAAAACTTGTATGCAGCTTTCAGCGTACGTTGTTCCATCTGATGGAAGATATTTTGAACATCCACAAATGCTCTACCCTCCAATGAAAAATCAACACCTGCCCGTAAAAACTCTTCCATAAGCATTGGGACATCGAATTTATTGGAATTATAGCCCGCGAGATCTCCATCGGCAATAAAAGCCGCAAGTTCCACTGCGATTGCTTTAAAATTAGGAGCATCCTTCACATCTTCATCATAAATGCCGTGAAAAAAAGAGGATTCCGCAGGGATAGGCACTTCTGGATTGATCTTCTTTGTATAGACTGTTTCTTCACCACTGGGCATCACTTTCAGAAATGATACTTCCACAATACGATCGGTCGCTACATTAACTCCTGTAGTTTCCAAATCGAAAAATACCAATGGTCTTTTTAATTTTAATTCCATGCTGGATAATACACTTTTTTATCAAAAACCAAAAATACAAAGTAGTATTCGATTTTTGTAGTCTAAGAAATTTAATTTACAACCGCTTGATGAACTGGTTCTACTTGACTGATTTTCCCAACCACAACCTTCACCATGGCATCGTAGTCCAAGTATTTATTGGCAAGATGCTGCACCTTCTCGGGCGACATATTTCTGATCTGTTCCATATAATAGGAATAATAGTTCAATGTCATCCCATTTAACAAAACACTTTTGAACTTGTCGGCATGCGAAAAGATACTTTCCAACGAACCCAACATAGAACCTTCCATATAGGTCTTCACAAGATTGACCTCATCCTCGGAGGCCAAAGTTGTTTTCAACAAATTGATCTCCTTTTCTATTTCAGTCAACGTGGCCTGTGTTACATCTACCCCAACTTCAGTTACAATGGTCATAAAACCAGTATGTTTCAAGGTAGCAACAGCCGAACCAATGCTATAGGTATACCCTTTTTCTTCTCGGATATTGCGCATTAGGCGGGAACCGAAAAAACCACCTAATAATGTGTTGACAAATTGTAATGCCGGATAATCGGGATGTTCCCTTCCAATTGTCTGACAGCCTAACCGAATGGCAGACTGCAAGGCATTATCTTTTTCCTCATAAGCCAGGTTATTTGAACCTTGCACCAAAACTGGGACTTCCGAAGGAGATACAGCAGCTGCTCCTTGCCAATCGACACCGAAGATTTGCTCCAACTCCTGCAAAAGCTCTTCAGAAACATTACCTGAAACAATTAATGTACAATTGGTAGGAACAATTTCCCTACGGTACAATTCGATCAGCTGCGCACGCGTAATTGCATCGTAATCTGTTAGTTTTGGTGTACGCCCATAACGATTATTCTCACCAAAGATCAAATTGTAAAATTTGCGTCTCGCCAGATAATCATTTTTCTGAATAGAAACTTGAAACTTTTGCTTGTTATTACGCAAATAGGTATCTAACTCCTGTTGCGGAATCGATGCTTTCGTCAGAATATCTTTTACAAGCGGCAAGAGTACTTGACTATGTCTATTCAATGTATAAAGCGACAAAGAAGTTACGTCAAAAGAATATTCAGGAACAAGAAATGCTCCGTAGAAATCCACTTTATCTGCAATCTCTGCACTCGACATGGTCTTTGTCCCCTCCTTAAGCAATGCACTTAAAGTACTATTTAACAACGGATTTTCAGCCGCACCGTCAAGATAGGTATTCTCAAAGATCCATTCTATCCGTACCAGCTCCTGCTCGGGCGACTGGAATACATAGACAGGCAATCCGTTTGCAAACTGCTTCTTGATTGGTTCTTTCAAACTTATATTTCCAATTTCACGGAACTCGGGTGCTTTTGTTCTATCCAACATGTACAGCCTCCTCTTGTTTTGATTTATACATTAATATAGAAGCATTCTCCGGTCTAAAAATAACCTGAGCTTGCTGTTGAACTTCCTCAGCACTCACCTTCAAATATTTTGAAACCTCTGTGTTGATGCCGTCTGCATCACCCAGCAACTCATGGAAAGCCAAGTTCATGGCTTTATCCAAAATAGATAGTTCTGCAAAAACATTGGTCGATTCGATCTTATTCTTTACTTTTTCCAATTCAGCTGCAGGCACCAACTCGGATTTTATGACCTCCAATTCTGCCCACACCGCACGTTCAGCTTCCTCTAGCGAGATGCCTTCCGATGGTTTTCCTTCAATAACAAAGAGGTTATTGTCGATACTTCCCATCACATAAGCATTTATTTCACTAAATAACTGCCCCTCTTTTACCAGTCGACGATACAAACGTGAAGAAGAGCCCCTCGATAAAATGTCCGACAGAAGATCCATTGCAAAATACCCCTCTTCCAATCGAGCAGGGCCATGAAATGCCATATAAAGCGCATCCAAAGGTACCTCTGCCCAAGTCGTTTCACGCCTAATCTTATCTTGCGCGGGTTCTTTAGGCAATTGGCGATTGTATTTTTCGCCCGCCTCGATATCGCCAAACCATTTTTCAGTCAAAGCTTTTACTTCCTCAAAATGAACATCTCCAGAAACAACCATAATTGCACTCTGCGGATTATAATGTAATTTGAAAAATGCTTTAACATCTTCCATTGTAGCCTCTTCAATATGGCTCAGTTCTTTTCCGATGGTTGCCCAACGATACGGATGTACCTGATAGGCTAATGGACGTAATTTTAGCCAAGCGTCACCATAAGGCTGATTCAAATAACGCTGTTTGAATTCTTCACTCACGACATTCCGCTGCACTTCGAGGCTTTGTTCGGAAAAAGCCAAACTTAACATCCGGTCCGACTCCAACCACAATGCCGTTTCTAGATTTGAAGAGGGTAAAGTGATGTAATAATTTGTAATATCGTTGCTGGTGAATGCATTATTCTCGCCACCCACTTTTTGTAATTCGGTATCGAAATTAGGAATATTGATACTTCCACCAAACATCAGGTGTTCAAATAAGTGCGCAAATCCGGTCTGTTCCGGCGATTCATCCCTTGCTCCCACATCGTACAAGATATTGACGCAGGCCATGGCTGTATTATGATCCTCGTGTACCAATACACGTAGGCCGTTTTCCAACGTAAATTTTTGATAAGAAACCATCTATTTTTTCTTCGATGTTTTTAAATCCAGTTAATACCTTTTCGCAATAAAGATAAGGTTTTGGCTTCTTCGGAGCCTTCTTCAGGACGATAGTCATATACCCAATTGGCTTGGGCTGGTAGACTCATCAATATGGACTCAATCCGACCATTCGTTTCAAGTCCAAATTTAGTCCCAGAATCCCATACGAGGTTAAATTCGACATAGCGTCCGCGACGGATCAATTGCCAATTTTTTTGTTGATCTGTAAAGGTTTTATGTCGATTTTTCTCGACCAATGCAGTGTACGTTGGTGCAAACGTGCGTCCAAGGTCACAGGAAAAAGCAAAAATATCTTCCATGCTCACCCCCGTTTTTTCAGTATTCAACTTATCATAAAATACACCTCCTATGCCACGTGTTTCCTGGCGATGTCTGATATAAAAATAATCATCCGCCCAATTTTTAAACTTTTCATAGTAGGTAGAATCATGTCTATCACAGACATCTTTCAGCTGCTGATGAAAATAACGCGCATCCTCTTCATCAATATAATGCGGCGTCAAATCAATACCGCCGCCAAACCAACGAATCTGATCGTTCAGTTCAAAATAGCGGATATTCATGTGTATAATAGGTACGAAGGGATTGTTTGGATGGATTACAATGGAAACTCCTGTCGCAAAAAAATCATCTTCTTCCACCGCAAATGACTTTTTGATCGCTTCAGGTAATTTGCCATACACAGACGAAAAGTTAACGCCTCCTTTTTCAAAAATCTGACCATTTTGAATGATCCTGGTGCGACCGCCACCGCCGCCTTCACGCTCCCACAATTCTTCTTCAAAGCGTGCCGATCCTTCTAATTTCTCCAGCGCCTGACATATTTCGTCCTGAATTTCTTTATAAGCTAAAGCAATCGCTTCTTTTGTTATCATCTACTCTATTGCTACTTTATTATGTTAATTTTTCGCTCAATGCTTGAATAATTTTAGATGCAGGGAGGTGTTCATACAAAATTTGATGCACGGCATCGCATATAGGCAATTCCACTGCATATTTTTTCGCATACTCTTGAATACATGCCGATGCATAATACCCTTCAGCCACCATATTCATTTCCAACTGCGCAGATTGTACACTGTAGCCCTTTCCGATCATATTACCAAAGGTTCTATTGCGGCTAAATTGGGAATAGGCTGTTACCAAAAGATCCCCTAAATAAGCCGAAGTATTCACATCCCTTGACGTATCACCATCTACTTTACCTACAAACCGACGCATTTCGCGAATTGCATTGGAGACCAGCACAGCCTGAAAATTATCACCGTAACCTAAGCCGTGACAGATACCTCCAGCTAACGCATAGATGTTTTTCAATACTGCACCAAATTCTATTCCGAGTACATCTTCCGACAGAATCGTCTTGATAACCCTTGACGACAGAAAGGAAGCAACCAATGCTGCACTATCCAGGTTCTTACAGCCGAAAGTTAAATACGACAATTTGCCTAAGGCAACTTCCTCCGCATGGCAGGGACCACCAACCACACAGATCTGTTCAATATCGACCTCATAGCGTTGCTCCAAAAACTCACCGATAATCAAATTATCTTTGGGAATAATCCCCTTGATGGCTGAAACAACAATTTTATTTCTAAAATCTTCCTTCGTCACATTGGCCAGTGCATCCTTCAAATAGGCCGCAGGCGTATTTAAAATGACAATATCTGAATTAGTAATTACATTTTTAGCATCGGTATCAATCGTCGTAATACTAAGATCAACCGAAACACTGCTCAGGTAAGTCGGGTTATGTTTGAATTTTTGAATATATTCTGCATCCTCTTCCTTTCTTACCCACCAAAAAATATGCTTGTCTTGGTCATTTTCACATAGCATCTTGATCATAGCAGTAGCCCAACTTCCGCTACCAATTATACCAATCTTTTTCCCCTGCATGTCTTTAATTTGTTTTCGACAGCAAATATACTTATTTACTAACGAGATATACGATTCACGCAGTGAGATATGATACTTTCGTTACTTTTTAAGCAAATAAACGCTCCCAGAAGCCTAATTCCAAGCCAACATAATAATCGTTGTTTTCGAATTTTATGGGGTAAACGCGAATAAAATCATGCTGTTCGGGATTACCTCTTCCCGACACCAGATCGAATTCATGGCGATGAAAAGGACAGATTACTTTGCCACGTTCACACCAGCCATTTTTCAATGGTGCCCCAGCATGTGGACATTTAGGCGAGAAAGCATAGAGTTGGTCTTCGTACCAGGTAATACAAATAATTTTTCCACCGAATTTATGTTCGCTGATGCCCTGTTTTTTAAGAAAATCGGCATGTTCAATTTTGTACCAATGAACCATTCGACAAGATAGCTAAAAATTACAGTGAATTTTCTATCTTTGTGCAATTTCAAAAATTTGCACTATATATGGCTTTACAATGCGGTATCGTAGGTTTACCAAACGTCGGTAAATCAACATTATTTAACTGTTTGTCGAACGCGAAAGCGCAAGCGGCTAACTTTCCATTTTGTACAATTGAACCAAATGTTGGGGTAATTACCGTACCGGATGCCCGTCTCAATAAATTAGCTGAATTAGTCAACCCGCAACGAATTGTTCCAAACACCATCGAGATTGTCGACATCGCCGGTCTTGTGAAAGGAGCTTCAAAAGGTGAAGGCTTAGGCAATCAATTCTTAGGAAATATTCGTACAACAAATGCTATTATTCACGTTTTAAGATGTTTTGACGATGGGAACGTGATCCACGTAGATGGTTCGGTAGACCCAATCAGAGATAAAGAAATCATTGACACCGAATTGCAGCTTAAAGATTTGGACACTGTAGTAAAACGTATCCAGAAGGTAGAAAAAATGGCTAAAACAGGCGGCGATAAAGATGCAAAAAGAACGTTTGACATCCTATCAATCGTCAAAGATCATCTTGAAGCTGGAAAATCCGCCCGTACAGCAGCGATTGAAGCTGAAGATTTTGAGTTTATCCAGGATTTAGCCTTGTTAACGGCTAAACCTGTACTTTATGTATGTAATGTAGATGAAGGTTCTGTTAATACAGGCAACGCCTACGTAGAGCGTGTTAAGGAAGCCGTGAAGGATGAAAAAGCGGAAGTATTGATTATCTCAGCACAGATCGAATCTGAAATTGCCCAACTGGAAAGCTACGAAGAACGCAAGATGTTTTTAGACGACTTGGGTCTTGAAGAATCTGGCGTACATAAGCTCATCCGCGCTGCATATTCGCTTTTAAATTTGGCGACTTATTTTACCGCTGGTGTACAGGAAGTTCGCGCTTGGACGATTGAGAACGGATTTACAGCCCCTCAGGCTGCAGGTGTAATCCACACAGATTTCGAAAAAGGGTTTATCCGCGCTGAAGTAATCAAGTATGACGATTTCGTCACGCTTGGCTCCGAAAATGCAGTAAAAGAAGCTGGAAAATTATCAGTGGAAGGAAAAACATATATTGTCCAAGATGGCGATATCATGCACTTCCGTTTTAATGTATAATCATTCCCACCTGTTCAAACAGATAAATACAAAAAAAGGCCAGTACATGAAATGTACTGGCCTTTTTTTTTGTGTTATTTAACAAAATAGCGGTGTTCAATCACCTCTACTTTTTTGATATCCTTATCTTCCAGCACTTTCTTAACATCACAATGACCAGTTACGCCGCGATAGATCAGCGCTCCGCCAAGGGTCAATCCTGATAATCCAGTCAGTGGTGATTTAAAAAGTTTTTTAACACCCAAGCCCAATATGAATCCGCCGGCAATCACCGACAGAACACGCTCAGAGGTGCCAATATTTTCTTCGATACAATCGTCTTCGATCTTTGTTTTTATCTTATCAAATGCAAAGTTTAGTAGGTTACTCATAATTATCTCCATTTTATTTATCGTACATGTTATAAACAAATGGTGTCCTAAAAAAGTTTAGGAATAGAATAATAGTTTTTTATGTTGTTTCTCCGACGACATCTCTTATATTCGTATTTAACAAATTAGAGATACATGCAAATCAAAAAATATTCTGGTGAATTGGTACCTTTTAATGGTGAATCGCTACGCCATTCGCTTTCTCGTTCCGGTGCCAATGCTGACCAGGTCAATCAGGTCTACGATAAGGTACTCAACGAAATATATGATGGGATTTCAACAAGAGAACTCTATCAGCTGGCCTTTGATACGTTAAAAACTGTGCGAAATTCTTACGCCGCTCGCTACAGCCTTAAGAAAGCCCTGCGTGAACTTGGCCCCGAAGGTTTCTACTTCGAAAAATACATTGCCCACCTTCTGCGATCCATCGGATATGAAAGCACCACCGGACAGACCGTACAGGGACATGCCGTTTCCCATGAATTGGATGTTGTAGCCTATAAGGACGGTAAACTGATCACCGCCGAATGCAAATTTCGAAACGATATTGACGCAAAAATATCCGTAACGACGCCCATGTATTATCTTTCAAGATTCAAAGATATCAGCAATATCAATTATCAGTTTTTTGGAAAACAGCTGCAGTTTCAAGAAGGCTGGCTGATTACCAATGCATACTTCACCTCCGACTCGATTGATTTTGCCAAATACTATCATATCAACTTGCTTTCTTGGGATTATCCAAAAGAAAATAGCATCAAAAAGAGAGTAGACAAAGCTGTTTTCTATCCGGTCACTTGTCTCACAACTCTTTCCGACCTTGAGGAACAGCAACTGCTCAAAAATCAACTTATTTTGGTAAAAGATATCGTGAGTAATCCCGAGAAATTGGATCTCCTAAACTTAACAAAAGAACGGAAAGAAAAGGTCTTAAACGAGGCTCGCGAACTCATCAACTATCAGGTGGAAGAAGAATATTAATTATAAAAAAAGGTGTTATGTATACCTGTTTGGACAGCTATACATAACACCTTTTTCAGTAGTCGATATTACTTCTAAAGCTTGGTCGGATGATAGATCTTGCCATATTTCGCAAGTTCGCTTAAATCTGTCTTTTCCCAAAATATACCATAAATGGCTGCTCCGGACCCTGACATAGAAGCGTAAATTGCTCCTTTTTGATATAAAGTTTCTTTGATTTCTTTCAACAAGGGGTAACTTTCGAAAATACCATCCTCAAAATCATTTCGAATATGAAACTTCCACTCTTGGATGGGCAAACGAATCGCTTCTTCCAAATTAACTTCGGGTGCCTTAGGTTGCACAGCAGCAAAAGCCTCAGCCGTAGAAATATGAATATTAGGCATAATTACCACAAGATGGTAGCCATCCAGATTTAGATTTAAGTCTTTAAAATCTGTCCCAATACCTGTTGCAAAAACAGGATTATTTGCGATAAAAAAAGGACAATCGGCACCTAGCTTTGCGGCGTATCCCGCCAGCTGCTCTTCAGTAAGATTCAATTGAAAGAGCGTATTGAGTCCTTTCAAAACAAAAGACGCGTCCGCAGAACCGCCGCCTAATCCTGCTCCAATCGGAATTTGTTTGACCAAATCAATGGAAACGGGTGGAATGCCATAATCTTTTTTCAACAATTCAAAAGCTCTTATACAAAGGTTATCATGGAGATTCCCTGGGATACGTTCCCCTTGAATGTTTAGTGTTGTCTCCGCAGCAGTCGTTTCCAATAATTCGATAATATCGTAAATCGGAAGTGGATAGAAAACGCTATTCAGTTCATGATAACCATCCGTACGCTTGGCAATGACTTGCAGCCCAATATTTAGTTTAGCGTTTGCAAAAAGTATCATGTGAATTGCTCTAAATCGTATATTTCAAAATTAATAACTTACCAATGAAAAGATATTATCACTGAACCTAGATAACCGTCCTTTCGCTTTAAGGAAATCCAAAGAGATAATAAAACTGTAGGCGACAATCTCCCCACCAAGTCGTTCAATAAGTTTACTGGCGGCAACGACGGTACCCCCTGTCGCTAAAAGGTCGTCGTGAACCAATATACGGCTTCCTTTTTCAAAAGCATCTTCATGGATTTCAATGGTTGCCTGGCCGTATTCCAGTGCATAGGATTCAGATACGGTTTTAAAAGGCAATTTACCTTGTTTTCGGATTGGAATAAAAGGCAAGCCCAGCCTATTGGCAAGTAAAAATCCAAATAGAAAACCCCGACTCTCAATTCCAGCAATAGCATCTATCTCTATGCCTTGCAATTGATCAATAATCGCATCAACCATTTCGCTACACAATGCCGCATCTTTCAACAAAGGGGTAATATCTTTAAAGACAATACCAGGTTTAGGAAAATCCACAATATCCCGGATTTCCAGTTTCAATTTATCTTGAATCATTCTCAAATATTAAATAAGGCGCAATCTTCGCAATCGCCAGATCTGAAAGTGTTCCTATTTTTGTCAAGTCCTCAATATTGACATAACTTCCATGCTGATCCCTATAATTGACGATTAGTTTCGCATCTTTAGGGCTAAGATACGGATGTTTGGCCAATGAATTTGCATCAAGCTTATTAATATTGATTTTTTTGATTCCATCTAAATTGGCTACAACAATATAGTCTTTAATCTGGTCATAGGTCTCGGCTGTAACTCCATAAACCTCCTTTAATTGTTCTATGCGGTAGAACCCACCAAGAACCTCTTTATATTTCAAAATGCGTTTGGATAGAACCGAACCTATCCCTTTAAGACTGATTAATGCTGTGGTATCACAGGTATTAATATCGATAAGCTCGGCTTTATTTCTTTCAAACTTATCGTAAAGCAAAGGCGCTTTATTTTGTTGTTTTGTTCGCGCTGAATCAGGCATTGTTTTGATTTGAATGTAGGGCTCTAATCTGTTGTAAAGTCGGCCATTGATCGAGTAAATTTTCTTCAGATCGGTTTTTACTCTAAACCTTCCACCTTTTTTTTCATAGTTTTTCAGGACCGCAATCTGTTTATCAGAAAGCCCCAACTTATGCCAATCAGCGTGTGGTAAATTGTTTGGATCAAAATAGAATAGTTTGGTCTCTTCCAAAACCGAATGTTCAGATATTGCCCCCGCACTTTTGTCTTTAGTCGAATAGGTTGCCTCGACCTCCTGTTTGTTTACCGGACCAGAGACCTCAAGAGAGTCATGAAAGGATTGTTCAAATAACTTGGCCTGATTGGGAATTGGATCGCGCGTATTGCTTTTAATCAAAGCATAGATCGTCACAAACAACACAATGATTACCAAAATAATGAAAAACCCATTTTGTTCTGTTTTATTAAATTTAAAATAAGCCAATAGCCTCTTCATAAGCCGCTAAAAATTGGGATATCTAAATTTAATAAATTATAAGGAAAATAAAAAGGGAATTATTAAAAACAATTCCCTTTTTATTAATTATTATCTACAAAGAGATTTATAACTTTGACTTGTCCACTTTTTCAACTTGGCTACCATCCTTTAAAGTTTTTGAAATAGCATCAAATGGCCGAGAGACCACTTCATCCCCTTTTTTCAGCCCTGAGGTAACGATGATATTTTTATCATCCTGAATACCGGTCTTTACCAACACCTGCTTAACAGTTTTATCTTTTAGGACAAATACATACTCATCTACTTTCTTATTTGTATTGGTAGAATCTTTATCATCAGAACGCACAGTTACCGATTGAATCGGAACAACCAGCCCTTTATCATGTTTTGTAAATATCTGAACGGTTGCTGAAAGCCCTGGCTTAAATGGCGATGCAACGTTCTCTTTCATCAAGTCCTGATACGATTCTGCACTGATGCGCACTTTTACATTAAAATTTGTTACCTGATCTGTCGATGATGTCGTCGTCGTTGTTGTTGCTATATTTTTAGACGAGCTAGCAATTTCCGTCACAACACCTTTAAACTTCCTATCCTTAAAAGCATCGACTTCGATCTCAGCTTGATTCCCTACCCTTACATTATTAATATCATTTTCATTTACATCGACATTAACCTCCATCGAGCTCATATTGGCTATACGCATAATTTCTGTACCTGCCATCTGCGCCGTTCCAACAACACGCTCTCCCTTTTCGATAGACAAGAGCGAGATGATACCATCTGAGGGTGCGTAGATTGTCGTCCGATTCAAATTATCCTGTGCTTCTTTTACTGACGCTTGTGATTGGTCAATGCCATATTTTGTCGAACGTACCGTTTCCCTTTGTGCTTGGATAGAAGCCTGTGCAGCAAAATATTCGGCAGAACTTTTATCCATTTCTGAAGCAGAAATAACACGTTTTTCGAAAAGCTCCTGATTCCGTTTATAGGTAGCGGCAACATTTTTGAAGTTTTCTTCTTGTTGTTTTAATTGCTGTTGTGCAGCTGCGAGATTGGCCCGCTGTGAATTCATTGCCGCAACCGAACGATCATAACCAGACTGCAAAATATCAGGTTTAATGCGACAGAGCACCTGTCCTTTTTTAACAAAATCACCTTCTTTAATGTTAAGCTCAACAACCTCTCCAGATACCTCCGAACTCAACTTAACCTCCACCTCAGGCTGAATCTTCCCACTCGCAGAAACTAATTCATCGACATCGGCCTCCTTTACGACATCCACAGCGACTTTAGTAATCTCTCCCTTTCCAAACCAGCCAGCTTTAAAACCTATGAAGCCAAGGACCACCAAGAGCACTACGATGATCAGTATAATTTTTCCAATGCTACGTTTTTTCTTTGCCATTTCTTTTGTTAGTTCAAATAGATTAATTGTTATCGAATTGAATTGGATTTCCAAGGTAATAATCGATGATCTTCGATCTGAATATTACGTTATATTTTGCTTGAATAAGGTCAAATTCGGCCTTATTTCGTTCTGTTTGAGCTGTAAACAATTCCAGTGAATTCGCCATACCAATATCATAACGCTCCTTTGTTGCCTTGAATGCTGTTTCAGCACTTTCAAATGCTACAGTAGCCGAGCTATAGCGTTGTTTGGCCGCATTCACATCCAATACAGCCTGATTAACGGCCTTGTTTAAGTTATTTTTTGCCAACTGCTCGGATGCCTCCGCCTGTTTCAAACCAATCTTTGCCTTGGCCACATTCACTTTATTCTGATTTCTCGAAAAAATAGGAATAGCAAGAGATAAACCTGTGAAAAATGACTTATTATCCGATACCTGCTGGCCAAAGGGCACTCTAAAAAGAGTTGCAGGATCTAAGGGATCGGTTTGTCTTGTCGTTGCAGAGGAGTAATTCGTTCCATAACTCACATTCAGATTGAGTGTAGGATAATAGCCTCCCTTCGCGATATCGATTTGTTTCAATGCCACCTCTTTATCCAATGCAGATTTGTGAATATCGGGCTGTAAGGTGAGCGCTTTTTGGTAAACATCCACGGCATTCTTATCCACTGCATGAACCAATATGGCTTCCAGACTCGGGCGTTCCAAAGAAATAACGGTTTCAGGAGGCATTTCCATCAACTGCTTCAAGGTCAACAAAGACATTTCGTATGAATTTTTTAGATTAACTTTGTTCAGTTCATTTGTGGCAACCTGATTTTTTGACTTAGCAAGATCGGCAATTGTTTTATTACCAACTGCAAATTGGATGGAGTCCAAAGAAAATTGTTGCTTTGATAAAGCAATCTGATCTTCACTGGCAACCATCATCTCATGATTGGTTATTGCTTCCAAATAATTCACCAACACATTGAGCACGAGATCATTCTTGATCTTATCTACCTGAGTCGCTGTAGACTCCAGTTGCAATTTATTCGCTTTGATCTGATTGACCTGCTGAAAACCCTGAAATAAGTTGACACTAGATCCCACGGAGCCACTGGTTCCTTTTGTCCAAGTGTTATTAACGATTCGTCCAGAAGTTAAATCGAAACCAAAACCATAACGGAAACTTTGATCCACAGTAGCACTCAGGTTTGGCAACAAATTACTTTTTGCCTGAAACAGGTCCTGCTCAGCAAGATCTTTGTTCAGGGCCGCTTGCTTTATCTGTACGTTCCGTTCCAATGTCATACGAATGGCCTCGGCCACCCCCACAACCTGTTGGGCTTGAACTAAAACATTAGTTCCAAGAAATAACCCAGTAAATACTACTGCAGAATAATAAAATCTTTTCATGTCCATATGTAGAACCATACATTTTTTTTTAGATTTGAACTTCATTTATCGGTTATGTATTTTGTCAAATCTCCATTTTTCCTTAGATGGCTATATCCCAAATCAATATGGAACATGCCACGTCATGAAAAAAAAGTCTATCTTACTTTTGACGATGGTCCAATTCCTGAAATTACACCTTTTATACTCGATATCCTAAAAAAATATCAGGTGAAGGCAACATTTTTTTGTGTTGGTGAAAATATTAAAAAAAATCCACATTTGTTTCAACGAATTTTAGCGGAAGGACATCAGGTGGGCAACCATACTTACAATCACCTCAAAGGCTGGGAGACAAATGATGAGCAGTATTTGGCAAATGTTGCAAAATGCCAGGAACTGACCCAAACCGACCTTTTTCGCCCGCCTTATGCCCGAGCAACAAAATCCCAACTCCGTCAACTCTATAAAAAATACCGTGTGATCATGTGGGATATTATGTCGGGTGATTTTGATCCGAATTTAAGTCCCCAGAAATGCCTCGAAAACGTTTTGCCCAATATTAAAAATGGCTCTGTTATTATTTTTCATGATAATATCAAAGCCATTCCCCGTGTCGAATATGTTCTCCCTAAAACAATAGAATTTCTATTAAAAAATAACTATCAGCTTTCGAGAATAGATTAAGGTTTACTTCTAGCAAACGTCACCTCAGATTCATAATATTTACCTACACTGACACTGAAATACCCCAATGCATTGTTGCTTAAATTTGAAATCGGATTAGATGGCGAAGCCGAACCAGGATTAATCATTTGAAAACTATTCCAGTAATTGTAAGCGCCTACATCGATACATTGACGTAGGATACGCACACGATCACCAACTTTCAAATCTCTATCGCGGTCGACAATATCATGCTGCACCTCTAAGCCATTGTTATACTTATCGTTAAAGACATCAATAAAACGTAGTTTACCTCCATTCACCGACATCTTATACTTATAATAATTCCCTTTTTCCGGGGGGTCAACAAATACGAGAGTTGGATAATAAATGGTATCAGTAAAAATAATGCGCTGTGAAAGCCCTATAGAATCCACATCCACATAGCTGGGAACCTTTGATACCCCTTGGATCTCCCTTCCATCAGCGGTCTTTACCTGCAACTGGTAAGTGACCTTCTCCTGTAACCGTAATGTCTTATTGGTATACAGCCCGTCAGCCCCCGCTTGAAACGTATAAGTGCGATTATTTTGCATATTCTTAACGATCACTTCTGCATCTGTTATCGGAGAAAACAGCGAGTCTTTAATACTTACAACCTGCTGTATACTAATCTCATGCTGTTGATCCGAAACCATCAAATCTGCGGTGATAACCAATTGACCTGTATTTTCGGGCAGTTCCAAATCTATTTTGTCTTCGCAGCTCCCTAAAGTAAATAATGCAACAGCTATAACTCCTAATATCTTCTTCATACTTTGCTAAAATTTAAAATTCCACGTAATCGATGGTATCGCTCCAAATAATGCTATCCGATAAATCTCGGTGACATTGGATTGTCCTTCTTTTTCTCTAAAGTCGATCAAATAGGCATTTTTTCGGTTATAGGCATTGTAGAGACCAAACGACAAGCTCGAGTAGCTATTCTTTGTTCGCTTAATATCATAAGTTGCTGCCAAATCCAGGCGGTGATAAGCTGGCATCCGCTGCCCATTTCTTTTATCGTAATAGAAGATCGTACGATCGTCAACAAAATATTTCCCCGCGGGCATCGTTACGGCGTCACCTGTATAGTAGACAAAATTGGCGCTCAAACTCCACTTCGGATTTAACTGATACTGCGCCACAATGGCTATATTATGGGTTTTATCCTGCCGCGCACTAAACCACGCACCATCATTGATCTGTTCAAATTGGCGCTCACTTTTGGATAAAGTATAACTCAGCCAGCCGCTAAATCGCCCCAGTCTCTTTTTCAGAAACCATTCAATGCCGTACGCTCTACCTTTTCCAAACAGCAATTCCCCTTCCAGCAATTCATTTGCCTGTAGATCGGCGCCATTCCTATAGTCAATCTGGTTCTTTAAATCTCGATAATAACCTTCAACAGAGAATTCATATCTGTTGGATGCAAAATTCCGAAAGTAACCCAGCGAATACTGATTGGATAACTGCGGCTTAATTGTATTATTGCTCAGTACATATTGATCGGTAGGAAGGCTGCTGGTCGTATTACTCAGTTGATGCAAATACTGAACATTGGTATTAAACGAAGCCTTTACCGTTGTCAAATCATTGATCGCGTAGTTTAAGGAAATGCGAGGCTCCAGATAGACGTACTTTTTACCCAACTTGCCATTTCCTACATAGGTAGAATCCACGGCCTCGCCAGCAGGATCGAAAGTATAAAATGTTCCCGGTCCCAATGCTGCGTAAGCGGATGCTCTCAGTCCAAAGTTTAATTTTAAACGGTCGGTAACTGACCAGTCATCGGTTAGATATGCAGCAACATCAACACCCTTACGATGTTGAATTTGCAATGAATTCACCTTCGAATCTTCCCCCGCTTCGATACTTGCCGGTCGGATTTCCTGCAGGGCTGCCTGCAATCCAAATTTTAGATTGTGACGGTCCGAAAGATTGTACTGAAAATCTTGCTTAAAATTGTAATTAAAGATATCTGAGCGGATCTTAAAGTTATTATCATCCTCAATCTTAACCTGATAATTGAATTTACTAAAAATAAGCGTAGTATTGCTAAACAACCTATTGCTCCAGACATGGTTCCAACGCATGGTTCCAGTCGCATTTCCCCAATTGAAATCAAACAAATCATGATAAGCCATTGCATCCTTACCGAAATATCCAGACAAGTAAAGTGTATTCTTATCATTGATGCGATAATTAAACTTTGCATTGAGGTCATAAAAAAAGAGCGCACTCTTCTTAATATTCTCATCACTTGAAAGTTTTAAGAAAAGATCCGCATAAGTACGTCTGCCGGAGATCATAAATGAGCTCTTGCCTTTTTGAATAGGTCCTTCCAATTTAAGACGCGAGGCGATAAGTCCCAAGCCACCTTCTACGTTGAAGTGCTGATTGTTTCCATCCAAGGTGGTTATTTCCATAACCGACGAAATTTTACCCCCATATTGAGCCGGAACCCCACCCTTGTAGAAATTAACGTCTTTGATCGCATCGGAATTAAAGGTCGAGAAAAAACCGAACAGATGGGAACTGTTATAGACAGGAGCCTCATCCAGCAAAATCAGGTTTTGGTCGCCACCACCACCACGCACATAAAAATTGCTGCTTCCTTCCCCACCACTGGTTACTCCTGGAAATAGCTGTATGGTCTTGAGAATATCTTTTTCTCCAAATAGTACAGGGACTTTTTCGATTTCTTTAGGGCTAAACTGCGTAAGCCCAGGCGTTAGATCCTTTATTGATTTGCGCCTATTTCCGGTCACGGTAACCTCGGCGAGCTGATTTTCCTCAGGTACCAACTGAATAATATAAGTGGAGTCCTTATCCAGATAAACAGAAAATCCTTTTGTTCGATAGCCTACCGACGATACTTCTATCCCTTTGCTGCCATCACGGACAGACAAGCTAAAAAAACCATATTTATTTGACGCAGTGGATTTTTTCTCCGCATCGTTTCTTATCACGGCACCAATAATATTCTCACCGCTGATACTGTCCCTAACAAACCCCGAAATAGATTTAGACTGTTGACTATACGCTTGCTGCGCGCAGAACAAAATGGAAGAAAGACAAAAAACAACCTTTATAGGTTTAAACATAATCAAGTGAAGTCAAAATTTTGCTGAAAATAATAAAAAAGCCTTACAATTTGTAAGGCTTAATAATAAGTTTATAATTTGTTAGTTAAGGTCTCTGTTTAACAAAAATAGCATTTTATTCATTTATGCCAAATATTTATCCATTTTTCTTTTCACTTTTCTTCGCTTGATCAAAATATCCCTTAAAAAAAGCCATTTGATAAACAATTGACCGAGACCAGTACTCCCAATTGTGTCCACCTTCACTTGTAACAAAGGTATGATTTATATTATGGTACATCAATTTATCATGCAGCGCAACATTCACCGTGTAGAAAAAATCTTCCTTACCGCAATCGATGATTAAGCGAAGTTTATTATTGATTAATTTGGGAACCATATTCATAACAACACGATTATCCCATTCTTGCGGTACATCAGCATAATTCCCGATGCGATCTTTAATTTCCCAATTTAGGGGGAAAGGTCTAAAATCTACCCCACCGGCCGTACTTCCTGCAGCGCCATAGCTATCCTGATGTTTTATGGCCAGCGAGAGCGCGCCATGCCCACCCATACTTAACCCCGTAATAGCCCTTCCGCTCCGATCTTTGATCGTTGAATAATGCTGATCTACATAATCGATCAGCTCTTTGGACACAAAGGTTTCATATTGGTAGTTTTTATCGTTCGCGATGTCCCAATACCAGCTTCCAAAACCGCCATCGGGACAAACCACCATATAACCATACTGATCTGCCAATGCGCTTACACTTGAATTTTTAACCCAATTGCTATAATTACCGGAATAACCATGCAATAGGTAAAGGACGGGATAATTGATTTTGCTCGAGTAATTTTGCGGAAGAATTACGACTGTCTTAATTGCTTTACCCATGGACGGGCTCTGAATGGAAAGAGTATCCACTTTTGCAGCATAGGAGTTCGTGAGGGTGCATAAAAATAAAGTGAATGCAATTAACAGCTGTCTAATACCGGCCAGACAAAATAGGCCGCTTTTGATAGGATCGGTTTGATGAAAATTATGCATCGAATAACTGAAAATAGGTCTAGTGTTTATCATAAATGTATTGATTTCTTTCAAAGAAATAAAGATAGGATTTTAAACCAAATGGACGCTCGCTAATTGTATAAAATCCAGTTCCATTGCTATCGAAAGCTATTGCTTCCCCCTGCGGCTCTACCTGATAAGGCAGAATAGCTGGCTTTCGTTGCAATACCTGCTTCCAGGATTCACTTCGGTTTCTCTGCCAATAGAAAATATGGGTAATATTCTTTACAAGCAGTTGTGTACCTGTCTGATCTATAGCAGAAGCCGTAGCAAAAGTAAATGGCAGCTCTGCTATCCTATTTAAGGTAAAATATTGCTGTTTAACATTTGTAAATACTTCGGCGCCATAAACAGTCGATCGAAATTCACGTTTAGATATAACATACAACATGTTGTCAATTGGATCAATCATAATCGATTCGGCATCTAACCGTTGCTGGCCAGGAAATTTAAGAAAGATAGCCCGAATGGACTTCTTCGGAATAAGCCCGGGATCATCGGCCTGAGGCTCAGGAAATACATACAGGCATGTCCAGGTTCTTTTCCCGGCGTTGTTTCCGATGTCCGCGAGGACGAGAAAATAGGTATCTCCAATTTTCACCCGATCGATATCCTCACAGTCGACGACAGAGACTCCTTCAAGTGAAAATTTTTTCAGTAGTTTGGCCTGACGATCAATTAAATAAATAGTTGCACCGTCACCACTATCATTGTGTACCCAAAAATTACCCTCCTGATATGCCGGTGTAATACCCGACACTTCCTTCAATTGTGGATCAGTCAGTTCCCCAAGAGCAATTTGCGTTTTAAAATAATCCTTCCTATTTTGGCTGTACACCTGCAAACTTAACAGCGAAAATGTAAACAGCAGGCACAGATTCAATCGTGCAATATTCATGTTTAAAGATACGTTTTTATTGATATTTACATTCCAATTATGAAGAAGCTTTCCACATACAGTTCATTACTCCTTCTTTTAACACTCTTATTTCCTTGTCACAGCCTACTCGCGCAGAATTCTTCATTTCGTGTAAAAGTAAAATCAGGTCTTCGACAAACACCCCCCTATCTTGTCAAGTACTACAACAGCAAAGATTGGGAGAAATTCAATACCGAGATACGCCAATTTGATTATGATCCCAAATTTGAATATGACATCAAGATCCTCAAACGTCAAAACGGTTCACGTCCAACATACAGCTTAGCCAAAACGATCACAAAATCATTATCGGAAGAGACGGCCGTAGACACATGGGAAGTTGGAGAAAACTACGTAAATGCTCAGAACCTTGGTAAATTGAAGTGTCTGCAGATAAAATCTGATAAAAAAAATAAATGGGAATACCTCGCTGCAACCATTCAAGGTTTCGATTACCAAGAGGGCTACCGTTACCGCATTCGGGTAAAACAAACGAAACAAAAAGATACAGACACCATCAGATACAGCTTAATTGAAGTTGTCTCAAAAGAACGTACAGATGAACTGCCCAGTGTGGCCGCATTTCTGGCTCGTTTTAAATGGAATTTACTTCAGTTAAATGGAAAGGATGTCACCGACAGCAAAGCAAGCATCGGGTTCGATGCCCGAAATGGCACGATTACCGGAACAACGGGATGCAACAATTTTTGGGGAAATTTCACTATTAAAGGGGACAAAATCAGCTTTATACACCTAGCAAGCACCATGCGTGCCTGCAATGGCCAAAATATCGAAAATGACTTTTTCCAAATTTTTGAACAAAAACAAATTCAATTTGACATAGCCGAACAAACCTTAAATTTATACAACGACAGAAAACTAGTCATGATTTTTGGGTTGGAGCGGGAATAAAAAAACACCCAAAGTCTGGGAGACTTTGGGTATCTTAGCCATATTATTAACCTATTTTATGAAAAGTATTTATGCCATTTGGAAATGACATAAACAAATATGTGAAATAAATCGGAAACAATCGAAAGCACAATAATATTTTAACAAAATTTTAACATTTCAAAAAATAATGAGATAAATGAGCATAAAAATGATTCATTTTGACTCATTCCGATCCATATTTATCCTGTATCTTACAGGTTTAAACCGATACAATGATTAAAACATTTTTAACATCAACAGCCTTACTTTTAACCGCGACACTTTTTGCCCAGAAGAACCCTGTCATCAAGGGAAACTATGCCGATCCTGAAGGTATTATCTATGGCAATAAATACTGGATATTCCCGACCTATTCGGCACCTTATGAAGAGCAGATATTCTTCGACGCGTTTTCATCTTCCGACTTGGCCAACTGGACAAAACACAGCCGCATCTTGGAAAACAGCAATGTCAAATGGGCGAAAAAAGCTATGTGGGCACCAGCGGTATTGGAAAACAAAGGCAAATATTACCTATTTTTCGGAGCCAATGATGTACATCAAGGCGAGATCGGAGGCATCGGGGTCGCTGTGGCCGACAAGCCAGAAGGTCCCTATAGCGACCTATTGGGCAAACCCTTAATCAACGATATTATCAATGGCGCTCAACCGATAGATCAGTTTGTTTTTAAAGATAAAGACGGAACTTTCTACATGTATTACGGCGGTTGGAAGCATTGCAATATGGTGAAGCTCAAGCCAGATTTCACCGGCTTGCTCCCTTTTGATGATGGTAGCTTTTACAAAGAAATCACCCCTAAAGATTACGTTGAAGGACCATTTATGTTTATAAAAGATGGAAAATATTATTTCATGTGGTCGGAAGGCGGTTGGACAGGCCCCGACTACAAAGTCGCTTATGCCATCGCCGATTCGCCATTTGGGCCTTTTGAGCGCATCGGGACAATATTAGAACGAGATCCCGAAGTCGCTGTTGGCGCCGGACATCATTCAGTCATCAAAGTGCCCAACAAAGACAAGTATTTTATCGTCTACCACCGTAGACCGCTTGGCAAAGATGGGGCCAATGAGCGCGTCACCTGTATCGAGGAAATGAAATTTGACAAAAATGGACATATCATACCTGTTAAGATGACCTTTACAGGTGTCAAGTATCCATTAAAATAGCAAAAATACTCGTTTTTGCAAACAACAAAAGAAGCCCAGATCAATCGAACTGGGCTTCTTTTTTTATGAAAACAATTACCGCTTAAATGCTAGAAATTGCATTATTTAATGTTTCAGATGGACGCATTGCCTTAGCTGCCAATTCATCATTCGGGAAATAGTAACCGCCGATGTTTTGTGCATGCCCTTGTGCAGCGATCAGTTCTTCATTGATTTTCGCTTCATTATCTGTCAACACCGTTGCAACAGTTGCAAATTTCTCTGCCAATTCAGCATCTTTTGTCTGTGCCGCCAAAGCCTGAGTCCAGTATAGTGTCAAATAGAAATGTGATCCGCGATTATCAATCTGACCAACTCGACGTGCCGGAGATTTATCGTTCGCTAAGAATTTTTCTGTTGCTTCATCCAAGGTCTCCGCCAATACAAACGCTTTTGGATTATTCTGTGTTTGAGACAAGTGTTCCAAAGAAGCACCAAGCGCCAAAAATTCACCCAATGAATCCCAACGCAAGTAACCCTCTTGAAGGAATTGTTCTACGTGTTTCGGAGCCGAACCACCAGCACCTGTTTCAAATAAACCACCACCATTCATCAATGGAACAATAGACAACATTTTAGCTGATGTACCCACTTCTAAGATCGGGAATAAATCCGTCAAATAATCACGCAACACGTTACCAGTTACTGAAATGGTATCCTCGCCCTTACGAATACGTTCCAAAGAGAATTTCGTCGCATCAATCGGAGATAAAATACGAATATCCAAACCAGTTGTATCAAAGTTTGGCAGGTATTTTTCTACTTTTTTGATGATTTCTCTATCATGTGCACGGTTTTCATCTAACCAGAATATAGCTGGAGTTTCAGATAAACGAGCACGATTCACAGCCAATTTCACCCAGTCTTGAATTGGTGCATCTTTCGTTTGACACATACGGAAGATATCACCTGTCTCCACTTTTTGCTCCATGAAAACATTTCCTGCAGCATCAACCACGCGAATAACGCCGTTTCCTGCAGCTTGAAAAGTTTTATCATGAGATCCGTATTCCTCAGCTTTTTGCGCCATCAAACCTACGTTTGGCACAGAACCCATTGTTTTAGGATCTAAGGCACCATGCTCCTTACAGTCTTCAATTGTAGCTTCGTAAACGCCAGCGTAACAACGATCAGGAACCATCGCAATAGTATCTTCTTCTTGACCGTCTTTATTCCACATTTTACCACCAATACGGATCATTGCTGGCATAGAAGCGTCAATAATAACATCAGAAGGCACGTGGAAATTTGTAATGCCTTTATCCGAATTTACCATCGCTAAAGCAGGGCCGTTTGCGATAGCAGCGTCGATAGCAGCTTTCACTTCAGCCTCTTTTGCATGGCCCGCGATTTTAGCATAAACCTCACCTAAGCCGTTATTTTTATTGATACCCAGCTCTTTGAATAAATCGCCATATTGCGCAAAAACATCTGCAAAATAAGTTTCAACAACAGCACCAAAGATAATCGGATCAGAAACTTTCATCATTGTTGCCTTTAAATGTGCAGACAACAATACCCCTGCCGCTTTCGCTTCAGCGATAGCATCTGCTACAAAAGCTTTCAATGCTGTTAAACTCAACGTTGAAGAATCAATAACTTCACCCGCTTTCAATGGCGAAAGTCCTTTTAATTCTGTTACTGCACCTTGCTCATCAACAAACTCAATTTTAAATTGGCCTTCATTTTCTACGGTTACAGACTGCTCTGAGCCATAGAAATCACCTGAAGTCATTGATGCAACCTTTGTTTTAGAATCTTTCGCCCAAGCACCCATTTTATGTGGGTTTGCTTTTGCATAGTTCTTAACCGCTTTAGGCGCACGGCGATCTGAGTTTCCTTCACGTAATACAGGATTTACCGCAGAACCCAATACTTTGGCATATTTCGCTTTAGCTGACTTTTCCTCTTCTGTTGTCGCTTCATCAGGATAGTTTGGAACAGCGTAGCCTGCTTGCTGTAATTCAGCGATAGCACCTTTTAACTGCGGAATCGAGGCGGAGATATTCGGTAATTTAATGATGTTTGCTTCAGGAGTTGTTGCCAACTGACCCAACTCAGCCAATGCATCAGCAATTTTTTGATCTTCTTTTAAAAATTCTGGAAAGCTAGCAAGAATACGGCCTGCTAAAGAGATATCTCTCAATTCAACATCGATATCAGCTGTAGCTGTAATCGCTTGAACGATAGGCAAAAACGAATAAGTCGCTAATAAAGGAGCTTCATCTGTTTTTGTCCAAACAATTTTTGATTTGTTTGACATAGTAATCTATTAGAAATATGTTTAATTTTTAATGCTATGTGAAATCATTGAAAAATCTGAATTTCTCAAAAATTCGCCTAAAGATAAGAATAAATGCCATAATTAACGAGGAATTGCACCCCTTTTGACAATAAAATTGTGAAAATAAATATATTTTGGCAATACAGAATAAGTCGCCCCTCCTCTACCCAAAAGTATTTCCTCTTGACATTTCAGTGACCAGATACTACAGGCGAAATCCTATTTTAGCTCAACATAAAAACACGACTTACAATGAAAACATTCAAATTGAACAATGGAATTGAAATTCCGGCAATTGGATTTGGAACCTGGCAAATTCCTGAGGGCGACGAAGCTTATCAGGCAGTTAAAGAAGCACTTGCCGCTGGATATACACATATTGATACTGCGGCCATATATGGCAACGAAAAAAGTGTTGGAAAAGCGATAAAAGACAGTGGTATCGATCGTAATTCGCTGTTTATTACAACAAAACTCTGGAATACCGAGCGTGGATACGATAAGACTATTGCTGCATTCGAAAAATCGCTCAGCGATCTACAATTGGATTACCTCGATCTTTACCTGATTCATTGGCCTGCCAACGAAACGCAATTTGCAAACTGGTCTGACATCAACGCCGATACCTGGCGGGCTTTTGAGCAGCTGTACAAAGAGGGGAAAGTTAGAGCGATCGGCGTGAGTAATTTCCCCAAAGACTACCTCGCCAAATTATTGGAGTCAGCGACAATCATCCCTGCAGTGAACCAAATTGAATTTCATCCGGGTTACCTTCAGCAAGATACTGTGGCACTCTGCCAATCCAATGACATCCTTGTTCAGGCTTGGTCACCCCTGGGTTCGGGCAGAATATTACAGGATGAAACACTCGTTGCTTTGGCTAAGGAAAAGAATACTAGTGTTGGACAACTCTGTATCAAATTTGCTTTATCTCAGGGTATCTTGCCGCTGCCAAAATCAACCAATCCCGATAATATTAAAAGAAATTTAGTGATCGACGATTTTGAGCTGACAGCAAGCGATATCAAAACTATCCTCGATTTACCTGAAATGGGGTTTTCCGGATCGGACCCTAAAAAAGTCGCTTTTTAAAGGTGATAATATAGGATTGATGGAGTCGCTCTTGGGCTGCTCCTCCAATCTTATATTGTTGAGCTTCCAGTACCAAAGAAACTGATTGTCCCTTTTTCCTAAACAGGATATAACAATTTTTTGCTATTATAGCGGTAAAGTTGCCTACACTATTCCTTACTTTTTTATTATAAAAATGAATGAAATAGAACTTATAGATCAATCGGAACTTCCTGCGAAGGGAGAAGACTACTACTATCACCCCTTATGGACGACTTGTATACTGCTGTATAGAGGCTCTATCCAGGTCAATAGCAATGGTACGCTTACCGATCTCCAAGCTGGCAGTATCCTCTTTATCGGATACAATAAGTACTACAGCTTTACAACAATTAGTACCGATGCTATATTTAAAATCCTTCATTATGACCGGAATTTTTCTAACCGAATACGCTTGTCGATCAGTCGATATGATGCGTATCGGTTAATCAATGCCTATCATTCCACACCTTTTACTCCCGCCCCCAACGATTTTGAAGCTATCTGGACATTGTTATGCACTTTGCATAACAATCGTAAAAAACCGATCGACCCGAAGAAGGATTTTCTCCAAAAAGCCAACATCAATATTTTTATGGCTATTATCTACCTTTTGGCCGATGTGATCTATACTGCTGGTGAAAGCTCCGGAAAGGCACGCAACAAGAGAAAGGAAGAAATTACCGTACATTTTTTACAGCTTATAGCTGATCACTACAAAGCGCAGCGCGATCTCGCATTCTACGCCGACCGCCTCCACATTTCCATCAAATACCTGTCGATCAGCGTCAAGGAGATTACACAAGAATCGCCCTCGGAAATTATCAGTAACTGGCTAGTCACAGAAGCTAGAGCGCAGCTCACCATTTCTACCAAAACAATCAACCAGATCTCACAAGAGTTTAATTTTTCAGATCAATATGCTTTTAGCAAGTTTTTCAAAAAACATGTCGGCATAACACCTAAGCTATTTCGTGAACAACAGGCAAATCTTGTTACCAATTGAACATCATAAAGCAGTAATCAAACATTTCTTGTCACCCCAGGGCATGCTAACTTTGTAGCACATATATAAACAAAGTTAAATACCATGAATACAAAGTCAAGAGCCCGAAAAATAGGTTTTTACTTGACGTTATGCTTCTTTACATTCTTTTGCAATCAAACATACGGTCAAGACAGCATAAACAGCCGAAAAATATCAATTGAAAAACTGTTCGAACTTGCTATCCATAACCACCCAAATCTTATTGTTTCGGCGTCGGCCGTAAGTATCGCCCAACAAAAAACGGAAGTTGCAAAATTAAGAAGGCTTCCCGAAATCAGTGCTTCAGCATCGGCTTTTTACCTCGGCAACGCTGCGTTGATCGACAAAGACCTTTCGGGGTCGGAAAAAGTCCCTTTACCCCATTTCGGTAACAACTATGCATTGGAAGCGAAAGAACTTATCTGGAAGGGCGGTGTCGTAAAAAATAGCATCAAAGCATCCTCGCTGGGCGAAGAACTGGCTGAATTGGACCATAAGAATGAAGAACAGAACATTAAAATTTTGGTTTTAGGCTATTACCTTGATCTATTTAAACTGAAAAATCAAGAAGCTGTCTACAATCAAAATATTGAGCTTGCGCACAAGAGACTGGACCTGACGGAAAAATTATATAAACAGGGCATGATCACCAAAAATGATGTTATCCGCAACCAATTGCAAATATCCGAGTTGGAGTTAGCCAAAGAGGTGATTCAGAATAATCGGAAAATCCTGAATGACGAGCTTATAGTCGCATTAGGGCTACCGGAGGGCACAGTAATTGAGCCGGATGACAAACTATTAAACAGCAACTTTCAGCTGGCAGACCTCGCGAGCTTAAAACAAGACGCTTACGTTTCCAGTCCCGGTCTACAGCTTGCGGCCAAGGAAACCGAACTTTTACTGACAGAAAAGGCTATTACAAAATCAGAGCGATCCCCTGCCCTCAGCCTATTCGCGGGAAACAGTCTTGTGAAACCTATCACCAATGTGATGCCGGTGATCGACAAGTATATGAATACCTGGAATACCGGTATCTCCCTGAATTATACGATTTCTTCCATCTACACGACAGGAAAAAAGCTTAAACTAAATGATCTACAAATTGAAAAGAACGAAAAATACACAAGTGCTCTGAAACAAAAAACCAGCGTCGCTGTTAATACTGCATACATTAAATACAATGAGGCCTACTCACAACGCAAGACGCTGGAGTACAATAAAGCTCTTGCAGATGAGAACTATCGTATTATTGAGAAAAAGTACTTGAACCAATTGGCGTTGATCGTCGATATCATGGATGCTTCAAACTCAAAACTTGAAGCGGAATTGAAATACACAAATGCTGAAATCAATATTGTGTATGCATATTACAAACTTTTAAAAGAGACTGGAAAGATCTAGTACATTTTCCTTTTGCCTAATTTAATCAGTTTTATATATGTAAGGCCTCATTAAGTAATTAATGGGGCTTTTTTATCGACAATACTGCATCATCTTAACTCATTATTATGGCAAATTCATTTTTTAAAACAATCAGATCATCCATCAAGCACTGGTATATTCCATTGATTATCGGCATTCTATTAATTCTTTTGGGGTTCTATACCATTTACACACCTGTTGCCGCATTTCTTACATTAGCGATTCTATTTTCATGGTCATTTATTATTTCCGGTATTTTGGAAATTATCTTTGCCGTGCAGAACAAAGATGAAGTGGACGGTTGGGGTTGGTACCTCACCGGAGGGATTCTTTATACCCTATTCGGCATATTACTGATTGCCAACCCGTTGCTTTCAGCCAGCACGTTGGCGTTTATTGTAGGCTTTTATGCGCTCTTTAAATCCTTTCAGTTGCTATCCTTTTCTTTTGACCTCAAAAATTACGGCAGTAAATCTTGGGGCTGGAATTTATTATTTGCCATTTTAGGCATTATTTTCAGCTTTATCTTACTTTGGAATCCGCTATTTGCAGGTTTTTCGCTGGTCATATGGACCGGAATGGCCATAAGTACGGTGGGCTTTGCAGCCTGTGTCTTTGCATTTCAGCTGAAAAGTCTCAAAGACATCCCGAGCAAGCTGCCAGACGAGTGGAAAGAGCGTTATCAGAAGCTTAAAGAAGAATTTGATCAACACCGCAAATAGAAAAAGGGCTTAATTGCCCTTTTTTTATCAATATTGCTCCGACTGTTAAGTTTATTTACTTATTTCGACAATCTTAAAAGGCACATTATGAAGTGGAAAATCTTGTTTATCCGTCTTTACCCGACTGATTTTCATGATCACCTCTAATCCCTCATAAATCTCGCCAAAAACGGTAAAATCGTGATCAAGTCTTGGCTGTCCGCCACGAGCCAAGTACTCCTGACGTTGTGCTGCAGTATATTTTATCCCTTTCTTCAATTCCAGACTATCCAGTTCTGCTGCCGTGATTTTCTTTCCGACCACGAAATAGATCTGATTCAAAAAAGATGCTTTTGCGGGGTTTCCATCCCGTCCTGCACCCAAGGCACCTATTTTATGATACGCCCGGTCATCGAACTCTGCCGCCAATCGCGGTTTTCTATGAAGAGGATCTGCCGCCTCACGTTTTTCAATATCGATATCATGCTCTCCGCCCTGCACAACAAAATTTTCGATAATGCGATTAAACAATGCTCCTTGATAGACCGTATCCCGAATAGATCGCAACATCAAATCGCGATGATTGGGGGTATAATCATAAAGTACAACTTTAAAATCGCCAAAATCAGTCTTGAAAAGTAAATGTTTTGATTGGGCATAACAATTCCCCAATACAATAAAAACAAAGCTTAGGATGGTTAGAATTTTCCTCATCGTATGAATTAATCGTTTTCTTAGATTTCATATAAAAATACATTAAATTTCGATTTTTGAAAGACATTGAGCGGCAGTTTTCCAAATGCTCTCGAAGAATATCTGTACAGGATACTTCCAAAACTTTTCCTGCACTAAAAAATTACAGCCATGGTATGGAATTAAAACTTGCAAATAAGCGTAAATTTATCTTAGTTTGGATTAAAACTATTCAAGACTATGCAGTATACAGCAAATCCAGACCGATATCAAGATATGATCTATAATCGTTGTGGTCAATCCGGTCTTCTATTGCCTGCCATCTCATTGGGAATGTGGCATAATTTCGGTGACGACACAGCCCATCAAACGAAAGTTGATATTTGCACAACAGCGTTTGACCTGGGAATTACCCATTTCGATCTCGCAAACAATTATGGTCCGCCTGCTGGAAGTGCCGAAAGGGCCTTCGGACAAATATTAAAAGAACAATTTTACGGTTTACGCGATGAGATGATTATTTCATCAAAAGCGGGATATCACATGTGGAATGGGCCTTACGGAGAATGGGGAAGCCGTAAATATGTGATATCAAGCTGTGAGCAATCACTTAAACGCCTGGGTATCGATTACGTCGATATTTTCTATTCACATCGTTTCGACCCCAATACCCCCTTGGAGGAGACCATGCTGGCGCTAGATCAGCTTGTCCGTAGCGGAAAAGCGCTTTATGTCGGTATTTCATCCTATAATTCGCAACGCACAAAAGAAGCCCATGCAATCCTGAAATCATTGGGCACACCTTTTATTATTCATCAGCCTAGCTATTCTATGCTAAACAGATGGGTAGAAACCGATGGCTTGCTCGATACCTTGGATGAGATAGGCATTGGTTCTATCGTCTTTTCCCCTTTGGCACAGGGCATGCTCACCGATAAATATTTACAGCATATCCCCGAGAATAGCCGTGCGGCGCAATCCAAATCACTTCAGACAAAATTTCTGAATGAAGAAAATCAAAAGAACATCCAGGCCTTACATGCAATTGCACAGCGTAGAGGGCAATCACTGGCACAAATGGCTATAGCATGGGTTTTACGCAAGAAGCAAGTTACATCGGCGCTAATTGGCGCCTCAAGACCACAACAGGTCATTGATTGCGTGGGTGCGCTGAAGAATCTGACGTTTAGCCCGGAAGAAATTCACGAAATTGATCTTTATGCAAAAGACGGCCATATTAACATCTGGGCTAAATCGGCTGAGATTGATTAAGATCAATGCCATAAAAGTTTTCATCCGAGGAACTACTTCACGCATGGCTGAATTCCATAAACTAAAAACGAGCCCGGATAATACCGGGCTCATTCCGTTAATTAACCCATTTTTTTCAATATCTTTTCAAAGGTGTTGATATTCCGGCTTGTCATCTTATCTTTCAGATTCTTTTTCCCCAACACCTTTCCGAAGCTGGAATCCAAGGTATTGCCCTTGGGTACGCGCCAATAAAAGACCGTATCGACAATTTCTCCCTTCTCTCCCGGCACATGTGTCGAATTGCTGAATTCATCCATCAGTATTGTTTCGACACCTGTTGTCCCTACAAAAGCATAGACATGGAAGTCTGTATGTATTTCAAAAGGAATATTTGCCTGCAGCAATTCCACTTCTTCCTGTGATCGGATGAACAAAAAAGCTTCATAAGAAAAATAGGCCGACATGGAATCCTCTAGTAACTGCTTGAGCGAGGCGGGCGCTTTGTCCGACGAAAAAACAATATTTCCAGAAGCCAGTACCGAAGTAACGTCCGTTACACCGGCGTCCTTAAAAACCTGACTGACATCTGACATCTTCATATTGGTTCCCTTCACATTGACGCCGCGTAGAAAAGCACAGTATTTCATAGTATTACATTAATCGATTATTTCGTCCATCGGATCCCAAAACAGCTTTCTAAAGTCCTTGATCCGTAAATTATTGACAACAAGCCCCTCGGCTTCAAGCCGTTCTTGAAATTCAGGCACTGCAAGCGTGCCGCCACTGGATACAACACGGTGGGCAGGTACATCGCTGGGACATCCTCCCATAGCCTTTCCGACATGTCGCGAATGATTTGGATAGCCCAAGGCTTTTGCTATCGATCCATAGGTCGTCACTCTTCCTTTCGGAATCAGCTTTGCAACCTCATATACCTGCTGTTTGAATTGCTCATCCATGGTAATTTATATTTTATTTGCCTTGATTATACATGTCAAAAAATTTTCTTTCGCTATTTCTACAGCAAAAAAGGAAAGTAAACTAAGTTACAAAAAGCTACTATAAGCTGTACAGTCTTTAGTTGATTCAATTGTCTAATTTTTTATTTCCATATGCTTGTGGGGGAAAATATTCTTCCAATTGTTTATATACACGATTCCAGCTAGGGTTATCGTCAGCATTCAGTTTTACATATTGCCCCTTTTTTGTTGTAATGCTTATTTTTATATCTATTCCGTCGTATGGCTGACGCGATTCCTCTTCTTTAGCGGCAATAAATTTTTCCAAATCAATTTTATTTAATAGCAAGTTCCATTTATCTTCCGTGTTGACATATGATTTTAGGGTACTCTGCGCTGTATCAATTGCAGAAAACAGACAATAAATACTATCTCTTGTTATCTTCATCGTATAACCTTTTGAAGGTGTTACTGTAAATCCGCCAACCATAGAAATTGACACTGCTGTAATCTCATCTTTAGTATTTTCTGCCGTCACCCGATGTGAGTTATGGGTACAGCTTTCTCCTAAGAATAGCTGTCCGACCAAAAGTGAGAACTGTAGGATCAATTTTCCGCCCATATCTTGTTCCTTTAAACGTTAATAAGTATATAATCAAACAAAAAAAACGTTATCTGTTGTCAACAGACAACGTCTTTTGCTGCTTTCCTAATTTACAAAAGTTATTAGGATTTCGCGCTCCCAATCGCTATATTCCTTACGTATCAAATCGATCCCTCGAAATACAATCTCAGCGTAAAACCCACCAATAAGCAAAGCCGCAACTATCGTCATGACCAGCCTTGCCAGACTAAAGGCAACGCAGACTATTGCAGTAACATCTCCTAGGAAAAATACATTAGCGGTTAATTTTTCTTCATTCTCTTCGCTCTTTTCGTCGGGCTGTAATTGCAGGATCTGATTGCTGTATATTCAATTTTATATTCAGACAAAAGCTGTACAATTATTTCGTTGGTTTCGTTTTCGTTCAATTCCATTTTTTCTCCGAGATCAATTTCGTTTAGTTGACCATCATTGTCTATTAGTGCCCAGTAATATTTGTCTTTATTTTCCATGGTTATATGTTTTTTGTACCGCTATCATCATATGTGGACTGAACGGAAGAAGGTAGCTATCATTTTCAGTAATTTGAATAAGCTCCATGAGTACTCTCCGCCGTTGGTAGTTCTGCATATTGGCAAAAAAGTCTTTGTCCAACCATGCCATACCTTCAACTGCGTACGTATTTAAATAGGTTAATTGTTGATTTAAAAATTCATTCTTTAATTGTTCGGGCCTATGATAAAATGCTTCTGCTAAAAGCCAAGGGAAATCAGGGGGCGGATTATGTTTGCTAAGTGTTAGTTCTTCCTTACACATTTCAAAAAATGACTTTTTGTGGATTAACCCATTTAAAAGACCTACCAAAGTGGATGCAGTATAATTAATGGCAAAACCCAATATAACGCCGTTGTTTTTCAAAACTCGTTTGGCTTCACAAATGGTTAAATCCCGGTCCTCTTTCTCTTGAAGATGATAAAGTGGACCGTGTAGTATAATAAGGTCGGCATAATTATTTGAGAACTCTAATTTTCGAGATTCTCCTTTGTGCACAGCAAATTTGTTTTTCAATTTATTAGCTCTGTCGCGGGCTATTTTTAAATGTTTTGTAACGGGCTCTACCAAATGAACTCGATGTCCTTTCTTTGCAAGCCATTCCGAATACTTCCCTGTGCCACCACCGATATCAATTATGGTTAATGGTGAAGAGATGATGTATTTTTCAATAAGTGATTTTATTCTTTCAAACTCAAATACTCCCATTCCCTTATCAAGTCTGGTTTCTTCCGATACTTTATCGTAGAATAACTCTATTTCTCTACTTATTAATTGTTTACTATTCATTATATTCCTTGTATAATAAGCATTTTAAATGCTATAACATCGTAAAATGATAAACCAATCGATTTGATAATCAATTTTTCGGTTGTGATTTAATAAAATATGGGGATACAATTATCTGTGCACTGAAAGTCAAAAGATTTCATGCAGTTATAGCTCTTTTTCGAGCATGTCTTTTTTAGTTAAGACGCAGATAATATGTTAGATATAGTATAACAGACTACAAAGATAGATTTTTTTTTGAAAAAATTAATCTTTCTCACAAACTACTACTTGTGATTCAGCATGATACTTGAGCCTTTCAACAAAGTAATCTGGGCTTTCTAACAAACCTTCAAGGATGGCAGCGATGTAATTTTGTGTCAATAATAACGATGCTTTTGAGCGAAGTTTTAAAAGACAACAAAATGAAAATAATTAACCAACATTATGTCGATGGGCAATTTCGGCCTTCGACTGGTACCGAGAAGATGGATATCATTAATCCTTCGGATGAAAGCCTCATCGGTCATGTCATCTTGGGCAATGAGCAGGATATGGAGGCTGCAATAGTTGCTGCATCAGCAGCTTTACCTTCTTTTTCACAAACAATCAGAGCACAACGCATGGATTACCTACAGCAACTGCATGATGCGCTGATGGAGCGGCTCGATGACCTGCAGGAAGCAACCACAACAGAGTATGGTGCAACAGTACAACGGTCTCGCTGGTCAAACCAGTATGCCGCTGAGACTTTCCTCTACTTCAAGGAAATCCTTAAGGATTTTTCTTTCGAACGTCCCATAGGTCATTCGGTAATTTCTATGGTGCCAGTTGGCGTAACCGGTATTATGACGGCCTGGAATGCCAATTCAGGTTCCATATGTGTGAAGCTGGCTGCTGCGATAGCAGCTGGCTGTACCGTAGTAATCAAACCCAGTGAAATGAGTGCGATTCAGTCGCAAGTTTTGGCAGAGTGCTTCCACCAGGCAGGACTTCCAGCCGGCGTAATCAATATGGTACATGGACGCGGAGATATTTTGGGAACGCTATTGTCTACCCACCCTGCTGTGGCTAAAATCCTATTCACAGGTTCTACAATAGTCGGCAAGATCATTGCCCGCAATGCAGTAGATACGATGAAGCGCGTCACGCTGGAACTCAGTGGAAAATCACCCAATATTATTCTTGATGATGCGGATCTTGATACTGCAATACCAATGGCGGTAAGTGCAGCCTTTATGAATAGTGGTCAAGCCTGTATTGCTGGCACACGACTGCTGGTACCGGAAGCTGTCCTTCCAGAAGTTAAAGCTATCTTGCTGAAAACAATGGCTACACAAATAGTTGGTGACCCAAGAGATGAGCAGACGGTCATTGGACCAATGGCCAGTCAGAAACAGTTTGACCGGATACAACATTATATCAGGCTGGGTATCGACGAGGGCGCGGAACTTTTAGTTGGTGGTTTGGGTAAACCGGATGGATTACAGAGCGGATTTTACGTCAAACCCACTATATTTACAGGTGTAAGTAATGACATGACGATTGCGCAAGAAGAAATTTTCGGACCTGTATTATCCGTTATTACCTACAAAACTGAAGAAGAAGCTATTGCCATTGCCAACGATACCATATATGGATTGCATGCTTATGTAAGCAGTTCATACATGGAGCGGGCGCAACGAGTTGCTGCACAGATTAATGCCGGCAGGGTCGCGATCAATACGATCTATCACGATGCGCTGGCACCATTCGGCGGATTTAAACAATCAGGCCTGGGCAGAGAAGGAGGATTATATGGACTCGAAGAACAATTAGAACCAAAAGTAATCATAAGCTAATCGCTATGGAATGTAAAAATGATATTTCCGAAAAAGCAAAAGATGCAGCTAAAGGCCCCAGAATAGTGCTAAATACCTATTCCGGAAACACGATCGAGGGCGAAGCTTTTGTAGCAGATCATATCTTCAGTTATATTCTCCAGGGGAAACAGGATGTCTGGCTTGCTGATCAAAAGCATTCCTATCGGGAAGGTGACTTCCGCTTTTTTCGACGCAATCAATTAACAAAATACGTGAAAAGTACCACCGATGGAAGTTTCAGGTCTATAGCAGTGCATATCGATCAGTGCACCTTAAAGGAAATGAGCGAACAATATGGACTGAAAGCTGATAGCATAATTGATCCCCATTCCACACTGCTTATCCAGCCAGGTGCATTGCTGAAAGGTTTTGTAGATTCCTTGGTTCCTTATCTGCAACAGCAAACGGATGACCGTATTGTTGCGCTTAAAGCCAGAGAGCTTGTTTTACTACTTATTCAGCATAATCCTGCATTTAAAAATGTGCTGTTTGATTTTAATGAACCGGGTAAGATTGACCTGGAAGCCTTTATGAACAGCCATTATCGCTACAATGTACCAATGGAACGTTTTGCTTTTCTTACAGGCCGCAGCCTTTCGGGTTTTAAGCGCGATTTTGAAAAGCAGTTTCATACCAGCCCGGGCAGGTGGCTGTTGCAGAAGCGCCTGGATACAGCCCGCTTCTTGATCGAACAGCAAAAAGGGAAGCCGTCCGATGTATACTTGGATCTGGGTTTTGAGGACCTCTCCCACTTTTCCTTTGCCTACAAAAAGGAATTTGGTTATGCGCCAAATAAAAAACATTCATAGCATAAAAATCAATTAAAATGGACATACAATTAAAGGGTAAACGTGCCCTGGTAACCGGATCTAGTTCCGGGTTGGGCGAAGCCATTGCTAAAATGCTCGCAAGTGAAGGCGCCATGGTAATTATACATGGACGTAACCTTAAACGGGCCGAGGATGTAGCTGCACAGATTAACGCTTCCGGTGGATCTGCCACAGTAGCGATCGGAGACCTTGGGACGGATGAAGGCGCCGATGCTGTAGCTGCAGCGGCACTCTCCTCCGGACCGGTGGATATACTGGTTAATAATGCCGGAGTTACTTCCCACAAATCATGGGGCGAAGCCAGTACAGAGGACTGGTTAGCGCTGTACAACACAAATGTGGTTTCATATGTACGTATGATACAGCGCATCGTCCCACAGATGAAGGAGCTTGGTTGGGGCAGGTTAATACACATTGGAGGTGGATTGGCCATACAGCCCATAAAGGAACAGCCACATTATAATGCGACTCTTGCCGCGCGACATAATATGTCTGTATCGCTAGCTAGACAGCTTAAAGAGACAGGCATCACTTCGAATATCGTATCTCCCGGAGCCATTATCAATCCAATGGTAGAACAATGGCTCGAGCAGGCAGCACCTAAATTTGGATGGGGAACGGATAGGGAAGAGATTAAGTACAAAGCAGTTCAGGAGCTTATCCCAAATGATACGGGCAGGTTTGGTGCACCTGAAGAAATTGCGGGTGCCGTTGTCTACCTCTGTAGTCGTTTTGCTGACTATGTCAGCGGTTCTGTACTACGGGTCGACGGAGGGACGATCCGTTGTTTATAAAATCAGACCGACAAAGTGAAACAGCGGTTTATTTACCGCTGTTTTTCTGTTTTTGAAACTTTTTGCTTTCATATTTACTGTAATGCATCTGCTCTATAGACCAATATAAGATCTTCCTCACCTTTTCATCAAAGATGTGCAGCAAACGCCACAGTTACCACCGGTTCGAACATTTGTCTAAGTTACACGCAATTTATAAATATATCATTCAAAACGATCAATTATAGCATCATCTTGTTCGCGGATTAAAATAACCAACTCGACAGCTAATATGTCCGGTTCAACCGATTGTTTCTTTCCATAGCCTTTGGCTTGGTCTACATTTGTCTCAACAAAAAGAAATCAGGACAAAAATTCAAAACAAGAAACAATGAAAACAAAACTTACAACCGTACTCTTAGCAGCAGCAGCATTCTCGCTAAGTCTACCTACCATTGCCAGTGCTCAAAACAACAAAACTACCAGTACTGTTTTAAAAACAGACACCAGCATCCGGCCATTTAAGATCAACATTCCACAGTCAAAGCTTGACGAGCTCAAACGCCGTATCGCGGAAACTCGCTTTCCCGATAAAGAAACTGTGAATGATGAATCTCAAGGCATTCAATTAGCACAGTTGAAGGAACTGGTAACCTATTGGGGGAAAGGATATGACTGGAGAAAACTTGAAAAAAAATTAAATGCTCTTCCACAATACATAACAAAAATTGATGGTTTGGATATCCAGTTCATCCATGTACGCTCAAAAGAACCCAATGCACTACCGGTAGTCCTTACCCACGGTTGGCCAGGGTCACCGCTAGAATTCATAGATGCCATTGGCCCGCTGACTGATCCTCTAAAATATGGTGGAAAAGCAGAAGATGCGTTCGATGTGATTATCCCTGCAATTCCAGGATATGGCTTTTCAGAAATCCCCAAAGAAACAGGCTGGAATCCAGACCGCGTTGCCAAAGCTTGGGATGTATTGGTAAAACGCCTTGGCTACACAAAATATGTTTCGGAAGGTGGTGATCATGGTTCAGTGATCTCCGATGCATTGGCAAAGCAGGCTCCGTCCGGACTTCTTGGAATACACCTTACGATGCCCGCAACAATTCCCGCTGAATTGGTAAAACCGATTAACGCGGGTGACCCTACTCCTATCGGACTTTCAGAAGACGAAGCTAAAGCATATAATTCTCTAAGTACATTCTTTGGAAGAAATGCAGCCTATGGCGGAATGATGGTTACAAGACCACAGACAACAGGTTATCTTCTGTCTGATTCTCCGAGTGCACTTGCAGCATTCTTGTCCGAAAAAATTGCAGAATGGACAGAAAGTGACCTACAACCCGAAAAAGTAATCCATAGAGATGCAATATTAGATGACATTACATTGTATTGGTTGACGAATACCGGTGCTTCATCTTCACGGTTCTATTGGGAAAACAATAACAATAATTTCAGTTCAGATCATCAAAAAACCAAGACTATAAAAGTTCCTGTGGCTATTTCCGTATTCCCACATGAAATCTACCAAGCACCCGAAAGCTGGTCAAAAGCCGCTTATCCCACCTTGTATTACTACCATAAAGCAAAAAAAGGAGGACACTTTGCAGCATGGGAGCAACCTCAAATTTTTACGGAAGAGCTTAGAGCTGCATTCAAATCCCTTAGATAATTTAGTTTAATCCCTTATAAAATTCCAACAATGAAAAAGACCATAATCACAGCAACATTTTTAGCGATGTTTGTATTAGGAACTGTACCTACCCACGCGCAAATTGCCTCTAACAATACAGTTCAACTAGATCAGAGCATTCGACCATTCCACATCCGAATACCGGATGAAAAGATCTCAGATCTGAAAGCACGGCTACGGAATACAAAATGGCCGGACAAGGAACTTGTCAACAACGAAACACAAGGGGTCGAACTTGCTACCATGAAGTCACTTGCGGACTATTGGTTGACAAAATATGACTGGCGAAAAATAGAATCAAAACTAAATTCTTACCCGCAGTACATTACAAATATTGACGGAGTGGATATTCATTTTATTCATGTCCGCTCAAAGAATAAAAATGCGCTTCCAATAATTATTACCCATGGCTGGCCAGGATCGATTATCGAGCAATTAAAGATCATTGAACCGCTTACCAATCCGGAGAAATTCGGAGGAAAAAGAGAAGATGCTTTTGATGTGGTAATTCCGTCCATTCCCGGGCATGGTTTTTCGGGGAAACCCACAGAACTTGGGTGGAACCCTGTACGGGTAGCCAAGGCATGGATCACACTCATGGACAGACTGGGCTATCATAAATATGTAGCCCAAGGTGGTGACTGGGGAAATGCAATCTCCGAAAATATGGCGCTGATTGCTCCCAAATCATTACTTGGAATTCATACCAATATGGCAGCCACAGTACCAAGTGAAATATCGCAGGCCTTGGCAAAAGGTATTATACCTGCGGATTTAGGCCCAGATGAAAAGAATGCGTTCACGCAACTGGACTTTTTCTATAAAAAAGGTTTGGGCTACGCCAATGAAATGAGTCTACGCCCTCAAACGCTTTATGCAATTGATGATTCACCGGTCGGATTGGCAGCCTGGATGCTTGACCATGATGACCGGAGCCAAAAATTGATTACACGTGTATTCGCAGGTCAGCAAGAAGGACTATCCAAGGATGACATCCTTGACAATATATCCTTGTATTGGTTTACAAATACCGGAATATCTTCAGCGCGTCTGTACTGGGAGGCTTCTCAGGGATCCACAGCGGGATTTTTTGATCCAAGGAGATTAAAGATTCCGGTAGCGGTAAGTGCTTTCCCCGATGAGATCTATGCTGTTCCAAAAACTTGGGCCCAACGCGCCTATCCGAAACTGATCTACTTCAACAAATTGGAAAAGGGCGGGCATTTCGCTGCCTGGGAACAACCGGAACTCTTTACAAAAGAAATGAGAAATGCTTTCCGATCATTAAGATCAGACTTATAATGGCCATCATGAAAAACTAAAATAAATCATTTGTTTTGATTGTGCTGTTTTTATCCCGTCCACTTTTTCAATTTTGAAATAGTGGACTTTTTTTATCGCATTTCCCCTAAAATTTTTGATGTCCATAAGTGCCGGCTTCAATGGGAAAAAAGTCCGTTCTAACCACTTTTCACTATTCTGAAACTGTTATTTACCGTCTATTTGCATAACAAAACAACAGTTTTTAACTAAAAAAATAAGAAAAATGAACAAGCTAGCAATTTTAATGATCACAGTCCTAATGATTTTCTGCGGTTATTCCAAAGGTCAGACTTCCAATGGTCAGATAACATGGGAATGTATTCTCAAAAGAAAATCCCCTGACGAAGGAGAAATTTCAATGAAAGCAAAGATACCCCAAGCGTGGCATATGTATGCGCTGGGCAATAGTCCCCAGAGCCCCATTAAAATGAACTTTAAATTCCAGCCTGATAAATCTTATGAACTGGTAGGGAAAGTGGCCCAGCCCACACCACTCCGAAAGTTCGAAAAAGTATTGGGTATTCCTGTGACCTATTTTGAGAACGATGTTGAGTTTAGTCAAAGAATCAAAATAAAAGGAAAGAATGGCACGATCAGGGGGACAATTCAGTTTATGCAATGCAGCGATGAAATCTGCATCCCGCCTCAAGACTTCGGTTTTTCCCTCAAAATCTTCAGTTTATAATTGTCATATAAAAAACCCTTAATTCATCTTTTCATCAATAAAATAAAAATCAATAGCATGAAATCGATAAAAGAAATATTATACGTCTTAAGTCTTCCTTTGATCATCACACTGATTATGGCTTTCAAAGGATTTGCAGATGACCAGAAAATGGAAAACATCAAAGCAAAAAATTCGGATAAAAGCTTCGCTGTAGTCGAACTGTTTACTTCCGAAGGTTGCTGGAGCTGTCCTCCGGCAGACGAACTGATTGCTAAGCTCGAAAAGGATAACGAAAACAAGAAACTTTTTATTCTGGCATACCATGTAGATTATTGGGATCATCAGGGATGGAAAGACCGTTTCAGCAAAGCCAGGTTCACAGAAAGACAAAAAGAATATGCAACGTGGATGAACCTAGGGACGTTATACACGCCTCAGATGGTAATCAATGGCAAGACAGAAACAGTTGGCTCCGAATCCACCAAAGTATTACGCAGCATTCAATCGGCAATGCTGGAGACCCATGCGGAAAACCTGATTGTAAAAATTGAAAAATCCGAAGGTAAATCTATTCAGATCGGCTACACATCAAAATCAGCATTGAAAAACTCCACAATCCTCATGGCACTTGTTCAAAAGAAAGCCTCTTCGCAGGTCTCAGCAGGTGAAAACGCCGGAAAAGCGCTTTCACATGTACAAATTGTAAGGGACTTGCAAAGCCGAACACTTCAAGCCAATGGCAGCTTCTCATTCAAACTTCCGGATACCAAAGAAGATTGGGAAATTATCGCTTTTGAACAGAACCAGAATTCTGGAGAAATCATTGATGCGACCAGCGTAAGTTTATAGGAAACCCTGTCCGGTTCAACACCAGAAATGCTTTATTCACCTTTCAATATGTCCGGTTCATCGCCTTTGATCTTTTCGACTGGCATTGTTTACTCTAATTTTATCAAAACAAAAAAGAAAATATCATGAAGCACGCAAAACAAATAAGATTATTACCCATTGTATTACTCTGTATCTTAGCAGCTTTTATAGCCTTACAGTTTTTCAATGCGCCGATCGAACAAAGGCCGGTAACCGGGCCTATGAAAAATGTACCTAAAGAGGTCACTCAGATTTTAGAACGTTCCTGCTATGACTGTCATTCAAATGCGCAACATCTCACCTTCTTAGATAAACTCGCTCCGATTTCCTGGATCGTCAATAAAGACATCAGGAGAGCCCGCGAAGTAATGAATTTTTCGGAATGGGACAAATTATCCGAAGCTGAGCAAAAGGGAAAATTCTACGCAATATTCAATATGGTTCGTGCCGAGAAGATGCCTCTTCCCTCCTATGCCATGACGCACCCAGGAGCTAAACTCTCACAAAATGAGATTGAGACCATTAAGCAGTTTGCTTTGTCTCTTTCAGAAAAAGACAGTTTTATTCCTGCACATAGGACAATAAGCCCTGTTCAAGCTGGTCCTAAAGTAGAACCTTTGACCACTACCGTACAAGCTGGAGTCCCCGTTTCTCCCAATGGGATCAGCTACAATGCCGACTTCAAAAATTGGAAAGTGATCGGCATGAGCACACTCATTGACAACAGCATACGGGTAATCTACGGAAATGACATCGCTGTAAAAGCGATTCAGGAAGAAAATTTTCATCCATGGCCAGATGGAAGCGCAGTAGCAAAGGCAGTTTTCAAGCAGACAAAAAAAGCGAATGGTGAAATTGTACCGGGTGACTTTGTGAACATGCAATACATGGTCAAAGACGGGAAAGAATATACGGAAACTGAAGGCTGGGGATTTGCAAAATTCAATGGACAGGAATTGAAACCAACAGGGAAAACAGCATTGTTCGCGCAACAGTCCTGCATCAGTTGCCACAGGCAGCTAGCAGAATCGACAGGCTTTCTTTTCAATGTGCCGCCAAAAGTAAATTCCAGAAAATTAATTGAACACTATTTAAAAACCGCTCAAAATGAAAAAAGTCTTATCCATAGTTCTATTAACTAGTTTAATTTTTGGCTCATGTACCAAAAATCCTGAAAAAGAAACTGGAAAAATCCGCTTTATGTTTGATCCGGGAAGCCTGAAGTTTATTTCATCTTCCTTTAATCCAAACTTACAGACCATGTCTGCGCTTTATGGCAATCAAAAGGGAATTTCAGCACTGGAAACAAAAAAAGGAATCATAGGAGTAGATCTTAAGCTCGTGACCTATAAAATGCAGGATGACCCAAATTATTTTGGAAGTAAGGTCAGTGGTGAGCTGTTAAGTGTCGAGACCGTTAAAACCGATCAAATGGGAAATCTCAAATATGGAATCGAATTCGGAAAGGTTTCTTCTAATGAATCTAGCAGGCAACGTATTAATTCGATCCTTGAATACCAGCCCCTAAAATTACCTAAATAATACTTCGACCTTAAAAATTTAAATCAACTTAAATACTGAAACAATGAAAATCCAACTAAATACAATGTTAAAGATCCTCACATTTTCCATCATCATGATGATAGGTGCTGGAATCTCAAGATTAAATGCGCAAACTTCGGTTAATGAGAAAAACAGCGAAACAGAAGATATGATGAATTTTCAGCAGACTAAAACTATCCAAGCGGGACTCCTAAATGTAGGATATGCTGAAATCGGACCAAGTAAAGGTAAGCCGGTTATCCTTCTTCATGGATGGCCATACGACATCCACAGCTTTGAACAGTCCTCCGCTATCCTTGCTAAAAAGGGATACCGTGTACTGGTACCTTACCTTCGGGGGTATGGAACCACCACATTCCTTTCTGATAAAACCATGCGAAACGGGCAACAGTCTGCGGTCGCAATTGATATCATCAAATATATGGATGCACTGAAAATTGAAAAGGCGATTATCGGTGGGTTCGACTGGGGAGCCAGAACCGCGGATATTATCGCAGCATTATGGCCTGAACGTTGTTCGGCATTGGTCGCTGTAAGTGGATATCTTATTGGTAGCCCCAAAGCGAACGAAAACCCGCTTCCCCCAAATGCCGAATTTTTATGGTGGTATCAATATTATTTCGCCACTGAACGGGGCTATAAAGGCTACAAAGCAAATATACAGGCATTCAATAAACTGATCTGGAAAACAGCTTCACCAAAATGGAACTTTGATGACCAGACCTATAAACGTTCCTCAAAGTCATTCGATAACCCCGACCATGTGGATATTGTCATCCATAATTACCGTTGGCGGTTGGGACTGGCCAAAGGCGAAGAACAATATGACGAACTTGAAGAAAAGCTTGCCAAAGCTCCGGATATTATTGTTCCTACTGTAACCCTTGAAGGTGATGCAAATGGGGCAGCCTTTCCGCCACCAGCAAGTTATGCATCAAAATATAAAGGTAAGTATAAGCATCATACTTTAAACGGTGGTATTGGCCATAACCTGCCACAGGAAGCACCGGAGGCTTTCGCTGAGGCGATCATTGAAGCCGACCTAATGGCACAGTAAACAACGATTATTCATCATAACAGTATACAATAATTTTAATAACTCGCTCAAAAGGCAAAAATAATTGATCATGCAACATTCAACTTACACAAAAATTTATCTTGGCGGACGCATCTTTATGTCATTATGGTTCGGCGCAAGCGGTTTCTTTGAACTCACAAGGAATCCGGTGGTCTGGGATATTACGCTACAACTTGGATATCCTCCACATTTCATTTATATACTAGGTATATTTAAAATTGTAGGCAGTATCATTTTCCTTATTCCAAATCGTTTCAATAGGTTGAAGGAATGGATCTTTGCAGGGATGTTTTTTGACATCACTTTCGCTTTCTTCTCAAAGATTTTGGTGCTTGGCCTACCTTCGACAATCGATGCGATAATCGCCTTTTTAGTCCTGGCCATTACATACTACGCGTTTAACAAACTCCACTTAATTGATTACACTGAAAATTTGTCTCAAGATTAAAAAATGATTTTTTATGCGTTTTGATTTAAATAATCCATAAAAAGCATAACTTCAAACAGAAAATAACCTTCATTAAAATGTTTAAACCCAAAAAGCAAATACCTTTTGAGATTTCAGGTCGTCTGATATGGATTAGTTCAATTTCATTGGGAATATTAACCTCAATCCCTAAAATTGTAGACCATCACTTTGTTATGGCCGAAGGTATAGCCGATTTCGCTGTAACATCCGGTTTTGCATTATTGATCTGGTATTATAATATCTATTCGATACCTGCATATACAAAGAAAACAGGCAGTAAAAAAGTACTGTCGGGTCAGCTATTTAGGGGATTGGGAGTGGGTTTAATATTGATGTTTTTCCTTTCTTCTATACAGTATTACATTCTATCTCACCTAAATTTTGGCCCCCAAATATTAATGTACGAAGTAAGAGGGATATTGATCAACCTCACATTTTATATGTTTATCCATATATTATACCAGACTTATCTTAATCAACAATTTGTACGAGAACTTGAACGCTCGATGGCTGCAAATCTTGAAGCTCAATATGAACTTTTAAAACAACAGGTAAATCCCCATTTTCTTTTTAATAGTCTCAATACCCTAAAATACATGGTAGAGAGCCACGATGACCAATCTTCAGAATTTATACTAAAACTTGCTGACTTCTACAGATTTACTCTTGGAAGTCTAAAGCTTAAAGTCCTAACATTAAAAGAAGAACTGGCTATTATGGAATCGTACGTATATCTATTGAAAGCCCGTTTTGAAGAAGGCCTTTTTGTGAGACAAAATCTTGGGAGTGATAGCTATGACTCTTACATTCCTCCTTTTACACTGCAGCTATTAGTAGAAAACTGCATCAAACATAATATTGTTTCGTTGGAGAAACCACTTTACATTGCGATCTATCAGCAGGAAGATTATTTGGTTATCGAGAACAATCTGCAGGAAAGGAAAATTCCAGAACCCTCCACCGGACTGGGGCTCAAAAATATCAATCAACGGTACCTTCATCTTAGCCAGAAAAATATTATCATTACGGCGACTGACGAAAAATTTACCATAAAACTTCCCATATTATATGAACATCCTAATAATTGAAGACGAAATTAAAGCTGCGCGTTCACTGGAAAATCTGATATTGCATTTGCAGCCAGGTTCCCGGATTCTGGCAAAGATCCAAAGTGTAGAGGGCGCTATAGACTATTTGTCCAATAACCCATCGCCAGAGCTGATCTTTATGGATATCCAGCTGTCCGATGGTATTAGCTTTGACATCTTTAAAGCTGTCAAAATCGTATGTCCAGTAATTTTTTGCACAGCTTTCGGTGAATACGCCATGGAAGCAATTAAAGAAAACGGGATTGATTATCTGCTTAAACCATTTTCGGAAGATGATCTAAAAAATGCTTTTGAGAAAGTGCATAATTTTAAAAATATTTTCCAGAAAGCCTCTGCCAATGATCTTAACGATATAATCAGTCGGATCGGTGATCAAGAAAGGAAGAAAACGAGTTTCCTGGTTTTTAAAAACAATAAATACCTTACAGTCAAAACGGATGATATCGCCTATATTTATATCAATTATACCTCCCCTTCCCTTGTCACCTTTAAAGGCGAACAATATGATATGAACCAATCTTTGGATCATTTGGGAAGCATCCTTTCCGATAAACAGTTTTTTAGGCTCAATAGACAGTACCTCATCAATTTTTCTGCCGTAAAGGAAGTTGAGCATTATTTTGGAAGAAAGCTCTTTGTAAAACTGACCGTTCCAACAGAAGAAAAGCTTTTGATCGGCAAAGATAAAACTGCCATGTTCCTGAATTGGTTGGAAGACCGCTAAACTAGATCGGGGTAAATGGGATAAGAAATGACATATTTTATGCGGCAATGAACGGATACGGATTCCCATTTGCATATTTTTATCTGCTATAAAGTTCCGATATAAATATTCTTGACAAGCGAACAAACGACTTTGGCATCAGGAAAATTAAAGTTTTGACCAAATCGATAAAAGATCACAAAGGCTCCTTACTGGAGACATTCTGTGCTAGAGTCTTTCCTCAAAAAAGGTATTCTATTAAAGTAATACGATCTTTAAACCTAACAGGCGATGATGTCCTGTTAGGTTTTGATCAATTATACGCTGCCCGAAATTGCCTGAGCAATACACACGATCTTAACCATTCGATTTTCGAGCAGCCTGTTAACCTAAAAAGTGCAGCTTAACGCTAACAAAATTTCCGCTAAGAGTTTATTGACACTATCCAATTAATACAACACGGTCTTAAAAATATAGTTAATCAAGACATAAATAAATCTTGATTTTTTTTGCTGTCAGATATATAGTATTGTCGCAAATCCTCATTGTCCATTTCATTATTTTATTTGTCCACTTTAACCGCTATTATGTCCATCTGGGGCACTTTACACTAGTTTGATAGGATATTTTATGGTCTCTTTGTACTATCAAAATAGTAGAAAAGACACCGAAAAAAATAAAAAATAAGGTCTAACAATAAAATAAATAAGAAAATGAATAACATCGAAAAAGTACTCTACACAGCAAAAACCCATACGGTTGGAGGTAGAGAAGGGAATGCTAAAAGCAGCGACGAAAAATTGGATATCATACTTTCCGCACCAGGATCCATTGGGAAAGGAACTAATCCTGAACAGCTATTTGCCGCAGGTTGGTCGGCCTGTTATATTGGAGCACTTGGTTTAGCAGCAAAAAAACTTGGTACAATACTACCAAAAGATGCTTTCGTCGATGCCGAAGTCGATTTGGGATTGACAGGTGATGCATTTCTTCTGCAAGCAAGATTATCTGTCGGTCTTCCAGGAATTGACAAAGAAATCGCCGAACAGCTTATTGAACTTGCACACCAAACCTGTCCATATTCCAAAGCAATAAAAGGAAACATCAATATTTCAACAACACTAATCTAAACAGTCATGCTAAAAAAAATCCACTTTGCAATTTTACTTTTAGTAACTATATTTTTGGGCTTAGGTAATGCACAAGCTCAAAAAAAGAACACCAATACCAAAATTAAAAACATAGTACTTGTACATGGTGCTTTTGTTGATGGATCAGGATGGAGAAGCGTATATGATATCCTTTCAAAAAATGGCTACAATGTAACAATTGCCCAGATTCCATTGACTTCATTAAAGGATGATAATGCAACTGTACGAAGAATATTGGATAAACTTGATGGACCGGCAGTACTTGTAGGCCACTCATGGGGCGGTACAGTAATTACGGAATCAAGTTCACATGCCAATGTTGCCTCTCTAGTTTACGTAACTGCATTTCAACCTGATAAAGGTGAAACAACAGATAAATGGTATTCGTCCCAACCGGGTCTTCCAGAAGCTGGTATTTTACCTCCGGATAATGAAGGGTTTGCCTATTATGACCTGGAAAAATTCCATGCGGGATTTGCGGCTGATCTTAGCCATGAACAAGCAACTTTTATGGCACATGCCCAAAAACCGATCCTTGCTTCATCGTTTACCACAGCAGTAACAGCTGCAGACTGGCATACAAAACCGACATTCGGAATTGTTCCAACGGCGGATAAGAGCATCAATCCTATTATATTAAGAAATATGTACAAAAGGTCAGATACGAAGATCACCGAGATCAAAGGAGCGAGCCATGCCGTATTCATCTCACATCCTCAAGAAGTCGCCAATATAATTATGGCAGCCTCAAAATAAGCCGCATTTTATCCCTGGTCCATATAGTTTAATTTATTCGTTTTGAAATAATTTTAAGTAATTATTTCAGCAAGAATGCCCGGTAGTTTTATCGGGCATTTTTGCATTTATGTTTTATCTATAGCCAGCATATAATAACCACGAGCAATTTACCTCAGCAATGACCGTCAACAGAAAACCATTCATAAACTTCTCATCGATCATTTCCACTAGGCATTAAAATGTCTTCTATAAATTTGAGAATCTTCACAATATTATAAATAGATCAGCTCAAGGAAGTCTAAATGGTAAGGTCATTACAAAATGATGTTTGCTTTTAATTCGAAAAGATACTTTTCCTTTTTCCCATTCAACCTTAAACAGTTCTCTACTTTAAAAATTATATTCCCGGGTATTATTTAAAATAAAAATGGGCAGATCAACTTTAGTGTTGATCTGCCCCGGAATTAAAGCTTTTTGATATTTAGTATGTTATTGAGCTAAAAATGCGCATGCTTTTGTTATGAATGCTTCATGATTCTGATAAAAAGCCGCATGTCCAGAATCTGAGAACTCAACTAATACAGCGTTCTCTAAATTTTGTTTCATATTATATGCATTTTGAACAGAAATTGGAAGATCCTTATCTCCATGAACGATTAGAACAGGTTTTTTAATGGTTTTAATTTCCTCAAGTGCATTTGCATCAGGTTGCGCCCATGCTAATACTGCAGTAAATTGAGCGGTTGAAGTAGCATCACTTAGTGCCGGATCTCGATCAACAGTGCGTTGATGGACACGGGCAAACGACGCTTTTCCTGCTGCAATGCTTGTTTGTGAATCAGTAAATCCGAATTTTAAGTAGGATTCTTCTGCGCTAAGTCCAGCAGTTCCTGCAACAATATTTGGAAGATTGGCAAGACCGATTGCTCCTTTAGGTCCACTATCGGCCAAAATAATCTTATTAACTATCGCTGGCTCCGTTAACACAATTCTTTGGGCAACAAATCCTCCCATTGAGAATCCCATGATATTTACTCTTCCAAGGTTCATTGCTTTGATAAAATCAATAGCGTCATTAGCCATTGCTTGGACAGAATTAGGAGTGGTCCCTTTGGATGAAGCTACTCCCTTGTTATCAAAAATGATTATTTTATATTGTTTTGCGAGTCCATTGGTGACCGCGGGATCCCAATCGTCCATAGAACCTCCAGTTCCTGGCAATAACACTAGAGGTATTCCACCTTCCTTCCCCCAGCTGCGATAAGCAAACTCTACTCCTTTCACGTTGATAAAGTTAGTTTTTGCATTGTTATGATTTGCAGGCGACGATTCCTGTTCTGTCGGAAATTCGTTATCATCACTACATGAAATTGCTACGGCGGAAAATAGGGATACGCATAACGCACTTGCGATTGTAAATTTTCTAATTGTTTTCATTATTGTCTTTTTTAGTATTATTATAAAACAAACTTAGACCAATCACACAAGTTAAATAAGAACAAAATAGTTAAACCGGACACACTAGCACCTGGATTAGACATTCTAGATGGTAAAGAAACAATGGGCCCCAAAATGATTCTAAAAAGATATTGAGTTCTTTAGCCTCTCCTTGGTACCTATTACTTTCTCCTCCTTTTGGTTCCATCTGTTAATATCCCACTTCCTTTTTGTTGATGTTTCTTTAGGGATACAATCTACTGTAATCCGAACATAGATGAAGTGGATTGATTTGCTCTTCACGTTTAAGCTCCTTAAAAAGAAAGAAAGCCATAAACAAAAAAATCCTGCAAATCATTGATTTTGCAGGATTTATCTATTTTTTAGTGCTTTTTAAAAACTTTAAATTTGCACCTGGCGGAGAGTGAGGGATTGCCACCTACCCTTCTATCAATCTACAAACCAACTAGTTACGAATTGTAAATCGAAAGATGCCACATATGGGCCACCCGCTCATCTATCTTGTTAATTCTCTTAAAATCTTAATTACAATAAACTAAGTTCTTTACGCAAATATAAGCATTTTTAGGTCAAAACCCTAAATTCTTAGCTATTTGTATTTTCACGTAAATCCCTCTCACTGGGGATGGTGGGCTTCAGTCGAGGACTTGATTCCACTATTATCCTTCTTTGAAAGCATTAAATAAGATAAATCTACTAGAGGACTCGCGAAGTGATTCAGGGCCATTTTCTGGAAATTTGGCAGCCGGGTCAAAGGTCTATTGGGTCCTTCCATCCGTAAGGTCAATCATATCAAGCGCACAATTTCTCTAGAAACATTCAACTTCGCAAGCCAGTATTTACGTAATCAGAAAATGGCAAAATTGATGAAATTTTTCAAACATGGCTAAGGCTTTTTCCTTTTCATTCATTGCTGCGTAAACGTAGATCATTTTGTAAAACGAACCATGGCCGCCGTTATTAATCAGAAAAGATTCCATCTGGTCTTTTGTATTCGGATTTTCCAGACAACATGCCACCCCCAGCTCGAAGTATTTTGAATTGGAAATTCCCCAGAAACCGGATGTTAGGAATTGTTGTTTATCCGTCAAAGCCATAAAAAGATCAATATTCCCGTCGATGGATACCATTTTTTCGATCCACCTTCGCCATATCTCTTTATCTTTAATTTCGATTTTATTATGATAATTACCGTACATTGAACATAAGTCCTGAAGACCATTATGATCCACGACCTTATCTATGAGCGCCGAAAATTCACCTTGGCTGATGTCCTTATCGCTTCCATAGCTATCTGTTTTGGTAACTAATATATTTTTCTTTCCATAGAGTGTACAGTAAAAATCATATAACTCATAGTAATTGTCCAATACCCCGTCCTGATAATCAAACTTACCCTTTACCATATCAACAATATTATATGCTTTATCAAAGGAGAGCTTTTTGACCTGATCATCATAAAAATCACTGCTAAGGACCTCCATTTCGACGTTAAATAAGGACTGTTCATACTTATTACGGAATCTCCAACTATTTAGGATGTCACCCACTTTATGATAAGGAATTGCGTTGTTTTTAATGTCCTGTATCAAAAGGGCTATGATCGACAGGTTCTCGACGTGTTTCTCGAGATTCTTTTCTTTAAACTTTTCCAGAAATTTGTAAGAAAGTTTTAGATCATACGGGGCCATAGCTTCCAGAAAATTTAAAATTCCATAGCGCGTATGATCTCGGTCCGTAATTTCATATAACCGTAAGTTCATTATATATACCGATGCGGCATACTTCTTGAGTTCTTTCTTTGTTAACCAGTTTCTCGACAGGATCTTAGCAAAAGACTCATTAAAAAATTCTGATATATAAATATCTTTCCTCCAGCCATGACGGAGTTTGCTATTGATTAACGCTTCTTTTATGTAGCTTAAGGATTTTTCCGTATTGAACTGCGAATACATTCCACTCAATGCAAAGCATCGGTCAATATATTCCGAATAGTCCTGCTTCCAATTTTTTAAGGAATTTTCATACGGCAAAAGTTCCGTTTCTGTGACAATGCTGGCAAAGTACTCCGCATCTATTTTGTTTAGCCGGCTAAAAAAGGCCAGCTCGTCAAAATCAAAAGTCAGTTTGGCGGTCAGTTGCAAATATTCAGTTCTGTTTCCTTGAGAGAAATAAAAAATATAAGCCCACAGCTCTGAAAGCAGTGTTTTTACCCTTGACCTACTGTGGTAAAAATGTTTAAACCTGTCTCTATAAGCGACCAGATTTTTGGAAAAGGATGTGGGTTGCTCTAAAGCATTACAATAGAAATCATACAGCACGGAATATTTAACAACATCTTCCGATGCGGGGAAATCTCCAGATGAATCCACTTCCTGGATAAACCTTCCGTCGCCTGCTATAAAATAACTAATGGCAAACGGATGGATAAGCCTCTTAAAACTAAATTCCCGCACATGACCGTGACTTGGCCGAAGAAGGGTAAATATTTCATTCACTTGTTTGTCTGTCACTGTCGTTTTTAGTAGTTTCCTAAAGAAAAATACCGATAGATTGTCAAGGGTGGGCCTTCTCCTGTATCTGGCAAGCTGCTCTGAAATAGCCTCCTGCAACGTTTTGTTCTTAAAAAATAACGGCAAAAACTCTACGCTCGACAACAGGTCCAGTAAAAAGCACAGTTCAACACCCGTTAGCTCCTTGACCAATGTGGTCATTTGCTGTTTAAAATGCTTTAAGCCTACTTTAAAATAAGATTTTATCACATATTCCATGGGGGACTGATTATCCAGCAGTGAATTGGAGTCTGTATCAAAGTCCTTATAGGATTTGCGATATTTTTTTAAGAAGAATGAAACATACGTTTTCGATCCTTCCCCCTGAATGGAGAATTTGTAGTACAGTTGGCCCTCAAGATCTTTCATTTCAGTGGTGGTTTCAAACCTGCCGAATTCTCCATTGCACTTCTCAATTACACTTAATGCCGCCTCGATTTTTCCGTGTTCAAAGAACCTGAGCGCATTTTCATAGGTTCCGTATATGTAGCTCTTCGTATTCAGTATATCATCATTAAGCAAAAACTCCAAAGTTCTGGGCTTCTGACAGGCTAACGCATCAATAAACTGTGATGAATCACTGATATACCACTGATCTCCGTTTTTTTGGTAATATTTGATACTTGCCAGCAGAGCCAGGGCAGGAAAGTTATTTGTTTTTTTATATTCTTTCTGAAGATATTTCATGAATATATCATCAAAGAAATCCGGACTAAGGACAACGCCGGTCTTGCGGATGATACCCATATCCCTTTCAAACGTTTTCTTTAATCTCCTCGCATAAAAATACTCCTGGTATCTCCGGTGCTGATAGATATACGTATCATTGTTTTCATCCGCTGTATTTTTATCGAAAAACGTATTTAAAATGTAGCTGGCAATCGCGTTGATGTCCTTGAAATCCAGTTGCGGGAACTCCCTGCTTAAAAATTTGCCGATGGAGGAATGTTTAAATCTATACTGGTATTTTTTAGAAAAACGGTAGGATAATTTTTCGTTGATCCTTATGATTTCCTTTTCCTTCGGAACCAGCAGGTTAAGGGCGTCGAGGTCTTTACGGTGCTGTACTGCTTTGAGCAGACCACTTATTTTCAATTCCAACAGATCAATGATCGTTGTATTTTCTGTAATATCATCAATGGTATCCCACAGCAGTTTTACCAGAAAAATATCCGTGATTCCTTCAATGAGCTGACGGTTCTCTTCTTTGAGCCGGTGCAGTTTATCGGTTTTTTGCTGGTCATCTTTCTGTTGGAAATAGCGTTCGATGTCCTCAAGTGTCAGGTCACTAATATCATAACTGTCAAATGTTTCAAAGTATTCATTGATTATAAGCTTGTTAAGGCTTCCCCTTCGGCAGGAGATCATAATTTTATCCGTACTGTCCGCTTCCGCAAGCCTCTTTACAAAGCGCAGGGCGAGATCCGCATGTAACCTGCTCAATTCGTCCAATCCATCGAGGATATAAATAAAACGGATACTTTGATTCCGAACCCGGTAATCTTTCTGACGTTGTCTGACCAAGTCTTCCAGGCTATCGGAATAACAATCCTTGAGGTTAACCAGCATGGGCAAAACACGATTTTTATCAAATATCATTTTTCCCTCGAACAATTTGGCATACTCACAAAACAAGTATTTTATCAAAATACTCTTTCCCGAACCGGCATTTCCAGTCAGTACTGAGAGCTTTGCACTAAGCTTTCTTTCAGTCAGCTCTCTATCTGGAAGCCTGACAATCGGCAGTATGAGAAACCCTGACGATTGTATAAAGTTGGAGTCTGCTATTGAAATATTGCTTTTAATAAAATTCCGCTCATCGCCAAACCCGAAGTAAAGCTGAGCAATATCCAGATTATGAGGTTGATTCAGAGCAATCTGAAACTTGCTCTGCGTAAACCAGTTGATCCTGATATTTTTTTTCCTGGCAATCGATACAATTTCTTTTGCGCCTTCTGACGTTAATTTCGCGTTTGAGTTTAGAAAAATTGTGATCTCATCCAGTTCATTCGCAAATAATTTCAGTGCTTTTTCAATGGATTTCTTGATTTGGCTGTAGTCCGTCTGGTGTTCAAAAAATTTAGACTGAAAGCCGACGATTTTGCTTGTTGATGCTGATTTCTTGGGATACGTTTCGAGTCCTGCCTGATTAAAATCGGCTCTGATACCATCTGAAAATTTATGCTTTCTGCAAAAAATCTGATAACATAATTCTTCAAACGCTTTCGTGTAATTTTCATTTTTAACTCTAAATGAATTCCAGTCTATCTTATTCATCAATAGTATTTTTATAGGGATCAGAAAACAAATACAATGGCTATCTGCTGTTATTCGCAAATTAATTATTTTTGACGAGAATTCGTGCACTGACAGGATTAAATCCGCATTGAGGCATGCAACGAACCCAAAGCGTAATCAGGGACATCATATTGAAGGCATTCAGTACACTTCTTACCATTTTATGGATGGAATAACCTGAACATTTCTTTACCGATGAAAGTGCCTGAGAGCTGGCCGCACTTTCCGTTTTAGATCCTCGATGCGCTGCAGATTTCTCCTCCAACCGCTCATCTAGTATTTGATACATTTCTGTTCTTGCAGCAAAGCACATTGCCCCCCTGCATATTCCGTTATTTAAATTACATTTAGTTCAAATTAAGTAGCTTGCTGCTGAATGATGATTAATTTTAAACAACAATATAGATTAAATGGAAAAGTCAAATTGAATTCTGCTATTCTAACTGCGTACTACCGAAAAAAAAAAGATAGATCAAACTGTCTATACATCATAATTTTTAAAAACCTTCTCGATATCATCTTCGACTAAGCTGTACACCCAGTTTCTTAAAACACAGAATTTATCGACCTCAGGAGTTCTGAACTCATAAAAAGTCTGTCTATGGTTCAAAAGATTATCATTATAAATAAAATTACCAAATGAAAATACCCTGAGAACAGATATGTCGGCCTCTTTATGAGCCGATTTTGATCTAAAAACTTCCTCTGCAGGAATTTTACTGATATGAACACCTACCCGACCCTGTTTTGAAGGTTTATAGCCAAAAAATCCACGACCGCGAAGGCCATCTTTATCACAATAAAAGAAGTATTCGTGCGGACAATTGTTATAAAATTGGAACTCTTTTTTATAAGCTGGAAAATTTTCTTCCACAAAACTTTTATAACACGATTCAACATGATTGAAAAAGGATTCGGTATATAATTTAGCCTGTGACTGACTAAATTGATAAACTCTCAACTGATTATAATTTCTTCCCTTAGCGCTTTTTTCAAACTCCTGTGCTTCAAAGACAGACTTGTCCGGCAAAGGCAGATGATGATTTTCTATTATTGAGTATCCCCTTTCTAATAAAATATCTACAATTTTACCCAGTTCTTCAAATGGTGGGAAATCTCCTACTGTATGTAAATCTGGTGCGATAAAGTTTTCTCGTAAGGCCTTTTCCACAGCTATGTCCAAATCTTCTGCGAAGAGTCCTTCCCTATTTCTAAAATGATAGAAAACTTTAAAGAGATAAATTTTATCTTTAAGTTCAGTGAGGTTAATAGGATATATCTGTTCAAACCGTGGAATATAGTAATCGTCTATTTTATAATCATAATTTAGTTTTTTATGATAATAGTATATTATTAATGATACCTGTTCTAAGAGCAATATATCTGAACTATAGCCAGGTAATCGGCCTTTTTTCAGCAGTTCCTTCAATTGTTTAAGTATATTTTGCTTTAATATTTTTTGCTGGTCAGCTACTAAGAATTCCTGATTGCTTCCATGTACACAATTTACTCCCAGATTTAGAAGGTAATCATAGTTATCTTCTGAAAAAGAATCTTTAAGATCTTCCAGTCTAATTTTATCCGAAGACTCCTTTTGCATTTGGTATAGCGCATAGCCATTCTCATGTAATTCATCGTTAGAAAGGATTATCCCTATTTCTCCATTTGTCTTTGGGTCAAACAGAGCTTTTGTATTCTTAAAATGTTTATCTAAATATTTATTGTATTTTTTTACATACTTGATCGCTTTGTCTTTTTTAAATTTCGATAATGTTCTTCTATGGGAAAAAGATGCATTTTCCATATAGAAAGCGAGAGCGCTCTGACCGATATAATTCTGATAAAATTTTTCAAGTAGTCCGTAGAACTCATCATCGCTTAATTTATTCAATTTATAACTATGAAAACAAATAACATAATCGCGAATTTTTGAAAAGTAAAATGATATGTTGAATGAATCTTCCTTGTTTGATCTAATAAGGATATTTCTGGCGAATAAATCCTCGGACAGACCCTCGTTCACACCAAGCTTAAGACCTGTCAGAACATTGTTTATATCGATTCCGTTGTCATCCCGCGATTCACGGGAAGTGTATTTACTGTTCAGCAATACTTTTCCTATTTTTGAAAGTATTCTCAGCGCAGGTTGTATACCGATTTCTGTTTTTTCCAGTGATTCCTGCAAATAAGTTCGTATCAATTTTATATCGTTAATTTTTTCAGGAACTTCCTTACCTTTATATACTTGACTAAAGATTTTTAAAAAGAATCCATTTTTCAATTCTTCCAACAAACTCTTTGAGATAGGGCCTTTAAACCCAAAAATACTTTCATACTTGGGGATGACGTTTATCAGATCCAATTCCGTAAAGTCCTGCAATAAAAACCCTGTTTTATGTAGTGGATGGTTGGTAATCTCAGGATATTTCTCCAGTTCTTCATGTAGGTGAGATTTTGTTCCATTTATCTTTAAAATACTATCCCAAATAGTTAATTTACAGCTAATACAAATTTTAACATTGTCAAAATTTCTACAGGATAGTGCTATTTCACTTAATTCGTATGAGATATTTTGATTTGTACTTTCATCTATTGCATCAATAAAAATTAGAACTGTTTTATTGATGCTTCTACCTAACTCGTTAAGCTTCTTAAGTACCAGCATGCTGTCGCTCTTTCCCGAAAAAACAACATTTAAATCTTGGGCAATGTGCTCAAGGGGGGATTTGTGTAACAATGCGGCATTATAGAAAAACACAAATTTGTCTTCCAGACTTTGTAGAGCAAGTGAGCACACAGAATTTGTTTTTCCAACTCCAGCCGCACCCACAATCGCATAAATCTTAGCGTCGGAATTCAGGAAATTATTAAAATGTGCAAAAAGGTCTTCCCTTTCACAATAAAGTTCACTTATGAATTTAGCAGAGGGCGAATCTTTCGATCCTATAATAGGGCCCATCCTATCTTGCACCTGACCTTTACAAAACAATCTTAAATTTTCGGAAGAAAAGGAGATAAACTTAGCTAAAGCCTCATATCTTATTCGAAGATCTTCGTCCATTGATAAAGAATAGCCATTTTTAAAGAATTCAGAATATTCTGATATATTTTTACCAGTCAGCTCTTCTTTTGACACTGAATCGAAAATCTTTGTATCCTTTCCACTAGTAATTATTGTAAAAGGAGCAATATTTCCTTCCAAGGCCCTGGCATATGATATTCCCTGCTCTATATCATTTTGATCAATTAAAATTGAATCATTCTTCAACTCTACAATAAATAGGTTTTGCCCATTTCTTTTACAGAGGATATCAGAACGTCCGTTAATCGGACGAACCGTTTTGCCTAACCTAATTTTAAAATTACGTTCTAAAGAAATTTCAGATTCGTCAAATCCTAAATCTTTCAAAAAAGGCAATAATAACTTCCCACGGATTTCTTCTTCGTTCATTGAAAAATATTAATTATACGGTTTCAGTATATCATTTATCAGCTAAACTCAAATATACAAAATCCTTTAGTGCAAACAGGAACAGCAGGTACTCTATAACTTCATAAAAGCTGTCTGAGAAGTAGGTACGAAACAAAAGCTGACCTGCGTCATGAATTAAATATTTATTTAGTCAGTTCGTCAGATTTAGTTTATCCTAGTATACAATTATTCATCCATATTTACAGAAAAAAATTGGATTTTAAATTCATCTATGGAGCACAAAATTTTTGATTTGAATCTTCCGGAAATTCTAGGAATAAGCAGGTGGAAATAATATCAAAGTATCATTTCAGGTCTTTATTGTTGTCCAGAGATTCGTTATAAAGGAAGAAGCTATGGACCAGACACTATTAAAACTGAAAACAGAGATCATTGATCAAAGCTATAATAATGTCGAATCATGGAAAAGCATTTCAAAAACTCGATTTCTTCCAATGCAATTCCTTTAAATTAAATTTCTTTTTTATTATATTTACCGAGCATCTCCAATCAAAGAGTGCTTTTTAGTTATTATGGAGAGTATTATACCAATTATTGACAGCAATGTCAACTTCACTCCACTTGTTTTCTATCGTGATTTTCTAAAAAAATTGGCAAATTATTATAGAGAACATCCTTCTGAAGAGATTGCCTTCAGATTATTTGGAAATGGGGATGACGAAATTTATAGTTCGAACTACAGGATTGACCCTATAACTATTCCATTATTATTAAGCATCTTAGAGCAGTTAAGTAAATTTCATAAAAGTCCCCTAAGATTATTCTTAAATAATAACCATGCAACAAGTTCAGCATTGGAATTTCTTTATAGAGCAAACTTTTTTAAAACTGCTGGAGACAAGGACTACTACCATCAATATGGAAATAGTATAATTTCCTATAATGAAGAGTATCTAGGCGCCTTCAAGGGGAAGGAAATAAGAAAAGATCACTTAGTTAGGTCTTATAAAAAAGATGATTATTCAACTATTGACTTTCAGCTCTTCAATGATATTCTTCTACGGGACCAAATAAACTCAATGACCTCCTATTACGTACAGGAACACTTTCGAGAATTATTATTTGATAACCCTAATACCATTGAGTATCATAATACATATATCGACATCTTGTCCGAGCTCATCACCAATGGAGTCATTCATTCTGGATCAACCACTTACGCCATGATGTTTGTTGACAGGTATCGAACCAAATTTTCGATTTCTGATAATGGGATTGGATTAAAAAAATCGCTGGATTCAAAAGTTTTCTTTCCATTTTATTACAGCAAGAATGAATTTAGAAATTTGTTAGAGAAAATAGAAACTAAGTTTTCACCTGCTTTTATTGAAAATTTGATCGACATATTTGAGGCTTTGTTTTACTCTTCTCTTAAAGAAAGAGAAGGAATCTTTGATCTGATGCTAAATGTGGTTTTAAATTCGCAGGGTTCCTTTAGGCTTCATACCGATAATTGCCAGATTATAGTAACAAATAGAATCTTTAAATATCTTTCATCACTTCAAAAAATTAGGACATCAATTTTATATACCCATAAACTCAATGAAAATACGGATTTGGATAAATCGTTATATCAAAAGAGTATAATAGAGTCTAAAAATCAGATCAAGAAACTTTTTGCAAAAATGCTCACAGTAACAATCGATTATTACTCTGAGGAAACACAATTTTCCTCTATTAGATTTTTCAACGTAAAATTCAAGGGAGTTCATATCGAAGTAGAAATTCCTAATCGTTAAATTATGATCATATCCAAAATGAACGCAGGGGATTTCATGTACTATAATCTCCATAGTGAAGAGGTAATCACATCGAATTTTTTAGAAGATATTAATCTGGGCATTTTTTGTGATAGACTCCAGTCAATAACAATGGAGCGAGTCAATAAAGACATTATGGAATCCGCTCCAAAAAGCAGCAACATAGCTTTCGATTTTCGCAAAATTGAAGCCATCCAGCCTAACTTGGATACATATTTCAATGACCTCAGGAAAGATTATAATATCGTATTTTTAAATATTACAAAAGAAATTGCAAAAGCGCTGTGCCATGGTTTTTTCAATCATCCGGACAACCTGGCCAAGGATATCATCTTTTTCGATAAAATAACGCTGGATCCCCGCATAAAAGAAGGATTTCATAGATTTTATTTCTATGAAAATGAAAATAATTTTTACCCGGAAAAGTTCAGAATTGAGGACATTTTTAAAGAGCATTTTAAAAATGAACTAAAACCATTTTCAGAGGAGCATGGAAAACAGCATACATCTTCCTTTGTTTACCTAACATCATACATCAACGTTAAAAGTTTTATGTCTGAAAAAAAAGGATTGTTGATGTACGCCATCTACCTTCTTGCTTCTAAGGTTTTGAAAGAATGGAGAAAAAAAGGCCCAATTCCATTTTATTCAAAGGAAAATAATGAGAAACAGGACACTCCTATCCTAGTCTGTCAAAGTTTAAACAGTGCATATATCGTATCCATTCTTTCAAACTTGCTTAAACTGGATGTTTTAATTCTTGATAAAATTGGGCCGATTAATAAACTGTATAGTTCGCTTGGCAAAAACATCATTGATAAAAAAAATTATATTGTTGTTTCAGACATGGTTTGCTTGGGAACGGAAGTAAAAATTGTGAAAAATATCATCCAGTTCCTTGGAGGGTCATATTTGGGAAATATATCTCTAATCAAAACTGAGACCCTTAAAAAATGTCACATCGATAAAAAAGATGCAACTTTAGCAATTTTTTCCATTGACAAGACAAATTACAAAGACTTAAACTACGAAATTAAAACTGATTTGACTGACGAGGTTGAAGATGAATTAATCGATACAAAAAATAATGTTTCATCCAACGAAGTTAATACTATACAAGAAGATGAAATTAAAACGGATTTAAGAGATGAATGATCTAATTTTACATATTTCAGATTTGCATGTTTCTGATCAAAGTGGTGATCTTGGCCCTGCTAACAGTAATTCCCACTTAACCTTAGAACGAGCAAATAACACAGCCTATATCAAACTATTTACAGATAAGGTTAAAGAATTAGAGTATAACAAACTGTATCTTTTGGTCACCGGCGATATTTCTAATATTGGCGAATCCGCGGAATTTGAGGAAGCATCTCATTTGCTGGATCTATTAATGGCAGAACTGCGGCTTCCTAAGGAGCAGATACTGTTAATCCCAGGTGATCACGACGTTCATAGAGACACCATTAAAGATGCAATAAGAAAAAAAATTGCCAGAGAAGACCATCAAATTTTAAAATTTAAAAACTTCAATGAGTTTTACCATAAAATAAAAGGTGAAGACTTCGATTATAAGAAAAGCATCTTTGATCATCTAATAATAGGTGACATTCTGCTACTTGCAGTTAACTCAAATTTTAACGTTGATCAGAATGGAGGTCATGGTTTCCTGCCGACTGTTGAATTTGAAAAAGAATTAGAGAAGTTTAGAGAGGAATATAAAAATCATGAACTCATACTTTGTCTACACCATAATTTAGAAGGGGAACACGAGGATAAACAATTTGGACAATGGCAGGAGACCAACCGAAGACTATTATCGACTATTCTTGAAAGGAACAGGGTAAAATGTGTTCTTAATGGAAATGAACATACTGCAAACTCGAAAACCCTTGCAGATAGCGAAGGTGTTATCTTAAGTGATTCTGGGCCATTTTCCTCAAAAGGTAATCCTCGAGCAACTTTTAAAGTATATGAAATAGAAACCTCAGGTGGTAATCTTATTCTTCAGAATAAAGTCTATGAACTTCGCACAATAAGCAGCACCAGAGAAGGAGCATTTGGTGCATGGGCAAAATACAGTTATGAAGATATCAAGAAAGTTGAGTTAGAAAATTTTGTATTAAGAAAGGTCCCAGAAAGGCAAGAAAACGATCAAATTGATTTTTTGCCAGAAAACACTGATCAACAGGAAATTCTATCAGCGGAACCATTTCCACTACTCCCAACTGATACAGATGGTGATCGTGAAGCAGAGCCCTCTGTAACACACGAAGAAGAGAGAAAAACTGAAATTCGAATTTACGAAAATAAGGTCTTACAGAAAAACCTTTACGAAATTGTAAAAGAAAAAAAGCTTTTCCACCAAGGTCATTTTCACTGGAGTGAAACCTCACGTGCACATAACTGGATAGATATTGGACGGTTACTAGAAAATTTCGAAGATTTATATTTTGCACAGAATACTATAATTGATGTTCTCGAGAAAATGGAGCTTGTCGAGCAAGCGGACCTAATCATAGGACTAGGATATGAAGGAAATATGATTGCAAGCAAGGCTTCATTAAAATATCCACAAAAATATACATACTTACCATATTCATATAGGTGGCTCGATCACAACAAGTTTGAAAATAAGCTTAATCTTAAAAATGAGGACAAGAAATATAAAACAGTTATTCTTATAACTGATGTAGTTAACGACGGTAGAACAATCAGAAAACTCGTAGGAAAAGAAGACCGCGAAAAGACGTTTTTTGATAACGTTGAAAAAATAATTGTTGTTTCATTATTCTATACAGGTGATCAAAAACTGAATCATGATATCTTGAATTATGACCGGTTACCTAAAGAATATCAAAAAAATGATGAAGTGATCAATAACATAGAATTTTATTCCGTTAGACAGCTTAAAATTGAAAAATGCCCATATGGTGACGATTATAAAACGGAGTGCTTTATCTTAAGAGATAACTTACATTGTGTCCATAAATTTTATACTGAACAATAATTTTAAGCGATGGGCCATCATTTAGTTGCTTAACAAAGTAACAATGAACGCTAAACAAGACAAAATTCGCGATATCGACTACGTAACATAAACTTGTGGCATTATTTTTTGAAAATATGTTTGAGATAGAAGTTCAGGGCTTGAAAATTGCTGTATATGAACATGTAGTAAATGACCAGCAGGTCTTCAGGCTTTCATTTGCCGATAATAGAAAACCCCTGGTCGTTGCGCGCGTGAAAACATGGAATGGCGATACATGGACAAGCATTCCGCAGGGCCGTCAGAAGGAGGCCGAAGAGTTTGGAAAAGAAATTAGTAAACACTTAAAGGAATAAAACTATGTGTTATTACAATGGACAACGCGTATCAAGGGAAGAATTCATCAGATTAATGGATCTTGAAAAAGCCGTTATGAACTATGATTTCCTCGATCAGGAAATACATGAAGGTTTTAATTACGGAAATATTGCCGTTTTAAGACCCACCGAAGACAAATGCAATTTTGACATTGTGCAAATGGAATGGGGTTTCATTCCGTCGTACGTCAAAAATAGAGAAGATGTCAAAAAAATGCGCTTTGGGTACAAGGACGGTACCGGTAAATGGCGGCAGCCCTATACGACATTGAATGCAAAAGGCGAGGAACTATTATTGATCGATGAAAACACTGGCCGTGAAAAAATGTTCCGGAAGGCTGCACTGGAAAGAAGATGTCTGATCTTATCAAGTGAGTTCTATGAATGGCGACATATTTATCGTCTGAACAAAAAAACCAACCAGCCGCTGAAAACAGCCGATAAATATCCATACCATATCGGATTAAAAGATAAGGCATATTTCTTTATTGCTGCAATTTGGCAGCCCTGGGTAGATAAAGATACCGGGGAGACCGTTGATACTGTTGCCCTTGTAACCACGGAAGCAAATTCACTCATGAGACAGATCCATAATTCAAAGAACAGAATGCCAACTATGCTTCCTGACGAGCTTGCATGGCAATGGATGATGGAGGATCTGACAGAGCAGCGGATCACGGACATTGCAACTTATCAGATCAAAGCTTCCGACATGCAAGCCTATACCGTTGAAAAAGACTTTAGAACAACAGGAAGCCCATCAAAAGCATTTGTCTATTCCGAAGTCCCGGAATTATCATATGAGGTTTAAAACTAATCATCAATACAAATTAAATGATGCAACTTTTTTAATGGTTTCCTTTTCCGTAATTTGTAATTTTATAAGCAAATCAATATTATGGAAAGTACAGCACGAATTAAAGTTGATAAAGATATCAAGCCTTTGAAAGATCTTAAGTCTTGGAAACCTTTTGAGTTTATTGTTGGTGAAAAGTATTATGTCTCATTTCAAACGGGTTATGCAGTTCCTTGTAAATTGGTCGAGGTTTATCAAGAAGGACACCGGACGAGGCTTTTGATCGACTGTAAAAATCCAAGCTATAATGGAACTTATACTTTGTTTCAGGAAGAACTTGGACGTACACCAGAGGAAGCTGCGATCAATAAATTTGGACTTTTTTAGAAAGATCCATTTTTATTAAGTAACATCCCATACGCAGCTTGTATTTTTATACCTTGTATCTCCACAAATGCTTCAAATAATCCTGGGTAGCTCTTCACTATACCTTGCTGCTCCACAACTATTATAGCGGAGAAATCGGAACCAACGTTTTCATCTAGTTATTCGTACTTAGAGCCGCGTAAATACCGTTGCCTTACCCGTTTGATTTCGTTTTTCACAATGTTAAAATACAAGACAACGATTTCGCGGGCCTCCCCAATCGTTAGATGTAAATTATTGATTGGAAAAGTATTGTTAAGAAGAATAATGCAAATATCTATAAACACTAAACCGTTAAATCCCCTACGATTCTTTCCATTAACTATCCGGTCTTCTTCAACTTTCCTCCACTTTTAGCGGATTCAGCTACGTCAATATCAGATGTGATATTGAATACTTGCAAGTGCCGCCTGAGTCTAATTCAATAAAATGTCTAAAACACTATTTTTAATTATTAAAAGCCTTGAGAAAGTCAAGGCAAAGCTCCATTTATCGCTTACACATATTGTGATACAAAAGTGATTTTTGATAAAAGAAAAAAAGAGCAATATAAAAGCGCATGCAGTTACTATCGTATAAAAAAGTAATTGTCCTAACTAATTGTTACAATCGGGAGCGATATTCCAACTTATGAAATAATTTCTATAGCTTAAAGTACATTTTTACGGAAAGTAAAAATAATATTACATAACCTTCAATATATTTTATTTATACTTGACAATATAAAGTAAACCAAATGCAATTTTTCAACTATTTACACCAGGGGAAAAATGTTATAAACATAACTATTTATTTATATGAAAAGAATCTATTTTGTCCTATTGTTTTTCGCTATGTTTTTTATGTTCAATGGATGCCAAAAGGATCACACACCGATTAATCTAGAACAGACAGCTCTCCAATCTGAACAAGAAATAACTAGTTTATATCAGGTTACTTCAAAATACGGTTTGCACCGTTTTACAAAGAGGTATGGAAATCTTACACCAGATTATAAAGCAATAAGTATAACGAAAGTTGACGGTCAAGATGTTATCTCACTTCCATTAAGAATGGATATTAGCAGCAATGTTACGCTCCAGCTGGTTATGATTAAGAAGCAAGGAGAAACTTATGCACAAGTCTCAGAATTTATTTCTGATGCAACCTCGAAAAAAGATGCAAGTGAAGTAAATGGAACACTTACGATTTATCGTGTAAACGGAATCCTTTATAAGAAATATCAAGTAATTGATGGAAAGACTTCGTTGATTACTGATAGTGCGATAAAAAAAGCTGGCGCGGGTGCTTCAAATAATGGTGACGATGACGAAGACGGTGATGGAGTTCCTAATAAAGAAGATAAATGCCCCAATACTCCTGCCGATACTTGGGTTGATCCAGAGGGCTGTCCTGTTGACAACGACCTGCCAGAGGTTGTGGTACCAAATCCAAACCCTGGACCAGGCACAGGTCTTCCCGGTGATGGCGGTTACAATCCTGATCCAGGCCCCGACCCAGGCTGGCCCGGAGATGGCGGCGATGGAACTGGAGGTGATGGCGGTTCATCCGGTGGCAGCGAGGGATATTTCTATATATACAATAAAGTCTCGAATCCCTGTTTGAGAGCTTTGGTAGCCGGAATTATTGATCGTGATATTAATTTTAAAGCCAACGAATCCATGAAATCAATTTTTGGAGTAGGAGGAAAATTTAATCTTATTTTCCATGATACGACAGGCTTGGCTAATGATGTAAACGGCAATGCAACTCCTAGCAAATTATATTTTGACAATAATGGTAATTTGCTCAGTATGGACGTCGATATCCAGCTGAATGTGAATAATTTACCTGGGTCCTCTCAGGAATACATAGCTATGGTCGCTGTTCATGAGGCAATACATGCCTACCTCAGCTATAAAGGATATGCATTTGCTAATAACCAACACGATCTTATGCTAGCAAATTATGTAGAACTTATGGCAAAATACCTAACAGACAATTATAATATGCCAGCAGCAGATGCATACTCTGTTGCTATGGGCGGTCTATTCGATGCATTCCAGAATAGCGTCAATAACCAGACATGGGATAATATAGCAGCAAAACTTGGAAATAAATTACCATCTTTGAATGAGCGCTCCAGAATCCTTGCCGATTACGAGACTGGGCACAAAGGAAAAAAATGTAATTAAAGAAGTCGATATGAAAATAAGAATTATAATTGCAATCCTGTTAGCTTTCAACTACTGCACTGTTTTTGGCCAAAAGAATGATGAATTTCCTTCATACGAAAAATTCAATTCAAGCTTCGCAGAACACTTAAAATATCCTGCTGAACTTCAAAAAAAGTGTGCTACGACCTTTACACTCATGAAAGTAACTTTTGATAGTGGGGGCCAAGTTGAATTTCTTAGTTTTTCTGATAGTGCTGCACCCGAGTTTATAAGTTTGATGCAAGAAATTAAAGATAAACTCGATTTCAAAAGTATTTATACAGACCTAAAAACAAAAAAGAAAGATATTAAACAGGTTTTAATTCCAATCCACATTGATTTTGAAAAGATGGATGGATGCAAATCAACAATTTCGTCTGCAAACCTACAAAAAGTATATCGTTTTGCTGGAACACCAATTTCAGGAGAATATTTTATGTATCCAGCTCTTTACGGCAGGTACGTCTTAGGAAGAACATTTGAGTAAGGAAACTGAATAAGAAACTAGCTATTATGTAATCCTTCTGTTTGACAGTTTACATAATAGCTTGGTTTGAGTTTAGAAAAGTAAATAGCTATGAAAGAAAACATTTCTAAAAATTTACTTAAAAAATATTGCGAAGATAAATGCAGTAACGAGGAAATTGTTCTCGTGGAAAGCTGGTATATTGCCCTTAGCAGACAAAGGGAAGATATACCTGTTAAACTAGATGACCTTTTACACACAAAAAAGTTGCTGGATGAAGCAGTATCTGAAAAAATATACTTTCGTACAAAAAATAATAAAATATAACCTAGGTCCATTACTCAGAATAGAATTTTATAACTTAAATAAATTATTATGACTAAGCAGATTTTAAAGTTTACAGCATTTGCCTTCGCATTGGTAATGCTTTCATCAAGTGCCGTTCCAGCACCTGGCGATCAAGATCAGGATGGTGTCGCAGATGATGTGGATAGATGCCCCAATACCCCGATTGGTACTCCAGTAGATGCGTATGGATGTCCGCTTTTTTAGTGTGCGAAGACTCTCTGAAGTTTTATAGCTCTTAATATTACAGAACTATAATAAGGGCAACAGATTCAGACGAATGAGAACCTTCTGTTTCTGTTGCCAATTATCAATATTTGTCGATTAAAAAAAAAGGATTTAAAAATCAATTATTATCTTTTTTTTACTATCATTTTGTAGAATATTTTTCGATGGCCGTTTTTAGATCTATACCTTTTCCAAGAACCGGTTTAAAAATATCGCCTTCACTAGCTAATCTTTCCGTTGCATTGAAGATGTGAAAATCGGTCATTTTAAGGCCTTTTTGTAGCTCGCCCTATTTTTGAAATAAAATTATTATATTTAAATACTCCGTAAGTGAATTGTATTTAGGGCTTGATAAAAAGGGTCAGGCTCTATTTTTTTAAGTGCATATTCGTCCATGGATATATTCTAATTTAGTTAAAGGTTAATCTCATGATTGGCCTTTTTTTATATTTATTAAAACCAAACGTTATTCGATATTGTATAATATGTACTTTTCAAAAATATAGGTTAATAATGGCAAAAGCCTTGGGTTCCCCACTCAAGGCTTTTTTCATTTTTATCAAAGCAAGATTATTTGGCTGTTGTCCACAAATTGACGATCCATCAAGTGTTCCGTTTTTACCCAACAAGATATAAGTTTCCACCGAGCTGGCACTACACTATCCTGATCCTTGTTTAAAGTAACAGGGAGGTATGGCCGAGTAAATCCACTCACATGAAAAATCTCTTCATTTGATAGTGAACGTTTTTTCCTCGTAAAGCGTCTACTAATTGCTTGGTGCTGGGCGTGGAAGTATGGTAACACATAATTTTGTATATTTAATTATAAGTAACAAGAAAAATGAAGTTTGTCAAGGTTACACACACAGTATTGAAAGAGCTTCAGAGCAAGGGGTATAATGTTCTTATTGCTCCAAGCGAATGCGAGGATAACGAAAATGTAACCTGGAAGGCTATCTCGGTGCCTAATATTATGGACTGGCTGGTTGCTTTAGATTGTGAAGGTTGGACAAACGTGCCGCTCAAAGAACCGCATATATTGGTTATCCCAGATGCCTTAGACAATATTGAAAACGAAGCACTATTTGGAAGTGTTTTTATAGAAAATGGTATGAAGACACTACAAGACTATAGAAATGAACTAGGTAATTACGGTGAAAAGTTATACTTAAGGAATGCAGCTATCCGCACTGGTGATTTTAGTAAGTACGAGACTTTTTTGATTATTGCTTTTCCTGATTCCGCCAGCGATGATCTGCAGGAAGCTCAAGACGTGGCCGGCCGAGTTAAGCAAATGACTAAGGAAGAGTTGAAAGAATGGATTAATAAGAACCGAATAAACCTGATTGAGACAGATTTATATTTCCTCGATGAAGGCGTCATTATTTCAGGAGCAAAAGCCATAGAGGAAAATCTACAGTTCATTATTGGCGACGGCGTTGAAGATATTGTCGATTGCTTAATCTCGCCAGGGGACGTCCTCACACTGACCGACTATCACGTTTATTGGGTTGATCCGATAATAAAAACGTAGATTTTAGGGGGCCAAATAACCCCCGTCGAAATCATGTTGTTTTATTAGCGATTTTTGTAAATAAATTAAACAAATTATAATAAATTAGAAAAAGGTAGTCATATTTCTGCCATATCTTCTAATGATGGAAGTGAGCCAATCCATTACAACTTTATCCATGTAAATGGTGATCCATTGGTACAGGGATTTGAATTGGCAAACATGAGGATTTCCTAACAACAATTTTTAAAAATGCGAAAGGTGAAAAAGAAGTTATTATTAAAATAATATCAGCGCATCCTTCTGACAAGTATTGAAGAGCTTGAAAGTACATTAAACAAAGTCCACTGGTAAACAAAAATGTCAAAATATTAAAATATATGCGAGGATTCCAGATCCACAACATCAGGTCTGATAGTGGTCCTCAGCTACCGATTGATGTCTATTAATAACTTTGGATCTGTCATAAAAATCTTACTTTGAAAATTCCCAGTGCCAGTAGATTCAACTTTGAAAAAGGCTCTTGTACTTTAAATAAACAGCTTTCCCACAACTTATAGACCAGACCCTATTTCCCTGAATAGGTCTCAATCGCTTTTTTGAGGTCAATGCCTTTCCCCAGGACTGGGTTAAAGATATCGCCTTCACTAGCTAATCTTTCCATTGCATTGAAGATGTGAAAATCGCTCATTTTAAGTCCTTTCTTTACTTCATCCCAATGCAAGGGCATTGAAACCGTAGCTCCCGGCTTAGGACGGACAGAATACACGGAAGCAATTGTCGCATGTGGCCTATTTTGAAGAAAATCAAGATACATTCTACCTTTGCGGTCCTTAATGGCCCTCTCCAAGCTTGTATAATTTGGCAGTTCGCGATGAACAAGCGTAACAATTACGCGCGCGAACTCCTTGGACTGCTCGTAAGTATATTTATTTCCCAAAGGAATATAGATATGAAGACCCGTAGAGCCACTTGTTTTACAAAAAGAGTCAATACCCATGTCATCTAAAATCTGCTTTGTGACCTGTGCCGCTTCAATGACCTGATCGAACGAATTTTTATCGGGGTCCAAATCAATAATACAATATGTCGGATATTCCGGCTTTTTCACAGTGCTGTTCCAGGGGTTCATTTCAATACAGCCAAGATTGGCCATATAAAGCAAGGTTGCTTCATCTTTTCCGACAAGATAATGTTTGTCTTGCTCGTTGGTTTCACTTTTATAGAGGTACGTTTCAGCCCAGTCCGGTGCTGTATCGGTCACGTTCTTAAAATAAAAGCTTTTCCCTTCTATACCGTTCGGAAAGCGGTTCATACTCTGTGGCCGGTCTTTCAGATATGGCAGAATAAAGGGTGCAACCTGATAATAATAATTGATCAGGTCTCGTTTGGTTATCTTCTCTTTCGGCCAAAAAATTTTATCCAGGTTCGTAAATTTCAGTTCATGTTTATTAACTGTTTTGACCTGTGTTTTTTCTTTGGGGTTCAACAGTGTTTTCCGTTTTATTTTTCCCTGCGGTTCAATGATCCTCTCATTCCCCTCATCAATTATCTGCTCTGTTTCTGCCTCCCTTTCTAAGACAATCTTTTTAGGATCCTTATCTTCCCGCATCCCTTCAAAGGACGGATGGCGCATAACGCCGTCACTTGTCATTTCCGTGAAGTTCACTTCGCAGATCAGTTTTGGCTTTAACCACGTAACAGACGCATGCGGTGGGTTGGGACGGAACCGTGAAGGTTTGTTAACATCCGGTTCTTCTGAGAAAGGGGGCTTGTCAGTGATCAAAGGTTTAAAAAGCTCCATCATTTCCTTCTGCATTTTATCATTAAAACCTGTACCGACTTTACCCGTATAGATCAGATCCTTGCCCTGATAAACTCCGACCAGAATACTGCTGAAAGATTTGCGGGAGTCGTCGTTCAATGTAAAACCTCCAATGACTACTTCCTGCCTTTTATTGGCTTTAATTTTTAACCAGTCTTTCGTGCGCACATGTGTATGATAGAGGCTGTCCTTCTTTTTCGCCATAATTCCTTCAAGCCCCATCTGCTTGGCAGCTTCCAAAAATTCAATTCCTGAGGTATAGAATGGCGCACTTATTTTAATAATATCGTTCACTGGTAGGGTTTCTTTTAGGACAGCCTTCCGCTCACATAGAGTCAGATCGGTCAGGTCTTTTCCCTTGTACCATAATATATCAAAAACATAGTACAGTAAAATACCATCAGATTCACTCCGCCAGTTTTGTAGCGAACCAAAGTCCGCCTGTCCATTCTCGCCTACAACAACGATTTCCCCATCCAGAATGGCATCGAATTTCAGTTCTTTTAAAGCATCATAAACCGGATAAAATTTCTCATTAAAGCTTTTATCATTCCTGGATTTAATCTCCGCCTTCCCTCCTTTCAGAAAGGATACTGCCCGATAACCATCCCATTTAACCTCATACAACCAGTCCTTATCATCGAAGGGTTTATCGACCAATGTAGCAAGCATGGGTTCGATGTGGTCGTAAAAAGCTTTTTTAGGGGCATCTTTTAACACTTTTGCCACATCAATAGCCGTTTCATCCTCTTGGTCAGGACCAAATTGTTCATCTATAAGTACGGCAGCGCGCTTATTTGCGGCAGGTTTATCCTTGACCGTGCTTTTCTTTTTCACAATATTTTTGCCATATACCTTATCAGGTGCTTTTTCCATCTGCGCAATGGTTTTATCAGAAAGAACAGATTTATCTTTTAAGGTGACATCATTTGTTGTGGCAAATTGATCATCGAGCTTCATCAGTAGCCAGCTGTTCTCTCCCCTACCATATGCTTTCACAAGCGCAAATTCACCCTTAAGCTTCTCACCGTTCAGCTTAATTTTCAGCTTTCCTTTATGTAACTGGTGCAGTAAATTTTTCTCCTGTTTCTTAAGGTCTCCTTCAACAGGTTCAGCCGCTTCATAAGTTCCCTCATCCCAAACAATTACCGTCCCTCCACCGTACTGCCCCTTTGGAATGACACCCTCAAAATCCCTGTAATCATAAGGATGATCCTCAACCATCATAGCAAGTCTTTTGACTCCTGGGTCAAGGGAAGGACCCTTCGGAACTGCCCAGCTTTTGAGCACTCCATCCATTTCTAGGCGGAAATCGTAATGCAGATGCGACGCGTCGTGTTTCTGTACGACAAATCGCAGCTCCTTCCCTGACCCAGTGCCGCCAAATGGTTCTGGAGTTTTATCTGCTGATCGTTTTTCACGGTATTTATCTAATGCCATTTTGATTGGTTTTGAATGATGGATATTAGGGATTATGATTCTACCGCACTTGGAAACAGAACGGTTAACAAAAAAGAGTCATTTTGCTCTAATTATTTGTTGTGACGCTTTTTTAAGTATTCTTCAAGCGTTTTCCTATCGTTGGAACCGGTCGCTTTGATAGCGCCAACTACAGCTTGGGAACTTACGCCCATTTTGTCCCTAAAATACTGGATTTCGTAATTCTCAGAACTGCTAACTTTATTTCTGTCTGCCTTTCCTTTTTTTGATTTATTGTCTGCCATGATATTGGTGTTTAGTGATTTATATATATTAATGATAAGTTGCAAAAAATGCGCCGTTGCAGTTTAATAACATAACCGGAAATCAAATGGTTGTATACTTCTACAATTTAGTTGACAAAATACTTCTGTCGTGCGGACAAAACAAATTGCTTCTCGAAGCGTTAGAAATGATAAGATTATTAATACAGATAATTAGCGATCAAACAACATCGATAGATACCAAGGCTTCGCAATATGAATGGAATAAAATTTTATGGCAAATCTGCTAAAATAGGCTGTCCTGCTGAATTTCTTTTCGAACCAGACATGACCGGACAGCCAGAGCAGGCAATAGCCGAGTTCAGTACAGGCGAAAAGGCATATGCACAAATATCGCGTAAGCTAACCAATGAACTTAGCGTTAGGATCGGCGAACATTTAAGCAATAAAGGAAAGAAGATTTCCGAAAAGGTCTGGCAATTAAGCTAAAATAAGCAGCAAAACGTTTGGGAAGTGGTCAGGAATTTAACGTAATTTTGAGCATCTCTCAGAACTCCTCATTTGTATTGATATCAGCAGAAAAATTACGATCGAGTAGCCCCAAGAAACTACAGGCACTCCCTAACAAGATAATTTTTTTTATATTTATAAGTCAGATTATAATTCAACAATCATTAGGAATACTATATCTGAAAACTTTGGCAATGTTAAACAAAGGTCAGGGATGGGTGGCGAAGTGATTTCAGACCCATCCGAGACTAATAATTAGGTGAGTACGTTAGATCATCAAAAGGTACAACGGATTATAAATATTTGAAAATCGCCAGAACCTTCCCAATGTAATCCTCAGCTGTATTCCTATCGATCACATCATGGGTACAGATAGCGTCATTATAGGTATGACCTGCACAATTTCTAAGATCTTTTATATATCTGAACGTACCAAATAGGCTTTCTGCATTATTGTAGTCCCTCCAAAAACTTCTTAGAAAATTGGAAAACTCCAATACTAATGGTACAGAATTATAATTGTACATAGGATTGCTTGTTGGCGATATGCTATGTAGTAATTCAAAGATTTGGGTCAAATTCCCGAACTTATAACCAGCAGTGGAATTTTTGCTATAATTCTTCAAGTGATCGATCATTACATTATTTCCATTAATTAAAATTGTGCTATTGCCGTTTCCCCGAGCTAGCGGTAAATTATCAATAATGTGATTAATTTTGTCTTTATAGTGCGCATCTTCTGACCATATAGTCACGTTCGAACTGTCGATATAGTTCGTGAAATCATCCATCCATTTGATCATTTCAAATTCCACTGCACGACCAAACTGTATGATAACAGGAGCAAAATCGGCGTCATTATCTAACGTTATCAATAGGAATTTACCTGTTGCTAAATATTGTAGCGTTTTATTATTATCGATTTTGCTTTCATCAATTAATATTTTTACTTCTGCTACGTATTTTGAATAATCGGTTTTTTCCAGGAAACGGTCAATCATTTGCTGCTGTTGCTCTAACCCTAGCTGTAATTCAGATTCTATTTTATCTTTCTGCCTTTTGGCTTCATTGATTTCTTCTTTAAGCTTAGCATGATCAGAATATGCACCTTCCAATTTATGCTGAAGCTGTTCCAATTCTCTATTTTTTTGATCAAGAGCAGTTTTGGACGCTATTTGCTTTTCTTTTATTTCGTCATAATCTTCAATAAAATGGTTTCTTTGAATGTTGAACAAGCTTAGCTTTAGATTATTCTGCTCATCAAAGAATCCCTTGCCAAAATATTGTTCATAGTCTATACTGCCATCTTTCTCAATCTTTACGTGACTTATATAATTTTGTTTGAGACCTGCTTTAACGTCATGGGGCTGATTAAAATAATACATCTTGACCTCACTGGGAGAAATTACTTTATTGCCTATGTATTCCTGGAATTTATAGATAAGATATTCACTATGGGTTTCAATGAGAAATTGGATATTGAACCTGCTGGCGGCATCTATAAATAACTCTGCCATTTTTGACTGTAAAGATGGATGAAGATTGGCCTCCGGCTCTTCTATCAAAAGCGTCGATGGCATATAATAAATAGCTTCCTTTTCATAATAACCTTCATTATGATTAAAGTTGTATTCATGGTTCCTTTGGTACATAAAGGCAAGCGTAGCTATCTTCAGTATGATAGGAAGAAGTTGTGACACACCGTATCCCAGATCGACCAATGCTGTCCTTGTACCGTCAAAATTGACTAGGAAAATTTTAGTCAATCCGATAGACTCGTCCCTAACAACTGATAGTTCTTTTCCTATATTGAAACCTTTATTTTTGATATCACCATTTTTATCCCTTATCTCACCTACACCGATCCAAAAATTGACAAAATCCTGTATTTGTGGGTAGCTTTCTAAATAGATAGATGTGAAATCCTTTACGATCTGTACGTCTTCCCCATTCTGTTCGTCTATAAACCATGCCCTATTTCTACCGCGTGCAGTTGGCAAAAAATGAATTCGATTTAAACTCTCAACCTTTTTCTTGACAATTTCAGTAAAATCTTTCTCTATCGCCTGCGAAAGATCTGAGTAAAGATCACTATTATCTGTTGTTTTAAACCAGGGCGATTCTAAAAAACTTTGTACGGCTCCTTCTGGACGGAGCTGCTCCTCTGTTGATTCGGCTATCACAATATCTTTACAGACTCCATCATATGTTCGGGAAAAGTTGTCATGGAAACAGTCTAAGATCTTTTCATGATTGTTTTCTTTTCCTTTAAGAAGTGCTGTCGTGACCGTCTCTTCTATTTCAGAAAGTTTTGACTTTTCCTGCTCCGATACTCCCGAATAGTTGGAAAATATGCTTTTACCAGCTACCCTTTTTTTAAGAAAGTCTCTATAACTCTCCCGCTCGTAGGAAAAAAAGTTTTTCTCAAGCAAAATGGATTTGTATTTATCGATTCTGCTAAAAAGGTTAATACTGCAAATATCGACAGTCTCTTCATTCGGCTCTGATTTTTTCATCTCCTTCAAAGGATTCTTTAAGATGAGCCTGATAATTTCTTTCAGATCAATACTTGTGGACATTTCCCAGTAATCGGCTTCTTCATGACCGTATCTGAATCCAATCACATTGGACCAGTGCAAATATTTACCTTTTCTTACAATCGCAATACTTTTGATATCATGGTTTACCACATCCTCTTCAACGGCACCTTTCCTATTGATAAAGCGGTACAGCCCATACCTGATTTCAAGCGTTGCATCTATTTCTCTGCTTCCGCCTATTTTAATCGGAAATGCAAACACTAGATCTGAATCATCCTCAAAAATAGGCCTTTCCATGGTTTGTGAACTATACTTCTGATGGAAATTGGAAATTCTTGAGTACATGTGCTCGCTCTGCTGATTCGAGTCTTTATAATGTTGCAATGCTGACCGGTTAAAAATACGTTCCATATTTCCCAGTTCATGCTGCATATTCTTAAAGTCCAGGTGTTGCGAAACAATCCCGTCTTTGTAATTATGGACCATGAACTGAATTGCTTTAAAAACAGAGCTTTTTCCAGCATTATTTGACCCAGTAATAATCGTAATAGGTCCAAACTCAAGATTTTCCTTCTTGCTAAATGTCCTAAAATTCTGTAGGCCAATTCCCTCTAAATTTGGCATTATGATAGTTTAATATTTTATAAATTATGTATTTGAAGAGTCTTTTAAGCAGCTTTAATTTAAAGATCACTATACCACACTTCGTAAATATACCATGCTTTGCGGCAACATATATAGTAGCCCGTTCAATATTCCTGCTCCTACTCCGTTGTTTCTGCAAACTGCACTTACTGAAAATTAAATACTATACAATATCAGGATATCTAATGAACGGTAAACGTGCCATTCCCCTTAAGGATCAGAAAAGAACCCTGTTTCACATTTTTTCTGATACCGCTAAACTTGCTAAAACTGCCCGTCAGCACCATCTGTTCATAACGTGTGGAATCAGCCGATTCCCAGCCCGTTCCGCAGGGAACAGCATTAGCCTTCACGCTGTCCGCCATCATTTTAGACTCTAGGTTTGCCCGCTCTACCCTTGCATAACTGATGCGCATACATCCGCCCGGATCCTTTGCAACAAGATAAAATAGCTTCATTGGTTCCTTACTGTCAGGTAACTGAAGGTCAAACTGTTTCGTAATCGTATCGCCTGCCACTTTCCAGTCCGCATGGCCTGTGGCAAAGTCTTTTTCAAAAATTATTTTGGAAATTGTGCTGTTAGTGCAGGATGATGCAACTAGGTACAATAGGAACATGCCTATCACGTTTTTAATTGTTCTCATATTTTTAGGTTATTAGCTGACACTAATTTACTAAAAAAATCATTTCTATCTGTTTAAAATATAAAGAAATGGATGCTGGCTGGGATTGGCCCCTACACTCAAAAAAATACGCAAAATACTGAGGTCGCTGACCTTTGTCAGTACATATTCACATCTACATCGCAAAAAGTAAAATAAGTGTCTTCGTCAAAAAACTGAAAATCTATATTTATTGCAATCTAGTAAATAAGTGATTTACGTTTTTTTTTATCGGGTTTTACGGATTGAGCAATAACAAAATTTGCTTAGTAAAATATTAGAAGGTTCGTCTTTAACAATTTAACTCACATTGTTAATTAATATGCTACTAAAAAGATACAAATCCTACTCAAGACCGTACTTCGATTGAACTTTACCAATAAGATCTGTCAGATGGGCTCCTAGGTAGGTGCTGTTATACTTTCCATTCTGCCAGATTTCAATGCACCAAAAACCAATCCCGTCCTTCCACCAGAAAAGCCCGTGAAAATGTTTTGCAGTATATTCTGCGGTTAGAGATTCATTGATGAACCCTTGGCCCAATATCTATATATTAAGAAAATGCCTGATCCTTTTGATAATGGACCGTGTTGGTTTTTCTAAATCTACAATTCGATGGGATTCAGTAATATTACGCAGCTTTAGATAATTTTCAAAACTAAAGTAGGTATCTTCATCGCCGTATTTTTGAAGACAAATCGCATAATAATTGCTCTGAAAATATTCGATTGCGTATTCCTCCTTATTAATAATATCTGCCCATTGATAAATTTTTTCAAGCAGGTCACGTTTGAGCAGGTTTTCCAGCGGATCATTCAGATCCTGATCCTCCAATACCCTCAAACAGCAATCAATTGTTTCTAAATTCAGCATTAAATCGAATTCTCTTTTTTGCGGGAAATCTTTAAAAGAATAACCAAAATACCCCTCCCTAATGCAGCGTTTTTCGACAGGGTGCATCTTTAAATACTTGTATAACAATCCAGCCTCAATATCATTGATGCTAACTCTTATGCGAATATCATATAAAACTTCCATTACAAATATTTATATAAAACCTTCTTGCGATCAGTAGGCCAGATACGGAGCGTTTGGCTGGCGGAGTTAAAAATTCTTATTGATACCCAAGACGATATGGAAAGGTATCAGCTTCTGGGTGTACAGGCTCTCACTGATATTATCGATAGAATACTTGGTGATGCTATTGGAATTGAGCAAATTATTCCCCTGCAGATAAATATCGCTATTGTATTTTTTCCACGTGTAATTAAGCTTAATATCCCAAAAATGAGTTCGATCCTGACCGGTATTCCCAAATTTGTAATATTCCATTGAGGACTCGATCCTGAACACTGGATTTACCCTAAAATATACATTCGCAAACGCTTTCTGATCCTGATAATTGTTTGAGTTTACCTCCGAGACAATCTTATTGAAAGCAATCTCATAGCCGAGTTCATAATTGAAAAATCCCATAAAACCTGATTTCATCTCAAAACCTGTTTTAAGGTTAGAAAACCGTGATCTGATTAGTGGCCCGCTATTGATGCTGTTTTCATATTCCGATTCCGAATAGGAGCCTAAAAGACTTATTCTGGTCTTGATAAAATTCAGGTATTTGCGAAGTTCCAGGTTAGCGGAATAAGTGCTGTTATTCATTACAAGAATCGCCTGACTGAACGTAAAAGTTGGATTCACGATCATATTATTTGAAAGGTAACTGTCATTTTTTGAAAAATTAGCATTGAAGGACAGGTACTGCGAGCTGATCTGCCCAATGTTGTAGCTTAGGTTAAAGCTGTAGCTTGGTAGCACTGTAAACCCTACCTCACTTTTGTTAAAATTCCGGTTTCCCTGATAAATGTATCCGTTATAGACATCATTGATGCTTACTGTTGAAAATTTTCTGGATGCGCTTAAACTGATATTTCCGGTCCTGCTGTTTTCATACCCAATATTGACGGTCGGAAACAGATGAAATCCTGCCGTATTCTCGTCTCTGAGATCCGAGTAAATAAACTGCCCCAGCATCGTAGCGCCATAACGCCACTTCTTGTTTTTCCGCAGGTATTTTCCCTGCGCAAACAGGTTATTCTGCTCAAGTGACAGATCATTGCTGAAATCCCGGTCATCGTAATTGATCCTGTTATTATCCGCATCAAAAAGCGAAAGATTTGAAGATAACCGGTTCCTCCTGTATTCATTTCCAGCCTGAATCTCAACCGATTCTTTTTCCGAATATTTTTTAAGATAAGAAACTTTAACTCCACCAAAATTCATTTTGGAGCTGATGGTCTGCCGGGATTTTCTGACGTCCGGATTGCCGGTGACTTTTTGGAATACATCATTATCATCAGTGAAATCATAAGGCCTATCCTGAAAAATATATCTTGCAACGGCAACTACAGCTTTGGAAGAGTCAATTTTCTTGGTATAGACAAATTTATTCTCAGTGGACATAAGCCTGTTGGTTCCTATCTGGTTATTTAGCTGTTCATTGAAGACAAAAATATTATCGTTGCTTTCTCTCAGGGATGATGTTTTACTGTAAAACTGAAAATTCGAATTATTCCTGAATTCCTTTGAAATTTCCAGTTTTCCGACCAGATTCGTGTTGTTCTGCTTCCAGGTCTTATCCTCCACGTTTGCGAAATTTTGTCCCGCATAGTTGAACCGGTAAAAACTGGAGATGTAATTTCTGTTCTCGATGTCGTTGAACACGGTGATGAATTTAATTTTCCAGTCATTCTTGAAATTGTAGATATAATTAAGTGAACCCAGTTTATCATTGTTGAAGTTGGTACGCTTATCCTGAAAGATGCTGTTTTTTTGATGAAGATTCACAACCGATAGTATGCCCACATTCGTCCCCACATTCTCAACCTCATTCTCCGAAGCCGGATCAATCAGGTATTCAACGCCTTTCATTTCGTTCAGTCCGAGATTGTTCGCATTAAGAAGAAAATAGACCTTTCGTCTCTTGGTGAAATTCATCACGTTGACCTTCCCCTGTCTCATGTCCTCTTTGTAACTTGTCGAAGCAAGTAATAAATTCCCGAACCATTTTCCCTTCGCATCTTCTTTTAGTGTAAGATTAAGGGCAATACGGTTTGTATTTTCGATGTTCTTTAGCAGTTTGTTCTTGGAGTAGTTCTCCAGCACCTGAACTTTTTCAAGTGGTTTGGAAGGCATATTCTGTGTAAGGGTCTGATAACCTTTTTCAAAGAGGTCATCATTTTCTATCATGACCCGCTCAACCTCCCTGTTCCTGAATTTTATTTTCCCGTCACTTTCAACCGTGAGGCCGGGAAGTTTTTTTAGCAGTTCTTCCACATTGCGTTCTGTTCCGTTGGAGAAACTCTGCACATTATATTCAGTCGTATCTTTTTTTTGCCTGACCGGTGTGTTTCTGGTAATGACAACTTCTTTGATTTCCTTGACTTTATCCCTGCTAAGTTCGATAGCGTTAAGATCAATAACCGAATTCTTTTTGATGAACGAGATTGGAATATTTTTCTTTTCATGCCCCGCCGCGGTAACCTGCAGGTTAAAGCTGCCATACTGATCCGTATTTAACGAAAAGCTTCCGTCCTTATTGCTAAAGACGAAAGCTATGATATTATCATGTGTATCCGTAAGAATGATACTGGCTCTAAGAAGCGGCTGCTTACTATCTGAAAGTACAGTTCCTGCAATCTTCGCTTGCGCGGAGATCTTAAGAATTAGTATAAAGAATAATAAACATAAATATTTCATTAAGGCTTCTTGGTGTCAGGTTCCCATTCAAAGTGGGTTTCCATTGACATCTCTCTGATGTTGGGCACTTCGTACTCGGTTCCTGCTGGTAATGCAGCGATAGATTTATTCATATCGTCCTGCAAAATAACATTTTCCAATTCTATCATTTTTTTGAACGGCATGATGGGGTCAGTCGTTTTTTTCTCAAAAATTGCTAGAATTTTAGGTGGGAACTTATCCTGCGAATTTAATGAAATTGTTTTTGCAGTACCTCTTATAAAACCATCTTTATCCTGAAATTCCAGAATAACACCAGGTAGTCCCTTAAGTTTCCAAGGAAACACTTCGACATTTAGATCCTTGGTGAACCATACCGTATATTCTCTTCCCCTAAAATTAGCGGTGGCCAGAAAGGCTTTGTAACCGAGAATATCCTTTGATTCCTTCGAGATCTTCCAGTCAAGGTTCTTCAGCTTTTCGGAAGCCAATCTCGGGAGCGGCTGCTTTTCATTTTTCGGAACCATGTACACCCGCTGGTAGAGATTTTCGCTGGAAAGATCATAGTCATAAACATGATACGGATTAATTGATGTAAAGTCAGTTTCTATTAATTTTTTATAACTGACAGACGGATCACTGGCAAAGAAAAAATAGGAGTTTTTTTGATCACTTATGACAAATGATTTTAAATTACTCATATGGGCAAAAGTATAATCGTACTCCACGATAATCTTATCCTGAGCGTCAGCATATCCAAAAATGGTCAGAAATAAAAAAATTAATACGTTTTTTAAGGCCATAGATCAATATAAGGATGTAATTGATGAACATAGGTCGTTGTGGTAGAACCCTCAAGTTGTCCAGATGCGCACGGAGCCGAGACTCTCGGTCCCACAGAAGAACTGATGTAGTTCCCCTGATGGTCTTCATATTGTGTAACTGTCTGCGTAAAACAGCCAGCAAGCTTCTTTACATTAACTTTTTTCACTCCTGGAGCGGCATATGTTAAGCCACTTAAACCCGGAACGGTCGCTGTTAAAATGATTCTTTTCATATTTTTTTATTTTATTCTATGGACATGATGTCGCTTGGTTAGGATCTGAGCCTGGGTTCCATCCACCCTCTGTTCTGACTTCGTAATAAGTAGATGTTGAGCCTTCCGCCTGTCCCTGTCTGCAATTGACAGTATATTTTGGACTAGCCGAAGAATACAGATACTGTCCGCACGTATTTTCAACGTTTACAATAACTTGCGCGTAGCAGTTTCCTAAATAAGACTGATCCTGATCAAGATCCTGTTCGATCTCAATGGTGTTAGCAAGAGCAAACGATGATGATCCTGCAACTAGGAATAAACCTAAAATGAGTTTTTTCATAAGATAAGATTTTTGTTGTTTATTGGTAATTACACATATTCCTTACTCAGGTGAGTAATGATTTTTATTTTTCAATCTGCTTTTCTGACAGATCAATAACTGACCTATATGGCTGTTAAGGAAAACCTAGCCAATACACAGCGAGCGGAGAGATCTGATGGACATAAGTTGTCTGGGTGGAGCCTTCAAGCTGTCCCTGCGCGCACTCAACTGACACTCTCGGTCCAACAGAAGAACTTACGTAGTTGCCCTGAAGATCTTCATATTGGGTTACTGTCTGCGTAAAGCATCCGGCAAGTCTCTTTTCAGCGGCCACTTTTTTTACAATAGGTGAAGAAGCAGAAGATAAACCAGCAAACCCTAAAACGGTCACGGTCAAAATGAATTTTTTCATAGATTTTAATTTAATTAGGATTGGATTAGTTACAGCTTGATGGTGTTTGCAAGCACGTAAGAAATTGTGCCTGACAGCGGGGATAATCCCAGGAAGAGTTTTTTCATAAGTTTTTAGTTATTTATTGGTGGTCAAATATATAAATTTTTATCACACAAAAATGATATTTTTAACTTATATTTAATATTTTATGTAATATTTTCTCCTAAAGACCGTCGATACGGCATTTTTTAAAATACTTACTTCACCAGTCTTAGATAAAATACAAGTTATTATTGCTCGCAATAAAACAATTTTCAATAAAACATTGCCTTCTGTAATAGAGGGTCTCCACTCTGAGCGCTTACAATTAAGAATATTGGGCAGCTAATAGCCACGATTTCAAAAAACTTGGCAAATATGTTTTTGATAATTGAAGTAATAATCGTAATATTGCGATATATAAAATTTAAAGATGGGACTTACTAAAACAGAAATTTTCACGGACAAGCACAATAAATTGGCTCTAGCTTTTAAGGTCCTGGGCCATCCTGCACGTATTTCTATACTTCAGTATATTATTGATAAGAAAGCTTGTATCTGCAATGACCTGGTTGAAGAACTCGGACTAGCGCAGGCAACCATTTCACAACATTTAAAAGAGCTCAAGAGTACGGGTATTATCCAGGGGACCATTGAAGGAAAATCAGTTTGCTACTGTATTGATGAACAGGTGTGGAATAAGGTTCAGGGGGATTTCAACGGGTTCTTTAATCAGGATGTTAAAGTAAATAGCTGCTGTTCCTAGCACTTTTTTTATTCATTAATATCGTAATATTGCAATATATAATTCTAATAATTAAAATTCAGTAAAATGAAGCTATCAGAAATTAAAGAAATTCTGCCAACATTGGAAAATGTTGAATTTCAATTGGAGAATGGAACGTTTGTTCCGGAACACTTCCATGTCACAGAAGTGGGCCAGATCACGAAAAATTTTATAGACTGCGGCGGTGTAGTTCGAAACGAAAAAGCCGTGAACTTTCAGTTGTGGAATGCCGATGATTATGAGCACCGCTTGAAACCTGGAAAGCTGCTGCATATCATTACCCTTTCGGAGGAAAAGCTAGGCATAGAAGATGCGGAGATTGAAGTGGAATACCAAAGCGGTACAATCGGCAAATACGGTCTTGATTTCAATGGAAAGACCTTTGTTTTGAAAAGCCTGACAACAGCATGTCTTGCTCAGGATGCTTGTGGTATCCCTGCTGAAAAGCAAAAGAAAAACCTGGCGGAACTACCGGTTAATCAATCATCCTGCTGTACTCCGGGATCGGGATGCTGTTAAAATAAGTCGATTATGATATATCCTAAACTATCAGAAACCATAGCTCATCTTGAATGGGAAAAACTCATAAGCAAAGAGCGCAAGGGCATATTGCTTCCATTGTTTGATTTTATACAGCAAAAAGTTGATAACGCACAACAGGTCAATCTGAACTTCATCTGTACGCACAATTCAAGGCGTAGCCATTTGTCCCAGATATGGGCGCAAACAGCCTCGCTGTACTTTAAAATACCGTCTGTAAATTGCTATTCTGGTGGCACGGATGAAACAGCCTTATTTCCGAAAGTGGCGGAGACGTTAATTGCCCAAGGTTATAACATTTTTAAAATTTCCGAAGGCGGTAATCCGGTATATGCGATAAAGGCGGGTGACAATACGGAACCTATAATAGGTTTTTCAAAGAAATACGATAGTGCTTTCAATCCTGCATCGAATTTTGCTGCGATCATGACCTGCTCTCAGGCAGATGATGGCTGTCCTTTTATTGCAGGTGCAGAAAAACGGATACCGGTGACTTATGAAGATCCCAAAAGCTCTGATGAAACTGCTGAGCAAGATCAGGTGTATGCAAGTCGTAGTTTACAGATCGCACAGGAAATGTTTTATGTTTTTTCCAAAATCAACCACTAGTAAATGAAATCAAAACTAAAATTCCTTGATCGCTACCTTACCTTGTGGATCTTTCTGGCGATGGCACTAGGGATTGCATTGGGAAAAATCTTTCCTTCCTCCACTAACTGGATCAACAGTTTTAGTAGTGGTACAACTAATGTTCCTTTAGCCATCGGTTTGATCCTGATGATGTACCCACCTTTAGCAAAGGTTCGCTACGAACAGATCGGCAAAGTTTTCCGTAACGTAAAAATTTTGGGAACTTCCTTGCTACTGAATTGGGTGATCGGTCCGATACTGATGTTTGTACTGGCGATCCTTTTCTTAAACGGCTATCCGGAATATATGGCTGGATTAATACTGATTGGTCTTGCAAGGTGTATTGCTATGGTAGTTGTTTGGAATGAGCTTGCTGAGGGGAACAGGGAATACGCAGCAGGGCTAATTGCACTCAACAGTATCTTTCAGGTTCTTCTGTATAGCCTTTATGCTTATCTGTTTATCACCGTTCTTCCACCGGTTTTTGGTATCGAAGGACTTTCAGTAGATATCTCAATCGCTGAAATTGCAAAAAGTGTAGGAATTTACTTGGGCATTCCATTTATTGCGGGTATAGTGAGTAGATATGGACTGATTGCTTTAAAAGGTGAGAACTGGTTTCAGCACCGTTTTATTCCATTTATTTCCCCTATAACACTGATTTCACTGCTATTTACAATTATCGTTATGTTCAGTCTTAAGGGTGAAATGATACTGGAACTTCCTTTCGATGTACTTCGTATCGCAGTTCCGCTGGTTATCTACTTTGCGCTAATGTTCGTTGTAAGTTTCATCGCTGGTAAAAAGGCAGGTGCAGATTACTCACAGAGTACGGCCGTTGCTTTTACCGCTGCAGGAAATAATTTCGAGCTGGCGATTGCCGTGGCAATCGGTGTCTTTGGAATTAATAGCGGTCAGGCTTTTGTTGGCGTTATTGGACCATTGGTTGAAGTTCCTGCTTTGATTGCATTAGTCAATCTTGCTTTCTGGTTCAGGAAAAGATATTTCGGTCCACAATCTGCTATATAAAATATTATAATTGAAATTATTTGAGCCATGCCATGTGCATGGCTTTTTTTATGGCGTGTGCCAGGCGGCACCGTGCTTTACGTTACAAGTCCTCGTTTCTGTGGGCTTTCCACTTCTATCACTCACGCAGAATCTTATTTCTGATAGCTATTTTCAGATAAGCTCAAAAATCCTTCCCTTCCGGCAAAGCACATTTCCTCCAGCGCCAAAGCCCTAAGCAAAAAAGAGCTTTTTATGCTGCCCGTCATAGCAAATCGTAAGCTATCCAGATCCGGTCCCACGGGCGAATACCTTTCAATTACCTATGAAATAGCACTGCCTTTAAAACTCTTGAGAATCTATTGGTTGGATAAGGATTTGGAAATCACTTTTTATCAAAAGAACAGTCGAAAAAGACATTCAAAGGTACATCGTGCAGCCAACCCACATCCCGCAAAAGACTACGGCATAAACACATGCCGCCACCCTTTCCCATCCTTTATTCCGTTTCCTTTTGCCTTACAGCAATTGCCCGATTTACTGATTGACTTTCTTTTTTTTCCTGTTTTTTCTTTTGAAAAAAATGATTCGGGGCCGAGGCACAGCAGGACAGGAAGAATGAAAAACTTAACAGGATTGTAGAACAACTAAAACAAAAAGTTATGAACATTTCAGGAAGACTGACACAAGATGCAACGGTCAGTAAAACAACAACAGGTAAGGAAGTGGTAAACTTCAGTGTAGCGGTAAATGATGGCTACAAAAACAGACAAGGGGAATGGGTGGACAATACCGCATTTATTGAATGTGCCTACTGGCGAAGCGCAAAGCCAGTTTCATGGCTCAAACAGGGGCTATATGTCGAACTAACGGGGCACATCAGCGCAAGGGCGTGGACTGGAAAGGACGGCAACCTAAAAGCAGGGCTGAACTTCACAACCTCCAATATCAAACCCGCTTGGGGAACAGCATCGGAAAAAGATTCCGTACAGGTCAGTAACAAACAGCAGAACGGCAGTCCTGAAAAAGGGGACGATAAAGACGACCTCCCATTCTAAGCAGGATAGCGAAAAATCAAATCATTTTAACCCTTTAATAAATAGAAATCATGGGACATAATTTAAATTTCAACAATAGAACGGGTAGATATTCATTTTTCAGTGTTAAGGAAAAGGCTTGGCACGGCTTGGGGCAGATCGTGCAGGATTACCCGACCAGTGCAGAAGCAATCAGACACGCAGGGCTGGACTACGAAGTGCAAAAAAGCCCTCTTTATACAAAAGGTTCGGGCATAGTGGAAATTTCGGACGGCATCGTTATACAGGACGCTGAAATTGAAGTGCCTAACTATTTTGCCAATATCCGCACGGATAACAATACTGTACTGGGTGTAGTGGGTAGAGACTACCACATCGTACAGAATAAAGATGCGTTTTCATTTTTTGATTCTATCGTAGGCGGTGGTAGTGGAATACTTTACGAAACCGCAGGGGCACTCGGACAGGGCGAACGCATATTCATCACCGCAAAGCTTCCCAACTATATCCGCATTGGAAATTCAGACGATGTCATTGAAAAATACATCTTCCTGACCACAAGCCATGACGGAAGCGGAAGCATAACGGCAGCCTTCACTCCTATCCGTATCGTCTGTCAGAACACCCTGAATGCTTCACTCCGAAATATGAGCAACGTTGTACGCATCAAGCACACCGCAGGTGCTAAACAACGGCTCAACGATGCGCACAAAGTCATGGGACTGGCGAATAATATGACCACGCAAATGGACGGTATTTTCAACCACTGGTCAACGATCAAAGTAAAGGACAGCGAGGTCAGAAAACTGATACAGCTCGCCTTGTGCCCGAACAAGGAATCCTACAACCTGCTCAAAAAAGGTGCGGAAGACGAACTCTCAACAATGTTTAAAAATACCGTGGATGATGCCTTTGCCTATGCCATGATGAACGACACACAGCAACTGGAAACGACTAAAGGAACCCTGTTCGGAGCATATAATGCCGTTACTGGCTACTTTCAGAATGTCCGCAATTACAAGGATGGAGAAGCGAAGTTACAGAGCATTGTACTCGGTGGTACTGCACAGCTCAAATCACAAAAGGCATTTGACCTCTGCACTTCATTTGAGAAGATAGGAACGGACATATTTCAATTGAATTAAGCAAATCTTAAAAGGTGGCAGGATTGTAAAAACTGCCACCTACAAAAAACATACAATCATGAAAGCATTAACAGAAATGAACAACACGGAAAGGGCGTTTGCGGTAGCAAGGCTTTTCCCCGATCACCTTGGAACGTTGACCGACTTTATAAAAAGTGAAATAGCACACCTGCGGGAAAAAGAGCAGGATATCAGAAAAGCGTGGCCACCCAATTGCGTTGCAAGCGCTGATTATTGGTACAGGCTTGTAGAGAATGCGGAGCGGACGATCGAAAAATTCGGTGTTCTCCTTTACCGAAACCCGAGAATTTTTGCAGATCATTTTTTCTATCAGGACAACAGCGTTTTTGGTATCCACTGTCTGATCAGACTGGCAGGTTCGCAGGACTTACCACCAATGCTCAGACTGGCAATAGAACTCTATTTCGGGGACGACAAGGTCGTCACCATCGACTTTAAAAAGAAACCTTAAAATTTAGAAAAATGAAAAACCTAAAACAGATGAACAACTTGGATAGGGCATATTTACTGGCAAACCTATTTCCCGATGAACTGAAAGGGCTGACCGAGTTCATGAAAAAGGAAGCCGACCTATTCACGGTCAATCGGGAGAAGGTCTATGCGCAGTGGACAGAAAAAAATATAGATGTTGATCTCTGGTTCAGGTTTATAGCAAATTTTCAGAAAAGCTACAACAGGAACGGTACAAGACTGTATAGAAATAAGAAAACGTTCAGGGACCAATTATTTGATGGTTACGATTCCCTGTTTACTTTACACGCTATCCTGCATTATACCGAACAGAAAGAATGTAGCAGTGAATTAAAGTATGCCATATACATGCTATTCGGAACAAGGAAACTTATTGAAATCAACTTCAATACTTCGCCATGAAAAAATCAGCTAAAATGACGGATGTCATGCTTTTAAAAGCATTCAGCGAGAAAGGGCGGAATAATCACGAGGTAGCCATTATCCCCCTTTGGGGGGACTGGCTAAAAAAGTCAGTGGAAACAACAGACCTGCTCGAACTGCTGAACGTGGAATCCTTTTCGGGCTACATCGCCCGAAAAGATCACGGCATTTCTTTCCTGCTTTGTAGAACTGCAAAAGAGCCATTCTACGAGCAGTGGCTCGATGGAAATGAAATTGCTTTCTTGGAAGCTCAGGCAAGCGAAATAGAACAGCTATGCAGACATTTTGACTGCATCAAAAGTGACAGCCTTCGGGTACATCCAAGCGGGATGGCAAATTATGAAGCATTTGAGGACATCAAATTCAGAACGGTTGATTTCGACCTCAGACTGATACAGGAAATACTAACCTCCAAAAATTAAACATCATGACACGATCAAACTTACATATCACCTTATCAGGCGGACAGCAGATTATCTGTGTTGCCGAAAGTTCGAGCGCACCCGAACAGGGCTACATCGTAGAGCAATTAATCATTCCCCTGCTCAGCTTTAACAACAGTCATAGCGAAATTGAACTGCTTAAAAAACACTGTACAATGGACGAGAGACGAGCTAATGCAGATTACCGCTATTATATCAATTTGGTAGATAAAGAGGTAACCATGTTCGAGGAACATTTTAATTACACTTCGGATAAGTTCAGAAAAGGGAAAGAAATAACGCAACGCTATACAAGCTACGTAGAAAATCTAAATGCCAAAGATCATGGATAATCAAACTGATACCGAACCGAAAGTATTACAGACTATTGCTGAAATGCTGATGCAGTTCGGACTTCTCCACGTTCTGAACATTCGTCAAGAAGACCGGAAACAACTGCACATGGTCAGGGAATGCCTTGAAAAAATAATCCATGACAACGGCTTCCGCATGAACTACGACAAGAATTTAAAAAACAATCTCATAAAAATTAAAAATGGAAACACTGGCAAAATATAAGTTCGCAGACTGGCTCTATAACAGGTTTGTGGAAAATTACAAAAATCAGAACATTGCCGAAGCATTCACTTTCTTGGACATTCTATCAAGGTATCAGATGTTCGCAATGGAAGAACGTAAACTTTCCGATCAGCGAAGGCATATCAAAGAACTGTATCGGGATATTCAAAAGGCACTGAAAAATGGAACGGCACATAAACTATTTCTCACAGGCGAGGAAGGTACAGCTGAATTTAAAAGGGAAATGAAAGCTTATGAAAATTACCTACGGGAACAGGGCTTTTCAGAATCCTATATCACAGAATGCGTAAGCGATAAAGCAATGAACTATTATGGAAACAGCTAATTTTTTCAGACAGATTGCGAAGATGGACATTAACAGCAAATTGACGCTATCCATTACAAAGGCAACAGAAAGCACGATACTCGTTTCTATCTTGATTGAAAACGACAGTTGCGGGGACAAAGCGAAGAATATCATTCCCCCTTTTAACCTGAAAGGAAGCCCCGAAGAACTGGACAGCGGATTCTTTGAACACATCAAAAAGCCAGTTCAGATGGCAGACGGACTGATTTCAAATATGCAGCACTTTCTTAAAGGTCTGGAGACGGCTCAGGCGAGTTCCGCAATGGAAAAACAGAAATCGGACAAAGAAAAGGCTAACGGCAAAAAATACAGCGAAGCAGTCCAAAAAGCCGATGCCCTCGCTAATGCAGGTAAATACAAGGAAGCTTGGTCTGCTCTACCAAAAGTCGCGGACTACCCTGAGCTTAAAGAAGAAATCAGAAAAAAACAGGACAGCTACGAAAAACAGTTTGTCCCCGATCTCTGGTCAGCTTCGGAGCCAAAAGCAGAACAGCCCGAACAACAGGAGTTTAACCCTTAAAATACAATATTATGTTAGTAGCAACAACACTTCAGCGGGTATTTATCCTCAAAGAAAAAGAACAGGAGATCAGGCTTGATGATCCTGAACCGAAATGGAATCTACAGGCGGTACTCAATTTTTATTCGAGCAACTACCCTGCCCTGACCACAGCGAAAATTTCACGTCCGACAATCGTTGACGATATCGTAGAATATCGCTTCGAGACGGTAATCGGAACAAAAGGTTAATCCAAAATTCAAAACCCATGAACCATGCAAAAAAAATATCCGCAGACGGTAAAACTTCCTACGCTCGAAAGCCAGTCACAACTGCACCGCCAGTTGGGCGAGTTCACGAAATGGATGAAACGTCCAAAAGATGCAGGCGAACTCCGCAGGGACAGACGGCAGTCTGTACCACCTGCGATGTTACCAATGCCTTTTTGAAAGTACAATTCTATCCTAGATTGCAGGAGCCTGAAATTGGAGAAAAACAGCACAGTCCAACATTGGAGAGGGAATTTTATCAGTCCCTCTCCATGATCTCCAAAAAACTGAATATTTCGGTACAGGATTGTAAAAGCCTTCCTTTTCCGTACAACGTTTCTGAATCGCTCAAAAATTTTAAAGAGCAACTTAAAACCCATACCAACGACTGGAAAGAAATTAGGTTGGTCAACGATGGGACAAGTACATTTTTTGCTCGGGAAGACAGATATAACACAGGTTCCACATTATACTATATCCCTGTAATTCCACTTTATACGATCTTACATAAAAGAAAGACAGCAAAATCCAGTAAATTGTTGATCTCGGTTTATGCTTATATCTATCAGGTACTTGCTGTACCCTATTATAGAAATGAAGACAGCTATCTGCACTCCATGTATGACATGCTTGAAAACTCCTACGCAGAAGAGGATGAGGACGAAGAGTTTAACGACGAAAGTTCATTGGAGTTCGGTGATGCCGAGCTGATCGGTGACTATATCAAAGAATTAATTGCAGATAAAAAGCATCTGCTGTCCTTTCAGAAACTCCTTAGCATCTTTGAACCAAAAAATAATTTTGAGAGCGATGTCCATCGGATTGCCAGTTCATTCTACGAACTTTATCACACCTACACAAATGTGCGTATAGACCGCAAATACTTCCCCTTGCGATACAGGGAAATAACCGATGAATATGACCGCCCTGTCACATTGGACAACTATGTTTCATTCTGCGCATCTATTACTGGAAATCTATTTGAAACACTCTGCGACTTCGTAAACAATGACTTGCAGGAATGTTCAGAAGTAGATGAACCAACACGTTTTTTACCGATTGACAACAGAAAAATTGAAAACAACAACTTCGATTTTGAAACCAAGGTTTTCGATTCCATCGACAACCTGATCAGACTTTGGCAGGAACATAATTTTTAAAACTTGAAATCATGGAAGATATTACAAACAGTTTTGGAACCTACTTTGACCCAATATGCGCACTGGTATTTTATCAGGGTAATAGCGGACATAATGAATCTTATGTCGAATACTTTGATATGGAAAATGGCATGCCTGTAAATCCGCATCCCCTTTCAGTCATGGAAGGTCAAAGGCTTTCCACGGCATTACAGGTCAATGAGGAAAATCTGAACCTCCTAAAATCGGACGGCATCCTGCAAAGCAACCTGCTTTCCTTTGATGCAACATCATCGACAATAGTCTGGTTTACAAAAGCAGGATTTCGGGAACTTTTCTTTGATAAGAACCTCGGTATAAAGTCAGGTAAAGCGCATATTCCACCCTTGATATGGATAGCAGACCGACAGACACTACATCTGTATGCCCTTTCAGCAAACAGAAAACCCACGCTCAACACCCCCCTCTATTATGCCCCATTTTTTAATGTTTATGAAAATGGATCAGTTTGCATGGGTACGGTAGATATTGCCACCACCGAAACAGGATCAGTCAATGAGCTGATGACCTTGTGGGAGAATTACTTTTTCAACAGCTACTTTTCCCATCTGATGGCTGACCATAACCCTGTTAACGGGAATTGCGTGATACTGTGGGAAAATCTTGTAGGCAGTGGAAAAACTTTTCCAAATGACAAGCTCGTAAAAACAGCTAAAAAACTTAAAGACATATTGTTATGAGAACAGCCAAAACAAATATCCATTTTTTGGACAATTATCTGTTAAGTCCCACAAATCCGATTCGTGTACATGTAATCGGTGCGGGTGGTACAGGTTCCAAATTTATGACAGCGCTGATGGAAATCAATCACAGCCTGTTGGAACTTGAACACCCAGGATTGGACGTGCATCTTTGGGATGATGATATAGTAACAGGTTCCAATATCGGAAGACAACGTTTTGCCGAATCCGAAAAAAATCTTTATAAATCACAGGCAATTATAAACCGTCTTAACCGATGGGCAGGAACAAACTGGAAAGCAGAGACAAAAAAATTTCAGCGAGATTCCGACGGAAAAATACCGAGTGGTGCAGGAGCATCAATTTATGTATCCTGTACAGACACAGTCGCATCAAGAATAGAAATCTCCGAAATAATTAATCAGCTTGCTGATGGATATGGATTCCACAGGGACACAGGTCGATATTGGCTTGATCTGGGCAACACCAAATTTTCAGGACAGGGATTATTGTCCACGATTGGAAAAATAGAACAGCCTACCTCAAAAAAATTTAAGACATTTGAAAAAATGCCGTCAGTCATTGAAGAATATGGCGAAGTTATGCAAAACTCCGAGCAAAATGATGATACGCCAAGCTGTTCACTTGCTGAATCACTAGCCAGACAGGATCTTTTCATTAACAGTACCATTGCACAATTGGGGGCCTCCCTTCTTTGGAACCTGCTGAAAAATGGAATGACAGAAAATCGGGGCTTTTTCCTCAACCTGCAAAATTTTAAATCACAACCTATCGCGGTCGGCAGTTGAAAAACTGCCGGCGGCCAAAAGCCGTTGGCTTTTGGCGCGAAAATCGGCTGCAACGGCTTTCTCCATCTACTTATCCCCGCTTCGACAGCCGTTGCGGGTTATTTGTGGGATACACAGTATCCCAGTGGCTTCGCAGATAGGTTCTCTAATAATTTTAATCTTGACAGTCATTTCAATCGTAATTGTTTCCTCAATTTTTGGAGTGGTACAACGTCAATTATAACGTTTGGAATTCCCTATATTCTAAATTGATGTTAATCTGCATAAGCTTCATTGAACTTATCCTGTAGATTATGGTCTTATTTATATGAAATTGTTGATTTCTTACAGAAGCAAGTTTCTGGTTACAATCGTCCAAAAGTTCAATTTCCTTTCAACTTTTGTTTTTCACTCCACTTTTTTGGCTTCATTCCAAAATATTGCTCAAATAACCTCCCGAAATAGCTCAGATTAGTGAAACCTAACTGATATCCGGCCTCAGAGACAGAAAGATGTTTCTCCCGTATCAACCTTGCCGCTTCCTGCATCCTTAGGTATTGACCATATTCATAAATGCCCTTTCCAAAAACCTGCATAAAAAGCTTCCTGAGTTTAAGCACATTCATACCACTAATTTTTACAAGTTCTCCCTGAGTCAAAGGTTGTTCGAGCGAAGATGAAATCGCATCGCTGACACGGTAAAGACCTGCTATTTCATTACTTCGGAGGCTCTGATGAATAACATGCTCCCTTTTGGAAAGGTTTTTAAAAAGCAGGTAAAGCAATTCCAATGATTTCAATTTGTAATATGCTTCGGAAAGTGTCCCCAATATTGGAAAATTGGCAATCTCGCTAACAAGATCAGCAATCTCAGGTGACATAAATTCTTCGATCAGTAATGTTTTTTCATCATTAAAAAGATAACCGAAAGTCTCCTGATCTTTACCTATAAATCGTTTGAGAAAATCGAGTTCGATCAGTATCGTGATCTGGCTAATTGCAAAACCTTTAGGAAATACCACTTCACTTTCCAGGTGAAAAGGCGTTATCCGGACGTGAGGTTGTGTGGGAAGGAATTTTTCGCCATGAGAGTTCTCATTATGATATGAAGAATCACTAATAATGTTTTGGAAAGAAAAAAGCAGACCTTTTTTAGCAACATTAATAGGTTTTCTCCGGTAAGTAAAAGTTTCTTCCGCAATGACACACCGGATCATCAACAATATTTCCGGAAGCATATCAACGATATGAATCTCGTTAAGTCGCAGAAAATCTAGGGAGCCGTTAAAATCAGATGCCGGCATCCCCAATCTCTCAGCCAGATCAAGCATCTGTTTTTTCTTATCTGTCGAATTCACTTTATGGACTATTTTTATTGCAATGAGGACTATTTTATCCTTAAATGTAAAACTAATTTTGCAATAAGCATTTAAAATATTATAAAAATGAGAAAGAAAATTTTAATATCTGGCGGAGGAATTGCAGGATTAACAGCAGCAAAATTACTATCAGGACAAGGTCATCAAGTTACGGTGATCGATAGAGCTCCTTCTTTTACTAAAGCAGGTTTCCTTATCTCCCTGAAAAGTTTCGGTGTACGGATTATGGAAGAACTTGGTTTGATGGAGGAATTGCATGCCGCGTCTTCCCCATCCGAGTTTGTGAGCTTTTTAGAAAAAGACGAGCATCTAATTCAACGCATCAGCTATGAAAAAATGAACCAGAATATCGAACGCTCAGTGCTTATTTCCCGCGGCGGACTTCATAACGTACTATATGACAACTTAAAAGACCACGTCAACGTACTTTTTAACACCACGATTTCTGAGATTACTTCAACAGATCACAAAACGGTGGTGACACTATCTGACGGACACAGAATGGAAGCTGACCTTGTTATTGTTTCTGAAGGTTTACGTTCTTCAACACGCGAACGTTATTTTACAGATTCACAAATGGAAGATTTCAATACACTATATATGGGTGGAAGACTACAGATGGAACATTCATATGCTGTGGGCGATTTTAAAATCTACATTGATGTGGATAAAATGCTATCGGTCTACCCGATTGCAGACAATGAAATTGCCATTCAGTGCTACATCCGCCATACTGGTGACCTAGCAACTTTAAAACAAAAAGCCCTGGAACTATTACAAAACTCTTTCAATGACTATAGCGTCGAGGTGAAGGATCTGCTCAGTCGTTTTGCAGAAGATGGTATAATCTTCATCGATAAAATGGGAATGGTAGATGCTCCGGACTTGGTCAATGGAAACATGGTTCTGCTGGGTGACGCAGGATATTGCCCTACGGCACTGTCAGGGATGGGAGCTTCACTTTCAATTTATGGAGCAAAGGCTTTGTCTCATTTTATCAGTAAAACACCCGATGATTTAAAATCTGCATGCAGCAATTTTAACATCCTGATGCGGCCGATCATCCGTAAATTCCAGAGCAATGCTAGAAATAACGCTGCATCTTTTATCCCCGCCGATGCACAAAAGCTTGATCAGTTTGTGAATACATTCAGGGCTGCATCCGACATCCAAATAAAAGGAATAATGACCGATCCGATCGTACTTACGGAAGAACAGTTAAATTTTAAAACAGCTGAGTGATGAATTTCAAAAAAATACTTTCCATCATCATTGGATTTGGAACCATTGGACTTTTAAGTTCAATATTTGCGAAAATACAGGGCATCATTTTTCCAGCTTCTCTGTTACTTTTTAATCAGGATACTTGGAGTTTTTCCGATATCATTCAGCTTGTCGTCAAATTAACTTGTGTTTATCTAAGCTGTATCGCAGGAGGTATTGTAACATCGTTGTGCGGTGGAAGAATCAGAGAGCAGTATATGATAGGTATCAGCATAATGCTCGTCATTATATGGCTCTGGATAAGTGCCATTCATCCATTTTGGTTCTGGGCATTATTGCTCACGGGAATCCTTCCTTGTGTTCTTATCGGAGCTAAAATGAAAAATGATACTGAACGATAATTCTAAATACGGATAATTCAAATGTAAAACAAAGTGAACCAGCAACAAACACATGCTTTATAGAAAAACATTCCTTCATTTTTATGGTTTGTATTAAAATTAATTTTAATAATTACATATTGTTACGGTTTTCCGCAAGGATTGAAATGATAAATTATTACGGATCGATGATCATTCCGTTCTCATACTTATTTTTGCGGATAAAATCTGAAAATGATATTCCGTTTATTTCCGTAAATAGCGCGGAAAAATTTGTTCGGGAAGCAATTCCGCATTCCTTCGCAAGCGTCGCACTGCTATATTTCCGGTAAAGTGGATCGGTAATCAGTTTTTCAGTAATGTAATTTATGCGCAATTCACTAAGATATCGATTGAAGCTTGCTCCCTTATGCTCATTGATGACATTGGAGAGGTAATTTGAATTGACCTCAAACTTTTTTGCGACGGATTTCAGATCTATCTTTGGCTCAAGAAATTCTTTATTCAGTTCGAACTCTTCCAACTTGCTCAGAATTTCATCAATGACGTCCTGACCTATTTCAGTTCTGCTATAATGGCGGATTCTAAAAGTACCATCCTGAATCGGTATAGGAGAACTACTGCCAAAGTTAATACCAAACAGGCTGTTATTTCCTGCACCCTTCTTTCTTGACCTGATGCGCAAGACGATATAGAAGGCAGTGAAAGCAGTAATAAAAATTGCCGTTATAATCAGCCAACCTCTCATTGTTATCTGTCTTTCAAGTAGCGCTTTCTCCTGCAGAAGCCTCTTGGTATCATATTCTTTATGGATTTTAGATGAGAGGTAAATAAAATCTTTTTCCAAAACCTTATCAACTTTAATAAGCTGGGTAGTATAATACAAAGCTTTACTGGCATCATTTTTATCTTTATAATAAACGATAAGATCCTCATAAACATCCCTCACTTCAGGTAGCACGAAAGAATGACGGTTAAAGATCGAATCAATTTTATCAAAATTCTTAATACCCTCTTCGGCGTGCCCCAACTTCCACTGAGCCTTTCCCAGATAAGCATAAGATACCGTCAACCATGAAAAGTCATTAATTGTTATCAGGTTCTGCAATGAATTTTGGAGCGATTGGATTGCGCCGTCAAAATCCCCTTTACTGTACCTGTTTATGCCCTCTTCCTTTAAAAAATAACTGTGTTCCTGCTTATAATCACTGTTCTTCCATGTATTCCCCAACCCTATGGCAACTAGCGAATCGGACTTTTTATAATCATGCAGGTTCCGATAGCACACCGCCATCTGGTGCAGGGTATTGTTATATCCGCGCTGGTTTCCATACATGAGGTTCGGGTGCAGGTCTTTCTTGGTTTCATTCTCGAAAAATTGCCGTGCCTCCTCGAAATCACTCAGTGCATCGGCATAATATCCGATATAACTTTTTACAACTCCGATATGGTAATTGATCTTATTGCGGTAATATGGATCTTTTCTGCTCTTGTTTTTTTCAAAAGCTTTTAAATATTCATTCAGTGCAAGCTTATATTTTTTTAGATAGAAATAGTAAACAACTCCCTTACTCAGATAGGCACTGCTAAGAAGGCTGTCATTCTTCTTTTTTACAGCAACGGATATTGCACTATCTGCATACTGTAATTTTAGTGCGGGATCAGGTGAATAGTACCTTGCGTCAGTGTAACCCAGGTACAATTGCATCTGGTTTTCTTTGGCTTTTGCCATTCTGATCAGCTCTTGAACGAGCGGTAATGCAGTTGAATCATTTTCTGCCCTGCTTTCATATTGTCTTTGAATTAGATAAAATTCGCTCAGTTTTTCCTTCTGTGCAAACAATGACTCACACAGAAAAAGGAATATGATTGACAAAAAACGAACTGGCAGATGGTTCATGGCTAAGTATTACCATAAAATTAAGAAAAAATACAATATACCACATAAATCACCGCACAGATTGTTTATTCACCATCCACTTCACTTAATTAGTATTGATTATCAGATAATTACAATTCTCTAAATGGCAAATTATATCACCGTCCGAGGATTCTAATACACGTCCGCGCTTGCTAATACACTACTAAAATGATCGCAACGCAATAATTTTTTAGGGTTGTAATAGTTCATTTTCTTTCAGTTCGTTACACTTCGGGAAACCACTATTAATAGACCGTCCGTGTATGTCCTAAGACCACAAACTGTTTCAAACTAGCGCCAAGACTGATAATTTGGTCATCAGAATTCAACACGTCTCGGCCGAGATAATCCTAAAAATTTTAACATGAAAAAAAAGACGGTTATCTCAATATCGATAATCCTTTTTTCCCTTTGCTCGATGGAATCGTGCAGACAGGACGAAATGGATATGGCACCGGAAAATACCAGCATGGTGCAAAAAGAAAAACAGAAAACGACGTATCAAAAAACAGAGAATGATACGGTGAAAACAGCATCTAATTTACAGTTCGACGATAGCGGCGTCGAGATAGCAGATCCGCCTCCAAAAGATAAGGATCAGTGGAGACACTAACCTGTCCGTGCGATTTAATACGCTGTCCGTGTCCCTTCTGATACAACAAGTTCTTGGAATTGACCAAAAAGGCACTCTAAATTTGATGAAATAAAAATTTTGAAAACAGAATTTTGAATATTCAAATAAAACCTGCCTTCGAAAAATTTATAACAACCACCAAACTATCACATCATGAGAATTAAGAACATCATTTCCGAACTGATCATTTTTATCCTCATCTTATTATGGGCATATACATTCGCCAGTAAAATCTTTGATTTCGACACATTCAACAGGCAGATTAAGGGTGCTTACCTGTTATCTACAGGAGGATCTGTCTTACCCTATGTTTTGCAGGCTGCACACCTTGGTATTGTTATATTACTGATCAAGAAGAACTGGAGAGGCTTAGGACTGTTAGCTTCCATTTTAGTTATAGTCATCTATACCGCATACCTCATTTACATTTTGAAATTTGCACCGAGCATTCCATGCTCATGTATAGCAGTATTCCATGGTATGAACTGGAACGACCAGCTTTATTTTAATTTCATTGCACTGGCAATTAATAGCATTGGTCTGATCACTTTTTCATCGCTAAAGCGAGCCCCACACGATAGTGTTCAGACCACTTATAACTAAACTAATAACCAAGCAGGGGTAGCCGAAAACCTGAACCAAGAGTAGGCGAAAAACTAACCAAAGTTTAGCTTTTTGATTTAAAAAGCACCAATATCATGAAAAATTTAAGAATTACACTAGGAGTTGCAGCAATTGCAATCGGAAGTTTCGCAGCTTTCTCTTTTGCTCCCGCAAACACGGTGAAAGCAGATGAGACAGGAATTTTTTACGTGAATCCGGATGGATCAATGGGTGATCCTGTAGGTGCGATTAATGAATGTAGAGGTCCAGGAGGTCTTTGCTCTCAAGAATATGATTTGGAAACAGAACTACCTACCAATAATCATAAAGTTAATGGCACAAGGCAATCGGGAAATTAAAACTGATTTTTAAGAGGTATCTTCTCGATACCTCTTTTATTTTAATTAAGAAGATTTTTAACATAGGCTTTAAAACCTTCCAAATCATTTCTAGGATCAGGGGGAATTCCCGCAATATTTCCATGCTTATCAACTATTATCAACCTTGGATATGCATTAATTTTAGCAAATTTAACTAATGGATGATCAAATCTTTGTTCTTCTGTATAAAGTTGCACTGCATTTCTACTTGAATATTCACCTATTCCAAGCTTCCAAGTTGATTTGGAATCAACATTAATAGATATAAATTGTACCGGGTCATTTTCAAATGACTTCTCCGCTTTATCGAGATAGGGTGTTAAAAATTTACATCCAGAACATCCAGTAAACCAGAAATCCAAAATTAATACCTTACCCCCGTAGTCTTCCAATTTGTGAATGTTACCCAAAGTGTCTGGTAATTGAAAATTATAAAATTTTTTCCCTACCTTCAAATTATTATTTACGTGTTTAAACGCATCTGTTACGCTCTGATAATAAGAATTTTTCTTATCAGCATTTGCGAGATAATATCTATACAGGTCATGGGATTCAGATGAGTCCCACTTTTCGCTAAAAAAATCTAGAGCAAAACTAGATAACAGATAATCTTTCACGGCAGAAAAGCGACCAAACTCTTTAACAACAAACGAACTGTATTCCATTGGATATTTAAACCGGAATTTTTCAAGCCTTCCTTTAATTACATTCATGTTCCTCAAATACATATAATCTGGAAGAACATGATTCCCACCAAAATAATTTATTGTGCGAGCATTAAGTAAGGGCAGTATTCTATTTTTTGAGATTATGTATTTATCAAATAAAATTTTTACGGAATCACTGTAATGCTGAACGGAATGATATAACAGCATATCCAGTTCTTGATCTACTAGCTGTGATCTTATTAATTGGAAATCTGTAGAATTTACAATTTTAGTATTCTTAAACATAGAATCAATTATAGAAAGATATCGGTCAGTTTTAAGATACTTCTCCGTTATACTCATTTTGTTCCAAGGCTTTTTAGAAAGCCCAGTCGATACTATATTCTGCATAATCTTCTGCATAAAACGAAGCTTCTCCGATCCTCTTCCATTTATCTCCATATTTACTAATCCGACGTCTTTTACAGTGGGAACATTAAAATTAATACTATCACCAGGATTTATCACCACTGAAAAAGCTCCGGGTAAAAAAGCAAGATTATTGTTGACATATAGAATTGCGGTTGAAGTTTTTTTAATAACAAAATCAAAATTGAAACTTCCATTCTTGGTCTTAATAGTATATTCTTGATCTTTCTCTCCTTTATTCGCATCAGCATTTATTCGCAAATTAATAGTAATTATGGAATCCTGCGGAGTTTGTATTGATCCCGATATTATCGATTTTTCTTGGCATAGCACCAAATTTATTGTAAAGATGTAAAGTATAATTAAATAAAATATATTTTTCATAATAAAATCCAAAAAGTTAAAAACTGATTAATTTTGGTCAATACCATTGTAATTAATAACATATTGAGGTATTGGTAAAACATATCTTTTATCGTTTGGAGGAAGGGTATATATTTTATCTCCAACAATCCTAGTTATAGTCTTTGCATAGCGTGATTCTTTGTTCAGCCTTTTAAGGTCTTGAAAGCGTAATCCCCTTTTCAAAATTTCCTTATGACGCTCCTTTAAAACTAAGTCAAGTGCTACTTCATTACTGATTGCTCTCAATGGAACAAAAGTTCCTTTTTTAAAACGAGTCTCCAACAACACATTTAGTAATTCAATAGCTTTCTCTTTGTTTCCTAGTCTTGCAGCGCACTCCGCCCCGATCAATAGCACCTCATCGGTTGCAGTTCCTGCAAGTTGGTTAGGCAGTAAATCACCACGCCATAAAACCTTCCCACCAGAATTTTTAAAAAATAACGTTTTTCTTAAATCGTTATCCTCGTATTGATTATATAATTCATTCGGAATAGAACCAGTTGAGCCCACAGCAGTATTATACGGACATGTTAATTGAATCTGCAAGTGCATTTCTTTACTCTTCGCGGAAAGTGGATAAGAACTACTTGGATTGAAACTATTGTAATCATCAAGAACAGGGTATAATTTGAAAGAATTTTGCGACGCATCAAAAGCTTTTTGATAATTATTCATATATAAGTATGCTCTTGCCAGCAACGCATATGCTCCGGCAGCAGTGATATGAGTATTTGATATTGCATTATTAGGGAGGAAACTTGTAGCTAATTCCAAGTCTTCTATTATTCGATCGTAGGTTTGCTTTACTGTACTTCTGAATATTGGCTCATGAATATCATCATTAATTTTCAGTGGAATTCCTAAATCTTTTTCAGCTGTTGCATTATCGTAATATTTACAAAAAGTCATTGCCAAGTTCAAAAATGCGCGTGACCTATGATATAAAGCAGTTCCCTTAATTCTGTCATATACTTGCCCATTACTTTCGGTTCTCGAAATCTTCTCAAGAGCTGTCAAAGCAACATTGCATGACTCTATTTGAGAATATGCATAATCCCATTCATCAGTATAGCTTCCATCTAACTTAGGAAACTCATCTACACTCCAAGTTAATAATTTACGTTCAAAGTCATAATAAAGTGAATTAAAATCCTCTAAAGTAACTTCAACGTCATCACAGGAGGCTTCCATTGCACCTCTTCCATCAAAGGAAAAAATTGACGTATTCATTAAAAGATCTAAGTCGTTTAATGTCGTAGGTATAATCAGTTTTATATCTTGCTTCTCTTCCAGCCATTCTTTCGAACATCCATAAAAAAATATTGCTGTCAATATTAGCAGAGATTTAATTATCTTTTTCATAGGATTAGTTTTTACAGGTTACAGTTTAGTCCCAGTGCAATTGAACGTATGGGTTTTGTCGTTGGAAAATCTGGATCAAGATTAACTTTATTTGCCTTCCAAATCATACAAACGTTATTGACATAAGCAAAAACACGTACATTCTTAAGATGAATACTTTTTAGAATATCTGGAGATAACGTATAGGATAAATTAATATCTTGAAGTCTTATATGATCTCCCTTACTTACCAATACCTCAGAATTACGATAAAACTGGTCTGCAACATTTACAGCAGGGTACGTCATAGCTGGAACATTGGTCTTAAGTTCATCACCAGGAACCTGCCACCGATCATAATAGTCTCCATTTATACCGTAGCTATTATACAATGCAGAATACAAAATCGAATTTCTTCTGAAATAATAACCAAAGCGGTAAGTGATGTTGAAAGATAGATCAATTCCTTTATAACTAAATGTGTTGCGCAAAGCACCAAAATAAGGAGGTAAAGCATTCCCATTATAAACCAAATTATTTGCTGGATCGATAGCTAGCTGCTGGGTTATTTTTGCGTATTGTGTAGAAGGCTCGCCGTCTAAGAATCCTCGGGCTTGTCCCGTTTGCGGATCAAGTCCAGCCCAGGGATAACTGTAAATTCCGAACAGTGATCTTCCCTCAACAGGATTATACCCACTGGTTACGCGACCAACGCTATTGTCAGTCAGAAAGTTTGTGATCGTTGTAGACCTTTTATATTTGGTTACAACATCTTTTGCATAAGAGAAAAGCAACGTAGTTTTCCAACTAAATTCCTTGCTCTGGACGTTTATTGAATTGAGCTCTACGTCAACACCTTTACCATTCATATTAGCAAGATTCCCCCTAAATGACGTAAAACCAGTAGTTGGATCAATATCGCCATTACCAATTAGATCAGTTCCTTTCCGGTTAAAATATTCAATGCTTCCTGAAATACGATTATCAAGTGAAGTAAAATCAACACCTATATTGAGCATTCTATTTCTCTCCCACCGTAGCTCATTGTTTGGAGGAGTCACTAAATCTGCGGCAGGTAAACCATTGTCAGGGTTTCTAGTTAATCTTGCAGTTGTATAAGCTGTAGTGGTACGGTCAATATTACCGCTATAACCAAAGGTCGATCGTATACTTAATTCCCTTAGAAAATTAATATTGTAGAAACTTTCCTTGTTTATATTCCATTTGAAACCTGCAGACCATAATGGTACCGACTTCTGATTTGTATTTACTCCAAAAAGATTCGACTGATCAATCCTTGCACTTGCAGACACAACGTATCGCAAATCATAATTGTATGCTCCATTAATATAATATGAACGAATTCTGTCGACAGTACCGGAATAGTTATCATTATTCGGAATTGTCGCAGTAGTTCCTTTTCCATACAAAGAAAAGCGTGTCAGGTAATCGACTAAAACACTTGAACCTACATTGGGATCAAAGCCATATTGTCGAGAGCTAATACTATTGGCTTTTGTTTCTCTAATTTCAAATCCAGCGATAGCATTCACTTGGTGCTTATTCCACTTTTGATCAAAATTTAGTTGAAAACGACCATTTAATGAATTAAGTTCACTATTTGTGTTATCAAATCTTCCCCCCAATGGAATATTTCGGGTTAAAACATTGTTATTATAACTAGAATATCTATTGATTAAATCCCGCATAACGTATGTATCCTGGTCAAAAAAGTTTCGACGCCTTCCCTGCTGGTTCTCATATTGAAAGCGAATTTCTGCCGAAAGAGATGATATAATATTGTATTTAAGAGCAGTATTTAACCTTAATTCCGATTGTTTTAATCGGTTGTTTTGTAAATTCAACTCGTTAAGTGGTACAAAGTCCCAATTAAGCAATCCAGCTGACAATGCCTTTTGCTTTAAAACTGTGCTATGATCTTTAATAACTACTGCCGGATTTCCATTATCATCGACCAGTCTTGCATATGGGTACATTAGCTCTGCTCCCATATTGGTCAGCATAGATGCAACATTTGATGTTGACTGATTATTTTGATTGTAAGTCAATCCTGCTGAAATCTCGAGCTTATCAATAGGACGGAAAACTTGATTACTGTTTAAACTTACCCTACTAAATCCCTCACCTTTTTCTGAATTTTGGTTCTTATCAAATCCGGCCGAAAAATAGTAGTTATATTTATTGGTCCCTCCATTGAAATTTAAGGAATATTGTTGTTTCACACTTTCCCGATACAAGTATTTAGTTAAATCGTCACGGATGTCATATTTTCTAAGTGCATCTATTTTGTAAGTAGCTTCTTCCGACGTTAAAATCCCATTCTTTTGATCATTAAGGATACTGACTACAGGGGAATATGGTCTATTACTAGAGGTATTACTGATAATCGAATTGTAATAACCTTTTTCAAAGAGCATTTTTTCAATATCAATGAAATCAGTAGATGCGATCTTAGGCAAATAATAAAGGTCAGGTTTTTGCCCTATGGTAACATTTGAAGTAAAACCTATATTCATCGGCTGGTCTGCTCGTCCTTTTTTAGTCTTTATGACGATCACACCATTACCAGCACGAACTCCCCAGATAGATGCCGCTGCCGCATCCTTCAAAATATCAATATCCTCAATATCGTTCGGATTGATATTGTTGATATCACCCTCATAAGGAAAATTGTCAACAACAATTAGCGGCTGATCGTTTCCAAAGATCGTTGCCTGTCCCCGAATTGTTAGCTTCGAAGAACCTGAACGTTCGTCAAACAGGATCGAAGGGGCAATACCTTTCAGCCTGCTGATCACATCGGTCGAAACCTGACGGTTAAAAGTCGCATTGTCAACCTTTGAAAAAGATCCTGTCGCCCTCTCCTTTGGAATCGACTGATAACCACTGGCTACAACACTCACCTCCTCTATCCTATTGGAATTCGTAACAAGTACGATTCTTTCGGCGTTTTTTGCTGCAACCTCCATCCGTGCGTAGCCCAGATAGGATATCAGCAGATCGGAATCAGAAAATTCACCGGGCAATTCGAAAGATCCCGCACTGTCGGAAGTAACTGTAAAATTTGTTCCTTTTACCTGAATGGTTGCGCCAACAAGTGGATTGCCATTTTCATCTACAACCCTCCCTTTAATTGTTTCCTTATTTTTTGAAGAAGGCGTATTTCCGTTTGCTGCTTTTTCCTTTAAAATGATAATGCCGTCGGCGATCTTGTAGGAAATTGGTTGGTCAGCAAACATCTTATTCAGTACCTCGTTAATGTTGGCATTTTTAAGGTTGATGGAAATTGGACCTGCTTTTTTTAATAGTTCTTCACTATAGGCAAAGTCATACTTTGTACTCTTCCGTATTTCGGAAATCGCCTTTGAAAGTGGAGCTTTCTGCAGTGAAAGGCTGATCTGCTGCGCCTTAATAGCAGTACCGCTAGCAAGAAGCATAAAGAATAGGGTACTCTTTAAGCCTGCACGCAGCAATTTTTTCCTGCCCGAAAACATATCCGCCACCTGCGGTATATTTTCCCTGTTGGAAAAATCATGTTTTTTCATAGATTTGTGTAGGGTTAATTATTAGTTGCTCGAAACTCTAGTATATAGACCCGATCGCCGGAGTGCGCTAACACTCCGGCATTATTTCAGGCCAACATATGAAACAGTAAATCTTTATTTCTTGATCTCAATCCTCCTTCCAGTCATTTTAAAATTTAAATCTGTAATTTCTCCAAGCGCATAGAGTACGCTCGTCAATTTTTTATCCCGGCTAATCGTAGCATAGACTTTTGTACTCGGAACATTCTTATAATCCACATCGATATCATACCACCGCTCCAGTTGCCTCAGAACCTCCACAAGTTGAGCTCCTTTAAATTGGAATTCATTCTCAGTCCATCCTATAAAAGACTCCGCATCAACTTTTTTCACGTCAATACCGCCCAGCACAAATCTACCCTGCTCCCCGGGTTTCAGTCTTACTAACAACTTATTTTGCAAATTTCTTAGCTCAACACTTCCGCTAATAAGTGTTGTCCTCGAATATTCCTCGTTAGCATACGAATTGATATTGAACTTTGTTCCAAGAACCTTGACCCGCTGGCCTTTTGATTCAACTATAAATGGACTTGAAGCATTATGCGTAACCTCAAAATAGCCCTCACCCTCAAGTTCAACCAGACGTTCCGCACCTGCAAATTTTGTAGGATACTTAAGTTTGGATTCGGCATTAAGCCAAACGGTTGTTCCATCCGGTAGTACCGCTTTATATTGTCCTTTACGTGGTGTTGTAAGTGTCGCAAACTGCATCTTTGACGATGAAACAGCTTTGCCATTCAGATAGGTTACACCACTGGCATCGCTCTTCACGGTCTTTCCTTCCAGATCAATGACCTGACCATCGTCGAAAGTCAATGTTGCCTGATCCTTACCCGGGTCAATGTCGGCCGTGGCCATAGTGACGGTCTCATGAGTGGACTGTCTGGACTGATAATACCTGTAAAGAAGCAGGGTAAGCGAAAAAAACAGCAGTACGGCAGCAGCGGAGGTCCAAAATACAACACGCTTATAATGAGATTGGCGTTTCTTCAAAACCCCATGTAATTTTTCAAGTTCCGAAGTAGTGCTGCCACCTGCAAGCTCCCGCTTTAAAAGTTCACGGGCAACATGCTCGTCGTCTTTCAGGTGTTCAAAGAAAGCACGGTTCTCACTGCTCTGACTGAGCCAGACCTCAACCGTCTTCTCTTCGAGAACGGTCAGATCCTCTCTTCGTAAAAACTTTGTCAGAAGGGGGACAATCTTTAACTCATCAAGAATACGTTGCTCATCCATCGGTTTCATTTTAAATAGAAACCCGAAAAGATATGGCGTTGTCCCAAAAAAGTTAAAAAATTATGAATAAATCATTAAAAGTGCGATTCCGGCACCTGAGAGGGATTTTTTCAGTAGCGAAAGCGCTCTTGATTTTTGGGTATTTATCGTACTGACGGGAATACCGAGCTCCTCGGATATTTCTTTTGGTGTATCACCGCTGACAAGCCTGCCCATGATAAGCCGGTATTGTTCAGGCAACAGATCAATTGCTCTGTAAAGCTCTTCATATACTTCGGTCTGCACGATACTATCCAGTACATTTTTTTCAAACTCATCAAAGTTTTTGGAGTATAGGTCAAAACGTTTCTGATTTACCTTCTCCTTTTCAATAGTTTTGATACAGCTATTTCTTACGGATATGTATAGAAACGCTTTGATATTTGACAGCGTTTCAAATCCTTCCCTCCTGTCATATAATTTCAGAAAGATGTCCAGTACGATCTCCTTGGAAATTTCCATCCCGATATTCAGAAGTAACCGATCTGCAAAAAATACCAATGAAGAATGAAACATCGTGAAGATACGGTCAAAAGCCAGTTTATCACCGCTTTGAAATTGGGAAAGCAGTGCCCTTTCGTCGATCACATTTCGGGATGTCATAATAGGGCAATTGGTAAATGATTAAGTAAAGTTAGAAAATAATAGTTGTAAAAAAAAAAATGCGATGATCGATCAGTTCAATAAAAACTGAATTCTTACTTGATTTCAAATGTCATGGCGTAAAAATTCATTCAAATTAGTGTAGTCTGCTTGTACAATGCAAAAGAGATTAAAGTAATTTTAGCAGAACTATCAATAGGTTCCGCGCAGAAAGCATTTCTAGTTGGGAAGATAAATCTTACGAAGATAATACTGCTTAACAGCAGTGGTAATATAGGCTTATGTACCCAATACAAAAATTACGTATGACGGTATACGCAGGTCTTTAATAAAAAGTTATAGGCCAAAACTTTATGAGGCTTCAGCCTATATTTTTTTGCTAAGTCAATTATTAATGTCCAATTCTTGAACTTTGGTTTCCAACCATTTAACCATATTATTTTTTCTTTCATCCATAGGGATCAGATTTTCATCAAGAAAGGACGAATAATAAACATTTTGAAAATCGTTAAAAATATCAAAACTATTCATCTTGATAAATTCGAGATTGCGCTCTTCATGCTCTTTCAATATTCGGTAGAGGTTATTGATCAGCTCGTCGTTAATTGGGGAAGCGAACTCAATATGGCTCAGTGATCCAAGAGAAACAATTACATTATTGTTATCGGTTCGCAAAATTCGACGGGACCATTTAAATTGCAGACAGAACACAGAGTTAGAAACTTTTTTCAGTTCCATATCTGTTTCAGAATCCATCACAAACCTGCCACCTTTAGAACTTATGGAATCAAGTTGGTAATTCGTAATTGTGTATTTTCCTTCGTCTTGTTGCATAATTAAAATTACATTTAATTTTTTGGTATATAAAGAGATCCAGTCCATTCGACCTGTTTGGTCCGTACTATCTCGTTATATTCATAAATTACATAATTAGCATATCCCCTCCACTGCCCGGTGCTCCCCACCACCCATCGTGTTACGCCAAAAAGGCTTCTCATCACCTTAATATAACTATATTCATCAATCGGATTATTTACATACTCAGTTTGATAATAACTGTTCTCCTCCCTAATATACTTACCTGTTAACGTAATTATTGCTCCTGGAATCTGATTTCCGGGTAAGGAAGGATCGGGCTGTGTAATGTCAATAGTAGTGTTAGCATTTGCCTTTTTGGAAATGTTTTCTCCATTTGAACGGGAAATACGGTATACCTTTTTTGTTCCGTCGGGCATGGTATGTATTTCGCGCCCATTGACGTAGTCCAGCTCCATTTTGTCCGGAAGCGCATTAAAAAACGAATCGACGGCTCGCTTTGCTGCCTCAGCAGAAATCTTGGGAGCAGTTAGTTTTTTCTCTTCTAATTTTTCGGTTTGTTGCTGTACAGGATCATCTTTTCTACAGGAATACATTATCACCAAAAGGGTAATGATAAAAAAAATGTTAGTTTTCATTAAAATGGCTTTTAAATATTTATTGATATCCATACAACACCAGCTCAAACAAATTGTTTGAATATTGGCATTATTTATTTTAGAAAATAAATATTTGAGACTTTGCGCTAGATTATTAGATCATCTAATAAAAATTACCAAAGGAAAATGCTGCCGGGCAGTACTTCCAACCTCCAAGATCATAGGACTAAATTCTCCACCAATTTGTTCAATAAAGCACTAATTCTAGGCGTAAACATTTTTTTTCATTTTCATCTGTATTTGACAGAGATACTACTTTTCGCCTCCATTTATTATATAGAAAAGATATTTCTTAACAAATTTCGCTAGACCAATTTTTTGCCTTTTGTCAAAAGTTTATAAAATTCTTGCGCGTAAATTAGTGTAATAATTCAATTGATGAAGAAATAGCCGATACACTAATCATAAAACCTATAATATGATCACATCAATTTTCAGAAAATTAATTTACGCAGTATTCGCAATTATAGTACTGCAATCTTGTGAAAGGGATACCAATTCATATTCACAAAGCGATGAAACCTCAATAGCACAAAAATGGTATGAGGATAATGGGAAACCTTTTCCCTTAGATTGGTCGAAAGCAGAGTTAGTAGCAGGAAATAATAATGAGAGTTCAACACTTGTCGTCCCCTTGGAAAACGGAACAACCCTCGGAGCAGATAACTCCATGCAACAAATCTTGGTTTTCACTATGGAAGCAAATAAAGTCATCAAAGGGAATAAAGTAAATTTTTTCTCAAATACTCGTACAGTATCGGTATTTTCCGGTGTTGCGATTTCCAATTTGATAAAAAACCAGACCTCCCGGAGCAAAGATCTGGGAAAAGTGTATTATATGATATACGATCTAAATGACACCTTGTTGTACAGCCAATCACTTGACTCAAGTGGCCTTAAAAAGGTAAACCTTCAATTGAAGATAAACGACGTCGATACTAACGTAAACAAAGAAAACAGCAAACCTGACACAAATAAAAATATACCTGTTGTATGCAGCGAGTGGTATCTTGTGGAATACTTTGATGACGGTACTGCATATTGGACTTATCTATATACAACCTGCAGTGGCACCGCTTCTGGAGGTGGTGGCGGTGGCGGAAATGGCAGCAATGGCGGTGGAAGTGGTGGAACGGCCTCCTATTTCGTTGAATCTCCAACAGAACCTATCAACCTCCAGCAGCTCATCGACTGCTTTAACAATATTCCCTCAAATGCACAAACAACATACAAGGTAACTATTCATACAGCACTTGCCGAACCAGGTAAACCCAATCAGGTATACAATGCTACAGATAAAACACCGGGACATGCTTATATAACTATGCAGAAAACCAACGGATCTGCGAGTCGTTCGCTGACTTTTGGATTTTATCCTTCTGCGGATTCCTGGATGAGCATACTAAAAAATGCAGAAGACTCATCAATTGGAAAGGAAGATGACGAAAAACGCAGAAGCGATGCCAGTTATACGATAAATGTAACTTCAACAGCATTTAATAACGCACGTAATGTTGCTTTATCTGGAAGTCTTCAAAAATATGATCTTAACGATTTTAACTGTACGAATTACGCCATACAGGTTTTTGAGGCTGCAATGGGGGGCGGAACGGGATTGCAAGTACCCAATAGCGCGGTTGGATATAAGACACCCTCAAGTTTATATTTAAGGTTAAGTGATATGAAGACAGCGGGAACCGCTGGTATCTCAACTACTACCACTCTGGCTCCAACCAGTACACCACCTTGCAACTAAACAAATTAAATAATAATATGAAGAAGAAAACAATGATGACGAAAACAATTATTATAGTTCTTACCGCTATGGTCGTAATTCCCAATCTGCCTTTTATAGGTAAGGACATTTCTCATCGGTTAGATGAGGGATATTTCAGATATTCCAATTTAGATGGTTCATACCAGATAACGCAAGATTTTCACTTTAAAAGCCCTGGTTTCGAAACATTTGGTTTCGAACAATGGATAAAAAGAACATCTCCCACCGAAGAGAACCGGAAGCTTTACAGATTGTACAAAATCAATCCATTATGCTTTTGGCGATGGAGCAATTATCTTAAACATGGTGTTCATTTTGACTATAAGGATCCCAGTATCATCGAAAAGAATATGGAGAAGAAAAAGGTCGATACCACTAAAGTAATGTAGTATTAGGTCGTGTTTGGTCAGAAAAGGATATGAAAAGAAAATTTATTACAGGAATTATACTATCTGTTCTGGTGATACCCAATACACCGGTTATAGGTACGGAGATATTGAAGGCCATTGATGGTGACCATTTTCGATATGCTAATGCAAACGCTTCTTTTACCGGTGTAGAGTATATGGATACATATACTCCTTGGATGAGCAAGTGGGTAACATTTGGATTTATCTATGATACTAAGCCGGAAATGGTCAATATGGAAATTTTTAGGTTGTATAGAATTAACCCACTGTGTTTATGGCGCTGGCGCTATTATTTAACCGTAAGCAAAAATTTCGAATACCGCGACTGGGAAAAAATAAAGCCGAACAGAGTACCCTTCAAACCATCAAATAGATGGCAGGACTTCTAATTTTCCTAAAAAGATCAAATGGAAGTAGCCTAGTATTGTTCTATAATAAGCGACCTTACACTTATAAAAACTCTCATTTAATGGGAGTTTTTCTAATAATAAGATCATAACCAAAAATACGTGCAACGGTCTTTCATACCTTAAGTAATGAGGATCGCCTGCAACTAAACAAAAGAGAGATGAAGAAGAGAAATATGAAGAAAGCAATTATAATAGTCCTTGGCACTATTCTCCTGATTCCAAATCTACCTTTTATCGGTAAGGATATCTCCCACCGGTTAGATGAGGGATATTATCGATATGCAAATTTAGATGGGTCATATACAATAATCCAGGATTTTAATTTTAAAAGCCCAGGTTTCTCAGACCTTCATTTTGAATATTGGGTAAAAATGAAATCTCCCGCCCAGGAAAATCGGAAGCTTTATAGATTGTACAAAATCAATCCATTATGTTTTTGGAGGTGGAAAAACTATTTAGTTAATGGTGTGCATTTTGACTATATGGACCCCGATATCATCGAAAAGAATATGGAGAAGAAAAAGGTCGATGTCTCTAAAGTAATGTAACATTAGGTCGTGTAGTTCCGCCAGTTAGCACGAATTGTCAGAAAAGGATATGAAAAGAAAATTCATTAAAGGAATTGTACTATTTGTGTTGGTTATACCCAATACACCAATTATAGGTACGGAAATATTGAAGGCCATAGATAGTGATCATTTTCGATATGCTAATGCAAACGCCGCTTTTACCAGCATTGAATACATGGAAGTTTATTCCCCTTGGATGAGCAAATGGACAACTTATGGATTTATCCATGATACGAAACCGGAAATGGTCAATATGGAAATTTTTAGGTTGTATAGAATTAATCCACTGTGCTTTTGGCGGTGGCGATATTATTTAACTGTTAGCAGACATTTCGCGTATCGCGATTGGGAAAAAATAAATAAAAACAGAGTTCCCTTCAAACCATCTAATAGATGGCAGAAGTTTTAATTTTATATAATTAGGAATCTTTCCGCTTGGAAAAACTCTCATTACATGGGAGTTTTTTTAAAATACATCAATAAAAAAACGCATCTTTAAAAGATGCGTTTAAAAACTAATAACCATGAAACGTATTAAAACTGTAAGCAGCCTAATACGTATGTTTGAAAAATATTATATTCTTAATATTGGCAAATTACATGACCTTTATTCGAGATAAGATTCTCAATTTTCAATTGCAAATTTAAGCATTAATTTCAAATCTGCCTACGGATTTCCATAATCTCATTAATTCATTTTCCTTATTGATAGCACTTAAAACATCTTTTTTCTCGGAAGACCAATTTCACTTTCCTGTGGATAAGGAGCACGAAAAGTCATACTGACATCTTCTTTGATCCGTTGCTGGGCCTCATATTTCTTTTCCTCATCATGCGAATACCTTGGATCAGCAATAAATGGCATCTTTGCCATCTTAGTAATGGTGATCGTCGGAAAATGGAAATCCACCTCCACTATGCCCAATAAAAGATAACATCCCCCACCCTGAAAGGGATACTTTTCGAGGCAGTCCGGAAAATGGGCTGTGTCAAAATAATTCCCGTTGGCATCTATCCACGTTCCAAAAAACATTGTTCCCCGCTTGGTCGGAACATGTTTCCTTGAAATAAGGTAAGCCAGCATCTTTACTTCTTTTTTGTGATGTACAGTGAGATCTTTCGCCATAACAGTTCCTCTATATTTTGTCTGAAGTAGATCGAAAGGTGTACAGGATACCGGAAAACTCAAAATCTCGATTTCGTCGAAAGCATCCTCAAACACATTTCTTTTTAACTCCGGAAATTTGTATTCCTTGATCGGTTCTTCAAAAAGAGTCTGAAATCTTTTCTCCGGTTTAAAATCACCCAACAGAACTCTTGCCTTCAATAAAAGCTCGTTCTTTGGAACACCTGAAAAACGGAATGCTCCGATAAAGATCAGCGTCTGCAGCGTTTCAATACCAATTGGAATACGTTTAATAAAATCTTCCATAGATTTATAATCGCCATTCCTTCTCCTCTCCTCCGGAATCAATTGAGCAATCCTAGATTCTACCTTTTCAAGCAACATCAGTCCCAGATATATTTCATCACCGTAGATCGTTGTTTCATACTCACTTTTATTGACACAGGGATTCAAAATCTTCCCGCCCGACATCCTGGCTTCATGGATATACACTTCAGTCCTATAGAATCCCCCCATATTGTTTATGGCAGATACCATGAACTCCAATGGATAATAAACCTTAAGATATAAGCTCTGATAACTTTCTACGGCATAAGAAGCTGAATGGGCTTTACAGAAAGAATATCCTGCAAAAGATTCGATCTGCCTGTAGATTTCTTTACTCAATTCCTCGGGATGCCCCTGTTTTCTGCAAGATGCAAAAAAATCATCCTTAACTTTTTGAAGTGCCGAAAGTGACCTACCTTTTCCTGACATAGCCCTTCTGAGAATATCACCATCTGCAGCCGATACCCCTCCATAATGAAGCGCGATCTTGATCACATCTTCTTGATAAACCATAATGCCGTAGGTCTCCCCTAACTGCTTCTCAAAAACAGGATGGAAATATTCAAACTTGTCAGGATTATTGTGCCTGAAAATATATTCACGCATCATTCCCGATTGCGCAACTCCCGGTCTGATAATAGACGAAGCAGCAACCAATACTTTGTAATTATCGCATTTCAATCTTCGCAGTAATCCCCTCATCGCGGGTGATTCAATATAAAAACAGCCTATCGTCCTACCCTCACTTAAATATTCATTGCATTTTGCCTCATCTTTTGAAATAGTGGTATCCTTAATATTAACCTTGATTCCCCTTTTTTCTTCGAGCAGCCGAACAGTATCGTTGATCGTGCCAAGACCCCTTTGCGATAAAATGTCAAACTTTTCAAACCCGATTTCCTCGGCGACATGCATATCCCATTGTACAATGGGAAATCCTTTTGGTGGCATTTCAAGCGATGTAAAATTTGTCAATGGTTCTTCGGAAATAATAATCCCACAGGAATGCATAGATCGCTGGTTCGGAAATTTCTCGAGCAGCTTACCATACTTCTGCACCTGTTTTACAACATCATCGCGAAATACCCGTTCCGGATTTTTGCTCAGCTCATCAAGTTCCTCCTTGGGTAAACCGAATGCTTTTCCGACTTCCCGAATAATCGAACGGTATTTAAATTCTACATTGGTTCCACAAAAAGCTACAAACTCCTTTCCATATCTATTGAAAATATAATCCAGAATGATATCTCTTTCCTGCCATGACCAGTCGATATCAAAGTCAGGTGGACTTTTCCGGTTAAGGTTAAGGAACCTCTCAAAATAAAGGTCAAGCTCAATCGGACAGATATCAGTAATGCCGAGGCAGTATGCTACAATAGAATTAGCCCCACTTCCCCTTCCCACATGCATAAACCCCATGCTATTGCTATATCTGATGATATCCCAGGTGATGAGAAAATAACCACTAAAGTTTAATTCATTTATGACTTTTAGCTCCTTTTCGATTCGCTGTTTTGCCTGTTCATGATTTCTCCCATATCGTCGCTCCAAACCTGCATAAGCTAATCGGGTAAGTAATTTAAGATCATCTGCCTTTGTTCCCGTATAGTGTTTTCTGTTTCTTGGCGCTCCAAATTCAAATTCAAACCTGCATTGTGAAAGCAACTTTTTCGTATTCTCAATAATTTGGGGATGGTGCCGATAAATTTCATGTACTGATTGAACGGTACGGAAATATTCAGATTTTCTGCACACTTCGGTATCTGAAAGCTTGGACAGCAGGGTATTGTTATCGATCGCACGTAAAATCCGGTGGAGATTATACTCTTTCTTTGTGCTGAATGTAATGGGACAAAGAATAACCATTTTGGATATCAACCTTTTCAATTCAGGTCGTATCAACAGATTGAGCTCATCCTCGCATATTCCAACATATTCATTGTCACCAAGGTTTTTAGGAATATTACTCAAAGGATAAATAATAAAATTGTTTGCTAAATCCGGCTGTAAAGGTAAATCAGCACCATCGCAATTATATGAGGTCAGCATTTTGTTTACTTCTGACAGCCCTGTAAATTCCTTAGCAATTGTAATATAGTAGAGTTCACTTCCCTTGCGCACTTCGACCCCTACAATCGGACGGATATTATTTTCTTCACATTTCTTTTTGAATTCATAGACGCCGGTCACCGTGTTGATGTCTGTCAATACGAGTTCCTTTATCCCCAAGGCTAAAGCCTGAGAAATCAGGTCGTCTATGGAAAGTGTTCCATAGCGAAGGCTATGAAAAGAATGACAGTTCAAAAACATACCTGCGCATTTATCGTGAAAAATTAAACCCTACTGCACGACCCACCGCATCTTTACCAAAACGGTTTTTGATATTATCCATCGCCTGATATAAATTGATCAGCTCAGCATTGTCCTCAAAAAGATTCATCTGGTAACTTCCGTGAACAAGATCGGTAAATCGTAAACCCACCAAACGCAGACGCATACGTCTTGTGTAAATTTTATCAAAGAGCTCCAGCGCAACGCGCGCCAATGTATGATCCGAGGAAGTATAGGACACTCGGCATTGCTTGGACTCCGTATCAAAATTGGAGTATCTGATCTTAATCACTACAGTGGAAGTCAGCCACTTTTCCTGACGGAGCTGATGAGCAAGTTGTTCTGCCATACCTGATATCAGGCTTTTAACCTCAAAGACATCCATCGTATCACTGCTAAAGGTTCTTTCTTTAGAAATTGACTTTCTTTCGGAATATGGAATAACAGGAGTTTCATCGATACCGTTCGCCTTCTTCCAAAGATCTACTCCATTTTTTCCGATCATCTGCTGTAGGACATCGACAGGCATTTCTGAAAGTGTGCCGATAGTCCGGATACCGACTCTCGAAAAAAGCTGGAAAGTTGCACTGCCGACCATAGGCATTTTTTTTATAGACAAAGGATTTAAAAATGACTGAACACCAAATGAAGGAATCTCTCGATGTCCATGAGGCTTTGACTCGCCAGTCCCGATCTTACTTACAGTTTTATTCGTCGATAGTGCATAACTGATAGGTAAACCTGTTTCCTTCTCGATCTTGGCTCCGAGTTCATTGGTCCATTTATAAGCTCCGAAAAACCTGTCCATCCCAGTTAGATCTAGATAAAACTCATCGATTGAAGCTTTTTCCATTACTGGGGCACTTCCCTCTATCACCTCAGTAACCATATGTGACATCTTGGAATACAGTTCCATATCTCCTTTGACAACTTTTGCTTGCGGGCAGAGACGAAGCGCCATTTTCATGGGCATAGCTGACCGTACTCCAAACGTTCTTGCTTCATAGCTACATGAAGAAACAACACCCCTGTCACCTCCACCAATGATCAGTGGAATCCCGTCTAAACTGGAATTTATCAGTCTTTCGCAGGATACGAAAAACGTATCCAGATCCAAATGCACTATCGATCGCTCCATATTGTTTACTAATTTATTTAGCAAAATTGATAAGATTTTTCACAATTTATATTACATTTGTTGTGAAAAATATTCACAAAATGTCAACACGCTCTATTTTAGCTGATAACATAAGGTATTTAAGGATGCAGCAGATACCGGAACTCTCGCAACAGCAGATTGCCGACAGGCTGTTTGTGACAAGAGTTTCTTATGCAAAATATGAGACCGCAAAAGCTTCGCCCCCGCTGGAAGTTTTGCTAGCGATTTCAAGATATTATCACATCAGTACAGATCTGCTGCTGACCGTAGATCTTAGAAAATACAAGCTGGAAGAAATGCTCAATCTTCCCGACAATAGAATTTTACTGCCGATAAAAACAGATTTACTTGGCGAAAATAAAATTGAAATTGTCCCCTACAAAGCCTCAATGGGCTACCTGTCAGGATATGCTGATCCAGAATATATTGAAGGTCTGCAAACAATGTCACTACCATTCCTTCATAATGGAAAGTATAGAGCTTTTCCAGCAGTAGGCGACTCAATGCCTCCCTATCAGGATGGCACTTACATTGTTGGAAAATACGTAGAGAGTATTCAAGATATCAGTGTAGGTAAAACGCATGTACTGGTAACCCGCACAGGATTTACTTTCAAACGCATTGAAACTATCAACGACAGATCCATTACCGTAAAATCTGACAATACATTTTATGATAGTTACGATATTTCATTTGCCGACCTTTGGGAGATTTGGCAATATGCAGGCAGCTTTTCATCTAGAGAACAGGAAATAATTGACTTCGCTGGAAATGACATAAAATCAATGCTGATAAAGCTCCTGGGTGAAGTTAACGATCTTCGAAAATCTTTTGAAAAATAATTTTAGCATTCACCTTAATGAACCCTTTGATAACGCCACTATTCTATTTAGATATAAGTTTTTATCCACTTCGCAGACTTCAAAAATCGTTTTGCTGTGTCATCACTCCATTGTAGCCCATCAGGAAAATTGTAATTTTTACAGTTATCATTATCCAGAATGTAACTCGAGATTTGTAATAGTTTGCTAGCTCCAATGCTTACGCACAATTCTTGCAATTTTTTATTCCAACTCGCTGAAGGATTTGTACCTCTACCTGTATCTAAAAAATGGATGAGAGCAACTTTAATCTCAAAATCATTCCAAATGTTTTCTGACAAGTACAAAGACAGGATATCGCTAATAATTTTATAACACCCCTGCCTATTTTCTACTTGAAACTCTTTTAGATAATCGATCAATTCATTATCTTTTTCTGTTACTAACTTTAAAATTTTCTTGAAACAGATAATATTATGATGGTATTCGATCTGAGATATAATAAGCGATATGTTTTTCACAGTTTCAAACTTCAACCTTGGAGAGGCCCGTTTAAAAATGCCACGGACATGTTGAATTTTCAATATATCTTCAAGAAAATTACTGTTTGGGGAAACAAAATAATTATATTTAAGATACTCGGATGTATGTAAAAAATCTTCTGCTGAAAATACTATGTTTTTATCATCCACAAATTTGGGAATCAAATTGTTTTGCAGTAAAGAACCTAATCTTGCAATATACAGCGATCTTAAAAATGCTCCATTGAATGCATTGTTGTAATGAAGAAGCTTTGGAAGTATATACTTATGGCTCGCGCTCTCAATTTCAGATGAAACAATTTCATTGAACAGGATTTCTAATTTCTTTTCTGTATTAAACTGCTCCTCAGTATTGCTAGTTAATTGTTCATGATGCCAAAGTAGTAAGTCAAACCAACATTGAATCTTTTCAAAATCATCGTTAGAAATATTCAATTCTTGCGCTAAAATCCTCGATTTAACCAATTCATCATTTTTGAAAATTGTGTACTGATCATTCATTATCACATATTTAGTTCTTTCTCACAAGCTAATATCATAAATAAAACTTTACAAGATAGTTTTTATCATTCAAACTGCGGATAAACAAAATTATAACTCCCAGTTTTCACTCTTTCTACTATAGCGAATGGTGGTATCACAATTCCGATTTCTGCTTTCCGGTTTTCACCGACCAGCTTACCAACCTTTGTGAAATTTTTATCGCTTATCTTCCATATATACCAATTATCAGATACTTCTATCATAACCTCACCAGCTCTTTTACCATAATCATTTGTATCTCTAAAAATGACATTCCGCAAAGTGTGTTTAACGGGACTCGTCCCTTCTTTTGTAAAGTAATTTTGCTTTACCCCGAGATTTATGATGGTATGGGCATGAAAGTCAATTTCACCTGATAATACAGAAAATATATCTCCAATCTTAGTTCTTATTCTTTTCTCCATACCTTGCTTTTATTGATTTGTACTCAGTGGGAAAGTCGTGTATCCTCATATTTACTTCTTTCCGTTTTCAACGATACAAGCCAATCCAAATACATATTTTCAGGCATATTTCTATATCCAATTTTATGAATATGCTTGTACTCTTTATTCATCAACGTAAACAGCTTCTTTGCATCGGGGTTACTGAGGGCAGCTTCGATATCAGCTGCATTCTCGTGCTTCATTATTTTTTCAAATTGGCTTTTGTGAGTCTCCGCCTGCAAGATCAAAGCGGTGGCTAAAAATGGATATATCTCAATTGCCCTTTCAGCACATTTTAATGGAAAAAATCCATCGTTATCTGGAAAATTTCTATTATAGGCATTTGCTAAATCAACCAGACATAGAGCAAGACTTTCTTTGTCATTTAGAGCCTTCATATAAACACCGTTTTGAATAGCGTCTAAATGGATAAAGCCTGATGCCATGAGCCATGCGTCTTGCGGAAATATACCACTGGTAAGTTCTGTATTAAACCATCCAATAGATTTGATATTATGTTTGATATAAACATGATTTGGTGCAAGCGCCAAATTAGCGGTTACGCCGAGCTCTTCAGCCAAAATTTTATATAAATAAGGCATCGAATTACAATTTCCTTTCTGAGATCCCAATAGTTTTGAAACAAACAAATTTGGTAAATCTTTGTGTCCGAATACATCTTCGAAATCATAGCTGAACGGTTTGTAATTTAAAGTATCTTTCCCAACTATTACCTGCGTTTGTTGTGTTAACACTGTATATATAGCTGCATATTTAGTAACCGTTTCCTGGTCATTTTCCGAATATAGAAGCTTTCTATTCTTCGTTAGCTGATTACAAAATCTAGTTAGAAAACTGATTTTTTGATTCAGCATAGCTGTATCTAATTTCCCTTGGTAATATGCGTTTTCGACACTGAAAACCGCTGTTTTAAAGCTATAAGGCTGTTTGCCATTTAACATATTGTCGATAGCCTGATAGGCATCTGAATAAAACATGTTATTTTGACTCTTAACTATGCTAAATGCAAGCAACAATAGCCCACAAAAAAGGTTTTTCATAAGTACTAAAAATTGTTTTCGATATGATCAACAATATCAATTGCCAAAATATCACTTGTTTTTCTTGGGTAAATTTTTGAATATTCTCTTACTAGCTCATCCAGAACGGACAACTGACAGAGTACTTCGTAATATGTGTTATTTTCCCTGTAATCTTTTCCACTCACAGTCTCGTCAATTATAAGATGATACTCAGCATCGACATTGACCGAGAGTTCAGCATATATAAAAATTAGATTATGACCCATTAAACCCGAGGTTTGGTCTAATAGATTGTTAATGAAACCTGTTTTAAGTGCCTCGATTATTTCAGCTAATTTCATTTCTTATTATTTAACGGCGATCTGCCATCCGTCAAATGCGCAATTGTACTTTGTTGCAACTTGTGACATTCCCTTACTCCACCCTACCAGTGCACCAACTTCAAGAGGAGTAGTATACCCCATAACAACAAACTCTTTTTTATCCGCAGAAATTTGATATTCCGCAGTGTACTTCATATATCTTAAATGATCTGTAAGTTGCTTTGCCTGCTCTTCTTCTTTACAGTAAAAATAAAATTCAATATTACGCTTAGAATTTTTGTCAATACCAGCTTTCTCTAAATTTTTTATCGCTTGAGCATCCAAATCTTCGGTAGATAAACCGTTATCGGGTGTTGCAGTTTCAACTATCTTATAATTTACAACTGACGAGGCATCCTTTAGTTGTTCATCTTTCTTTTGGCTACAAGAAAATAGAATAATCGTAGCAAAAAATAGAAATATTTTCTTTCCCATAAGCTCACGTTCTATTATTCAAAATCAGGATAAAAAAAATTATAATTGCCCGTTTTCATTCTATCAACAATATCATAAGGATTTACTATTACTCCTAATTCAGCTTTTTTATAGTCTCCTTCTAGCTTACCTACATGTGTAAACTTCGCATCATTAATGCGCCATACGTACCAATTTTGAGATATCTTAATCGGTTCATCTCCCCGTCTATGCCCAGAATCACTTGATCCTCTAAATAAAATATCTTGAATATTGCCGACATTCTGGCTATTTCCAACGGATTCCCACAGATTAAATTTTACGCCGAATTTTGTGACACAATGTGCATAAAAAAATATTTCTCCATTAACTATTTCATCAAGATTTGGTTTTGCATTAATAGGGTATATTTTTTTAAATGCCCTAATTACATCACTGTTCAATTGGGTTTCATCGAAAGCGATTAACTGCATATATCTTTTTTCTGTTTCGTTTATTGGAACGGAAAAAATGTCTCCTATTTTGGTATTTACTCGTTTAGCCATAATTATTATTTTGGTGGTGTAACACCGTATTTAGTCCACTTTGACGGGGCAATTGAATTTATTTTATTTAAAAGCTGTCCACCATTTTTCTGTAAACCGTACTGATTTATCAGATTTTGTTCTGCCACCCTTGCCTGTTGCAAAGTTAATCCTTCCTGGACAACCTCGTATCTTAATAAACTTTTCTCTCCACCTTTTGCTAAGTGCTCGCCAAATCTAACAGTAGGTCTAACTGATCTACCTACATAGCTAACTTCTCCTGCAGCATTAACACCCTGATATATTGAATGAGCTCCTTCTGCGGCTTCGGACACAACCGCCGCTTTTCTGAGCGCGCTGAAAACACCGCCTGTTGCAGCTCCAAGTACTGCGTCCTGAACTAATGGATTTTCAGCTACGAGCATTTGAATATCTGTCTTTCCCCGGGAATCAGGAATCGGACCAATTGTGGCTTGGCTAGTGCCTAACTGCCCTTCAATCGTTGCCGCACCAGTTTCAATATTTCCGGTTTGATAAACGCTTGTCGTAGTTGACACAATATTAGCAAAATTTGTACTGATAGAACCATCCTGTCCTAGTGCGTAGCTTGTCTTAATACCATTTTTTGTAACGTGATATCCTTCAATCGATTCGGCATTGCTTCCGTATTTAGCCTGCACCTGAGAATTTCCTGTAACACTGGGATCGAAGAAAATCCGATTCCCGTCTTTAACCCAGTCTTCAGGGGCCATTCCCGTTGGATCGGCGTTTCTAAGCGGATTATTTAATGCATAGTTATACGGAGACCAGCTTGAAAATTCTTCACTCAATGGATCAGGGCTGATCCAACGTCCGTGGGTATCACCAATAGGTTGCGCATCGGGATCATCTAAATTAATCTCCATTAACCCAGAAATGCTATCCTTTTTTACATTGTATTTGACAGAGCCTATAATAACAATGCTGTCCTGATCATGAAATTCAAGGTATTTACCCTTACTCAGCGTAGCTACCTTCGGATAATAGCCATATTTTTTAAATGGGTTACCCGCCTCGATATTTTTTCTTCTTCTTTCCGCCTCAACTGGCGTTAAGGAATCTCTGGTTTTTAGCACCTCACTCATGTAAGGTCTCGCTTTTTCTTCTTTGGTAAGTTTTACCGGATTGACCCACTCCTTTTTACCGGTCAATTTCTTATTCTGTTTTACCTGCGCTTGGTTAAATCCAATAAAAAACAGCAGAATAAATAATAAAATCCTTCTCATATTTAAGTTTGTATTTCGAATTATATGGTTATAAAAATTCCTTTGGAATAGCATACACTTTAGGACTTTCCTTCTTCGGTGTAATTGCTTTTACCTTTTTAGCTTCTTCACGCTGCTTTTGGGCGTTGAGTAGTCTTACCCGTTCCGCAATCTCATCACTTTTTTGCTTATTTTCGGTACTATTCAATGATCCTAACCATTGTTCATACTGCTCCGGAGGCATCTGGGCAAAACCTGATTGATCGATGTAATCAAAACCAGCCTTGATACCCAGAAACTGATCTTCCAGGGGCGGATAGCTTCTGATCTTTTGCAGCTGTTCTTTATTTTCAGGATCGATACCTAGACGGTTACAGGCTTGCATAAACCTCATTTGGTCAGTATTGCTTTTCCATAGGGTTGCATTAATATTGTTCGGATTCAGCTCCAGCGCCTTACCTAGAACTTTGGCAACAAACTCGTCATAGCCAAATTTGTGGATATACCCGCTGGCGAGATCCACATAAGTCTGCGAAAGAACATCTTTCTTTGTTAAATTTTGCATATAAAGCTTATTCTTGAGGGCTTCAGCTTTAATATATCCAGAATTCAGAACAAACGAATTTGCTGAAAACATCCCGTTGGTCAACTCTACGCTCAACACTTCGCCATCATTATCCTTAAAACGTATATAAGAATGGTTAGGTGACATAACCAAAAAGGCTTCTGCACCGATCTGTTCTGCCAAGATCAAATACAACAATGGCATAGAATGACATTGGCCACTGTTGGATTTCATCAGTTTGGAAACAAACATTTTACTGTAGTCTTTTGCCCCCATATAGTCATCAAAATCATATTTGACCGCTTTGTGGACAACTTTTCCATTCTGCTTGGTATCCTGTGCAAAGTATTTGAAAATTGAAAGGTTTTTAGCAACATTGTCAGATTCATCAATACCATTTTTCTTAATATCTTGCCTGATTATCGAAGTAGCTTTCTGTATCTGCTGCTGATAATCCGACTGAAAATTCCTGTCATTATTGTTGTATGCATTTTCAACGATAAATACAGCATCTGCAAGTGTATACCCGTCGGGATCGAGCTTTAGTAAATTATCATAGGCCCTGTAGTAAGAATCAGTTCCTTTCTTTTCGGATAAAGAGCTGAGATTATAGCGTTTTGCATCAGCTTCTTCCCTGATTAAAGCTATCTGACGTTCAACCTCTTTGTTAATCTCTTCCTGATCGTCTTGGTGGGTAGTCTTTTTTTTATAAAGATTTGAATTAGCATTAATATTTGGGGAGGCAGGTCTAGGGGTGGGTTGATTATTCAGACCCGCAGGTATATTGTAAAGATTGGTGACACTAGGTCTTTGCGGCAGATTTGGAATCTGTCCATAGATATAGTGATAGCATAAAAATAAGCTAAATAATAATATTTGTCTCATCTCATAGGTGTGTTTTTTAAGGTTAATTTTGGCTTCGCAATATATTTTAATTTATAACACTACGGTATCCGTATTTTCACGGAAATATTATCAGATTCTCTGATCGATTGTTGTTTATCAAAGATCTATAAGCGAAATTATACTGTCAGAACGACAAAACATGTCGTATAATAGATAAAATTATAAGGTATTAAACTGATGCATTCCTGGAAAATACAAAAGGCATGAAACCAGATACGTCATCTTTGAGAGGTACTGCGAAGAACCCATAACCTAATGACGACCTAGCCCATGCCCGTATGACGATGCACAGGCGTAAGTCTGTCAATAGGAGGTTATTTGGAAGTTTCGCAGTTTTCTCAAACCTTTTTGACAGCTTACGCTTTATTTTCGATAAAATTTAGGGTGCTAAGATATAAATATTTTTATAAACGATAATTATTATCACTAAAATATGAAATAGATTTCAAAAATTCTGATAAATGGGAAAAAACGCCCATAAAGTACAATTGAGCTCAGTGTTTACACCACAACAATGCAAATATATTACTAAAATAAATAATTTTAATAAATTATACTTAAATTTGTAGAACTGCGAAATTCCTAAATAACCTAGAATGCCGTTATTTTCACGTCATACAAACAATCACGATCTTATGTTTCAGCAAATTTATGATACATATTGGAATCGTATTTTTGTTATGGTGGCCCGTAAAGTCAAAGACCGCGATGATGTATTCGACGTTATGCAGAATATCTTTTTTCATCTATGGATCTACAGGAATTCACTTACCGAGCACAACACTGAAAGTGCAATCGTAAAAACTTGCGTTCAGGAGATTTCAAAATACTTCTCGAATCTGAATAAGCAACCTTATACCACAGAAATAAGTAATCTCCAATTACCCGATGACTCTGCCGAACTTCTCCAGGCTCAGCTTGAAAAAGACAGAGAACTCGAACTTTTACAGTTGAATATTGACCAGCTTCCTCCCATAAGAAGGAAAATTTTCACCATGAACAAGTATGAGGGCATTACTCAGGAAAAAATCGCAACACACCTCAATATATCCACTAAAGCTGTAAAAAAGCAGATTGGAAAGGCACTTATATTTCTTCGAGAACATCAAAACCATTCTTAAATTTTGTTAATTTCAGTTAATTTCAGTTAAAGTTTTGTTTACAGGGGGGCTATTATTGCCGTTTTCGGGTATACATAATAAAGCCATTTATTATGAACAGGAGAAAACACTCCCAACAAACTGCGATAGATGAAGCAAAAGACTTATGGGATAGCCTCACAAATGATTCAGATGCAGATATAGAGCCTCCTACAGAGAAGGAAGCAAAGGAATTTCATCAAAAACTTTATGCGAGAATAGAAGGACATGAAGCAAAAAAGAGAAGGAGAAAGACGTTTCGTTATTCTTCCATGCTGATCGCCGCTTCCCTGGTCATTATTTTCAGTATAATAGCCTACAGAACGCTCTTTCTACCTGAAGTATATAGGGCATATCATGATGATTTGAAAGTTACTTTAAAGGATGGATCAACAGCTATCTTGGCAAAGGGAGCCATATTAACGGTCGAGAAATCATTTCCAGCAGCAACAAGAGAAGTCTTTCTCACAGGGGATGCAGTTTTTAATGTAACCAAATCCAAAAATCATCCCTTCATCGTACATGCGGGACTTTATGAAACAAAAGTTCTGGGTACAGTTTTTAAAATCACCCAGCATAAAACAGCCTTCAATGTTGATCTGTATGAGGGCAAAGTGCAGGTTATAAAAACTGAAAAACCAGCAGAAACATTTATTATACATCCGAAAGAGACATTCTCCAATCAAGGCTCTAAAGATGTTGCAACAATTGTTGATACTAAAAGTAAAGGTCAATCTCAAACCAACAATTCGGCGACTGTTTCATTAACTGATTTAGAACTTTCTAATGCCATAAAAATTTTAGAAAATACCTACGGCATAAAAATTCTGTTCCCGTCAGCGGTTGCAGATTCAAAAATTAGTGCTACAAAAGAAAAAGCCACAGCAGCAGATTTGATAAGACTCATCTCACTCAAACTAAACCTAAAAACCACAAAAATAAATGATAAAACATTTCAATTGGAGGAATAGACTATGGTCGATCAATACTCCTGCCCTGATTCCGTACTCCTAATGAAACTGGTGTGGAAGAATACAATAAAGAGACCGACGGGTGCAACCGTCGGCCAAGAAGTATTCAACCAATAATTGTTCGATAGATTACTAATTATAAATACTAATGCAAAAATAATGAAAAAAATTTGCAGTGCAGTACTATTGATTCTCTTCTTATCAATAGCCTGCCAAGGGCTTTATGCCCAAGAAAAACTCTCCACAAAGAGGGTAAATTTTGAAACTGGAAAAACGACTGCATCAGAAGCTGTAGGGAAATTTCTATCAGAAAATGTAAAAGATAAGATTTACTCAAACGATGATCTTAAAGATTATTCGGTTCAGCCAACTAAATGTAAAAATGAACTGTTAATGGACTGTCTCAATAAAATTTTGAGGGATGTTCCCGTCGAAACTTTTATTGACAATAATAGCGTTATCATCAGGCCGAAAAAAAATAAATCAACCTCGGCAATAATCGAAAGCTCACCCCCTATACTTGCTAAAGCCGATACCACATCCACAGTCTATAATACAAAAGTTATTGATGAAGTTATCCTGAACGCCGGATACTATAAGGTCAGCAAAAAAGAACAAACCGGAAGTATTGCTAAAGTTAGCGCTAAAGAAATCGAAAACCAGCCTATATCAAATGTGCTGGCAGCTGCACAGGGACGTATGGCTGGGGTCAGCATTGTGCAGAGCAGTGGTGTTCCTGGCAGTGGCTTTCAGGTCCAGATTAGAGGTAAAAACTCGTTAAGAAGTGATGGCAACAATCCACTGTATATTGTCGACGGCGTTCCAATAGGCAATGAAGTGAAAACGTTTGGATTTACATCTGCAATATTGCCTATGTCAAGTATCAGCCCTTTAAATAGTATCAATCCGAATGATATCGAAAGTATTGAGGTCCTAAAAGATGCGGATGCAACCGCAATCTACGGTTCCCGCGGTGCAAATGGGGTCATTCTAGTCACAACGAAAAAGGGTAAATCGGGCAGGCTAAGCGTGTCACTAAACTCATCATACGCACTCAGTAACGTAATGTCGAGATTGAAAATGATGAATACTGAACAATATCTCAGTATGCGGAAGCAGGCATTTTTCAATAGTGGAATCAGCACATATCCAGCAAATGCTTATGACGTTAATGGTACATGGAAAGCGGACAGGTATACTGACTGGTCTAAAAGACTAATAGGAAATACAGCAACCGCATCCAATACCCAACTACAATTAACAGGTGGTAGTGAGACAACATCATTTCTTCTAAGCTTGGGGCATAATGAACAGTCCACTGTTTTTGGCAATGATTTTAAATATACCACAAATAGTATCACCACTAATATTGCACACCGGTCAAAAGACAAAAAGCTGAATCTTGCGGTTTCAAATATGTTCAGCATTCAAAAAAACAATGTTATAAATTCGGACATTACCCGAAGTGCATTTTCTCTGTCTCCGAATGCACCTGCCCTTTACAATGATGATGGAACACTGAATTGGGAGAATAATACCTGGAGCAATCCCGTTGCAGCATACAATGCTACATACTCGAACCAAAACATCCAGTATTTGACAAATCTTAACATCGCATATGATCTGTTTAAAAATATCACACTAAAACTAGGTGGAGGGGTTAATTATCAAGCTTTTGAGGAATGGAATATCAGTCCGAATACCATCTATAATCCTGCGTATGTAACCGGACAGTCAAGTGCCTATTCAAAGGCTTCCAAAAATAATCAGAATAGACTATCTTATATTCTGGAACCACAGATTAACTGGAAATTCAGTCATGAAAACCATGCCCTTGATATTTTGGTAGGAGGCACATTTCAAAATGAAAACAACTCCTATGGCTCAATGAGCGGTACAGGCTTCGAAAGTAATGCACTTATCCACAATATATCCGCAGCAAAAACAAAAACGATCGAAGATCAATACAACACGCAATACAGATATGTCGCATTTTTTGGAAGAGTAAACTACCAACTTGATAAAAAATATATCCTGAATATCACCGGGAGGCGTGACGGATCAAGCCGTTTTGGACCAAATAAGAAATTTGCAAATTTTGGCGCGGTAGGTGCAGCATGGCTATTTTCTGAGGAGAATTTTCTGAAAAATTCGAGTTGGCTCAGTTTTGGAAAATTACGTGGAAGTTTTGGAACAACAGGTAGCGACAATATTGGAGATTATGGGTATCTGGATACCTATACCGTCTCTTCATCCATTTACGATGGTGTAACAGGTCTGGTCCCTTCCCGTCTGTTCAATCCTGATTTCAGTTGGGAAAAAACCAAGAAACTTGAAGCTGCAATCGAAGTGGGATTATTCAGGAATAAAGTAAATATTAATACCGCCTGGTACCGCAACCGTTCATCCAATCAATTAGTCGGCTACCAACTACCTACAATGACTGGCTTTTCCTCTGTACTTGCGAACTTGGATGCCACGGTGCAGAATACTGGATGGGAATTTGAATTGAACGCGAAACCTTTTTCCAAGGGAAAATTCCAATGGGAAACTTCATTTAACATAACTTTTCCCAAAAATAAACTAATTTCTTTTCCGGGACTCGAGGGCTCAACATATAGTAATACCTATGTTATTGGCCAACCTACCTCAATTGTTAAGTTATTTAATCTTGAAGGAATCGACCCTAAAACAGGCACTTATATTTTCACAGACTACAATGGAGACGGCAAAATCTCTTCTGCGGACGATGCCAAAATAGTAGAAAACATCGGAGTAAATTTCTTTGGCGGTTTAAGTAGCAGCTTACATTATGAGAACTGGGATTTCTCTTTCTTATTTCAGTTTGTAAAACAGAAAAGTAGAAATTACAACTACATCATACCTTCCCCGGGGATAATGAACAATCTTCCAGTTGAAGCGTTGGATGTCTGGTCGCCAGAAAATCCGGGCGGCTTTTATCAGCCTTATAAGGCCAATGCATCGCCTAACCATTCCATATTCCAGAATAGTACTGCATCGGTATCAGATGGGTCCTTTATCAGGCTAAAAAATGTGGAATTGGCTTACAATATCCCTTTAAAAAACACATCATTCAGAAGTATAAGAATATACTTTCAAGGCCAAAATCTCATCACGTGGACAAAGTATTTTGGCATCGATCCGGAATTCGCAACTATTGGCTACCTCCCGCCTTTACGCACATTCTCATTTGGTTTAAAATTAAATCTTTAAAATATCTCAAAATGAAAACACACATATTCATATATACAATACTGGCAATTTTACTACTACAGGTTAGTTTATCATGTGAAAAAATGCTGGAAGTAGACGTGCCCGAAAACCAGATTCCTACTGAATCGGTTTTTGAGACCGTGCAGACAGCTAATGCTGCACTTGCTGAACTATACGCGGGGTTATGGAACAGTTCACCGCTCGCTGGGAACCAAACAGGTAGATTACTGGGAAGTTATACAGACGACCTTACCTATTATGGAACAAATTCTACGACGGGACTGTACGATATCTTTCAAAATCAGCAGATTGATAGCAATGCCGCAATAAGTACATACTGGGCCTCAGCATACAGATTGGTGTATGTATCGAACGCCATATTGGAAGGAACAGAAAAATCTTCAACAATTCCTGCCACTGAAAAGCAGCGAATAAAAGGTGAAGCACTGATGGTAAGGTCAATACTGTTTTTCTACCTACACCAAATTTTTGGCGATATTCCCTATCCTACTTCAACAGATTATCAGATAAATCAATCCTTATCAAAAATCCAATCATCAGAAGTGATGACGCAATTGGAAAATGATCTCAACACTAGCATATCATTACTAACGGATACTTACAGAAGTACAGAAAGGATCATCCCTAACCGTAAGGTTGCCCAGCTGATGCTTGCAAAAATCTATATGCTACAATCCAAATGGAATAATGCTGAAACTTTATTGCGAACTATAATTCAAAGCTCCCTTTATCAACCTGAAAATGATCTCAGCAAGGTTTTTACAAAAAGTGGATCACATATTCTGTGGCAATTAAAACCAAAAAACAATGGCGATGCAACCCAGGAAGTAACTGCCTATTATTTTACAGGCGCAGCCCCTTCCAATTATGCGTTATCCCAAAATTTGGTAAACATCTTCACTGCTGGCGACCAGCGTAAAAATCAGTGGATGGCAACTGTTACTGTAGGACAAAATACATGGTACAGGGCCGCAAAATATAAGGCACTTACAAATAATACATCGGAATTTTCAGTTGTATTTAGATTAGAAGAGGTGTATCTCCTTTTAGCTGAAACGCTTGCCCAACAGGATAAAATAGCTGAAGCACTTCCTTACCTGAACGTAACACGACAACGCGCAACATTGGCAGCACTTGTGATACCGATTTCAAAACAGAGCTTACTTGATGAAATCCTATTAGAAAATAGAAAAGAATTCTTTACCGAAATGGGGCATCGATTCCTCGACCTTAAAAGGATGAATAGACTAAATGATCTTCTATCCATTAAAACAAATTGGAAAAGCTACCATAGCTATTGGCCTTTGCCGCAAAAGGAGTTATTGCTAAATCCTAATCTGAACCCACAAAATACCGGATACTGATTATGAAAAAGATATTAATTTTCCTACTAATCCTTCTAAATATTATAGGAAACTGCCAATCTAGGGTTACTAATGATACTTTACAGCAATGGATATCAAGATATCACACCATAAATAACCTTACCTATTCGCCCGATACAAACTATGTGGCTATGCGAAAAATATATTCGACCAACAGCGATACCGCTGTAGTATTGGACGCCAACAGAACAAATAACCAGCTGGCAACCATACTTAAAATGCCAAATAATATTTTCTTAAAAAACAGCAGTTTATTCTCCTACGGAAATGGAATAGCACAGCATAGCAATTTACATAAACAAACAACGGTTAAATATGAAAATATGAGGTTTGCAGATATCCTTTTTGAACTAAATCAGTACTTTATTATTGATAACAGTGGAACATTGAAACTTTATGGTGCAGCGAATCAATTATTGCAATCAGTGGCAAATAGCCAAATGTTTACAACAGATAAAAAAACTTCGTTGTTTCTGAATTTTAAAGAAGGTCCAATGAATAAAGTGGCACGTATAGAAGGTGATAAAAGAGTAATTTTATTTGAAACCCAGCAGGAAATTAAGCAAATGATCCTGCCTTCTGACAAAGATCTGATACTCTGCCTAACTGATCCGAAGACAAAGAAATTGCAGCTGGAAATTATTGATACCCAGCATGGAAAACAAACAATATTATCAGGTATTGAGCCTCAAAAAGCTGACTTCGTTGAAGTATCTCAGGTTAAAGATGGTAAAGCGTATTTTATTACCTTCGCAAGTAGACGAAAACCATCAAAGGAGAATTTTTTGGATATCTGGTATGGAAAAGACAATGATCTAGGCGCAAAACAGGCAGGATCAACAGACTACCTTTATTATCTATGGAACAAGGATACAAACAGGACATATAAGTTACCCGACACTTATCCGATCTACAGTAACATTGACAGTGAAAGGTATGTTTTGGCTTTTAATCCATTGGAGGAATTTAAGAATCTAACATTGCATCCCTTTTTAAATCTGAAACTATATGATACATCAAGCGGAACCTTTACCGAAATTTTTCATCAGGTTACAAAGGACATCGTACATTCATCCGACGGACGTTTTATTATGTCTCTAAACCCCAATGATCAAAAATGGAATCTCTATGACGTTAAAACTGCCAGCAACTTTATTATTGATAAGCAAAGTTTACAGAATCCGACATTTTCCGAGGATTTTAAAACCATCCTTTTTGAAAGTTTCAATGACATCTGGATTTTTGATATAAAAAGCCAAACACTCTTCGCTGCTGGAATATCAAAAAAGCAGGAGGCTAGAATTTTAAATGCTGAGCGAAAAACCACGAATCCCGTATTCGGGTTTAAAATGAATATGCTAAACAACAAGCACCCACTGTTGATAAGAGCAGTAAATAAGATCACAAATAGCAGTACTTATAGTACGTTTTATAAGGGTGAAAAAAAGATTGCCTTTCCTTCAACAGAAAATCGCATCAAAGAAATTAAATACGACCAAGATCTGAAGAATTTTGCAACAATCGAAGAGAATTTCAACATGGCACCCAAGATCTTCACTTCAAAAGTTGGAAGCAAAAACAAAACTGAAATTTTTGATACTGAGGATAAAACTGGACCAACTCTTAAACAGGAAATTGTACAATATAAAAATTCTCTTGGAACACCTTTGAAGGGAGTCCTTTACTATCCGACGGGATATGATCACAGTAAAAAATACCCAATGGTGGTCTACATATACCAGATAAAAAGTACCCTATCCAATTTTTATCCCCTTCCAGCAAATGAACCGACGGGGGTCAACAGACGAACCCTCTTGGAACATGGTTATTTTGTATATGAACCGGATATCGTCTTTGATGTAAGAGGGCCTGGTCTTGCCGCATTGGATTGCGTAAATAGTGCACTCGATGTATTATCCACTTACACTGCCATTAATAAAAATAAGATTGGACTGACTGGCCATTCTCTTGGCGGATATGAAACCAATTTTATTGCAACGCACTCCGACCGATTCGCCGCTTTTATTGCAGGTGCAGGATATAGTGATATAACTTCCCGCTATTTTTCCTATGATTATCATGAACAAAAGCCTAATCACACCAGATTTGAGACCGGACAGTATGAAATGAACAAACCTTTTTCAGAGGATAAACAACTTTATCTAAAAAACAGTCCAATAAATTACGTGGAAATGGTTAAAGCGCCTGTTCTGATCTGGAACGGTGTCAAAGACGATATTGTACCTGCTGAACAGGCTATGGAATTCTTTATGGGACTAAAGCGGAACAATCTTCCTACAATTGCCCTATTCTATCAACAGCGAGAACATGATCTGGGATGGAACACCAAAGAAAGTATGGACATGAACAGAAGAGCACTTGAATGGTGGGATTATTTTCTAAAAAATAAAACCGATATTCCTTGGATCGAAAAAGAAATTAAAAGGGATGCTTCATAGCATCCCCTTACTAATAAAGCCAACGACTAAGGTAGGATTTCGTGAAGAACCTTTCCACATTCAGTTGGACTGATAAATCTTTGCAATTCCACAGAATTATCAGCAGACCAGGTACAAACAGGATTGGTTTCCTCTTCTCCACACATTTGTTCAGTCTCAATACACAGCCCTTGGCTTTCATCAAAGCGATAAGCTGTTTCGTTAAATTTTGCCATGTTTCCGGCAACTGCTGCACCGGCACCCATTGCTACAATGAGTGCAGGCAATAACAATTTTTTCATCTTAATTTGTTTATAATTTCTCTGCCTACTCTTAGTGGAGGTTTTCGGCTTCCCCTCTTAAGTAATTTTTTTTGATGATATCGCGAATCCGGTACCTTACTACTTCGTCTCCACGCAGAACATACATATATTTCTCAGTTATCAAGAAATCGTGCATTTTCATCTCCTTTTTATTATAAATGTAAAAGCTTCCAATATATTCCTGGCGGTCGGTCCGATACATATCTATAACCTTTGCGGCTTTCCAAGCCTCTCTCGATTCAAGCTTACCCATAAGATCAGACTGGTTAAAGAGTACTCCACCGAATGCAACACTCTGACGGTTTACCTTCAACGGGGGTGCGTTCATTTTGTGTCTACCGTCAGCAAGTTTTGTTATTTTGATCTGGGCAATACGTGTTGTATCAATAGTATTGAACGTATTCTTTAACCTAAACCGATCATCCATAATTAGGTATTCATTTCTATAGAGGTAGGTGTAAATCAAGTTGTTCTGAGACTTATCATAAGTTATGTTTCCATCTACATCGAACACACCATCTATTTGCTTTTTTAAAAGCTCTGGAAATAACTTTATCTTAGGGTTTGAATTTAGATCAAGAAGTGCCAGTGTAAATTGTTTCGTCGCGCTGCTCTGTGTTCTCAGCGCAAACCGTGCTGTATCCAAAACAATAAGCTGATTAAAATAGGCATCTTGAAAACTTAAAGTTTTAGCGTTTGGATTTCCTAATTTACCACTGTAAATTATTGGTATAGTACCATCATAAAAATAGTAAAATCCATTATTTACCTGCATCCTCAAATTGGAAAATTTATGGTTCATATTATCTGGCTCGATCTTCATTAACTGCTCGTTGTTGAGTGCTGTATCTGCGGTTATCAGGATCTGCGGAAAGATCCTACTACCAAGATAGATATGTCCAGCATCATAACCAGCAAAATAATAGTCAGGATTACCCAAGTCCAGAATCTTTTTTTCCTCAATAACTGGATGCACGAGGAAGCGTCTTGTGAAATTATTTTCCTTTTTCACAATGTGCTCTGACCCTAGAAACAATACAATCACAATTCCGCAGCTCAGCACAGTTGTAATAGTGGTAAAAGCGAAAGTTGTGCGCATATTAAAACCGCGGTTCCTACTGAGCGCCACGATTGCTCCAAGAGATAATAAAACAAAGCAAATATTGAATATAAGATGTTCTTTCCAACCCAATTTTTCCAATATACCGCCACAACTACAAGGTATGAAATCACTATAATTCAATATGAGGTAGATGTAAATAGTGAAAGCGACCATTAATGCCAGAGAACCGTATAACGCTAGAAGCCTGCTTATGGGTAAACATAACGCAATTGCTACCAGAAATTCGATTATCAGGATCAGGTACGATATAATTCCCGCATAAGCACTTAATAAAGGAGACTGCGCAAGTTGTACCTGGAAGTTTTCAAAGTCCAACAACTTACTGGTAGCAGCATATATGAAAAGCAATGCAAGAAGAATGCTTACCGTCTGTACAAAATACTTTTTTATGAAGCTTATCATAATCATTGGCATTGATTATGACAAATTTCGGTGCTGTGCTAAAAATAAATATTGACAATATTGACAATTATATACCAATATGTGATAAAATTATACCAATATGCAACAAAAGTATGTACAATAGTAACTGAAGGAATTATAAATTAGCTAATCGAGGAATTGTTGTCAGACCGACACCATGACGTGTAAAAGCTTTATACATATTCTGATAATCCAAAAATCTGTTCTTAAATGCTACTTCCTTTAAGCTCATCGGTGTAAAGATTATATCGCCTGCAGCATCCAGCATCTTTCCCTTTAACCAGAAACTGTAGAAAGAATCACCAAAGCAGATTTTACAGTCACGTTGAAAATGAGTATAATTAAATCCTTTGGCTTCGATAAACTCCTTTAAAGTCTGACTATTATTGGGATTATATGATTCCAATATCTCCTTTACATAAATTACATTTTGAGGAGTGTTTTTAATTTCTTCTTTAGGTAAATTGAGATCAACTATGTGCAAAAAGCCCCTCTTTACACTCTCTGCCCGGCATAAACCTACAACCAAATGCATATTACTTTTATCCGTGTATCGCACCTGAACCGGAAATACATCATTAAAAACAGGTTTAGTTAGGTTAAGATTACGTAAGACCTCATTAATCGACTGATCATAATCATTGTCTTCGGCAAAGCTATAATAACCAAAATGATCTCTGGTAAACGCATTTTCCGGTATGAATTCAAGGTTTTTTAAAAAAGAAAAATAAAAATCAGTAACGACTTTAAAGTGATTTGATATTACATGCAGATCAGAAAAAAGTACTGCGGACTTTACAAAATTTAGTTTGCAAAAAACAGATAGATTTTGCTCAGCTAAAGCATCCAATAATGAGACGATGTAGAAATTCATTGTATCTTCTTTTGTTATCTTAAAAGACCGATGTCAGCGTCAGCAATAAAATAAGTTTCCGTATAGTGTAATTTATGGTCTATCGTATGGTTAATTTAATCTTTTTACCCTAATAATGAAATAATAATGTACAAATCACATTTAATGTGCCCCGAACTTAATGGCCAAACTATTAATTGTAACAAGAAAGGACAGCCTATTGGCTGTCCTGACAAGCATGCTTCCACTCTGGTAGTGTATGGTTTCTGCTTTACAAATATCAAAAAATTTATGAAAACAAATTATCTAACTGGCCCAATAATGATCGGACCTAGCTTTTTGTTATTAAATTGAAAAGAAATTTGCTTTTCATTACCAAAACTATCAACTATCCAAACGTCAAATTGTTGTGAAACTAAAGATTCTGATGTATAATACAGACGAAATTCTTTTTCCGCCAACGGATACAAATCGTTTGGCAAATAAGGTTTATATCCTGCATAATTTAAACTACCTTGCCCATCATTTTGAAAATATCTTAGCCTGTACGTATTACCTGTGTAGTTTCCAGAGGAAATTATGGAAAAGCGTATTTCCACACTTTCACCAATCCCGATCTCCTTTGGAACAGGCATCACCTTCACTTCAAAAGGAAAAACCTCCTGCACATCCAAAACCTCTTTCTCACAGCCGGAAAGTAATGCAATTCCCAGAATTGCAATAAAGCCTAAAAAAACCGATCCTATCGACATTTTCATAGTATTAAATATATTTTTCATTATTCTCTGATTTTCAAAAATTAAAACGTAAACCGACCCCCGTTGATGGTCTAAATTTCTCCAGATCGGTGCCCCATAATATCCTGATCCGACTTTGCAGCATAAAAACAACCCGGTCTGAAATATAGGTCTCCAACGACAATCGGCCTCCAGTACCAAAAACAAATCCATTTTGGTTTTTCAGAACTCCACCGTCCAAAAGGATGCTATCTCCCCTATTCACAGATTCGTAGCCACCGATACCCGTTAAAGCTCCGTTTAATGTTATAAACTTTTTTGAATCGGAAAGAAGCTTTATACTATAGCCAACCTCTCCAAAGTAGTTTTCTAAAGGGATTTCCCAATTTTTATAGTCTACGGCCTTCTTTTGATATTCAAGCCCCCAGATCCAGTAGTTGCCGTGCTTTGCAAAACTGTTCAATGTCAGATTGATATAGAAATTTTTGCCGACTTTATCTGTATTTAAAAGTCCCGCATTAATTTCCAAAGATTTCTGTTTATACACCATGCGTTGCGCACACAATGGACTGCTCATAATGGCTAGTACCAAAAAGATGATATACTTTTTCATGATTCCCTGCTTATTGCTTAATCTTGATATTCATTTCAGATACAGGCTTTGCTGTCACCAGGTCCGAATTCTCAACCTCCAGCACCTGGTTTCTTGCTCCATTTTTTTCAAAAATTTCAATCCGGAGTACCTGCTCATCGGTGATTGTAAACTGATCAAGAAGTATCACGTTGCCAGCGATCGAATTATCTGAGATTACATCAAGACCTGGATACTGCCGTAAAGGAACTAATTGTTTTTCCTGAGAAACCGTCCTTTTTGCAATTTGCTTATCCTCGATTTTATAGGTACAAAAATCTACCACAAAAGGTACGTTCGATCTATTTTTCACTTCCAGATGGAAGTAAAACTTACCGTTATGCACGTAGATACCCTTCAGAAGCGACTGGATTCCATACGATTTGGAAGCGATGTGACGGACATATCTTTTATTCTGCTGATATATAGTTTTTAGCGCAACTTCTGTTAAAGATGGTGGATTAAAGCCAAGCTCTTCAAATTGAACGTTTCTTCCTTCCTCACGCTCAAGGTCATTTTTCATTTTCTTAAGATCGTAACTTAAGGTGTATGGATCAGCATTATAGATAACATTAAAGCTATAAAAATGCCCATCCTCCGTAATTACGGTAAAGTTGGTTTCCTCTGCAAAATCCTTGACCGCTGCCTTTATACGAAGAACGTTCTGAGCGTCCTCTGCCTTCTCAGCAATCAGATAACTTGATCCCAGATCTGTGTACCTGATAGCTGATGGAAAAATAAGGTGGCAGGTTTTGTTATATGTTACTTCCAGCCTAAAAGGGTCTACCCTTCCCTGTTCGAGGGACTGCTGACCAAAGGTCTTGATAAACAGTCCCACAAAAAGCAGTATCATAAGTATATTTTTAATTGTTATCATAGTATGATTATTATTGTTAATACATTAATTTTTGTTGAGCAGCAATACTTCAAGACCTGAGGGCACTGTTACCTTGACAGCTCTTAATTTTTTCGAAAAAAACCCAGAGACACCCTGTATCAAGCCCCTGCTCAGATCACTTGCAACCTGCTGTCCCGCCGAGCGCGACATTGAAATGTTCATTCCGGAACTCTGGCTCATGTTCGCCGCTATTTCTCCTGCAGCGTTGATCTCATCCGATCTTGGTACAAGCAAACCAAGCTGCCCATCTGTCCCATAAACAAGCATTTCAACTGGCATTATATTTCCCGAAACTTTAACTGAGCTGACCTTTAACTGTAACCTGTTTCCCTGAAATTTTGTCTCGGCAACCAATTCTGTTCCTATGGGTATATTACGGCCGCCGATACTTGCATTTTCAGATAAACGTAACTTAAGTGCCCCCTCTCCTGACAATGTTTTCGTTTCCACCACCATTGCACGAATACTGTTTTTGGCAATATCACTCTGGACAACTTGTCCAGGCGTAATAAAGTCTATATTACGCTCACCGATCCCATTTAAAATCTCCGTTGCTTCCTCTTCCCGGTGCAAGGCTGATACTACATTCTTCTTTATACCTTTCAAACTTTCGGTTTTCGCTTTTTTGACAGGTAAAGTTGCTGTTTTCACTGCTGTTGAATCAGTAGATAAACCGGCATTGGCTACGGGACTACCCTGTAGACCGTTAGCTGAGGGAAGATAGCGGGAAGCCATTTCGTACGATTTTTCCATTAGTGCAAGCTGGTCCTTATAGGTCGGTGCCTGCGGAACATCTTTTTCTGAAAGGCGATCTTTGAGTTCATCGACCTGTTTGCGCAGCGCCAATTTTTCGCGGTCATCATCCCTATAAAACGAACCAAGCGTTTGCTGTGCATGCTGATAGCTGCTCAAGGAATTATTCTGTGGACCGCTGCTCATTGCATATCCTGTTGAGTTGCTTCCAATAACTTTTGCCACCGGAACTTCACCGCTAGCAGAGGTATCGGTGCTATTCCAATAATCTGACAATGACATCAGTGAATTGCGCTTCGCGGCTTCCCTCTCCTCTATCATTTCCTTCTCATAAGCTTTCTGTTTATCCGCCTGCAGCCCCTTGTCTGTTGCCTCAGGAACTGCATTTTTTAACCCTTTATCTTTATTTTCCTCGCCTCCGTTTTTAGGCTTAAAGATTAAATAAAGGCATGCGATAAAAACCACTGCCATCAAGCCAAAGATTATCGGTTTTTTATATTTGTCTTTTTTTGAGGAACTGCCTTCTCTGCCTTCTGCAGAATCATCATCCACAATAAGACTAACTCGCTTATTCTCTTTATCTTCCATTCTCGATATGTTTAGAATTTGTGACCGAATCTTTCTGAGAGGATTCATTATGAATCACAGCCGGTACTTCGATGTGACTAATGTCAATTTTATCACCTCTGCCCAGATCATAAAAGACCTTGACAAGTACACCTACACCCATAAGCAGGTAGAATGCGAATAGATAAAGTACATATCTGATCTGCTTTTTGACTGGTAAATTCCGCCATCTTAAATCGAGCTTATCAAGCTCATTATCAATTGCTGTTCTAATATTTTTCATGTTCTAAATTTTACATCTATCGCTCTATTACTTCCTCATCCTTATTGGAAAGGACTGAGAACTTTAAAATCTGGAAGCCCTGTGGATTGCTGTCTGACCGAACACTATTGAGTAAATTGCAGGACGTTATAAGGCTCCTTCTGGTTAGATTACTGGACCGGATAATAAACTGCTTGGCGTAAGTGGTCACAGAATAAGGGTAAGTATTAAAATCACAGATAACACTGTCCACTTCAATTCGCTGCTGAATGTTCCCGGATATGACCCTGTTATAATAACCCTTTTCCGAAAGATCACGATAATAATCAAAAGCACTTTTGTCCGCCAGATCGAATGCCCGTTTCATATTGCTTTCAATCGCTGCCTTATCTGGTGCCAGTGTGAAAAAGAGCTCATGGAACCTCCTAACATGCTCGCGTGCCTCTACGGGGCGATTTATGCTTGCATCTTGTGACAGCGCCAGCATCAGCGATTTTCCTTGATCCAGGACATATATTTTCTCCCGTTGTGCCGAAGCAAAGGAATAAGATTTCCACACGGCAAAGGCTGCCACCACAAGACACAGTATCGCAAAGACAATTGCGTATAGCCTGATCTGTTTGAAGCTGTTTTCTATATTTCTTAGCGTTCTGAATTCCATAATCAATTGCTTTTTTGTCCACCACTTTTATTATCAAGTAATTCTCCGCCAATATTCCCCACGACCGCTCCAGCCGCTGCTGCCCCGACATTTCCTGTACGCATTGCCGCTTGACTAACGTTGCGGGTAAAATTGCCTGCTCCGCCGGCCTGAATGATCCAGCTGGTAACGGTAGGAACAGTGAAGTATCCTACAATTCCGATAATCATAAAAATCAGGTAAACGCTATTCTCAGGATCAGGGACAAATGAAGGATCACTTAATAGCTCTATGTCCCGTTGCACACTCATGGCATTGATTTTTGCCAGCATAGCGCTAAATAGATCAGCGACTGGAAGCCACAGATAAACACTGATATATCTGCTGAGCCACTGGGTAAGCGTACTCTGAAATCCGTCCCATACAGATATGGCAAATGCAATCGGTCCTAGTATCGAAAGAACTATTAAAAAAAAAGTCCGTATAGTATCCACGACCAGTGCCGCAGCCTGAAAAAGAAGTTCGAGGATTTCCCTTAGTTCTTTTTTAATTTCCTGTTTGATATTGTAGACTGCTTGATCACGGTACATACTGACCATCGTTGCTATATCATCAAATGACCAGCCCAGATCATCGAGCTTTTTGTCAAACTCCTCATCGGAGACCAGATATGCGGTAGCCGGGTTTCTCAGCATTGCTTCCTTTTCAAGAATATCTTTCTGCTGCTGCAGGGTATTGAGATCCAGAACCTGCCCTTCCAGCATGGAATGAGTTCCTTTAACGATCGGACTCAGCACACCATTGATAGTACCTAATACAATTGTCGGAAAGAACATAATACATAGGCCGATCGCAAAAGGTCTTAGTAAAGGAAAGACATCAATAGGCTCTGCCCGGCTTAAAGCTTGCCATACTTTTAAAGCCACATAAAATAATGCTCCCAATCCGGCAACCCCTTTTGCTACTACGGCCATCGTTTCAGACAAGGGCATCATCTCATCGTAGAGACCCCGTAAAATCTCATGTAAGTTGTTAAATTCCATAAGGCTAAGAATTAATTACCAATATTTTTGATTAGCGGTTCCATAAAGATCCATGACACGCTTGGTATCATTCTGCTTTCTAGCACGAAGAATACTGACAGAAATATTTTTATTGGTATAATATCTTACAAGGCTGTGATATTCTTTAACTTCTTTATATACGCGGTCAATAATCTCCATACGCTCCTTGTCATTCAGTGAAAGACTGCTTGAACTCACAATTTGCTTAAGTTCTTTCAGCAGTTCCGTACTCTCGTTTAGAAGCGCGGAATAACCATTTCCTATCGCAACCAGCTCGGCGGCAGAAAAATTCTTATCATTAAGCATTTTTCCGAAATTGTTAACGTATAGGTTGCTTACATCCCCGACCAGTAGCACAGTCTGCTGAACTTTTCTTGCATCTTTAACCAGGTTATTGACAGCTTTAAGCTTGTCGTAATACTCCTTGCCCTGTTCATACACTTTCTTGACTTCATTGAAGTTTTTGACCACATTGCTTACTGTACTTGATGTCTGTACTATTTCATTGGCTGAGTTCAAAATCCCTGAAGCCAGATTGGTTGGATCAGTAACTACCCATTGCGCATTTGCCTTTTGTGTGATGACAAGTGATAATGTCATCAGCACGGTCATTAATAAATTTTTCATTCTTTAAAATTTTAGGATTATTTAATTTTTTGAATTGTCGGTGGGCGAAAGCCCTTTGATTTTACGAAGCGAAATCTTTTTGATGGCTGCCTCCACGTCCCCGCCCATTTCATGGGCTAGATCCATCACTTCCATTTTCTCCGATTCCTCTGTAGTATATGTCAAGTATTCCTGCTGGCTGACTTCTGTGGCGTAAACTGCGGAGTGTGTTCCTCCCAGACCAATCCATACCTCTTTATATTTTCTTGAAGGATCATTATCCTGATTTATTGAAAGTATCTGTGATTTCTCCCGTTCAGTCAGTCCGAGCATTTTTTGGATGTCGTCAAATTTGTTGGCGTATTTCCGCTGGTCGAGTAAAATCTTGCAGTCACTATTATTGATGATAGTTTCCTTTACAATCGGAGATTGTATAATATCGTCCACCTCTTGGGTGACTACAATTGCTTCACCGAAAAACTTTCTTACCGTCTTAAAAAGATACTTTATGTACTCTGCCATTCCTTCTTTCGCTATGGCCTTCCACGCCTCTTCTATCAAAATCATCTTACGGATACCTTTTAACCGGCGCATCTTATTGATAAATACCTCCATGATGATAATCGTTACCACCGGAAACAGGATTTTGTGGTCCTTTATCGCATCAATTTCAAATACGATAAATCGTTTGTTCAGAAGATCAAGCTCCTTATTGGAATTAAGTAAATAGTCATATTCTCCGCCTTTATAATATGGTTCCAGCACATTTAAAAAGTTAGCCAGATCAAAATCTTTTTCCCTCACCTCCTTCGCTTGTAGCACCTTTTTATAATCAATTTTGACGTATTCATAGAATCCATTGAAGCAAGGGGTTTCGCTATTATTTTTGATCCGTTCGATATATCCGGAAACAGCGTTCGACAAGGCTACTTCTTCACTCCGTCTTGGAGCTTCATCATCTCGCTTCCATAATGTCATGATCAAAGTCTTTATGCTTTCTCGCTTTTCAATATCAAACACATTATCATCCGTGAAGAAGGGATTGAATGAAATCGGGTTGTCTTCCGTGTATGTGAAATAGACACCGTCTTTGTCTTTTGTCTTACCTTTTATCAGTTCGCATAATCCCTGGTATGAATTACCAGTATCTACCAATAGTACATGAGTACCTTGCTCATAATACTGTCTCACCATATGATTGGTGAAGAATGATTTTCCACTTCCATTTTTTGGGTGGGCTGGCGGGCTATTCAGTTAAGAATAACCCGCCAACCCCCAGATGGGCCTAGAATGAAACGGTTTCTATTCGTGATAATCCCCTTTTTCATCGGCAAATCACTGAGGTCTACGTGTACCGGTTTCCCTGTCAGCCTATCTGCAAGCTTAATCCCAAATGGCGACAGCGAATCCTGATAATTTGTCTCTTGGGTAAAAAAACATAATGCTGGTTCGATGAAGGTATAAAAGGATTCTTCGGCGGGGAAATCACCCGCATTGCCAGGAATACCCGCCCAAAATAAAGTAGCAGCATCGACCGTATTATGGCGGGGCTTGCATTCCATCAGCGCAAGCGCACTTCCGACATCATTTTTCAGGTTTCGAAGTTCCTCGCGGTCCTCACTCCATGCAAATACATTATAATGTGCCCTGATCGATGGTGAACCGTGAGAATGTGCTTCATTAAGATAACGTTCGATCCATTCCTTGTTTATCTGGTTTGCCCGGCTATAGCGAGCCAGTGAGTGCATATTCCTGGCTGACTTCTCAAATTTCTTCAGGTTTTCTGAACTGTTATCAATAAACAGATACTGATTGTAGATATGGTCACAGCTGAGCATCAGTCCAACAGGGCTTGCAAAGGACAGCATGCAGTCACTTCGATCTGTGGAAAGCCTGTCATAACGGCTACAGTCAGAAACGGTTCCGGGAAGATCATCCGTATTTGATAAGGTGTGGAGGACCATTTTTTTGCTACCGATCCTAAGTTCTTCCGCTCCTAATGCTATATCCTGCAAAACAGGATTATTCTCGCGGGACAGCGTAAAATACTGTTCCAGAATTCCTGTCTGACCATCAGTCCCCAAAATTTCGCCTTCACCGATCTGATCCATTGTTATATGACCACTGTCATTAATAATCCGCTGGAATTGGCTGACCGATTCCAGAAAACGTCGCATTCCTTCTTTATCCCGTATTTCCTTAGGCACAAGATTACCCTTGCACAAACTACTGAAATTGCTCTGCGACTGCATCCGCGACTTTGTCGTTTTTGTCAGAAAAACGTAGCAGTAGTGGTTTAAGAAGGGACGTTCATTAAAGTGGAGCTGGAAGGAACGTGACAAAAAACTGTGTTCATTTTTTTCTAGGTCCGGTTGATATTGCTCTTTCAGGTACCAGTCCTGCTTGTGCAGGATACTATAATCTGGTAAAGTTTTGATCGCTTTACACCACGAAGAATGAATAGATTCATACACATCCGTGCCTACCGTGAAAATTTCAGGTAGCCGTACCCGGAAACAAACCGTAAGATCTCCTTCTTTCGATATGATGCAATTGTTCTCAATTGCAAGAAGGGGAAAACGGCTTTCTAAAGTTGTGGTCTTAGAAATATTTCTCATGATATCGTTTAAGAATTAGCGTTAAAATTTTGATTATTCTCACCTCTAGCTGTTGGAGAATTTAGGTAAGACTGCACAGGTTTACGGGTGATGATATACTGTGGGTGCTTTCTTTTCGCACCATGCTTCATCAGTCCATGTTCACCGTACCGGTTGTTCAGGCTGAAAGTTTTCCAAACGATCACCGATGCAGATATGCAGCCCACCGAAAGGCAGAGATACATATTTACGTTGGCCATGTACAGCACCATTACGAGGATCAGCACCAATAATAATCCTCCGGCAAATCCGAAGAGATATTGCGCTTTCAACCCCTTAAATTCAACTGTACAGCCGATTCCCTTATTGATGTTAAAGGTTTTCATGTTCTTAAGATTTAAAATTTAGGGTTCCTTGCACAATCGCTAGGTCATAGTTGGCGGTAAGTACTTCAATCTTTTTCTTTGCCACTTTTCCCGAATGTTTATCGACCAGCACCTCTTTCTGCATTTGTACAGTGTGCCAGTCAAAATCCCGGCTGAATCTGTTAAGGATATCACTCGGATAACTGCTCAAAAGAAATTTTCCCTTTGCATGTGATAGGCACAAAAGCAGAGATTCAAAATCATCTTTACTGTACCCATCGTAATGACCGCAGTCGCTATTAAAATAAGGCGGATCACAATAGTGAAATGCCTTTTCGTGATCTCGCGAATTGATAATTCTAATGGCATCCGTATTTTCGATCTGGACATTCTGCAGACGTATTGCATATTGCTCGGAAAATGAAGTGCGCTTATTGCTCATTCTTCTGGAAGAGGTCTGATCACGAACATCATATCCCCACGAATCACCGATCTTTGCACTAAAAGACTGATTACATAACACCCATACTGCCCAGGCACGTTGTAACCTATCAAAGAGATGAGGATTGTTATAGATCACCAGAGCATCGCTATGAAGCGATCTGCTGTGAAGTGTAATCCGTATCATTTTTTCCAGCTCTACAAACTGATTTTGGACAATCTCATAGAAGTTGATCAACTCACGGTTGCAATCGTTGATCACCTCAACCTCAGACTTGGGTTTCGACCAGAATATTGCGCCGCCACCAACAAATGGTTCCACATAAGTGTAATGTGGTGGTATTAGAGGAATAATGATCCTTGCCAGCTGCTGCTTTCCGCCATAGTATGTCAGTGGCGTAACCATCTTACTTTTTGCCATAATTGAAAAGATTTAATAGCATCAGCCTAAAGGAAAAATGATCGTAAGATAGTTGCTGCGACGATCAAGAATATACATGCCCCAAACCAGCTGGCCGCTGTCTTTGAGGTATCAGGATCCCCCGAACTGAATTTGTTGTACACCTTCACTCCACCGATGAGCCCGACCACTGCACCGATCGCATAGATCAGTTTGGTCGCGGGATCAAAGTAACTTGTGACCATCTGTGTCGCCTCTTGAATGCCCGCTGCACCATTTCCCTGTGCAAATACCTCATTGCTGGCAAGTGAAATCAACAGCAACCCAAGCAAAATTTTTTGTTTTGATTTTTTCATGTTTCATTACATTTTAAGTTTGTAATACCCGTTTCTACGGGCTTGGAAACAAAGGTGTTCGAGATTAGATCAGATTTGGGGGCAGGTGGTATTAGACGTACTAAGTTTGCCGTTGATGTCCTAATCGGACTTAGGAAAACAAAAAAAAACCGCCAGACTGGAAAAGTCTGGCGGTCGTACTACTATGTGCTACAATTTCCGTCCCTTCTTATTTTCTTTATTTTCATTTCTTTTTTTTACTGCATCCTTGATGGGCTGTTTGAGTTTATTTTCGGAAATAATTTGATCGATTCCTGACTTATTCCATGGGATCACGTCGGCCTTAAAGTCAAGCCGAAGACCCGTTTCTTTTAAGCCTTCTATTTCCCCCCACCCCCATTTTCGATTCCACCCTACCGGATCAAGGGTCTTCACAAATGGTATTTCAACAAATAATAGGTCTTTTGGATATTCTACAACTTTATCCCATTCGATCTTCCCTATTTCATGTGTTCGTGGGTTATACGGAAATGCATATGTATTTTTTTCGTCAACATACCAGTCCTCCAGCTCATCAAAACTTATCCCCATCGTCGAAAAATCATCCTTGGGCCGTAAAAGATCTATCCGGGCATCTGCATAAAAGATATGGCCACCAATTTCAATTGTTGGAAGTTCTCCATTTTTAATTCGTCTTGTTAATGCCTTCTGATCGACCATAAGCTCAAAATCGCTCAGTAAGAGGATTTCCTCAACAGCTTTATTATATTTCTCAGCCATCTGCTTAGGGGCCAGTGTAACAAATTGCGGAGGAATTATGGTTAAATCCTGTCTGCTTGTCTTGTCGAAATGATCAAAGCGGTATCCTGCTTCCCCCAGATCTATAATATCCTCCAATGTGTAGCGGTTTTCTGGATTAGCCCTTTCTCGAAATTCGAATTTCTCCACATCAACGATAAACTCAATTCCGTAATCTGGATCTGTATAGATCGGTAGTTCTTTTCCCATAACTCAGCATTTTATTATTTTTTATTAATGTAATTGCTGAGCTAAAGTCTGCCGTAACACAAAATATTTAGTTAATTATAGAAGACTGAGGTACTATTTTTCCGTGGTTTTCCTATCAAATATCAAAAATATCTACATTCAAAATTTTGGCTGCTTCCCTTTCTGGGGATTCTCAATTGTTGATTTTTCATTTTTCGGGAATTTTTTCGCCTCTATTTTACCTTGCGAATGGTACAGTTCAAGATATTGATTTATCGAAAGAGCATTACTCAATACTGAGCTATTGGATATAATATTAGGATTATCCGCAAGAATATCAATATACTTCATTGCTTCATTTATACCTTGCTCAATATTGTTAATAGACTGTTTAGAAGAAGGGATGATTACCTGCGCATTTTCGGGCTTGTTGTTTTTTTCAAAGATTACAGTCAGGTTTTTATCAAGATGGCGACTTTCATTACTACTTGCAATAATATAATTCCGGTATTCTTTTAGCGTAAAATCAGGATCATTTTCTGAGATCAGGATCAAGGTCTTCAGTTCTGGATTTTTAACAGTAAAATCACTGTTTAGCAAAGCGTTTCCATTGATCTGCTGTTGTGACGGTTCGGCAATATGAAACATTTTAAGATCCTGATAATATAGTTCAAGATCTGTAAGGAAATGAAAATTATTGATAACTGCAATTGGATCTAAGTTTGTAAGGTCCGGAATTTTATATTCTATTAAATTTTCGACCGTTTGATCTCGAAGCAGATCGACGATACGGCCGTCATTCATATTGCAGTCTAAGTAATAGCAACTTTCATCATCAATAAAATAATCATACCGATACTCCGCTAGGTTTATTCTATCTATAGCACCATTTACTGGTCGAAGTGAATTAGCTATAGCATCTATTTCATAAACTATACCCGCAATATCAATTTTTACGCGTTCACCAGATATCCTTCGTCTGAGGACATCCTGATCCACGATGATGTCAAAATCAGTTTTATTTTTAATGTCATCCACGCTACAGCCGTATTTCCGCATCATACCTTCCGGATCAATCTCAGCAATTCGTGGAACGCTTACTTTTACTGTTGAGTGAGCAAATTCTTCCTTACTTCTTTCGGATTCGTTAAATATATCATCTGCGGGTCCCAAACGTCTTTCCGTAGGAGTATTTTTATTGATTTTACTGTAAAAAAATTCGTAATGCGTAAGATGGTCAAGCATTTCGTTGAAAAACAGGAGATTATTTGGATCATTTTTTTCAATTAAAACTAAATTATCAATATTAAATTGAAATATAGTATCACATATTTCCATTTCAGGTAGGTTCACTTCCATAATTTCAATAATATATATCAATATCTCTTTACATCCCCCTACCCTTTTTCCGGGATTTAATTAGGGACTGCGCATCTTTATTTTCCATCCTTTTCAAAGCGACCTCAGATAAGATCTGGCCCACAACTTCTTTTATTGGCATCGGAACAGAAACTGACCTATCTTGCTCAATATCTTTTTTATTCGTCACTTCTGATAACCAATCAATATAATTTCTGGCATCTTCGATATTAACAGGTTCCATTTTCCTGTAGCCTATACTTTTTGAATCATCAAGTCCGATGTAAAATCCATAGTCGGGAAAATCAAGCTTATCATAAACAATGATAATATTGTCAATTGATTTTTGTGAAACATTATTTTTATGACTGGCTATTATCTGACCTTTGTATTCTTCAATTATATAATCAGGATCATCCTTTGCTATCATTGTTGCTTTATTTATTGTTACTAATTAGTGCCTTTCAAATTCAGCATCAAATAAAGTCCCCGATATCGAAATTGTCCAGTGCAGTATTCTGGTCCTCTTTCGGAATAAAAATATGTTTTTCCGATAACGACTTGTCCAAAAGTCTGGCAATCTTCTGAGAAGCTCCATCAATAGACAGTTGCATCATAGCAAGAAATTCTGTTCCCTCAATTTTTTGGATGATGTTCCTAGTTTCCTCTTCTTGCGCTGCATCCAGACTGTCCTTCTGCAACAGGTTCCCAACTTTTGTCAGTTCATTTAAGGAAACTGCCTGTCCAAACCGATCATCATCCGGTGGAATATCATCGGAATCGTTAGAGTCTTCTATATTAAACTTAGAGGCACTTTCTTCTTCCTGGTCATTTTCGATTGAATCGTTGTTACCCTCATCCACCTTATTTACTAACATTTGCTCAATCAGCTTTTTCCTGTTGGCAAGCCAGACGGGTGCTTTTTCCTTTTCAGGAATTGCTACCCTACCGATGACATGCGGTTCAGCTTCCTGCTCAACCTTTCGATATATTTTCCGCTGAGGTTTCATAAACCTAACCTTGTCAAGCAACAATAGTATAATCACGACAATTAGGCAAAACAATATTAAAATCTGCATTAAACCCTCCATGATCTTAGAAAAGGGGTTTTGATTTGTCGTTAAATTCCTTCACCAGGATTTCCGCAAATAGCGCGAAATGATGCCTCAATATGTTATCAAGCAACGCATATAAAGGTATTTTATCCTCACCTATTACATTCGCAATTCTCGATAATCTGGTGTGATGCTCACCGCTAACATAGATGCTCTTATCTCCACGCTTATCCATGAAGCTATCTGATAGGAATAGTGATTCATATTTCACATTTTCATACGCTATCTGCTGATGGAGCTTTACGGTAACTTCAAACTGATTTTTTTGCTTTTTCATCTTATAAAATGGGTTTAAATTTTTTATTGAAATACTCAGTAATCTCATCTCCATATTCTCGGAAATGATTTTCCAATATATTGTCTATATATGAATACAGCGTTACTTTATCCTCCCTGGTCAACTGCACTATTCGCAATAGCCGCTCATGATATTCTGATCGGATATAGACAACCTTGCCACTTCTGCCACTGGGAAAGCGGTTTACAAGAAATAACTCTTCGTAATCCATCTTTTTGCCAGCTCTTGTCCTGGATTTCTCAACTTTAGCCGGTGAATCTGTATTTTTGTCCATACCCTTATCCGAATTTGTCGCAGGCAAAGGTTCATCACCAGACATGATGTTCATCAAGTACTCCTCATCTATGATGGGTTTCTCAAACTCTTTACGATCTTTCTTTATTGCCATCCTACATATGAATTACCTTTAGAAACTCTATAACGAATTGGTCCACACGTGTGGCTTTTAAAATTTGCACATCAGCAGGTAGCAGGGTCGATTTAAACACATAATTACCTGTATCATCAATTTCTTTACGAAAGCGTTTACTGTCCATGATCCGCGTCTGCATAATACGTAGCGACAGCTCCTCTATTACGCTTTGGTATAATTCGTAAAGACCTGTCTTTTCCCTGCCATCAACCTGATTCCAGAATAAGTATAAAGATTGTTCAATGGCATTTATATTCTTTGCTGGGAGTTTTAGAAAGACCTCACTGAATGCGAGTGTGCTCTCCACAACAAGCCGGTCAGCAGTAATAGGTGAAAAAATAAAATTCATTCCTTTTAAAGCACCGATGACTCCGTGTGTATTGACGGTGCCCGGGAGATCAAAAAAAATAATATCCGGCTTAACAGAACTTGTCTCACAATATTCAAAGGCTTTTTCAAGTGCATTTTCCGCCTTACATTTTATGATCGGATATGCTTTCTTATTGATCGTATGGAATTGTTTAACCGCCAGTTTTTTATGAAAATCGCTTTCCATAATGGTACGCTTATCTCTTTCACGTATACCGATAAGGCTATGTTGCGGAAAATCGCAATCCAGTACTAGAATATTATATCCGAGACGGTAATGCAGAGCGCTGGCGAGAAGAATTGTCATCGTCGATTTACCGACTCCGCCTTTCTGTGCATAAATGCTTACCTTTAATGTTTCCTTCTTTTTTTCCATATTATATTATTTTATAGCTTCTTAATTTTAAATCTGTATCACAGTGCAATTAACTAAGTTTACGGATGCACCGTAAGATATTTGTATGGTCAGCTTTACTTGTTTACGAAAAGCATTACATAAAGCCTTATATCTTATTTGTAAATCATATGTACTTCTTAAAATTTAGCAACCTGGTAAATAGACCTACAATATTTATCACTTCATACTTTACCCCTTATATGCTTTTACGCTTTTATAGTTTTATGCTTTTACATTTTTAAAACCTAACCCTTTTATATTTTTACAATTAATTGCTTTGCAAAAGGGTAAATTAGCCATAGTCCTTACCCAAATGCTCTATGCAAAAGAACACAAGTGTTTGGGCTGTAAAGCACAAGCTTTACAACCGTTCCTCTTTTTACCTATTGATTCCGAATGTTATTCGGAATTTTTACTTTATAGTATTCTTTCTCATGTCTCTTCCCAAGAAGAGAGCAAGTTGTGTTTTGAGTGCCTCAAAACTCGTTTTGTGCCCCAAAACTACTTGCTCTGCCGAGGGCTGGGCAATCCTCCGAAGTCGGATTTACCTTTAAAATGTTTTAGCTGATTTCTATGAATTTTTAGGAAAATAAAGGCTTTCAGTAGCTAGCCAATAAAACAATACTTGACTTTATAGTAAGTTCTGAAAAAAAAGGATATGACAACAAATGGTAAAGGAGGTCGAAAACCTAAACTTGAAAGAGCGACTCATAGATACGTTTTTAGACTTACGGATAACGAAAATGTAAAATTTCTTAGCCTATTTGAGCAGTCGGGACTTGACAATAGAGCGAAGTTTATCGTATCCGTACTTTTTGAAAGAAGGATAAATTCAATTATTGTAGATCAAGGGGCTATCGATTATTGCACTAAATTATCGCAATTTTTTGCACAGTTCCGTGCAATTGGAGTCAATTACAATCAGATCGTAAAGATCCTGCACACTAATTTTAGCGATAAAAAAACCGTTCATTATCTCGGAAGGCTTGAACAGCAGACCAGAGATCTGGCCGGGATCTGCCGCGAAGTTTTACTGCTCAGCAAAAAGTTTGAAGCTGAATATCTCATTAAAAAAGAAAAACCATGATTGCAAAAATAGGTCGTGGCTCAAATATATATGGTGCTTTAAATTATAACCTCTCCAAGGTTCATCAAAATGCTGGTACAATTTTACACCTCAACAATATGTTCGAAACTCCCAGTGGCGAATATACGACTCCACAGCTACTATCTTCATTCATGGCCAATTTAGCTGCAAATAAAAAAACAGAAAAGACAGCAATCCATATCTCGCTAAATCCTGATCCAATTGATATCATATCAGATGAAAATTATGTCAGAATTGCAAAGGAATATATGCGAAAAATGGGCTATGGTGATCAACCTTATGTTGTATTTAGGCATAATGATATCGACCGCAGCCACATCCATATTGTTTCAACAACAGTGGACAGAAATGGAATCAAAATATCCGACGTTTTTGAAAAGAAAAGATCAATGGAAATCTGTCGCAATATTGAAAAAAAGTATAATTTAGCACGTGCCGACGAAAAGAAAAGTTTTACTGAAAGTCTTACTTTCCAACCAGTAGATCATACTAAAGGTAATATTAAAAGCCAACTTGCGGCTGTTGTAAGATACCTGCCTAACTACTATTATTTTCAAAGCCTTGGCACTTATAATGCATTGCTATCGCTATTTAATATCGTCGTCGAATCCACGAAAAAGGAATATAGTGGTGCAGTTAAGGAAGGTTTAATATATTTCGCATTGGATAAAAATGGGGAAAAGGTGACCAATCCCTTCAAAGCGTCCCTTTTCGGGAAACAAGCGGGGCTCATAGCACTTCAAACACATTTTATAAAAAGTAAAGAACTTGCTGCAGAAACTAAAGAAAAAAGCAAAAATATCATTGCGCAAGCCATTAATATAGCCCGAAGTGAAAAGGACTTTAAAGAGTATTTAATAGACCACGGAATCAATGTAGTGATCCGAAGAAATGATCAAGGCAGATTATATGGAATTAGCTTTATAGATCATAATTCGCGCAACGTATTCAATGGCTCTCATCTTGGCAAGGGATTTTCGGCAAATTCATTCAATGCGCTGTTTTCAAGTAGCCAAAGTCCTAAGGTAGCAGAATATATAGAAGATTCACAAAAAAAAGACACTTCAACGCAATCAAGATCAGCAAACCATTCGCTCCATCCACTATTCGACTTTATGATAAATAACGGATCTGTATTTAGTGATTGGGGACTACTTGATCAGCTTCTACTTCATGGGATGACAGAAGATCCAGAAGAATATCTATTTGAGTTTAACATGAAAAAAAAGAGAAAGCGCAAAAGATAAGGAGTAGCATCAAAAATAATCCTTAAAATATGTTGAACGACCTTGGGGATCCTACTCTATAAAAGAGTCAAAGCAGTATATTTCTACTATGCTAAAAAAAAGGAAGTCCAAAATTCGGACTTCCTTAATATCTCTATGAAATACTTTTCCTATAAAAAGGAATAGCAAGCAATTGAAAACATATTACACAAAGAACAAACCTTCGGCTTGGAAGCCATTTGGTCGTACAGTCGGCAATTTTTCTAATTCAGCTTTTTCGCCCCTTCTTACATAGTCCCTAATGATGGAATCACCACCTGAACCTTGAATATATTTACCTGTTGCTCTTTCAACCCATCCATGAACTACTACGCCAACAAATTTTTTGTATTCTGTTTTATTTGCAAGCGGGCTGGTATCTCGAAAGTTTTCTCGAGCATTACCTGTAAGATTAGCTTGAGGATGCCTAGAGTGATCATATTTCCACCAAACTGCTAACGATATTTCTCCAAAACTTATCTCCCTCCATATCACGACGCTTTGAAATCCGAACAAATCAACAAAAATGTACCCTTCATCTTCCTTCTTATTTTTGTCAAACTGCAAAAGATCTTTATTTTGTTTGAGAAGTTCATTTAATCCTGCTATCAATAGATTCCGATAGGGATTCTTTGGCTTTAAGGTTAACTCCTTTATCTCAGTCATCGCATAAACCAAAGAAGGTACATCAGATTTATTTAATAAATTCTGAAAATGTTTCCAGCTATGAAATCCGTTTTGTTTTGAGGCAAGTTCCAAAGCCTCATGATGAGAAATATTCTGATTTTTTTTAATAGATTTTGCGATACGCTTAATATAATCAGCAGTATGCCCATTAACTTTTTTTTCCATGTTTTAACAATATATCTTGCATAGAAATGATGTCACCTGTCAGCCAAAACCCCTTACAAGAAATTTGTTAAAGTGGTATATAAAGTTAGATACAGTGCTAAAATAGCTTCGCTATGACAAGTGGCAAGCTTCTGTAAAGCTCCAAACAAATATAGCAAAATATTTTGGTATTATTTTTCCTTTCAGAGCTATTACGAAGAACTGACATCAGAGCCTATACCTAAGAGCAACCTGACGCCAGATATCTTCGGCTAAATCCTGATCTTCACCATGTTCAAAATTCCATTTGCCGTTTTCCTTTCTTAGTCTCTGCACCAGTCCATCCAAGAGTATCTGAAATTCTGTCATATTCTTAGTCAAATCTTTCTTCAATAATACGACCTGAAAATCACAATTTTTAAAGGTGATTCTGAATACCTGTTTATTAAATTGTTCTTCAAATTGTCCTATAGTATCAAACATAATCCACTTCCGTAATTCAGCCTAATTATAGGAATTTTATCGCAGATAAAAAATTTAATGGGCAGCCTAAATCTTACAAAATTTCAAAGGGATTGGAAGATTTAGGCAAATGTATACCATCTACTGCATTAGCAGAAAAATTGTTCGTCAGGACTAATATCTATGGTGAAACTTTTCACATATGCAAGAAGACGATCTAAGAGGCCTCGCAAAAATTATGGCTTTCATGCGAGCTGTAAGCATTCTCCTAGTTTTGATGAATTTCTACTGGTTCTGTTACTCCTTTTTCTTTGAACAGGGATGGACGCTGGAAATTGTCGAGCGAATCCTCAAAAATTTCCAGAGAACCTCTGGTTTATTTACTAATTCAACATATAGCAAATTATTTGCCCTAATCTTATTGGCACTGAGCTGTTTGGGAACTAAGGGCGTCAAAAACGAAAAAATTAAGTGGAAAAATATCAATACATGTCTATTTGCTGGATCAATACTATACTTACTCAATTTCCCCCTTCTTGAAATATCAGGCATTCTATATATGCTTTCTACATCTGCAGGCTTTATCCTGCTTATGGTTGCTGGATTATGGATGAGTAGGCTGCTTAAAAACAAATTGATGGATGATCCTTTCAATAATGAAAACGAAAGCTTCATGCAGGAGACAAAGCTTTTAGAAAACGAGTTTTCCGTTAACCTGCCGACAAAATTTTATTATCGTGGAAAATGGAATGACGGATGGATATCGGTGGTCAACGTCTTTCGCGCATCTATCGTACTAGGTACTCCTGGAAGTGGTAAGAGCTACGCAATCGTAAATAATTACATAAAGCAGCACATTGAAAAAGGTTTTGCCATGTACATTTACGATTTCAAGTTTGATGACCTTTCTCAAATAGCGTACAACCATCTCCTGAAGCACAGTGACAAGTACGACGTAAAACCCAAATTCTATGTGATCAACTTTGATAATCCACGCAAAAGCCATCGCTGCAATCCCTTAAATCCTAAATTCATGACCGACATTTCTGATGCGTACGAAGCATCTTATACCATCATGCTAAACCTCAATAAAACGTGGATTCAGAAACAAGGGGATTTTTTTGTCGAGTCACCAATCATCCTGCTAGCTGCGATCATCTGGTTTTTGAAGATCTATGATAATGGTAAATACTGTACTTTTCCGCATGCAATTGAACTACTTAATAAAAAATATGCTGATATTTTTACAATACTGACAAGTTATTCTGAGCTTGAAAACTACCTTAGTCCCTTTCTTGATGCTTGGGAAGGCGGAGCACAAGATCAACTACAAGGCCAAATTGCCTCCGCTAAAATCCCGCTATCAAGAATGATCTCTCCGCAGCTCTACTGGGTTATGTCCGGGGATGATTTTTCATTGGACATAAATAATCCGAAGGAACCCAAAATCCTATGTGTAGGAAACAATCCCGATAGGCAAAACATTTATTCCGCAGCATTGGGTTTATACAATTCCCGAATTGTGAAAATGATCAATAAGAAAGGAAAACTTAAAAGTTCCGTTATTATTGACGAGCTTCCCACAATTTATTTCCGTGGATTAGATAATCTGATTGCAACAGCCCGAAGCAATAAAGTGGCTGTCTGTCTTGGTTTTCAGGATTTCTCTCAATTGATCCGGGATTATGGTGATAAGGAAGCAAAAGTAATACTCAATACGGTCGGAAATATATTCTCAGGTCAGGTCGTGGGTGAAACCGCCAAAACACTTTCAGAAAGGTTTGGAAAGATTGTCCAAAAACGTCAATCGATATCTATCAACAGAAATGATACCAGTACATCTATATCAACACAATTAGACAGTCTGATTCCAGCATCTAAAATATCTACTCTTTCCCAGGGAATGTTTGTGGGAGCAGTTGCTGACAATTTTGGTGAGAAAATAGAGCAAAAAATATTTCATGCCCAAATCGTAGTAGATACGGAAAAGGTGGCCTTAGAAAGTAAAAACTATAAGCCTATTCCAGAGATCCGTTCTTTTATTTCAGAAACTGGCGAGGACAGAATGGACAAAGAAATTGATCAAAATTATCGCCAGGTCAAACTTGATGTTTCAAAAATTATTGCAACTGAACTTTCGAGAATTGAGAACGACCCGGAATTAGCCCACCTTGTTAGAAAAACTTAGCATTTTGTTTTGTAAACATTTAACAATTTCAAACCAATAAATGTGCTTCCCGTAGTTTTAAACTACGACATAATAAAAACTTATTTATTGAATCATTTTTATCCTTCGAAAAAGAATTTTCAGTATATTTCTGTCAATAAAAAGCCTTTGTTAATGCCTTACAAGTATTCGGATGAGCAGCGAATAGAATGGTTAAGAAGCCTACATCCAAAATTTGATCAACAGAATTGGCACGACGACGTCGTAGCCCATTTCAGCCATATCAAAAACTTTCATTTTTTCAGATCTGCAGGAACGTTTACGGAAAAAATAGATCCCCGTCAGATTTGTGGGATTGATTATTCCTATGGTTACAACTGTATTATGCACAAACCGAAAGATTGGCGATATTATTGGTTACAATTTTTCACTGATTTGCGCAGGTTAGATCGTGTCATTGACAATTTTCCAACCAAAGAAAAGGTTATTGACCATATCCACAACGCAAAAGAAGCTAAAACTGTAGTTCAATATGGCGATCGTTACTTTACTATAGGTGGTCAACATCGCTTATGCCTTGCAAAATTTTTGGAGGTCGCTGAAATTGAGGTAGATGTAATAAAATATGTTTTTGATCGAGTTCATTTCGTTAGTGAAATGCGTTTTCAAAGAACTATTCCTTTTTTGCAGGAATTAGGCTTACTACCACTTGATTATTATACAGATATTAATTACGATTTTTTTATCATAGAATTCGCAGGCCAGTACGTGTCCATAAAAAAAAGGTATGCAAATTATATATTGAAAAGATATACGACCTTAAAAAAGATACCATTGAAAGGATTTATAAATTATATAAAAGCTATGGACGCGAATTATTATGACAAGACGAGGATTGATGAAGATGTTAAGCTTTATGTCTTGGATGCCTACTTGTTGAAGCATATTAAAGCACGTAAAAAATTGTTGCATCTAAATCCAAAAAACTAACTAACTGATATTGTTATTATGCTTCAAAAAACACATAAAATTAGTTTCCATTTTTATGATACCGGTGGCGGTGACGCCATTCACATAAGATTTTTAGGAGAAGATTCGAACTGGCACAATATACTTATTGACGGTGGATACGCCCGTGAATATAAAAATGCTTTTGCTCCACTTATCAAAGAAATTTTAGCAGCTGATGAAGTCGTTGACCATTGGATAATCAGCCATATAGACAGAGATCACATCGGTGCAGTTTTGGGTTTCCTACAAGATAGAACCATAAAAGATAAGCCCAATGCTGTTAAGAGATTTATATTTAACAGTACCACCGAACCTATCCAAATACCCAGTGAGAAAATTTCAGTCCGTGATGGCATTACTTTAAGAGAATATATCAAAAAGAGCTACATTCAAAGCGAACCATCTATAAATACAAAAACAAAATCTATTCAGGTTCAGGGACTGCAGTTGACGATACTTTCGCCTACGCCTGAAAAACAAAAAAAAGCGGAAGATTTATGGACCGAGGAAGAGCGGACAATGAAAGTTGGCAGAAAAGCTTCACAGTCAGATCATGCGAAAACTATCGCTGAATTGAAAGATATTCCGTTTCATCAAGATAAAGATGAAGTCAACGGCAGTTCGATTGCTATTCTTGCTGAATTTGGCGACATTAAAGCCTTACTTCTAGCAGACAGCCACCCATCAGATATTGAAGATAGTCTTTCTGTCTTACGGTATAGTTCAACAAATCCCATTCCTCTCTCCTTTATGCAGTTATCTCATCACGGAAGCAAAGCAAATACGAGCATTGGATTACTAGAAATGGTCAACACAGAGAATTTTGTTGTAACTGGTAATGGAATCCACAATCGACATCCAGACAAGGAAGCATTGGTAAGACTGCTGGAACATGGAAAGAAAAATGAAATAAAAATTAAAATTCATTATTCCTGTGACACAAAGGAATTGAGGGATCTATTTAAAATTGATGCAGAGGTCGAATCGTGCTACGAATTTGAAACCACCTATAAAGAGATTGGTCCCGAAAACGAACTATTTTTATTTGAAGAAATCACTGACGATATATGAATCTAAATTTACCCCAGCTTTCCACCATCAGAATTCAATGCAATGAAGACATTGGGACCGCAGTTATATACTTTCCAGATGCTGATACTGATTATGTATATATTTTAACCGCTAAACATTGCTTAGTTGGGGAAGATTTTGACAAAACATATTCTAAAGAAGGCATACTACTGGATCAAATTTTCAATAATGAGTCTTTGACCTATCATTCATATGTTCTTTCAGATACTGCAGTCGTGATAACCTCTGTAAGTAATGAAGAAGATTTGGCCCTAATTATTGTACCTGCGAATGATATAGTAGCGCTAACCGGAAAGAGGTTTTTCAGTCAGGTTATTGATGCGGGCGATACTATCGAGGAATATAAAGTTAGGGGATTCGCAAATTTTAATGATCAAAAAGATGACCAGCCATTTTCGCTTAAATTTCTTGAAAATAAAAAGAATAATCCGAATATTTTTACATTGCATCATGAAGGATCACTAGATACTTTTTATCAACAGGCCATGTCAAATGTAGCTGGTCTTTCAGGATCAGGAGCATATGCCGATCTGTTCGGAAATCTTTATTTTGTAGGAATAATTCATACTTACGTAGATGGAAATACATTTATAGCAACGAAGGTTTTAGCTTATAATAACCTCATTGATCCTAACAAATTCAAACTCATAGAAGAATTGAAACCCGAAACTAATCCTGAAATATTGGATAGTTATGGGAAAATGGATAAAAATAGAGAAATAATTAATTTGAGAACTAGGGAGACAGTTGGTTCATTCACTGTTCATCGTGACACATCCCTTTTGAATCGTGCTATTAAAGAAAATAATCTTGTCGTTATCCATGGAAAGCCCGGTGTAGGAAAATCAGCTCTGGCGAAAGCCGTCGTGAAAGAATTAAAATCCGAAGGTGATTATACTGTCGTTACGCTTACTCCAGAAAATCTCTATTGTAATACCTTAGATGAAGCGATGAAGAGTGCCGGATATAATGCGACAATCCAACAAATTGTCGGTAGTCCTTTATCCGCACGAAATGTTTTGATTTGGATTGAAAGTTTTGAAAAACTAATAGAATCCGAATTTTCCGGGGCATTTAATGAATTGCTCCAAATTATGAAATCAAATTCGCGCATTATTCTTTTAATAACAGTTAGGGAATATTTATTACAGAGGTTTCGCATTCATTTTTATTTTGAGCTTCCAAAAAATAATACATATTTAGAAGTCAATGATTTTACTGATGGAGAGATACAACTAGTTCAGGATGCCATCCCCCAACTAAAAACATTACTTGAAAACCCAAAAATCAAACATTTACTTCATAACCCCTATTATCTTGACAAGGCGGTTCGTATTATTCCTTTCTTAGAAAGTGAGCAACAATTAGATGAAATAAAATTTAAGAAGTTGATGTGGCAGCACATAGTAGAGAATGGAAATATAGGCAGAGGAGCTGTTTTTTACGAAATTTGTGTAAAAAGATCACGAGAAATGCGCCTCTTTACCGACTTTTCAGGGAGCGAAGACACGATTTCTCAACTTTTGAGGGACAATATTTTACAACAGAACGATATCGGAATAAATCCTGAATATAGTCCCTCACACGATATTTTAGAAGATTGGGCGCTGATAAGATTTATTTCAGAGCAAAAAAAGCTGATGCCAGACAGTAGAACTTTCTTAGAATCCATGGAAAATAACCCTGCAATGAAAAGAGCATTTCGGTTGTGGATGGAAGAATTCTACCTTACTGAGCCGGTCCGATCGGTAAGTTTCGTTCATGAACTTTTGCAAGATAGCTTATTGTCGCAATCATGGAAAGACGAACTTTTAGTTGTATCACTCCGTTCCAAGAATGCTGCAATACTTTTAGATGCACTAAAAGATAATCTTCTTAACAACGAAGGGAGATTCCTTAAACACATAATGTTTTTACTCCAGATCGGATGTAAACGAATCGACCCAGCCAAGCAAAGTTTAGATCAGTTATTGCCAACAGGTTCCGGATGGGACTATATTATTGACTTTATTTGGGATAATTATGCTACAATTTCATCGTTCAAAATCGATAGCCAATACATAGCGCTTATTGAAGCTTGGGCGAAACAACTACCTGACTTCAATCCTCAAATAATCCCACCATGCTCCAAAAGTGTTGCCAACTTTTTGGAAGACTTCGTTCATCGAGTTCAGAAAGCATTTATTGGAGCAGTAAAATATGATTCAATGAGCTCGGTATTAGAGCCCTATGTAAAAATAATCTTTCAACTGACATCTTCGGCCCCTTCGTTAGTTGAAAACTTAATACAGGCTGCTAAAAACCCACATGTTGGAAATGATCGATGGAATAATATCCAATTTTTAAATCAAATTCGAAAATATTTTACGGAAGGCGTCATGGCTGACCAAATATGCCGTTTTTTCCCAGATGATGTATTGGAGATTGCGATGGATGATTGGTTAAATAAAGAAGAAGATAGAAGACCACCTTATACTCCTATCCATTTTCGTAGGTCTGATGCAAGGGATTTCGGTTTGAGCCGACGATTCAATACCGAACATGGTTTTCCAAGTGCCTATCACACATTTTTTTATTGGATGTTTCTATATCATCCGGAGAAAGCATTAGATTTCATTATCACTTTTTTGAATGCTGCGTTTGAAAAAAATCAGAGCGCTTTAAAATCGCAAGGTGAGGATATTGAAGAAATTGCAGTAGGCTTCCACGACGGCACTTCAAAGACTTATTATGGGAACTATGACTATTGGTGTATGTATCGGAGTAAAAGAGCTGAAAACCGGTACATCGCCTCCTTGTTAATGGCGCTTGAAGCTGGACTTTTAGACTTAATTGGAAAAGCCACAGATCAACAACTTAGAGGATACCTCCAAAGAATTATCAAAGAATCTAACAATGTTGCTTTTTTGAGTATTGCTATAAGTGTAATTCAAGCGCATCCCGAACTTCTCGATGAAAATTCAGTTTGTCTTTTAGGCGTACCGATTTTTTTCTGGTGGGAATCAAGCAGATGGTTGTCAGAATTACATACAAATGAAGTATTCAATGATGATGAATACGAGAAGGATGAAAGAATCAAGTCCAATTCAAAAGTTCACCGGCGAAAATACTATCAGGGCCTCGTAGGTTTTGTTTTTGATTATATGTTTATCTATCGGACGCAAAATGATCTATTATATAAGGAAATTGATAAAATGTGGGAACAGGCTCCAGCTGAGGAATTTCAATGGAGAAAGTTTCTATTTGATATGGATGCCCGTAAATACCAGTATATACCCGTTGAATATAACGGTAAAAAAATGCTCCAGATTCAACCAGGCTATGATGAGGAAGTTCGAAAAAATGTAACAGAAACTAATGATCTTAGTCAAGCGCCGACTGTTACTGTTCTTTGGGCGAAAGATGCTTATGATAACAATTCTAGTAATGATCACAATTACGAAAAGTGGCGAGAAGGATATGATTATATTCAACAATCAAAGGGTCACTTTGATTTTATGACTTCAAAAACATTAATGGCATCACTTGGTCTACGTGATTTTTTTAATGAAATGGACGACGAGCAATTATTATGGTGCCGGCACACTATCCTGGACTTTGCAGAAAAAAAACTGGGTGGCCAAGAATCTATAGACATGTATTTAGATGTTTTTGGTAAGCAAGCGGCTCTTACAGGTCTTTCATTTAATATAAATCATAAAACAGACGAGGCCACTAAATTGAAAATAAAAGAATTAATTTTTCGATTGCTTATAAGTGGATTGGACGAACAGGAACGAATTGCGCTTCAAGTTGGAATAGCACATCACCTCGTAAAAGATGATCCTGATTTTGTATTAAATTGCTGGTATGGCCTGTTAGCTTTCATAGAATACAAAAAAGAACTTAATTCTATTGAACAACGCCGCAGGGACGCTATGTGGATGTATGGTGAGGAAGCAGAAAATGAGAGTAAAGATATCGTAAAAGAGGAGGAATTTGTGGATCATTTAACCACAGTGGTTCTTGATGGCAGTATTGAAAAACCTGCAAAACTATCATTCACTCTTGATATGCCCACTCACTGGCTTCTTGATGATGCTCTACGCATCATACCTTGGACTACGACAGTTGCGGAACAACATAACATGGTACAAGAAGTTCTTAAACTTCACGTGGAATTTTTAGGTGACAAGAAATCTTGGAGCAAGTCTGATTTTTTTGACAGTAGACATGCATTCACGTTCTTTTATCCAAGATTTTTACTTTCACAATCCGTTGAAATTTCAAAGCCTCTTTTTAAGAAATTATTGGATCTTACCATAACTGAAGATAAAAAGCTAAACACCATTGATGTAACAGATTATTTATATCGGCTTGTCAAAGAATTTATCCGGTCTGTTGCAAATGGCTTACCTAAAGATAATTTTTGGGCACTATGGGATGTTTTACGAGAGTGGACACTAGAGAATGAAACGACTGTTTACATACCGCTGTTTTTTATGGATCTTGATTGGACTGCGGAATCGGAAAATTGGCTTGTGCTTGAAGGAAAAAGCCTTTATTATAAGGAGATTATTACTAAATATGGATTTAACAAAATAAACGAGTGCATCAAATTTTTGAGTGGTGTAGCCTTTCACCAGTTTATGCCGGAATCTTTAAGTTGGGTGGCCTTGATGCTTAAAAGCCAAAATGCTTACGAAGTGAATAGAAAGCTATTGGAAAACTTCGCTGAAAAAGCTTTTTATAAATATGGAAACGACATAAAAACTAACAAAGAATTGCTGGCTGATTATCTATTTATCCTCGATTTCCTAATTGCTATTATTTCCCCAAAAGCATACATGTTGAAAGATGAATTAATACAGTACAAATAAAATATGAAAATAGAAATCATTGTAAAAAATATCAAAGACGCCATAAATGTTTTACTTGAAAAAGAAACTGGTAATCTAGCAAGAGGTCTTAATGAACTTAACATTTCTACTCATCTGGCCTTTTATTTAAAGCCTTTTTTTCCTCAGTTCGACGTTGATCCCGAATATAATGGGGACATAGATAAGCCAAATGATAGGAAGGCGCTGGATATAGCTAAAAATCGCATGATGGAAATAGGTTTTAAACCAAATGATAATGATAATTACAAAATTAGCCCTGACATCATTATTCATAGAAGGCAGACAAACGACCATAACTTAGTTGTAATCGAAGTAAAAAAGGACAGCCATACAAAAAAACATAAAGAATTTGACCTCATTAAACTTGAACACCTAACCATTGATTTTCTTGGCAATCATTACAATTACAAATTAGGCGTAGCAATAATTTTTGGAACTAAAAAAAATACGGGCAAATACGAAATTCGTTTTTTCCAAAACGGCAGGGAATTACAGGAAGAAAACTTAGTCTAGTACTTATAGTCTATGTATTTTAGAAGTTGCATCGCTGAATAGTCTATTCTCATAATGTATTCGTCTTCTCCGCCATAGTCTCTCAGAAATCTTTCAGAGAAACCGTATCCGCCATTAGCCTTTGCTTTTTTTAATACATCGCTAAGGGGGTAAAAGGTATTTCTGTATTTCCCTTTATTAATTTCCAATGATGGCAGACAATCTTTTGTATCGCATATAATCCAATAGCCTTTTCGCTCACCGAATCTTACAGCCGAATATGCCGTATTTGTAAAGCTCGCAATGTATTCTGCTTTAGATTTACGGGGAATGCTTCTGATCAATATAGGTTTGGTCTTAGGAATGAAATTTCTTAATACAATATCCCATACATCATAATATGCCTTAAACTTTTCACTACGATCAGTAGTGATCCATTTATAGATAAAAGTTGTTGTATCAGCTGAAGGTTCAGAATCTTTCTCAAAAATATCGATTAGGTTTTGAGCTATTTCTTGCTTTTTGGCTGTTGTTAGGCGATAATAATCTTTCATGATCACTTTACTTTTTTTTTAAACAGAAAATTAATTGTTGTGTTTAATGTAACGCTTTAAAGCGCTCTGATATGCTAGAGAATCAATAATTCTGTCATTCTGGAGATTTTCTGTATACATCTTTACAAGATCTTCGGCGGCATTATCATATTTTTTACCAGTAAGACTTCCAAGAAAAACAAAAAGAAAATTCTGGCCAAAATATGAATAATCTGAAGATGGATATATTCCCCCTAAGCCTTGTTGTTTTTTATTATTTGATTCTAATGCGGGGATTAAATTCGCAAAATATTTATCAAAGAGTGTTTGTAATTGTTTTTCATTTTCAATTGAAAAAGCAGGATATAGATCTTCAAAAAGCTGATATCTAATATTAATAAACTCTCTTCTGAATAGTGGATTCTCATCTTTTACAATATCAAGCCTGGCATCAGTAATCGTTTTCCAATCAGAATATCTATCAAGCCGAACTTTATCAATATTTGCCCTTTCCGCAGCCCTAAGCCTTTCAATACCATAATAAGCGACAATGAGTGTTATTGTTGCGGCAAATAATCCGTTATACTTAGCGAATTGATTAATGTAAAAATTAATACCATCTGGTGAAAATTCGAAATGATTTCGGATGAGCATTTTTTGTATTGAAAAAAAGGCGATACTGGATAGCACAAACATACACACGGCAACAATTATAATTATAACCCTAAATATGGATCCTATGTTTAAAATCGATTTTACTCTATGAAATAAACGTTGATTGATACTTTTCATAATAATGGCCTCTAGTACTTTATACTAATTCCAATATAAGAAAAAATAGCCAATGCATGCGGTGTTGCCTTACTTATCGGAATTGAATTGATCTAAATAATAAATTACCACGATAATTTTGTTAATAGGCTATTAAATTGCGGAACAGCCTACAAAGACTATTCTATTCATTTTCAGTACATAAAAATTGTAAAAGTGTTGCCGAAAGAAACTTACAACAAAAGTGTTGGCTCTCCTCCTATAATTTAAAGGCACAGGAATTATTGAGTTTTATTTCAGCTTCTGCTTTAATATGTTTACCGCTATCACTATCATCTTTTACCTCCAATGATGACTGTATTTTTCTTTCAACAGCGGCGAGTTCAGTTTTCAAAGCTGCAAGCACTTTTTCTTTGTTCCAACTGCCATTCACGATATCACTCAGTACGATTTGGTCAGCTGTCAGTTGATTTACCTTCTTATTCTCTTCTTCAATAAGTCCAGGAAGTTTTTGAAGGGCACTGAGAAAATTTAAGCTTGCCCGCTCAGCGTCGCTCGCCATAATACCATTATTATGCGTATACTTAATATTTCCTTCACCGCAAACAAAGAACCTGTTATCTCTTTGAATAGGGCTAGATTCATCTTTCTGTGTCATTTCCGTTTTTACAAGCAGTCTAAAGCCATACAAAGAGCCTATCTCTTCGTAATCACCGCCGGTCCTTGAAGCCGCTGCAAGTTTGGCCAGCTTTGCACCAATTTCTTTAACATCTGGATCCCGGCGCAAGCCATCTAAGACGATCGGGTTCAAAACTTTTCCGTCTTGCGATTTTTGGACACGATTTCGATAGTTTTCCCAGTCTGCATTTAACCTTGCTAACCGGGACTTTCTCCCTTCAAGTTCTTCTTGCAGACTTTCCAATTTTGAACTGGAACTCCACTTTGATCGTAAGAAAGCATGTTTCTCACTTTCAAGAACAGAAATTTTCTTTTCGACTTTCGCTTTTTCCAATAGATCGGTATTACCTGATAATAAAGCCACATACTCTGAAAAATTCATACCCGAAACTTCATCCATTCCACCTTCATCAAGTATCCGTACTGCGATGGTATTACTCTTTAACTGTCCGATAAAACGCTGCTTATTTGCTAGTGTATTAAATTTGTACGCATCCAATGATTTTTCTACAGCATAAATAAAAACATCGACCTTATTGTCAGCAAAAAATTTAGCAATCTCATTGCCTTTTCGAACAGCGCGACCGTCCCGCTGCTCCAGATCCGAAGGCCGCCATGGAATATCCAGATGATGCACAGCTACTGCCCTCTTTTGGGCATTTACCCCCGTTCCGAGCATTTCTGTCGATCCAAAGAGGACCCTAATTTTCCCTTCATTGGTCGCTTTGATGAGTTCTTTACGCTGATCCTCCGTTTTTGCTTCCTGAATAAAGCGGATCTCCTCTGCCGGTATCCCATGATCTTCGACAAGTTTTCGCTTAATCTCGCTGTATATGTTCCACTCGCCCGGTTTAAAAGTGCCGAGGTCTGAAAAAACAAATTGAGTGCCTTTTTGCGCATTGAAATTTTTATAATATTTTGCAATATTTGCTGCACAAACAGAAGCTTTGTTTCCCGGATCGTCTGTATATCGCGAAGATATAAGCCGCATATCAAGGGACATTTTCCTTGCAAAATCTGTCGCGATCAACATCTTGGCTTTCTGCTCTGTCGGCGTTAGCGGAGCTCTACCAAGTAACTCAGCATTGCCACTCTTCGCAAACTCCATCAACTTTTTAATGAAAATTTCCTGATCCGGGGTAGGCGGTATATTGTAGAGGATCTCATTTTTTATCGGCCTATCAATTCCGATATCAGCCGCAGTACGGTAATCGGTGATTTCAGTGTAAAATTGGGACAGTTCAGGCACTTTTATAAAATGTCTGAACCGCTCCTTCTGAACGATATTATTGGCAACAGAGAATTCATAATCTATCGATTTACGGGCATAAATAGCAGCCCATGCATCAAAGCAATTAATCCCCTGTCTTTCCAGTGCTTTTGGTCTTAAAAATTTAAAAAGGCAGTATAACTCTGTAAGTGAATTTGAAATAGTGGTTCCAGAAAGAAAAGTTGCACCAAGATCTTTCGCATTCCTTTCCTGAATTGTACGGATGGCAAAAAGTAGGTTGAGAGCCTTTTGGCTGCCTTGTACATTGCCCAATCCAGCTACGCGCTCATGACGGGTATTGAACATGAGATTTTTGAATTTATGGCTCTCATCAACAAAAATATGATCAATACCCATCATTTTAAAGTCGACGACATCATCCTTTCGGTTTTCGATATCATGCTCCAGTGTCTTAAGCTTCACAGCTAAGTTTTTCTTCCGGATTTCTACACCTTTCATCATTGCGCCAGATACATCTTTCCCCTGACTGCGCAGTGCGTCAAGATTTTGCTCCACAGACATCAGTTCCGCTTGAAGTATCTCTTTCTGCAATTCTGTTGATTGGGGGATCATTCCAAACTGGTCATGTGTGAGGATAATGCAATCCCAATCATTGTTCTTGATATCGCCAAAAATCTTAAGTCTTTTCTGGGGTGTGAAGTCCTTTTTACCGGGGTATAATATCTTTGCGAAAGGATAAGCTTTTCGATAGGTTTCTGCAATTTCGTGAACATTGGCCTTTAGCGCTATGATCATTGGCTTGTGAACTAGCCCCAACCTTTTCATTTCCTGCGCTCCTGCACACATAATAAGTGTCTTGCCTCCCCCAACTTCATGATCACAGATACCGCCATTATTACTTTTAAGCATGTAAATAGCATCTTTCTGACTTTGATACAGATCCTCTATTCCTACTGCCCTGCGGTCAAGCCCTGGAAATGTTTGATGGCTACCATCATAATACGGTCTGACATGACAATTAAAAAGCTCGTTATATCTTCCGGTAAGTTCCCTTTTAAAATTATCGTCCTGCTGATAAAGCCAATCCGTAAATTCATGGCGGATCTCATCAATTTTGCCATTGGCCATCTGGATAGCATCCATATCCTTAACCTTGATGGCAGTCCCATCCGCTAAGTACTCAGTTTTGGTGATATCCGGAGTGGTATTAACAAGAGCATGCCGCAGCAGGTTCAAACCATCAAATGTCCGGTTCTCAGATTTAATAGCGTATTTTTCTGAGATCCTAATATTGCTGGATTTTGCATTTACAGAAAAATCATCACTGCTCTCTGAATAGTAAATCCGTACATCGGTATCAAAGAGATGGCTTGCGAAACGGTTATAAATTTCTGTGCCGATCCACCGCTCCCCAAGGTTAAAATCTAGCTCCTCAAATTTAATCGGTTCAGGAATGACTTTTTCAAGCGCTTCCAGACTCTGCCGGGCCTCCATGTCTTCCGGATGTGTAGCAAGGTAATTATTCAGTTGTGTCGCTTTTAAAACAACATTTCCAGCAAGAAATTTCTGAGATACTTCCAATTCACCAGATAACGGATTGAAGAAAATTTGGCCCTGCAGATCTTTCCGTAATTCGTTTTCGGAAAGGCCACTCACCTGAATCATAAAAGCAAGATCTACGGAGCCCGTTTGATTAAGTGAAGCCGACAGAGCCTCTGAAGCGCTGCTAACAGCAACTTCTGCCGTGGAGAAACTAACTGGATGTGTAAAAATATCTGCCTTATGGATGACACCACCAACCACCCGCTCAAGAAAAGGAACTTCATTTCCGGAAGAGTCCATTTTAATGAATCTAATATTTTCGGCTGTATTTAAATTTCCATACCGTCCAGTAAACTCATCATACGTCCTATTTAAAAGCTGTCGCCCCTCTTTATTCTCCGCTCTACTTTTAGCTTCAATTTCATATAACGAATGGTAGCTATCCCTTAGGTTGATATAGCTCTGGATTCGCTCCTGATCCTTTTTGGATAATTCAAGTGGATGAAAAATATAGGTCCCATCACGACGGTTAAATTTTAGTTTCCCGACACTACTACCCGAAACAACTATCGTATCTTCACGGTAAAATGCCTTCACTTCACCGTCAAAGGCTCTGACCTCATTTTTTAACACCGAATCATCAGGTAGTTCATGGAATAACGATGCTAACGCTATAGTTTTTCTTCTATTTGCTGATACAGTTTTTTTTAGCAAACTTTCTTGCTGATCAGATCTACTAGCCCGTCGATGTTTATCATGACTTGTATTGACTTCATCTGCATCAAAAAAGGAAAGCTGCTGAAAATTTGTGACCTTACTTTGGCTTGTGCTTCTCCTACCTTTTTTTGCCTTTTTAACCAATAAGTCATCAATAACCTGATCGGAAAAAAGGCTTAGTTGGGTCACTGTTACAGAATTACTAGCATCAGGTTTTACGCTTTTTGGAGTATTTAGAATTCGTTCTGATGTCAATTTATTACCACCCTCTTTCATGCTGTGTTCATCATAAAGCTCGCGGTTGAAATACTGCCGGAAAGCCTCTGAAAGTCTTAGATGAACATCTTTTGAAATCCCAACAATTCCACCATCATGCACATGCAACATTGTCGGCTTACCGTATTGATCAGTATCCAGAAAAGAACGCGTAGCGATAAGGTGGTTTGGATTATAAAATAAGAGGTTGCTGTTTTCTGTAGTCTCTATAAAATCTCTTGCAAGCATAGATAAGGAATGGGGCTGTGTATTTTTTTGCAGAACAATGAGGTCTGTGCCCACAGATGTGCCACTTTCTTCAAATAAATTATTTGGTAACCGTAGCGCAGCCACCAGACTGTGCTCCCGCATCAATGCTTCACGGATCGGATAGTTGGAAGGACTGTTCAGAACCCCTTGCGAAGTTATAAATGCTAGCAGCCCTCCTTCGCGAAGTTTATCCGAAGCTTTTAAAAAGAAATAATTATGGACGCTCTGCGCGGCAAATTTCCGGGCCTTATCTGTACCCCTTGAATAAGTTAGATCAAATATTGAAGTGGTTCCGAACGGAATATTACCAATAACAAGATCATATCCTGTATCTCCTTCGCCAATATTCTCAAAGCTGTCTATTCTGATATCAGCATCGGAACCATACAGATTTTTCAGGATTTTCCCTGTTATTAAGTCCTGTTCATAAGCACAAATATTTACATGATCCAGTTCTCTAAAGGGTTCAATAAAAGCTCCTACACCGGCCGATGGCTCAAGCATGCTACCAATATCTATTCCCGTTTCCAGTATTGCCTTTGCTATGCTGCCGGTAATCTCTTTCGGTGTGTAAAATGCATCTAGGATAGAACCCTTAATTTTTGCCACATAGTCGGCATACTTACTTTGATCTTCTGTATTTTCTCTGATGAGCGTAAATAATTCCTGCGTCATCGCAAAATAAGGCCGATCAGAAACCTTCCAGCCATTGATGTCATCCGGTAATGAGACGGGATTTAAGATAAATTTCAAGCCTCCAAATCCCGCAAAATTACGTAGCAGCAGTTTTTCGTGCTCAGTTGCTTCCCGCCCCTCCTTTTCAATACTGAAACTTGTTCTGATGGCATCAATGTTCTGCCGTAAATGGCGTTTCTTATCGAATACCATTTTGCTCAATCCAAATAGCAATAAAACCTGTTAGCTCCGTATACAGCAGATCGTAATCAGTTGTATAGGCGAAATCATCAGTCAATTCATAATGCTCAAAGCATTCCTGGCATTTTGGAAGGATCTTCAGTGCAAAATCGCGATAATCGAGTTCATCAAAAACATCAGAAAATTCGTAGGACAGAACCTCAAACAGAGAATCAAATTTAGAAAAGTGCAATCCCTCATAAAGAATAACGTCGGCGATCTCATTACATTCATCAATAGGATTGCCTGCCCTAAATGCGCCATCGTATGCGTTTGCTGCCCACCTGGCGCGCTGCTCAATAAAATTTATATCACCAGATCTTTCTGGAAAACTTGAATTAATGTGATCCTGCAGCTTTAATTTGTAATAGGAATAGTCCTGGTTATGCTTTTTCATATCGCTATAATTTTTATAAGTTTTATAGCGGTAAACCTAGCTTGGCTGAGCTGCACTGTTGGCATTGTGTCCTATCCGTTCCTATTCTTGCATCGATATTCCTAAAACCTTATAAAAAAAGAAACCCGGAACCATTTAAGGCTCCAGGCTTCACTAACCAAATCATATCATGAACTATTTGTATTTATGTTTCTTTTTTTCTTCAAATTCAAAAGTGGTCGAACCAGATCCGTCCAGTAAGATATAAGCACTAAATGGTTTCTTATTTCTATCCACCATTTTTTTTATTAAAGGTGTCCGCCGTTTTGTTAAAAGCGCTTCAATTTCTTTGTATTGCAACTGGACGCCGCATATGTTCCGGAATAATTTCCAGCCACACTTCTGATCTGTACATCTGATTATTTTTTCTCCGAGAATTAATGAGGAACTGCATTTTGGGCAGTTGAGATGTACGGTATTCGCTGATTTTCTTTTAATATTCAGCAGCTCATCGGTAACCTGCTGTACCATTAGCTCTACCTCAGCATGAAAAATCCCGGCATCCAGTTCTCCATTTTCGATTTTCTCAAATGCAATTTCCCACTGCGCAGTCATTGCCGCATCAGCAATTTTCTTATCGGCTACAATTTCGTAAACAAGCATTCCCTTATCTGTAGGGATAATTGCCTTGCTTTCTCTTCGGACGTACCCGCGGTCAATTAAGGTTTCAATCACGGCAGCCCTGGTTGCCGGCGTTCCAATACCTAAGCCTTTGAGCATCTTGCGCTCCTGTTCATTTTCTACCGTAGCGCCAATATTTTCCATCTTATGAAGCAAATCAGCTTCCGTGTATAGCGTTGGAGGTTTGGTCTTCTTTGGAAGTACCTCTAAACTATCTATTTTAACCTGGATTCCTACTTGCAGATCTGGAAAATCAGTGACCAGATCATCACCTTCCTCATCAAAATCACCGTTAACAACTTTCCATCCTGCAGAAACAATTTTGACAACCTTCAAATTGAAATCATAATGGAGAATACCAAACTTCACATCTATGATTTCTTTATGGCATCTAGGCGAAACAGCTTCAAGCACGCGCCTGGCGATGATATCATAGAGAGCATCCTCATCAGCATTCAATCGGGTCGGAATATTTTCCGTAATCAATATGCCATGATGGTCTGTGACTTTAACATCATTTACAATATGTCTGTTGTAGCGTTCCCACTTGATATTGGCAACAGAATCTTTGCAGGAAGATCGTGAACCTAAGGCTAGAATCAGTGCAGGTATTTCGGGCCAGACATCTTCGGGAATATATTTGGATCCCGTTCGGGGATAGGTTATAAATTTCTTTTCGTAAAGCTGCTGGGCAATTTCCAGGGTCCGGTGAGCAGAATAACCGAGCTTTTTATTCGCCTCTTTCTGCAGTCCTGTCAGATCAAATAGAAGTGGCGCTTGACTTGTACCAGCTTTCTTTTCGACCTGTTTTACTTCTGCCACTCCGACACGTTCCAGGGTCCTCCTTACTGACTCAACTTTTTCTTTATCTTCAAACTTATCTGTCGAAAGACTCTTAATACGAGTACCTTCTTTTATAGAAGAAAGTTCAAGCTGAAAATAGTTTTTAACCTCAAATGATTCCCACGCTAGAAAACGCTGACAAATTAGTGCAAGAGTGGGCGTCTGTACCCTTCCAAGAGAAAAAAGTCCATCACCTAAGGCAACGGTCAGCGCCTGCGTAGCATTGATTCCAACAAGCCAGTCGCATTCAGACCGCTGCTTACCGGCCAGAAAAAGGCCATTGAAATCACTTCCCGGCAAGAGATTTTTGAATCCATCGATGATGGCCTTTTCGGTAAGGCTGTTAATCCATAGTCGCTCAAAGGGCTTTGTGCAGCCCAGATATTGATAGATAAACCGGAAGATAACTTCGCCCTCACGCCCTGCATCAGTCGCCACGATTATACTTTCGCACCGCTTAAATACAGACTCAACTACTGCAAGCTGCCGTTTTGATCCCTCATCGTCAATAAGGCCTTTACCCGACTTTATTTTTCTTCCTATTAATTTAAATCTTGATGGAATAATGGGAAGGGATTCCCCACTGAATCCCTTAATCCCATAATCTTCCGGCATAGCAAGACCTACCAGATGTCCCAATGCCCAAGTCACCAGAAAACCTCCGCCTTCACAATACCCGTCTTTTTTATCTGTTGCACCTACAATACGTGCAAGCTCATAAGCTACTGAGGGCTTTTCCGCAATAATTGCTTTCATCAGGATCAATTCATTTTTTGTTTTCTGGTATTTTCCTTCTTCACAGTAGCGTTCTGAACCGCATTTTTATTCGTAGAAGTCTCCTCTTTTTCTTGCCCCTGCCCCTGTTTCTCTGTCTGTTTTTGAGATTTCTCCTGATTGGGATGATCAAAATCGAACTCTAATCTTCCGCTCTCTTTATTTTGCCAGACATAGCCTGAATAAAGTTTGGTGCCTTCTTTATTGACAATATCTTTCACATGAATCACTTCACCATCCTGCAAAAGCTTCTTTTCCTTTTCATCCAAAACTTTACCTCTAAATTCATCAGGAATGCCCTCAACCTGCGCTTGTTGTTGGCTCTCCCCCTGTCCGACAAAAACAAGTTTTTTCGCGTCGGCGTTGTATTGTAGATGTTGATTGAAGACTTCTCCCGTCTTCGAGTTTACCATACCTTCCACAAGGACCTGTTTACCCTCCAGCAGTTCAGCTTTCTGCTCCGGACTGAGTTTCACACCACCAAATTTTTCACTGATCTTAATCAGATCTACTGGAAAGGACACAACCTCATTGGTTAATTTGTCAATACTTATGAGAGCCTTCACCTTCGAACCGTCGGAATAATTTGTAAGTTCCGCAACGCGCCCCATGTTCCCTGTTTTCTTTAAATTATCCCGATCTTCAGCTGTAAAAGAATGGCCATAAAACTGATTTTTAAGATCTGGTTCCACTCGGACTCCATGAGCCATCACGACAACCTTGTCCTGTACTTTACGTAGTGAGAGACGTGCATCTCCTTTCATCACAACACCATCAAAATTCCCTTCAATTCGGTAAATTCCATCAGATTTATATCCTTTCAGCAGTTTCTCAAGTTGTCCGTTTTTTTCAAGCAGTTCACGATTTAAATTCAGTTTTTCAAGTGATGTCCAGTCGATCTCCTGAGCATTGTACTTTTGAGGTCTACTCTCTGTTGTAGGTGCTGTGCCCTCCGATGTTTGATTTGTTTCCATATTTTTATTATTTAACTTATTGTCATATTTGATTTCAAGTGCATCAAGAAGCTTATTGCCCTCGGGAGTGGGATGGTCAATGGCTTTCTGTAGCTTCTTAGCAACTTCATCCAGATTAATTTCAGGTGACCTGAAAAACCGGAAGGATAAGGGATCATTGAGCCGGCGCCAGAAGTTTGAAAAGAAATTGCTTATAGCGTCCCCCTTATCCACACGCATAAAATCCAGAAGATTTGACTTCTTAGGTGTAGAACTTTGCAGATTCCCTTCCTCATCCATACCCTTTACCGCCTCGATACGGTTCTTCTTTTTATCAAGTACTAAAAGAATATCGGAAAGAGCTTCAAGTACTTGCTGCGGCTGGTTTTCTTTAGAAATAGTTTGTTCGTTCATAATAGAAAGTCTTTAAGTGCTTGAAATTATTGGAAGGATTCTACGAAGGAATTCCGCTATCTTTTGCTTTCCTACATAGGCGTAAACTTTCCGCCATGGTAACTGTCACGGATAAACTGGTGGACGTCAGAACTCTTGTAGAAAACTTTTCCGCTTATTGTAAAGTATTTGATCTTACCAATGGTACGATAGCGTTGCAGACAACGGTAGGTTATCTTTAACATTTGCAGAACGTCCTGGTTGTCCAATAATTCTTCGCCGTCGATGCTGAGCCTTTTTTTCTCTCTATTTTCGATATCACCGGCAAGGACGTCGAATCTTTTCATGATTCGTTCCATCCAATTCAAAAATTCAACTCTGTCAATATTCATAGCCTTTTGCTTTTTGGTTTACAGAGCCAAAATTGGCCTTGTTTTTCCGGCAAAATCTAACAGGGCGCATACCCATATGCTAGTCAGATCTAATTTTTTTTGCAGCTTTCTTTGTGTAATTGTTGCCTGGGAGAGTGGCTAAGAAACATCTACATGGGTACGATATGACTAGGTATGGGTAAAAAAAAGAAGGATAACCCGTTGGATTACCCTTCTTATATATTGATTCTCTTCCAATCTATAAATCATTGTCCATATATTGTTCAAGATTGTATTTTAGCGAATGTAGAAAGCGGGCTCTTTGGCCTGCTCTAAATTTCATCTGGTAAAACGCATGATGAATGTCACCGAGACTTACCTCGAATATATCCTCAAAGAGCTGGCTGATTTTCCGAATTCCAACACGGCCATTTGAAACACTTCTGGAAATGTGAAGGGCATAAATAAGCTCAATAAGAGCATTCTTTGAATCAGTCCACGAAAATTCGGCATCTTCACTGATATCATAATCATCGTTATTTGTAGGTTCAACTCTGCCAAACTTTCCCGAAAGGTAAGAATGATAAAGATCGTAAGCCTTGATCTGCGCGACCTTATAATCGTAGTAAGTCGAAAAATCCCTGTCAACCTCAAAGAAGAAGCTATCTACTCCATCAAAGTAGTTTATATTTCCTAGTCTATAATAGAACTCATCTTTGTCTGACCTGCCGGTACGATAATAACTGTAGAAATCTGAAGAAGCTATATTTTTTTTATATTCCTTGTTGAGTAACTTAAGCTGCTCCGTATAGTAAGCACCGGTCAATTCCGTATTTAAAGGGCTGTATGCTTCAATTTTTACTACCTTATTGTAAAACATCAGCCTGCCCAGAATTTCGGGCTTTACTCTTTTAAAGAAAGTAATTTCGTCCAAAATACTTTCAAAGCCTTTCTGATTGATTTGTGCTTTTAATTCGGTTAGAGTTTTATCAAGAAATGAAACCATGTGAAAAGCTTCATCAATTGCACTTTTTGTGCTCCTTGATATATTTATCTCTTCTTTTTCAATAGTTAATAAAATGTTTTTATATGCCTGTTTCATATGATTGTTTTTTAAAGTGATTATGCCCCACACTTTAAAATATATCCCGCTGTGTTGAGATAAAACAAAAATAAATATACACTATAATTTATTTCTTAATCATTGATTATAAGGGGTTTTAATTATTCGTAGTAACTCAATTATTATCCGCTCGTATCTAATAAAGATTTGAGTACATAACAGAAGTAGCTTAATTTGGCAGATAAGTTTTAGGTATTACAATAAAAAATAATAATACTATAAAGAAATACATATAACGTATTTGCATTAATTCTAGAAATACAGTGTACTTTTTCTAACAGATCTTTTTCATAGGTCAAAAATTGCAGTGTGGTTTTCATAATAACAAATTAAATACTATTTCCCACCATTTTTTTTGATAAAAAGCAAAAAAAATCAGCTTTAATTGAAATTTTAATCGTAAATTACGTTTATCATTAATAACCACCAATCCAACTTCTACAAAGTGTAAATGAAAAATATGGTAAGTACATTGGAAGAAAATTCAGCAAAAGAAACTCTCTTAAAGTTTCTTGATAGTATTCATTCCATGTCGCCAGAACTCCGAGACGCTTTATTCTTAAATACATATTTGCAAAAAGTAAACAAGAAGCATATTCTACTTAATATTGATGAAATACAGAAGTCACTTTTCTTTGTTGTCAAAGGTATAGTACGTTCCTACTACCTTGACAGTTTTGGAAAGGATATGACATCCTGGCTACTCTTTGAAGGGGATCTAGCAATTTCTGTATATAGCTTTTTCAGTCAAAAACGATCTTTTGAAGTTTTGGAAGCTATAGAAGAAACAAGTTTTCTTGTACTTAGCCATGAGAAGCTCATGCAGCTCTATCAGCAGTTTCCTGAATTCAATTATATCGGAAGAATTCTTACTGAGACCTATTATATAAAAGCCGAGGAGAAGGCCAATGAATTACGTGTTTTTAGCGCAACGGAACGCTATCAGCATTTAATAAGAAAATACCCGAATATCGTTGCACGCGTCCCTTTAGGTATGATTTCTTCGTACCTCGGAATAACGCAGTCTACATTAAGCAGAATCCGTTCAAAAACGGTACTTTAAAGTATTTAGCACATTAATTTTGTTCACTAAATTTTTGTTTAGGACACTACAGGAAAAGATAGGTCAGGGTTAACTATCACAGGCCGATCTAGTTTATGACTTTTGTAGTATAGCAATTATTTATAAAAACGGAACGGATATTATTTCTTATCCTCCAAATATTTATTCTAACGAATTCACTTAAAACTATTTACCAAATTAGTAACATAAAAGTTGGACAGCTAACTTGTGAGATGCTAACAATACAGTATACCTGTTCACTTATCCAAACCAAAATCATAAACTAAAATTAAAAGAAGATGAAAAAAAGACGTAAACGACCACCACCTAAGTTGCTCAATCCCCGTAGAGGAGAAAATTCGAAACAGTTAATGCCCCACAAATCTGTTAATCTCAGCTACACCCGAACCTAATAAGCAATTTGCAAACATTTAAAAATCTATGGATAAACAATTGAAATATGATCCACAGTTTTTGGAGATAAAACAAAATATAGAGTTGGTCCTTTGCCAACTCTATAAATTCTTTATATACTACCACGAATTACAAACATGCCATACAAGAGGTACACAAGATTTTTCAAATTCAAAAAACAAAATTTATAATTTCGAAAGCTAAATATTTAGAAATGGCACATGATAATTCTCCACTAAAAAGCCAGATTCCTAATCAAGGTTGGAAACAATTTCTTATAGCAAGGGATGAAATGCTTTCCGCATATGATAAAGCAAAGGAGCTTCCAATAAACGGCAGGTAAAGCCAGGTCATGGTAACGTAGCAGAATCAGCATTCCGCAATTGAAATCTTCTTCCTGTTACTGATTTTTTTAATGTAGATATGATGAAGAACCTAAATTCTCTTAGTTTCCAGAATCATGGCAGTAAATTAAAAATAACTGAAAATGTGGCCTTACATTGATTTCGAAAGTTCAGTTCGAGTATACGTAGATATCGACACTCAACTTAAATTCTTTAAAGGTCAAGTTTTAAAGAAATATGCTTTTTTTGAAATCTGCCGTATGATTTGATCACGAATAACTTTTGCTTTTATATAGTGGAGAGTGTACATACTTCTCCTTCAGAGCAGAATATCTTTAAATTGATCAACATTATATCTTTGCAATTATCTTAATAATCTTAAGCCGCTCAAAATAACCAATACTGTACTACCCTCATGCCCGACAACTCCTTCAGGCAAGGTTATTTTGCCCTCCCCTATAAAGTTAAGGATAATCAGCGTTACAGCTACGGTTATGGCAAAAACAATATTCTGTTTGATGACGCGGTTTGCTCTTTGTCCCAAATTAATGGCAAATGGAATATTTTCAATGTTGTCCGCCATTAATATCACATCAGCGGTTTCCATGGCAACATCAGTTCCACCAATTCCCATTGCTATACCCACAGAGGCTGAGGCCAGCGCCGGAGCATCATTTACGCCGTCACCCACCATTGCTACTTTACCATATTTCAACTGCAGTTTTTTAACAATATCGACTTTTTGTTCGGGAAGCAATGCCGCATAAACCTCTTCAATCCCAGCATGTTTGGCAATGGCTTGCCCTGTGATTTCCGTATCACCCGTTAATAGCGCCACCTTAATTCCCTTTGCCCGCAATTCTTCAATTACCTTTTTAGCTTGCGGCCTAATGGTATCTTCAACAGTGATAAGACCTAAAGCTTTTCCGTCCGCCTCTATAAAAATAACAGTCTTTCCCTGCTGCTCAAACGATGCCGCAGCTTCAAGATCTTTACTGTCTATCTGCACTGATGTTAGGATATCCTTCTTACCAATTTTATATGCTGTTCCCTCCATATTTGCTGAAACCCCTACACCATGGAGTGCCTGTAGGTCTTTCGGTTTTGACAAGGGTAGCTTCTGCTCTTGCGCTGCTTTAACAATTGCCCTCGCAATTGGATGCTCCGATAGGGTTTCAACCGATGCGGCAATCTGAAGCAATCTTTCTTTATCCATCCCTGTAAAGGGCATAATATCAACCACCTTAGGTTTTCCAAAAGTCAACGTGCCCGTTTTATCAAATGCTACAGCTTCAATCCCGCCTATATTTTCCAGATGGACTCCACCCTTGAAGAGAATCCCTTTTCTTGCGGCGTTCGATATTCCTGAGAGAATAACAGGCATAATGGATGAAACCAGAGCACAAGGTGAAGCAACAACAAGAAAGATCATTGCACGATAGATGGTCGTATCCCATGACCAATGGAGGATATAGGGTGGCAGGGTCATAAGTAGTACCGCTGTGGCCACAATTACTTTGGCATAAATACCTTCAAAGCGCTCAAAAAACTGCTGGCTTGGTGGCTGTTCTTCTTTTGCTTCCTGAACCAGGTGTATAATTTTAGATAACACTGTTTCCTCCGAAGGTCTGGACACCTTGATTTCCAGGGCTCCCTGACCATTGATGGTTCCGGAAAATACCTCATCGCCCTGCTTTTTATCAACCGGTATTCCTTCCCCTGTTATTGAAGCCTCGTTTATAGCGGAAAATCCATTGACAATAGTCCCATCAGCAGAAATCCGTTCTCCAGGTCTGACGATGATCAGATCACCTTTTTTAAGTACCTCCACCTTGACTTTTTTTTCAACGCCGTCCTCCAATAATACGGCTTCTTCAGGACGAAGTTTCATAATCGATTTTATATCTCTGTTGGTTTTTTCCATCGTATAATCTTCCAGCGTGCCACTTAAGGAAAAAATAAATATCAGAATAGCGCCATCCATCCAATAACCTATGGCTGCCGCTCCAATGGCAGCTATTACCATCAGGAGATCGACATCCAGATCTTTTTCCTTGAATAAAGTTGTCAGTCCCTCGACAGCTTTCTGATAGCCTCCTATAATAAATGCAAGAACGAAAAGAATAATTTCTGCGCCATGCATACCTGCCTTCCCGGCCCACCAAGCAAGCAAGATGAAAAGCAGGCATAAAGCCGTAACAACTGCCCCATTATGTTTTTCCCATATGGCTCTTCCCGTAACCTTTGGACCTTCGTTTTTAATTGCTAGCTCTGTCATTGTACATCGTTTTAGTTGATATACTACAAAGGTATCTGGTACAGCTCGGATAAAACAGGTAAAAAACCGATATTTTTCAGTAGCTTTACCTTATGAAATCATACCAGCTTTTCACGGATAAACAGATCGCAATCAAAGAATTACCATTTAATGATTCAGGGCTTCATAAGCACAATTTTTTTGAGTTAATCTACGTAATGAAAGGTTCTGGAATTCACAACATCAACCATAACAGATTCCATTTCTCCGAAGGTGATGTTTTTCTCCTCACACCGGAGGATGCGCACACATTTGAGGTTGATACACCTGCAAGATTCTGCATTATTGATTTTACAAAAAATTTCTTTTCAAAAAGCAGGGGCATCGGTGAATCAAAAGCCGAAGTAACTGATCTGTACAAACAGCTGGAATACATCTTTCACAACCACCATAATATCACCGGGAATATAATTCCAAGGCAGGATAAAACCATCGTAAGAGCTTTGATCAATCAATTGGTAAAAGAAAAGAAGAAAAAACAGTTTTTCGACGAAGCAATCATACAGGATATTATTTTCCTGCTGCTTCACTTAATTGCCCGCAATATCCAGCAGAATATTACCCTGTTTATCAAAAAAGAAAATCCGAAAAGTAAGATTCACGAAATTACCGCATTTATCCAGCAGCATATTTATGAAAATGAATTGGTTAAAGTCAATAATATAGCTTCCCACTTTGGAAAATCACCAGACCATCTCACTAGATATTTTAAGGCAGAAACAGGCAGTACCGTTAAAGATTATATTATCAAGTATAAATTGACCCTGGTCAAAACCAGATTGAAATTCAGTGACCTGACAATCTCTGAAATTGCGGATGAACTGAATTTTACGGATGAAAGCCACCTTAACAAAATTTTTAAAGCTGCCTTTGGAATGACAGCCAAGCAATTCAAGAATCAGTCTTAGCTAGAACAGCATGACAACAGGTCAGCTCCATAGTTGCTGTAATAAAGATATATTGAACGCCCTTATCAAGAAAGACAACAGCGGTGCAAAATTTGCACCGCTGTCGTAGGATTAATCTCCCAGCGTTCACTGAAACCAAAGTTCTCCGAAAATTAATAGGACAATGTCAATCCAACACCCCAGCCCATATCACTGTCGTAATGGGTCGAAAATGCTGTATTCCTTGTCATGATATATTTTAATCCGAGCATATACTCTTTGTCTGTGTTGACAGAGAAAGCCCCCCTTAGTCTTTGTGTCAGCGGGATGTCTTCTCTTCTTAGTTGTAACCGGACTATACCATCGGTAAATACCTCTGCCTGAAAATCTATTAACATTGGTAGTGTATATAAAACACCGGCACTTAAAGTCGCACGTTTATTCTTGGTATTTTTCTGCCCAAACATATTCTTTTCGATTTCATGACTTCCAAACTGACGGTATCTCCAATCGAAGCCAATAAAAGGCATAAGCCATTGCATTTTGCCAATATACCTTCCCAAATGGGTTTCAGTCTCATAACCATGCATGTTATTGTACCCTAACCGCCACTCTGTTCCAAGGCTCCATCTTGTATTCTGTAGCATTAATTGCCCGTCATTTCCATTGGATGCAAAATCATTTTCGGCCATCAGGTGTATTTCATCACTTTCTCTCTGAAGTTTTTTATAGGCTTTCGCTTTATTGGGAAGTTCAGGGTTTTGATAGTCCCCCACTGCAAAGACCCGGTTCATACCTGCCATCATATGATACAGAATGTGGCAATGAAAGAACCAGTCCCCTTCTGTATTTGCGGCAAACTCAATGGTATCTTTCTCCATTGGCATAATATCCAGTACATTCTTGAGGGGTGATTGCACACCACTGCTGTTCAAAACCCGAAAATCAAATCCATGCAGGTGCATGGGATGGCGCATCATAGAATTATTGATCAACGTAATCCTTAAAATCTCCCCTTTTTTTACGTGAATCTTATCAACTTCGGAAAGCACTTTATTATCCATGCTCCAGACATATCGGTTCATGTTCCCGGTAAGTGTGAAAGTGAGTTCTTTCACGGGCTGATCTTTAGGTAATTCGGTATTATAAGGAGATTTTAACATATCATAATTTAAGGTTACAATATCTGAACTGCCCATATCATGGCCTGAATGGTCCATACTTCCCGAATCCATATCCATTTTTTGGCCAGTTTTTGACTCCTTCTCCTTGCTGCCCGTGATTTCAGGGTACATCACTGAATTCATGTCCATTTTTTGAAGGGTCATATTCATTCCCATATCCTTCATATCACCGTTCATTTTCATCATGTCGTTCATCATCTTCATCCCCTCAAAATATTTGAGCTTAGGCATCGGTGACATTGTTTGTTTAATTCCCTCCCCTATAAAAATTGATGTTGATTTAGTTCGGTCTTCAGGCGTAATCAATAATTCATAGGAAGTATTCTTCTGTGGTATGGTAACCACGATGTCATAGGTTTCCGAAACTCCAAAGATCAGCCTGTCAACTTCAACCGGCTCGACATCATTCCCGTCATTTGCTACTACAGTAACCTTTCCACCGGCATAGTTTAACCAAAAATAAGAAGAGGCTCCGCCATTGGCGATACGCAACCTTACCTTATCCCCGGCCTTGAATTGAGAAAGCTGCTGTTCACTTGTTCCATTGATCAAAAATTTATCATAGTACACATCACTTACATCCATTGCAAGCATGCGTTTCCATTCGTTCGTAATCTTCGTTTTAAAATGCCCTTCCTTGATTGCTTCCAGATAACTCTGGGTTGTACCTTTTTTTATGGCAAACCAGTCATTGGCATTATGAAGCATACGATGAACATTATTGGGATTAAGATTTGTCCATTCGCTTAAGATCAATGGCACCGTTGGAAGATCGTCGATTCCTTTTCTAAAGGTGGGATCATCATCCCTTTTTTTCATGATGAACGAGCCATACATACCGATCTGCTCCTGGAGTCCGGAATGGGAATGATACCAATGGGTTCCATTCTGAATAATAGGAAATCTATAGGTATAGGTCGAATGTGGTTTTATCGGTTTCTGTGTGAGCCATGGAACCCCATCTTCCTTATTGGGCAGCATCACACCATGCCAGTGGAGCGATGTTTCTTCATCCATGAGATTATGGACGACGATTTCAGCGGTATCCCCTTCGGTAAAGGTTAATGTAGGCATAGGAATCTGTCCGTTCACTGCGATAGCTCTTCGGGGCTTACCACCATAATTGACGATGGTATCCTTTACAAACAGATCGTATTTGACCACTTTTCCACCAACTAGTCTTTTTTCAGGAAGTAACGGTATATCCTTTTTCATAGGAACGGACATATCCATTTCATCGTGGTTAACAGCCTTATTTTCATTTACTACAAGCTTCATTCCGCACTTCGGGCAACTTCCGGGTTTATCAGAAGTAACCTCCGGATGCATTGGACAGGTGTAAACCTTTTTGTCCATACTTTCAGATGTTTTTTTCTGTTCTGACATTCCCTGCATTTCGCTATGGTTGTGCTCCGTACTTTCTTCCGGTACTTTTTCTTTAACCATAGGTTTACCCATCTTGTCGGCCTCTTTTTTTTCCGCCTTTTTTACCTTTATATTTTTCTTGACCAGATCCATTCCGCAAATCGGGCACTTGCCCGGTTTTGTTTTTTGAACCTGTTCATGCATTACGCAGGTGTAAATACTTTTCGTTTGCTGGGCATTTAGACCAGCACTGAACATCAGTATGAACACGATATATAATAAATGTTTCATTATTTACAGTATTATTTTTTTAAACTTGCATCTTTCAATTTTAATAAACTTGCATTTGCCGCGACCACAATTGTACTTACACTCATAAGGACGGCTCCCATTGCCGGGCTAAGGACAAAATTGGGATAGAGCAGTCCCGCAGCAAGCGGAATAGCAATAACATTATACCCGACCGCCCATAACAGGTTTTGGATCATTTTTCGGTAAGTACGCCTTCCAAATCCAATGAGTTTTACGACATCCCTGGGATCACTGTTAACAAGAATGATATCCGCAGTTTCAGCAGCGACGTCAGTTCCTGAACCCACTGCAATTCCGACATCTGCCTGCGCCAATGCCGGGGCATCATTAACGCCGTCCCCGGTCATCGCGACAATTTCACCTTTATTTTGATATTCCTTCACCTTTTCCTGTTTGTTATGGGGAAGTACATTTGCTAAATATCCGTCCATTTTTAACTTCCCGGCCACTGAGGATGCTATCTTTTCGTTATCTCCAGTCAGTAAGAAGGATTTTATGCCCATATTCCGCAATTCCGTAACAGCCTCCTCCGATCCTTCACGGATACTATCTGCCAATGTGATCATGCCGGCAAGTTCCCCGTCAATCAATACAAAATTTACGGTTTCGGCATTCTGGTCAATTTCATCGGGCATACCAGGAACCTCCAATTTATTTTCAATGAAATAGTTTGGTCCCGCCGCAATAACTTCCTTTCCGTTCACTGTCCCCTGAACACCTATACCTTGCATATACCGGAAGTTTTCAGACTTCCATAAAGGTAGTCCTCTTTCATGCAGGGTGGAGATTATTCCCTTGGCGATATGATGTTCTGAATTTTGTTGAACAGCAGATACATATTGGATAATTTCATTTTCAGAAAGACTGCCAAAGCTCAGCACACGCCTTACTGTATGTGATCCCTTTGTTAAAGTTCCGGTCTTGTCAAAAATGACCATTGTCAATTTTCTGGTCGTTTCAAAAGCTGTCCGGTTACGGATCAATAAACCATTTGTTGCCGAAAGGGTGGTGGAAATTGCCACTACCAATGGGATGGCCACTCCAAGTGCATGCGGACAGGCAGTTACCATGACGGTAACCATTCTTTCCAGTGCAAATGCAATATTACCCGCTGTACTGTACCAGTAAATGAAGGTTAACACCCCAACCAGAATCGAAATTACAGTGAGCCATTTGGCAACCTTGTCAGCCAGGTTCTGGGTATTTGATTTTGCAGCCTGAGCATCCTGTACCAGGTTGATTACCTTGTTTAAATAACTGTCTTTACCAATACCGACAGCTTTTATCCTCAACACCCCGTCACCATTGATCGATCCCGCAATCGCTTTTGAGCCCTTTTCTTTTTTTACCGGAACGCTTTCTCCGGTCAGCATACTTTCATTCACATACGAAAAGCCTTCGATTACCTCTCCATCAGCGGGAACTTTCTCTCCGGGCTTTACCACAACAACATCATTTTGGACAAGCTCATCCAATTTGACTTGAACAGCCAGTCCTTCTCTTTCTACCGTTACATCACTTGGAAGCAAGGCAACAAGAGACTGAAGTGCTTTTGAGGCTGCCATCTGGGAGCGCATTTCTAGCCAATGGCCTAAGAGCATAATATCGATCAGGGTAGCAAGTTCCCAAAAGAAATCCATTCCTTTAAGGCCAAAGACAACTGCAACAGAATAAATAAAGGCAACTGTGATTGCTAATGCAACAAGTGTCATCATGCCAATTGCTTTAGCCCTGATTTCACCGACCATTCCACGCAGGAACGGAAGACCTCCATAGATGTACAAAAAGGCTCCAAGGGCTAGAAGGACATAGCTATCTCCTTTGAATGCAAGGGTAAATCCCAGCCATTGCTGAATCATGTGAGAAAGCAGAAGTATAGGCACCGTTACGATAAGGCTTATCCAGAAGCGCTTGAGAAAATCTCCGGTATGATGGCCCTGGTGCTTATCAAAAGATCCTTCCTGAGCATCATGGTGGGCATGTTCTTCTTTATGATGATGAACCGTATGCGCTGCCGATTGCCCCATGGGGACAAGTGTCATGCCACACAAAGGGCATTTTCCAGGTTCGTCTTTAATAATTTGCGGATGCATTGGACATGTGTACTTTTGCATTGGAAATAGTTTTAGAGGTTAAAATTGGACGAATTGCTTCACCTGCTGGGAGAGGTTATTTTTTCTCCAGCTGATTTATTTTAGCTTTCATAAACGCAATTTCCTTTTTTTGCGCCACGATAATATCCTCGGCCAGCTTTTTAACCTCGGGATCTTCCAGACTGCTTTTTTCAACCATTAGTACAGCACCAGCGTGGTGTGGAATCATGGATTTTAAAAACTGGACATCTCCTACCGCTGCTTGCTGTCTGATGCATAGAAAAGATAATAAAGTTAGTACTGCGGCCAGACCACCTATGATCATATTCAGCTTGCTGTTGGCATACATTTTCCGCATCATCAAAATTTCAATAATGATCATTGGCGCAGCCATTAAACCGGCCATATAAAACTGATTGATATTGAAAACAACATTTTCTGCGGTATCAACCATTGCATACATCAGAAAAAACATCAGGATATAGGATACAATGGCCATCCATAATAATTTCATGTAATTTCCCTTACTGTGCCCGGCATGTTCATGGTTGCCGTTATGTTCATTTGACATATTCATTTCCGAGGAATGCGTACCGGAGTTGTGATGTGATGTTTTCATAATATTAAGGATTTAATTTAGTGTTAAAATAATCTATTAAAATCTGTCTTTCCTGTTGGTTTAGATCAGCATTTCGATGAATTGCTGTATATGATTTTAAAGGCATCTTTCCCTCCTGGATCTGATGAATGATCTGATTGATTTTGGAGCTGGTTTTCCGGGGTCCATAACCAGCCAATTCATCGAAATTCAGTTTTTCTTTTCCTTCTTTTACATGATTGGCCATGAGCCAGCCAAAAGGCTGTACTTCACTATACCAGGGATATCTTGTTGTATTACTGTGACAGTCGTAGCAAGAAACCTGAAGCAATGCGCTCACATTAGGTGCAGGTCTGAATGATTTTTCAAACATTGTGCCACCGGGCACGGCCGAAATATTTTTTTCTGGCCTGTAAAACTGCACCAGGACAAATAATAACAGAAATACACTTGCTATATTTAATAGACGTTTATGTTTAGTTTTAGCGCTCATTTTTGGTTTCTATTAATTCCGATAATTAACCTGCATTCAAGTATACTCTATCTGGCCCGTACCGAAAAAATATCTTCACTGTATTTTCGTTATTTCATGCAACTTACTGTATATTACCTCTCCAAAATAAATCAGCTTTCATTATGGAACAAAACTTTGGCCTATTCAGTTTTCCCTAAATACCATTTGATTCTCAAATGCGTATCTCCCGGCATTCATTTTGGAAGCTCACCCATTAAACAGCAAATTCCGGGCAAAATAGGTTGGCTGCTTGTAAGCAGCCTATTAATACCTATTTATACAAGTTTATTATAATTTGAATTTTGCAATCTTATTTTAATTCTTCCTCCACTTTACCACAGGTAGACATAGCTTTTCCCAAATAAGGGTTCTTAAATTCTTTTGTGCTGCTAAGCCAAATTGCCCCTTTATTACTATTGTACATAGGACATTTCACCTTATATAAAGTCTTCTGTACAGCAAGAGATTTCTTTATATCATAAAAATCTTTGCTCAAAATTGCAAAGTGTTCTCTTTGATGTTCAATATTTCCGACGTTGTCAGCGATATGCTCCGAGTTTTCTTTAATATCGGCGGCTATATCCTCATAAGTGGTTTTCTGCTCCGCTTTAAATGTGCCGGTCTCAATTTTCGGCAATTCTTCAAGAATACCTTTTGCGGCAGCGGCAGCTTCTTTATCATTATCATTGGCCAAAGCCGATGCCATATGATCATAATGAGAGTATAGGCCTGAAAAATCGGCCTGTTTCACCTCCGTGGATTTTTCTGGAACCTGTGCAGAGTCAGTTTTGGCAACAGAAGCCTGTTCTGTGTTTTCTGTTTTCTTTTCCGCATTACCGTTACAAGATGCCAATGTTAAGGCTGATAGGGCTGCTAAGCCCAAAAATAAATGTTTCATTGTTTTAATTTTTGTTAATATTAATGTTTAGAATTATTTATATAATCAGAGTAGGTCGTTTTATTTTCAAAATAAGACACTTCACCATTATCCCCTGTGATTGCGATAACAGCCTTCGCTTTATCGACTAACTTTTTTGAAACCGGGTCCACAGCCGACCGGACGGAAGCATCCGTTGGAATCCTTTCCTTACACATCTGGCAGCATCCGTAATATGTTTTACCATCATATTGAACATCAAACTGCTTTTTGCCCATAAATTCGTTATTGACCATACATACCTGATCGTTAGGAACGATGGAACCCTTTTGAAAAGAATTAACCACCGGCTCCTCCATTTTCATCTCTCCCGATGATTGCTTTGCCTTTTCTCTACAGCCGTTTAATATTAATGCTGCCGATATAGCTCCAATGACAAAAATATTTCTCATTTTATTTAATCGTTTCAGTTGTACTTCCACATGTTGACATTTTCTTACCATAGTAAGGATTTCTAACAGCAGATTCTCTGCTTAGCCAGTCCGCCCCTTTTCCATCATTGAACATCGGACAGTGCTGGTAATATACAGGCGCGTGCTGTTTGGAAGCCTTGGCAAGATCATATAGGGGTTTCGACAGCTGCATGAAGGCCTGTCGCTGTTTCGAAATATCCTTCGTTTTAGAAATTCCCTCAGCATTTGACTGCATAGAGCCCATCAGCTTCATCCATACATTATGCTCGGTACTGGATAATTTTCCCATTTGTACAGCTTTTATGGCATTGATAAGATCCGATGCTTTAGTTGCCGCCAGTGGCGAATTATCGTTAGCTAATGCATCTTTTACGGAAAAATAATTATCGAAAACAGCATCCAGCTCGGATTTTTTCTGTGTTGCCTGCTCAGCATCCGAAGTCATTCCATCATGGTTGTGTTTACCGTGATCCATTTGCATGTCCATTTTTGAGCTTGCCGGCATTTCATCGCTTTTCAATTCCCGCTTATATTTGCAGCATTCCGGCAGTTTGGAATAAGCCTCGTCCGGCGCTAAAAACTTTTCGTTATCGAAGCCGGCCAATGCTATTTTTTTTAAGACTTCATCTGCCGTGATCTTTTCGCTGTTATAGGTAAGGGTAGCCAATTTGCTGTCTTTGTTCCATTCTACCTTTGCTCCCCTTTTGTCATTCCCGGCATTTTCGATCATTTCTTTGCACATTGCACAGTTTCCAAAAACTTTAACGGTCTCTGTTTTAGCAACAGCAGTCTGCGCAAAACCAGCTATACTTGACAGTAATACGCTCAATACTGTCAATATTTTTGATATTGATTTCATTTTATTTGGTTTTAAAAAATTTTACGAATAATAAAGCTATCGAAAACGAGATCTGTTTCCGATAAAGCATACTTGTGGCTATACAGCCATTATATTAAGCTATTTTTGGCGGCTGCCAAATGCTATCAAACCCTGAAGAGTAATAGGGCTGCTTATAGATTGAATACAAATTCTTATTCTCAAAATTGTAAACATTTTGGGAATACTTAAAAATACTATTGATAAAAAATGTTGTCGGAGAATTTTGGCAGGATGCTTTTCCACAGTTACCACGACATCCACTGTTTCCATGGTGCTTATGATGACAACAATTTTTCTTACAGGAACTTTCGTTTTTATGCCTATTGCAGGAAAATTTTTCTATTTTGCTTCCTTTGGCAGAAGACGTACATGCAGAAATACTTCCCGGTGTAAATGTGAAAACCAGCAAGCAGATCGTTATGAATATGTTCAACATTCTGCACATAATAAGGTGAACTGAATTTATGAGTTCTATTGGTCACAAAGTTAAACTTTTTTTAACTACAAACAGATAATAATTATAATTTTATTTCTTAGAAATTATCGTTACTAAATCCAGTTGTGCGCTGGAAAAATTACTTAAAATTAATAATGTCTTCAGTGGCCTTGGATTAAGGTATCTCAGCATGTAGCTATAGAACTATTTTTTTGATTGAGCATTTATCGCTAATAATATTGAATAATAGAACTTCTTTTTATAACTTTGCCACAGTGAAAAGAGCGATATCAATATTTTTTCTTTTAGTTTTCCTATCTACCAGTAGCATAGGAAACCAGCTCTTTAAATTACCTAACCTGATCGAACATTTTGCTTTGCATCAGCACGATCATGATCATAACGCATCTTCATTTTTAGATTTTTTAAAGGAACATTATTCCAATACAAGTTCGCACAATACACAGGCTAAGCATCATCATGACAATTTACCTTTTAAAACCATTGATGCACATGCTTCGCAAATAATCATGTTGAATTTTCAGTCGGAAGTTTTCACTTTCCTGAAAGCGAATTTGGAAATAAAACATAAAGAAACCATATATTCCAATATTTCCCTGCGATCAGCATATCTTAATGGAGTCTGGCAGCCTCCGAAAGCTTGTTAACCATTACATTTTAAAGGAAAAATCCTTCAATTATTGGCGTCCGGTAATTATCGGCGTGTATCTACAATGCTTAACATTTAAAATATGCTTAATAAAGTCATTGAGTTTTCTATCAAGAATAAACTCATAATCGGGCTGTTTATGATAGCCTTGATCGGCTACGGAACCTATGAAGTCACTAAACTTCCGATCGATGCCGTTCCCGATATTACAGATAATCAGGTGCAGGTCATCACTGCTGCCCCTTCCCTTGGAGCACCGGATGTTGAGAGACTGATAACTTTTCCCATCGAGCAGGTGAACAATAATATTCCGGGGTTAAAATCCCTGCGAAGCTTTTCAAGATTTGGTCTTTCGGTAGTAACAATTGTCTTTGACGATGAAACAGATATCTATTGGGCCAGACAACAGGTTGCCGAAAGATTGCAGCAAGTGCAATCCCAGATTCCCAAAGGATTTGGTATTCCTACCCTTGGTCCGGTAACAACAGGACTCGGTGAAATTTACCAATATACTGTCAGGCCCAAGAAAGGATATGAATCACGGTATAATGCGATGGAACTTCGTACGATCCAGGACTGGATTGTTAGAAGGCAACTCATCGGTGTTAAAGGAGTTGCCGAAGTGAGCAGCTTCGGGGGATTACTCAAACAATATGAAATTGCTGTTGATCCCGCAAAATTGAAGGCCAACAATATTTCTATAAATGATGTATTTACGGCTCTTGAAAGCAATAATGAGAATACCGGAGGAGCTTATATTGAAAAGGGACCTACTGCCCTATTCATCAGAAGCGAAGGCCTGGTGGGCTCCATGGATGATATTGGCAATATCGTCGTCAGGAATCTTCCTAATGGGATTCCTTTATTAATAAATGATATCGGTGAGATCAAACTGGGAAATGCAACAAGATACGGCGCCATGACCTACAATGGCGAGCAGCAGGTCTCAGGAGCAGTGGTCATGATGTTAAAAGGCGCCAACAGTAATGAAGTCATCAAAAACATCAAAGAGAAAATCGCACAGATCCAAAAGACCTTGCCGGAAGGAGTTGAAATTGATGCTTTCCTGGATAGGACAAAAATGGTTGACAATTCCATTTCAACCGTCACAAAAAACCTTATTGAAGGAGCGCTTATCGTTGTATTTGTTCTGGTTTTCTTTTTGGGCAGCATCCGTGCCGGTCTTATAGTGGCATCGGTTATCCCCCTGTCCATGCTGTTTGCCGTTATTCTAATGAATACCTTTGGCGTGAGCGGAAACCTGATGAGTCTGGGTGCCCTGGACTTTGGGCTTATCGTTGACGGGGCAATAATTATCGTTGAGGCCGTCATGCATAGAATAAGACATACTAAAGCTTACGCTGGTACAAATGAACTCACCCAGGAGCAAATGGACAAAGAGGTACTCACGACATCTTCAAGAATGAGAAATGCCGCAGTATTTGGCGAGATCATTATTCTGATAGTCTATCTTCCGATCTTTGCATTGAAAGGTATTGAAGGAAAAATGTTTACACCAATGGCCCAGACCGTGGCTTTCGCCCTGGCCGGTGCATTCATTTTATCGCTGACATATGTTCCAATGATGACTGCGTTATTTCTGGAAAAAAAGGTCAATGTTAAACAGAATATCTCAGACAGAATCATGGCAAGGGTGGAACGATCGTTTAATAGCACATTAAAAAAGGCATTGTCCATTCCTAAAGCAATTCTACTTTCCGTTCTCGGAATTTTTATTCTCTCCATATTTGTTCTTTCTCGGATGGGTGGCGTCTTTATACCATCACTTCCTGAAGGGGATTTTGCCGTAGAGACCCGTGTACTTCCCGGAAGCAACCTCAACACTTCCATAGATGCCGTTTCAAAGGGATCAAAAATAATCTTATCGAAATTTCCGGAAGTTGAAAAAGTCGTGGGCAAAACAGGCAGTAGTGAGGTACCCACAGATCCGATGCCAATAGATGCAACGGACATGATGATTATTCTAAAAGACAGAAAAGAATGGACATCTGCGGACTCTTATGAGGAACTCGAAGAAAAGATGTCCAAAGAACTGGAAGCGGTACCTGGAGTAACTTTTAGCTTTCAATATCCGGTAGCCATGCGTTTTAATGAGCTGATTTCCGGAGCAAGACAAGATGTTGTCTGTAAAATCTTTGGAGAGGATCTCGATACACTTGCGAGTTACGCTGAAAAATTAGGTAAGACTGCCGGTAAAGTGAGTGGTAGCAGTGGCATTTACGTAGAAGCCGTAACGGGAATGCCGCAGATCGTAATCAAATATAATAGAGCTACCATAGCACAATACGGTCTAAATATCAGAGTCGTTAACAACATCGTAAACTCTGCTTTCGCAGGTGCAATCAGTGGGACAGTCTACGAAGGCGAAAAACGTTTTGATCTGGTTGTAAGGCTCTCGGGTGATAAAAAACAAAATCTTGAAGACGTTCAGAACCTGTTGATCGCCACACCAAATGACCAGCAGATCCCTTTGAGTTCCATAGCAGCGGTCAATATTATCGATGGTCCCAACCAGATCCAGAGAGAAAATTCGCAAAGAAGAATTATCGTCGGTTTTAATGTAAGAGGTAGAGATGTACAGAGCATGGTAAAGGAATTACAGGAGCGTGTCAGTAAGGAGATCAAGCTTCCTCCGGGATACTATATTACCTATGGCGGAGCTTTTGAAAATCTACAGGAGGCTAAATCAAGATTATATATCGCCGTTCCGGTAGCCTTATTGCTAATTTTGCTGCTGCTCTATTTCGCCTTTAATTCCGTAAAACAAGCGTTGTTGATCTATACAGCGATTCCCCTGTCGGCAATGGGTGGAATTATAGCACTATCCTTAAGAGGGATGCCTTTCAGCATATCCGCAGGAATCGGCTTCATTGCATTATTTGGGGTAGCGGTTCTAAATGGTATCGTACTGATCTCAGAATTCAACAGACTAAAAAAAGAAGGACAAACTGATCTGCGGACAATTGTACTGGAGGGAACAAAAATTCGATTAAGACCAGTGCTTATGACAGCATTTGTTGCTTCCTTGGGATTTTTACCCATGGCGCTAAGTACCGGTGAGGGAGCGGAAGTACAGAAGCCCCTGGCGACGGTCGTCATAGGTGGACTTATGGTCGCCACTTTCTTAACACTATTTGTTTTACCAATTCTTTATATCATAATCGAAAAAGGAATGTTTAAATTTAGAAAAACGGGCTACAAAACACTATTTCTGGCTTTTTTAACTTTGGGTGGACTAAGTGTGAATGCTCAGTCGATAATCACATTGAAAGAAGCAACTGATATTGCGCTGGAAAATAACCTTTCATTAAAAAGCGAAAAGCTGAAGTCTGAATACAGTAAAGCGATGGTAAATTCCGGGGTAATGATCCCCGCAACAAATATCAGTGCTGAATTCGGGCAGATCAATAGTGTTTACACAGATGTTCGGGCAGGCATCTCTCAGACAGTGGATTTTCCAAAGGTCTACACAGCAAATAAAAATTTATTGACTGAACAGTATAAAGGCAGTGTCCTTAATACTGGAGTGAAAGAAGCCCAATTACGAAAGCTTGTAGCGATTTCCTATTACAATCTGTTATACCTCCTACAAAAGAAAACACTCCTGAAGCATAACGATGATATTTTCGCTGAATTCAAGGCTAAAGCCGACGAACGATTCAAAGTGGGAGAAAGTAATATCCTTGAAAAAACTACAGCTGAAAATCAGCGTGGACAGATTCTGATTCAGCTTAATCAGCTGGAAAAAGATCTTAAGATCGCCCAGCTTCAATTTCAATTGTTGCTCAATACCGAAATCGAATATCAGCCAGATGAAAAGGACAGAACATTGATCGAGGAAAACATGCTCAATAATGCCTCCATTGAAAACCATCCCTTCCTCCAATACATCAAACAGAGAAAGGAAATCTCAGCTGCTGAAACCGAGGTGGAAAAAAGTAAATTATTGCCCGCTCTTACCATTGGCTACAACATTATGGGCATGAAAGGAAATGGGGCCGATAATAAAGAGTACAATGCCATTCCCAGGTTCCAGTCGGTTACAGTTGGTCTTGGAATACCCATATTTACAGGGAGCCAACGAGCTAAAATTAAGGCTTCAGAAATAAATCAGAATGCAGCCGATGCTGAATATCAAAACAGTTTAAAGAACTTTGAAATTGGCTATAATTCTGCTGTTGTTGAATTTCAAAAATATGAAGAAGCGGTCAATTACTTTCGGACAACTGGCTTAAAACATGTTGAGATCATAAATGCAACTGCAAAAAAACAATTTTTGGGAGGGGATATAGATTATCTTCAATGGGTTATTCTTACCAATCAGGCCATTGAGATTCAGAACCAGTATATTGAAGCACTTAAAAATCGAAATAACAGCCTGATCGAAATCAATTCTTACAATCCAAAATTTTACACCAATGGAAAATAAGAATAAAAGAATAGTACAAACTACAGTTACAGCTTTAGCGGCCCAGTTCATCCTTACATATAATTTCAAAATAAAATCCGTTATGAAAAAAATAACGCTTATCATTAGTGCTCTATTCCTATTAGCTTGTAATGGAAAAAAAGAAAAAGAAAAAAAAGTAGATCCACCGCTTAGCTTAAAAAACAATGAGGTTTCCCTTACGGATGCGCAATATAAAAATGCGGGTATTGAAATCGGAAACCTCGATAATAAGGAAATTTCATCCGTATTGAAAGTAAATGGTAAGATCGACGTACCTCCCCAAAATAAGGTCTCGGTCAGTGTACCTATGGGTGGTTATCTCAAATTTACAAAATTGCTTCCGGGAATGCAGGTATCAAAGGGGCAGGTTATTGCTGTGATTGAAGATCCGCAATATATACAGATCCAGCAGGATTATCTGATCGCAAAAGCCCAATATACCTACAATAGCAGCGAATATAGCAGACAGAAGGAGTTAAATTCAACAAAGGCGACAAGTGATAAAGTATATGAGCAAACAAAATCAAATTACCAAACACAGAATATTCTGGTTAAATCATTGGAGCAAAAACTGCGATTGATAGGAATAAACCCTGCAAGTTTAACGGCTAACAACATATCAAAAACAATCAATATACATTCCCCGATAAATGGTTTTGTTTCTGCTGTAAACGTAAATATAGGCAAATATGTAAATCCGACTGAGGTTTTATTTGAACTTGTGAATCCGACAGATATCCATCTTTCACTTGCGGTTTACGAGAAGAGCATAGATAAGCTTTCCATCGGACAGACAGTTTATGCCTATACGAATACCAACCCTGATAAAAAGTATAAAACAAAAATCGTTCTGATCAGTAAAAATATTTCCCCAGAAAATACAGTTGAGGTACATTGTCATTTTGAAAATTATGATAAAGAACTAATTCCCGGAATGTATATGAATGCGGATATTGAAACAAAATTGAATAAATCAGCTGCACTGCCAAATGATGCTATCGTCCAATTTGAGAATAAACAGTATATTTTTGAAGTTAAAGGAAAAAACCTATTTCAAATGGTTGAAGTCAAAACGGGAAGCTCCGAAAACGGGTACACCGAAATATTGCAGAAAAACTCTTCAACAAATCAGATTGTTACAAAAGGCGCATACAACCTTCTTATGACAATGAAAAATACAGAGGATTAAATTAGTAGGATGATGAGAAAGAGTTGGCCTTTGGCCAACTCTTAAATTATATTGAAATACTACAGTCAATAAAACGGACGTAAAATCCAACTGAGATCATTTAATTAAGCGGGTAACTAAATATTCAGATTAAGTATTGATAAAATTCGATCAATATCAATAATAAATTGATTCGATGATACCTCTGGCAAGTGTACTTGGTAGGATTTAGATAAGTTATCAACATTTTGAAAAGTTTAGGTATAATTATACTATTTCTCGAATTTCAAGCTTCCGTCAACTGCTGTCAATCCATTTGTAAGAAACATTAGGAAAAACTAGGTAACTAAAACGCTTCATAACTTCCAGAATCAATTTATTGTAGACCTTGGCATCTAAATTCTATACTATATGGATATTATAACACAACAAGATTTACAGGTATTCAGAGAACAACTGATAAGTGATTTTGATCTACTTTTAGAAAGAAAGTCTAACTCGGCATCATCAAGCCAATTCGAATGGATAAGAAGTAAAGCCATTCGAAAAATGATGGACATTTCTCCAGCAACATTACAGAACTTAAGAGTATCTGGAAAAATTAGGTTCAAAAAAGTAATGGGCTCATATTATTACAATAAACTTGACCTCCTAAACCTCTTTAATGATGAAAAATGATGCATCTAAAAAGGGATTAGAATATCTTGATAATATATGTGGAGATGCTCGTCTAACGGTTTGGCACATCAGTTTGCTACTTGCTATTGTAAGGCTGGCTTTTCGGCAAAATGAAAGAATGATTATAAGAATAAGCAGAAGTAAACTCATGCAGATGTCACACATTGAGACAGCTCCCACTTATCATAAATATTTTAAACAATTACAGGAATTTGGCTATATTAAGTATATTCCTTCATACCACCCAGGATACAAAAGTACAATTGAACTCCTTGACCCATTTTTTCGACGATCAAAATAAAAAGCGAGACTGTAACGTAAACTGTGTCAGGGGAATAATTCAATAAGATTAT
>NZ_DDPA01000005.1:0-376122 GCF_002341965.1 Sphingobacterium sp. UBA2480 | reverse complement strand
TTCTGCCTTGAAGCGCTCAAAACGGCGAAGCCCTCTTGAGTTCCTTTAAAAACAGACACTAACGAAAAATCGAATGGGTCTTTTTCTTTCATGACCGTGTCGTTTGAATAATTGAATATAAATAATCTTATTGAATTATTCCTCTGACACAGTTTACGTTACAGTCTCTATGAAAAAAATATTATAGATGCCGAAATATATAAATCGATTATTGAAGTTACCTGTAACTTATTTATATGTTGTGATGATAATTGCTTATGTGATTATTGATGTTTTGTGTAATTTAATTCTCATTGACGTACTCAAGTTAGCTTCTGTGTCAAACGAAGTGGTTCGTGGCCAAGGGATCCTAAAAATCTTCCTATATGCAATAATTTTAGGTCCTTTTTTTGAGACATTATTATTCCAATTTATTCCTATAAAACTCCTGTCTACATATACTTTTTTTAAACAAAGGAAATTATTGATGGCTTTAATTTCTGCCCTTATTTTTGCTTTGACTCATATGTATAGTTTATATTATTTTATTTTAAGTTTCCTTATGGGGACAGTTTTTGTTTTTTTCTTTTTCATCATGGAGTTTAAGAAGAGAGGGACTGGTCTTTGGCATACTATATTTTTACATGCTATTATTAATTTAATGGTATTCTTAAATAAGTATTTTATATAGTTTTCAGGCTTTCTATCTTGTGCTTTATCCTTCTGTAGTGGTTCGAGCACTTCATAGAGACTTTAATATCGTTAAAAATATACAATTCAAAGCATCAGACAGTACATTGATTTTCATAAGATTGATTCCATGATCTTTTGAATTGGCAACTTTTTCCTATAAATATTTCATCTTATTACTTAAATCTAAACATTTATGTCCCAGTTTTAAGCTGTTGGATTTTTTTGGATACTTACAGTAGAAGTTATAACGAACGCTTAAATATATTTCTTTTTCTTGGTCTTCGATATTTCTTCTATATGATAAAGTTGTGTTGCAAAAAACACCCATAAAAAAGGAAACAGAAACATTAGTATAATACTCAAAAAAGATATTCTCTCTTTTGATTTAGCTATTTGAACGACCGCTACTATGTAACTGATAAACCACAATAAAGCAAGTATTATTAAGAAATATTTCATTTTTTAAAGTTTTATTAATAAAAATAATCAAAAATTTAATTATATGCAAGTATAGGCAGCATTGGAAAGCAGGTAATTGGAGAAAAGAGTTAACGGTTTTTGTCATGAACGCTATATCACTTTTTTTATATAAGTTGTAATGTTTTTGTCTTTTTGGAGACTAACAAGTAAAGCAATAACAAATAAGACATCCTCGTAGGATATGAGTATCGAAAAAGACTTTATTACTTTAGCGACTTCTAATCAGGCTATCATACACCGCATCTGCTGTATGTACCTAGACAATAAAGCCGATAGGGAAGATTTATTTCAAGAAATCGTATTACAGGCATGGAAATCATTCAAAAGCTTCAGGGGGGATGCCAAGTTTCAGACATGGCTATATCGAGTCGGATTGAATACGGCGATCACATATATCAAACGAGGCAATAGGTATACGCTCGCCGAACTACAATATAGCCAAGAAAGTTATTGCGAGATCACCTATCGGGAGGATGAAGATATACTGCTTATGTATCAGGCAATAAGCAGATTGACAAAAGTAGAAAAGGCCTTGGTAACACTATATCTCGAAGACTATAGTTATAATGAAATTGCTGAAACACTGGGCATGACTGCTAATCACGTAGCGGTAAAAATATCGCGGATCAAAACAAAATTAAAACAACTAAGCAAACAGCTATCGTAATGGAACTAGATCAACTTAAATTTAGGATGCAACAATATCGAGATGAAGCTCAGGCGAATGCAATACTTTTGTCTCAGGAAGCTATTGAGAAAATATCGCTACAAAAATCGGCAGGTTTGCTTGATTTAATAGATGAGAATTTGAAAAAGAATATGCGCTACGGCTCAGTGATTGTCATCCTATGCATCGGTATTGTCTTGTATTTCTATGACAGCGCATTTTGGAGCTATTATTTCCTATTTGGCACAGTGGTCGAGGGGCGATTGATATGTATGGCCTATATATTGCGAAAAAATATTCATCAAAATTATGAAACAGATTTGCCCTTAATTGATCGTTTGAAGAATATACGGCGGCTCCTCTCGGATTATTTGAGCTACTATAACCTTGCTGGAATTACGATCTGCCTCTTATTGACAGCTGCACTTTCAATCAAAAATATTGAAACTTTTAACCTAGCGTCAATTTTCAATACATCAGTATTTTTTAGGTTTGTTATCTTCGGAGTAATTTTCTGTTTTTCGTATATCTACACTTATAAAAAATATGCTAAGCCTCATCAAGATATGTTAGTAGACTTGCAGTGTCATATAGCTGAACTGGAGGACTTTCATACAACGGCTATAAAGATTAGAAAAAAGCTATAAAGGCTTTAGAAATCTTGGATCGTTCATTTTTACCTTATGTTCATGAAACATGAACATTTGAATTTGCTGAACAAAGCAATAAACTTGTACTTTCCAACTGTTCTAAAAGTATGAAAGTTTGGAGGATTTGAATCTTTTCCTTAAGTTGTGTTAATAGATTAGATATACATTATGAAAAGATTTATTCCATTTGTATTAGCTGCTTCCCTGGCTATTGTTGGCTGTGGTAAGAGTGATGGAACTGGGGATACTGAAAAACCAATTCAAGAAGTCAAGACTGGGACGGATATCCGTGACAAATATATTTCTGCCATTTCTGAATTGCAAAACTACCAGCATTTCGCAGAAGGTAGAACACTGAATCAGAAATACAAAACTATTGGGGCTTTGAGAGGAACTGATGTTTTGGTAGCATATATTGATGCTTCGGGAAAATTGTTTTTAATGACTAAGTTTAAAATTGATTCAAAATTCATTGATAAAATAGGCCAAATAGGATTTGCAGTTGACGGCAGATCCAAACCTAGTGATATCGCTGCTCTCATGTTTTTAGAAAAATTAAATTCAAGCGGACCTACAGGAAGTCCTATGCCAGCATTTTATTCAATAGTATATCCTCACAATGAAAAATTGGTTAGCGTAGGGATCGATGTTTCAAATTTAGATTACAAGTTTATTTCATACATGAATCTATCATACAAAACATTTTACTGCTATAATGGGGCCTGGTTTTTGAGCTTTTATAAAAGTACAGGAGCTCCGCTTTTGCAAGACACAAAAATACCTGAAGATTTCTTGATGAAATCAATTACAGCATATTATTTTGAGGAAAACAGAATGATAGTACTTTACAATGAGTCAGGGAACCTTATCGTAAAATGCTTTCCTACAAAAAGACCAAGCGACTTAACCGCGCCACTTTGGCAAAATATGATTAATGGTTACGGATATCTGGGAGAGAAAGGAATTGATATAAGCGATGATGATGATAACTTAATCATAAAATTAAAAGAACCTAATATTCAATACAAATACAGAAAGTCTACAGGACTTGTTGTTTATTAATAATGAATGACCACATGGGCTCGCCATATACCTTTTTTACGACCCTCAATAGAAATAAAAGTTCTCAAAATCACCGATTTGTGCAGTAACATAACTAATGGTAAAATCACCGATGGCCGATAGGAGGTCAAGGACTGCACTTTTTGGAAAGGGAGGATCTGTTTGCTGTCAGTACGATATCTGTTGATGCTCCGAACACAGTGCGAATCTGATACGAATCAGACTCACCTCCCCATTCCCGCCATTCACCGAGTTTTCCCGATCGTTGGTCTAAAGCCGATAGGCTAGGCGCCTATTGTGTTGTAGTTTTGAGTCAACAAATAAAAACAACAGAACTAACACTATAAAAAAGACATTATGAAAACTCTAGTAAAAACATTCGCAGCAGCAGCTTTAATCGCCGTATCAACATTCGCTATGGCAGCTGAAGGACCTGGAGCAAAAGCAACAAAAACAAACGTTAACTTATCAACAGCAGACTTGGCTTTAGAGCACTATGTTGCGGTAACCACCGAGGGCGAATCAGCAGGAGTTGAGCAGTTATTCGCCGACGATTTCAGCCAAAAGATCCAAGCTACCAATGCACAGTCTAATAGCCGAAGCGAAGTGGTTAAATCCTTGAAAAAGCAAAAAGGCGAAAAGTTAAACTGTACAGTAAGCACCGATATCATCGAAGAATCGGCAGACTATATGGTGGCTAAAGTGACTTTAAAATTTGAAAACTTCACCAAGACTGATTTAGTTACCTTGGAGCGTGTAGGCAATGACTGGAAAGTATCCAAATCGATCAATTCGTATAAATAGGGGCCATCCCTTACAAATATATATGTTGTAGAGCCATATCGTAAGATGTGGCTTTTTTATGAGTAATTACTTTTACTAGGAAAAGCCTTTCTATTGTTTACCCATGATTCCTAGCCGACTATTTTGGTTATTGTCAGATCTCCCCTTAATCTTTGTTTCCCAAATATATTTTGTAGTCGCCTTAAGTGATCTTGTCTGTGCAACGGGATGTCTTCCAGGTGCTGTGAAAAATTCATATTCATTGTCAATTTTTGAATACCAGATATGATCAATGTCTTCCAATTTCACAGTGTCTAATTTCATGATTTTTTGGAAGTTGTCTAGTTTATTTTGATCTAATCCGATTACTTGATAACGCTGTGTTTTGTCCTGACAACTTACCTGGATATATTGTTCCCCGTTCCAGCACATACAGTCTTTTTCTGGATTTGAAATAAGCATTACTAGCGTTACGCAAGTCAAAATACCAGCGCCTCCCAATAAAAAATTCCGTTTCTTACCCGTTTTCAAAAAACTAACACCAAACTTTTTAATTTGATTTTTCTGTTGATTTGTTCCCTTGTTTAGGCCTGATAGATCATCTGTGCCTGTAGAATTTACTAGCCCAAGATCAACCGATTCAGAAGAATCATCTTTTAAAATATCGGATGTTTCGTCGATAGATCCATCAACTTTGCTTGACTGAGATTCATTTTCCACTGATATAGGATGCTCTTTAAAAGCTTTATCGATATCGGCATCACTTAGATGCTGTCTTTGAACATGATTATCGATTATTTCGTTAGTTAATCCCTCCGAAGCACCTTCAAGATAGGTCGTATTGGATTCTTCTACAGAATCTTGATCATCATTATTTTCTTTTGTTAGTATGTCTTTATCTTTCTCAGCTTCTTCATTCACAACTTGTCGAAGTTCTCTCCAATAGTCATATGGTCTTGGTTCAAAATCAATAAATATGGCTAGTAGCGTAGTGATGTTGTCGGTTGGTTTACTTGTGCGCTGTTGAAAAAAATCCTGTACAGGGCGGAATCTATCCGAACCAGCTTTTTTTATTGCTTTTCTCAAATTTTCACGTGTGCCATCAGACCCAAATATTTCAGTTAAATCGGCGAGGTCTCTATCGAGTTCTCCTTTATCCAAGCGCCGTATGCATTCTTTCATCAGATTTGCACGCGTGGCGCGTTGCAGCATTGCAAGCTTTCCTTGATCTTTTATTTCCTGAAAGGCTTCTAATACTTCTCTTTTATATCGGTCAATTTCAAACATCATTACAAAATTAAATCATTCGTTCTTCGGGAAAATACGGGAAACCGTATCAGTTTTAATGCTTCAAAACTGTCGTGATATCATCGGAGCTCAAAATAACTGGCGGCGGACTAAGGTTATCACGGGTTATGTTGGGAAATCACGGAAATCCATGATAAAAAGGCTTTTAACGGCTATAACTTTGTTCTCGAAGTCAGATGATAAATCGATTAAAATATAAACTAAGATACTAATCTGATTTCACAATGAGAAGATCTCGCGGTAGTCTTTAGCCGGTTTGGGAAGCAGCTTCTGCCTCCCGCGATTGACACTCTTACTTCCCAAAAAATTCAGAAGGCCTTCTGAAAACATTTGTAGCAATCCCGTGCATGGTGCACGGGGACTACTCATTTTTTCAACTTTTTAAATTTTTTGAATCATGTGGAGTTTAATATTATATTTTCTATTTGGAATCGGTCAACCGTCTAATTCACAACCTGGCGCAGGAACACCAACAGTACAAACGGCAGATGCACCTCCTGTGGATCCGGGGGATAACGGGGGGGAAACGAGCACGCCAAGACCTCCTAAGGGTAAATAAATCTGATAATGAAAGAGGCAGCTGCGGCTGCCTTTTTTATTGTATTGTTTTAATATTCTAAAAATAGTAGATATATTAGAAAGAAATTAGCCAGCCTTGAGAAATTTTTTCTTATATCTTATCTCTTTTGTTTTTCTTTCGTGTGAAAGAGACAATAAAGTAGAAGTTCCAAAAGTTAATAATCCTTATTTCGATAAAGCTTATGAGTTTATAGATATAGATAAACCAGATAGCTCTTTTTATTTTTTCGATAAAGCTAGACAGATTTTTCTTGATCATAATGACAGTTTAGGAGTTGCTAAATGTTTGGCCAACATGGCTATTACGCAAAAAGATCAAGGTGATTATTATGGTGCTCAGGAAACTGCATTGCAGGCTCTAGATTTTTTAAATAGCAATAATAATAAACATCGTGTTTATTTGAGCTTAAACTATAATAATTTAGGGGTTAGTACCTCTAAACTTTTGAATTATAGGAGAGCAGTTGTTTTTTATAATCTAGCGATAAAGTTTTCGGATGATTCCTTGAATACCAATATCTATCTCAATAATTTAGCATTGAGTTATATGCATATGAAGCATTATGATGCTGCAATCAAAACATTTGAAGAAATTCTCAATAAAATTAGTGGTGATAGAAGGGAATATGCTCGAGTGCTTTCTAACTTAGCCTTTGTAAAGTGGAATAGAGATATAAATTATAAGCCAGCTCCAGAGCTACAACGTGCTCTGAAGATAAGGGAGAAAGAAAAGGATCTGTGGGGACAAAATGCGAGCTTAGCCCATCTTGCGGATTATTATGAATTAACTATACCTGATTCCTCTTTATATTACGCTAGAAAACAATTCTTGATCGCAAAAAAACTTAACAGTGGCGATGACCAGATTAAAGCTATTGAACGGTTAATTAAAGTCATTAGTCCAGATTCGGTGACATTCTATTTTAATCAATATAAAATCATCTCGGATAGCATCCAACAGGCACGAGCAGCCGCCAAAAACCAATTTGCCCTGATCCGCTACGAAGTCGAAAAAAATAAAGCCGATAACCTGCGACTAGAAAAAGAAAATGCCGAAAAGCAAAATCGCCTGGTCAGACAACGTGCCATTACTGGTGCAAGTATTTTTTTACTCCTATTAGCTGTTGGTGGGGGAACCCTTTGGTACAAAAGGCGCAAGCAACGCCTTGAACTTGAAGCACAGAACCGGGTTAAAGAAACACAGCTTCATCTTTCCAAAAAGATTCACGATGTCGTGGCCAATGGTATCTACCGGGTGATGTCGGAAATCGAACATGGCGATGAGGTAGACCGCGATGGTGTGCTCGATAAACTGGAAAATATGTACCACCAGTCGCGCGATATCTCGCACGATGTCGAACAGCAAACCACCACAGAGATACCTTATAACGAGCAATTAGCAAACCTGCTCAAATCCTTTGCGGCTGACCATCGTCGGGTATTGATCGCCGGTAATGATGCCGAACAATGGGACGATATTAGCAAACGTATTAAGGATGAAGTGAAGCATGTGCTTCAGGAGCTGATGGTCAATATGAAGAAACATAGTCAGGCCGAACAGGTCGTAGTACGTTTTGAAATAACAGACCAAGAGCTCAACATTTTCTATAAGGATAATGGTGTTGGAATTCCACAAGAAAAATCTAAAGGAAAAGGTTTAGAAAATACGGTTTCCCGTATTGAAAGCCTCGGTGGTGAAATTACCTTTGTGAATGAACCGGGAAAAGGGCTTAATATCACGACCACTATCCCATTATAAAAAGACAATAATGTATGTTTAAGAAAGTACTCATTGCCGAAGACCACGAGATAGCCAACATTTCTGTGCAGAAAACCCTGCACGACCTCGGTATTCACAATACCAAATACGTTTATTATTGCGACCATGCACTGACCTGGATTAAAAATGCGATCCGCGATGGCGAACCTTATGACCTACTCATTACGGATATCGAATTTGAAGATGATGATAGTCCGCAGGAGATTAAAGATGGCCTTTCACTGATCAAAGCTGTCAAGGTTGTACAACCAGACATTAAGGTTATTGTCCTGACGGCCAAGGACCGCTCGTCCCTGATCAATGATATGTTCAAAAACAACGAGATCGATGGCCTTGTTCGCAAAGCACGCCGCGATGGCCAACATCTGCGCGAGGCATTGCAAGCTGTTGATCAGAATCGAACGTACCAATCGCCCGACAGTAAAAAATTTATTCAGGAGCAGAACTCGCATGAGTTTACGCAGTTTGACCTGCATATTATTAAACTCCTGTACGAAGGTGTGTCCCAAAAAGAGATGCCCGAATATCTTCAGCAGCGTGATATCCGTCCGTCGAGCCTGAGCAGCATTGAAAAAAGGCTCAATCTGATGAAGGATGTACTTGGATATACTAAAAACGAACAGCTTGTTGCGTACTGTAAAGAATTAGGTTTTATATAAATAATCTTTGCTATCGGATTACGGTTTTCCGTAAAGAATCTTGGGGGTATCCTGCTACCTTTGTGAAAGCAAGGTAGATAACGAGGTAGGGTTATTTGCTGAAAACTATATCTGATGCATTCAAGATATTTAGTGCCATATTTTAACCAATAAGATGATGAGAAAAGGCTATCGTAGGACAGCCTTTATTTGTTTCATGATTATCTGTAAAAGCTCGACTTATGATTGTCCGGCTGAATGCGCTATTTTTAATCAGCTTGATTTGAAAATGTATTGATTGAGTTTAGTGCATAGTAAGCGATTCCATTATCCGGATATTCTTCCAGGATCTCTTCGTATAGCACTTTTGCTTTTTCGGCTTGCCCCGTCTGCGAATAACAGAATGCAATATTACAAAGGCCCATTTCTCGAAAGCACATTTTTGAAGAACTCAAAACTGTAATGACACGATACTGGTCAACCCAGCTGTTTCTAGTAAAATAATCAACACTCTCTTTAAAATGTACAATCGCTGTTTCAAAGTCATTTTGTTTAAGTGCTTTCATTCCTTTTCGATGACTTTTTGGAATAGTAATTCGCAACACTAGCGCTATAACGCAGAAGATGATTACGCCATTAAATATATCATCTGTTTTGGCGATATACTCATAACCAAAAAGAAAAGCGATCACAATAGCGAATACAGTTAAAAAGGATGGCCAAGATATGGATCGATTTATTGGAAGATTTGAATTCATATGGATAAGAAATACGTTTTGGCTGTAATTTCTTCAAAACTACACAATTTAGGATACAATGACTCCTACTGCCTTTTATTTTTTTTGTTAAGTGGAGTGCCTGTCGAAATCTAATCGGTCCTAAGTTTAGTCTTTACGGGAAACCGTAGAATTAGCCCGTAAACATCCGCTAGATTTGCTGTCAACGTAGACTGATCGTATAAAATTAATCTAACATGAATATAAGCAAATACGGAATAATGGCATCGCTGGCTCTTTCATTGGGTCTCCTCTATTACAGCTGTGCCCCAAAATCAAAATTGATTGAAAAGTTGGAAGAACTAAGTGCGGATGGTAAGCTGGATTGTAAAGATCTGGAGCATTTTACAGCTTATGTTCAGCAGAACAAAGAAGACCGCTCGTTTAAAAAATTAATTAAAGATGGTCAAGCTGATAAAATAGCGATCCAAGGCTATATGCGCAAAAATGCGAATAAAGCTAAACTGAATATTGATCAATGTGGAGAAGTCAAAACAGCACCCACTTTCGCCATTTATTTAGAAAATTCAGCAAGTATGAATGGTTATGTCAATGGTGTTTCCAATTTCGAATCTGTCTTGTCGGATATTCTGATAGGCTTAAATTATCATTATGATAAGAATAACATCAAGTTCAATTTTATCAACTCAGAAATATATCCAACCGAAGTAACGGATGTCAACACATTCTTTAGTTCACTTGAGCCTGGTAAACCTCCTTTTAAAGTGGGAAATCAATTTGTATCCGAACTAAATCAATGTTTTGAAAAGGTGCTGTCGGAGACAAAGGAAAATGATGTATCCATCTTTGTCTCCGATTGTATTTATTCTTTGGGAAAAGGACGATCTACACAGCAAGGGTTAATTTTAGAGGAAAATATGACCAAAAGTGCATTTATGCAACGTCTGAAACAATCGGATCTTTCAACCTGCATCCTTCAGTTTACTTCTGGTTTTAATGGCACATATTACGACTATAATAATCAAAAGACCAAATTGCAGCAGGCCGAGCGTCCTTATTATATCTGGATCATAGGAGCTGACAATAGCGTTCAGAATCTTCTCGGCAAAGTTCGATTTACTGACATGAAAGGCTATCAAAATAGTTATTTCTTAACAGGGAATCAAGGGACGGAGCTCAACACTCAGTATCTATCAGGTACAAATAGAATTGGACGGGCAGTTTATCGCTCTCAGGAGCCTAAGGATATCAAGGATATTCAATTTGTGAATGGTATATTTCAATACAGCATTGCGGCAGATATGAGTTCTTTCCCTGATAGAAAGTCTATTCTTGAAAGTCGCAATTATGTCTTAAGCCCCGGGGCGACATTGGTCAATGTCCAAGAAATTCCAGTCCATAACCGGCCTGCCTTAATTCATCAAAACGATTGGCAGCGTATTAAAGACCATAAATTCACCCATCTCATCACTGTAAAAGTGAATCAAAAGGAATTTCCCAATGAATTGACTATTGCTTACAAAAATTCCATGCCTTCTTGGGTGGACCGCTCATCCAATACGGACGATTCAGCTATCAGCCAAACCACACAACAGACTTTTGGATTACGTAATCTGATTCACGGAGTTACTGAGGCTTACAAAACGCATAACAACAATCAAGACATATTATTTCAAATTAAGTATAACCTAGCAATTAAGTAATCATGAACGATTTATTTGCCCTATTTTATGAGAAGTTTTATTACGAGACAGACTTCTCTCTAGAAATGTTTGATAGGTTCCTCTATCAAAAGTATGCCATTATAGCCATTATAAGCGCGGCGGTATTTTCACTGGTCTTTTATCTTTTATTGGATAGACCACGATTCGCTAAAATTGGACTCTGGTTTATTCTCCTTACAGTCGCATCGTTTGTAAGTGCGGCATACCTGTATAATGACTGTAAGTCAATCATGGAGCGGGATAATCTTGTTTTTCCAAGTGAAGCCTATTTCGGTGTAGCCATTGGAAGTTTTGTGTTTACCTTATTCCTTTTCTTTATCCTCTCGTTATTCCTCAGAAAATTGTCCAAAAATCTTTCTAGGACGCCATTTTAGTTATGCCAAAATTATACGTTTTTGCTATTGGCGGGACAGGGTCCCGTGTAGTTAAGTCATTGACCATGTTATTGGCTTCCGGTGTTTCAACAGGATACGAAGTTGTCCCGATCATCTTAGATCCGGATTCTTCTGCAGCTGATGTTGCTAAAACCGAACATTTGCTTAATGAGTACCGGAGTATTCATAAGGCTGTAGCACCGAATAATGAGAAAGTGTTTTTTAAGAACAAAATAGAATCTTTAGGCGAGGTGATCGGTGCTGTAGGGTCAAATGCATTAGGTAGTGAATTTCGTCTGGGTATTGAAGGGCTCAATGGAGGGAAGTTCAAAGACTTTATCGATTATAATCTGCTGGAAGATGGAGGTAGTAATTAAGCTCTTGTGGATGTACTCTTCTCAGAATCCAATTTGAATCTTGATCTGGAAGTCGGTTTTCAAGGCAATCCGAATATTGGATCTGTAGTGCTTAATAAATTTACCGAATCGGAAGAGTTCAACCACTTTGCAAATAGTTTCAGTAATAATGACCGAATTTTTATTATCTCTTCCATATTTGGGGGAACGGGGGCGGCTGGCTTCCCTTTGATTTTAAAAAATATCCGCCAAGGACAGGTCAATGGGAAGAATTATGATCATCTTCGTAATGCAGTCGTTGGAGCTATTACGGTTATGCCTTATTTCAAGCTAGATGGCGATAATACAGATAGCATCCAAAGTTCGACGTTTTATTCAAAGACTAAAGCGGCCCTGCACTATTATCACAAAAACATTAGTGAGAGCAGGGATATAAACTCCTTATATTATATCGCTGATGATAACAACAATGTGTACAAAAATGTCGTGGGTGGCACAGGACAAAAAAATGATAGTCATTTTGTCGAGCTTGCCGCTGCTTTAGCGATCGTAGACTTTGCAAATGATAGTTCTTTAAGCACGCATGAGGGAAATGCCCAGAATCCTAAATACAAGGAATTCGGTGTCAACGATCTCTCGGCGTCAAATCCGGTAATCACCTTTAAGGATTTATCCCATGAAACCCAAAATCAGATACAGCTCAATTTGACACAGCTGTTGTTCTTCTCACTTTACCTGGAGAGTGAACTAAAAGATAAATTGAGTGCTCCTTTTGCCAAAGAGACTGCGCCGGTTATTGACCAGAATTTTTTGAGCTCGGTATTTTATGGAAGGTTGTTGCGCTTCTTAGATCAATATCGTATCTGGCTTGGAGAGATGAAACGCAATAAAATCAGCTTTTCACCTTATAACATCACAGAGTTAATCGACAATCAGGGCGGTGTTATAGGATTGGTCCCTCAAACAGCAGATTTAATGCAACTCGTTTCTGGTTTTACTCAGCGAAGTAGCATTTTCAAAATATTTAAGGAAAAAAGCTATGATCTGTTGACTGCGGCGTTAAATGAACATCGTAAGGCAAAATATCCTACCGTAGAAAACAAACTGATGGTTCAGTCGCATGATGCGACGGCAGAAATCATAACCAAATATTTATTCTAATCAACATGGCAAAAGTTTTTAGACTTTTTGACGATATGCCAATGACGCATTGGCAAGCTCGCAGCACCGACTACAGCAGTGTTATTATCGAAAAGATCATAAGTCCCGACGGAGATCAAAGTTCGATATTGCCCACTTCGATACCTTCCCCATTTGCTCGTCTAGATTTATTCAATACTGCTTTCCGTTACTTTAACGACGCGAACAATAGGCTTGATGGCTATACGAATAACCATAAATTGGTAAGCGATTGTCTTGATCTGCTTGAGCTACTTTATAACAAGGATTCTATCAACGGAGAGTTGACAATCAAGGTGTGGGACAAACAGCGTGACTTAGCTAAATTGACTGAATCCAGCTATTCACGTCACCAATTGCTTGGCCGTACTTTGGACCTATTTCTTAAGCAAGATGATGAAGCATTCAATTTCGATAAGCTGCATCGCATCTATATTTTTTATTTCAATCATAAGATTATCGGCGCGACATCCCCTAAGACAATGGTGTTCACATCTGCCAATGATCTGGGGTTTGCACAGGTCACTTTGCATGACCGTAAACTATTCACTGAACCGGCGTCACTCAAAAATAGAGATGAAGATTTTATTTTCTATTTGATGGCTTCTTTCAAAGAAAATCCGTCCTTGAGCAAATATATGCCAACTTTTTATGATTACGTCAAACGTAATGTCAAAGAGAAGATGGAACAGGATAAGGCTTTTATGACTGCAATAAATGCGCTGGATGTTCAATTTTTGGAAAATAAGACCACGATTGATGGAAATGATTATGTAGTTGAAGTATTTAATGTACCGTTTCGGACTAAAAGTGTAAAAAACATTCAGGAGCGTATCGGTCGAGAATCACAGTTTTTAATCCATGCTTCTAAAACAGTGTCGGGACTTCCTCCCATGGTACTCGCGACCAACGGCAATTTAGGGATGCTGGATTATTTGTACCAGGGTGTCAAATGGGATGTCAATACCAAGGTTTCTCATCCAGCAGACCAAATGTTGGATGTACGAATCCTACCCGGAAAAGATGTGAAATACCCTTATTTGACTGTAGATGATTTTTTGGAACAGGACATTTATGAAACACCTTATGAGATTAATAAAGATGCTTTTTTTGATGGAAATTTTACAAATGAGTCCGATCAGCAAGGTATTGGCTATCTTCTTCCCTTAAAGAAGACATTTTTTACTTATTTCAGCGAGGAAGATCTGATTAAGCGTAGCTTCTCCGGGAAAAAAATAATTGAGATCATTAAAAAGAAGAGTTCAGTCAATGTAAAGTTGCGAATCCCAATTGACGGAGGTCGCCATGTGGTCGAACTGGAGAAAAAATACGAAACTACGGATATAAATCCTCAAAAAGGAAAGATTATCCGCTGTGCCAAATATTTTCAGTTATTTCCTATTCAAAGGTCCAGTGTAAACCCCAATTACTATGTACAGGTGATTGACGAAGGATTAAATGATTATAGCCATACCTTTCAGCTCGCTTTTGATGATCAAGCAGCGGTAGCTCGCAGCATGAAAGCAAAACGTGACAGTCGTAATGGATCATTCTATAATACCTATTATTTTAGATGTAAATCAGACTTTAATGCCATAAATTTTAAGGAAGAGGAAAGCCCCAGCAGCAACTATCTGATTCCTTTATGGCGCAATGAACGACATATTGGTGGAGCATTCACTTTTGCGCTCGATTTTGGAACATCCAATACGCATGTGGAGTACTCAGTGAACAAGAGTATACCATCCGCATTGGATCTACCATTTGATAAAAATGGTTTCGCAACATCATTTAATAAACTTAATACAAACATTAGTAGTTTAAATGAGATCCAGAATCACAAGGATTTGGAATTTATAGCTGAAAATATCTCGAGTGAGTCGAATTATAATTTCCCGATTCGGACCGTATTATTTGACTATAACAATTTTAATCCGGCTAATTTTCAACCCATCTTGGATTATAATATTGGATTTACTTATGAAAAAACGGGACTGCCCACCTTTAATAATGTGAAACCGAGAACCAATCTCAAATGGGTAAATGGTATTGAAAATATAGAGGGAGAGGCGTGGATGCGTTGTTTTTTGGAACAGCTTGTCGTTATGTGTAAAACCAAAGTATTGGTCGAGCGGGGTGATTTATCCAAAACAAGGTTTACCTGGACCTATCCGTTAAGTTATGGCCAGTACAAAATAAACTTAATTGCCGGATTGATTGAGGAACTTGTTGCCATTCATTTTGGACAGGGGATCGAAACGATAAAACTTTCTGAATCTATTGCTCCATTCTATTCCATCGCAAGTACAGGTAAGATATTGGGTACCTCCAATACTATTTTATCACTGGATATCGGTGGCGGAACGATTGATAGTGTTGTCTATCAGAACCGTAAAGTAATCAATATTTCTTCCGTACTTTTTGGGGCTAATTATCTCTATTCGGCGGGTTATACAACAGATTTGAGATCCAATGGATTTTATAAGCTCGGAACAAAGTTCTTTTCGGGATTATCGAGTGTAAAGGGATATCATAATCTACAGGAGATCGAAACAACAATTGAGCAGGAAGGTAAAATCGAAGACATTATTGCTTATTATTTTTCTCTTGACAAGAAAAAGGAGTTACAGGATGTAAATAACAAAAGTTTCAATGCATTCCTAGCGATGCACGCCAATGAGCGGGCTGTATTTCTGTTTTATCTTGCTGCAATTATTTATAACAGCGTTAAAGCGATGAAAATTGCAGGTATACCTGCTCCCAGCTATCTGACCTTTTCCGGTACGGGATCAAAATTTTTATCCATTATAGATAAATCAAGTACAAAAGAAAGTATTGTCAACTATGCGGCGGCGATTATTAATGCGGTGTATGAATTGAAAGATTCTTCCGACAAAATTCGTGTAAAAGTATTGGTGCCAGATAATCCAAAAGAATTGACTTCCAAAGGGGCAATCAATGTACTGGAAGAAGGAGAGGAGGTGCTGACGGAACTTTCCATGAATAGTCTGGATGAAAAGTTCCGGAGTTATCTTGGAGATAAAGAGGGAACTATTATTTCCATTGACAATCCATTAAGTTATGAGGAGCTAAAAAGTCAATTTAATGAAAGTGCATATGAGGCTTACACGGAATTTGTCTCGCTATTCCTTCAGTTGCCGGGCATTAACTACAAGAATGATTTCGGTATTGACTATGATCTCAAACGAAAGTTTGAAGATACGCTTATGGACAAGAAGATTGCGATCGAGTTTTTAGAAGCAGGAATGGCACAACGAACCAAGCAGATTTCAGCAACAGACATGGTCTCAGATAATTTGTGTTGCTACATTGTGCGCGGAATGTTAGGTGAAATGTTAAATAAACTACATGAAGATGAAAATTGGTAAAATATATAAAAGTTTAATACTGATAGGGCTATTATTGGTAATCAAGCCAAGTTTCGCGATTTCTCAACAGGTCGATGTGACCAGTCAATCCTCATTGATGTCTGACAAAGTATTGCAGTACGTTGTTATTGGATTGGCGATCACGGTTTTGTTGGTTTTAATATTTATGATGATTCAAACGAATAGCCGAAATAGGGTAGTTATTGAATTGGAGCGTAGAATTGATTCCTTTCAAAAGCAACCGAGAAACGATAACCAACAGCAACTTAGACCGCAAGTCTCATCAAGTCTTCCTCGTTATAGTAATGACGATAACAATATACTCAAAAAACAAGTTCAGGAGCTGACCGAAAAGTTTGAAACCCTAGCTAGAAAAGTTGATGGAATTCTCCTGTCGAAACCAGCGCAAATAAGTTCTACCGCTAAAAATAACGATAAAGATATCGGGGTCATCAATCCGATTATAGAACGAACCGATACGCGAGATGGCGAGATCCCATCAGAACCCATCACACTTTCTGTCCCACAACAACAGGAATTTGTTGCGGATTGTTTAACAGGTGGCGCCTTTCAAGACCTGCGGTCAGTCAGTAGAAGAGACCGGCGTACACCTTATATAATTTCAAAAAGGGAAAACGAGTATTATTTTCGTCTGGATGAGACTAATTTGGACGCAATTGCCACCTCAATACAGCATCGTGACAGCTACGTAGATGGCTTCTGTGAGTCCCTGAATAATTATTTTCCTGGAGCAAAATCCTTTACACAGGAATCTAAACTCGGCAGACTTCAACTTGTGGAAGACAAGTTGCAAGTAGTAGAAAAAATAAAGATCAGATATAGTTAATAACAGATGGACTGGATACATATTATTTTAGAATTAGCGGTTGTTGGTTATTTTATTTCACAGCAACTGAAGACAGGAACACAGCTTCGCGGATCTATCCTCCGGTTTGGACGCTTTATTCCATCCAAGGCTTATTTTAAGACCGAAAGCATTACGGTTTCCAAAACACTTTTACAAGAAGGCCGGGTCGTAGAAATTTTCGAAACAATAAAAAACGATGAACAGACCGATTCGATACCCCAAAAAGGTTCGGTACAGGTTACGCTCATCAATCCAAGCACAACGTCGGGCACCTACTTTGACAAAATTATTGAGTCGCTAAATATCTATCTTCTAAAAAATAATGGCGGTATAGCTGATTTTAATATTGTCAAAGATCTGGTGGAACGCAATGTAAATGTGGAAGAAGATGAGATTAAAGAAACTATTAATAAGCCTCTTTATCTGGGGCTGATGGCGACCATCGTCGGGATTATCTTCGGATTATTTACGATGCTTGTCAAGCTTTGGAACACGGATGAGTCAGCGACTTCAGGTTTGGTCAAACAACTTGATCTGAATGATTTCCTTCTAGCAGTGTGTATTGCCATGATTTCCAGTTTTCTGGGATTATTTATTACTTCTTTTATCGGATTAAATTCTTTTAAGAAATCAAAGCGGGCAGTGGAGCAGAATAAAAATGAATTTTACAATTTCGTACAGACGGACTTGCTGCCCGTGGTAAGTCAGGACTTTGGTTCATCCATCACCAAATTGACGAATACCATGAATGCATTCAACCTGGAGTTTACGGCGAATATCAATACCCTGAACCATTTATTTCAGAAAAACTACGATACCTTAAAAGTTCAGGATACTGTATTGGGTAGATTGGAACAATTGAATGCCAATGACTTTGTGCAGATGAATGCCAACGTCTTATTACGTTTAGAAAAGGCCACAAATGGATTTGATAAATTCAATATTTTCATTGAAAGCCTCAATAGCCGTCTCACTGAAACGCGAGCTTTGAGTGATAGCATATCAAAGTTGCTCGATCGCGCCAATAATTTTGATAGCATAGCCAAGAAAATAGATGCTCGGGTAGACGACACCAATACAATTATTTCATTTTTGAAACAGCAGTTTTCAAGTCTGGACGATATGTCTTCAAGATATAAAGAGATGATCCTCCGTGTGGACGATAACCTGGACGAGACACTCAAGGTTTTTGAAAATCATGTGATCATGAAACGGGAGGGACTAACCAATCTGATTACTGAGCAGCATGATCTCCTGGAAAAGGCCTATACTGAAAACGTGACCAAGTTCGATAAATTGGACCTGCTTGAAAATCTGACCGTCTTGCCTGAGATCAAATATGGTTTTGATCAGCACCAGAATGAGATGCTTTCCGGACAGATCAACCACATCAATACCGTGAGCCAATTGGGGGCCGAAGTGAAGATCAATAAGGAACAGATCAGTACCATCGAAAAAACGCTGAAAGAAGTTAATGCTAAAGTTTCGGATGCAACGGACCGGCGGGATGAGATAAACAAGTTGAATACCATATCGAATGTGCTCAGTAAATTGAAAGAAGAAGTCGAGAAAAGCAACGAGAGTATTTTTAAACGCATTTTCGGAAAAAAATAGGTCATGGCAAAAAAAGAAGGAAACAATATTTTCTGGGTCAGTTTTTCCGATCTGATGACGAGCTTGTTTTTTATTGTATTGGTTCTATTTGTTGTAACCTACGTAAACAACCGCAACACAATTATTGCCCAAGATGAACAGTTACAGGTATACAAAGAAGTCGAGGATTCACTAATGCCGTTGAAAAATAACAGTTCATTTCGTTATGAGGATAAGTACAAGCGATTCCTGCTCAATTTTGAAGTTAAATTCAAGCCCTCTGCTTTCGAGATTCAGGAGGGCAATCTGGAAAACTACGCGGTCACGCGCGCGAAAGTCATTGATGCCGGTAAAAAGCTTAAGGAAGTACTTGATGCGGTCGTCAAATCCGCAAAGGAGCAGAACCGTGTCGATGGAGAGAAGGTATCTTACCTTGTTATAATTTCCGGTTACGCCTCCAAATTGTACAATGCGGATACTTCGCCCCTGGGACGGAAAAAAGAGTATGAGCTGAGCTATAATCGGGCCTATGCACTGTCTAAATTCTGGAAAACCCAGGGAATAGATTTTGAGGAAAAAGCTTATGGCGAGTTGATTGATCTCCAGTTGTCCGGAAATGGTTGGGGCGGAGTAGGGCGGGATCAAGCTAATGAGGATAATAACCAACGCTTTATTATTCAGATCGTACCAAAAATATCCAATCGAAACCTCTAAAAAAATCCAAAAAAATAGCTTAAGTAAACACTTAAGCTATTTTTTTAGTCTTTCTCGTCCGTCGATTTAAATTGAGCAATAGCCAAATTGCCGTAGCGACATCAACGATGTTCCAGATTAATCTTCCCAATGGTAACCGAAGGATGGGTTGAAATAAAATAATCAGTACGATGCAGATTACAAATTCACTGTTCCGGGAATGTCGCTTGGTTTTTGGGATATTGATAAGCTGTAGGATAAAAACCAAGCAACCAAATATGCGAAGAATGGTAAAGTAACCATATGGTAATGGTAAGAGGGCCAATATGAGGCCGCAAATCAAGGCAATTTTTAGTGATTTCAGATTCATTCAGTGATATTTTTAGACCAGAGTCCCAGACCTTTTTCCCGTGCATAATGTTGAGCCTCCTGAAAGCGCTGTTCATATTTTACATTGGGGGCAATCGTCATCAGGACGGCATAGCCATCTTTGACGATTTTTTCATTGATAAATGTACCATCTGTTAGATAAGCATAAGCCAGGGTTCTCCCGTATTGGTCCAATGAATCTACATCAAATTCCAGATTGATGGTTTTATGCAACAGTAGATCTGTGGCATATTTCGAAGCTTCCTTACCAAAAGCCTGTTCTTTTTTGCGAAAGTAATTGCGGGGTTCCGGCGCATCTATTCCGATTAGCCGTATTTTAATTCGTTGCTCCCTATCATCTTTGCACCAAAAGGTATCCCCATCCGATACTTTTGTAACTCGGTATATGCTACTTGGAAAACTTTTATTGTCCGTGATTCCACCGGATGAGAACCCTAACATTTTCTGTTTGTAATCTTCTGATTTGGACTGGCAGCCGACCAGGGGTGATGATATCAGGAGAAGAGAGCAGAATACAAAGCTCCATTTTCGATAAGTATTTTTCATAGAACTTTTTTATTTACCTTCTTTTTCTTTTTTCTGCCGAATTACGGCATCGTTCAGAGCAATAAGATTTACCGAACATAAACGTGAGTACCTTCATAGCGAAACCTTTTCCTTTATAACTCTTTTTTTCTTTTCCAGACTTAATTTCTTTGTTGCACCATGCGCATGGATCATACATGTTTTAATTATTTAAAGGTGAATAATAGGATCAATTATATGGCTCAAAATTAGGATTTACTTTTTCGTGGATTTATGGTTTCCCGTAAAAAGCCCTCGTAGTGAGTAGCTACTTTTGAAGAATCGGAAAGCAATACACTTCTCAGGAAAAGTAGGGTAAGTTTTTCGAAAAGATATTTTTAACCTATTTATCATGATTTCATTACAAGAATTAATTTCAGAAGAACAGGATCCTAAAGTCATTGAAAAAGTATTGCCTAAAGTAAGGGAGTTTTGTACGGCCAACGAAGAAATCAAATATATTGCTGTCCAGAAGAAAACCATTGGCATAAATTTTTCCCCGGATTGCATCGTACTTACCGACCGTCGTATCATCTTGATCCGTCCAAAGTCTTTTGGTTTTACGCTAGAATTTGCAGATTACTCCTGGATACAGGTAGCAGATGTACATCTCCGTGAAGGGGTATTTGCTGCAGATATTACGATCAAGACAATCAATGGTCGGATGGATAAGATGGAAGATATTCCTAAGGCTCAGGCGCGCAAACTTTATCGTTTTGCCCAGGAAATGGAAGAAATGAAGAAGGATGAACGTAGACAACGTGATCTTGAAGATAAGCGAGCGTTAGCCGGGGGCGGTATAGTTATCAATACTCCAGTTAGTCAACCTGTAAGTTCCCCGGTTTCTCAAACACCAATAGAAGATCCAATGGAGACACTCTCCAAATTGAAACGCATGGTTGATGCTTCATTGATCAGTCAGGAAGAGTATGATGTTAAAAAAGACCAGGTATTAGCCAGAATGTAGCGTAAAATAATAAAAAGACAAATATAATTATGGATTTTAAAGATGAGATTCGTCAATTCGCAAAACGAGTTGACAGACTTTTACCACAAATCAAAACAGAAGAAGCAACGAAGACATCCTTAGTGATGCCATTTTTGAAGATATTGGGATACGATGTGTTTGACCCGTTTGAGGTACAACCAGAGTTTATAGCCGATATTGGCATCAAAAAAGGAGAGAAAGTTGATTATGCGATATTGCGTGAAGACAAACCTGTTATCTTAATCGAATGCAAACATTATGCGGACGGGCTTGATCCACACAATTCACAACTGTTCCGTTATTTCCATACGACCGAAGCAAAGTTTGGATTGTTGACCAATGGCGTAGAGTATCGTTTTTATACTGATCTCGTGACACCAAATAAGATGGATGAAAAGCCATTTTTCGAGTTCAAGATCATGGACATCAAGGATAATGAAGTATCCGAATTGCGTAAATTTCATAAGACCGAATTTGATCTCGAAAGCATATCGAGTGTTGCTAGCGAATTAAAATATTTTAACGAATTGACGATTTTAGCAATGGGCGAAATGCAAAACCCTAGCGATGATTTCGTTCGTTTTTTTGCGAAGCAAGCCTATCCAAGTGTTGTTACAGCAAAGGTTTTGGAACAGTTTACGCCATTGGTAAAGCGCGTGTTTACACAAATTGTCAATGACCAGATCGCCGAAAGACTAAAAAGCGCACTTAAAAAAGAAACCGAAGTCGAAGAAAAGAATGCTGCAATTGCACCGACAGAACCCGATGCCTTGATTGTTACTACCGAGGAAGAGATCGAGGGATACTTGATCATTAAATCCATCTTACGGAAGGATATAGAAGTGGGACGTGTATTTATGCGTGATAATCAATCCTACTGCGGCATCTTACTAGATGATAATAATCGCAAACCGATCTGTCGATTCTATTTTACGCCCAATCGCTTACGCATCGGATTGTTTGACAAAGACAAAAAGGAGGCCAAATATGATCTAGACTCCTTAGACGATATCTACCGATATTCAGAACAGATTGTTGAAACGGTTATCAACTATTAATTAGTATATTATGAAAAGACTCTATTATCTATTTCCGCTTCTGTTCCTATTTATTTCCTGTACGACAAATTATTACTCGGTGTATCTCAAAGAAGATACACCGATCTACCATAAGAAAGATACCACAAGTACAGTCTATACCGTAATCCCAAAAGGAACAAAGATCTATTATACCGATGGTCCACGCAGTTACTCAAAGATAAAATGGAAAAAATATAAAGGTTGGACTGCGCATTTGGCCTATTCCTATGTACCGGTTTCTGACTCTTCGAAGGCAGTTGTAAATGGCAATTCCTATTCATCTGGATCAAGTCGCTATACACCGAGTTCATCGACATCAAGTGGTGGAAGTGTTCATGTCAAAGGCTACTATCGAAAGAATGGTACCTATGTGAGGCCTCATACCCGAAGCTCGGGAAGAAGGAGGTAAAGAGTGCTCTTTTGTTAAAATCCCAATTTTAGATTATCTTAGATTGGGATTTTTAAATGTGCAGTATTATTATTTGCAATTGAAGAAAAATTTGTTGGCAAAATTGATTAAAATTTTAGTTCTCCAAATCTAAATAGTATAATTTTTCACCTCCTCATTCCCGCTATTCACCGAGTTTTCCTTATCGTTAGTCTAAAGCCGATAGGCTAGGAGCGTGTTGTGTCGTAGTTTTGAGTCAACAAATAAGAAATAAAAACTAACACAATAAAATAAAGACATTATGAAAACGCTAGTAAAAACATTCGCAGCAGCAGCTTTAATTGCAGTATCCACTTTCGCTATGGCAGCTGAAGGACCTGGAGCAAAATCAACAAAAGCAAACGTTAACCTTTCCACAGCAGACTTTGCTTTAGAACACTATGTGGCGGTAACTACGGAGGGCGAATCAACAGGTGTAGAACAATTATTCGCCGGAGATTTTAATCAAAAAATCCAATCTTCGAATGCACAGTCTCACAACCGTAGCGAAGTCGTTAAAGCTTTTAAAAAACAAAAAGGAGAGAAGCTGAACTGTACAGTAAGCACAGACATCTTAGAAGAATCAGCAGACTATATGGTTGCTAAAGTCACGTTGAAATTTGAGAACTTCACCAAGACTGATTTAGTTACTTTGGAGCGTGCGGGCAATGACTGGAAAGTATCTAAATCAATCAATTCGTATAAATAGTATTTAAAAACTAGTTGTCTGCTCGGTCAGATCGGTAGCAGACCACTAGTGAATCAAATGTTTAAATTTAGTTTAGAAGCCAGGTCGTGAGATCTGGCTTTCTTGTTTTGTCATGCAATGTGCGTAACTCGTTGATTGCCGATCATCAAACTTTAAATTCTGGCGCAATCATCACTTTTTCCTCTTTTACGTTATTCAGGAAATCGCTGTATTTTATAGGTAATTTTTTACGATAAAAATAAAAATAGAAGTCAAATGAACCGCCCACGATCCCATTTCCTGGTACGTATATAAATCTGTCAATACCTCTATCTACCTCCAGCTCATGGTCATGCGTATGCCAGTCTGTGTAAGTCCAAAATTGATAACCCATCGCACCATTTTTAAACTTGACGACCTTAGATAAATATTCTCTTCGGTCTCTTAGATAATCGAAAGTAGGATAGTCGTAAGGGGTATTGCCGATAGTGTAAGCAGGAAATTCTTCATGCGGATATCTCTTTTTAAAAATAGCTTCCATTTCAGTAATTTTAATAGGCTCTTGCTCAATATTTATTGTTCCAAACATATTCTGAAAAATGGAAGGCCTATTTCTTATCGCAAAAAATTGTATTAGACAATGTTTGGACGAATAGTATTTGTTGCCAATTTTCCGGATAATTTGATATTCGTCGAAATATTTAGTTTTTGCACCGTATGTTTTATCAAAATCAGCATATGTATTGGCTCTTAATAGCCTTTTAAGGTATTGGTGGGGTATCGTATCATTTTTGATACTATCCAGTTGAATTTCAGTCCAATCCCGGTTCCCTTCCAAATCTGGAAGAACGGCAATAAGAATTAGATTAAGGTCTTTGTGATGGCCCAATTTATTTCGATCTATAGCTATACCATCGATGATCGTCAGTGAAAATAGCTCAACGCTCTTCTTGACACCATACAAGTTATCTGTCGATAATTTGTAATTATCTAATATACAGCCCTGTGGCTGATCAGGTAATAAGATATATTTCACTTTAGCAGATAAGTTGAGCGAAACAATTAATAGTGGCATCAAAAGCCATAATCTGAACCGTTTAATTACATGTTGTTCCATCTTTTCCTTCGCTATGTTTAATAACTTCGTTTTCACCGCTTCGCTAAAATCATTTAATGAACCGGATTGGGTGAATAGCATTTTTAATGTGATGAGCGATCATTAAACTTTAAATTCTGGCGCAATCATCACTTTTTCCTCTTTCACATTATTCAGAAAGTCGCTATACTTTATGGGCAATTTCTTACGATAAAAATAAAAATAGAAATCAAATGAACCGCCCACGATCCCTTTTCCAGGAACGTATACAAATCTGTCTATACCTCTATCTACCTCCAGCTCATGATCATGCGTATGCCAGTTGGTATAGGTCCAAAACTGGTAACCAATTTCGTTATTTTGGAACTTTATGGTTTTTGACAAGTATTCTTTCCGATCTCTTAAATAATCAATAGCGCTACTGTAGGAATAAGGTGTGTCGCCAATCGTATATGGTGGAAAGTTAGTGCCGGGGTATTTCTTTTTAAAAATAGTTTCCATTTCTGTAATCTTGAGCGGTTCTTGCTCAATATTTATTGTCCCAAACACATGCTGAAAAATGGAAGGTCTATTTCTGACGGCAAAAAATTGAATTAAACAATGTTTAGAGGCAAAGTATTTTTTGCCAATTTTCCGGATAATTTGATATTCGTCAAAATATTTAGTTTTTGGACCATAAGGGTCATCTAAACCTGAAAGCGTATTTATTCGGAATAATCTATTTAATACCGAAGTAGTAATAATGTCGTCTTTAATAGTATCGAGATTAATTTCTTTCCAATCTGCGCTCCCTGACAAATCGGGGAGGACAGCAATAAGTATTATATTAAGCTGAGTGTTGGCATTAATTTTATCTTTACTTATTGGGTCTGGTCCGTTATGGAATGTGAGTGTAAATAACTCTACATTCTTCTCTATACCGTATAGTTTTTCTGTTGATAACTTATACTGATCAATTGAATAGTTCTCCGGCTTATCCGGCATAACAAAATATTTTGGTCGGCTAAATAAACTGACGTTGACAAATATAAATGACAATAAAAGTAATAATCTGAATAGTTTAATTAGATGTTGTTCCATCTTTTTCCTTCTCTATAGTTAATAACTTTTTTTTCTCCGTTTCGCTAAAATCATTGACAACATCGGCCTTGGCGATTCGCGTTTTTTAATTGTTGTTAAAAGATAATAAAAATAATTTCACTTTCCTCGCCGTTCCATTCCTGCCATTCACCGAGTTTTCCTTATCGTTAATCTAAAGCCGATAGGCTAGGGGCCTATTGTGTAGTAGTTTTGAGTCAACAAATAAGAACAACAGAACTAACACTATAAAAAAAGACATTATGAAAACGCTAGTAAAAACATTCACAGCAGCAGCTTTAATCGCAGTATCAACTTTCGCTATGGCAGCTGAAGGACCTGGAGCAAAAGCAACAAAAGCTAACATTAACCTTTCTACCGCAGACTTCGCTTTAGAGCACTATGTTGCAGTAACTACGGAGGGAGAATCAGCAGGAGTAGAGCAGTTATTTGCAGAAGATTTTAATCAAAAGATCCAAGCTTCCAATGCGCAGTCTAACAGCCGTAGCGAAGTGGTTAAATCCTTGAAAAAACAAAAAGGCGAAAAGCTAAACTGTACAGTAAGCACCGACATCTTAGAAGAATCAGCTGACTATATGGTGGCTAAAGTAACCTTGAAATTTGAAAACTTCACCAAAACAGATTTAGTTACCTTGGAGCGTGTGGGCAATGACTGGAAAGTATCCAAATCGATCAATTCGTATAAATAGTATCCAATAACTAGTGGTTTTCCATTAAAAGAAGGCAAACCACTAGTGAATCATATGTTTAAGTTTAGTTTAGAAGCCAGGTCGTGAGACGTGGCTTTTTTATGTTTTATTTAAAATAGCGAAGTGCCTCGAGGATAACTGTAGCTAGTACTACTCAATTAGCATAATTAAGTAGGGAAAATAAATGATTAGGAGAAGAATTAGGAGAAAGATCAAGCATAAATGTTTTTTTAATTACTTGAAACCCATTTTTCAATCGAAAAGTTAGGAGTAAGATAAGTAGAAAGAATAGGCGATTTTATTAGAAGAGCCTGTAAATAGAATCCCCAAAAACCTTCTTAAATGCTTGGAAATTGCTTTTAATCGAAAAGTCAAGATCAATTTTATTAGTAAAATTATTAGAAGACCTATTACTATTATGATGCACACCTATTGGCAGATCGGTAAGCGTATTGTGGAGCAAGAACAGCAAGGCAATAGCCGTGCAAGCTATGGTGATTTTGTAGTATCAGGCCTTTCTAAGTATTTGTCAGATGCATTAGGAAAAGGTTTTTTCAGAAGCCAATTTACGGAATGCGGCATTTTTACCAGACCTTCCCCGACTTCGACCAATCCTCTACGCAGCGCGTAGAGAATTTCCAATCCGTTACGCAGTGCGTAACGAAACATAGCTGGGCAAATACCCGTTTGTAGCGTCTGAGATTATCGGCGACTCAACTATATATTGGTGATCGGTATAGATTAATACTTTATATTGTTGATAGGCAATTTCAATCATTTGGACTTGTAGAAGCTTTTGCTATGCTGAAAGCAGGTAAAGGAGAATACGGATGTAATTTACGCCCTTAGTTGGATTTTGTTGAATTTATGCCTCTTAAAAATGGTTGCTTTCTCAATTGCTGTTCGTATTGTTCTTTGCTTATAAATGGCCATAGTTCATGATCCCGTGAATGCTTAAATTCTTCAAATTGCTCTTTCCTCTCATTTAGTTTTACGTTATAATGCTGTCCTAAGCTCAGGATAGTAAATAACAAGTCTTTAAATGAAAACCGTAATAGCGGATTCATACGATCAAAGTAAGGCCATTCGTACTCAAAATCCGAATGTAGGAATAAAATAAACCGAGCAATGTCTTTCAGTTCTTTATCAGAAAGTTGGTGTTTGCCAGCAAGTGTATGATTTTCTAAGTCGCTATATAAACACCAGCTTAATTCGAGCATTGGTCTTATGATAGGATCATCAAATTTGACTTGTTTTGAAGAATAATAATGTTCAGGAAGATAACCAAAGGATACATTGTCTAGTATTTCCTCCTCAAACTCATCATTGCTAATAAGCCCGACAACTAAATGTCTTAAATGATAAGCAAATACCTTTCTACGCGCTAAGTCAACCGTATTAAAATGTTTTCTTAGAAATATGCAAATATTCATTTAATAAGCTGTTATGCACAACCTTCACCTCCCGATTCCAGCCTGACTCGTCCTGAAAAACTTTACGCACATGGTTGGCTATTTTCTGGTGAGCTATCCTAGCAATAATTGTGTTATACGTACCTTACTTTTTCTGATGAATAAATGAAATTAGAGAAAGTTCAGCCCCATTTGTCGGAAAATAGCTTACTTGCATCCGCCAATTCTTAACCTTTAAATACGTTAGTTTTTTTTGAAAGGTCATTAGAATCATCTGTCAAAATCTTTTTTCTTATATCAAAATAGTCTGTCTTTGCATCACTTGGCACACCAACATCTTTCAAAATAATATTCTTATTCTTGATTATGAGCTCTGTAGGATAGGTGTTAATTTTCATTTTTCTTGATAATCGTCCTTCAATATCATATAAGAACGTAAAACCAGATAACATTTCTTTATTTTCATAATAATACTTCTTAAAGTCTTCGAACTTATCGATCTGCCCATCGACAATAATATTAATAGATATGGGAAGATTTTTAAGTGTTTGAAGATAATTTAATTTTAAAATACATGGTTTGCATTCTAAAAACATAAAATCCAATAGGATCATTTTGTCATTAGAAAGTGAAATAGACCCACCATCTGGCGTTAACATGTTGAATGATTTAATATCTTCAAAAGGTAAACTTAAATATTCGATATTTTTTTTAGCAGTAAGGGAAGGATAAATCACAAAGGAAAAAAATAGAATTAATATGATATTGAATGAAAACAATATTCTTCTCTTCGTTCCTGTAAATAAATATTCTAAAATACACAAGGTAAATAATAAGGTAATTGCAGGAAATATGAAGGGAAAAAGATCCTTCGCATTAATCCATAATCCATAGATGGTAAAAATCAAAATTGGCGCAAGCAAATACCAAAAGCTCCTTCTCACTGATACAATCTTATTGACAAGAAATAATAATATAAAAAACACGAAATAAATAAAAATATATCTGAATCGCATTCCTATTTCGAAATACCCGCTTCTCAAAATAAGCATAGGAATAGATACAATAATTGAAGAGTAAAGTAGGTATAAAAAGAATAATAATATTTTGTTTCTGAATATGCTCATGATTAATTGTTATTTAAAAGTAATTTTTAAAGAATTAAATTTGTTGTATTTTTTGGGAGGTAAACGGGAGTGTAAACTGAACTGTGTCTAATATAAAAATTCTTTATTTGACACAGTTTACTTTACACCCTCTCATTATTAAGTACCATAATCCAAATTTTCATTTTAGCAATTTAGTTTTTGTGGTGTTCTGTTAGACTTCAATTAATATCTTTATTCGAACTGTTTATTCTGGTAATTTCCTTTTTAAATATAGCTTAATTGAAGCATTATTTCGAACGATATCTTTCACCTCCCTATTCCCGCCATTCACCGAGTTTTCTAGATCGTTAGTCTAAAGCCCGTAGGCTAGGGGCGTATCGTGTTGTAGTTTTGAGTCAACAAATAAGAACAACAGAACTAACACTATAAAATAAAGACATTATGAAAACGCTAGTAAAAACATTCGCCGCAGCAGCCCTAATCGCAGCATCTACTTTCGCTATGGCAGCTGAAGGACCTGGAGCAAAAGCAACAAAAGCAAACGTTAACCTTTCCACAGCAGATTTCGCTTTAGATCACTACGTTGCAGTAACTACCGAAGGAGAATCAGCAGGTGTAGAGCAGTTATTTGCAGCTGATTTCAACCAAAAGATCCAAGCATCCAATGCACAATCTAACAGCCGTAGTGAAGTGGTTAAATCCTTGAAAAAACAAAAAGGCGAGAAGCTAAACTGTACAGTAAGCACAGACATTTTAGAAGAATCCGCAGACTATATGGTCGCTAAAGTGACGTTGAAATTTGAAAACTTTACTAAAACAGATCTAATTACCTTGGAGCGTGTAGGCAATGACTGGAAAGTATCGAAATCGATCAATTCGTATAAATAGGAGCGATTTTAAATAAATATATATGTTGTAGAGCCACATCGAGAGATGTGGCTTTTTCATGATCTATTTGAAATAGCGACTTGTTTCGGGGATAACGTAGTGAGTGGAGCTCAATTAGAATAATTAAGTAGAAAGAATAGATGAATTTAGGAGAAGAAATAGGAGAAGCGCTTAATGAATAGACTTTTAATAACGCTCGTACAATAGGCTGTGGGCTGTTTTAGAAGGAAAAATGTAAATATTTTAGGGAAAGAACTAGGGAAAGGTTAGGAGAAGAAGAAGTAGAAAGAAAGTAGAAGAATTAGTAGAAAGATAGTAGTATTGCCTCGTTTATAGATCTTGAGTGCACTTGAGTTGATCGTGTAGTTTAATCACACCTTTCCCTACAACAGCTCATACAACGAAGCGGTGATAAACTGGATAGCCTTAATTTTCCTCTTACCATAGCCTGCATGGTGGTGACCAAAGACATGGTATCTCGGTGATCGCTCCAACACGAACTCACGGATTTCGTCGCTGCACTAGGCATTATTTGCTAAAAACTGCTAATTAGGGATGAGTTTAAATAACTTTTATAGGGGTTGTGTTCGTACCTGCTTCGTATCGCCTTCGGAACAGGACATGTAGGATTCGATTGTCGACCAGTATCTGACCAGTTTTTTCCTGAACAGAGACTGGACAAGGTCTGTTGGGTGTCTGTACAATATCTATTGATGATCCGAACGTGGTACGAATCTGATACGGAGCAGACTTGCCTACCTATTTCCGTCATTCACCGAGTTTTCCAGAGCGTTAGTCTAAAGCCCATAGGCTAGGGGCCTATTGTGTTGTAGTTTTGAGTCAACAAATAAGAACAGATAAACTAACACTATAAAAAAGACATTATGAAAACGCTAGTAAAAACATTCGCAGCAGCAGCTTTAATCGCAGTATCTACATTCGCTATGGCAGCTGAGGGACCTGGAGCAAAAGCAACAAAAGCAAACGTTAACCTTTCCACAGCAGACTTAGCTTTGGATCATTATGTGGCTGTAACCACCGAGGGCGAATCGGCAGGTGTAGAGCAGTTATTTACCGAAGATTTTAATCAAAAGATCCAAGTCTCCAATGCTCAAAATAACAACCGTAGCGAAGTGGTTAAATCCTTGAAAAAACAAAAAGGCGAAAAGCTAAACTGTACAGTAAGCACCGACATTTTAGAAGAATCAGCAGACTATATGGTCGCTAAAGTAACGTTGAAATTTGAAAACTTCACCAAGACCGATCTAGTCACCTTGGAGCGTGTGGGCAATGACTGGAAAGTAACCAAATCAATCAATTCGTATAAATAAGAGCGATTTCAAATAAATATATATGTTGTGGAGCCATGTCGGGAGATGTGGCTTTTATTACATTTGGGGTTGTTAACAATGTAGTATATTGTAAGTCATGATATTGTAATATAATCAATTTATTAATCAGAAATATATGAATGTAAAACGAGTATTACCAATTTCTTTTTCAGGTCCATTTCCAGATCATAAAGTTGCCGAACTGAAAGAATTTAAAAAAGAAAACGTTGCAAAAGTTATAGCATCCCTGAATCACAAAGTTCGTATGGGAAAGCTATCAAGTATATTTGATGTGTTTGGTTTTTGGTTTTCAAATGATAATTCAAATGCTGATGATTTGTTCGATACAATTCGTGACTATTACAAAAAGAATGGTTACAGGCCTGATCAATTGGTTACTTTTAGCCTTTGGTCAAACTTTGAGCTAATGAATGATCTCTTATCTTCTGAAAATGAAGAAAATAAGGAGTTGTCCAAACATGAGGTTGAAGTTGATTTATTCAAAAACTATCTGAAAATAAACGATCAATTTATCAAGAAATCAGATGAGCTTGCACAGCAGCTAAACCCCGAAGCATTCGGTAGAATAGAAGATTATTTGGCAACAATGCATATCTCTAATTCGATAAGCATCTTTGAGATAAGTTATACGAACGTTTTAAATACGCTGATTGCCAACTTTTATAAGGCTTATCTACTGCTTGAATTTCTAGAGTCAAATTACCCAGAGTTGTTTAAGCAATTTCTTATTGATTATGGAATTGCTGATAAAAATGAGTTTCTAAGAAGTATTATGCCTATCGCAATCCATGCAGTGAGAGGTGAATTGACAGAATCGGGTATACAAATTCTAAAAGCTGAAGGGGATTCCAAATTGTTTTTAGATAAGTTAATTGCGAATTCAGAAGGATCTATATCATTACTGGAAGATTTTGTGCATTTAAGATCAAATCCTCTATACAAAATTGCAGATACCGAATATTTAATTATTGATAGGGGGTTGGCAGTTAATCGATTATTCAATTCTATATTTTTTGATATTTTATCAATAATCAAAGATGGTAAAGTAAAAGTGAAGAAAGATTTCTTTTCAATATATACGTTCGATTTTGTGGAAAAATACCTTTCGTATACTGTATTGGATAAAATCTTTAGGAAAAGGGGCTATAAAGTATTTTCAGGTGAAGATATTACTAATACTTTTAAAGTAGATACTGAGCCTGATTATTATGTCCGGAATGGAAAGAAAGTTTTTATGTTTGAAATAAAGGGCAGTATAGTTAGAGGGGATGTTAAACAAGGATTTTCCTGGCAAAATTTAGAAGCAGAATTGAAAAGGAAGTTTTATGGTAATCAACGCGATAAAAAAGCAATTTTACAATTGATTGAAAGGATAGAAATTCTTGAAGATAATTCAAACAAGGCAGTTTATGATAAAGATAGACCGGCCAATTTTATAGTTACGCCGATATTATTGGTTACAGACCATTCTTTAAATACAATCGGTATAAACCATATCCTAAATAATTGGTTCGAAGAAGAAGTAGAAAAAAGTACAAAACTAAAACCAATCAAAAACCGTATTAAAAAACTTATCGTTATTCATATTGATTCTTTAATAATTTATTCGGAGTATTTTAAAGAAAATTCCCGTTCATTTGAAAACTTGATTGAGTCTTACATTGAGCGTATTGATCGGAATAGAATTCACTCGATGAAAAAGAAAGTTTTTTCTGATCCAGGATCTCAGCAAGCGGCATTGGAGCACAGGATAAATGATATTTTGTTTTCGTTTGCCCACCATTTAGAAGAAAAGGTTGGTACACCGAAGTTGTTGAAAGAGTTTTTGGAATTTGGAGGAAAGATATTTGTTAAGTAATAAAGTCTAATCTTCGTTAACAGTATTTTAATCGAATATTTCTATCATAAATATTTGATGGTGAAAAATATCCTAATATCTCGTGAGAAAAAAGCAAATTATCCAGCGGTTTTACGGACTATTAAACTTTTGATCACTTAATGAGAGTTTCTTGGCAAATTCGTCAATATATACCCATATATTACTATTGTCTAATTGGCAAATAAAGGTTATTTTGAGGTCAAAATCGAAAGATCTTTAAGGTCTTGATTATCAAAATTATGGCGATTAAGAAATCAGAATTATATAGCTCACTTTGGGCTTCTTGCGATGAATTACGTGGTGGGATGGATGCCTCACAATATAAAGATTATGTACTGACGATGTTGTTTGTGAAGTACATTTCAGATAAATACAAAGGTGACCCTTTTGGGGCAATTACTGTCCCAAAAGGAGCATCCTTTGACGATATGGTGGATTTGATCGGAAATGCGGAAATTGGTGATAAAATAAATAAGCAAATCCTCAATCCAATTAAGGAGGCGAATAAGCTGAATGAATTTCCTGATTTTAATGACGAAAGTAAATTAGGTAAAGGAAAGGATTTGGTTGATACCGTTTCCAATCTGGTGCGTATATTTAACGAACCAAGTTTGGATTTTTCCGGTAATTCGGCGGAAGGGGATGATATTTTGGGCGATGCTTACGAATACCTGATGCGGCATTTTGCGACAGAAAGCGGTAAATCCAAAGGTCAGTTTTATACGCCCGCCGAAGTGTCAAGAGTACTAGCTAAAGTAATTGGCATCAATCAGCAGAATTCGTCACATCAAACTACAGCCTACGATCCCACATGTGGTTCAGGATCTCTATTGCTCAAAGTGATGAATGAAGCGGGCAAAAACATAGACCTTTACGGGCAAGAAAAAGAAACCACAACGGCCAACTTAGCACATATGAATATGATTCTGCATGGGGCCGAAACAGCTACTATTATTGCAGATAATACCCTCAGTCGTCCGTTTTATAAAGAAGAAAATGGCTCGCTGAAGAAGTTCGATTATGTGGTTGCCAATCCGCCTTTTTCATTGAAAAGTTGGAGTAATGGTGTTAACGTTGAAAACGATGAATACAATCGCTTCAAATTGGGCGTACCACCGGAGAAGAATGGCGACTATGCTTTTCTCTTGCATATTTTACAATCCTTAAAAGCAAATGGTAAAGGCGCAGTGGTATTGCCGCATGGTGTATTGTTCCGTGGTAACGCAGAAGGCGAAATTCGCAAAAATATTTTAAAGAAGGGTTATATCAAAGCCATCATCGGATTGCCTGCCAACCTCTTTTATGGCACGGGTATCCCAGCTTGTATTATTGTACTTGACAAAGAAAATGCCACCCATCGCAAAGGTGTATTTATGGTCGACGCTAGCAAAGGCTTTGTCAAAGATGGCAATAAAAATCGCTTGCGTGAGCAAGACATCCGCAAGATTACCGATGTGTTTGCTTCATTTGTTGAAGTTTCCAAGTACAGTCGCATGGTGTCGATGACAGAAATTGCTGATACTAAGAATGATTATAATCTCAATATTCCTCGATATATCGATACACAGGAAGCCGAAGATATTCAAGATTTGGGAGGACATTTGCTCGGTGGTATTCCGCAGCGAGATATAGATAGCTTACAGGCTTATTGGGATTTGTTTCCCTCGCTGAAAGCCGAGTTGTTCAGCGAAATGAGAACGGGATATTTTGAGTTAAAAGTGCCTGCCGAAAGCATAAAAAGCACCATCTTTAATCATCGAGAGTTTGTAGCTTTTAATGAGGCTATGGACGCTGAGTTTGATGCTTGGATCACCGAACAACAACAGATATGGTTTGAAATGAGTGAAGGAATACAGATCAAGGAAATGATCGAAACCTCAGCCCAAACCTTATTAAGTCATTTTGAAAACAATGCTTTAGTCAATCGATATGCGATGTACCAACACCTTATGCAGTATTGGAACGAAACGATGCAGGACGATTTTTACTCAATTGCATTAGACGGGTGGAAAGCTGGAAACGATTACACCCGACTTGTTATCAAAGGTAAAAAGGGGAAAGATGGCAAGACAGCACAAGATAAAGAAATTGCAGGATTGGCAGGTATTGAAGGTCGGATGGTAACACCAGAAATGATCATCAACTATTTTTTTAAAGAGCAAAGCGACAGCCTACAGGATTTAGAAAATCAATTGTCACTGACGCAAGAAGCCATTGCTGAAATAGAAGAAGAAAACGGTGGTGATGAAGGGATTTTTAGCGATATAGAAAAAATCAATCCAAAGAATGTAAAGGAGCTTTACAAACAGCGTAAAGCAGAGAATGCGCCCATGGAAGAGCTGAAGTACATAAAAAACTACTTAGATACGCAAGAAGCGTTAACGGGAATTGGTAAGTTAATCAAAATTGCCAAAGAAAATTTGGAAGCCAAAGTAGTGGCGCAATACCCCTTATTAAGCGAAGCCGGAATAAAGGATTTGGTCATCAACCACAAATGGACTCCCGTATTGCGACAGGCATTGCAAAGCGAACAGGAAAGACTGAGTCAAAACCTAACGCAACGCATTAAAGAATTGGCAGCCCGCTACCAGCAAGCTTTACCGATATTGGAAACCGAGGTAGAAGAATCTTCGCGAAAAGTAATGGCTCATCTGAAAAAAATGGGATTGGTATGGTAAAGGAAAATGTGATGCAAAATACAGAGATTGGGCTACTACCAGAGGAGTGGGATTTGAAGAAATTAGGAAATATAGCATTTGTAACGAAGCTAGCTGGATTTGAATATTCCAAATATTTCAATAGTTATAAAGATGGCGGAGAAATTGTTGTTATTAGAGGAACAAATATCACTAGCAATAAACTGGATTTATCGGATACGAAATATATTCCAAGAAAGACTTCGGATTTTCTACATAGAAGCAAGTTGTCGAAAGGAGATTTAGTTTTTGCTTATGTGGGGACCATTGGCCCGATTTATCTTGTTAAGGAAAATAATAGATTTCATTTAGGCCCAAATACTGCTAAGATTAAAATTGAAAATAGAGACGTCGATGTAGATTATATTTTTAATTATTTTTTGAGCGAATTCATCAGGAAAGAAATAGAAGATAGGATGAGCATTGGAGCACAACCTAGTCTTTCAATGGCTAAGATAAGAGATTTTAATATTCCCCTTCCACCCTTACCCGAACAAGAAGCAATAGCAGAAGCCTTGAGTGATACCGATGAATGGATAGAAAGCCTTGAGAAACTTATTGCTAAAAAACGCCTCATCAAACAAGGTGCAATGCAGGAATTGTTGACATCAAAGGAGGGATGGGAAAAGAAGAGGTTGGGGGAATTATTGCTCAGAAATCCTGAATATGGTATTAATGCAGCGGCGGTAAAATATCAAGATAAATTACCAACTTATTTGAGAATAACAGACATTAGTGAGAACGGTACTTTTCTTCAGGATGGAAAAGTTTCTGTGGATCATTTTCTTTCAGTTAATTACATGTTGGATGCTGGAGATGTTTGCATTGCAAGAACTGGAGCGAGTGTTGGCAAATCATATTATCATAAAAAAGAAAATGGGAATCTAGTGTTTGCAGGTTTTCTAATTAGATTGAAAGTAAATCCTCAACTTCTAAATTCAAAGTTACTGTTTTATATAACCAAATCTCAATCTTATCAGGATTATATCAATTCTAATTCTTTGAGAAGTGGGCAGCCAGGGATTAATAGTTTAGAATTGCAATCATATGAATTTTTTATACCCAATTCCCTAACCGAACAAACCCGTATCGCCAATATACTATCAGATATGGATGCAGAGCTAGAAGCCTTAGCAGCTCAGCTAAAAAAAGTTAGGAAGATCAAACAAGGCATGATGCAGGAATTGCTAACAGGTAGGATACGATTAGTTTAAGAAAATATCATTAAATTTAGCTTATGAGTACGCCATCCCAACATAATTCACTTTTCGTTAATATCAAGCAGCTGATAGACGACAGCAAACAGCAGGTTGCTGTGGCGGTTAATGCCACAATGAGTGTGCTATACTGGCGGATTGGTTATGCTATTAACGAAGAACTCAAAAAATACGACAAGCAGCAAAGCTATGGCAAACAGATTGTCGCTACACTGTGGCGACAATTGCATAGCGAATACGGCACTTCGTTTTCAGAGAAAAATCTGCGAAGGATGATGCAGTTCGCCAGCGTTTTTCCTGATGAAAAGATTGTCGTATCACTGACACGACAATTGAGCTGGTCACATATCAAGCTACTTATTCCGATTAATGAGACTTTAAAGCGAGACTTTTATATCGAAATGTGCAAATTGGAAAAGTGGAGCGTACGAACTTTCCAAGAACGAATCCAGTCCATGTTATATGAACGGACGACTATTAGTAAACAGCCAGAGCAAACCATCGCCAACGATTTAGCCTTGCTGAAAAATGAGCAACAGCTTTCTCCCGATCTGGTATTCAGAGATCCTTATTTCCTGGACTTTTTAGGACTTCGTGATACGTATTCCGAAAAGGATCTGGAGACCTCCATTATCGTAGAACTCCAGCGGTTTATTATTGAACTGGGGAGCGATTTTGCTTTCATGGCCCGTCAAAAGCGTATTAGTATCGATAATAGAGATTATTATATCGACTTGCTATTTTATCACCGCAGGTTGAAATGCTTGGTCGCCATAGACTTAAAACTTGGTGAGTTTGAAGCTGGTTTTAAAGGTCAAATGGAATTATACCTACGTTACCTTCAAAAACATGAACAAATAGAGGGGGAGAATGACCCAATCGGATTAATCCTGTGTACCGGTAAAAATGAGGAACATATTGAACTCATGCAACTGGAACAGGCCAATATAAAAGTAGCGGAATACTTGACATTGCTGCCTTCACAAGAAATTCTAAAAGAAAAGCTGCATCGGGCTATCGCTATTGCCACATCTAAGAACCAAGATTTATGATCAACCCTGTAGAACGCCGCACGCAAGATCGCATTATCCAGCTTTTTCAAAAAGAACTAGGCTATACCTATTATGGCAATTGGGAAAAACGAGAACACAATAGCAATGTGGAAGAGGATATTCTTAAACAGAATTTGTTACGTAGAGGCTATTCGGAGACCTTAGCAGACAAAGCTGTCAAAGAGGTTTATGATTTAGCAACTAGCAATTCGGGGACGCTATACCATCGAAACAAAGCAATGTATTCCTTATTGCGGTATGGAGTAAAAGCCAGACCCGATCTAGGGGAGCAATTTGACACGATTTTCCCTATTGACTGGCAGGATGTTGAAAAAAATGAGTTTGGAATAGCTGAGGAAGTAACCTTATCCAAAGGTGAAAACAACCGTAGACCAGATGTCGTATTGTACGTCAACGGTATTGCTATTGGCGTACTGGAGTTAAAGCGGGGGACTACCGATATTTCGGAAAGTATCAATCAATCCATATCTAACCAAAAAGTACTGTTCAACGAATGGTTTTATACCACCATTCAGTTGCTTATTGCAGGTAACAACACCCAGGGACTAAGATATGGAACGATAGAAACCCAATCTAAATATTACCTAGCTTGGAAAGAAGATGAAGATGATAATGAGGGGTATAAGCTAGACAAATATTTAAAGAAGCTTTGTCAGAAAGAGCGTTTAGTTGATATAATCTATAACGGCGTTGTCTTTGATGCTGGGGTCAAGAAATTGCCACGCCCACATCAGTATTTTGGTCTCAAAGAAGCCCAAAAATTTGTCCGCAGAAAAGAAGGTGGTATTATATGGCATACACAGGGATCAGGTAAGTCACTGATGATGGTCATGCTTGGTAAATGGATACTGGAAAACGTGGCCAATTCACGGATTGTCATTTTAACCGACCGTACCGAACTTGATGATCAGATCGAGCGCGTATTTAAAGATGTCGGTGAGACTGATGTGGCCAAGACCAGATCGGGCAAGGAACTTATGTCCTTTTTAACTTCATCCAGACCCCGTCTAGTCTGCTCGCTCATTCATAAGTTTGGCAATAAATCAGAGACTGATTTCGATGCGTTTATAAAAGATTTACAGGAAAATCCAGTACAAACGCAGGGAGAGATTTTCGTTTTCATCGATGAGTGTCATCGTACCCAAAGTGGAAAATTAAACCAGGTAATGAAGACCATATTACATAACGCTGTATTTATCGGTTTTACGGGTACGCCACTGCTAAAAGAAGATAGGAAAACAACGATGGATGTTTTTGGACGGTACATTCATACCTATAAATTTAATGAAGCGGTAGATGATGGTGTGGTCAAAGATTTGATGTATGAAGGGCGGGCTATTGAACAAACACTGACTTCGCAGACAAAAGTTGACCAATGGTTTGAAGCAAAGACTGCCGGACTCAATGATTTCCAGAAAAACGAACTGAAAAAGAAGTGGGGCACTATGCAAAACGTTCTGAGTTCGAAGAGTCGCATGGAAAAAATTGTTGCAGATATCATAGTTGACTTCTCCACAAAGCCTCGCTTGAGATCTCAAAGTGGAAATGCCATCTTGGTAGCTTCCAGCATATTTGAAGCTTGTAAATATTATACGCTGTTTCTGAATACGGAAATGAAAAATAGATGTGCCATCATTACATCGTATAATCCGAATGCAAGTGATGTTTCGCTAGAAGATACTGGTGCTGATAATGAAACCGACAAGCAGTTTATTTATAAAACCTATACGGATTTATTAAAGGATGTCAGTGTAAAAGGGAACAAGTCAAAAACGGAAACCTACGAAACGGATTCAAAAGAAAGCTTCCGCAAGGAGCCTGCGCGAATGAAGCTCTTGATTGTCGTTTCCAAATTGTTAACCGGATTCGACGCTCCGCCTTGTTCTTATATCTATATCGATAAAAAAATGCAGGACCATACCCTATTCCAGGCTATTTGTCGGGTCAACCGATTAGATACTGAGGACAAGGACTACGGCTATATTATCGATTATATGGAGTTGTTTGGATACGTAACTGACGCGATCAACGTATATACCTCAGAATTAGATAGCGAAGGTTTCACGCAAGAGGATGTGAGCATACAGCTCAAAGACCGTTTGAAAATAGCCAAAGATCGCTTGTTCACAGCTTTAGAGACTGTTGAGAGTATTTGCGAGAACGTGGAGCTGCCTAAAAATGACTTGGCTTATATACACTATTTCTGTGGTAACACTGAAAAACCAGATGATTTAAAAGCTACGGAATATCGACGAATGGCCTTATACAAAGCCATCGTAGAGTATATTAGAGCTTATGCCAATGTGAAAGCAGATTTTATAACGGCAGAATTTACCGATGCCGAAATCAAGCGTTTCACCGATAAATTAAATGAGTACCTAAATATCAGAGAAATTATCCGTATTGCCTCTAGAGAGACTATTGATTTAAAGGCTTATGAAGCCGATATGCGCTTCTTGATTGATACCTATATAAGAGCAGAGGAATCGGAGGTTATCTCACCTTTCGAAAATATTTCGCTATTAGTCTTGTTAGAGACGGATATGGCTGGCGCCATTGCTAGTTTGCCAAATGATATTAAAGGAAATCAAGAAGCTGTGGCCGAGATTATCGAAAATAACGTCCGCAGTAAAATTGTAGAAGAGCATCTGCTTGATCCTAAATATTTTGATAGAATGTCTGTTTTATTACAGGAGTTAATAGCCCGAAGGAAACAAGAAACCATCAATTATCAGCAGTATTTAAGGGAGATGGCAGCACTTATTGCTGATGTCAATAAAGGTAAAAAAGGCAATGTTCCTCAATCACTTAATACCAAGGGCAAGGTTGCACTCTACCATACATTGGAAGATAATGAGCAATTAGCCTTAGCCTGTGAAGATGCGGTGCAATATGCCAAACAAGATGGGTTCAGAGAGAACTTAGCTAAGCAGAAGTTAGTTAAGAAGGCAATCTATGAGGTGGTGGAAGATATTAATAAAGTCGAAGAGGTTTACAAAATCATTGATGCCCATAAGGATGAATATTAATGGTTTGTAAAATACATATCGGATCAATAGCTGTTGAAGTCACCTTCAAAGCGATCAAAAATCTGCATTTGAGTGTTCATCCTCCAGATGGAAGAGTAACTATCTCTTCACCGGATTTCTATGATTTGGAAAAAGTCAAGATTTATGCTGCTACTAAACTAAGTTGGATTAAAAAGGAGCAGGCAAAAATCAGAAATCAGGATAGGGAAGAAGCAAGAGAATACATTACTCAAGAGAGTCATCAGTTTTTAGGTAAGCGCTATTTGTTGAAAGTAGTAAAAGGAAATCGGAATAGTATTGTCATCAGTAGTAACAGGCTAATTGTCCAGTGTACAGATCCCGATGATCGGAATCTGAAAGAAAAAATTGTTTCCCAGTATTATCGCCGAGAGCTTCGCAAACAATTGCAAGCATATGTTATAAAATACAGTAAAGAAATGGCGCTTGAAGTTCCCGATTTTAAAATACGCTACATGAAAACCAAGTGGGGCAGCTGCGCGGTGAGCTCCCAACGGTTGTGGTTTAATATTGAACTTGCTAAAAAGCCTTTATCCTGTATTGAATATATTGTAGTACACGAACTCGTACATTTGATAGAGCGCAATCATAACAAACGGTTTGTTTCATTGATGGACCAGTATTTGCCAAACTGGCGCGTGCAGAAGAAACTATTGAATGAGTTGCCGATTGGGAATATTTAGATGCATTATTTTTCTCAAACCTTCCTGAGGCATGATGACCAAATTCATGTAAGATAGTCCAAATGATTTTGATTGGTTCATCTTTGAAATGATTTATGGGAATTCTTATTATACATCTTCTTGAGTCATTGGGGAACTCGTGTATTGACGGACCAGCATCATATCTATCGCTAATCCTGCAGTTTTTTTTCGATATTTGAAAATATATCTAATAAAACTTCTCTGAAATTTTCGATATTATTCATTAAATATAGATTACTAATTTAACTTTTTAGAGTTATAGTGATTTCAACTCTTCTAGGTAATTTCTGTGTCAAGTAAAAGTTCTGGAAAATGTCACTAATAACAACAAATGGTTCTTGTTTTAGTCTTTTAACTAACCGAGTATATTTGTGCGAATATGTTTTAGGGATATATATTGGGGGCTCAATTCTAATTCTAAATGACGATTTAGTCTTATGGGTATTAATTGAAATTGTGGCTTGTGCGATAGCTTCTTTTTTCCTATTTAAAATATCTAAATGGACTATCTTATTTCTGAATTTTGCTTCTGTAAGTCCTTTTGCATATTCTACAGAAGTAATATGCATCGATAAACCCTTAGTTATAAACTGTAGACCATTATTTAAATTTGCGTTTAGTTTCAAATAATTTGATTTCATATCTATAATCCAATACAGATCTTGAAAAAGCATAATTATTGAACGCAAAAATGTTATTAGAATTGAATAATTATTTATTTGAATCTTACCTTCTATCAATTCTATCCCTGTATAGGATTCTAAAGTTTTATTTATTTGGTTTTTTTTATTTGGAGCTATTATTCCAAAATCATGAACAAGGCAATTACGAAGATTTTGAAAATCTTTAAGTGTATTTCTATAGGGATCTAGGTTTTCTAAATTTAAGCCGATCACTTTTGAGAGATAAATGAAACAGGTTTCTAAATAGTTGCGATTTGACAAATCACTTATGTCTAATAAAACTGCATTTTCATCTTTAAGAATTGTACATATCTCACGTAAGTGGCTTTCAAGTACTGAGTATAAATATATTAATGACGATTTAAAGAATGTATCTCGAACATATTGAAAAGTATTAAAAATATCTTCGTCTGCATAAGATAATTCTTGATCAATCTGACCAACGCCAGATTCGTGCGCTGCGATTTGGCTTGCAGCTTGTCCTCCGTGTATTTTTTCGTATTCCTTAAATAACCTATAATATTCAGCGTTCAATTCATCATAATTTGGATAATTTAGCTTTAATTCATCTCTTAGCTTCTTTTCTTGGTTATTATAGCCCTCTGAACTTTTTATTAAATGATCAACATAGCTAGTTAACTCTATATTGAGCCTTTTATAAAATCTATCCAGTTTAGATTTTTTATGTTCATTTTCAAAGTTGTCTTGAAAATGAAAGAAATATCCAAAATCGATTTCCATAGTCTATTTTTCGCCCTTCAATCTCTTCACCTCTTCCGCCAAATCAGCAACAACCTTAGTCAAATCCAAAATCGCTTTAGTCTTAACTGCATCGTCCTGAACGAGTTTTTCCAAAAGTGAGGTAAGATCTTTTCTCTCTTGGTAATTGATGGTAGGTTGATAATGTTGCGCATGAGAGTGATCTACAGCGTGATCGTTGTAAGAATTGTTATTGTTTTGGATATTAAATATGGCTTTCTCTTCATTGAAGGCACGAATAAATTCGACAGATACTCCTAAAGCGTCAGCCAACTCCTTTAAGGCTGGTTCTGAAATAGTCCAGGAGTTTTCAAACTCAGAAATGCGCCGTTGGTCAAATTTGCTTTCGCATTTTTGTCCTAAAGCTTCCTGTTTCATACCCATGATTTCACGAATTCTTTTTAGATTTTTTCCTTCGTGTATTTTCTCTTCTTGAAATGCAACGCCCATTTTTTATAGTTTTTAATAAGTTCGGTAATTTACCGGTATTTTACCATTTTGCTCTAAATAATTGGTTCCTTACCTTTGATATAAAGATACGATTATTTGTCGATAAAATGAGCTTTATACATAGTCTAAAGCCACTTTTAAAGTAAATTATTTGTCTTTAGTAGATTAAAACAATACATTTGCACCATCTTAGGTGGCTGCACTTATGAGTCTTGGCTGTGAAACCTGAGAAATTTCAAATGGAACAAGGCGATAAGTGGAATCAAACGCCCGTCTGCAATGGCGTGGCGTCCGCTTACTCGTTCCACGGCTTCTCAGGGCCTCACAGCGGTAGGTTGGATGTCACGCCATTGCCGTATCTAACACCTGCCAGAAGACTCGTTTTTATAAACAAACGAGTTATGAACAAAAAACAACAATCAAAGAACATCATCACAGCCCCCGAGTAGCTCGGCTGGTTTGGCCAAATAAGATTTGGCTTCTCTTTGCCATGGACCACGTATCGCCAATATTATATACCTTGTGACCCCTCATTCAAACGTAGTCTGGCTCCCAATGAATTAATTATTACTAATGTGAACTGAGTAACATCAGGCTCCCAATAAAAAGCTGATTTCGATCGGAGAGGGGATGCTGTGTACTTTCGGTTAAAGATTACAGACTGAAAAATGAAAAGGATTTTAGCGCTACAATTTGCTTTTGATCATATGATTTATGATGTCCATAAGGTCGATTATGATCCTATAAAGGAGATTGAGGCATTCTGGAAACATTATGCCTTAGACGCTATTTCTGCTCATACACTCCAGCTATTGAGCACGTATCTTGATTGTGGCGTAGGAGAAAATAGGTTCCTAAAGGATGAGGAAATGCAGGAATTTGTAACTGCATTGTATCGGGTGTTGATAGCTTATTGTATCGTCTATCATCGCCATATAGACCTGCGTAAAATGCAGCTGTCAGCAGAAGCTGAAGAGCGCATCGGAAAAGAGCTAGAATTGAGCAGAAAAGTTGCTGAGTTTTTCAGTAGGTTATCCAACCGCCAACAAACTAAATTATGAATACCCTAAAATTACTAGCCTTTGTAAGGCTATATATAACCCATATAGTTCAAGTACTCATTAAGTACTACTTAAATACAGATATAGCAGTTATAAGCAATACTTTATTCGGCCTTGCTTTGGGGTTTCTCCCAGTCAGCTTCGTATCAACGTCGTACCATGGTGTGGACAGCTTCGGCTATTGTTCGGCATTTCTTCGACAATTTGCCGAAGGCCACCCGAAGCGCAGCCGAAGCCGAGCCGAAGCACACCCGAACGTGACCCGAAGCTGTCTCGAAGCTGTCCCGACGCCGACCCGAAGAACAGCCGACGGGCAGCCGAAGCGGAGTCGAACAATTGCGCAGTGTTTCTTAACATGCATCGCAGTAGTTTTTCAATCATCTAATTATTCTTTTAAGGTATTGAAGAGCATCAGAGCTCTTGCTTTATTAGCTCTGATGGTTTCTATGTTTAGTTTATCAGCTCAGACGCCCCGCAAGGACAGCGGGGCGGATGGGCGGTCTCCGGTCAAAGCTTTAAACATTGGCGACAAGATTCCTCAATCACTATGGGATACCTGGCTTGAAGTGGTCAACCATCCAACTGGTCAGAAAACAATAAAACTCAGCGAATACCGCGATAAAAAATTGATTATACTGGATTTTTGGGCGACCTGGTGTGCAAGCTGTGTAGAAAGCCTTGGAAAAATCCAGTATAACCTGAAGTACGATCAGTCAAAAATTGCATTTATCCCTGTTACCTTTCAATCGGATGCGGTGGTCAGCAAATTTCAGCAAGGTAATAACAATGCCCAACAATGGCAGTTTCCCCTCGTTGTTGGTGATGAATTATTGAAACAGCTGTTTCCGCATGCGACAATATCGCATTTCGTTTGGATTGATGCCGATGGTATTATCAAAGCTTTTACTTCGTCCGAATACATAACAGATAAGCAATTACAAAAGGGATTGAATAATGATTTCGCTCAGGTGAAAATGAAAATTGATCAAATTGATTTTGATCCAAAGCAACCGTTATTGATCCCTGAACTGGCCGATCTAAAGGCACGCTATACTGGTTTTTGCGGATTTCTAAGCGGTGTAGCACCTACAAGTGGCCTGCAGGATTTGGATAGTCTCCGATTGAAGCGTCGTTATTTTGTCAATACGACCTTGAGAAGTCTCTGTATGGATGCGATGAGTGATATCCAAGGAGTGCAGCTTGCTAAAAAGAAAATTGTCTACGAGGTCATCGATCAGAATAGATATTTTAATAAAGAGCAGGTCAATGCGGATGTCTATAACCAGCAATATGGCTTATGCTATGAGGCTGTATTACCTGTTGAGTCAACAACAGCTGCCTTTCGAGAGACTCTGCGAAATGATCTTTGGCAACATTTTAAGATTAAACTGGCGATAGAAGAACGGCCGGTTTCAGTAATTGCTTTGTACGGTAATAACCGTAAATCTCATGTTTCAAAGGGTGAAACCATAGCATTAAAAACACTGGTCGATAAACTTAATGTTCGGGATAATGATATTCCGTATCTCATCTGTCCGAGTGATCTGCAAAACCTGCATGTGCCAAGTAATTTGAAGGATTGTACTTCGGCTAAGCTGCTAATCGAACGGCTGGCTCAATCGGGTATCAAGGCTGATCAGCGTAAGGAAAATCTTGCGGTATTGGTGATCTCAGAACGGAGGGGAGCATGATGCGCGTTTTATTCACGCTGTTCATGTTGTCTTTCTCTGGACAGCTGCTATTGGCTCAGTCTGTGGTATTAACTGTACGGGATAGTGCAGATCAAAAGCCCATCAAGGGCGTATTGGTCAGCATTGATCAGAAGCTCCTTCCAAGAACTACGGACGATCGAGGGGAGATTGTAATCCAAGCATTGAATGATAAAGTACAGCTTGGCTTTAGGATATTAGGCTACCAGCGTAAAGAACTTGATGTGCTAACCGGAAAACTGCCTGCCGTAGTTTATCTGAGCAGGACAAACCATACCTTGGATGAAGTGATTGTAAACACGGGCTATCAGGTGCTCTCGCGTGAACGCTCTGCTGGTTCTTTTGAGCTGGTAGATTCGGCACTGTTCAATCGCGCGGTGGGTATGAATGTGCTTTCCCGACTGGAAAATACCACATCGGGACTGCTCTTTGATACACGTACCGATCAGCCAAAACTACAGATCAGGGGACTGAGTACGCTATTTTCGGATGCGAATCCGTTGATTATCCTGGATGATTTTCCTTTTGAAGGGAATATAGAGTCGATCAATCCCAATGATATTGCCAATGTATCAATCTTAAAGGATGCAATAGCAACCTCTATATGGGGTGCTCGCGCTGGGAATGGGGTTATTGTTATCACGAGCAAACGTGGAAGCAAAAGCAAAGCCAGGCACATCAGCTACCGCAATAATTTCTCATGGAGTTCGAAACCTAATTTAATGGCTTACCCGGAGATGTCAAGTGCAGATTATATCGGTTTCCAGCGTGTACTCTATGATCAAGCATATTACGAGAGCCGTATAAATGACAAAACTTTATATCCGGTATTGGGTGAAGCAGTGGAGATCTGGCAGGGAGTCAAGGAAGGGCAAATGGATGCTGCCGAGGGTGAGCGGCAAGTGGATTTGTTGAAAGCTAGGGATGTGCGACAGGATATCAGCCGCTATCTGTACCGCCCGACATTCTTGCAGCAGCATTTTGTATCCATAGATGGTGGCGCGGCGACAAATAACTACCTGTTTTCGGTCGGTTATGATAAAAATAATACAGATCTAGTGGAGCAATACAATGACCGGCTGACCTTAAATCTCCGAAACAACATTGATTTAACGAAACAGATCAAATTGGAAAGTGACTTTTACTATGCACATGAGGGTGGTACACAAAGTGGTCTGGGCGGATATGCTACCGGTTATCGTTTAGGCCGCGACCGGGTTGCCTTATTCCCATATACGCGTTTAGTTGATGAAAGTGGTAATCGACTGCCTGTGGAAAGAGACTTTAGGCAATCATTTGTGGATACAGTGGGTAATGGAGCATTACTAGACTGGAACTATTTTCCCCTGCAGGATCGGGATGCGGTAAAGGTCACCTCGGCCATGAATACCCTGCGGTTTAATATAGGGACAAAGGTACAGTTGTTCAGCTTCCTGCGTGCAAGCCTCAAATATCAATTTGGACAGTCTTTTGGTCGAAATGATGACTATATGGGACCGGATAGTTATTATGCGCGCAACCTGATCAATTTGATGACCACAGTCAAAAACGGGACACCGACTTATGCGGTACCGATGGGCGGCATCTTGGACTACAGCAACAGCAGGCTAGCGTCACATTCGTTTCGGATGCAAACGGATCTTAACCTTAAAATAGGTACTTCGGGACTGTTGACAGGATTGGCAGGAGCCGAATTGCGCCACAGTAAACAGAAGAGCGAGGGGAATCGATTATACGGATATGTGGACGATTTGATTAGTTCGACACCTGTTAACACAATCGATTATCTCCCCACTTATAATGGTATGTATGGCCTGCAAAAAATTACGGATGCGGTATCGCTTTCGGAAAGCACTACGCGTTTTATCTCTTACTATGGTAATGTAGGCTATTCCTACGATGGGCGTTTCAACGTCAATGCAAGTATGCGCAAGGATGAATCGAATTTGTTTGGTGTGGAGACAAATAAACGTGGAGTGCCATTGTGGTCGGTAGGTGCTTCGTGGAATATTGCGCGTGAAGACTTTTGGCGGTCGAAGATTTTCTCTAGCCTAAATCTGCGGGCCACTTATGGTACGAGTGGTAATATCCCTAATGGGATGTCTGCTTATACCATTGTCAGAAACAATTCGGCATCTTCAAATTCGATCGTTAAAATACCTTATGCCAATATCGTTTCCCCGCGCAACCCTTATTTACGCTGGGAGAAAGTTGCGATGACCAATTTTGCCCTAGATTTTGGTCTGCTGGATGATCGGATCAAGGGAACGGTGGAGTACTACCGTAAAAAGGCGGTGGATATGGTCAGTTCGCAGACCGTTGATCCAACCAAAGGTTTTCTGGCTGTAATGGTCAACAGCGCGCATATGACTGGGCAGGGAGTAGACTTAAATTTGATCGGAAAGGTTTTAAAAGGTAGCTGGAACTGGACTGTTAACATGCAAGCAGGTTACGCGAAAAATACCTTGACGAAATATTTGCTGGATCGGCAAAGTCCGGCTTATCTCTATGTGGGTAGCGGTACAAATGTGCTGCCTTATGAAGGGGAGATGCCCTACATGCTCCTGAGCTACCGCTTTAATGGGCTTGATCCGGCAACGGGTGATCCCATAGGGGAGTTGGATGGCGCTCCTAGCGAAAACTATAAGGATATCCGTCAGAAGACGGCTTTGGACCAGCTGGTTTTCCATGGCTCGCCAGTACCGCTTTGGCATGGTGCTTTTAGGAATACGCTTTCGTACAGACAGCTCACCTTGTCGGCCAATATAGCATTTAAAGCCGCTTATTATTTTCGGCGAAATACCATCTCTTACAGTAACTTATTGAAAAATAACGTAGGCCATACTGACTATGCGCTTCGCTGGCAAAAGACTGGTGATGAATTGTATACGACCGTTCCTTCTTTTGTGTATCCGATCAATGAAGATCGGGATAATTTCTACAGTATGTCTACAGCGACCGTAGAAAATGGATCCCATATTCGTTTAAATGACATCAGGATTTCTTACGCGTTCAAAGGAAATGTATTTGGAAGCAAAATCATCCGTGGCATGGATATCTACTGTTATGCCGATCGCCTAAACTGGGTGCTTTGGCGTAAAAATAGCCGTGGTATCGACCCTGAATATCCGGACGGATTTAAACTGCCGATGCAGATTTCCTTTGGTTTAAACATACAATTATAATATGAAAAAGATACATCTCTATTTTGGACTAGGGCTGTGCTGGAGTCTGCTATGTATGGTCTCCTGCACGAAATTTTTGGATGAAAAATCGAATAAGGCACTTTCTGTCCCAAAGACAATGAATGATCTGCAGGCATTGCTCGATGCCTACGGAACCATAAACAGTGTCTATTCATCGACAGGTGAAGAGGCTTCGGACAATTACTTTTTGAGCGCCAAAAACTGGCAGGGTATTGCCAATCAGGATACACGTAATAGGTACATATGGCAGGAGCAGGGAAAGCTCAATGCCGATTGGATATCTCCTTATAAGGTCGTATTTATCTGTAACACGGTTCTCGAAGAACTGGAAGTGCTGGGAAAAGAAAATGGTGAACAGGACTATCAGCGTATCAAAGGCTCGGGGTTATTTTTTAGATCTTTTGCGTTATATGAGCTAGCCAGTATTTTTGGGCCGGTGTATGCTGCTGAAAATATGGAGAAGCTGAGTATTCCCATTCGGCTGTCTACAACAATTGAGGAGGATACTCCGCGGGGTACAGTGGGGCAAACTTATGAGCAGATTTTGAACGATCTGAAAACTGCTGCCGAAATACTGCCCGAGCATACGGCTTATATCAACAGGCCGACTAAGCGTACAGCTTATGCGCTTTTGGCCCGTATTTATTTGGCTATATCGGATTATGCAAATGCGTTGAAAGCAAGTACGCAGGCACTTTCTTATGGGAAAGAGTTAGTGGACTATAATAGCATCAACATCACTGCCGCAGCGCCTTTTAACACAACAAATGCAGAGATTATCTGGATGGCGGGGAGCAATACGGTCAGTGCGTTATTGGCTCCGGCGCGCAGTCGGGTAGATTCGCTCCTGTACAGCAGTTATGCCGATAAAGACCTACGCAAAAAAGCGTTCTTTACCAAAAATGCAGATGGCTATTATACGTTTAAGGGCACCTACGATGGCCGCGTACAGGGCTTCCTGTTCAAAGGCTTGACCGCGGATGAGCTATATCTAATACAAGCCGAAGCACAGGTGAGGGTGGGAGATGTGCAGGAAGGATTAAAAAGTCTGGCAGCCCTACTGAGCAATCGCTATGTTACAGGTACCTATCAGCCGGATTTAACGCTTGGGCATGAGCAGGCATTGAAATTGGTGCTCGAAGAAAGGAGAAAGGAATTGTTGTTTCGGGGACTTCGCTGGACAGACCTAAGGCGTTTCAATCTGGATAAAGAGACAGCCATGACGCTACAGCGGCAATTGGATAAGGAAGTGTACAGGCTTGCACCTGATGATCTGAAATATGTGTTTCTGATACCGGATAATGTTATCGCCATTGCTGGGTTTCCGCAGAACCCACGATAAACAAGGAAATCCATCCAGATCTGCTTGGTAAGCATTTCTGGATGGATTCAAAACTAAATTTAATTTAACGTATGAAAGAAACAATAAGATTAGTCATGCAATTTAATCTCCGTTGTGGGAGCAGAGTTTGCCAAAGCATCGGTAATATCATCCTTAAAGTCATCGCTAAACGCAGCGGGTTGTGTTGGCGATCCTGGCAATGCACGTACCGCACACATTTCCTCAGTGCCAGGACATAGCGTATTGGCCTCACCGTCATCAGCCGGTTGTGGTTGAATAAGGTTGTAATTGCTTGCATCGGTAGGATCTCCACTACCGTCATACTGATACCATTGTGGGTCAACAACTGTTGATTTCTCAGTTATGGTATTTTTTTTCATCACTGCAACTGCCGCATACGTACCGATTGCGAGCAGTGCCAAGATTAAAGTGAAGAGTGATGCCTTCACTGCGAATTTATTTTTCATCATAATCGTGTTTTTTTGATTATGATACTAAGGTAAATTCATCAATGAGGTATTACTAGAGCATTAATTCCTGTTGTGCAAACATTAATTCCTGAGTGTTAAGTTTTTATTCCTATTTCTAGTGTTTTTATTCCAAGCTTGGGTTATTTTTATTCTGATTGTACCACCTGAGCGTGATACCCAGAAATTGAGCGATCTGTAGATCGGTGAGTTTAAAGCGAATACCAGCATAGCGATGGTGAAACCAACGTATCAATTCTCTGCTGTTTTTTAATCTAAATAGGTTTTCTTGTTGTTGGTAATATTTGAGTTCCTGCAGGAGCAGATAATGGAAAAAAGGGGTTAGTTCTGTCGCTTGAAGAAGATGTTCAACAGGGATCTCGATGATATTGCCGCCTTCGGGAAAGATAATATCCATTTCACTACGCTGAAAAGCCAGCAAGCTCTCCGTCTTTAAGATAATCTGATCTTCTTGCCAGATACGAGATAGTCGCGACTCTTTATCAATGTTCTCATAGCCCAAAGCATAACCCGTATGGATAAAACAGATATGCTTGGCAATACCACCTCGCTCGAGATAGATCTCCTTTGGACTGCAGTATTTGACAGTAACCAGCTGGCGCAATATATCCTGTTGACTGTCAGTGAGCCTTCTGTAAGATTCTAAATGCCTGATGAGCTTTTGGTATGACCCTCTTTCTTCCATTAACGTCAATGTTTTTTGTATAACTTATTTTGCTCACTGGAAGAGGTGCATGTAGTTTTATGAATCGTGTCCCATTGGAGCGCCACCCTGCCTCGATCGCTTAGAATATAAAATTGATCAAACTCTTGCTCTTCCATCAGCATGTGAAAATCGATGGTATCGATGCGGTAAAATGCGGATATCCATCCGATCTCCAATGCTAGTTCGAGTCGCTCTTGCCAGAGTGTGATGTTAAAAAAAGCAGCATCATGGGCCAAGCCATCCCGTGAACGGTTGTTTTGAGCACCGAGACAAAGCAAGAGCAATTCCAGCAAGGCGTAGTCATCAATCCGGTCGAGCCAAAGTTGCCGCTTTTTACCATGCAGCTGTTGTCGCAGGAGCGAAAGGTCATACCGTTGCAGGATGTCTAGTACCGGGTATGGAGCAAAAGGCTTCAGGGACTTAAGGATCAAATCTTGTAGATTAACAATAATAGTGCTTAGAAGATTATGGGGTATTTTCTTATAGTTCTGTTTATGATAATGGGCAATTTTTAGTTTTGCTAGAAAAATTTCTGGCTCATCATTCGCCTTGCTGTTGTTGCAGCTATGACAGCTGAATACAATCTTCCTGGATTCAGGATGTTTGGAAATAGGACGTACATGATCGCGGGTGATCTGAAGGTTGGGATCTTTCCGTGAGATGTCCAATGGTGTATTACAGTAATAGCAAGTCAGGCTTGTATTAATTTGCAATGCATTTGGTTGAATAGAAATTGGGCTGGGCACAGCCTGATATTTTAATTGTGGTTTTTTGGAGTCCGTTCTCTTGATGATGGTGAGATTCCGCCCGTTGAGATCAGGCTCCAGATGATCCAGGATGTAAAGAATATTGCTGATGATGGTCTGGATCTGCGATACAGCAATATATTTAAACTCCTGTATTTTGTCAAAGCTGGCTTGGAGTATTTCGATAAACTCTTCGGGTTCAAGCCGTGATTTGGCTCTCTGGCAGGTATGGCATACCACAACCCTGATCTTATTGCCGCTTAATTTCGTCGATGGACGAAATAAGTCATTACACCGCTGGAGGTTGGTCCAGTTGTTATGATCGCTCAAATGTCGTTCGCAATAGAAACACTGTTCTATGGGGGAACTATAAAAGGAATGTCCATAAGTTATTCTTAATTTTCTCATAATAATTTTTTAAGGTACTTGGTCATTTGGTCTACGCCAAACAATTTTAATGCGTTGCTTATCCATTAATTAATTGTGTTGTTATAAAATTAACAAGGTCTATCTTCGAAGACAAGGCAAAACGTCTGAAGCCGGATGAATGGTATAGGATAGTGCGCTTATATGTTGCTTAATGGCTATTTAAGGGGGATTTTTTGTAAAGACATAAAAATAAAAATATAGCATGAATGGTAGTATTTATCGGTAGATTTTAGGGGATCTTGCGGTTTATTTTAATTTTTTATTCGGAAAATTTTTATTTTAGTTTGCCTTAACCGATTAAACTTTATGCAAACTAAAAAACTTATTGAGAAATTCCATTCCGAGATTCAGGTTAACTACATACCGTTTAGGCTTCAGCTATTGTTGGCTGTTTTGTTGGGTAATTTTTTCTGTTCGCCCAACAAATTTCTTGTTTTTGATAAGAGGTATGACATGCCGAAATTTTATCTCTATTGGTTTCTTTCTTCGCTGATCGTTATGGTTGTGCTTCGTGGGGCACATATTTTTAATCGGTATATGGATGGGAGAATGTCCTGGCTGACGGATTTTAAGCCGCGTCTGATCAGACAGAGTCTCTTTGGAGTGGTACTGCCTGCATTGCTCACAGTGTTATTTGTGATGCTGGTGTTTTTACCCTTAAACGCAAAGGGGTGGGGGTCTATCATTCCCTATATGCGTAACGAGTTTAGGTTTTTATTTTTGTTTATTCTGATATTGAACTTGGTATTTCTGGTGATATACGTCATTCGATTTGCCCGATTTGTGAAAGATCAATACTTAGAGGCAGAAATTGAAATGACTGCCCTCAAGGAAATGATTGTAACCTATGAAGCACTCCAACTAAAATTGGAGGATGAAAGGGGGGAGGACCTTTCCGATGCGATCAAACTAGCTCCTTGTCTTGGGGTAAAATACGGTTATGAAGATAACTACGTCGCGCTTGACGGCATTGCCTTTATCAAAAGCTCGGCGAATGACAAAAAGCTCCTGACCTTGACGAGTAGTAAAGAGTATACACACAACTATAGCCTCGAGACATTGATGAAGGTACTCGACCATGACCAATATTACTTGATGTACAGGCGTTATATCGTTAATCGGAGTATCATCAAAGAATATCGTGCTTTAGACAATGGTATATTAACGATTGAACTAAAGCCGTCCTTTGAGAAGCAAGATGATATATTGGTCAGCCGTTACCATGCTGCTCACTTTAAGCGTTGGTTTGATAAGAAACAGCCTTAACCTGGGATGTTTCGTCCGTGCTAAGCGATTACTATTTTACGATCCGATAATTCACCCCAATGCTGATTCCTAAAGCCTGCACGCGATCATAATTTCTCTCGGAATGAAAAGGAATGAGCGAGTACATCTTATAGTGTGGGGACAGCGTGACAGCAAACTGTTGGGATAATGGAACCTTTGCGCCTAGTCCAATATGGAAACCTATACCATTCTGTTTGTCTACATGACTATTTGAGTTTTGCTGGAAGTGTAACATAGGTCCCGCATTTGCGTAGAGATATTTTAAAAATTTTACCCTGGCATCTAAAGGGACTTCCCAAATAGAAAGTTCCGAGGAGTATTGATTCCGCTCTACCGATGGATCGACAATTGCCGATGTTGTCGTTATGTTCTGGTGGGAATAGCCCACACCTGCACCAAACGACCATGTTTCATTATAGTGATAACCTAGGCGGAGCAATCCAGCTATATAATTCTTACTGGCATTGCTACCGGTTCCCATAAGGCTTTGCCACGGACCAATATTACTCTCAGCAAGTGGAGTAATAGAAAGTTCGATGTCATAACTGCCGCCATTGTTTTGCTGCGCATAGAGCGAGGATCCTGATAAAGTTAAAAGGGCAAGGAATATTCTGGAATGTAATTTTTTGAGCATATGAATATAGGGTTATAGATTTTATAATTGTTTTCTCTTTTTAATCAGCGCTAATTCCCACTAGAAATCTAACTGATAGCGTGTAAAGCTTCCTTTTTCTGAATTAACGGTGGCTGCTTTGTCGAATTGTAAGGGCTTCGATCCATTATAGCCTTGCCATTTTAATACAGATTCCATATCGGCAGGAATCGTTATCCTAACAATGGTATCCAAATCACGAGGGACCGGAGCGATAGAAAAGCCAGTATTGGATTTCTCCGGACCATAGCCAACGGCAAGCATCGTCAAATCTAGTTTTTTGACATTTTTGAGATGTAACTCCATTTCCCCCCTTTTAAACAGCATTATTCGCTCATCAGTCGGCGTATCATACTTGAGCTCGTCCAAGCCATAATAAGCTACGCTTTGATAGGAATCTGGATGGTATGCATTAAGATAATAACCATTCTTTTTGACGCCAACTATAAAAAAGCCTTCCTGGGATATGTATTTGCTGGCATCAAATCGAAAACTATATTTGCCTTCGGAATCTGTCTTTGTTTTCCCCAAACTTATAGATGGTTTAAGGAATGAACTGTAATATTGGAAAGAAATCCCTATTTCTACATCAGATAGTAATTTGTTCGCAGGAGTATCCACAACAACGCCCGATAGTACAATACAATTCTGCGTACAGGTTGTGCCATCGCGCTCATCTTTTTCGCACCCAAATAGAAAGAATGGTAGGATAAAGAGCAACCATTGTCCTTTATTTACTTTTTGAAATATGTTCAGCATTTAGAATAGGTCATTAGGAAGTCTTACAGGAAAATCAATAATATTGCACATTTCGTTAAAACAGGTCTTTTCATAATTTATTTTGATACTATACTATTGCAAACGGAAATAATATGCGTAATGCTACAAATTTAATAAATATAAGTTAATGGTTTGTTTTAGGTTTTAAATGATGTGGATTGAACATAGATGATCAGAGATTGGAGGAGAAATAGTACGCGTATGACCAATACATGCGATATTAGTGGAAAAATCTATTGGAGTAGTGTAAAAGTTTTGTGCCTGTGTCAGCTGGAAATCGAAAAATGAAATGTTTGCTGGCCAGCTAAGGTAATATTCTTTGAATTTTAATAAATTAGTAGGATGAGATATTTTATAGTCCTATTGTTAAGCTGGTTCACTTGTTATTCGGCCGCTGCACAAAACCAAGCGAAGGGAAATAGTGTCGGTAAAGATGAAAAGACCTATATATTGGTCGCCAATAAGATCAATACCGATTTTAATTATAAAATGCTGGATGATTTCGAGCAGTCCTTTTCAGCATTGATCAAGGAAAACAACAGCCGTGAATTGGTATTCAATCCCATAAATGGCAAATACCATTATTATAAATTTGTCGCCACCTATAAATCAAGGGGTGCTTTGCCCGATAGTGATCCTGCAAAACCGGAGCAAACCTTCCACAATATCTTGATCATCAAAACGGATGACCAGCAAAAGATTGTAGATGGCTATCATTTTGTGCTCGAATGGAACGAAAAGCCATTATCTTATCCCTTGTTTAGGATAAAGTCTACAGGGGTGACTCTGCAGGAAGGCTTATCATTAAAGCAGCTGAACCTTAAAAGAGTGACGGACAATTCGGATTTTGATAACGATGGAAAAATCAAACTCTCGAACTGGTAGCTCTTTTTATCGCAGTATTAGTCTACTGCTTATTGGCTTCCCTTTAGGACGAGATCGTTGGGGCCAAATGCTCATTAACGCCTCGTCTTTTCCTTTCATATAATTCTCGATCGTATACTTGATATCTATATCAGGTTTTAGCGGCCCTTTTTTCCCTTTCCATACTTCCCAGTATTTCGTCGAATAGGCAATCACGATGTCTGATTTTGGTAGACTGAATCCCCTTACTTCCCCATAATGATTGATTGAGCCACTGGTTTCTTCGCCTATAAAGGTTGCATTAGAATTTTTCTTCAGTTCAACGGCATTCATTACAGCAGAAGAGAACGTATTCTTGCCTATCAATACAAAAAAGCTGTCTTTTTTATTCAGGTAGCTGTTTTTGATTTGGTCAATAAATGGCGTTAAAATACCGGAATTCCCGCCGTTGTTATACCTTAGATCCAGCACAATTTTATTGGGATGTTCGGAATTGATCAACGTGAACAACTCCTGATTGAATTGATCGAAAGGCTGAGCTGGATCTTCCCGGCATGTCGTATAATTAAAATAAAGGATTTTGTGAGCAGCGTCATAATCGTACCAGTAGTTCCCTTTTTTCTTTTTTGAAAGTAGATTGACCGCCGCCCCTGTTAAGTTTAATTTTTTTAGGTCATTGCCTTCCGACGACGTCAATTTTATCTTACTGATCTTATTGTTCCGGTCAACAAATGTGAATGCTGCTTCTTTGTCCGAATCGATGATTCCAAGGCCCTTTAAAAAAGCCGGATTGTTGATGAAATGGAGAAGGTGATCATTGAAATACGAACGGTTTTCACTTAGGATAGCCTCCTTAAACAAAGTAGTAATCTGTTTGAAACTGTGGTTATTGATTGCGACTAATTTGGTCCCCAATAACGATGCAAAAGCTGGATCTATAGCTGTTATGTAGACTTCATCATTAAACACATCCAGCTGAATGGGAAGTATCCTGTTGAACTTTGTTTCAACAAAGGTGTGTTCATCTTTTATACTTACCATTAGCTTGAAGAGCGCTACGGTGAAGGTCTCATAATTCAACGAATCAGCTTTGCTGGCAATGTCATCGACGAGCTTCTCAAAAGTGGCTTTTGTGGTTTTGGCAAATAGATTGGTATGTTTGGCGGGTAATGTCCTTTTTAAAAAATCCAGATCTTCGAGATAGTCTGCTTTAGTCAAGGTTTGTGAAAAACCGAAAGTAGAAACCAAAACAAAGAGGATGATAAATAGTATTTTATTCATGATCATTTAAATGCAGCCTGCGGTAAATAATAGTATAATTTTAAGTTTTCTTGTTAATAAAGATATAAATTTGCTTTAATACGTAAAATAAAAAAAGAGGGTATATTTTATTTCTTCTTTAGGCGTGAATGAAAGGTGGGCAATTATAAATAAATAGTTTAAATATGATAGTGAAAATATTAATCCCAATTCTTGCGTGCTGCTGCTTCGTGTCATGCATTGACCAAAAGCTCTATTTGCGTAATGTCCAAAACCCTGGAGCTCTGGATATCGATGGTGTATTTGTTTCAGAAGCGAATAAGGAAGATGCAAAGGAATACGTTTGTTCAGTAATTTTGCTGTATCGCAATTCGGTGATGTTGCACGGACTGGTATTCAAATCTGATTTGAAGAATAATTTTGAGGGTACGATAGATAGATTTGCTAATTTGATGCAAGATAGCAAGACTGGTTTTGGGGTTTATGATATCTCCAATGATGAAATTTACATGGAATTTTGGGAACCATCGTCGGGAGGGCCTTTAAAAACAGTGATAAACAAGGCGAGAATTATTGAAAGAAACTTTAGGATTACCTATTCGAAAAGTAATTATGGAGGTCGGGAGCGAACCGTAGATGAACTTTATAAGTTTTATCCTTTGAAGCATAAGCCGGATAGTACAAACAGATTTATTCGAATAAAAAAGTAACTGATATAAGCTAGTCGCCGTTATTCCAATCACTGGGATGCCGCGCCATAGCTTGAAGAGCTATCATCCTTTTGTTTTTGATTTTAAACACTGATGAATAGCGGTCTTGGTTCGGGATATTTCTTAAAAGTCAGAAAGATCCACAAAGTCCCCACAATTTTAAAAACGACCATATTCGCATCTTTATTCTTTTTTTACAACAATAACCGTAGTTTTGAGCTAGCCGGAATACGGCAGCTATCAGTCTACCTTTTTAAGCCTCTATCATGAAAAAAATTATTCTTCTGATCTTATTATCCATAACGCTACTTCCAGTTTTTGCCAATGGAAATGTAGATTCATTATTGCAGGTACTCGATAAAGCGATAGCACGACGAGCTGATTTTTCAGATAAAAAGGAACAGCATTTAAAGGATCTGAAACTGGCATTCCATCGCAGCAGCGGTCTACAAGATAAATTCAACTATGCGGATAAGCTCTTTGATGCTTATAAACATTATAATCTCGATTCGGCCATTGCCGCCGCGCGGACGAAATTGTCCCTTGCACAGCAGCTGCAGGACCGGCAGCTGGTATTGCAGTCGCAGATGAATATTGCGGAGATTATGGGGAAAATGGGGATCTACAAGGAAACGTTTAATAGCATGGCCAAAATAGACAAGTCTCAATTAAATAAAGACCAATGGGGCTACTACTATCACCTCTACCATTCCATCTATACCTTGCTATTTAACAATGCCTTACTGGATGATGAAAAAAAACAGTATAATACACTCATTAGCCGTTATAAGGACTCGCTCCTCCAGGTTTATGACAAACAGAGTATACCTTATAAACTGACCTATAACGATAAGCTGCTTGAAAAAGGAGATTATAGAAAAGCCCTTTTGGCATTAGAGCAAATCGGGCAGCAGCCGGATGAAGATAGTGCGCAAAAAGCCAGTATCGCTTATCGCTTTGCCAAGACTTACGAAAAGCTGGGCGATGCATCGGAACAAAAAAGATTTCTGACGCTTGCTGCTCTGACAGACATCAGGAGAGCAGCCAAAAGTTATGTCGCCCTGCGCGAGCTGGCCGTCTTACTGTATGAGGAAGGTCAGGTGGATAGAGCTTACTCCTATATCCGCTGCGCGATGGAAGATGCTTCCTTTGCCCGAGCCCGGTTCCGTATGCTCGAAATTTCCGAAGCGCTTCCCATTATAGTCGCATCTTATGATAAGAAGATGGAAGAGGAGAAGAATAACTTATTCAATTATCTGATACTGATTTCCGTATTGTCGGTGATCTTATTGGCGAGCAGTATCCTTATTTATCAGCAGCTTAAACGGATATCGGCAACCAAGAAGCTAGTGAAAAGCAAAAACGATGAATTGATGGAAATCAATGTCACCCTGCGCGATCTGAATACCAAGCTTTCTGAATCCGACCATGTTAAGGAAACGTATATCGGCTATGTGTTCAACCTATGTTCGTCGTATATCAACAAGCTGGAAAGCTATCGTGTCAACCTGCATAAAAAACTTCGGGCGGGCCAGATCCAGGAGGCCCTGGCGGCAACTGGCGATACCAATCTTGTATCCAATGAAGTCAGAGATTTCTTCCAGAATTTTGACGCGGTATTCCTGAGTATATATCCGCGATTTATTCCGGACTTCAATCGGCTGCTTAAACCCGAAGAGCAGATCCAGCCCAAGGCTGATGACTGCCTTACACCCGAATTGCGTGTCTTTGCGCTGATGCGGATGGGGATTCCGGACAGTAGCCGTATCGCAAACTTTTTGCATTATTCACCGCAGACAGTTTATAACTACAAACGGAAAATTATGAATAAACTGGAAGTCGGCAAGGAGGAATTCAAACTGAAAATGGAACAGATCGGACGTTGATTTTGCGCTGATGGTCTACTCATAACCCCTATTTTGTCTACTTTATTTTTGAGTTTTGTTTTTATTAAAGTATTGTTTATTAAGTAGTTGTTTTTCTGTTTTCTAGCAATTAATCTACTTTCTGCATCTACTTCTATTTTAATTGCAGCTGTCTCAGTCTAACTTTGAATTATCGGGCAATGGATATCCTGTTGCTCATTAGATAACCAATTATAGACAATTATGATACAGTTCAAACAGCGGAAAAATCTGCTTACTTCTCTACTTTTTCTTGTCGGCCATCTTATCGTTTTGCAGCAGGCGATAGGACAGGAGATGACCGCGGTCAAGGGTACCGTTTTCAATCGTGCGACGGGCAAGGCAATCGTTGGTGCCAATATAAAAGTGAAGGGACAGGATCGCACGGTACTTACGGATGCCAATGGAAATTATCAGCTTAAACCTGGCGAAAAGGGTACGCTAGTCATCTCCTATGTGGGTTTTCAAAAACAGGAGATACAGCTTGATGGACGCATGCAAACTGATATCTTTCTCGAGCCTGCGGATCAGGAACTGGAAGAGGTCGTAGTGATCGGTTACGGTCAGGTCAAGAAAACAGATGCCACAGGTGCTGTTGCTAGCCTGAAACCCGACCAATTAAATAAAGGTGTTCAGATAACACCCCAAGATGCCCTAGTAGGGAAGATTGCGGGTGTTAATATTGTACCCGGGAGCGGAGCACCGGGGAGTGAAGGGACGATCCGGATCCGGATGGGGGCATCGCTGTCGGCTTCCAATGATCCGCTGATCGTGATCGATGGTGTACCTATAAGCAGCGGATCGCCCCTGCGGTCAATCAACCCAAACGATATCGAGACATTTACCGTCTTAAAGGATGCTTCGGCCACAGCGATCTATGGTTCGCGTGCATCTAATGGGGTCGTCATCATTACAACAAAAAAAGGTACGCTGGGGCAGTCGAAACCACAATTTAATTATAGCAGCAATTTTACGCTCAATAGGGTAGCAAGTTATTATGATGTGCTGTCTGCCGACGAATACCGCAAGGCTTTTGCTGAGAAAGCCAATGCTCCTGCAGATTTTCAGCTGGGTTCAGCAAATACCGATTGGCAAAAGGAAATATACCGCACAGCCTTCGGCAACGATCATAACCTTTCTTTAACAGGTAACAGCGCTGGCATGCCCTACCGCGTATCAGGTGGATATACTAATCAGAATGGTATCATCAAAGAAAACAAATACCAGCGGACAAACCTAGGGTTCGGCATTTCCCCTAAATTTCTGGATAAACATTTATCTGTAGACCTGAATCTAAAAGGCAGCTTGGAGCGCGAGCGTCCAATTTCTACTGGTGTCATCGGAAGTGCGATCTCTTTTGATCCTACACGGCCAGTTTATGAAGATTATCCTGATCAGGAAGGATTGGGCTATTATCTTTGGCGGAATGGTGGTACGCCGATCACATTGGCACCAAGCAACCCGGTGGCGGAGCTCTTTTTGTCTGATAAGCTCGACCGGATCAAAAGGTCAATCGGGAATGTTGCGGTGGACTATAAGATCCATGGTTTCGAAGAGCTCAGGTTAAATCTCAATCTAGGGTATGATATCCGCAAGCGGGACTATGAGGAGTCTATTCCGGATAAGGCACCATCCATGTATACCTCAAACCGTAACGATGGAAGGGGGCTTTTCCGGACACAGAACGACAAGAATACCAACTACATGCTCACTGCCTATGCAAATTATGTGAAAAAGTTTGGTGGGAAGCACCAGATTGATGCGACTGCAGGTTACGAATGGCAGCGCTTCTGGTATAGTACCGACCCCAAAAGCGTCGTTAAAGATGTTGTTGATACCTCAATTCCGGATGAAGATATCCTCTATCTGCTCTCTTTTTTCGGCCGGGTCAATTATTCCTTTGCAGACAAAATATTACTGACAGGAACATTGCGTGCCGATGCATCTTCGCGTTTCTCGCCGGAAAACAGGTGGGGCTATTTCCCGTCTGCGGCATTGGCTTACCGCCTTTCTGAGGAAAGTTTTATCAAAGATATGGGCAAGATCTCCGATCTGAAGCTGAGACTGAGCTATGGCCGGACAGGTCAGCAGGAGATCGGCGGTTATCATCCTTACTTATCAACGTATTCGGTTTCCAGCAACGCGGCAAGATACCTCTTTGGAAGCAATTGGCTAAATATGTACCGCCCCAATGGATACGATCCGAATATCCGATGGGAGACAACAGATACGTATAACCTAGGGCTGGATTTTGGTTTTTTTAACAATCGTCTATATGGAAGTTTTGATATCTATAAACGTTACACCAAAGACCTGCTGAATAAAATTGCGGTGCCTGCGGGAAGTAATTTTACCAATATTATTGAAACTAACATCGGAGATATGGAGAGCCGGGGGATAGAGCTTGCGCTGGGCGGCAGTCCGATCAAGAAGAAGGACCTGGAATGGACGGTAAATGCAAACTTCACTTATGGCAATGCGACAATAAAAAAGCTCAATACCATTGATACAGAAGATAATTACGTGAAAACGGGTACCATTAGCCGCAATGATTTTCAGGTGCAGAAAGTGGGCGAAACACCGAATACCTTTTTCTTGCTCAAACAGGCCTATGATGACAATGGCAAAGCGATTGAAGGCAGCTATATCGCCAAAGATGGTTCGGTTACCACCAGCGAACAGGATGCCAATAAATACATTACGGGCAAAAGCTCGCGGGTTCCTTATTACTACGGCCTATCGACCCGCCTAAATTATAAAAATTGGGATCTGGGAATCAACGGTCATGGAAGTTTTGGTAACTATGTGCTCAATTACCAGCAGGCGAGCCAGTCAATGATGGACTTGTTCAGCTCGGAACGTGTATCCAGCAATATTTCACAAAAAGCATTGGAGCGGGGCTTCGCGCAGGAACGTTATTTCTCCGATCTGTTTTTGGAGAGCGGTGCCTTCTTTCGGATCGATAATATTACTTTGGGACACTCATTTCGCCGTCTCTGGAATGAAGGTACTGCACTGCGGATAGCCCTGAGTGCGCAGAATGTAAAGCTCTTTACAAAATATTCGGGCGTGGATCCTGAGCTTTTCAATGGGCTCGACAACAATGTGTACCAACGTCCGCGCATATATACCCTTTCATTAAATCTTAGCTTTTAATCTCCTTAAGAATGAAAATCATGAAACACAGGATAATGATATATGTAGGTAGCTTATTCATGCTATCTGGATTAATGACTTCATGTCTGAAAGATCTCGATACCTTGCCGCTCAACGATCGGCAGCTGATCAATGAAGATGTTTATAAAACAGCAGCCGGCTATAAAGGAGTGCTTGCCAAATGTTATGGTTCGCTCATCTTGAACGGACAGGAAGGACCGGATGACAATGGTGATCTTGGCGGTCTAGATGTAGGATATAGCGGCTATACCCGGGCTTTATTTTATTTGCAGGAGTGCACGACTGACGAAGTAGCCCTGCATTCGGGAAGTTCACAGGGTTCGCGTGACTTGCTCTTTGTCAATTGGAACCCCTCGACTATGATCAGTAAATATGCCTATTATAGGCTCTATATGACAATCGGCTACTGCAATGAATTTCTTCGCGAAGCAACAGAAAGTAAATTGAAAGAAAGAGCGGTGTATGATGCGCTCAAAAATGATATCGATGCTTTCCGGGCCGAAATCCGCTTCCTACGGGCTTACTGCTATAGCATGCTCTGCGACCTGTATGGTTCGGGGCCCTTTATCGATGAAACCATGGCTGTCGGGACTATTCCGCTGCAGAAAACACGCAAGGAAATCTACGATTATGTAGTTTCCGAACTCGAAGATGTACAGGCCAAACTGATAACCGCTGGTAAAAATGAATATGGACGCGTCGATCAGGTGGCATCCTGGTTTCTATTGGCCCGTGTTTATCTGAATGCAGAAGTATGGTCAGGAAATAAGGAATATACCAAAGCATACAGCTATGCCAAGAAAATCATTAGCGATGGTACCTACCCATTGGCCTCCGATTATCGCCATATCTTCTTGGCAGACAACGATAAATGCAAGGAGATCATCTGGCCGTTGGTACAGGATCAGGATAATACGATCAATAGCGCTGGGACCAATTTTCTGATCAAAGCATTGGTGAACGGTGTGATGAGCAATTATTATCTGACCGGAATCGGTGCGCGCGGCTGGGGAAATGCTCGTGCGAAAACACAGCTGATGGATAAGTTTGCCACCGCTGACCAGCCATTTATTGCTAACGATACCTGGGGGGATAGCAAGCGGGATAAGCGTGCCCAATTTTTTTCGCCAGGTCATACCAAGGAAACCTGGGTAGCAGGTAAAGCATTTCAAAATGATTTCAATAATGGCTATGCGATCATGAAGTGGCGCAATGTTACCAAGGATCGCAAAGACCTTGCAGAAGGAGGTACCACATATAGTTCGGTAGACTATCCGATGTTCCGTACCGCAGATGCCTATTTGATGGCCTCGGAGGCTATCTTGCGCGGTGCTGCGGGAAGCCGGACCGAAGCTTTGGACTATGTCAATCAGCTACGTGACCGTGCCTATCTATCGGGTAATTACGGCGGGGCTGCCAGCGGAAGAATCACTGAGGCTGAACTTAACCTGGATTTTATCCTTGATGAACGTGCACGTGAATTATACACGGAGTCTGTGAGACGGACGGACCTGATCCGATTCGGCAAATTTACAAAGGGATACAATTGGGACTGGAAAGGGAGCGATGGCGCAGCAGGGCATTATTTGGGCAAGGATGTAGATGACAAATTCAACTTATTTCCCATCCCCCAGGACGAATTTACCGTGAATCCAAATCTCAAACAGAATCCAAATTTTAATTAAGCCGGCGATATAGCCCATATTGTATGGCCATTTGATACGATAGACACAATTTTTATTAGCATGATAAGATATTTTTATTTTCTTGTACTCTTTATTCTCGCTAAACAGACGACAGCGCAGACAAGTAAGACCGAACTGTATAACCAGATTGAAAAGGCTGGCGGTGTGCACTTTGCCTATCCCGAACATGAAATAGGTTCGCAAAGCCAAGCTCCCGACGGCTATAGTCCCTTTTACATCAGTCACTTGGGACGTCACGGATCCCGTTATCTCATCAGCGATACGGAGTATAAAGATCTGATCGATCTGTTCGAAAAGGCATCGCGAAAAAATGACCTTACTCCATTGGGCAGGGAAGTCCTCGGGAGGCTCCATATACTGTGGAAGGAGGTGCAATGGCGCGGCGGCGATCTGTCGCCTCGAGGTGTGCGCGAACAGCGTGGTATTGCTTCACGTCTATTTGGCAGCTACCCTGAGCTGTTCGGTACGGGCAGCAAAGTAACAGCTTGTGCCACTACGGTTGTCCGCTGTGTACTCAGTATGGATGCTTTTTGCGAACGGATCAAGGAGTTTAGTCCTGAAACGCATATTGAACGCAATTCAGGGGAGAAATGGCAACGTTTTCTCAATCATCATACCAAGCAGGCTGTTGCCTATCGCTCTGCAGCAGACACCTGGAAACCGGAATACAATAAGTTTGAGAAAGCCCATGTTAAGCCGGAACGGATGATGCAAGCACTGTTTACAAACGCAAAGTCAGTGGAAAGAGAGATGACGGCAGAAAAGATTATGTGGGGACTTTTTGCCATCGCGGAGGGCATGCAAAATGTAGAAACCAAGCTGAGTTTTTTTGACGTATTTACCAAAGATGAGCTGGTGGACCTTTGGCAGTGTAAAAATCTGAAAACTTACCTGAATGATGGAAATTCGGCGTTTAGTAAGGGCTTAATGATGGAGAATGCAAAACCATTGTTGCGTAGCATTTTGGATAGTGCAGAGCAGATCATTGCTCATGGAGGCAGAGGGGCTGACTTTAGGTTTGCCCATGACGGGAATATTATTCCGCTGGCGATGCTGCTGCACTTAAAAGGTTGTTATAGCAGTGTCTCGGATCCTAATAAGGTTTATGAGGCTTGGAGCGATTTTAAAGTCGCACCGATGGCAGGGAATATACAGTTTGTTTTTTTTAGAAAAAACAGTGGAAATCCAAATGATATCCTGGTGAAAATATTACTCCATGAGAATGAAATTACTGTCCCGCCAGTCAAGACAGTGGATGGCGTGTATTATCGATGGAAAGACCTTAGGCAATTTTACGAATCTTTGCTTTAATCCCAGGCAATACGCATCATAGGATTGTTTATGTTTATTTAGTTTTGAGCCATATCGTAAGATATGGCTTTTTTAAACTTTTATTTTTTCATTTTCCTGTGTCTAAATTTGGTCATCATTGCATGCTGTTTATTCCGCAAAGGATAATAAGCTTGCGTAGGAGATAAGGAATGAGGTTTAACGGCCAAAAAGCGACATCTCAGTAGAAAAAGGTTCTTTGAATCTGATGATCGGAAGCGGAGAGAATTTTGTAAATTAACCGCTATGAAGTATAATCATTTTGTTTCCAACCAAGGGTGGATAAAATTTAATTATCCGAGTCATTTGATCTATGTTGAAGAGGAGGAGGGGACTTACTTGTTTTACACCGAACAAACAGGAAGTTTTAGAATCACGCCCTTAGAAATACAAGCTAGTCATTTTGATACGGACAAGTATTTAGTAGATTTATGTGAAGAGAATAATGGGAAAATACTGGAAAATGACGGAGGCTACAGTTATCTTTATTATATCTCGTCATCGGAAAATAGCGGCGAAGCGTTAACTATTTTTAATTGGATTTTTGCAGCTGATAATAAAGTAGTTTATTGCAGTTACACTATTGACACTGTTACCCAGATTGATCCGGAGATTGTTGAAGAACAACAAGAAATTAATCAGATAATAGCAAACTTAGCGATAGGAAAATAGTTGTGATTGATCCGGAATGATCTGAATAAATATGTTAAAATTTATATTGATAGCGTTCATCGTTTTAAGCTCTTGTTCTAGAAATAAGAATACAAAGCGCATTGATTCAAGGATAATTTATGAAATGGCTTATGATGACAGAACAACGCCCTCAAGATTTGATTTTGACTTTTTTGTTCGATGCAATAATGGCAAAGTCGCTATGATTAATGAACCTGCATTGTGGGGAATTCATCGTGAAAATCCGAAAAACTTGTCTTATGAAAAATTTTTGGTTTTAGCTTTGAACCAAGAGATAGAGGTAGATAATAAGCGTATTTTAGGTACCGCGGATTGCTTTTTATTAGATTCCAAAGTAGCTAATTATTATAAAAGTCATGGTTTAGAAGATTTTCTACTCGAATACTTCATCAAGGAAAATAGTAGTTGGAGACTTAAAGATGGATATGCTAAATCACAGCTGATGTCTATAAGTTACTATTGCTTTATCAATAATAAATTTTTGCAGCTTGATGATTATATAGGAATTTATAGCCTTATTGAGCCAGATGAACTGTTTTCAAGATAAAAGATAATAATATCTAAGTGTTCCACGGCTTTGAACAATAAGGTGCTGGAGAATTTAATCGGAAATTCTAATTATTGGGATGCGGCGTCCCATCGTGAAGAGCTATCATCCTTGTTTCCAGGTTGCAGTCAAATTGCAGTTCTTTCTTTATAGTATCGGAGAGAACATTGTTGTCCAGAAGGATTTCTATTATCCCTTTTCTGTGAAGTGCACAATTCATTTTGCTATACAGAATTTCAAGGGGTTTTTTACAGGATTTTGTGTTGTTTTTTTTGAAAATATTTGTGTATATCCCTGCCAATCGCTCAATTTCGTGTTCATTTTTTGCCTTTTCGACGATGTCGGTCAGTAGCTTCGAGTCGCCATTTCTGTAATTAGAAATCAGCAATTCCAAATAGTCAATCGGATTTTTGACGGTTTGTATTTTGTCCACGGCAAAATCTCTAATGGCTTTGCTTTTTAGATGTTTGAGTGCTTTAATGGCATTTTTAGCTATTCTGTTTTTGCCTGTTCCCTTTTGTTTAGCATAGTCTAAAATGACTTGGCTATCGTAGGGAAATTTGTGAAAGTCAAAAATATCCAAAAGGCATTCAATTTTTGCCTGGTCCGTTTCTTTCAAAAGATGCTTTGCGATAGTGTTTATCTCTTCTTCTGTTAGCTTTCTCATTCTTGCAAAAGAAATACGGGCTTTACTATTTAAAACTTCATCAATGATGTCTTTGTATTTTTGGGGTTTTGTTCGCTGTGTATTCTGGTTTATTTCTGTCCGTTGTATGTTGTCAAGGTAAAGACGGATGAACTTATTGGTTCGGGTTTTCTTTTGAAGTTCTTCAGAAACCTGTATGCTTAGGTTTTCTGCTTGAAAATGCCGAATGATGCCATCGTCTTGCCAATCGTCAGGGTGTTGTTCAATGTATTTTCCAAATTTCTCGGCAACGTAAAATAAGCCATTTAGTCCGTCAAGTTGTATTATTTCATAAGCGCCGGCCCAATCAGCACCGGCGATCGGGTTGTTTAAAAAGCGGTCATAAATAGCTTGTTTTGCTTCGGTGTCATTTTGCTGCGCATAAAGTTTTGCCAGCGCAAACAAATGTGTCAAATTCCAGGTGTCATCCTGTTCCCTTGCCAAACCCTGCAAGACGGCTTTACGGATTTTGTCTTTTTGCTTTGAAATAGAAATAATATCAAAAATATAAGCTGCCCGGTCGCCTTCACATTGTCCGTCATAGGCGAAAATGTTTAATGCACCTTGTATAATTTGATTTGAAAAGTCAATTTTCGGATGCTCTTTTACGATCAGGTATGCTTCACCTGTTCCGCGTTTCAGCGCATGTAGAACTTGTCGTTTTAGGATTTCTATGTCGGTCATTAATGATTAAAATTAGAAAATTCAGCGCTGAATTACTAATTTTAAAGGGAGGTCTGTTTGCCGAGAGCTTATCTTTATGAATGTTTGGAAAAAAATTGGTGTTTTATTGATCTGCCTACTGATCTTTTTTACGATTAAAAATCAGTCCGTTGATTTCTTTAAGAAAAGTGATCAATTGGCCGTGTTTGATCAGCTTCCAACCTTAAAACAGGAATGTGCAGTGGATCTTATCGGATTTAGCATGCGGGGTGAATTTTTTGATGTAATACAATATAAGGCAGAAAACGTCCTATTAAAGAAAGACATAAAACCCATTTCAAAATGGGGAAATAGAACTATTGCCGGCGATGCAAAAATTGGTCAGTGGAAAGAGTGCCCTGTTGACGATGAAACCAAAGCATTATTTTCACTGGAACTGGATAGTACGAATTTCGAAAATAGCTGTTTTCAGGAATTGAATAGAAAGCTCAACCAGCCTGGAAATTTTTATGCCTATATCTATGCTGATTCTGGAGGAAGCTATTTTATGTTTTATACTCCTAAAGGTAATAAACTTGTATATATCAGAAGAAATGGGGTTTAGACGAAACTCAATGATAGGGGACGCGCCTGAATACTGCTTTTAACTTATCGATTATGATCTTCGGCAATGATTTCGTCGATATCATTAATAATACGGTTAATGGGTTTTGTAAAATAGCTCTGTGCCAGCTGCACCTTTTTTTCTTTCCCATTTTCATCCTTATAACGCGCGATCAGGGCGACGTTGATTGTGATAAAGCCGTATTGTTTAAGCTTGTGGATACTAAAACCCTGTAGGCTCTCCAGCGGAATGGTCACTTCTTTACCCAAAAGTCCCTTACGTGTACGGATCTCCCTATTGTCCATATCAATGATGAAATAGGCTCTAAGCAGGGAAATCATCAAGATAATGACAATACCCAGCATCCACCATTTGAATGAGGATTCAGGCATTTTGATGAAACCTACTAGGGCCATAATGGAAAATATACCAACCAAAGGAACATAGGTTCCTAACTGGGGTTTCATTTTGTATTCATTTCCGTTTCTTTCGAAATTTTTCATGTGTTTATCGCTAATTTAGCTATATCAATATTCCAATCTGCTGATGCGGTTATCTGGTATGTTAAATAATCGATTTAGAGAATATCATTATTTGTTGGTGCATTGCGCTAGATCTTCATTAAATGATTGCATTTTTTTAAGTCTCCAAGTAAATAAAGTTATAAATTTGCTTTAGAAAAAAAAAGGCCATAAAAACCACTACATTTTTTAATTGTGGATCATTTCATGTGGGTATGATTTCTGAGAGAGGAATAAGCATGAAAGTAATTTATAGTAGACTAGCTTAACAAAATATGAAAAGAGGTGTGCGAATTGTATCGCTTGGGTTTTTATTGTTAATCATTGAATATATCATTTGTGTCCTTTTATTTTATATTGAGCCTTATTTTAGGCATGATAGTCAACTAAACCTTGAGTATGCAATAAGAGGAGCTAATGAGGTGAATTCGCTACGCTTAATATTTTACTATCCACTGTGGTGTTTTATTATATTTTATCTATATAATAAAATAGCTTTTAAAAATGCATTGATAAAACTGGCTTTAATTAACGCTGGTTTATATATACTTCTTTCTTTTATTTTTACGTTGATTTTTTCACTGGGGTCTGTATTTGTCTTTTCTTTTTTCTATGATTTGGTAGTAGCTACTTTTGTCAGTCCATTTATTTTATATACAATACCGAACATAAAAAAATGGTATGCGCAAATCTAATAAGCTTCACTTACATGAAGTTCGGTGAATAGCATTGTCTAGTTATCACTTGCCCCTGATTTTCCAATAATGATGCATATTTATAATTTTCTCTGTCAATAAATTTATAAATTTGCTTAAGGAAAAGAGCCATAAAAACCGTTGCATTTTTTATTTTGAGGTATCATTAACAGGGAAGAGTTATTTCAAACAAATTAAAAATGAAAGCAATTTATAGCATACTACTATTATTAACTTTTGGATGTAATGATCCCAATAGATGTGAAGAAACTAAACAATATGCTGAAAGTCCCGAGGCTAATATTATTCTGCTAAAAGAACCTAAGATTAAGTATAAAGATTTTATCCTTATTGGAGTTGATCCTATTACCAAAAGAGATACCGTACAGTTGTTGCCCGGTAGATGGTTTTTCCAAGTGACCTCTTTTTGTGATATAGGTGATACCATTGTTAAACGGAAGGGCATTCCCATAATTGAAGTTCATAAAACAAAAATGAAATATGATACCACGCGATTTGACATAGAAGCAACTTGCGAAAGTTATCTCATAAATGGAAAGACGATAAGACGATGGAAAGAACTTCTGGAAAGTTATGATAATAATAAGTATCATTCACAGTAAGAGCCAATTCTTATGAGCCCTTATCTATTTTGGGGATGAGCTTGTTTAATTAACTGGTGAACCTCAGGATTTCTCTTTTGGAACTTGAATTATGGGAACCTATGCAAGGCCAATACTCAAAAAAGGCGATACAGATATTACAGGTGTACATGAGTTTTCCTTGGGTGAAGGGGTGGGGGCTGTATACGGTAAAACTACGACAATTTCACTATTTCAGACAAAGTAACAAATATGAAAGCAATTTATAGTATCCTAGCTTTATTAGTTATTGGATGTAATGATCCCAATAGATGTGAAACAACTAAACAATATGCTGAAAGTTTCGAGGCTAATGTTGTTCTTTTAAAAGAACCTAAGATCAAGTATCAGGATTTTATCCTTATTGGCGTTGATCCTAGCACAAAAAGAGATACTGTACAATCGCTGCCAGGTAGGTGGTTTTACCATGTTATACCTTTTTGTGATATAGGTGATACCATTGTTAAACGGAAAGGCGTTCCAATAATTGAAGTTCATAAAACAAAAAAGATGTTCGATACCACTCGGATTGACGTAGAATTAAATTGTATTGATTATTTCATAAACGGAAAAACGACAGAGCAGTGGAATGAATTTGAGAAAAGTTACGGTAATAAGCTGAATAGATCGTATAATTCCCGTTAACATGAAGGGTACACATCAATAGAAATATTTATGATAACAAGCAATAGGACAGATATACTCCCATACGATAGGAATCATTATATTGAATTCCTCTTTGGCGAGCATATTTCATCACTTAAGTGGTACGGTGTTTCCTTTCAAGTAGATCCGAAAGGAAAGGAGTTTAATTTAGCTGATTTTATTAGGTTATATGACCCCTGGTTCAAGAAAGTTATATCAACGTTTGAGCGGGGCTCTTCATGGATCATAAATCACGATAAGATAGATCTCGAGTGGTTTCCGAATAATGAGGATAATTTACCCGCACTACGGAACTTTTTCAAGCAAAATGATATTTCAGCTAATTTTAGAGGTGCATTGATTTGTAGTGAAGAACTTTTGATGGAGCTATCAAAAGACTTGATCTCCTATCCCTATGGGCTGTTTAAGGAAGAGGACTTGTTCTATTCAAATATTGATATCTCACATCGTGAATTGCCTTTCGTGATAAAAGTATTGGATCATCTGAATATCGATTTATTAAGTACGGATGAAAAGCTGCTGCGCAAAGTTGTCTCTGAAAACAAGTCGGATTCTTTTCTATTAAAGCCCTATAGAGGAACTTCCTTATAGGATTTGCCCGAACTATCAAAAAATATAAATCTCATCCTCATATTTGTGTTTATTGTATATGTATGCTCAGAATTGTTGATTTATATACGAAATACGCTGAAAAATAGGTAATGGTGGAGTTATGGAAAGTCAGCACAATAAACATCGTAAGAAATAAACTTCCGTAACATAGCATTATGAAAATATTTCTACTTTTAAATATTGCCTTATTAGGTGTTTTATCTTCATGTCAATCTGATGAAAAATGCGAAGATTCAATATGTTTAAAAACAGCGATTAGAAAAACGGGGAATGATTATCTTGTAAGGTTGGAGTTCAAATCAAAAATGGATACAATATTAAAATTAGATCAGCGAATGTTTGCAACTGGCTGTCCTGATTATTGGGAAGACGCGACCGTATTTTATAAAACGAAGAATCCAAGTGCGCTAAAACATAACCAAATTATTATTGAAAATACAGACAATAAAATCAGGTTATTGTCAAGACAGTTTTTTCCAGAAGGAATGGATGTACCGGCTGTACTGCCAAACTGCGCATTTTTAGAGGAATTCAAATTGGAATTGAAAAAGGACAGTATTATTTCATATCGATTTACTGTAGGAAGGGATGAATTGAGAGTTTCGACCGCAGATAGGAAAGTGAAATTGCACTTATATCTAAAAAATAAGGGAAATGGGAGAATTATAACGTCAAGCAATTGGATCGAAATAGATTCTTATCGTTCTGAATAACTTGATAGCATATTATTAAATAAAGACCTTATGACCAATAAAGAATTAATTACGTCAACTATTTTTTGGAAAAAACATCCAAAAATTGGGTATTACTATTACAACGAAGAATACGACAAGCTCATTCTATTGCGGATGAATAATTTTCCTGACGAGCCACTTTATACACTAATCAATGGGCTTGACATCACAGATCTGGAAGATAAACCAACTGGATGGAATTTGGAAGGGTATTAATCTAAGCATAATTATGGAAAGTCAGCACAATAAACATCGTAAGAAATAAACTTCCGTAACATAGGATTATGAAAATATATTTAAAAATGGGCAGCCAGAAATGAAAACAACGAAACAGATTCTACATTGTTTGCTAGCCAGCATGATGAGTTGCCTGCTGCTTATATCAAGCTGCAATGGACATGTTGTTGAAAATAACAAGATAGACAGCACATTTAGGACAGACAGTGCTTATATAAAAGTTATCTTTGAAAATGGACTTATCCAAGATGATAAATTTAGCTTTTCAACGTTTCAACGAAATATATTTGATTACGATGCTGTTGCAAAGGTCCATGATAAACTATTAGATAGTGCCGAATGGAACAAGTTGTATAAAACGATATTAAATAAATATCGAACCCAGGGAGATACCGTTAATCACGATGACAATAAAATGTATCCCTATGGCGACTATAAAATTTACCTGATTACTTCTAAAGACGATATCTTGTTAATTAATAATGATAACGATATTTTTTATAAGAGCAAAAACGGCATCGTTAAGTTTCTGGATAAGGATTTTGGGGATAAAATCAGGTCGCTGATTGACTATTACAATTATTTTGAGAAGGTCGACCGGATCTATTTATCTGGAAATTCAGCATTTTTGGATAAACATAAATATAAGGCCATAAAAAATTCATCAGATCCACCAAAAACTTATTGTGAAGTCGATGTAAAATATAAATAGGAGCGTATGGGATTACGATTGTTACTACTAGTTTGTTTATCAGCTTTTTTTTGTAGTTGTCATTCTGACAACAAGAAAGCGGCTTCAATAGATCCTCGTCCTAATGAAGTTAGCTTTTCTAGAGAAGACGCAGACATATTGGACAAATCCGCAAGCATTAGGACGTTTGTTTTAAGCGATAGTAGTGAATTTTTTTACGATCGAAATGATCTACTTTTTGTATACGGAAAAACAAAAGAGAATAGACTTTTTATGGGGCGCTTACTGTGGTTTAGAAACTATTTTAAGGAAAATATGGATACCGAGATAAGTTTTTCGCAATTTCTTAATGATCTCTTAACGAATCCGCAAGATGAAGCTTTTATAGCCGAAATAGTTGATAAATATGGGATTTTTAATCAAGATCCGGAAGTATTAAAATACGTTGACAAACCTATTTCAGAAGCTATTGAACGATTTACGTCCCGTATTCCTGGATCGGTTATCTTGCGCTTGAAAGATGAGTTTCTCAGTCCTCTTGATACAAAATATTCTATTGCTTATCTGTTCTATTTAAAAGGTTTTTCAATTGATGAAGATGATTATGAGCCGAATAGTTTTTTTGTCCCGTTGAACAAAAATAATTAAATGACAAGGTCAGTTTTGGAGATGGGACTTTTTAAACCTATTCGGTGATTGAATTATCGGAGAGGGGCAAATTTAAATGGAAAAATAAATTTAGTTGCTTGTAGGAAGCAAAGGTATGATAAATAAAATATTACAGTTAGATTTTGTGCTGTCAAAATGGTTTGCAGGAAAGAGGAAGACAGAAAATGTAGTTCCTGGACTAGCTTATTTATTCATAAGTAAAGTAATCTATTTAGGGGAAGTATTTGTCTTTTTAATTTTAAAATTAGTAGGTGTTAAGGAGCCTATCTTTATGGCATTTGGTATTATGATCTATAGTCTATTAGCCATTTTAATTGGCCGTTCATCCATTGAACAAACCGTGAGAAATCCAGTATTTGAGAAAAACTATAAGAGTTTAAGTAAATCTAAGGTCTATATAAGAAGAGCCATTGCTCTTTTTATATTAATAGCATGTTTCTTTTTTATGATAATTGGCTCGATTATGATAGCAAGAATAAAGTTTTGATAACAAGGATTTATAGCGCTCAAGCGTCTATTTACCTTAATTTAATAAAAGACCCATTCGTGTCGTTTTTCCATCCGTCAGAAATCCGAATAGACTGATCACTAAATTCTTTTCTATAATTCAATCTGTTTCAATTTACTGTGAACAATTTGAACATATTTTTCCTTGTAATCATCCGTGAGAAAGCTATAATCAATCAATTCTTTAACTTTATCAGCATTTTTTTCTAAAGTCTTTGTAAATATTATTTCTTACGAGCTCAGATATTCCCAAACTTTCCATTTTTTTTAGATAATTCTCTTCATAACTAAATGAATAACCATGATCAGTCTCAATGAGATATCCTGCCAAGTCATCATGAAAGTATATTTTTGCTTCGCGCGCCATCACTCTTTAATTTGATCAATTACACCAACTTCTTTACCGAATAACGCTAATATGTCATTTATTTTGTCTAAACGTAATGTTTTTTTTCCCTGCTCGAGGTCACGTAAAAACCTTAAACCGACTCCAGCATTCGCAGCTAAATCTTCCTGCGTTAGCTTTAATTCTTTTCGTTTCTGTTTTACAAACACTCGTAATGAATTCATAATTATACCCTATCTGATATAAATATAATAAATATTCTTAAATTATACTTTATCGGGTATAATTTATGTGTTTTTTAAGTGCTTTATACCCGTTCGGGATTATGAAGCCTCATTTCTGTCATTTTCAGTAGTCTTCTTAGAAATTCTTTAAGGGTAGTAGTGTTATTTAGACGGAACTTCTGTTTCAAGGGATATGTTTTTATATTTAAATTGTATTTTAATGGGGACTTATCGAAGATCATAGGTTTATCCCACAAATGGTGGTACTGGGATTTGTCTGACCATGGAAAGCTTAAGAAGATAATGAAATCTGAAGGAAGAAGGATATGAAGTTGGGGTCGAATAAATCAGCCGAGGATTATATCGGTTCAATTAAAATGGGGAAAATAATGAGATTTATGAGAGGAAGCGCATTTATTTGCATAGTCGTCGTAATTTTTACAGTTTCTTGTAATAATACCCCTAAAGATCATGTTTTGGTTAAGGCCGTAACAGTCAATAGTGATATGTTTGGTGGTTCGGATTACGCTATTGAAATACGAGAAGACTCCTCATATCGGGTAATTGATTATTCCCTAGGTCTTGATTCTGCTACGTTGGAATTAATCGATCCTAAAGAAAATCCGCTACTGTTGGCAGAGAATACTGTTACGGGTAAAACTAGAATAGATGGGAATATTTTTTACTTTGCTCCTTCTTTTAATAAGGTTGATAGGGCGGTATTAAGAAATGGCTTTATGGACTTATATATAGGGGATATTTTTTTTAGGAGGCTACGTTTACAAAAAGGGAATACGTATAGTATAAATTATTTCGATCAAAAGAGGTTTCATGATTATGCAATTTTCAATGCTCCAAAGGATTCTGTTTTTGATAATAGTTATAACCTGAATCAAAGAGATTTAATTTTTATTGATTCTGTCCTAATATCACTTTTGAAAAATAAAGATGGTAATAATGCATTTTACAAACAATTGAAAGTTTATAGTAATTCAGATAGTGTACTTGTTGACGTAAATATCTTCTTAAAGAACAACAAATCTCTGAAGGATTTTTTTAAGTACTATCCTATAATTTCTTTTGATTCGCCCACATATGAAGGCGCCTATGGGAAATTAAAAATTAATCTTTCAAAACGCACTTTCTCCGAATTAATAATGTCTGCCGACTATTTATAAGAAAATACCGAAAATGAAATAATGAAAGATTTAAAAATTCATAATAATGCGGGTGGCAATCTACTGTCTATCAAGCCTGTAGTTGATGTCTATTCTGATAGAGAATACTTTGTCAACTTGATTTTAAAGCTAAGTTTCGAAACGGGTAATTTTTATATAAATGCAAGTAGGCCTGAATTTGATGAGCCTAGTTTGCTCGAAAAGCTAAAATTGGTTTTAGATAATAAAGATAATTTTAGTTATAATAACTTTGAGCTTACATTCGAAGGAAAGATCTTAAGTCAGGAAATAGTAAATTTATTGCCGACTATTTGGTTTAATTATCAGCATGTTAGTTTTACTTTTTCTCATAATCGTGCTATAAAATTTAATATTAAAATGCTTCCTTGGTATGCTGTTACCGCAAAAGTATCTAGTTATGTTCTGTTTAAAGGTGCTGAGGAAGATGTAGTTTGGATTGGAAAGAGTAAAGAATTGAAATTTGATTTTTAAAATTCAAGGCAAATGTATTGTCAGACTATCATGTCCATTAAATTAAACGACTGTAATATGGATTTCGAAGAAGTAAATAGAATTTTGTTTTTTACATTAAATGATATTTGCCCAATTGCGACAAGTAGAATATCAATGATGTCGATAGATGATCGGTATGCGGGATACCCATTTCTACGTTTCAGATTTAAGGACAAAGATAAAAATGAGGTTATATATAGCAAAATCAGGAATATTGTAAGAGATTTTAAAGGGTTATTGACATGGGAAATGATAACCTTTGATGATGTTCCAAATTATTTAATTGTGCCTACTTATGTCTATAGTGACGGAAGGCCGACAAGTGGTGATTTAAATGAGCATTTAATAGCAAAATATGGAGAAAATTTATATCGACACCTGATTGATCAAGCGATTGTTGATATACCCAATTTAGCAAAAGCAATTAAAGATAAATTTCATGCGCAATAATTGTATCGCGTGTTATTTAGAACGAATAATTTCGAATGTAAGCCCAAAAATTATCTTTTGGGCTTACTGTAAAAGGGTTTAATCATTCATCTCATCATAATAGACATCCGTCTTGCTCAGGATCTGCTGTACCTGCTCGTACTGTTTTTTGCTAAGCCCTGTATCGTTCAAAAAGAAGAGACCGCTCCATTTTATTTTTTTGACAGAAGCCAAAAACGGTTCCCATTGCAGGGGATTATTCGTAAACGGTACAAAAACCAGTTTGGGATTATTGTACAATGCTGCGGGGAAGCTCGTAAATTGATTGAAGGAAAAATTGGCCTTCTCCAGTTTTTTTAATGTAACAATAGATTTTGGGAGTGTCGATAGCCCCGCATGCTCTATGCCGAGTTCTTTTAGTTCGGGCAACTGCTCAAATAGATCGGGCAGATCTGTCAGCTTGGTCTCACCTTTGTAATTGCCCGAAAGGTATAGGAAAGACAGCTTGTTCAAACTAAAAATTTCTTTGGGAAAAGTGCTGAACAGATTCCCGTTAAGCCCCAGCTGTTTTAAGTTTTTGAGTTGTGCAAAGGATGCAGGCAAGCTCGTCAAGGGATTATTGCAGTCGAACTCTTCCAGCGCTGCCAGATTGGAAATACTTGCGGGAAGTACACTGAGATTATTTCGGCTTAACGTGATCTTTTTAAGTTTAGAATGGGCTGCTGTGATTTCAGGAAATGTGTTGATGTCTAAATTGTTAATTTCCAATGACTCCATTTGACTGCCTTCGTTCATAATCTTTTGCAGGATTTCGCTGCCGAGCTTCTTTCCGGAAATGGAAGAACCCAGGGATAAGGTTTTTACCTGAGCTAAGTCTGTGCTTACTAATTCCTCCAGTTTCTCCAGATTGAGTTCTTGTCCATCTGTCTTTTTGATGCGCACCTGATCTGCCGCTCGTGTAGGCATGGATATCATAACAGGCATGCTTTCCGAAGTACCTGCCTGTTCGATCACTTTTGGTGGCTCGGGGATAGGTTTCACCACTGGTGGCGGGCCCTGTTTCTTCTTTTTTTTCTGCGCCGAAACGGTTAACGTAAGTATGGATAAACTGAATACAATAATATATTTTTTCATGTGTGTACTTTGTCTTTTGTCGTTAAAGCAAAGATGCACATTTTAAGGCTAGTCTTTTCGGTAGATTTATATCCGATCGTTTTGGCTTACGATTCGTTCCACCTGAAACAATATTGATTTAAAATACAGTCCGAGTGAGGTGTCAACGTAAGAAGAGCGGTTGGATTGTAAGAGCTCCCCGATCAATCAATGATCAGGGAGCTTTTTGTTAAAGGGAGTAAGACGATTTGTGAAATAGGCAATGGGCTATTTCGCTTCGATCTTGTATACGTAAATCGGGATTTCTGGGTTCTTGACAGTGGGTAAAGACAGATTTAGCGTATCTCTTCTTTGTGTCCATTTCACCTTTGAGGAACTGCCGAGAAGCGTTAAACTTTTGATGTCGCGGCCACTTTTTGCAAGCTCCGGGATGTCGATCGTAGCCGTCGACGGACTGCGTACAAAGAGGTAAACAAAGTTGCCTTTCTGCGTAAAGCGATAGTCTGATACGATTTCTTTTGACGTTGCATCATTCACGGCATCTTTCATGCCCGCTTTTTCCTTTTCGGCTATCTTTTTGTCGGTCTGTATGGCTTGTGCTGCTTCCTTGGCGCCACCCCAGACCGTGGTGCCGTAAATCGCTTCGCCGTTGGTCTTCATCCAGCTTCCGATAGTATGTAGGTTTTCCTGGCTTTCGACTGGCCAGGTACCATCGCCTTTGGGGCCGACATTGAGCAGCAGGTTGCCCCCCTTGCTCACGACTTCAATAAGGTTGCGAACCAGCAGCTCGGGGCTTTTCCATTTGGTGTCATGTCTATTGTAACCCCAGTTTTCACTCATCGTGATGCAGGCTTCCCAGTTCTTGCGTGCAGTAGAAACCAGCGACTGCTCAACAACAGCATAATCGCCAAGTCCATTGCCTATCCGGCTGTTGATAATACAGTCGGGCTGAATGGAATGGATCAGATCTTTGATTTCCTGACTTTGTTTTTTGGTGATCAGCTCGGGTGTATCAAACCAGATAATACCGATAGGACCATACTGTGTCAGCAATTCGCGCAGCTGCGGTTTGACCTTGTTTTCGACGTATTTGTTGAGGTCTTTGGCATCTTCGTCGGGATAATCCCAGGTATTGCTGCGCCCAGCTTTGACAGGCCAGTTGGTGGGCACATCGGGGTTTTCCCAGTCGCGGCCGAGGGAATAGTAGAAGCAGAGCTTCAGACCATATTTCTTACAGGCTGCAGCAAGCTCCTTCATTGGATCTTTTGCCCAAGGGCTGCGCTTGACGATGTTATAGTCGCTGACGGCCGAATTGTACATCGCAAACCCATCGTGGTGCTTGGCTGTGATCACCAGGTATTTCATGCCGGCATCGTGGGCCATCTGAGCCCAACGGTCGGCATCAAAGCCTGTTGGATTAAACTGATTGGCAATCTTTGCATAGGTCTTGACGGGTATGCGTTCGTAGAGCATAAAATGCTCGCCGCCTTTGGTAGGATGGCCGTCCCAGTCGCCCGCGGTCTGGGAATAGAGCCCCCAGTGTAGAAACAGACCGAATTTCCCGTCGGTGAACCAGGGAGCGGGCTGCGCCTGCAGGTTCAACCCGACCAACGCTAATAGCACAACAAGCAATGGCCCTGCGTTCCTTAAAATTAATTTATGCATTGTATTTCCCAAATCTTTTAACGGTTTTGTACTTTCATGGATGAAACCTTATCGTTGAAAGTCGAAAGATAAGAAGACGATGATGTGACGACAAGACTGTCGCCTGTAAAATTATCGTTATTGTATAACGTCACTTTAACATTAGCACCAACTTTAATGGAAGAGACACTATTGTCTGTCACACCTTTGGCCAATAAATCTGCGGTGGTATATTGCCCTTTGCCAAAGCTTCCTTTCACACCGGCATAGGACGCATTGGAATAGGTATACACCGAATCCTGATTGGTCGTCATGAGCCCGTTGACATAGTTGAATTCGTAAACATTGGATGTTGTATAGCCATTTTGCAATAATAATTTTACCTTAAGCTCATAAGGTGTATTGCTTTTGTAGTAAAGTTCATTGAGATCTATAGTACCTTGGATGACACCAGAGGAAACGGGGGCAAATTTCCAGGTGACTGCATTGTAATCTTTGTTGGCTCCTGTACCTTCGTTGTTCACATTGGGGTCCATATAGACTAGTATCTCACTCACAGGCAAATTGGACGTATAATTTCCAGTAATAAAGATTTTTTGTTGACTGTTATCAATGGCAAATTGAGGTTGTACAGAATATGTAGGTGTTTGGTAGGGGCTAGCTGTCGCTACTGCAGGTTGAAAAACTTCATTTCTGTTGAGAATCGCAGCATCGGAGCCTGTTAGAAAAGTAGGCTGTCCCTTGCTAAAACTCACATTGCCGCTTCCCATCAGTGATGTGCCCAATGTAGGTTCTTCACTGACATATTTAGCGCGGTTATGCGGCAAATTTAATCCATGGCCCAATTCATGTAGCATGCCGCCGAGATAGTTTGAGCTAGGGTTTGGAATTCCATTGACAGACATGGAGGAATTATCTACTGCAAAGCAGTATTTTCCATAGCCATAGAAGGGTTGGCTGTTATCGCCATCTGTTCTTGCAGGCAACAGCACAAGATAGTGATTGTTGGATGAAAATTGGCTTGGATGGGCAGCTCTGTACGTATTGATCTCATTTATAATTTTACCAGCGGATACGGCTGAGCTATAGGGGTAGTCCGCTTGAGCTCCTGCGGCAGGGATTTCAATGATGTTAACTAGGCCTGCAGAATCTTTTGCCAGCCCCAGATAACTGCTGTAACCATAACGTGCCATCTCATTATGCAGCCAATCCTGGAAATGGACAAATAGTTGAGATAACCGTGTTTTGTAGCCGGGTAAGGCTGGATTGTCTGTGGGGACAAACATGACGATATTGAGATTTACTGGATTAGTGACAAATGTGAGATTGGCCAGGGATGTGTCAATAACGCCATTTGATGACGCCTTTAATCGTAGCGTTTCTGGTGCATTTTGCTCTACCAAGGGCTTGGAGCACGCGAAAAAAAGGAATAGGACTGTGGTGGACAATGCAAGTCCTTTCAGGATTTGCATCCATTTTCTTGTTTGTTGTGTCATAATTTTTGAAGTAAATAATTTATAATTGTTCATGTATATTGGTGGCTTATAATTATTCAAAATACAAGCTTATAGTAAGAAATTGGGTTTGTTTTACTGCGGTTTACAATTAAGTCAATCGTTTTTATAATTTGAAAAACGGTAAAATGAATAGATGTTATTTTGTCAAAAGAAGACTACCAGACGGGTTTGTCTGATAGTCTAAACTAAACACTAAATAAACAAATGGTCACCTCTTACCATTATTTTTTCGAACATGGTGAATGCCGACTATTACTTGGTTACATTGACTATATACCAGACATTCAGTTCGCCAGATCGTATGGTGACGGTATCTTTGCCGACGGTTAAGCCGGTAACCAATCCCGTATTGCTATACGTTGCAATTTCTGGATGTTTGTTGGTATAGGTCGCCTGTGTGACGCTGCGGTTTCCAGGATTGACTGCCAGATTGATCTGAAGCGGCGTTCCGATTTTAACAGGAATCTGCATGAAACCTCCAGAAAGTACAGCTTCCCGAACAGTTAAATTGTCTTTAATAGGCCCCAGATCCTTTTTGCATGCGTTCAACCCCATAGTTACACATAGGAGGCTAATCAACAGGTAGATATATACTTTAATTTTCATGATGTTATTTTTTTTTTATTCATATTATTTTGCGCCCAGCCATCCTGGATTCTGAACCAGCTGATTACCGTCCAACGTGAGATCATATAAAGGTAACGGCCAGTAGTATCGGTAGTCTGCCCATAAGGCGACACCATTTGTAATGTTGGCACTCCGTGGATAAGCGATGATAAACCCGTTATTATCCAAAAAGATGTCTTTATTGACTTCTTCTTTTAGGGCGATAATAGGTTTGGCGGTATGTGTTCCATCGTACAATTTTCCTTTTTCAGCTGTAAATTTCATGCCGCGTAAGGGCACTGTCATCAGGTTTCCCGCTTTCCAGCGCATCAAATCTTCGTAACGACGGTCTTCCAACACCATTTCAATACGGCGTTCGCGTCTGATTTCACGGATGATGGGGCTAACGGAATAATCAAGTTTTGCAGCATAGATCTCATCAAGCCTAGGATCAGCAGGAAGGTTGCCAAGCTCAAGCTTGCTGCTCGGGTATTTCGCAAAGTCAAATCCTGCACGTTGGCGTAACAGATTGATCGTCCGATCCAGGTCATTCTGTGTCAGCGTGCCTAAAATGGCTTTTGCTTCTGCTAACATCAACAATACCTCTCCATATCGGAATTCAATGGCCGTTTGTTGTCCGTTTGTTGTCGCTTCGTTTTCGGTACGGTCACCCATCCAATGCTTAATGGGTAGATAACCCGTAACAGTTGTGCCGCCGCTCACATTATACGATAATCGAGGATAGGTGATGCCATTTTTCTCCAGACTGGTTGTACCGTCAGTCCTGTTGAATAGTGACCGGTTTTCCCCCGGATAATTAATGGTCTGCTTTAACCGTGGATCGCGGTTTTCGAGTTCGGACCATAGACCATCATAGCCTTTGAAAAGTGGGTTGGCGGTGTAGCTGCCTGCGGATCCTGACGTATAGATCGGTTTACCGTCAATACACAGATATTCATCGATCAAGCCTCGTGTTGCACCTCCAGCAGGTCTTCCGCCCGAAATACTGTTGTTCTGATCCCAATAACGCTGCGTTGCGTGACCGACAACAGTACCGTCATAAACACGGGCTAAGATAGCCTCTTTATTGCCATCGGAATTTGGATCTTTCTTGAATGTGAATAATTTCCAGTAAGGAGTTTCGCCCGTAGCATACAATTGATAGCGACCTGATGCGATGATTTTTTCGCAAGCATCCACAGCTGCTTCCAAAAAAGGTTTTGCTGTGCTTTGTAGAGACAGCTCGTTGTGATAGGTCCTAAAGGAGCCTTCGAAAAGACCAATTCTCGCTTTTAAAAACAACGCCATATCCTGATTGATACGTCCGTCTGGACGGCCAGTAATACCTTCTAGACCAGCAACAGCCAGATCGATGGTCTTCATTAATGAGTCGGCAACCACCGTTCGTTTATCGCGTGGTTTGTATAATTCCTCGCTGTTGATGTTGAGGTCGCTTGAAAGCCAGGGTACATCGCCGAAAAGCATAAGCTTGCGGTAATAATCCATCGACTTAAAGAAATAGGCTTCACCGATATATTTGTTCAATCGCGTGGCATCATTATTCACCGCCGGCAATGCATTGCGGTAGTTTTTGATGAAATAATTGACGGAGCGCAGGTTTTCCCATGTCCAGTCAACTGAACCACCTGCATTGGGCGGAATAAAGGTGTTGTCCATCATACTACTAATGTTACCGTAGCGGACCATATTGTCAGTCATAAAGTCGGATGCCAACAAATGGCTGCCACCAACAACATTGGGGTTGACTTTAGCATCAGCCCAGCCCGAACCATGCCCTAGAATATAGCGGTTATAGAGATTATTGAGGTATAATGTCAGCTCTGTTTCGGTATGTAAGGAGTTGTCATTCGATAGTTCAGTTTCGGGACTTAGCTGTAAAAATTTATCGTTACAGGACTGCGTCAGCAAAAGGGAGGAAGCTGTTGCAATCACGATCAATCTGAATATATTTTTTTTCATAGTAGTAATGGTTAGAATACAATTTGGGCTCCAAAAGCAATTGATCTTTTTTGTGGATAGTCGGCAGATATCTGATCGACATCAAAAATTGTTGGTATTTTTGTAATTTCAAAGATGTTGTAACCGGCAAGCGTGAAACGCAGGCGCTCCACACCAAATCGTTTGGTCATCTCTTGCGGTAGGGTATAGCCCAATACCGCCTGTTTAAGTCTCAGGTAGGCCCCATTGATGAGGTATCTGTCCTGCACATTGACTGAGGAACCGTACATTGGAAACTCAGCATCTGTGCGGTCCGGTGTCCAAGATCTTTCATACATCCATTTTGAGCCTGCTCCACCGCCCCAGTAGGAAGATAGTCCGGCCCAGATATCACGTTTCAACACACCTTGGAATAAGAAGTCAAGATCGAAATGTTTATATTGCACGTTTCCGGTAATACCAAATCGATACCGTGGTGTAGAATTTCCAATAACGACACGGTCGCCTGGATTTGCCAAGGTGTTCAGTCCGGCATCTATTTTCCCATCTGGAATACCCTCGGGTCCGCCAAGATCCTGATACCAGATATATCCCGGATAGAGGGTGCCTTGATAAGCTCCATTGTAGATCCAGTTACCATTGCTTTCGTTTCGTCCGGCAAAATCACTTTCCTGTAGTATACCACCGGTACGGTAACCCCATATTTCGCCGATCGTTTTACCATCATACATCACCTCCCTGCCCGAAGAATTGGTAATCATCATGCTGGTGTTGGCTGCGTAATGCTGTACTTTGGTCAGGTAATCGGACAGGTTGAGACCTACGCGATATCGTAGATCGGGATTGATGGTTTGTTTCCAAAGGAAGGAAAGTTCAAATCCTTTAGTTTCCAAAATACCCGAGTTTTCCAGCGGTGCGGCTGTTCCCAACGTCGTCGGAAATGAGGCACTTCCATCGGTGAGGATGTCGGTGGTCTTTCTGTTGTAATATTCAAATGTTACATCGAGCCTGTTTTTGAGAAATGTTCCATCAAATCCGACGTTCCAGGTTCTGGCTTTCTCAAATGTGAGGTAAGGGGATACGAGTCCCGGCGGGTCGATATAGACTATTTGCTGCCCGTTGATTAAGTAAGGAGCCTTGCCTGTATTCATCGTTGCCTGATAAGGATAGATGGATGAGGGCTGATTTCCTAATTTCCCCCAACTTCCGCGCAGTTTAAGTTCGTTGAGCCAGTTCTTCGTTCCGGCCATAAAATCCTCCTGCGATATCCGCCATCCGGCAGAGAAGGATGGGAAGGTGACAAATCGATCTTTCTCCGTAAATTTGGCGCTTCCATCATAACGTAGGTTACTCTCAAAGAAATACTTCTCAGCAAAGTTGTAGTTCACACGGCCAAATACGGCACGTCCAGCCAGGGTGTATGCATTTCTGGATACTGTATGTAAAGAAGGATCCTCAGCTGCATCCGGGTTCTGTATATCGGGCGAAATCAGTTTGCGGAATGTATTGGTGATCTGATTAAATTTTGTCTGTTCCTGATTGTAACCCACTACGGTGGAAAAATTGTGTTTCTCTGCCCAGGTCTTCTTATAATCTGCATAGATGTTGACCAGGTATTTATTGGTGTTATTGTTGTCAAAATAGGCCCGGTTTTCTGCCGCCTCGGCTTGCTGCGATGTATATTGCCAGGAGTCTACGACTTGGTTGAATTTGGGGCTGTATCGGCTCAAGCTATAAGACTGGGGCTGATAACTGAGGTCGGCCTTTAATTTCAGTGCATTCGGAATCAAGGTGAATTCGGGGGAGATCAACAAGGATACTCTTCTATCCATCGATTGGTTATTTGCACCATAACTTAACCAGGCAAGGATGTTGTCAGTATAGGTATTGGGCAATGGATCATTTGGCCCCGTTTGGATAGGCATATTGATGTTTTTGTTTGTCTCACCCATCATGGCCGACCAGATGCTTCCCTTACCGCCGACGATATATGGACTATTGAAATTTGTCTGGTCAAAACCTATTTTACCAAAAACGCTGAACCAGTTATTTACTTTGGCATTGATGTTCATCAGCGCATTGTAGCGTTTCAACTTATCGGTGTTGATCTTGTACATGCCCGATTGGTTTTGTAATCCTCCGGAGATATAGTAGTTGATGGACTCGGCTCCACCGCTCAAGTTCAGCGTATGTTTTTGCATCGGCGTCCATTTTTTGACGGCTTCCTCAAATGGGTTAACGTTAGCGACCCAAATAATGCTGTTTCCTTCCTGATACCATGCATTTTCGGGACTGGGATTGTCCATGTACTTTTGGATCATCTCCAGCTTTTTTTCATCTGCTGTACCTGGCTTGCCATTCGTCCATAGGGTCCGATCCATGCCCGATTTTTGGATTTCATAGGCGTTTAAAATGTCAGGCAGGCCAGATGGCGTATCAAAGTTGGAGTCGAAGTTATAGGCGATCTTGCCTTTTTGATTGAATTCACCACGTTTAGTACGGACCAAGATGACACCATAGGCTGCTTTGGTACCATAGATGGCTGCCGCAGAGGCATCTTTGACAAAAGACATATCCATGATGTCATTCGGGTTGAGCTGGTTCAGGGCACCGGTAGAGCTTTCTACTCCATCTATGATCACCAAAGGATCACCATTGACGGATTCAAATACACCTGTATTGCTATTGTAACTCATGGATGTACCACCCCGTAAGTTAAAACCCGGAGTACTGTTTGGCGAACCATTTCCGAAGGTGATATTCAGATTGGGGACAAGCCCCTGTAAAGCCTGTCCGATATTGGCAACCGGCCGATTTTCAAAAGCTTCCTTACCGACGTGGGAAATGGCTCCTGTCAAATTGACTTTCTTTTGGGTACCAAATCCGACCACAACAACTTCCTCCAATGCACTGTCGTTCTCTTCCAAGGTTATTGTCAAAGCACTGGCTGTTGCACTGTTAAACCGCACAGTCTGTGCTTTGAAGGAAAGGTGCGAAATGGTCAGCGTACCTTCCGCCTGGACGGTTTGCAGGGAAAAGTTTCCTTTGCTATCGGAAGAGGTCCTGTTGTTGCCGCCGTTGATGCTGATCGTTGCGTTTTCGATGGGTTTACCGTCTTTTTTGGAAACCAATTGCCCATTTATCGTATACTGTTGTTGCTTGGGCTGAAGGGAAGTTTTCGGAGCGCTCGGCAAGACGATGATATGATTTTTGTGCATCTCAAACTGTAAGGGGAGCTCATCTGACAGTTCTTTGAGCACGCTTTCCAGCTTTTGGTTGGAGACATTGACATTCACCTGTTTGAGGCCATTGAAGAGACTTTCATCATAAAAGAAATGATAACCGGTCTGTTTTTTGATTTCAGTAAAAACCGATTTTAGGTTACCCTTATTGATATGTAAGGTGACCTGCTGTGCTTCGGTTTTGCCGTAGACACCATAGGTAAATAGTAAACCCAGGAAAAGGGTGGCTTTCACCTTTTTGGAAACGAGGGGTGCAAAGCTAGGTTCAGCCATTCGGTTCCCGAATAGGTAATCTTTACATTTGATAAAGTAATTCATATTTTCAGTAATAGGGTTGGTTTTTTGTTTAATTCACATCTAGATGTTATTCAAGCACTGCTGAATAGAGTAATAGCAATGTTTGTTGGAGTAGGTAAATATTTAAATCATCTTTAGTCCTCCTTTGGTTTTTAAAAATTGGTTTATCTTCTTTAGCTTTTATTCTTTACGGTGACGGTTTTTCTGTCAATTTCAAATTCAAGGCCGGCCCCGCGTTTAATGAGTTCTAAGGCTTCGGCGAGGCTTACACTTCGGCTCATGCTTCCGCCAAACTTTTTCTTACTGATCGGTCCTTTGTAGATAACCTGGATATCATACCAGCGTGCCAGCTGTTCCATAATGTCCTGAATCTGGTCGTGTTCGAAATAGAAATAGCCATGTTGCCAGGCGGTTTCCTTCTCGATATTTGCCTGAAATACGCGCATGTCGTTGCCGTCGAATTCGACTTTCTGTCCAGGTACGATTTGTTTTGTCATTTTATTTTTATTGGTCAGCTGTATGCTGCCATTGATTAATGTGACATTGGAGGCCGCATTGCTGTAGGCCGTCAGATTAAAGGTTGTCCCCAAAACTTTAACAGCACCGTGGATCGTGCTGACGATGAAGGGACGATTTTTTTCGTGGGCCACTTCAAAGTAGGCCTCACCCCGTAGTTCCACATTGCGGGTCGATTTACCAAAGGCCAAAGGATAGCTCAGTTCGGAAGCTGAATTTATCCAGACTTTAGTACCATCGGGGAGTACCATCCGGTAGAAGCCCGATTCAGGTACTTTCAACGTGTTTTTTAGGTTTGCAAGTTCGGCCTGCCCGCTGTTTGGTTTGTACTGCAACTGGCCATCTACGATCTGAAGCTGTTCGCCATGCGTTTCCTCTATAGTCGTTTTCTCCTCAGAAAGAGCTACAGTTTTACCATTGGAGAGGGTAAGAGTGGCTTTCTGTCCTCCTGGCAATACATCGTTGTTATACCGATAGACTTGATCGGCGACAATTTGTTTGTCCTGAGGAGCAGAGTTTAGAAACCATGCGACACCTAAAAAGATGAGTAGGCTGGCTGCAAGACCTGCATAGATCTTTAGTTGGCGCATGCCGCCGGTATGTAATGGTCGTTTTGCTAGCTCGGCCGACGTATAATTTAGTATCTTCGTTCTTGCGCGATCCAAGTCAAGGTTATTCCAGAACTCCGCATCGCTAGATCTGAGCCCTTGGCTGGTGTATCGTTCCCATTGTTCACGTAGGGTCGGATCATCTTCAAAGATTTTTTGAAGAGCCTGCATATCTGCTTGGCTCAATGTCCCGCTAAAGTGCTTGACTAAGAAATCGACGAGTATAAATTGGTGATCCATCATGTTGTTCAATTGGCTGTATAAGGAGAAGAGCCATAGGGGGCGTAAAAGGATGGAAGGAAAAAAAATAAAAATTATAAATCCTTGTTATTCAGTGAGTAAAAATAATAAAAGGAGGAGTGCTTGTGCATCTAAACGTGATCTGAGAAGCTGTATAGCTCTTTTTTTCTGACTTTTGACGGTGTTGATGGAGATGGTCAGGTTACCCGCAATTTCTTCGTTGGAGAGTTTGTCGAAGATGGCCATATGCAATACCTGTCTGCAGCCCTGCGGTAGTTGGTTGATGGCTTCCATGAGCTGGTCGATGACTTCGGCCTGTATCATGGCATCCATGACGGTCTGCTCTTCGATCATGTCCTTGTCGAGCTGGTCGACGTATTTACTTTTTATTTTTTCACGGCGGATGTGTTTGAGGCAATTGTTCCGGATGGCAATGAAGAGATAACCTCGGCGTGTATTTTCATCATCGGGTAGGGTATTGCGGCCCTCGCAGAGCCCTGCGAAAAAGTTCTGAACAACATCTTCAGCCAAAGCTTCGTCGTGGAGGATATTGTTTGCAAAGAGACAAAGCTGTCGGTAGTATTGCTGAAAAAGAGATTCAATATCGTAAGGTAAAGCTATCTGCAAATTTTCCACCTTGTTTGATGATGTATAAAGAAATTGACATAACAGGAGCTCTAGGAGCACGGGTATAAATATAGGGAAATATGCTCAGGTTTTGGATTTGAGAAAGGCAGCTGTTCTTATATTTCTTCGAAAACGTTTGAGTGCCGGCAGTTGTTCCGTTAGTGATACCGATCTGCACTACAGGAAAGAGCCAGGATGCAGTGACGTACCATTTGTCTATCTGAAAAAGCGGCCTTGCTCTGAGGAGATCGGCCGCTTTTTGTTATTCCTTCGATCCCCATTCCTTTCCGCACCCAAAAATCATCGGTAGGATAGCACATGAAATCAACACGCTTGGGCATAACGCCAGCCCCGTTGAGTAAACTTGTAATACGTTGCTGTTCTTTCCCATCATAGGCTATGACATTGATGCGTTGCAATAGGTCAAACAATTTTACGTCGAATGATGTACTTTGAATAAAAAAGCTATGGATAAATCACATATGCAGAAGATTGCACGGATTGGATTAGGTGCTTCTTTGGTTGTTGCCGGTATTGGACATCTGACCTTTGCTCGTAAGGAATTTCAGGCTCAGGTGCCAGACTGGGTTCCGATCGCCAAAGATGATACAGTTGTATATTCAGGTTTTGCGGAAATTGCTTTGGGTGCTACACTGATTTTAGCACCTGCCAAACAGCGATCGAACGTTGGAAAAATCGCAGCAGCATTTTTTGCAGCCGTGTTTCCCGGAAATATTGCTCAATATAAAGACCATCGGGATGGCTTTGGATTGGATACGGATGGAAAGCGGCTCGCCCGTTTATTTTTTCAACCCCTATTGGTGGCTTGGGCATTGAAAAGTACAAGCAAGAGCTGATTGGATGAAGACCGGTCGATCGGAAGCTGATACGAATTGTAAAAAAAAAACAAACCATCTGCCTGCGGCTGTTGTCCTATAGGTATCCATGTAAGGAGTAACTTAGTTAAAAAGGTCGGGTGTTCCATTTTCATCCGACCTTTTTTATTTTTTTGCGCTATTCTTTTTGCTAATTTCCAACCTTTTCTGTTTTTTTATTGCCCATTTAAATAATTATATTCGCATCAACATACAAAATAACTAACCTATAAAAGTACAGACCTGATGGAAGAAAAAAAATTAAATGAACTGAGTAATGAAGAGTTGTTGGTTCTTAAGAAGAAAGCCAAACCCACGAAAATCATCAATGCATCGATCATTGGCTTTTGTTTAGGGATAGCCGCCTACAGTGTATTCGTCGCAGGCATAACCTGGCCGACAATTTTTCCCCTGATTCTGGCGGTCCTAGCCTATAAATATTTTGGTAAAAATGAAAAGGCTGTCGATGCGGAGTTGAAAGCCCGGAATCTCAAATAGAAAAAAGCAAACCATTGCAGTTACACTGTTGTTTCTTTTTAAAAGAATAGCAGAACATGAGAAGGGAACAAATAGACGCATGGATAGCCCAAGGCTACAATGTGCTGGAGCAGAAGAAACCTAAAGTCGTGCAGGGCGATATCTGGGAATACCTCAATCGCTGTGACGGACAAGGTACGGAGGTGTATGCCTTATCCGAGCTGCAAAAATGGTCGGATCAGGAGCTTGCGCAGATGGAACTGAAAAAATATGCGGATCAGTATGGACAGATGGGCGAGAAGCTGTTTCTACGGAATGAAGCAATTCGAAATAAAGACGTCGAAAAGTATGAGGCATTTTTACTACTATTTTTTCCGGACAGTGTTGAAAAAGAGCTGGAGGAAGCTCGCTTTTTGGCCGATCGTGTAAAACGTGTCAGTAAGGAAGAAATGGAACAATGGGTCGTATCGAATCATGTCAATGTACTGATGTCGGATCTTCATTGCCTGGACTATGGTTCCATTATGAGCGGTATGGTGCTTCCCTCCGAAGAGGTAGTCAGTTATACCGACGATGGGCTCAGCGACACCATTGATTGTCACGTCACCCCCATGGAGTTCTTTTCCCATACCGACCACGACTACTACTGGATCGATCCTGTTATAAAAAATCGTAATTGAATCCCTTAAATAGGCCTTTTGGACTTTCTTTTCATACGGATTAAGGTAAAGCATCTCGAACACCATCGAGATGCTTTATTTTTTTTGAATGGTTTGGGTAGCACGTAACGCTGTTAAAAGTATACTTGTTTGGTAGTCTTTATTGAAATTTTATTATTTTTGCACAGTATTAATCACATTTTAGGATTTAGATGTGATGAAAATGTGGAGTTTTTAGAAAAATAATAATTACGTAAGATATTTATAGTAATAACTATATTTGTCCAAATCAATACATCATGCCTAAGTTGGAAAGTTTGAGTGACGAGGAACTGCTTCTTTTGGTTGCTAAGAACCAGGATGGGGCGTTTCATATGTTGTATGAACGGTATAAGGCTGCTCTACTCATTTATGCGATCAAGAGAGTTGGCGAAGATGTGGGCGAGGATCTTGTTCAGGATGTTTTTATCCGTACCTGGAACAACAGGTATACCATCGATTATCAGGACGATTTCAAAGCTTATCTTTTTACAGCCCTACGGCGGCGTATCATCGATTATTTCGCCAAGGAAACGAATGCCCAGGGCTATCTCGAGGATTTAAAGTCTTATGGGAATGAATTTGCTTTTGAAGAGGCCGATGAATCTATCCGTACGCAGTCTTTTAGCGATTCTATATTTGCGGTGCTCCATCGCTACGGGCCACAATATCAGGCCATTTTAAAATTACGGCTACAGGGCTATTCCAACCCTGAAATAGCGACCTTATTGGGCCTTTCGGAGAAGACCGTGCGCAATCAATATTCATCTACTTTAAAAATCATCAGGTCCAACTTTTCATCGTTTTTACTTTTTTTATTTTTCTAAGGGACAATCGTCCAGTAGCGCCGTTTACCTTAGTATAGCACCATTAGGGCTGGACTAACAATTATGACTATGAAGATTGACGATTCACTATTTGCAAGGTATCAGGCTGGGCAATGCTCCCCAGAGGAGATGGCTGTGGTTGAACGTTGGTTGGACCAACTTGATAAGTTTCCGGAACCCGAAGATGCTCGGATGCTAAGCTTATTGGAAAGGCTGGATGAAAAGATGCCTTTCATGAAAAAGCCTAAAAAACAAGCGACATGGCCGTGGATCGCTGCAGCGAGTATACTGGTTTTATTGACAACGACGCTGTATCTATATTGGCAGAAACAGTCCGATCGGATTTTATATGCCAGCATTCAGGAAATCAAAGCCCCGTTGAAATCAAATGCCATCGTCGTATTGGAAAACAACGAAGAGTTTGACTTGGATAAACTCAAGCGTAACGACACTTTGCAGGCCATGGGTTACCGTATTGTGCGGACTGCTGACGATCAGATTATATACCTAACTGATGCGGGCAATACCTCAAGGGTGGTCTACAATACTATTCGTACAAAGACCGGTGGTACAGCCCATGTACAGTTGGCCGATGGGACGAAAGTTTGGCTGAATACCAATAGTGAACTACGTTATCCGATCTATTTTGAAGGCAATATCCGCGAGGTGGCCCTCCGGGGTGAAGGTTACTTTGAGGTGGCCAAGCAGGAGCGGAATCATAAACGGGTACCATTTTTTGTACGTGGTGACCAACAGACCATTCAGGTGCTGGGAACGAAATTCAATGCCAATTTTACGACCAACAATGAAACAGCTTTGCTTGAGGGGGCAGTGGCTTTTTCTGATCGGGGATCAAGTCTGGCGCAAGCGCGCGAAGAGAAATTCACTGTGCGGATCCGGCCAAATCAGGTTTACAATGGCAAAAAGATCACCGAAGTAAAAGATATTGAACGTTACATCGACTGGAAGGAGGGGTATTTTGATTTAAATGAAGTCAATGTAGAGCAGCTGTCGCGGAAGTTGAGTGCCTGGTATGGCGTAGCTATCCGCGTAGATGCCAGTGTGGCTCAAGTGCAGCTATTCGGTCGTGTGCGACGCGACAAAAATTTAAAAGAAGTGCTCGATCTCATCGCAAAGGTGCATCCGATGAAATATACCATGGAAAATAATTACATATACATCAAATAGAAAAACGACAGACTAACAAAAACTAACCTTATGAAATTGAACGTTTACCATTTTGAAAAAAAAGTGGCGGCTACCGATTTGCCCAAAGATGTCGGTAAGTACCTGTCTAAATTAGTGCTTAGTGGACTACTTTTATCGGTGACCATGGGGGTGTCACATGCGCAGAACATTACACTAAAGGAGCATAAAAGTTCGATGTTTCAGGTGCTGGAAAAGATCCGTAAACAGGCAAATGCTGATTTGATAGGGGATTTGGCTCTCCTCAAGAATAGCAAACCCATCAGTATTCAGGCGGATAGCAAAAATATCATTCAGGTGCTGAAAGAGATCTCTGAAAATCAACCTGTCGACCTATTATTTCAGAACAACACCATTTTGGTACGCAGAAAGCAACCTACCTCTTCAGGACCGGTCAGCAATCAGCGTCCGCGGCAGGGAGCTGAAAGTTCGGTAGAGCAACATATCAGGGTAAGAGGCCGTGTTCAGGACAATAAGGGGAAACCCCTTGTTGGTGTGTCCATCAAAGTGGTGGGTAGCGCCAATAGTGGTGTTTTGTCGGGAGAAAATGGTGTTTTCTTCGTCGTCATTTCGAAGAAGACCGATTTGCTTTTTTCTATGGTGGGCTATGAGAGCAGGCGCGTCGAGGTTTCTTCGCCAGAGCCATTAACGGTAACGCTCGAGCAGGTAACCAATAAAATCGAGGAAACCGTAGTGACGGGTTATACCAAAGTGCGACGGGACAACTTTACAGGCGCTGCTACGATGGTGACTCGGCAGGATCTGGAGAAATTCAATTCAACCAATATTTTTACGGTATTGCAGGCGCTCGATCCGTCCTTTAAAGTGGATGAACGTGTCACTGCAGGCTCCAATCCCAATGTGATGCCACAGATCAATATTCGTGGGGTATCGAGTGTCGGTGAATATGCTGTAAATGCACCCCTGATTATAATGGACGGTTTTGAGGTGCCCCTAACTACGTTGTATGATATTGATGTCAATCGGATTGAGTCTATTTCGATTTTGAAGGATGCCAGTTCCACGAGTTTGTATGGTTCGCGTGGTGGGAATGGGGTGGTGGTCATTGAAACGCGCCTGCCCAAAGACGGTAAGTTTACCGTAACCTACGACATGAAACCTTCGGTGGCGATGGTCGACCTCTCTGATTATAACCTAATGAATGCTGCCGAGAAGCTGCAGTATGAAAAATTGGCCGATCTTTATACTTCCCGAAGCGGAGACCCTTCCTGGGATCTGATCCAGCAGGAAAGCTACAACAACCTGCTCGCCAAGCGGGAACAGGATGTAGCAGCGGGAGTGAATACGTATTGGTTGAAGCAGCCCGTGCGAAATACGCTTTCCATCAACCATAGTCTGCGGATGGAAGGTGGGGGCAATGGAGTCAGATATAGCCTCGAAGGTGGTTATTTTGACAACAAAGGCGTCATGAAGGAGTCTGGAAGGACGCGTGGTAATGCCGGCTTTACATTGATCTATCGTATTCCCAATGTGATCACATTTCGTAATGTGGGTACTTACCTTTACAGCAAGGCCTACAATAGTCCGTACGGCGACTTTAAAACTTATACGGCACTGAATCCTTATGAACGGATCTACGATGATCAGGGGAATTATAATATCCGCTTCGGTGAACTCGGGCAATGGTATAGCTGGGGACCAACACTGTATAATCCGTTGTATAATGCGGGACTTGGTTTTCGTGATGAACAGGTGAGCCAAACGCTACAGAACAATATGTCGATAGAGTGGTATGCACTGCCCAAGCTGATTGTGCGAGCATCGGGAACAATCGTTCGTACCATTACAGATCTAGACCGGTACAAATCGCCATTCCACACCGATTTTGCCACCGTCACCGACGCCAATTTGCGTGGATCCTACACTTTTGGCAACCAAAACTTTACCAAGTATGAAGGTAAAGTGGATATGCAGTATTCCAATAAATTTGGTAAGCATCAGGTCGTGGCCAATGCGATTGCCGAAATCAGAAAGCAGAATACTGTGGGTAATCTCAATACAGTAACGGGATACGTGGACGATCGTTTTATGACTCCTCAAATGGCCTTGCAATACGCCGTGGGATCGCTGCCGAAGTCAACTTCATTACCAGTTCGTTCGGTGGGCTTCCTTGGTTCGCTTTTCTACACCTACGACAACAAATACAATGTGAGCGGTACGCTGCGTTCGGACGGCGCTTCGATCTACGGAAGTCAAAATCGTTTTGGAACATTCTGGAGTACCGGATTTTCGTACAACATGCACAATGAGGAATGGTTCAAAAATAGCTTCCTGACCAAACTGCGCTGGTACCTGAACGCGGGTACATCAAGTACCGTAAGTGAATTTAATGTGGGGATGGTGAGTACCGCCTACAACTTTTTTACGGGACAAAACTACTATAATCAGTATGCGGCCATTTATACAGGGCAGGGGAACCCGGCGGTACGCTGGCCCGAACAGCAGCAGCGAAGTATCGGTGGCGAGTTTGGGATTAAAGGCGATCTACTAAGATTGGATGTTTCCTATTATGACCGGATCACCAACCGTATGATTTCTACGGTGAATGTCGCTCCTTCGTTTGGCTTTTACAAGGACAAGTTCTTTCAAAATCTGGGAAAAGTACAGAATAAAGGGTTTGAGGCTATGGCCAATCTTCGCGTGTTGAACAACACGGCAAAGGATTTTAGCTGGTACCTCTCCGTCGGGGCGGTACAAAACAGGAGTAAATTGAAAGAGATATCCAATGAGCTGCGTACCCTCAATGAATCGCTTGTGAAGAAAGATAACAAGGGCAATGTGATCCGTCCATCGCAATTCTATCAGGAGGGCCAGTCGCTGAGTGTTATCCGGGCGGTACCATCGCTGGGGATTGATCCGGCCAATGGCCGTGAGCTATACCGCGATAGAAACGGGAATGTGACCTATCAATGGGATGCCAATAACCAAGTGGTAGTGGGTAACGCGGAGCCGACATTGTATGGGAACTTAGGGACAACGGTCAACTACAAGGGCTTGTCGGTGCAGATCATCGGAAATTATTCCCTTGGAGGAGATATCTATAATCAGACCTTAATGGACAAGATCGAAAATAATTCTGCTTATCTCAATGCCGACCGAAGGGTGTTGGAAGAACGTTGGAAACAACCTGGAGACCTCAGCCGATTTAAGGCTATCGGCGACCAATCGGTAACACAGCCTTCGAGCCGCTTTGTGCAGACGGAGTCTTTTTTGCGTCTTTCCACAATCAACGTCAACTACTCGTTTAGCAATGCCATCCTCAAGCGGTATAAGCTGGAACGCCTTCGGCTCAACTTCTCCATGAACGATATGTTCCGTTGGAGTACGGTGCGCATGGAACGGGGGATAGATTATCCGTATGCCCGTGAATTTAATTTTGGTGTAATGGTTCAATTTTAAAGCATGAAAAAGTTAATAATCGCCATCGCTGTGCTCTGCATACTGTCGGGCTGCGAAAAATTCTTAAATGTTAATCCCACTGATAAAGCTTATGAGGAGGATCTGCTCACAGATCGATCGGGCTTTAGTGCAGCATTGGCTGGTGTATACGAAACCATGAATACGGATACACTCTATGGCCGTGAAATGAAATATGGTTTTATGGAAAGCCTGGTCGGATCGTATAATGTGACCAATTCGGGGCACAACTACTACCGGTCCTTTCGGTATGAATACAATTTTGATATACCTAAAAAAACGATTGCCAATATTTGGGGTAAATTTTACCAATGCATCAATCAGACCAATATTATTCTGGCAAACGTAGACCGTATCAAGACGGATGAAAACTACGATCTGATCAAGGGGGAGGCCATCGGCCTGCGGGCATTTTGCCATTTCCAGCTGCTGAAATTATTTGGCCCTGCCATTTCGAACGAAGGGGCTTCGGCACAGGCGATCCCGTACCGGGATGGGGTGACCTATTCGGCGACGAAGTTTTCTACAGCAGCCGAGGTGATCACCTTATTGGAAAAGGACCTCGGAGAAGCTCGTGCTTTGCTAGAAAAGGATCCGATACGTTCGAATGCACGTGATGCTAATTTAAACCAATATGCTTACGAACATTACAACAGCTTAATTGATTACCGTGGTATCCGAATGAACTATTACGCAATCGTGGCGCTGCAAGCTATGGTCGCGCAATGGAAGGGTGATCTAGTTGGCGCGGGCAAGTATGCCGAAGAGCTGATTACGGAGCTCAAGACCACGCAGAGCGTTAGGTTGACCCTCGATGGAGAAATCGCCCCGGGTGCTTTTGCGCGTATGCCCATGGAAAATATATTTGCACTGTTTTCCAGTAAACTGGGCGTGATGGTAAGTTTGGTTTTTGCGCAGCCAGATGCGACTATTTCAAGCTCGACCTCACCCTTTTTATTCCCTAATTATTCGTGGTTGCGAACGAACCTTTACAACAGCACGGTGCATGGCTCGCTGAATGATGCTCGTCTGGCCAATTGGTTTACACAGCCCAATACCGCGTATCCCTGGAAGCTTTCGAAGTACCTATTTGATCTCAAGCGATTGCCTTCGGAGGTCAATTATCGCCCGGCTTATGAAAACAAGATCATTGGACTGCATACCATCTATATGATTGCGGCCGAAAGTAATGCTGCTGCTAATCCAACCAAAGCAATGGAATATCTCAACCTGGTGCGCAAAAGCAGAAACATCAGCACTGATCTTGTGCTCAACGCAGATATGACACCCCAGAAGCTCAAGGATCTGATCTTTGACGAGATGCGCAAAGAGAATATTGGCGAAGGTTACCTGTTTACAGAATATAAACGTCTGTATAGGGCCATTGATCGGCCTACACTGGTACAGCCTAAAAACGAAATATTCAGGCTGCCAATTCCAGATGATGAATTGTTGTATAACCCTCAAAACTAACCGAAATGAACAGATATATTTTGCTTTTTTGTGCTGCCGTTATACTGGGTGCCTGCAATAAAAACGACAATATGCTCCAATTTGACGATACCCAGAGTTACATCTATTTTGCCTATCCAAATGCCAATACCAGATCTGTAGAAAAATTTGCAGATAGTGTCTATTATGGATTTGCGTTGGATGCCGATCTGCAACGCAAGGAAAAGACCCTTGCGATTCCGATCGGTATCGGCGGAAGGGCGAGTGCGAAAGACCGTAGCTATACGTATGTATTGGAAGATTCGTCCAAATATGATCAGGCTGCCGTGAAATTTTCAGCACCGATGATCGGCGCCAGCCGCTATGTGGATACCCTCTTTGTCACATTTCAACGTACAGTCAAAATGAAAGCTGAGCCCACGGTCTTGTATCTGCGCATGGAGCAAAATGAGGCTTTCGCTCCCGGAAACCTATACAATCAAAAAATACGGATTGTGGTTGACGATATACTGAATGAACCGGCTTGGTGGAATACCTGGAAAAATTATTTTGGCCCTTATCAAAAAGAGGTGTTCCAGCAATGGATGCAGGTCTATCACCTTGGCGCCGACCCTTCACCAGATCTGACGACAGGGGCGCCGGGGCCAATATATTATTGGAATAATATGCCTACTTCGGCTATTGCAAGCTGGTATCCTGTCACGTTCAATTATATTCAGGTGCTCAAACAGTATTTTATCGATCACCAGGTCTATCCTGATGGCGACAGTACAAAAGAACGTATTCTATTACCTTAACGATGAAGCAGATGAAATTTATAAACCGATCTTTTATCCTGTTCCTGGCTCTTCTGATTGTAGGAGGCTGTTCTAAGGATCTAGGTAACTATAATTACAAGGACGTGAATACGATAACAATCACGGGCCTGCTAGAAGCTAATCATCCGACGGGACGAATTTATGAAATCCCGTTTAACGATACGATTCGGTTGAATCCAACAGTGATGGGGACGCTTTCGGCTAGTGATACGACACAACTCACTTTTGAATGGAAGGTGGACTCTGTTGCAGTCAGTAAATCGAAAAATCTATTTTATGTGGCCAATAAGCGTTATGGTAAGATCTCGGCCGAGTTTACTGTAACGGACAGGTCTACGGGAATAACAAGCAGCTACAATTGTTTTTTGAATATTGTGAACCCGTATAAATGGGGGTACTATGTACTGACACAGGATAAATCGAAAGCGGCATCATTGTACTGCCTATCGAGCATTACCAAAAAAGCTTCCTTTGATCAGGTTTTATTGCCCAAGTTAGGTAAGCTGGGCCAGAATCCGCTGTCGATCAGTGGGACCAAAAAGTATGGCGCTTCGTCAACAGACTTTTATAACGTGTTAACCATCGGGATTCGGGATGCTGTAAATCCTGTCGTGGTCATTGATTCCAGGGAGTTTGTGCCTACGCTGCTGTACAATTCTTCCAGCTATGTCGGTGGTGGCAATTTTGAGCTTCGTCCAAGCCAGGTGATGAACGACCGATACAATGACGTGATCTATGTGGTTAATAAAGGTAAGTTTCATGTACTGCGGAAGGGCGCTATAGCGCTGCCTGCTTTTATAAACGATCCGACGGATTACCAGATTGCACCGAATGGTGTGGCCGCCCCGCTGGGCAATGGTAGATACTTTATGAGTGTCTACGACGAAAAGAATAAAAAGGTGCGGGTGTGGGATAATGGTATTACGGCCAATGAGTATGTTTATATCAATGATTATAAAGATATCCTGGGGCAGGAGCTCATGAATGGAAAGGTATTTTTGGCCTGTAGTTATGCCAATATCCCTTCGATCAACCATATCTACCTCTTTAAACAGGACAATCAATTGTATTCTTATCGTTTGGATTACGCTGCAGATTATAAACCGAAATCGTTCAGCCTACTGGGCAGCGGTCCAATGCCGACAACTGGTGCAATTGGTTATGTCTATTTTGATGGTCCTACAAGCCGTTGGTTTATGGCTAGTGGCAAAACCATTTATATGGCCTCTTACCTCGGTGTCGAATTCCAGAAATATGTGCAGCTGCCTGAAAATGCCACTGGAGATATTGTCAAATTTAAGATCCTGGATGGCAAGCTGATGATAGCAACCAATGATCTGACCGCCAGTAAGCCTGGGTCCATCTATATTTATAACGCAAACACCATGGTCTTGGAACAATCTTTTCCACATGTGGTTGACGAGATCGTCGACCTCCATTTAGGGATATTGACGCAATAAAAACTGTTAGCTCTTAAAGCATAATATCATTCATTTAAACATGTATAAATCTTAAAATATGAATTTGAAATCAATAAAATTAGCCATTCCGCTACTACTATTGGGAAGCCAGGCTGCTTTTGGACAATTAGCTGCAAAAAAAGGAATTACTCAGGAGGAGCTATATAAGCACCTCAATGGTTTGTTTCAGAAAGGGACAGATGAATCGAAGGCAGAAATATTGAAAGAAGCTGAATTTCTGGCGAAATCGAAAAAAGAGGAAGACCAACTGCTGGCAGGACAGATCTACAATGGCTTGCAAAATGCAGATAAAGCCGATGCGATAAAGGCAGGTATCGCCAAAAAGTTTCCAAAGGGAATTACCGCACGAAATGAAGCTTTCGGTAAACTGTTTAAAGCGGAAAATCAGACTGCGGCACAATTAGAAGAGCAGTATACTAGCTTAATTAAAAAGTTTCCGGAAAATAGCTACGCTGAAAAAAATAGAGGAATCTATGGTTACGGCATGGGGACTATTGCACAACAGTATACAAAAGAAAAAAACTTGGATAAGGTCAGTTATTATCTGGAACTATTGAAACCCAAAGACAATTATGCTAACGCTGTTTTTGCGATCGGACGCGAGTTAAACCGACAAAAAGAGTACACTTTTTCACAAAAAATGCTTGAACCCGTCTATGTCAATCTAAACCAGCTGAAATCTGAAGGTAAGAAAACTGCGGGTGGTCAATACCTGGGGGCTATCGGCCTGCAATATGCGGATGCTTTAATGGGCAACAAGGATGTGGATAAGGCGCTTGAAGTATTGGACAAGGTGCGCACAGAATTACCGTCCGAATCGGCAACGATCGCCTATGCCAAGGCGCTTCAGGCAAAAGGACGCGATCTGGATGCTTTTCAGCTTATGGAAAAGGAAGTTGTCAAAGAAGGGAAAGATCCCAAAATGATGGAAGTACTCCTGCCTTTGTACAGTAAGCTGAATAGCGGGTTTTCGGACACGACGGCTTATCTCAAAGCGCTAAATGGACGTATTGACGAAATGCTGGTTACAAAATTGAAGGGTGAAATGATCAAAAAAGAAGCACCTCAGTTTTCGTTGGTGGATCGTTCGGGCAAGGAGGTATCTTTGGCGGGCCTGAAAGGAAAGGTGGTTGTACTTGACTTCTGGGCAACCTGGTGTGGACCATGTAAAATGTCATTCCCGGGCATGCAGGCTGCGGTCAACAAATATGCAAATGATCAGGAGGTCGCATTCTTGTTTATCAATACCTGGCAGAAGGAGGAAAACTATAAGGAACTTGTCAACAACTTTATCAACGACAATAAATATAGTTTCCATGTCCTATATGATGAGATGAAGGAGAAGGATAAGTCTGTCGTTTCGGCCTACGGTGTTAGTGGCATCCCTACTAAAGTGGTGATCGATAAAGATGGTTTTATTCGCTTTCAGTCATCGGGTAGTGGTTCGGATGTCGAAAAGATCGTTAACGAAATTTCAAACAAGATCGAATTAGCCAAGAAAGGTTAAGGTATCCTCCAAGCTAGAACTGCGATTTGGCGGTCAAAAATAGGAAGGATAATATCCCAGAAAGTCCATGATTTGCCAATGTTCAAGTTTGGCAGATTATGGACTTTTGTTTATCTGAGTTTAAGCTACAATTTCTATTGGATTTCCCTCTGGATCAAGTATGACACTTTCATAATACCCATCGCCCGTCGTACGGGGTTCGCTTTCGATAATATATCCATCCGACCGTAATTGCTCGGTCAACTTATCGACAGCATCTTTTCCACCGACGCTTAGGGCTAGATGGGTATAACCTTTGCTCAGGCTTCTGTCAGCTGCTGCTGCAGTGATATCAATACGGTTCATAATCTCTAAACGTGCGTCTGACTCGCGGAATTTAAGAAAGTAGGATGAAAACCCTTTCTTCGGGTTATGGTATTTTTCTCCGCTAACAGTACCAAAGTATTTGGCGTAAAAAGCACGTATTTTCTCGAGGTCATCGACCCACAGGGCGAGGTGTTCTATTCGCATGGCAAATCTTTTTATTTAATTACATTGCAATATTATGCAAATTTGCATAATATTGCAATGTAAAATTTATCAGGATGTTGAACAAACCGATCATTAACGAATCGATAATTAAGGCAAAAACAGCGACACAGGTTATGTTTTTGGTATGTGGCCTCGCGCTATCAAGCTGGGCACCGATGGTACCTTTCGCCAAGGACCGTCTTGGTCTTAACGATGGAGAACTGGGGCTTTTACTGCTGTGTTTGGGTGGTGGTGCACTATTAACGATGCCTCTCTCTGGTTTTTTTATCGGGAAACTTGGGAGTAGACAAGTGATTTTGATCTCAGGTATAATTGCTGCCGTTGTGCTCCCTGTTCTGTTGATGGTAACAAATAGCTATTTGATGGCCTGTGTTCTTTTTATATTTGGCTGCAGTATAGGTACTATAGATGTGGCTATGAACGCACATGGTGTGCAGGTTCAGAATGCCATGGGTAAACCGATCATGTCATCTTTACATGGGCTGTTCAGCGTAGGTGGCCTATTTGGGTCGATCGGCTTGGGTTTTCTGATAAAGATGGGGCTAATTCCGATTTATGCGGCAGTTACTATCGCTATCTTTTTAATACTGCTATTGATCTTACAATATCGAAAGCTGCTGGGTTACCATAAGGAAAAGGAAATCATTGTCGAGTTTTCCCACATTGATGAGACTCGGGTTTCCAAAAAAAGATTTCAATGGCTCAGGTGGAGTGTGCTGGTACTTGGGCTGATGTGTTTCATCGCCTTTCTGTCGGAGGGAGCGATGTTGGATTGGAGCGCCATATTTTTGCGGGATCACAAAGGCGTATCTCCGGAATTTACGGGAATTGGATATGCGGCATTCTCCGTAGCGATGGCGGTGATGAGATTGCAGGGAGATCGATTAGTAAGTAAGCTGAATAGTAAAGTGGTGGTGATCGGTGGGAGCCTATTGGCGTCATTAGGTATTTTGATCCTGGTATTTAGTCCCTGGCTTTCTGTTACACTTGTTGGATTTGTCCTGTTGGGACTGGGAGCCGCCAATATTGTCCCTGTATTTTTTAGCGAGGGTGGCCGGATTGAAGGACTTTCACCGACAGTAGCCATTCCGGTTATTTCAACCATGGGCTATGCAGGTCAGCTGGCAGGACCGGCACTTTTGGGTGCTATTGCACAGCATTTTTCTTTGATCATTGCTTTCGAAACAATAGCTTTACTTTTTCTAGTGGTAGCCCTTATCTATAAAATCAGGAAGTAATAGCATGTTAAAAGAAGAGCGTTTTGAGGTAATCCTCCGCGAATTGGCGAGTCGGAGGAAGGTGAAATTTGAAGAACTGGCGGTATTGTTGGCGGTATCGGAAGATACCATCCGTCGCGACATAGATCTTCTCTATCGGAACGGCTTGCTTTCCAAGACCAGGGGTGGGGCTATGCTTCGCGAAAAAGATCCGTTGACTTTCCAGGATAGGCAATCGTTTCTGACCAAAGAAAAAGATATTATTGCATTAAAAGTACAGCAGTTTCTGAAAGATGGCATGACCCTTTTTGTGGATGGTGGCACTACGACATGGGCCGTAGTGAATGCGATGCCATTGGATATCCGGATCCGGATGGTTACGAATAATTTTTCCATCGTGCCGCTGCTCGATAAGTTCAAAAATGTGGAACTTATTTTTTTGGGTGGTAATTTTGAACCCGATCTGGCTGTAACTTCAGGCATCACAACCTGTATGGAAGTTGCTAAATATAACGCCGATATCTTTATTATGGGAACTTGTGCTGTAGATCCTGAGCTCGGTGTATCGGCAACGTCAGCTGCAGATGGCGAAACAAAAAAGATGATGGTGCAATGTGCAAAGAAAACAATAGCCTTAGCCAGCCAGAATAAGCTTTATCAAGGGGAACTGTTTAGGGTATGTCCAATAGATTCGCTCACGGCATTGATCACCGACCTGGACTCCAATGATCCCGAATTGAATCCATTTAGAAATATGGATCTGCAGATTGTATAGACGGCCTGACTATTTTGGCCTTGTATTGTGGTCGAATTCAGTGAATAATCATCCGTGCGGCAAGCTCTTTTGTTTACATGCTGCTGCGAAGTGGTATTGTTGTATCCGGCAGAATGACGGGTAGATAGCGTTAGATGATGTGCCTTTTTTCGGTAGCCAGTGTCAATGTATGTTGTAGATCCACGACGTCGCCGATGATAATGATGGCTGGATGTCCCATGTTATACTCTTTGCTTATTTTTACGAGATCTTTGACTTTGCAATGCACTTGTCTTTGTTGAGGTAAGCTCGCGTGCTGTATAATCGCGGCTGTTGTTTCTCCTTTACCGTGTAACACATAAGTACGTGCAATTTCGTCGAGCTTACGCATGCCCATATAGATAACTACTGTAGATCTGCTCTGAACCGCTAGTTGCAGATCGGATGAAAGGGTTCCATCTTTCTTCATGCCTGTCAATACCCATACGCCTTCACTTACACCGCGATGTGTTAATGGAATATTATGAAGGCCTGCGCCTTGCATGCTGCTGATACCCGGAATATAGGTGATGTCAATGGATCTGTTTTGCACGGTAAGCCATTCTTCAAAACCCCGGCCAAAAAGATAGGGATCACCACCTTTAAGTCGTAGCACCCTGTCGAATTTGCTGCAGTAATGTAGGATAAGTTCATTTATTTCTTCCTGAGGAACGTATTTTCCATAAGGATGCTTGCCAACATAGTGTTTTAAGCAGTTTTTGTCTGCTATTTGAAGGATTTCTTGATTAATTAGGTTGTCATATAGGATCACTTCAGCATTTTCTATCGCTTTATAAGCTTTTATGGTAAGTAATTCGGGGTCTCCCGGTCCAGAACCTACAATAAATAAGGTTTTTTTCTTTATTTCTTTCATTATATCCTTTTTTTTTGTTTTTATTTTATATAAAAGTATTAAAAAATATGACTAAAATCATGTTTTGTGTTAATTTTTATGTTTTATTTTTGAAAAAATATTATAAAAATCATATTTATTTTGATTTTTTTATTTTTTATTCCATAAATTAGTGTTATTGAAAGTGTAAATTGATTTTTTTCAATAAAAATTATGATTATGGATAGAAAAAATGTTGTTATTATCGGAAATGGTATGGTTGGTAATAAGATTTGTGAAAAATTAAAGCAAAAATCTAATAACCTAGGTATAACTGTATTCGCAGAGGAGTCAATTCGAGCTTATGATCGTGTTCATTTGACAGATTACTTCAAAGTTTCGTCCATTAATGAACTTTTTTTGCTAAAAAATGAGTGGTATATAGAGAATAATGTAAAAATCCATTTAGATGATCCTGTTATTGCTATAAATCTCTTGAAAAAGGAAGTGAAGTCTCTAAAAGGGATTACATTAAATTATGACTATTTGGTTTTTGCGACAGGTTCTGCCCCTTTTGTTCCTCCTATTCCTGGGATTGAGAAAGAAGGGGTGTTTCTCTACCGTACAATCGAAGACTTGGAGTTGATTAAGGCTTATGCGGCAAAGGTCAAAACTGGTACGGTCATGGGGGGCGGACTTTTGGGTCTTGAAGCTGCTAAAGCTCTCCTAGATCTTGGCCTAAAAGAAACTGCTGTGATTGAATTTGCTCCCCGCCTGATGCCACGCCAGATCGACGATAGTGCCAGTGTGCTTTTGCAGCATAAGCTCGCGGAATTGGGCTTGCGTTGCTTATTGCAAAAATCCACAAGTCAACTGCTGGGTGATGATCGCCTCACAGGAGTCGCCTTTAACGACGGCACCTCCATGGCGACAGATCTGCTGGTGATATCGGCTGGTATACGTCCCCGTGACGAACTCGCCAAGAAGTCGGGCCTAGCTGTCGGTGAACGGGGTGGAATTTTGGTGAATGCACAGATGCAGACCTCAGACCCTTCAGTTTATGCCATCGGTGAATGCGCCTTGGTGAATGATATGATTTATGGTCTGGTGGCGCCGGGGTATGAGATGGCTGAAATTGCGGCAGCTCAAATCGTAGGGGAAGAAAAATCTTTTATAGGGTTTGATATGAGCACTAAACTGAAACTGATGGGAGTTGATGTGGCTAGTTTTGGAGATCCTTTTATCAGTGAACCTTATGCTCGAACGATCTTATTGGAGGATCGTAATAAGGGTATTTATAAACGACTAAACGTCAGTACAGATGGAACGCGGCTATTGGGCGGAATACTTGTCGGGGAAGCGACAAGTTACAACATGTTGCTTCAGATGGTTAACAATAACCTCGCATTAGCAGAACATCCAGAACTTCTCCTTTTCGACCAACAGCGTGACAGCAGGTCGGCTTCTTCTGGTCTAGAGGCTCTTCCTGATGCGGCGCTAATCTGCAGTTGTGAAGGAGTTTCTAAAGCACAGATTTGTGATGCTGTAGCAACTAAAAATTGTGAAAATGCGGACGCCGTAAAGAAATGTACCAAAGCCGGATCAGGATGCGGCGGCTGTGTGCCGATGATTAAGGACCTTGTTAATTACATCATGAAACAGCAAGGGAAATACATCCGGAGTACCATCTGTGAACATTTCAATTTGAGCCGTCAGGAGCTTTATGATCTGATCAAGATCCACGAGCTTAAAAGTTATGATCATGTATTGGATGCGCTGGGCCATGGCCATGGCTGTGAAGTATGTAAACCTTTGGTGTCTTCCTTGCTTGCCAGTCTTTGGAACGAGATGATTCTTGGCAAGGGTAATGATGTGGCTCAGGATAGTAACGACCGTTATTTGGCTAATATACAAAAGGGTGGGACATATTCGGTGGTTCCGCGTATTCCAGGCGGTGAAATTACCCCGGATAAACTGATCGTTATTGGGGAGGTGGCCAAGAAATACAGGTTATATACAAAAATTACGGGTGGACAGCGCATTGACTTATTTGGTGCACATCTCAATGATCTGCCATTGATTTGGGAAGAACTTATTGCTGCGGGTTTTGAAAGTGGACATGCTTATGGTAAGGCACTACGGACTGTTAAAAGCTGTGTAGGCAGTACCTGGTGTCGGTTTGGGTTGCACGATAGTGTTTCTTTTGCGATACGGATAGAGGAACGCTATCGTGGACTACGTGCTCCGCATAAGATCAAGTCGGCCGTTAGTGGTTGTATTCGCGAGTGTGCTGAAGCGCAGAGTAAGGATTTTGGAATTATTGCAACCGAAAAAGGTTGGAACCTTTATGTTTGCGGCAACGGTGGAAGTAAGCCGCAGCATGCCTTATTATTAGCCTCGGATATCGATAGTGAAACCTGTATCCGTTATATCGACCGTTTTTTGATGTTTTATATCCGCACCGCGGATCCGTTAACGCGGACTGCTACCTGGCTCAATAAAATGGAGGGCGGAATAGATTATCTAAGAAATGTTGTGGTACAGGATAGTCTGGGGATGGGTGATTCCTGGGAACAGGATATGCAGCTGCTTGTTGATAGTTATCGCTGTGAATGGAAAGTCGCTGTGGAGGATCCGGAAATTCGTAAACGCTTTGTTCATTTTGTAAATGCACCAGAGGAGAAGGATGAAACTGTTCGCTTCGAAAGCTTTCGCGGACAGAAGAAAGCTGCAGATTGGAACATCAATACTTATTAAATATAGAATCACTAAACCTTTTAATTGAAATCATATGAATATGCAAATTGACATGCAGTGGCTGAAGGCTTGCCGGATTGAAGATGCCATTGAAAACGGCGGAGTCTGTCTTAAATTGAATAACGAACAGGTGGCCTTGTTTTATTTTGCCCGCCGCAATGAGTGGTATGCCACGCAGAATGAATGTCCGCACAAACGGCAGATGATTTTAAGCCGCGGGATGTTGGGCTCTTTGGGTGAGACGCCGAAAGTCGCTTGTCCTTTCCATAAAAAAACCTTTGCCCTAGATACAGGTGAATGTCTTTCGGGTGATGAATGTGCGATTAAAACTTACCCGGTGAAGGTTGAAAACGGAAGTGTTTTTATTGGAATGACTGCTTAGCTAAGCTAATAAATAACTGAATCTAAAACCTTTTAAAACAAAAATACCATGGATTATATTAGCCCAAAAGAGGTTGCTGGTGCAATGATGAATACCGCAATCTACAAATCTACGCTTCCAATCAAAGATCTATTGATACGGGGAGCATTGTCAGGAGCCTTATTGGCAATTTCTGTCACACTCGCACTATTGGCGACTTCCCAGACGGGACTGAGCTTAGTCGGTGCATTTGTTTTTCCGGTGGGTTTTGTCATTATCGTTATCCTTGGTCTGGAGCTGGTGACGGGAAGCTTTTCGCTGGTGCCTTTGGCCTGGTTTGAAGGTAAGATCAATTTTAAGGCGATGGCCAATAATCTTTTCTGGGTTTTTCTGGGCAACTTGCTGGGCAGTGTGCTCTTTGCGATTTTGTTCTGGGCGGCTAGCACAGAGACCGGGCAGTCGAGCCAGCTCGGAAATATCGAACATAGTCTGATTCTGATCAGTGAAAAGAAAACCCTTGGATACAGCAGTCATGGTGCGGCGGGTTTGTTTTCGGCTTTTGTCAAAGCTATTCTGTGTAATTGGATGGTCTGTATGGGCGTGGTGATGTCCATGACTTCTAAGTCTACCCTTGGTAAAATTCTAGCTGCGGGTATTCCGATCTTTATATTCTTTGCATTAGGTTATGAGCACGCTGTTGTTAACATGTTTGTGATCCCTGCCGGGATGATGTTTGGTGCAAAAGTGACGATCTCCGACTGGTGGCTTTGTAATCAGCTGATCGTAACCGCTGGAAACATTGTTGGCGGTCTGCTATTTACGGGGATGGCTATCTATTATACTTATCATCAAAAAGAAAAGGTATCAACTTCACAAAATTGAATTTTTATGGATCAAATGAAAAAACTATTGACGCTAATCTTGTTGCTGATTGCTGGCGATAGAATTTATAGTCAGGAAAAAATAATAAAAGGCAGTTTGTTTGAAGGCATTGCGGTAGCGGGCTACGTCGATCGGGGTGTTTACTTCAATTGTACCGGGCCAGCTGTGAAATACATATTCGCACCCAAAAGCTGCCTGTTGCTTGGTCTATTACCTAGCTTAAAACTGAAAGAAGATAAGGTTGAATCGGGGAAGCCAAAGAACTCCTGGATCACGCCCTCTCTGGGATTTGGTTTAACGGCTGTATTCCGACATATTGCCATTCAGCTGCCAGCATTCTATACCGCAAAAACGAGTGCTGCTGATGGTAAATGGAGATTGGGAGTCGGTATGGGCTTTAAATTTTAAGGTGATGTATTTTTAAGGGAATATATGATTTGGGGAGTCGTTGGCTTTTCTAGCTAGTTTAACTCCCCATTGTTTTCTTCTGATAGATCCTGTAAAAGCTGGAGGTTTTTAATAAAAATATCTTTTTTGTCCATTATGATGGCTCCTAATTCGATAAGTTCGCTCAGCGTACGATATACGGTCTCGTACGTAGCGCCTACGTAGGAAGCCAAGTCTTTTTTGCTTAGGGATAATCCAATATATCCATCCTTATGTCCCTCGCTGAAAACACGGTGAAGTAACAATAGGCTCCAGGCAAGGCGATTTTTAACAGCGAGCTGTGTCAGGCGGGTCATCTTTTGTTCAGAAAGATGTAGTTCGTCGGCAAAAAACAACATCAACCGGTAACTCAGCTCTGGATTTATGCGTAGCGTGGACAGGAAGAACGGCATTTCGACGAAGCAGAGCTGTGACACTTCCAGGGTTGTTGCAGAAATAGGGTAGACAGTTTGTTCGGTACTGATTCCGCGATGGCCAACGATATCTCCTTTTTTTGCAAATCGTACAATGGTTTCTTTATCCCCCAGATTACGGTGAACTTTGACAAGTCCCGACTGGATGAAATAAATGCCCCGAACGGATTCTCCTTCGGTGATAAACTGTTCACCTTTTTTTAATTTGATATTCTTCCGATGAAGGTCGATCTGTCCGAGCCAATCTTGTAAGACATAACGGCACATAAGGCAGGAGTGATCGCAGGGATTTGTTTTCTTCGATTTCATCAAAGTCTGATTCGTATAATGGACTGTTTGTTGTCTATTCAAAGGTATCATCTATTCATTTAAATTCCTATATTGCCTTTTATAAAAAAAGGCATATAGGATGTTTTAAGGTCTGAAAAGTATGGAATTCGATGAACAATTACATCTGAATTTTAATAGGTGTGTTGTTAACACGTTTATTTGAAATCAGCACTTATTGTTTTCTTTGGAGTAGTGTAAAGACCAATAGTATTATGAACCTAAGAACTTATTTAATTTTTGTTACTCTTTATTGCATGTTGCCTCTGTTTTTATCCTGTGGTTCCAAAGAGAAAAAACGGGAAAAGGAATTACGGATTTTGTTCAGTCGCGAATTCGTTGATGAGCAGTCTGCTCAAGAAAATTACTTGAGTGATTCTTATAGAAATCATGCGGTTGATTTTTTTACGGCCAAGAATGATACAGTTCCATTAGCGAAATGGGATATTCTTCTTGATGAAATGGCCAAGTTAAAGCGGTACAAACCTGAAATGAATGATATCAGACATAAACATAATTATTGCTCAAATCTAGAGATTACGTTTTTTGATCATGAAAAATCCTTATGTCAATTATGCTTGAATCCAGATAATAGAACTTTAAGACTGAATTATTTGGTGTATGAGGCTTCTCCTGAACTGATTTCTTTTTTTTGTAATTACATTTCGGCAGATTCGGCAGCTCTGGCTTTGAGTGGAAAAAGCAACTATGTGAAAAAAGTAATGTTTAATGACAGGAGCGTAAAGTGAACGCAGTCAACAAAAACCGATGGATGCGTGGGAGGTGAATTGCTTAAAACATAAAAGGTTATATAGTTATGATGAAAAGAAGAGAGATGAAGATTTTACAATTGTTTACCGTTGTTTTTTGTGTGCTTTTCTTGAGTTGTAGCCATCATGTCGAAAAAAAGCTAGAGGCAGTAATTGATGACCCCAAAGATCTGGAACTGCCTCGGGAAGTAGCTGATTCGCTTTGGCGTCGAGCAATTAATGCAGGAGATTTCAAGGCTTATAATGAAGTGTCAAATAATTATTGGCTTATCTTAAAGATGCCTGAGTTGTATTATTATGCACAATTGATGGCAAATAGACACGAATGCCCTGAGGCTTATTTGCATCTCTATAATCTGCTAACATTAGAAGGAACAATGAGTGGAATCGAGCTTGCAGGCAGGGATAGTCTTTCTCGGAACCAAGCCCTGTTTTATTTGCTTAGGGCTTATGAGCTCGACGAAGAAAATGCTGTCTCTTATGTTCATAAGGAGTTTGGACATCGTATTCCCCCTCCTAAATCGATTACTTATTTAAAGAAAATTCAAAAATTCATCGAGAGAAAAAAATGAGGGCGATGAGTTTCTGTTAGCCCACCTTAAACCGTTTGGGATATTCGCCTGTGGTATCTAGGCTAAAAAAATCATCGAATTTTTCTTGAGGCGTATGGGCATAATAGTCGTTTAGTAGCCCTAAAAAACCTGTGAGGTTGGGTGCAATAACATTCCGGTCATTGTCTTTATTCCAGTATTCAATCAATTGACCTGCCTGCCCCGTAAAGATGCCCCCTAGATCATAGCAGATATAACTTCCGCCGCCGTTATGGAATAAAGGGATCCAACGTTCATTCCACCAGTTTTCGATTTCGAAGTCCATACCAATCATATTAGTCATTTCCTGCGCTGTATCCAGGGCCTCTTCTAAGGGGATGAACGTCGAATTGTTCACAAAGGCTTCATAACTTGTTGTGCGTTGCCCATTTTTCCAACGATAGAGTGCTTTAAGATCATGAGGTATCTCCATATCATAGTGCTGCTCAAGGGACCTAAACTCTTCTGCCGATAATGGATCTTGTAGATCGGCATACAATTCAGGTCTTAGATTTTGGATATAGCTGTCTAATGTTGCTAGCGTCTGTTGCATAGTGGTCGATTTTTGATGCATTCATAAAGTTAGTCATAAATAACCGGGTATGCGAATAATGCTATGTGCTTAGAAGCGTAAGAAAAGTTAAAAATGTTAATAATTATTTAATGGGAATTAATGTAAATTTATGTCAGCATAAAGCTGTAGCTATGTTCATCATTGGATAAAACGATAGCAGATGTTCACTTGTTATTTATGCAGGTATCCTTTTTGTAATTTACTGAATACGCATGAAAAAGATCGAACTAATCCCACTTGTTGGGATTCAAATTGAAGGTATTGGTCCTGTTAATCTCGGTGCGGGCCGTGCTGAAGTCCAAGGTGTACTTGGCGCTCCTTCAGATGCGCTGGACAACCAATATTATTATGATGAACTCGAACTGAGGCTTGATTTCGATAGCCAAGGGATATTGGGCTTTATCGAAAGCATCAATGGCCCTTATCCCGAAAAAACTGAAATCAGTATCTATGGTGTTAATCCATTTCAGGTGGAAGCGGCTGAACTGGTCACCATCTTAACGGATAAAAACCAGGGTGAGGTTGATGATGCCGAAGCGGGGTATTGTTATACATTTTTGAACAGCTCTGTTGGTGTCTGGCGGCAGATGACTGAAGAGGATGTTCAGGAGGAGATTGAGGAAATCAAAGCCGATGGTGAATACGAAGACAATGCGGATATGCTGTTGGAGGACCTTGAAAAGTCAAAGTTCTTTTGGACGATCGGCATTGGAGTAGCGGGATATTACGCGGAATAAGGTAAGAGGTGGAACAGCTCAGTGCAGGTACCTACTATGGTACCTTGAATAGGAAATTTAATTCCAATGAACTACTTGTTTCAGATGCTATTTATACACTGGAAAAAGTGGACTGGCATTACCATGAAAACCCGTATTTTACCTTTATTTTGGAGGGAAATTTGTTGGAGGAAAGCAAAAAAGGGATTCATCATTGTACTGCCGGAGACCTGCTTTTTCATCATTGGCAAGACCCTCATTACAATATAAAACCAGATGGGTGTACACGAGGTTTTCATATTGAACTAGGTCAAGGCTGGTGCTGGAACGAGATGGCGGCCTTGCATCTGCTGGAAGGCAATATGGATATTCATCTGCCGGAGGTAAGACTGCTCTTCCATAAACTTTTTTGGGAATCTTTCGATCGGGATAATAGTTCGGGACTTGCAATGGACAGTTTGTTGTTAAATGTGTTTTCTTTGTTGCATCGCGACCGGATCGTAAGCGAACGTAAAGTTCCGCAATGGGTTTATATGCTGCGTGATTATTTGCGGGTTAATTTTACCAATGAGCTGAATCTGACGACGATATCCCATCTTGTCGATTTGCATCCCGTTTATTTGTCGCGTGAATTTTCCCGGTATTTTGGTGTAACAATGGGTGATTATATCCGCAAATTGAAAGTGGAAAATGCGGTGCTGCTACTGCGTGAACCGGGCCTTTCGCTAACCGAAATAGGCTATCAATCAGGTTTTGCAGATCAAAGTCATTTTATACGTTGTTTCAAAAATCTGTTTGGATCCACACCTGGGGAGTATCGCAATAAGATAAACGCATAAAAAGTTAATTTCATTCTATTTTATTCATTTGGCTAATACTATTTTTACACAAATAGATTGGAAAAAGCCTTATGAACTATCTTGTTATATTTTTTTTATCCTGTTACCCTCTGTGGATCAATGCGCAACAACATTCGGGACGGGATACTTTGCAGGTTCACTTTGACCGAGAAATGCCCGTTGAAATTTTGTTTGCAAGTTCGCGGGAACTGTTACAAAAACAAGAGTTTACGCATAACTATGTACTCTCACCAAAAAGTAATCTGTTTTTTGCGGTCAAACTTCAAAAACCATTGCGCTATTATCAAAAGATCCTAGCGCCAAAGCTAACGGAAATTGAACTTTTTCAACGGGGTAATTTTCAATTTACGTTATGGATCGATGGAAAAGTAATCTACAGGAGCAATTTATCTCCTGGGGCCCCCCAGCAGGAGATACAGCAACAGGAGACGACCTTTAAACGTCCCCTGATCGATCAAATCAATGGACAGGGATCCTGGTCAGAATCTTTCTGGAATCGTTTTCTTTTTAATGGTGGTGAAAAGGCGCTAACGGATGGAGAACATCATCTTAAGATGGAAATCAGACCTTATGTAAGCCTTGATCATCTGGTCGTTGGTGACATCATTGCAAGTGGTGAACTGCAGCTTGCTGTCCGTATGAATCCGGTAGTAAATCCAGATAAGTATATGTTGCAGGTTCCAGTCGCTTATCCTGGATTGAACGTATCAAAAGCCAAGTTTGACCGCCGTAAGATGCAGCAGTTAAAAGGAATGATTGAAGAGGGGATTTTTAAAAAGGTAAATGGTATTGTGGTATTGGAACATGGAAATCTACTGGTAGAAGAATATTTCAATGGTGAACATCGGGATAGCCTACATGATCCAAGGTCGGTCGGCAAAACTTTTGCATCGACCTTAACGGGAATGGCTATTGCCGACGGTTATATCAAAGATGAATATCAAACATTAGATCAATGTTATGATTTTACCAAATATCAACATCCTGATCCTGGTAAAAACAAAACAACAATTCGTGAATTATTGACCATGAGTGCTGGCTTTGATGGTAATGATGAAGATCCCAATAGCCCCGGAAATGAGGAAAATATGTATCCTACAGCAAATTGGGTAGACTTTACCTTAGATCTTCTTTTTCGAAAATCGTTGCAGCGACAGTGGCATTATTTTACTGCCGGAGTCGTTGTATTGGGAGATCTACTCCATAAACACGTGCAAGGTGGATTGGAATCCTATGCGGAAAAAAGACTGTTTGCCCCATTGGGGATAAGGAGATATCGCTGGGAATACACACCACAAGGGCTGCCAAATACCGCTGGCGGTATTCGCATGAACGCACTTGATTTTGCAAAATACGGCCAGCTCTATAAGAACGGTGGGCGCTGGAACGGCAACCAGATTCTTCCGCAAACCTGGGTTCAAAAGAGCCTTTCCAAACAGCTTATGATTCCTGAAAGGGAGAACGAGTATTATGGCTATCTATTCTGGAACAAGTGCTTTAATGTGGGCAATAAGGCGTACGAAGCGTATTATTGCGCTGGAAATGGCGGGAATTACATTATTGTTATGAACGATATTCCATATGTGATCGTTATTACGGCCAGTGCTTATGGTCAAGCTTATGCGCATAAGCAGGTCGACCGGATCGTCAGCGAATTTTTGCTTCCAGCCTTAATTAATGCCGGTAACTGATCTATTTTTAAAGTAGCATGCTGTTTTTTTATTGAAATTGCTGCCTAAATTCCACGGGACTTTGTTGGGTATTCTTTTTGAACACTTTACTGAATGACTGTGGATGTTCGAAACCCAGTTCATAGGCGATTTCACTGATGGAGAGGGAGCTCGTGCTTAATCTCAATTTGGCATACTCGATCATTTTATGCTGAATATGCTGTTGGGTGTTTTGTTGTGTGTAGATGCGGAGCAGGCTGCCCAGGTAGTTTGGTGATAAATTGAGCTGCTGCGCCAGGAAGCTGACGGTTGGTACGCCATGCTCCACAAGTATGTGTTGCTGAAACTGTGCTGACAGTAACTGCTCAAACTTGGTGACCAGTTCTTGAGTCGATCGCTTGCGGGTGATAAATTGACGTTCGTAAAATCGTTCGGCGTAAATCAGCAAGCGCTCGATCTGTTTGATAATGAGTTCGCGACTAAATTTATCGATATTGGACTGATACTCTTTTTCTATATTCTGCAGAATATCGACAATGATGGCTTCTTCTTTGTCCGAAAGAAAAAGCGCCTCATTGACCTGATATTGGAAAAAATCGTACGAGTGAATATGTTTTGCAAGTTCGCTATTCCAGAGAAAATCGGGATGGATCAACAGGATCCAGCCGCTGGGTTGTGCCTGTACTTGCTGATTGATCTCCACTTGTAGAAATTGTAGGGGCGAGATAAAGGTGAGTATGCCCGAGTCGAAGTCATAGTGCTGCTGTCCATAATTGAACCGGGCATTTACATTTCGCTTTAAACCGATCGAATAAAAATGTTGTATCCAATTCAATTTGCTGTCATTTATGGGGTAATGTACTTGACTATAATCAACCAAGCTGATCAATGGATGTTCGGGCTTAGGTAGTCCGCAAAAGCTGTGGAATTCCGAAAGCGAATGAAAGCGAAATGTATTCTCCATCTTGTAAATTTAATGAATTTCTAATTTGATTATTGTGAGATTTCCTTGGAAGCTTTTTATGCTGATTTAACCAATTATTGGGATTATTCAAAACCCGTTGATACTGTATAGCTTTTCCATTTTTCGATCTCCGTCATAAGCATATTGATCTTATTTTTTGCCAGCTCATACGCATCTTCGCCCATTAAAAAATGAACTGGGGGCTGTGCGAGCGTACTTAACTCAATTAATAAGGTTGCTGCTTTCTGGGGATCGTTTGCCTGATTTCCATGGATCTGATGCAGATGGGTAGCTTCGTTTTCTCGGGCAGTGACGTACGCAGCGATCGGATTGGCTGCGGTATGTAAGGATCCCTCCGATAAAAAATCAGTTCTGAAGTAACCGGGATAGACCAAGGTCGTGTGTACGCCAAAAGGTTCCATTTCGACAGCGAGGGCTTCAGTAAAGCCTGCGACAGCAAATTTGGTGGAGCAATAAACACCAAAGGCTGGGTAATTTCCAGCGAGCCCGCCGATAGATGCTATATTGAAAATATGACCCGATTGCTGAAGGCGCATATGGGGAGCAATATGCCGGATGGCATTAAGCGATCCAAAGACATTCACTTCGAAGTTGCGGCGTGCTTCCCAGTCGCTGAGCTCCTCCAGGGTACCGGTCTGACCATAACCGGCATTGTTGACCAATACATCAATCTTTCCGAAATAATCAATGGCCGAGAGTACTGCCCGGGCAACGTCTTTGTCATCGGTAATATCCACTTCAAGCGGCAGAAAATTTTCCTGATCGCCAATTTCATCTTCCAGGGCCTGTTTTGTTCGTGATGTGGCAACCACAAGATAACCTTGGGCGAGCAATTCTTTAACAAGACTGAGGCCTAACCCTTTGGAAGCACCAGTGACAAACCATACTTTTTGTGATTTCATGTATTTCTGTTTTTAAATAAATTGATGTTACAAAGGTGGCCAATTGATCGATTTTGGATGTAGGCAGATCAACGGATCTTGTAGTCAAATCGTGGATAGCTATTTTTTCCTTAAAACAATTTTAGCTTTTAAATGCTTTATTTAAAGATGATGCACATCTATTTTAAGGTTGTGCACCTTGAGATGGTCGATAAACTTTAAAGACGTTGATATGTTAAAAGAAAATGATGTTGCCCCTGATTTTACCTTGTACGCGACACCCGATCAAAAAATTAGATTATCAGAATTTAAGGGGCACAATGTGATATTGGCATTTTATCCGGCAGATTGGAGTCCGGTATGTAGCGATCAGATGGCCTTATATAATGAAATGCTCAAATATTTCAAGAAATATGATGCGGAGATTATGGGTATTTCCGTTGACAGCAAATGGTGCCATATGGCCTTTGCGCAATCCCGAAAGCTGCATTTTCCACTTTTAGCCGATTTTGAAGCTAAAGGCGAGGTCGCCAAGAAGTATGGTGTTTACGATGAAGAGGAAGGGGAGTGCAAGCGCGCACTTTTTGTGATTGATAAGGAGGGCGTTATCGCTTGGAGTTATCTGTCTCCGACTGCGGTCAATCCGGGTGCAGACGGTATTATCGAAGCATTGGAGAATCTTAAATCAAAATAATTATGTCATTGAAACCGAAGGTCAGCAATGCTGACCATATATTGGGAAATGGCCAGGCCGATCTGACCATTGTTGAATATGGGGATTACCAATGTCCGCATTGTGGTGCAGCTCATCCAATTATAAAAGAAATGATGGCCGAACTGGGAAGCCAGATCAGGTTTGTATTCCGCAATTTTCCGCTTTCGGAGATGCACCCCTATGCAAAACCCGCAGCATTGGCGGCGGAGGCTGCAGCACTGCAAGGGAAATTTTGGGAGATGCATGATGCCATTTTTGAAAACCAAAACTTGCTGAGTGAAAGATTGCTGCTGGATATCGCCGAGCAACTGGATTTGGACATGTCGAAGTTCAAATCTGATTTGCAGGACGAGGCGTTACAGGATCGCGTGGATGGCGATTTTGAAAGTGGTATGCTTAGCGGCGTTAATGGGACACCGACATTTTTTGTTAATGGACAGAAATTTGATGGTGGAGCGGAAGATTTGGTTCAAATATTAGGTGAAAACTGAATATATGAATACTATTTAAACACAGGTGAGCACACGACGAGAAGTCTCTTGCAGGATAATAGATCGTATCGTAAAAACGAATGAACCTGTTGTATAAATAACGAAATATCGTTGTTTTTAAATTGACTTTTAATTTTTTAATATGCTTAAATACAGTTGTATATGTTTGTTGGACTATGAATTGCAATCCAATTAACATATCATGTAAACAATAAAATTCTTAAACTACTCATCATGGCAACATTCAAAGTTCAAGACGGAACAGAAATTTATTACAAGGACTGGGGAACAGGACAACCGATCGTATTTCATCATGGTTGGCCTTTATCCAGCGACGATTGGGACGCGCAGTTGATGTACTTCCTCGAAAAAGGATACCGTGTGATCGCACACGATCGCCGGGGTCATGGTCGCTCGACACAGACGGCAATGGGAAATGAGATGGATACCTATGCGTCGGATATTGCACAATTGGTAGAAGCATTGGATTTAAAAGATGCCATCCATATTGGTCACTCAACAGGTGGTGGCGAGGTCGTTCGCTACATAACCAATCACGGTACTTCTCGGGTTTCAAAAGCTGTATTGATCAGTGCGGTTACCCCGACCATGGCTAAGAGTGCTACAAATCCCGATGGTGTACCAATGGAGGTTTTTGACGAAATAAGATTGAATACTGCAACACGCAGACAACAGTATTTTCAGGATTTTACCCTCGCTTTTTATGGCTATAACCGCGATGGAGCGAATGTACAGCAAGGCGTGATGGACAACTGGTGGCGGCAAGGGATGATGGGCGGCATTAAGGCACACTATGATTGTATCAAAGCGTTCTCTGAAACTGATTTTACAGAAGAACTTAAAAAAGTCGAGATCCCTGTCTTAGTATTGCATGGTGAAGATGATCAGATTGTACCCATTGATATAACGGGTAGAAGAGCGGCTAAGTTAGTCCAAAATGGTACTTTAATTACCTATCCCGGTTTTCCACATGGAATGCCTACTACAGAAGCGGAGACCATTAATAAGGATATTTTGGATTTTATCCAAAAATAAGATTCTGTTGATCTAAAAATAGTTTTTAAATAGTTGTATAAGCCATTTCCATGAACGGGAATGGCTTTTTTTGTTTTATTCCTTGGAGTAAGAAAACTTCTTGCCAATGCCCAGCTTTTTCATCTTGGATTGAAGCGTTGTGGCTGGAATACCGAGTATGGTCGCCGCCCCATTGGGGCCAGAAATACGGGCTTTACAGTTGTGCAATACCCAAAGAATATACTCTTTTTCAAAGTTTGCCAAGGTTTGTAAACGGAAATCCGGAACCTTGCTTTCTCCTACAAAATCACCGTCAGACAATAGTGCGATTTTTTTTATAGTTGAATCTTCCGTCAATAGAATCGAACGTGCAATAACATGTTCAAGTTCGCGAATATTGCCAGGCCAGGAATGTAAATGGAGGCGTTGCAAAACCTTTTTACTGATTTGCTTAGGTGGTTTTTCTCCGGCATGTTTTAGGAGGAAATGCTGGATTAAATGAGGAATATCTTCTCGTCGTTCACGAAGGGATGGGAGGGTAACTGGAAATGCGCTGATTCGGTAATATAGGTCGGCTCGAAAGTTGCCGGCCTTAACTTCGGTTTGTAAGTCCTTGTGTGTGGCACAGATTATACGGACATCGATAGGAATATTTTTATTTCCTCCCACGCGCTCAATTTCTTTTTCTTGTAACACACGGAGAAGTTTGGCCTGGAGTGTTAAAGGAAGATCTCCAATCTCGTCCAAAAAAAGTGTTCCGCCCTGAGCCTGTTCGAACTTGCCGATTTTACGTTTTACAGCACCACTGAAACTACCTTTTTCATATCCAAAAAGCTCACTTTCGATCAATGTGGGCGCAATAGCCGCACAGTTGACTTTTATTAGGGGACGGTCCGATCTGGTTGAAAAATGATGTACAATTTGGGTTGCTACTTCTTTGCCAGTTCCGCTTTCACCTTGAATAAGCAGGTTCATTTCTGAGCGCGCTACTGTTTTGAGCTGCGATTTTATGGCTTGTATCAGTTCACTCTCGCCAATCATTATTGGCTCTGCATGATTTTCTTTTCCATAACCCTGCTGATCCTGAGGATGCGAAATGAGCTGTGCTGAGCTGCCGGCAGGGTTCGTTAAGGATGCGTGTGTCGACTGTTGGTGCATCAGTATATTGCAGACACTGATACCGAATTGAGGGAGACAGTTTTTGATGCGATACTCAAGCTGCGTGTCAATAGATTCCATTTTCTTGTATCCTAAACTCACAATAGCCCAACATTGACCTTGGATATGAAAAGCTTTGGACACAATCGCTTTATTCCCTTCATGTATGCAGTTGATAAGATTAGTTGGAAAGGATTTATCTGCTCTTAAGATTTCGTCGGCGCGGTGCAGTATCGGCTCAGCTGCATCGATACATGCTGTGAAGAATCGATCTTTGCAGTTCCATAATTCTTTTTTGGTAGTTTTTTTCTGATATTTCGATTGGAAAAATACGCTATAATTAGTTTCAGGATCTTCAGTTATAAATAGTGAAAGCCAATTTTGTCCAAAAAAATCCTGTAAATCTTGTTGAATCAAATCAAAAGCAGCTAAAGTTTTGATTGGTGCCAATTTCTTACACAGAGCAAATTGTGCAAGTTGTTCGTTTTCGCGGTTTTTGAGGCGTTCATAAAGTGATTGTGGCTCAGATCCAGAGGTTTTATTCTGCATAAAGGTAATTTAGTATAGCTTAGGGATCAATAAAATAGTTGAGTTATCAATAAAAATCAGATCTGATACCATATTTTTTTAGTTTACTATATAGGCTCGATGGGCTGATCTGCAAGATTTCCGTGGCTCCGCCTGGACCAGAGATCTTTCCTTTGCAGGATTCCAGTACGTGTAGAATATGTTCCCGTTCAATTTCTTCGAGTGAACCCAATTTTTTAGACGGGAAATCGGACGTTTTGATTTCCGTTTGATTTGTGAACGCCATTTCGTGAATTATCGGGTCTTTTGTAAGAAGAACTGTTCTTTCAATGAGATGCTGCATCTCCCGGATATTTCCTAGCCAGGCGTATTTTTGCATTTTTTCCAAGGCGCTGGGTGCGAAGCCTACGATATTTTTTTTGAGCTTGGTATTATAAACTGTCAAAAAATGGTTTGCCAATACTTCAATATCGTCTACCCGTTCACGTAGCGGTGGAATTGCAATTGGGAAGATGTTGAGCCTATAATAAAGATCGAGCCTAAAATGACCCATGGCGACCTCCTGTTCAAGGTTACGATTGGTCGCGGCGATAATTCGTACATTAATCTTGACAGGCAGATCACCACCAACACGGTCAATCTCTTGTTCCTGGAGCACGCGGAGTAGTTTAGTCTGTGCTTCCAGTGGTAGTTCACCAATTTCATCCAGAAAGATTGTTCCTCCATCAGCTAGTTCAAATTTACCGATCCTTCTGTTTTGTGCTCCTGTAAATGCACCTTTTTCATGACCGAATAATTCAGATTCAATTAGCGTTATTGGGATGGCTGCACAATTGACCACAACAATAGGCTTTTGGCAGCGCAAGGATTGCTGATGTAAATATTGGGCGATCTTTTCCTTGCCTGTGCCGCTTTCTCCTAGTAAAAGGACAGAGGTATCTGTAGGTGCCACCATTGCTGCGAGTGACAGCACTTCTTTAATGGCTGAACTCGTACCGACGATTTGCATTTTGTCGGATTTATTTTGAGATGGCTGAGCTGAGGTGGTATCACCCTTTTTCTCTGCAGTGAACCGTTCATTGGCAATATCGAGCATAATAAAAAGATCCTTTTCCCGAAATGGTTTCGTTAAAAAACCATAAGGTCTTGTTTCTTTAACTGCTTCTAAGATACTTTGGCTGGTATTGGCTGATATAAATAGAAATGGAATACTTAGCTTGTTTAATTCTGAGGCCAAATCAATACCAGTTTCATTTCCTTTTAATATAATATCTAAAAGTACCCAATCTGGCCTTTTGGTTTCTATAATCGTTTTCGCCTGTGTGACGGAAGAAGCAATACCAATAACCTCGTAAGCGTTCTTTTTAAGTATCATCCTTAGGTCGTTGGCGACGATGAATTCATCTTCTACAATTAAGATCTTGTTTCCTTTGTGCATAATATTCGTCTTATATTTCACCTTCTTTTTGTGAAAATAGAATGGTAATAAATACTCCTTGTTTAGATATCAGGTTAAATTTGCCATCGAGCTGGGATGTAAGGCCCTGCATGAGGTTCATACCAAAAGAATCACTATCACCACTGCCGATGTCTTTCTTCATGCCCATTCCATTATCGGCAATGCTAAGTAGGAGATCGTAGGGTGTGGCTGTTATTTGTTTAAAACGAATGCAAATAGTACCCTCGTTTTGGGCGAAAGCATGTTTGATGGCATTATTGATTGCTTCATTCAGGATCAGCCCCACAGGAACAGCTTGTGATACGTCAAGCGTAACTTTATCAACCTCAATATCAAATTTAATTGATTTTTCAGATTGAAAACTGTCTTTGAGATGAGCTGTAAGTTCTTGAATATACCATTTCATATCTATGCGCGAGAGATTGTCGGTTTGATACAGTTTTTGATGGATCAATGACATCGCATGCATACGATTTTGGCTACTTTGTATGGCACTGATGGCGTCTTCATTTTCAAGATAAGCCGATTGGGTATTCAACAGGCTGATGATGATTTGCATGTTATTTTTGACCCGATGATGAATCTCTTTGAGAAGCCATTCTTTTTCGGCAATCAGTTGTTTCAGCTTCTCATTTTGGGCGTTTATTTCTTCCTGTTTAAGCTTTAACTTTTCATTGCTTCTTTTTTTTATGGTATTTTGGATATATAAAAAGCCTGCAAAGACGATAAGAATGATCAAGCTTCCTATAAAGACATTCCGGATTATAGCTTCACGTTCGAGCAGAGACTTTTGCAGCTGTCCTTTTTGTTTTAGAAGGACAATATCGTGGTCTTTCTTTTCGGTATCATAGTCCAATTGTAAGGCCGTCAGTTCTTTCGCCCGTTCGACACTGTTGATGGAGTCACTTAAGGTTTTATAGGCTGTAAAGTTTTTAAATGCGGATTTAAAATCACCTCGGGCCGAATCTGCCAAATAGTAAAGCTTACGCAGTTCCGATAGACGGAGTAAGCTGCTTTCTTTGGTCAATGATCGTTCTATTTCGGCAAGGTATGGATACATTTGTTTAATCTGACCATCTGCAAAAAGGTAACTTGAAATACCGACCATCATAATATGTCTTTCCTGCCCTGTTATGGTTCCTGTTTTATAATATCGCAGAAGTTCTTGATAGTAGGGAAGAGCTTTTTTCGTATTCTTTTCTCTGGTGTACAACATCGTGTATAGATAGGCATATCGGATCGCATACACGTCTGTTGCATAATCCTTGGTCACGTTATCGAGGAGCGCTAGCGCATCGGTTGTACGATTCAACCGTGATAATATTGTAGCAAGATTGAGTGTGACGGTATGTACAGCATAGCGATCACCTTTATCTTTAGCAATTTCAAATGCCTTTTGGTAGTTCTCTAAGGCTTCTTTGTTAGATTTGAGATCATAATAGATTAAACCGACGATATTATATACGGCGGCCATATCGTCCTTGGAGGTTTTTATATTATCATTCTCGACAATTGCTTTACCCTGTAAGGCATATTTTAGAGCTTCTTTGAGTCTGAGCTGCATGCGCAGGTTGCCCGCAATCATGACAAGCTCCTGACTGATGTTCAAATCGTGATTTTGTTTTTTTAACAATGCGGCTCTGTAAGCTTTTTGGATTGCTTCGGGATAGCTACCGTAATTTGATAGTGAGCTGGACTGCTCAATGAGTATTTTTGCTTCTAATAATTTGTCGCCCGCTAATTGGGCTTGTCGAATTGCCTTTTCAAAAAAGTCTGTTTTTTCTTCAAATTCCACATCTTTTATATCATTCGCCATGGATAGGTAAATCACTGCTGATGCTTTTGAAAGTTTATTGGTGTTGGCGAAACGTAAACTGGCTTCCTTTTGGCTTTTAGCCATTGAAGGTTTGCCCATTTCTTCTTGGATACGTGCATCCAGGAGCATATTGAGTGCTGCTTCGGTTTTACGGCTCAACGAAAGATGTAGCTTCTGTGATCTATTATTGAGCCATTGGGCGCTGTCGAGGTCATTTTTCGATTCCCCTGGTTTTTCCAGATAGTATTTAGCCGCTTCATAAAGCATACGTGCTTTTTGGCCAACATCCTTTTCATTAGATATACTGTCTAAGACACGATGAGGATAGTTGTTGTCCTGGCCTAATACAGTATTGATGAAGAGGATATAAAAAATAAATAATAGATAGATTCTCATCAAGATGTCTTACATGATAAAATAGAGCAAGCTATCGTTCTATGGTAGCTTGCTCTAATTTGCTATATACTGATTCTTATTTATTCGTCTTTATCCTTTGAAAGGGCATAACAGATCAGCATTGCTACGCCTGCAAATATAATGGAAGTTAATCCAAGTTGTTTACCAAAATAAGCCCCAGCTAAACATCCGATGAAAAAACCAAATAAGGTGATCAGCTGTTTTCCAAAGTTGATATTGGTTTCCGGATTTTTAAACTTGTTGGCTATAAGTACACAAAGATCCAATGATGCCTGGGTTACATTTCCGGTCATCATTGTTGTAGGCCCATGAGTTGCTTTTACAAATAGCTTTCCAAATGCATTTTGCATGCCCAGCGCGAAAACAATAAGTAAGACGAGCCCGTACATGACTGTTTTAGACTCCGCGACGGGTAGAATATAGGCCAATAGACCTGCAATTACGAGTAGAAGAGCTTCGACAAAGAGCACGGTATTTTTTTTGTGCGAACGTGAGGAGAGCCATCCACCCACCATGACTGATGCTACGAACACAGGGAAAGTTGCTAATTTTATCCAGGCCATGATATCTCCCCCATTGATCAACTGATATGCGAAGACGATAAAGTTACCCGTCACATGTGCCGAGAATATTTTATCTGCAGCGACAAAAGTGACTGTGTCGCAGTAGCCTCCAACAAGTGTGAGAACAAGGGTTGTAATATGGGTGTTTTTTAGATTTTCCATGATTTTTATTTTAAATGAGCGCGTAACATCCAGGCCATTTTTTCGTGAGTTTCCATAAGTCCGGTCACGTAGTCGCTGGTACCAAGATCTTTTAGATCCGAGGCAAGGTGATCGATGTTTTCGCGCAATGAGATAATAATGCTTTCGTGGTCCATTAAGAGCTCTTTGATATAGCTTTTACTGTCGTTGGTGGACCTGTTTTCTTCCGTTAATTGGGTCAGCTGCAAAAATTGTTTTAAACTGGCAACGGCATAGTGTCCAAGACTTCGGATACGCTCTGCAAGGCTGTCAATTAGCTCGTCAAGTTCATTGTATTGTGCCTCAAAGAAGAGATGTTTATTATAAAAATCGGCACCTTCAACGTTCCAATGCGCATTTCTGGTTTTGGTATAAAGTACATATTCGTCTGCTAATACTTTGGATAGAATCCGGGTTGATTCAGCGAGATGGTTTCCTTGAATGCCAATATGTGTTTCCATGAGTTTAAAGTGTTTTAAGAAAATGATAAATATAATGATCGATTGAATAGGACCCCGGGCCTGTTAATAAGAGAAGCAGCAAACATAGGGTGTACATAAATGGAATATCGCGTACTTCGTTTGAATCGCGACGGTGAACGACGAAATATCCGACTGCTGTAACACCAATTGTTGGTAAGATCGCCAATCTTCCAAGCAAGCCCAGTGCAATAAAAAAAGGGACAATGGTGTCTGCAAACTGGGCTACTGCCGCATTTAGTTTTTCGGGTAGCTGCAAGGGATTGGGGATATGTTCGGCTTCAGCCTGTGGGCCTTTCTGTATTTTTTTTAGACCATGGACGGTTAACAATTCCCAAGCCAGCAACAGTCGAAAGATCAATATAGCGACATTGTTGACAGGATTGCCCAAGTCTGTGTAAAAGAGTTTTTGAAGTATTTCCATCTTTCCAGTGTCTTAAAATGCAAAACATGAACAGCCTAGGGCTCCCCAGAATGCGGTGTAATTGTTTATCGCGATGTTACTCATTCGGGCTTGATTGTGATCGTGTGCATGTACCTGACAGCTTCCGCTACACAGATGGACGGAATTTACAATGCTACTTTGAGCTGTTGACGTAGTTGTACTGCTTTTTTGAGCTATTTTCGAAACACTATAATAACCACCGTAGCTTTTTGTGGGTGACCAATCAGGTAGGATAGGGATCGGTGGTGGAGAGAAGGAACTGAAATCACCTTCTGCATAGACAATTTTACCCGCTACGACAGTAAGTTCGGATTCAATCTCTTTTATAGCTTCATCTTCTACTGTAAAATAGTCCTTGTTGAGTACGGTTAAATCAGCTAGCATTCCTACGGCAATGTCTCCCTTTTTTTGTTGTTCTTGTGAAAACCAGGCGCTGCCTTTGGTGTAGAGCTGTAGAGCTGTCATACGGTCAAGCTTGCTATCTTGGTATATCTGGAGTCCACCAACGGTTTTGCCTGATGTGAGCCAGTACATGGACACCCAGGGATTGTAGCTGCTTACGCGTGTAGCATCGGAACCACCACCTACAGGAATATCCATGGATAACATTTTCTTGACTGGCGGTGTTTGTTCAGCTGCGGTAATGCCGTATCGATCTGCAAAATATTCTCCCTGATAGGCCATACGGCTCTGAATGGCAATACCGCCTCCCAATGCTTTTGTGCGTTCGATATTACGCTCGTCGATGGTTTCGGCATGGTCAAAAATCCAGGCCAGTCCATCAAATGGAATATCGCGGTTGACTTTCTCAAATACATCCAAAAAGCGGCTGATACTTTCGTTGTAGGTGGCATGAAGTCTGAAAGGCCATCGGTTGCTTACCAATAAGCGGACTACCTTTTCCAGCTCGGCTTCCATGTTTTCGCCGAGATCGGGCCTTGGTTGGAGAAAATCCTCAAAATCTGCTGCCGAAAAAACAAGCATTTCACCAGCACCGTTGTGGCGATACATATCGTCTCCTTGACGGAGCGGCACGCTGTCTATCCATTGTTGAAAATCTTCGTACTCATGCTTTGGATTTTGTGTGAAGAGGTTGTAGGCGATGCGAACCGTAAGCTGGTCTTCACGATGTAAGTCACTGATGACTTTGTAGTCATCGGGATAGTTCTGAAAGCCTCCACCAGCATCGATGACGCTGGTAATCCCAAAGCGATTCAATTCCTTCATGAAATGGCGGGTCGAATTGATCTGTTCTTCGTAAGGTAATGTAGGACCTTTGGCCAATGTTGAATATAAGATCATGGCATTGGGCGATGCGATCAACAATCCTGTAGGATTACCATGGCTGTCGTGTTCTATGGTTCCTCCTGGAGGGGCAGGTGTGTCTTTGTTATAACCTACGGCGCGCAGTGCAGCAGCGTTTAGCAGTGCGCGGTCATAGAGATGAAGGATAAAAACGGGGGTATCAGGTGCTATGGCATTGATTTCAGCTAAAGTTGGCATGCGGCGTTCTGCAAATTGAAATTCGGACCAGCCACCAACGACACGAACCCACTGCGGATGTGGAGTGCGGTCTACTTGCTCTTTGAGCATACGTAGCGCATCGGCCAAGGAAGGTACACCGTCCCAGCGTAATTCTAAATTGTAATTGAGTCCACCACGGATCAGGTGGATATGCGAGTCGTTGATGCCCGGTACCACACGTTTTCCCTTAAGATCGATCAATTTGGTACGTTGCTCAGCGAATTTAAGGACATCTTTGTCTGTACCGACTGCTATGAATTTACCATCTTGGATCGCAACAGCTGTAATCGCTGTCTGTGCTCTGTCAAAATGGGTGACTTTCGCGTTATATAGAATAAGATCTGCTTTCATAATCTAGTTTATTTAATTGTTCAAGGAAGAAATCGCGTTTTTGATGCCTCCGCCAGCTGTTTCAAAGAAAGCTGGTCCGGCTAATAACGTGATCTTGTTCAATACAGGTTGCTGATCCAAGTTTTTTTCAGCCAACCACTTTTGTGTTCTGAAGGCATCTATACAGCCGATAACGACATTCTCTGCAACCAGAGCAGTCGGTGAATCCACACCTGCATCTTTGAGATCACTCGCAAAACTAAAATCTTTGACACCTAATCTAAGCGCTTCCCGCATGGCAACATGGGCAACATCTTTCATGAGTGCTGGATTAAAATCTTCGCGTTTGCCCAGTCCGATCAATAATAGTTTTTTGCTAGCTAGTGTGCCTTGTTGTCCAGGAGTTAATAGGATGGTTTCAAGGGACTGTCCTTTAAATTTTCCTGATTTACGAATTTCAGTTAGCGTGCCATGTAAGGCTTCATCCAAATGGACAAGCCCATTCAATGCGGCAGGTAAAGCGGGTGGAGAAATAAAGATATCACCTTCGGTATATTCAAATACGCAGGCTACTTGAAGATCACTAATTGCTGCTGATGGCCCTTGTACCAAACCCTCGATAGCCAATCCATCAACCTTGCCCCAAATTGTACTTGTGCCTATTGCCGTGGTTTTATTCGCAGCTGCAGTGGTTGTTTGTGCATAGGAATGAATAGGCGTGACTGCTAGGGCACCAAAAAAGGCTATCATTGCCCATTGAAATCTTTTCTTTTGAAAGAATCTATTTGTTGTTTTCATGTTTTTAGAATTTAAAGGCTATTCTACTATTGAAGAAAATTCCATTTTTTGGCGTGCTAATGATGTCTTCAATAAAAGCCCCGGTTTTGAAATATTGAATACCTGTTACCAGCGAAAGTTGCTTACTGGCTGTGTAGGTGAAATTGGCTAGATAAGCCGTTCCGATATAGCGTTTACGTGAAGCAGATCCGGACAGGTTAAAAGTTCCACTTGGTCTGTAAAGACCGTCTTGTAAGGTATGTCGCCAGTTAAAAACTACGTCAACCTGCATTTTGAGTTTGGAAAGTAGGTCGAGTGTGGCATAAGGGTGGATGTCAATCAAGTTGACAGGTCCGACTTGTGGACTAAAACCGAAATATCCACCTTTTGGATAAATGGGATTGAACGTTTGCAGATTGCCATCGCCTGCTTTTTTGTCGCCCGAAATATAGTCATTACGTAGATTGATGGATGGTTTGAGTGCTGTATTTTCGAAAAGATAACCCACATCGACCGATGCTGTCCATGCAGCAATTTTACCTTGTCCGAAGGTTCCAAATTGATAAGCACCTTCGAGGTTGTAGATAAATCCACCGCCGTATTTCCATATCCGGCCTCCGAGGGTATGGCGTTTTTCCTGTGCTATACCTTCCTGAAAAATCGAACGGTCGCGATAGATGCCGATGTAATATAAGTCGAGATTGGCCTGTTGAGGAATAATAAATTTACCATAAACTCCCCATAAGTTTACCTGTTTTGAAGGTGTGTTGTCGAATATTCCTGGTCTAATGGTATCTGCCATCATGGCAAATGCTTCAATATTCACCTTGTTGCTGTTGTATGCTAGTTTTGCTCCGGTAAAATATCTTCGGGCATTGGGCCCCTCGCCAACGGAAATCAGACGACCTGATCCGTAATCTAATTCTTGCCTGCCAAAACGAATCAATATCGACTTGTCATTTTGCGTGAACAGTGTTCCGTCAATAAACAGATTTTGTACGTTCAATTGATCCTCATCGATCTGTCGTGAACCATTTTTGCGGCCATGCTGTAACGCTGAGCGAAGTTGGGCAAAGAGGCGGAGACGCTTACCGAAATGGACATCAGCGTGAAGGCTATAACGTTGCAATAAGAAGTTGTTGTGTCCTAGTTTTAGGCGTCCCCAGTCCTCATTGTTAAAATCGACGTACTCTAACCGTACCTCGCCGCCCGTAGACAACCATAGCTTGCTATCTGACGACAGCTTGACGTATTTGAACCGTTGGTACCCATCACGTGTACTATCCGCTAGATAGCTATAGTCTTCATCAAAACGCATTAACTTATAGGTCTGCGCTTTCGAAAAATAAGGCAATAGGTTCAGAATAAGTAGTATAAAAACTACCTGAAGGGTGTTGTTGCGAATGGTCTGTTGGTGCTGCACGAGGTAAGGATTTGAATGAGATATTTTGTTTGAATTAGGCGTGTTTTACCATATTGTGTGCATAATGGATTCCCAGACCATAGGCGCCACCATGTTTTTTCATGAGGTCTGTTACAGCAACATAGGTCTCTTGACGCGCCCAGTCACGTTGTAATTCCAGAAGGTATTGTACTGAAGTGATTGGCTTGACACCCATGTGGATCATACGTTGCATCGCACGCTCATGTGCTTCCTGACTTACATCACCACAGGCATCGGCAATGACATAGACTTCGTAGCCTTCAGCTAATGCAGATAAGGCTGGCCCAACGATACAGACGCCTGTCCATAGTCCCGCGAGTACCAATTTTTTCTTATCGGTATTCGTGATGGCAAGGTAAGCTGCTTCATCTTCCCAGGTGTTCATACTGGTGCGGTCGATGTAATCTGTGCTAGCTTGTGGATAATACGTTTCAATCTCAGGGAATACAGGGCCTGAAAAGCTTTCTTCGGCAACCGTGGTAACAATTGTCGGTACCTGAAAGATTTTGGAAGCGCCGCAGATTACAGCTACATTGTTGCGGAGCTCTTCCATGGTAATGCTTTTTGTGGCAAATGCCATTTGGCCTTCGAAGTCGATCAATACCAATGCATGGTTGCTTGGCGACAATAGTTCTAATGATGGTTTCATAAATATGTATTTTATTGTTGTTTGATAATTGTTGAGATTCAAATCTTTTACCTTTTTTCTTATTGTTTTGATTTTTAGTTTTCTACGTTATTTTGTTGGCTTTTAAAATTGACGATATATCGTCAATTTGTTTTTCGTATTAAAATAATCTGGTAAGTCAATAATCTATTCACCGCTCTGAAGTTGCTATTATCCTTTAGAGATGACCAAAGCATTTGTTGTATACCCAAATTTAGGCGGGTTAATTTTGCTGTTCATTGAACTAGTTCAAGAAAAAAGGGGAAAGAAAAAATGTACTAAACAATGGATATTGCGGAATCCCTTCGCGGTCATTTAATGTATTACTGGATTCTGAAAAATGGGCACTTAGGTTTTTTAATTTAATAGATTAACTTTTAGGTGTCTGAAGGATTTTTTTATGATTTATGTTATCTAAAAGATAAATTTTAATTATTTAATGGTATGCTAAACCTGTTTAGGTACTGATATTGTTGATATTAATTAAATATTTGTTAACATTAGGGTAAATTATAAACCAAGTGAAAGCATCAACTTTGATGCAAAATTCTAAACCAGAGTAAAAATGCAAAAAACATTACTAATCAGTATGGCATTGGGTATCTCATACCCCACGTGGGCTAATGTATGTCGTAATCATGTCGGATCTATTAAAGAGATGCAAGATGTTGCAAATCAATCGATCGTTCAAGGGGTGGTGAAAGACAAAAACGGAACAGTTATCCCGGGAGTTACAGTCGCCAACCTTTCCACTCAAAAAACGACCTCAACAAATGCAGCGGGTCAGTTCAGTATTGAAGCAAATGTGGGGAGCAAACTGAAACTGACACTTGTTGGTTACAGTGAAAAGATTATTAGCGTCACTGGTGGTCAGCTTGATGTTGTGATGGAATCCAAGGATACCGAATTGGATGAAGTCGTCGTTGTTGGCTACGGTACACAAAAGAAAGTTAATCTGACGGGTGCTGTCGATCAGGTGGGCGCAGAAGCTTTTGAGGGAAGGGTATTGGGCAATGCAAGTCAGATGCTCCAAGGGGTTATTCCTAACTTGAATGTGACCCCAGCCGATGGTAAACCCAATCGCGCACCAAGTTTCAATATTCGTGGGACTACATCCATCGGGCAGGGTGGTAGCGCCCTTGTATTGATTGATGGGGTGGAGGGCGATCTTTCGGCCATCAATCCAAATGATATTGAAACTGTAACGACGCTCAAAGATGCAGCTTCATCTGCGATTTATGGCTCCCGCGGTACCTTCGGGGTCGTCTTGGTCACAACCAAACGTGCCAAGTCCGGAAAAACTTCGGTCAACTACTCTGGAAGTGGTTCCTTCCAAAAACCTGTAGCGTTGCCCAAATTTGTGACAGATGGTTATGAATATGCTTCGCATTTCTTTACGGCCTATAATGCGTGGAATAATTATTCTTCCATTCCGAGCAAGCTTAATAAGACCCAAATTTTTACGACTGATTGGTTAGAAGAATTTAAAAGAAGAAAGGAGCAGGGGATTACTGAACAGGTTACGGTGGATGATAAGGGTAACTATGTTTATTATGGTAATGAAGATTATTATGGTATGTTGATTAAGGATAATACTTTCGTCCAAGATCACAACCTTTCGATAAGTGGTAATTCAGAAAAAATGGATTACTATATTTCTGGACGTGCTTACGATTACAATGGCCTGTACCGCTACAACAGCGATAAATATAAGACCTATAATACACGTGCAAAAGCGGGTCTTCAGGTGACCGACTGGTTGCGGATAAGCAATAATATCGATTTTAATTACGCTAAATATAGAGATCCATCGACAGCAGGCGAAGGTGGAAATATCTGGCGTAATATTGCTGATGAAGGACATCCCTCATCACCAATCTTCAATCCCGACGGATCAATGAGCTTTTCAGCGGCTTACACTGTAGGGGATTTTATTTATGGTAAGAATGGTACGAATACGGCTAATCAAGATCTCCGCAATACAACTTCTTTCGAGACTAAGTTTTTCAACAATACGTTTCGCGTTAAAGGGGATCTGACCTTTAGAAATCGCGATTTTAATTCAGTAAGAGTCCGTGTGCCTGTTCCATATAGCACACAAGAGGGGAAAATGCTGCGTTTGGAAACGAGTATGAACGACAATATTTATCAAGTAGACCAACGTTACCGTTACTTGTTTGGAAATCTGTACAGTGAATATGAACGTACAATAGGTGATCATTATTTTAAGGCTTTGCTCGGATATAATTATGAGCAACGTACTTATAATTCAACCTACATTACCAAAACAGGTCTACTCAATGATGATGTCGAAAATATCAACTTGGCAGTAGGGCAGAATACGACTGCAACAGCAGGATATAACAAATACCGTAATGTAGGGGTATTCATGCGAGCCAATTATATTTTCAAGGACCGTTACCTTTTTGAATTCAATGGCCGATACGATGGTTCGTCGAAATTTCCGACAAACCAACGATGGGGGCTATTTCCTTCGGCATCCGTCGGCTGGCGTATTTCTGAGGAACCATTCTTTCAGGTGGACAAAAGAGCGCTTTCTGATCTGAAACTAAGAGCTTCGTATGGTTCATTGGGGAATGGTAATGTCGATCCATATTCTTATTTAGATATTTACGAGATCAAGATTATGGATCGCGTATTAAACGGACAGAAACCGGCCTATACTTCTGTACCTAAAGTGATCCCGGATAACTTAACTTGGGAAACAGCACGCACGGCAAACTTAGGTCTTGATCTATCGTCATTAAATGGTAAACTGACTTTTACGGGCGATATCTATCAACGTAAGACCTTAAATATGTATACGTTGGGTGTTGCTTTGCCGGATATCTTTGGTGCTGAGTCCCCGAAAGGAAATTATGCGGACATGACCACAAAAGGTTTTGAAGTGAGCTTGACGTATAAGGATAGATTTGACCTGAACGGTAGTCCTTTTAATTGGTCAGTACGCGGTACTTTAGCGGATTATAGATCCAATATAGACCGTTATGAAAATAAAGAAGGTTTAATTAAAGACGGTTCCTATTACGAAGGACAACGTATCGGAGAAATTTGGGGATACGTAACGCAGGGTTTATTTCAGAATCAGGCGGAGATTGATGGTGCTGCAAAACAAAAATTGATTAAATCATCCAACAATGGTACAATATACCCAGGTGATGTGCGTTTTGCTGATCTGAATGGTGATGGTGTAATCGACTATGGAAACAATACGATTTATAGCCATGGTGACAGAACTGTAATCGGTAATGCTGATCCACGATATATCTATAGTTTTAACCTCAATCTGGATTGGCAAGGTATTTACTTCTCCTCTTTCTTCCAAGGCGTGGGTAAGCAGAATTGGTACCCGAGCAATGAATCTATTTTTTGGGGACAATACAATAGACCTTACAACAATTTACCGGAATGGCACCTCAATAATTATTGGACCGAAGACAATCCAAACGGGTACTTCCCGCGCTATGCCGGCTATAATGAATCTATCAAAACAACGCCACAGACAAGGTACCTGCAAAATGTTGCCTATATACGGATGAAAAATATACAGATTGGTTATAGTTTCCCTAAGTCTGTAACCAACAGCTTAAAAATCAGTAGTCTTCGAGCTGGGCTCTCGGGCGAAAATTTATGGACTTGGTCGCCGCTTTACAAAAAGACGAAGGATCTCGATGTGGGTAATTTAGGCAAATCTGATCCAGAGATCGGAACAGGTTCTGGCGACGGATTTAACTATCCGATCATGAAGAGTATTAGTTTTAACTTATCTATTGGCTTATAGTTTTTATCATCATGAAAAAATTATTTTATATACCTATTGTTGCGCTTTTATTTAGTTCTTGTGAATTAAACGAACTGCCGAAGGCGGGTGCTACCGAAGAAGATATCTTTGGTAGTGAAAGTGGATTAAAAAATTACAGCAACTCATTCTATCGGAATATCACCTCTGGTAGTGACGCTTATAAGGGGGATGCCATGGCTGACTATTCGGCCGTAAATAGTCTGAATGATTTTATGGTCGGCGGCGCTTACAGTGCTGAGATCAGTTCAGGCTGGTCCTGGACTACTTTGCGTAATATCAACCAATTGATAGCTAAATGTAATAGTCCCAAATTGAGCGATGCCATCAAAAATAACTATATCGGCTTAGCTCGCTTTTTCAGAGCTTGGTTCTATTATGAGAAAGTGGTTCGTTTTGGCGATGTGCCTTGGGTAGATCATCCCTTGGCTGTTGATGAAACGGATATCCTGAAAGCTCCACGCGATTCGCGTGAAGTGGTCATGAAGCATATCATGGAAGACCTGGACTTTGCTTACGCCAATATCACCAATACAGGTGGCGACGGTAGTACGATTAATAAATGGACAGCCCTTGGTTTGAAGACTCGAATTGCACTGTTTGAAGGAACATTTCGCAAATATCAGAAGCTTAATTTGGCTACACAGCCGGAAGTCTTTTTCCAGATGGCAGTCGACGCTGGCAAGATTTTAATGGAAAATGGTCCTTATGGACTTAATATCTCTGCAGATCCTAAAACTTCACAGCGACAGTTGTTTACGAGTAATACGCCAGTGACAAAAGAGGTTATGTTGGCCGTAACTTTCAGTAAAGACCTTGCACTTTTGAACGATGCCAACTGGTGGTGGACATCAGCGACTTACGGTCCGCGTTTGAGCTTGGTAAGGCCTTTTATTAATAGTTTTTTGAATGTTGACGGTACTCCTTATACAGAGAGAGCCAACTTCCAGACTGAGGAGTTCTATGAGGAATGTCAAAATCGTGACCTGCGCTTGGCGCAGTTGATCCGCACGCCGGGATACTCGCGTAATGGACAGGCCGCGCCACCCAATTTTGCGAGTTTTACCTATACGGGGTATCAACCGATCAAGTATACCCTAGATGATCCCTATTATGACAATGGCGGCTACAATACCAATGCGGTTCCTTTAATGCGTTATGCAGAAATATTATTAAACTATGCTGAAGCGAAACAGGAACTGGGTACATTCACCGATGTAGATTGGTCTAAAACCATTGGAGCATTACGCGCGAGAGCAGGTATTACCAGCGGAACGAATACATTGCCGACCAAAGTGGATACCTACTTAAAAAATACGTTCTTTCCCGAAGTCAATAGTCCCGTGCTTTTAGAAATACGTCGTGAAAGACAAGTGGAATTAGCCCTGGAAGGTTTCCGGTTCAATGATTTGAAGCGATGGAAACTTGGGCCGCTTATGGCAAACTTACCTTGGACGGGAATTTATATCCCTGCTTTGGATAAGTTGATTGATATCGACCACAATGGAACTCCAGATGTCGTGTTCTATGATGGAAGCAAATCTGCTCCTTCGATAACTGTTCCTGCAGGAGTAGCCAAGGTAGCTATAGGGGGTAAAAGTACCAATTTCCAGACAATGACTTCGGACAATCACCTGGAATGGTTTAAAGCTGTGAAACGGACTTGGGATGATAGTAACAAGCAATATCTTTACCCAATTCCGTCTGCAGCGATTGTGCTGAACGCAAATTTGGTACAAAATCCAGGTTGGAGTAAATAATAGTTTAACCTATTAGTCCCCATCAAAATGGCCCCTTGCATTGCGAGGAGTCCTTTTGATGGGGACTTTAAATTATATATACACTAGATCCAGGTAATTTTAGTTAAGTTTAGGTGAAGCAAAATCCGTATAGATGAATTTAGACATTAATTTACCCACCTATTCCGAAGAGTTGGGGCTACAGGCTTCTTGGGAACCTGGATTCGAAATTGCAGTTGATGTTATTGCCAACGAAATTGTAATTCGAGCCAACAAACAGGGGCTTATTTCATTGGCCAAGCAACTTTTGATACTCGCGCAAGATGAGGTGCCAAAAGGTGCCCATTTCCATTTGGACGATACGAATTCCCTTGAAATGAACGCTGTTCCGCTGATTTTAGAAAAACGATAAGGATTATGAAAATACATCGCCTCTTTAGAAGCAGTCTACTTTTTTTATTTTTAAACTGCATGACGCTGATGGCTGTTGGGCAGGAAATTTTGTATGTATTTCCAGATTCCGTAGAGAAAATATTGGAACAACACTTAAGTGAGTACAGGCTAAATAGTAAAAAAGAAAGGGTTTATCTGGACCTGGTTAGAGAGGGTGAATTTTATCGGTTAACGGTCGGAACCTATTTTGTTGATCGCGATGATGATTTGACCCGTTGGATTAAAGCTAGTAATCGCGTGGGTTTAGTTCATGTAAAGAAATATCCTCTGTTGATTGATGTGGATTTTGATTTTGGCACAGCGGAGGTTAACGATTTGGGGACTTTTGGAAAACGAGAAGGACTGGTCAAACGTATACGGGGCCTGATGCATGGCTTTAGCGTGAAATTTACTAAATATGGGGCGATTTTGAAAGAATAGGATAACAGACCATGAATACCAATCTCCTCCTATAAAAGTCGATGGAAATAGACTTTTATAGGAGGAGAATAGCAAAAACATGGGTGATTCTTTGTTTTGTGTTAGCGTCTTTCTTGGTAAACGCCAATCTCGTTCACGACCGCATGACCTTTTTCGGGCTTGATGCTAAAACGTAATTTTTGCCCCAAAACTTCATCAAATCGGAAAATCTTGATGCGTCCCTGTTGTACCGCTGTAACCGCTATAGGATGCCATTTTCCATCTTTCAGATAAGACAAGTTATAATGCGAGGGATTGTCTTTTCCTTCGGTAATAACAACACTATTGAAAGGTTTACTACGTTCAAAATCCAATTCATACCATACTTCACCTTTGACTGCCGGATTGGAAACCCAGGCGCTGCCAAAGTTATCGTCATTGGCGAAATCCATAATATTCATGTCATCGCTCCAGCTACTGTGTGAAGGTACTAGTTTGGCTATATTGTGGTCGACAATAGGGGCTTGGTAATTTGGCAATGAGCGGTAGTTGGGTTTGTTATTGTATAATGTACCAATTGTCTTCAATGCATCGAGTGCATTTTGATCCATCAAACCATCACTATTTGGAGCTACGTTGAGCATAAAGTTGCAGTACGCGTTGTTGTAAGGAATTACAAATTTCTCGACCAATTCATTGACATTTTTAACTGGGGTATTCGGAAATGATGTTTTCCAGAACCAGTTTTGTTGTAAGGGAAGACAGGCCATCGCCGGAAGTTTGTTGTGCTCCTTAGAAATAAATTGACCCGCACCTTGTTCATAGGATTTAATATCGGTGTAAAACAACGCATCACCTGGGTATTTTGCTGAATTGAGATCCATCAACAAACATTTCGGTTGAAGTGATTTGACAAGATAATAGATGTCGTCGAAAGGAACATCATCGTACGAAATACGCGACCAGGGGGCATCCCATCCGTCAATGACCAAGGCGTCGATTTCGCCATATTGAGTCAGCAATTCTGTCAGCTGATCTTTGATCAATTGGATGTGTGCTTTGGTAATGGTATGTGGACGTATGCCTTGATGCATATCCAAAATGGAATAATACAGCATAACACGCAAACCATTTTTGCGGAAAGCATCCGTAAATTCTTTAACAACATCACGATGTAAAGGCGTATTCATCACATTATAATCTGTTGTTTTGGTATTCCAGATCGGAAAGCCACTGTGATGTTTGGTGGTTAGGCAACCATAGGTCATGTTGGCCGATTTGGCCGCCTTCGCCCATTGATCTGCATTGAGCTTTGGCGATTTGAACAGTTCAAGTGCGGCATTGGGATCTGACCAGTCTTGTTCCATAAACGTCGGCATGCCATAATGGATAAACATACCGAATCCAAGGTTGACAAAGTCGAGCTGGCTCTGCTCGAGTACCTTCTTTGAAAAACCAGATTGTGCAAATAGCGTGTTGCCCAGTAAAAGAAAAGATAGGCAGTAAAGTAGAGCATGTGAAATTTTGGACATAATTTACGAAGTTGTTATGCTGTAAAGGTAGGCCATGTTTGTGTTATTTAAGCCTAATGGAAACCTAACGAAAGCCTAATAAAAGCCTAATAGTTGTCTTGGTTCGACAAATTGATGCTATTTTTAAACCATGCAGAGTACAGGTAAAAATTTATATCCTTGGGCATTTGGATCAAGCTTCTTGATCTTGACCGTTTTGATCGGTTTTCTAATTTTCAATACCTATAAGCTTGAAGATAAGAATTATCAGATCGGACAGCTCAATCAGATCCAGAATGCTTATGGCGCTGTTATTATGGATGATAAGATATTCCCCGGTGGGGATGCCATCTTCCAGACAACATTAGTGCCCTGTTTGCCGACATGGTATGAAAAAAAAATCACGAAGTCCGCAGATGCAGACCAATACGGTAAACATTGTATGAATCGCTTTCTTGATGAGATGCGGAGTCGGCAGTCATTGGATAGTATCTTTCGTCAGATTGTACATCAACAAGGGCTCGATACGACACTTGTTTACCTGTTCCATTTCGATAAATTGGAAATATATAATGCAAAAGATCGTGCTTGGACGACTTTCTATGAGTTAGCAAGTAATGATCGTGTAGGTTTAATTAGTGGTACACTCAACCGCGGAACTCATAATAATAGGGTATTTGAACTGTCTGTCAGTGATAAGAACCCGATTCCTTACCGTTTTACGTATAGCCTGTATGTTGATGATGAAAATAGGAACTGGCGTATCGTCCAAGATATGGCACCTGTGTTTTTACTCTCTTTAGCTTGTATCGTCGTGATTGTATTCTTGAGTTATCGAACCTATAGCAATTGGATCAACCAACGTAAACTTGCAGACCTAAAAACAAGTTTTCTAAATCATATGCGGCATGAATTTAATACACCACTGACGACGATTTTGATCAGTGCACATAGTCTGATCGACAGTGAAGCGGGTAAGGAAGACGTAGAGGTGGTACAACTGGGACGTATTGTGGAAAGGCAAGCTAATCGACTTAAAGCCTATTTTCAACAGGTAATGGGAGCCGTTGCGTTACAGGAGCAACAGGCTAAAATCGTATCCGTTTCTATTGATCTGCTGACACAGCAAATACTGAATGAGCTTCATTTGCGCTACCAAGGAGAAATTGAAATTCAATATGAACCTTTAGCCGCAGATGTGGAGATGAACCTTGATGAAGATTATTATTATTCAATTTTAGATAATCTGGTATCCAATGCGATAAAATTTAACGACAATAGTAAAAAGACGATTCTGTTTGCTTGGGAGCGGCGGGATCATTATTACAGTCTCAAAATAGTGGATAACGGCGTTGGGATTGCCGCTGCAGATCAGGGAGCGATATTTACGGCATTTTATAGAGGGAAACTGTCCGGCAACAAACCTGGACTGGGACTGGGACTCTATTACGTCAAATCTTATGTGGACAGGCTGGGTTGGACAATCCATATAGCAGAAGATAAGTCTGGTTCCGGTACGATTTTTTATATTTACATGGGCAATGGGGGATTCAATGGTAAAAGACAAGATTGACATTCTTTTGATCGAAGACGAACCCGATTTGGGGGAGGTTTTTTCGCGTTATTTACGTTATAAGGGCTTTATTGTAGTTTGGGAAAGTACAGCGCAAGGAGGCTGGGCCACTTTTCAGGCCCATGCTGTCAAATTACTCATTATTGATGTGCAGTTGCCCGATGGCAACGGTTTTGATCTTGCGCAAAGAATGATACAATTAAATCCAGGGCAACCTATTTTCTTTTTAACAGCACTTCATGAACGTACATCGCGGCTTAGAGGACTTAGTCTAGGTGCTGTTGATTACATTGCTAAACCTTTTGACATGGACGAAATATTGCTCAAGATCCGCAATTTATTGACCGTAGCAAATGCGCCCGAGGTGCAGACCAATTCGGAAATCGAATTCACTATCGGTTGTCTGTTGCTGAACATGGAACGCCATAGTCTGCGAGATGGAGTGGGGGGGACACAAAAGCTCACGGTTCGTGAAGCTGAATTGCTGCGACATCTGATCCTCCATAAAAATCTATTGGTCAATAAAAAAGATCTGCTGATGCAGTTTTGGGGTAATACGGATTTTTTTAACGGCAAAAGCCTAGAGGTTTTTATCTCCCGACTTCGTAAATTGTTGCAGATGGATCGCAAACTTCATATCGAAAGTATCTACGGGGCGGGTTATATTTTACACGAAAATGAAGGTGTTTAATGGCTTGATCTATTAAAATAAATACGATGTTATACGAAAATATTCTTAAAAATGTGTCCAAGTGTATTACTTTGACAGATGATGAAACCCAAGCGTTCACCAGCTTATTAACAACGAAGAAGGTTCCTAAAAAAACAAAACTACTTGAGGAGGGGGACGTTTGTCAGTTTGAAGGGTATCTTCAAAAAGGCTGCGTCCGGATTTATTATCTGGATGAAAATGGTTTTGAAGTAACGCTGGCATTTGCTGTCGAAGATTGGTGGATTAGTGATATTGCTTCATTTCATTACCATACACCATCCAGTTTATACATGGAAACATTAGAAGATAGTGAATTCTTGATGTTAACACCAGAGACGAAGGAGAGATTATTAGAGACTGTTCCAAAGTTTGAGCGAGTTTTTCGTATGTTGGTGCAACGTCGGCTTGCTGTTCTGCAAAATAGGCTGATTCATACGATGGCCAAACCAGCCGCCGATCGCTATCTCGAATTTATTGAACTATATCCGACGATTTCCCAAAGGGTACCGCAATATTATATTGCGTCGTACCTAGGTGTCTCACCCGAATTTGTCAGTATTATACGTAAGCGGCTTGCTGCAAAGAAATAGTAAGCAGTTCGAACGGCTCCATGTTGAAATATGTAGGTGATGACATGGGCCGTTCGATTTGGAAAAAGAATAATATGGCTTTTTAAAAAGTGGGTGGATTTCTGTATGGCGTTTTGTGAGATTTGATTTGAGCTGCGTGGCAAATGTATTTTGAGCTTTTGGACAACTAGACTTTGTAAAAGGTATAAGATATTTGTTACCTTTAGACGGGGACTAATTTTTGATTATTGGTATTCACCGTTGCATAGCTGTTTAAAATAAATCGTATTGAGCATGGAAGAGAGAGATTTTGGGAATGCCTTTTTGTATTCCTGTTATGTCGAGAAAGCATTTGGGCATGAACAGTTTATTTCCGAACATGTGGTCTTTTTCCAGATGTCCGGCGAAACGCACCTGGATCATCAAAAAGGAAAATTGGTGGCAACAGAGGGGCAAATTGTGGTTGCCCGTAGAAATCAATTGGCCAAAGCTTTTAAATATCCCGCAGAAAATAATGTCTATAAATCTGTTTCCGTCTTGTTGCAAGCGGATCGGCTGAAGCAATATGCGATGGATCATCACCTCAGTTCGGAAAAAAAATATCAGGGTGAGTCCAATGTTGTGTTGGAAAGTAACCTGTTTATAAGAAGTTATTTCGAGTCATTGGCGCCCTATGCCGAAGCGATCGACCGTGTAAGTCCGCAGATGGAAAATATCAAGATCTATGAATTGATTACCTTGTTGTTGGAGAGCTACCCGCTGCTGAAAGACCTACTGTTTGACTTTTCGGAACCGCACAAAATCGATCTTGAGCAGTTTATGGTCAAGAATTATCGGTACAATGTACCTTTAGAAAACTTTGCCAAGTTGACGGGAAGGAGTTTAGCGAGTTTTAAACGCGATTTTGAGAAAATATTCCAAACATCGCCCCGAAAATGGCTGCAGGAAAGACGCCTTTCTGAGGCCTATTATCTAATTGAGAATAAGCGTCAAAAGCCCTCTGATTTTTATCTTGATCTGGGCTTTGAAAACCTTTCTCATTTTTATGCCTCTTTCAAGGAGAAGTTTGGGATAACGCCAGCGACCATCAATTCGGTCGCTTAAAATTATTTCCGCCACCAATAACTGGCTGTTAAAGGGGGTTGATCCAGGTCGATGACCTGACCGATCAGGGGAGTGAGTAAGGGCTGTTGTTGTTGTGTTGCTTCCTTGGAAATACGTTCTAAAGGTTCATTCCAGGCATGATTGGCCAATACAAACTTGGATGAATGAACGGGGAAAAGCAAGGAAGCTTTGAGATCGTGTGCTGCTTGGATAACCTCCTCCGGCATCATGTGTATGTGTTTCCAACTGAGGTCATATTGGCCATTTTCCAATATAGCGAGATCAAAAGGACCCAATTGATTGCCAATTTCTTTGAAGTGGCTGTCATAGCCGCTATCCCCTCCTAAATAGAGTTTCATTGAAGGTGTCTGGAGAACGTAGGAGGCCCATAAGGTATTGGCCGTAAAGATGCTGCGACCCGAAAAATGTCTTGCCGGGGTGACCGTTACCTCGAAACCACCACCCAAGTTTACCTGATCCCACCAGTCTTTTTCGATGATCTGTTCAGGACGATATCCCCAATATTCAAGATGGGAACCGACACCAAGACCAACAATGACTTTTCCGACCCGAGGTTGAAGTGCTTTGAGCGTCTTGTAGTCCATATGATCGTAGTGGTCATGTGATATAAATAAAAAGTCAATCGGCGGTAATGCCGCTACGGTAGTGACATCGGCTCCTTTAAAGGCTTTTACACTGCCTGGAATTGGGGAAGCACTGCCGCTAAGGACTGGATCGACGAGTATGTTCTTACCGTCGAGACGAAGAAAATAGGAAGAATGACCAAACCAAACGAGCCCATGAGACTGACTTAACAACTTCTCCCAATCGACGGGCATTGTTGGTATATTGTGCCTGGGACTTGTTTCGTTCGATCGCTTAAAAAAGTAATCGTATAGGGCCACGGTCCAGGGTTGTGTAAGCTGTGGTGTAGGGCTGCTATTCTGAAATTTACCATCCCGATATTGCTTGGATAACTGTATACGTTGAAATCTTTTGCCCGAGGGTCTTTTGCCAAATAGTGGATGCATCATATATAGTCCGATGAAAGCGATGAGAACAGTTAGTCCTAAGATTGTTCTTTTTATAAATCGAAGCCACCTTGTTCTGTTGTTTCTTGTTGTCATCTGCTTGTTGTATGGCAACAAAGATAAGACTGCTGAGACAGATCTATTTTTGCTGATGGCTCAAATTTATATGCTGTATGGCTCATTTTGGTTACTTCATCTGATCTATATTGGAGAAAGATTTTAAACTCTATAAGGCATTCAGAATAGTGTAATTTAAGACAATACTGAATTCTAAGCTTATGAATTGGCAGGATTGGAAAAAAGAAGGTGTCCAAGAATTCAAGTCAAACTCTTTGAGAATAGAATAGCTGAAAAGAAGCTATAGGGGGAAAAGGTATGAAATCGCATGAAAAAGAGGCTGTCCAAACTTTTTGGACAGCCCTCTTTTTTATCCTTTGTAAGGTTTTTTAGCAGCTTCGATGAGCTCTTTCATCTCTAATTTGATATAGTCTACATTTGGAGTAGATCCTGTAAGAAAGTAACGTATATTGCCTTCTTTATCAATAATAAATTTTGCTGGAATTCCTTTGACGCCGAATTTAGCGGCCATGACTTCTCCCGTTTGCGGATCTTTTTGATCATCATAGAGAACTTCAAAAGGATAGTTATTTTTTGTGATAAAGGATACTACATTTTCTTTATAATTCTTGTCGCGCTCCCAGGTATTCATGAATAAGAATTGTACCTCCTTATCATTTGCATAAGATTCTTGAGCTGCCTTCATTCCTGGAAATGAGCGTACGCAAGGTTGACACCAGGTTGCCCAAAAATCCAATACCACAACTTTTCCTTTTAAACTGGCTAAGGATACTTTTTCACCTTTAAGATTAAGTAATTCAAAATTAGGTGCTGGTTTAAAAGTTGCCATTTCTTTGATATGATTGCGAATGTTTTGCGTTAGCTCCGTTTTCAAGGAAGCATTAAAATTCTCATAACCTTGAGCAGATCCGTTTAATTCAGTGTATAGCTTTTTGAGGTCATCTTCGACAGCAAACTGTCCTTTCGCATATAGTTTGGTCAGAATATTATAGGCCTCAAGATTTCTTCCTGTACCCATTAAAGATTTGTAGTATACCGTTGCAAGACCATCCGCTTGCTCTGGTGCTGCTTTTAATGCATTTTCTATATAGCCCAGTGCTTCAGCATATTTTTTCTGTGCAACAAGTATGTTGACATAAGCCGACATGGAACTTGCATAGCCCATGGCTGCGAACCGAGCTTTATTATCTTTTTGGTTTTCTGGAAGGGTTAAATAATAATAACTATCGTCCATAGCGGTTTTTAGGAGTGGTGCGGCAGTGGTTGTATCACCGGCTCTCAAGAGGATTTGACCAACAGGAATATATCCATTTCCGCGCCAGAACCGCTCTTTCATTTCGCCAAGATAATAGACTGCTTTTTGTGCATTTCCGTCGTTGGCAAAACTTTGCGCCAAATTTCCCAATGCATAATCATAAGTCAGTGATTCTTCGTTGAAGTTTTTAACTGGCCATTTTTTGATAAGGTCGTTGTACGCTTTTTCTTTTTCTACTGATGTACTTGCATTGTAAAAAACATCTGTGATAAATGCATCACGGGTTAGGGATCCTTTTGGATATTTTTTCTTGGCCAGTGCTTCTACTGATGCCTGTAGATCTTCTTTGCCTAAAGAACGCAAAACGTTGATTGCCGTACGGTAGTCTTCTTCTGATTTATAAGTCTTTAATTCGTTCGTTAATACTTTAGCAAGCGAATCTTTTTGTACCAACGTACCTTTTTCTATAATTGGGAGGTATTGTTGGTATTTGTTTTTTGCTGGCTGTTGTGCGAACACTGCTGTTAGCGAAAGTGCAAAAGCCGCTGTTAAGATGTTTGTTTTCATTTTTTATTTTTATAATTTTTAAATTCATTAATCATCGTATCCAGGATTTTGTGTCAAGTTCCTATTGATCAAAATCTGAGTTTGTGGAATCGGGAATAGGACATCTGTTGCTTGCCAGTTTGATTTGATTGGAGAAAGTACCGCGGTAGCACGATTGGTTCGCTTGAGATCGAGCCAGCGGTGGCCGAACTCACCGAAAAATTCGTGTAGGCGTTCCGTTTCAATTGCAGACAATAATTGTGTTTGGTTTAAGCTTGCATTAAGCCCTGCAAGTCCAGCACGCGTACGAACGGCATCCACATCCATTCGGGATTCGGCAAGTTTTCCAAGATTGGCTCTTGCTTCGGCACGAATAAGATACTGCTCTGCTAAACGCAGCATAATATGGTATTCGGATCCTGTTCCTGAGGATACTTTATATTTGGTTATGGCATAATAGATTTTGTTTGAGACCGTCTTTGGACTTGTCCAATTTACCTTTCTTAAGTCAATGGTTGGAGAAGTCTCAAAGCTGTTGTATACAGCGTCTGGCAACGTGTAGCCAGGTGTGGCTGTAGCTGCGGTAATGTAGTTGGAACCAAATGTTGTTACGCCACTTTGGTTACCAAGTTGAAGAATAACCTCATTACTTGAGTTTACAAAGTTTTTATCTGGTGTAGGCATTCCATAATCAGAGGATTGCAGTACTTTGGTCGCATAAGATTCTGCATTTTGGTAATCATTCTGGTAAAGATATACCCTAGCCAATAGTGCGCTGGCAGCAGCCTTATTAGCACGCCCTCTTGGACTGGCAGTTGCATCATAGGTTGTCGCCATCTTGCTTTCGGCATCTTTGAGATCCGCAATAATCTGGTCATAAACTTGTTGTACAGGAGTTCGTGAAAGCGTTGCGTCTTCAAAAGCGTGCAGGTCGTCGCGTAATTGTAAAGGCACATCGCCGTAAAGATTGGTGAGATAAAAATACGCGTATGCCCTGAAAAATTTAGCTTCGCCCAAAAGTTGATCTTTTACTGTTGGAGTAAGCGTAGTTGATGTTTCGAGACCCGATATCGCATTGTTTGCGTTCTTAATAAGTTGGTAGCAATTTGACCAGAAATTAGCGACATTTCCGTTCGTATTCAGTATGTTATTACTTGCGAATTCTGATGTATTCGGATCGGCAGCATTGTATTGAAGGTCATCGGCAGCAAGCCCTGTATAGAACGTTGAAATTCCAGCGAGATTGATGGATAATGTTGTGGTATACAAGCCTCGTATAACGCTATTTGCCGAAGCATCTGTAGCGAATGCTTCGCTCGCAAGGACCTGTGTTGGTGGAGCACCCAGCTCCACAAATTTTTCGCAAGAACTTGCAAGAAGAGTTCCGCTGGTAATTGCTAATAATAGTATATTTTTATTGATGTTTAATTTCATGATCTCGAGTTTTAAAATTGACAGTTAAATCCAAATACAATCGTACGTAAAGGAGGCAATACCTGGGCAATCGTTCCCGTTCCTAAACCAGATGGACCACCTTGAACGGTCGTTTCGGTATCCAGGACATATTTGTTCCTGGCCCATGTAAAGAGATTTTGCCCTTGCATAAATACATTACAATTGGACATTTTTAATCTCGAAGTCCAGCTTTTGGGCAAGTTGTAAGATAAATTGACAGACCTCAATTTAATATAGGAAGCATCCCCATACACCGCATCGGAATTGGTATATTGGTTATAGGAATTGCTTAATGCAACGCCGTCAGCTGAAGAGGCAGGTATCGTTGGGATAATTGCTCCCGGGATATTGGTATTGCTGTTATTTGGTGTCCATCTGTCCAACCAGTAATCGTTTTGGTTGACCAACGCACCTGGTCTTGTGTTGAGTATTTTGGTTACACCAAATCGGTGGTTAAATTGAAAAAATACACCGAGCTCGAAGCCTTTGTAGGAAAATGTATTATTAAATCCACCATAGAAAGGCGTGCCTAAGTCGGCAACATAGCGATCATCGACTGTAATAGCCCCATCACCATTGCGATCTTCGTATAAAGCTCGTCCTGTAGCTGGGTCTACACCTTGATAGTGATATAAACGGACCATATTAAGTGGTTCACCGACTAGAAAGCTACTTGCATAAAATGTGTTTTCAATTCCCGGGAATTCGACAAGCTTGTTTTTATAAAATGTGAAGTTCGCCGAGGTCTTCCATGTAAAATTTTCATTCGTCACATTGGTGGTATTTAGCTCCAATTCCAAACCTGAATTTTGGATCAATGCCGGTAGGTTTTCTTTGTAGCTATTGTAGCCTGTTTGGGTACTTAAGACCAAATCGGTTATTTGATCTGAAGAACGATTTCTGAAAAAGTTTCCTGTAAATAAGATTCGATCTTTCAAAAAGCCTAGGTCGAGTGCAAACTCCAATTTTTTTGTCGTTTCCCATTTAATGTATTCATTCGGAAGCGTTCCAATATTCATGGAAGGATTATTTAGATAAGCCGTTGCCGAAGAGTAAAGTGGAAGATAAAGGTAATTTGAAATTTGATCATTTCCAGTTGTTCCGTAGCTCGCTCTCAATTTACCAAAACTTAAAAAGGATAGATTATCCTGTACAAAATCTTCTTTTCCAAAAACCCACCCTAGCCCTACAGCTCCAAAATTTCCGAATCGGTTTTTAGGTCCAAAACGAGATGAGCCATCTCTTCTGAAGGTTCCATTAAACAAATATTTCTCTTTCCAGTCGTAATTTACTTTTCCGAATACAGCATTGTATTTGTAATATACGAGGTTGTTGCTGGCTGTAAATAATCCTGCCGCACTGAGCGAACCTAACAGTGCATCGTTTGAATAATTGGAACCGTTGGTTGTCTGCGAACGCGAAGAGTTCTGTTGAAAACTTGTACCGATTAATGCCGTTAATTTACCATCGCCGATACTTTTTACATAATCCAATGTCGGTTCAATAATCCAATTTTCGGCCTTTGTGTTGGAGAAACTGGATGAACCAAGCGGATTTGCAACTGTATTGTTTTGGGATGTAATTGGCCGTTGATTATTTTGATTCAATTGGGTAATGGTGTAACCAAAATTTGCTTTTGCGGTTAATCCTGGTATGATTTTATAGCTCAGGTTGGCATTTGAAATCAGGTTATTGGTATTGCCAAAGTATTTCCGTTCGAGCAAGGCGATTGGGTTATCAATAAATGCTGATGACGGTAACCAATAGTATTTTCCGTTGTCACCATAAATTGGATAATTGGGAGCCAAATTGTAGAGTGAGGTAACATCTGAGGAAGGCATATCCGAATTGTCGTTGGCATAGCTAACAGATAGAGCTGCATTGAATTTTTTGTCAGAAGAGGTATGATCCAGATTTAAGCGGGAGGTAAACCGGCTATTTTTGCTATCACCATAAAATACGGTACTCTCGCGTCGATAGCCCGAATTAAAGAAAAAGCGAGTAGACTCGTTTCCACCAGACATATTCGCTTGGACGTCGGTTATATGTCCTTTATTTCCGATTAGCATTTTTTGCCAATCTGTTGATTTGTTCTGATCCCATAACATAAGATCTGGAGCGTTATCGGCTGTAGGTGTAACTCCAGCATTAGCAAATGCCTCTTTTCTTAAAGTGAGATATTCTTCTAGATTCAACATGGGGATAAAATGGTTGACCTCGGTAAATCCGGTGTTAAAGTTGACACCAATGCGAGTACGACCTGCTGATCCTTTTTTTGTGGTGATCAATACGACACCATTTGCGCCCCGGCTACCATAGATAGCTGTAGCATCGGCATCTTTCAAAACATCAATACGTTCAATGTCGGCCGGATTAATCATACTGAAGGGGCTTAAACCGCCAGAAGAAGCTGAAATACCAAATGAATTAAGGTTATCTGTAGCAGGTTGTCCGCCGTTAAAATTGGTAAAGGGAACTCCATTAACCACGTATAGCGGTATTGAACCTGAAGTTGTGCCACTTAATGATGCCTGATTTCTGATCTGAATCTGAACGGCACTTCCGGGTACGCCATTGTTTTGAGCGATCAATACACCAGACATTCTCCCAGATAGTGCGGCAAGCGGGTTACTTACAGGTTGGGAAGCGATTTCTTTTGCTGTTATTGAAGCAACAGAACCTGTGTTCAATCGACGTGTTGTTGTACCATAGCCAATGACAACTACTTCTTCCAAACTACCTTCTTCAGGTTTAAGCTTGATTGGGGTAGGATTAGCCATCAGTTGTTTGGCTGGGATATCAATCTTTTGATACCCTATAAAAGAAAAAGTAATAATAACATCATCATTTGGAATACGCAGTCCCCATTGCCCATTGACATCCGTTGCGGTACTCGTTTGCATATTGCTGTATTCTTTTTTCTGCCAGTCTTTTATAATAACAGACACGCCCGCCAAAGGCATTCCATTTTCATTGACTACTTGCCCCGCAATGTGTTGCTGATTCTGTTTTTTTTCTTTTACAGCGATAATATTGTTGTCCAATATCTCCCATGTTAGGTTGCTTCCTTCCAAAGATCGGGAAAGTATATCTTTTACACTGATTTTCTTTTCTACAATATTGACCGTGGCATTGGGCAAGGTCGCTTTGCTAAAGAACATTTTGTATTTGCTCTTGTCATTGATTGTTTGAAAGACATCTTCAAGCTTTCCACCTTGAATGGAGACATCAATTTTTTCAGTTTGAGAATAGGCGAAACTCTGTACATGCATGGCGCTTAAACAAACGAGCAGTAAGGCCAGTCTCGACTCTTTTCTAAATTTGGGTTTTGTTTTGTTCATGTGAGTTATGTAGGTTGATTGTTTTTAAAATAGTTGTAATTGATTTTTCCCCGTTTTTTTTATTTGAAAGTAATTGACAGTTTGTAATGCTTTTAGGATATTTTCTAGTTGTTCGTTTTCGAATGTTGCTGAATAGCGCAGGTTAGCAACGGCTTTGTTTGTAATTTTAATCTCCACCCCATACATGCGTTCCAATTTTAAGGCGATATCAAGTAATCTATCATCTTGTATGGTAATCCGATTTAATAACCATTCAGTTTCTAAAGCAGATCCATCTTTTTCAGAGATGGAGAATGGCTGAATCGCTATTGTCATAGGAGGAGATACAGTTTGCGTCATTGTAGAAGGAAATTCTTTCTCAGCTTCATGTACTTTTCTGATCACAAACTTTTCTTTGGGTTTTAATATAAATTTCTGATCGTCTATTCCTTTTTTCCAAATCGACACTTTACCACGTACTAAAGCTGTTTCGGCATTATTTTCTTCAGCATAATCGCGTACATTAAAGGCGGTGCCCAATACGCTAATTTCCATTCTTGGTGTATGGATAAGGAAGGGCTTGGACGGATTTTTTGTGACATCAAAAAATGCTTCTCCGATTAATGTAACTTCACGTGTGTCCGAGTCTTTGAATGAGCTGGGAAAGATTATTTTGCTCGAAGCGTTTAGCGTAACTTTGGTGCCATCTTCTAGAATAATTTGACGCGTTTGTCCATTTGTTAGCGTAATTTCTTGATTGTTTGGTTGCTTAATTTTGTATAGATAAAGAGAAGCCAGGGCGATACAGAGAACAGCTGCCGCAGCTGCAATCCTGACAAAATTTAATTTTTTCTGTTTCTTAGGAGTCAGTCTACTTAGAATCCGGCTATGAATTCGTTCCTTAAGTGCTTTCTGCACATGTTCTGGTAGTGTTTTGAGTACATTCGGCCGGGATGAAAATGAGTCGAAAAAACGTTCTACGATGTCTATTTCTTCCGAATTGGCTTCGCCCTTTAAGTATTTGTCAATTAGCTTTTCAAGCTCTTGGTTAGGATATTGCATATGATTAGTACAATGTTCACTTAAATAGTGCCCCTGAGAGAGAAAAATGTACTAGTCTAAATTGATAATTATTTTTAATTAGCTTATTTACAGCTGTATAAAATTAAAAGTAGTGTCAAGAAATGCTGGATAACTAGTTTTTTTAGTTTTTGAATTGATACTCCGAGATGATTTTGGACTGTATTTTGGGAAGTTTCTGTCAGATCACTAATTTCTTTTGTGGTAAGTCCGTCTAAGTATCTCATTTTAAAAATTTCTTGCCTTTTGTGTGGAAGATTGGCGATCCATTGCTCTATTAGTGATTTTAAATCCTTATCGCCATACTGATCCCCCTCTACAGCTTCATGATCATCGTAGAATTGCTTATTTACTTCAAAGAGCGTATTCCTGCGTTTGTTTTTCCTGTAGGTTTCGAAGACTTTGTATTTCATGCAGCTCATGAGATAGGCCTCTAGATTGCGAATCTCTCTAGTGGAAGAGTGCTCCCAAAGATCAATAAATACATCTTGAACAATCTCTTCACAGGAAGCGAGGTCTTCCAAGCGTTTGTAGGATTCATTTAATAGCGTGGACCAATATTTATCATATAAGATATTGAAAGCTTCTAAATCGCCTTCTCGGAGCCTAGCTAATAAGCTTACATCATTATGAGTTGGATATTTGTCGTTTTTCATGATATGATAGTGTGAAGTTAAGTTCCTTTGATGAGTAGGGTCGAGGAATATAACTTTTTTCAATAATACATATTTTATTAAAGAAGGTCAATATTCGTAAGTATTTTTTATATTTTATGTTTAATTTTTTGAAATTCATTAAAAATTTGACCTATTTATTACGGTTTATATTTAAGGAAAATCGGTCTTTAGTTTATAATTAGCTCAAAATTAGGTTGAATAAAATTAAAATAGAATTGACTTTCAATTTTTCGAATAAATAGTCAAAAGTACATTTATTTTGGGGCTGCTGCTGAAATTTATCTTGTTTTATAGGTGTGTTCCAATAAAAAATTCGGTTTTATCGTGCATGATTAACAGTACTTTAAATTAATCCGATCTTCGTAGTGAGTTTTTAACTAACAGTTGCTGACTGAATTAATCCTATAAGGGATAGCTGCCAAAGTTAAAGGAGAATTGCCAATGTTGATTACATTAAATTAGAAATGCGTGAACTGATTGAATCTGCAAAAAAAGAAAAAAAAGGATAGTTGTCAGAATAGCAACAGATTTTGCTAAATCGTATCCTCAGAGGAAAGGATAAACCAGCAAAGCCCCGATATGTACTGTCGGGGCTTCGTTGTTTAAATCATTCAAGCAGCCCCCTTAATCCCTTAGCTTAATTTGGTCGGGATAAGGGATCTGCTGGCCTGTAGCTTTGTAGGTTGGCAACTGTGCTTTCCAGGTCCGGAGTTGATCCGAGAGTAATTTGCTGAGTTCGCTGGTTTTTTCCTTCATTTTGGGGGCAAGGTTGTTGAGCTCACCGATATCTTGCTGCAAGTTATAAAGTTCAAGTTTCCCATTTTTCATGTCGTAAAGTAACTTGTAGTCTCCTTGTCTTATTGCCGAGAAAAAGTTGATTCCGGGGCCGTCTGGCACGGTCCACTTGTTGGGGATATTCCATACCAATGGACGGCTGTTCCAATTGTCGGACCTATCGCCTTCCATTAATGGCAATAGATTTTTCCCATCTGGTTTTTCCTGTACGAGCTGGTAGTGATCTATTTTGGCTAAGCTGAGAATCGTTGGAAAGAGATCTTCGACCATAACAGGGGTAGCATCTGTGCTTGCAGGGTGTTGCTTGGCCTGTTTGATCAGTAGAGGAACCCGGATTCCACCTTCATAAACCGACCCTTTACCGGCTTTTAATGGTAGGTTTTGTGTATGGCTTGGTCCGGTGCGCATCGGGCTAAGGCTAAGTCCGCCATTGTCGCTAAGGAAAATAATGACGGTGTTATCGTAGAGGTTTTTGTCTTTGAGAAATTGCACGATATCACCCATACTTTTGTCATAACCTTCGACCAGAGAGGCATAAGCAGCTTCAGTTGAATCTAAGCCATGGTCGATGTATTTTTGTACAAAGCGTGGATCAGGCTGTATCGGTACATGCACCGCATAGTTGGAAAAATTAAGAAAAAAAGGTTCTTTACGGCGTATAGGTTCTTCGAGTGCCTTGAGGGCTTCCCGAGTCAGCGCTTCGGTTAGGAATGTTGAAGTACCATGATACTCCATCAAATCAGGCACGGCTTGATAGCTGGCTTTACCAGGAAGATTACCGTAATTCTGCTCGCCATAATAGTTTTGTGGGTGTCCAGCAGAGTGCCCTGCAATATTGACCATAAAGCCCAAATTCAAAGGACTGGCACCAGGCGTTCCAGCAGACCCCCAGTGGGCTTTACCCACATGAATGGTATAGTATCCATTGGCCTTGAGGATGCTTGGGAATGGAGTGGCATATACCGTATGTGGAACATTGGGTACAGGACTTAATCCGTTGATATTCCAATCTGGTGGATTCAACAATTCATCTTTGCTATCTGTTGGCGTGTCAGCCTTGGGATGGGTCCAATTGGTGACACGATGATGAGCTGCATTTAAACCGGTTAGAAAACTCACTCGGGAAGGTGTGCACACCGGGGTCGCATAGGCATTGGTAAATTTAATGGCATCTTTGGCCAATGTTTCCAGATAGGGGGTATGAAACTTTTCGTTGATTGGTGTTTTGACCTTGTAAAATGGTTCGGACATGTCCTGCCAACCAAGATCATCTACAAAAAACACGACAATATTGGGGCGTTCTGTTGTAGAGGCCGATTGGGGCTTTTGCCTGACTTTTGTTCGGTTGACAGTTTGGGCCTGGCTGCCCACGCACAGACTGCTTAATAAAACCGTGAAGATGAGTGATGAATTGTTTTTGCAAAATAACATAGGGACAATTTATAGTTTGAATATGGGGTCTTACTATTAATCCAACCTTTGTAAATCACTTTGTTTACCATTTACAGTATTGTTTGAAACGCTACTATTTGCGACATGCTCAAAAAATATAGGTTTTTTATTCCAATGAAATGCAGGATATTCCTTGTTGGTCTTGATTTGGTTGTTACGGAATACCAATCCATCGACTGATTTGGCATAAAGAATAGGCTTATCGAAGGTTTCAAAGTGGTTGTCTTCGATGATGATATGGCTATGGAAGTATTTCTGCTGATTTTTTAAATCAGGAATTTCTGGATAGATCGATATAATCGCATTGGTAAATTGGAACATATTGGTCAAGGCATTGATAAACGTGTTTTTTCGGATGCGAATATCGTGGCAGCTGCCAGTTTCATACCAACCATTGGCATCGCCACACAGGAGAATAGCGGTACCTGAAGTATGATCAAACAGGTTGTTTTCTACCAGGGTCTTTTTTGGCGTACTGAATAAAGCTCCCCGGGCTCTATTGTGACGAATGGTATTGCCGTTAAATAGTACACCTGGAGTCCATGTGAGGTTTTCGATGCCAATATCCATTTTTGTTGGGTCAATAGCTGGATCCAAAGCAGTACTTAAGGTGATTTTGAATTCGCGGATTGGCTCTGAGGCTTTCTCGCGTAAAACGCTAATGGATTGGATCTTATTTTTTTGGTCCCAGAGCTCCATGGTGCTGGATCGTATAAATTGGACGGTATCCCCTTTGTAACCCCAGTCAAATCCGTAGGATTGATCGTGCATGTAACGGCCAATCAAAGTTTTGTCATCCAGTCGTTTGGTGATCTTGAGGTAAGTGCCGTGGATGTTGATGGCATCATCCATCATATTTTCGTAGAGCCCATTCTTCGATACAATGACTCCCTTGCAGCCCGAAAAATGTGTAGCATCAGCCTGTGCTGTAAAATAACGTCGATCCTGATCGTTGCGAAGAGCAATTCGGAAACCTTCTAAGGTGATATTGTCCGTTAATTGAGCTAACAAGCCCATGCCTTCGGCGTAATGGACGGAGATATTTTCTAGTCGTATATTTTTCCCTTTATGGACAAACACGCCCGGGTTGGGACGAAATCCAGCGCGCATGGCAACGACAGTGCCCGGTATAAGTTTGCTGTTCTTCCATTGCTGAGCTTGTATTACGCCCGGAGAAAGTTCCTCTACTTTGCTGGTGCCAACACGGATGTCGCTCGTATTATAAACAATACGCTTGGTCTTTTCTTCAAAGGCAATACCGGATGTTGGTTTTAGTTCCCAACCTTCACCGGTATTGTAAAATATACTGTCCTTAATTTTGTAAGTTACCCAGGGAGCAGTCTGATACGTGATTGTACCGTTGATGGTATCATTTTGTAGGATCTTAACCTGGCAGATTTGAGGGCGCTCAAAATCGATGTGGATATTTTTCAGCGTTAAGTTCTTGTTTTCTATCAATGCAACAGGCAGCATCCTGCCATGATAAATAAAATCTGAACCCTGTCCATCGATTGTGATGTTATCGCAATTTTCAAATGCCATGCCTACCGTCTTGGGGTTGTCCTGATCGTGATTGGAAATGTAGTATTCGCGGACTAGCGCTCCTTCTGGATGAAAGTCATAGCGCCCCTTTTTGAATTTTAAAATAATAGGTTCTTTCTTGCCAATCTTGCTGAGAATAGACTGAATGGCCTTATTGACCAATGCAGTGCTGTTGTTGCCCGTGTTGGGGACAACACCATAGGTGGAAAGATCAATCGTCTTAGTGGTGGACTGCGCAAGGCTTTCAAAACACAGGAATGGTATGAGAAGGATCAGTAAATAAGATTTTAGGATATTCATGTTGATTGTATTAGAATGAATTGGTTTATGTTGTGCTTTCATCCTTGTAGGATTATACTTGTCGAAGATAGCTAATATCACCTAACATCCCAATTATAGCCGTCAGCGTAGCGATATTTTTACGCATCTGGAAACATGTTTTTACCCGCAAATGGGCCCAAAATACACGATCAAGAAGAAACTTGGTGCTAGGAAAAAGATCGCTACGCCCGCTGAGCTAATAGTTACAGAAATTTTAGATTTCTATTTAAAATTTTCTATTTTTGAGATCAGGCTTAATCTAAATTGTGAAGAAAAAATCAAGACATCTTTTTCTGTTTTTGTTGTTTATACTAATCTGTCAGATTGGATCAGCACAATATGGGTTAGAATTTTCCAGTCATAATATGGAGGCTGATAAACGGACAAGCTTGCAGATCGGTAACAAAGAATCGATTTCTTTTCAACATACACTGTCCGTTTCATTCGATCTTTCTTTTTTGCCGCTCCAACAGGATTATTTTGGTTATATCTTTCGACTGGTTACGGACGACGGTGTCAATATCGATTTAATATACGATCGACGGCTTGATCAAGACAAACATTTTAAATTGGTAGTCGGTGAGGACTTTACCCCTATATCGTTCAATGTCCAACCCTTACAGTTGTATTATAACTGGACACCCATGCGGCTGGAACTGGATATAGATAAAAAAGAGCTTTACTTTGAGGTCGGGACGACCTGGTATTCCTATCGCCTAAAAAAACAGCTCGCGCCGCAGTTTAAGCTTGTATTCGGTGCTAATCGGATGAAAAACTTCCAGACAATGGATGTTCCCCCCATGCGCTTAAAGGATATTCGAATTGCAGACAATGGCAAACTTAAATACTCTTGGCCATTGGATGAGTCTTCAGGAACAAATAGTTTAGACGAACAAAAAAAGAGTGTTGCCGAGATCGGCAATCCGATCTGGATCAAACGGCAACGTAGGGAATGGAAAACACAGTCTTCTTTTACACTGGAAGGGCAAGCTAGTGTGGCCTTTGACAAAAATGAAGAAACACTGTTTTTTGTTGGAAATAAGCGTTTAATGATCAGTAAAATTGGTGGTAGTGACTTACGTTCGCAGGAATATGCGGATGGCAAGCTTTTGCTTGTTAATGGTAGCCAATCGCTTTTTGATCCGATCAAAAAGAACGTCCTGAATATCTCCATCGACCAAAAAATCGTTGCTGCTTATGATTCCATCAGTCGAACATGGAATAAACAATTTGATTTTCCTGCTGTAGGCACAAACTATTGGCTGTTCAACAAATATTTTAATTCGTCCGACACGAGTATCTATATGATCGGGGGCTATGGACATTTTAAATACAAAGCGGGCGTATTGCGTTATCATCTGCCCACACAATCTTGGGATAGCATTCCTTTTACAGGTGATGAAATTTTTCCGCATTATCTTGCGGGAATGGGGCAGGGAAAAGATGGTGTATACCTGGCCGGTGGTTATGGCAGTTCCACAGGAGATCAAATGTTGAATCCCCGCATTTCAAATGATTTTCTTAAGCTTGATTTTAAACACCGCAAAGCACTAAAAATTTACGAATTTTCATCTGCATTCGCCGATATGGTATGGGCCAATAGTCTGGTCGTTGAAGATAGTAGTGGACTGTTTTATGGATTGATTTTCCATAATAATAAGTTTAAAACGCATCTACAATTGGTGGCAAGTAACCTCAAAGGGACACAATACCAGTTTCTGGGGAGCACTATACCTTTCGATTTTCATGACATCCGTTCTTTTGCCGATCTCTATTATGCGCCGAAATCTAAGTCCTTCGTTGCAGTTACCTTGTTTTATGATGACAAGACCGATCTGACTAAGGCAACGATTTATACTTTGCTGGCCCCCCCTTTACCGTCTGAACAGGGTATAATGCCTTTGGCTAAGCCTGCGCTGCTTAAATACAGCCTTTATGCCCTCGCTGTAATGGGATTATCGCTCTTGATCTGGTGGTATCGAAAAAGAAGCAAGCAAAAAAAACAAACGATTTCCGTCATAGAAACCGATAAAATAGGAGAGCCGCACCTACAAGCAGCTCCCTTGAAGGAGACTGAACAAGATAAGAGCGGGCAATTGGTAGATCTTCCGCAACCCAAGAAAGTGGCCAAGGGATTTGAAACCCGACATGGCGCCGGAATCTACCTTTTCGGCGGCGACTTACAGATTGTGGATCTTGGTGGAAAAGAAATCACAAAGAAGTTTTCGCCATTGCTTAAAGAAATGCTGCTGATTTTTATTCTCTATACCGTACGATGGGAGCGGGGAATTAGCTCAGAGAAGTTGACTGAGCTATTTTGGTCCGATAAGAGCCAGTCGAGTGCGCGTAATAATCGATCCGTGAACATCGCCAAGCTCAATAGTTTACTCGAGCAATTGGGTGATTTTAGGGTGACCAAAAAAAGTGGTTACTGGTGCATTGAGCCAATGGATACAGTATATATCGATTACCTCCGCTTCAGCAGGATGGTATCCAATAAAAAATATTTTACAGAAACTGAAATTAGAGAATTACTCGATATAATTGACAAAGGAGGCTTCCTTTTCGAAGTGAACTATGAGTGGCTCGATAATTTTAAAAGTGAAATGTCTATTCTGGTGCTCACAACGTTGGGCAATTTTATTGAAAATCTGAATGTGCAGGATAATGCCGAACTGATTATTGAGATCTGCAATAAGATATTCTATTTTGATGAAATCAATGAGGAGGCGATGGTTCATAAATGTCGTTCCTTGTTACAGCTGGGCTATCACAGCCTAGCCTTACAGTGCTATGAGAATTTCTGTCAGATCTACGCTCGTTCATATGGTGAAGCTTACCCCAAAAGTTTTAAAGACTGTCTAGATTAAGAAAAAATATTTAAAATTTTAATGTGTTGATATACAGTTGTTAATAGTGTTTTTGGATACCTGTTAATCTTCTGTTAATCTTCTATTATACCCCTCGCCAATATATTCGTTTTCATACTTAATAACCAATCAAATGAAAGCGAAAAATTATCTTCAGCTCTTCCCTAGGGAATAGCGGTAATGGACTGTTTGTAGCAAACAGGTCCTCCCTAAATACATAAACCTAATACATCATTCAATAACCAATTTAAAACAATACATGAAAACAAACTTCATTTTTAATGAAAGGCCACTGCCGTGGAACAAGCTCCGTAGTTACCCTTGGCAGTGGGCATTGTCCTCGCTGCTGCTATTGTCTCCAATGGCAACCATCGCGCAGCAACAGCAGATCGAAGGTAAAGTGCAGACTTCAAATGATAAGCCGATCGCTGGGGCTTCCATTACAGACCTCCGTACCGGGCAGACAACATCGTCTGATGGTCAGGGACGCTTCAAGATTAGCGCATCGCCGGGAGATAAACTGGTGATCACTTTTGTCGGTTACCGCAAGACTGAAATGATCGTTGGGCAACAACGCCTCATGGATGTGTTGCTCAACGAAGATAATACAAGCTTGGAAGAGGTCGTGGTTGTGGGGTATGGCACGCAGAAAAAGGCTTCGTTAACAGGGGCGATATCATCGGTGAACAATAAAGAAATCACAGTAACAAAAAATGAAAATGTGGTCAATATGTTAGCCGGTAAGATGCCCGGTGTCCGTATCAGCCAACAGTCGAGCCAACCGGGATCGTTTGAATCAAATATCGACATCCGCGGAATGGGTGAGCCTTTGATTGTAGTGGACGGAATTCCCAGGGACAAAGATTATTTGTCACGCATGGATGCCAATGAAATCGAAAGTGTATCCGTATTAAAGGACGCTTCAGCAGCTGTATACGGTGTGCGCTCGGCGAATGGTGTTCTTTTGGTCGCCACCCGTCGCGGAAGTAATGAAGATGGAAACTTTGAAATAAACTATTCCTATAATCGTGCCTGGCAAAAGTTTCTTTATGTTCCCAATACGGTGGATGCCCTTGCTTATATGCAGCTTAAAAATGAACAGATAGGTCGCGATTTTAATAGCAATTATCCGGCGAAGATGCCTAATATTTTTGGGGCAGCAGATTTTGAAGCGTATCAGAACGGCACAAAAAAGACATCCAATTATGTAGATGCGGCATTTGACAAAGTATCACCACAATACCAGCACAATCTGTCCATCAACGGTGGTGGCAAGAAAGTTAATTATTTCTTCAACCTGGGCCATATGGACCAGATGGGAGCCTACAAAAGTAAGAGTCTCAACTATAATCGCTGGAATTTCCGATCCAACATCGATGCGCAGATTACGGATCGTCTGAAAGCATCCTTGGATCTGGGCGGTTATGCTGATGAGACCAACCAACCACGGACCGATATCTGGGCCGTCTACAAACAGGCCTGGCGACAAAGACCTATCGTGCCGATTTATGTTAATGACAATCCCCTATATCCGAATTTTGAGATGATCGATAACGAAAATCCTGTCGTGGTAACGGATTCCAAACAGACTGGCTATCGTAAATTTTTGCGTAAGCAATTCAACGGTATTATTGCTTTAGATTATAAGGTGCCCTTTGTGGAAGGTTTAAATGCAAAGGCAACCTATAATTATGATTTTAAGTACAGTGACAACACGGACTTCAAAAAATCCTATTTTTTATATAGCTATACACCACCGGTCTATGATGGTAACGGCCAGATTATAACTCCGGAAAAGTATAATGCACACGAGAAAAATGCACCTACCACCGTGAGACGGAGTTCTTACCCGGATACGCATTCCCTGATGCAATTCTCGTTGAATTATAACCGTCGTTTTGCCGAAAAACATCAGGTCTCCGGTTTGTTGCTTTTTGTCGAAGAATATAACAAATGGGACAGCTTCTATGCACAGCGGGAGATCATGGTTAATTCGGAATATCTATTTGCCGGTGAGGACAAGAACCAATTGGCAAATATGGAAGGTATTGGCGAACGTACAGCACGAGGTTTGGTCGGCAAGTTCAATTACGATTATTTGGGCAAATACATCGCGGAATTTAGTTTCCGCTATGATGGTTCATCTAAATTTCCAAAAGAATCGCGCTGGGGATTTTTCCCGGCAGCCTCGGTGGGCTGGCGTATTAGTGAGGAGAGCTTTATTAAAAATAACTACAGTTTCATTAATAACTTAAAAATAAGAGCATCCTACGGTAAGTTGGGGGATGACCGTTCGGCAGGTAATTACTCTTCAACTATTGTCGGTTATGCACTTGAACCCAATGAAACAGGATGGATCTTTGGTGGAAACCTCGTGAATGGGGCCCTGCCTACAGCAATTCCTAATCCTAATCTCACTTGGTATACTTCCAAAACTGCTGATGTTGGTTTGGATATGGATCTATGGAACGGTAAGCTGGGCTTGACTTTTGATTATTTTAATCGTAATCGTTCGGGTCTCCTGGCAACAAGCCTTGATTTGATCCCCGGTACCGTTGGCGCCAACCTACCGCAGGAAAATCTGGAAAGCGATCGCACTTTTGGCTATGAGCTCTCTTTGACCCATCGTAATAAGATCAATGATTTCAGTTACTTTATCAATGCGCAGGTCTCTTCTACCAAGAGTCAATTTGTAAACCGCGTAGAATCAAAAGCGGGTAATTCGTACGACAACTGGCGTAACCGCTATTCTAATCGTAATAAGGATATCTGGTGGGGCAAGGAGTACGCCGGACAGTTTGGATCGTATGAACAGATTTATAACCACCCAACATTGGTAAGCAGCGGCACATTGCCTGGTGATTATTACTATCAGGACTGGAACGGCGATGGAGTGATCAACGATGCCGACAATCATCCTATTGCAACGTACAATATGCCTTTGATCAACTATGGTTTTACCTTAGGAGGATCGTGGCGTGGTCTGGATCTGGCGATGAATTTTCAGGGTGCAGCAAAAGTGTATGTACAGTATAGTGAGGTACTGGCAGGACCACTGCAGTTTGACGGTGGTGCTTTGACGCAGTTTTTGGATCGCTGGAGACCAGTTGATGCCGGTGCCGATCTATTTAACCCAAGCACACAATGGCTTGCTGGATATTATCCTTCTACTGGCTCAGCCATGGCCGAAGGAACCCGGGCAGTTCAAAATGCCTCCTATCTGCGACTGAAAACCTTAGAACTGGGTTATTCTCTCCCGCAACAATGGTTGAAGACATTAAAAATAAAGAATCTTAGGATCTATACGAGTGCTTATAACCTGTTGACATGGACAGGTCTCAAATATACCGATCCTGAGCATCCAGGATCTGCCGGAGGTTCTTCATCGGGCGATATTGATGTGTACAAATATCCCATCAATAAAACCTACAACATTGGAGCATCCATTAAATTTTAATCTCAAAACGAACAAAACATGAAAAAATCAATCGCTATAGCAATCATTGGCCTTTTTCTGTGCTCGGGTATGCAATCCTGTAAAAAGATGGATTTGGATCCATTAGGAGTATTGGGTGAAGATGCGCTTTTTGGAAATGAGGCCGGAGCACGTAAATATGTCGCCGGAATGTACAGCTATCTGCCCATAGAAGACTTTGTATACCATCCAGAAAGAGGATTTAGATGGGACAATTATTGGCAAAATTCGGAAACGCTTGCGGCTATGAGCGGCGAGATGACCGGACAATTTTGGGGGATAGCTGGGGCACAGGGCTTTGGTTACTGGCCATATGATCGCATTCGGAATGTCAATACCCTGATTGCAGGACTACCTAAATACAAAGCCAATTATACCGAACAGGGGTACAATCAGATCTTTGGGGAAGCTCATTTCCTACGGGCTTTCTATTATTTTGCTTTGGTTAAGCGTTACGGCGGGGTACCTATTATAAAAGATGTGCAGGATCCTACCGCTGATAAAGAACAACTCTTGGTTAGTAGAAATAAAGAATCTGAGGTCTATCATTTTATCAATGAAGACTTGCAGGTGGCAATTTCTATGATGTCTGGAAGCAGCGAGCGGGGCCGCGCCAATAAATATGTGGCCGCGGCATTACTTTCCCGCGCCATGTTATATGCCGGTAGCATTGCTAAATATAGCTCGTATAGTAATCTGTCCGGCGACGCCACGGACAAGCAGTTGGTGGGTGTCAAAAAGGAAGAAGCGGAATGGTTCTTCAAACAGGCTTATGATGCTGCAACAACCGTATTGGCAGGGCCATACAGTTTGTATAATAAGAATGCCCAGGATAAGGAACTAAACTATGTGAATTTGTTTTTGGACTTAGATAGCCCCGAGGATATTCTGATCAAGGAATATAGTCTCACTGCACCGCACAACAATCGTCTTAAACATAGCTATGACGCCACGCACCTACCCAATCCGACCTTTTCAAGTGACAATGAGTCTGCGGCATATCCCGTATTGAATGTCGTAGAATTGTTCGGTGAGCTTCCAATCACGGATGCCGGTGGAAAGCCAATACGCTATACAGACCGTAAACAGCTTTATGCCGATTTGGAACCTCGTCAGCGGGCCACATTTTACTTCTCGGGAATGGAATTGCGCGAAGGCGCCGAAAGGCGGAGTTTTGATATTCAGCGTGGACTCTATAAAACCTTTCCCGGTAAGGCTGCTGATGCACAGATGGGCGCCGGTACCGCTGCTATAAATAGCGAGTCAAATCGTATCCTGGCTGGACCCAAGAATAGCCTCTTTGATTACAATGGCACGAAGATCAACATAACGGGCGAACATGGCATGTGGAAAGATGGACATGCCAACAATACGCGAACAGGTTTTTATATCCGTAAATACATCAACTATAAAATGTCTACCAAGGATGTGAAATTGTATAACAGTACACAGCCCTGGAAGGTCTTTAGGCTTGCAGAGATACTTTTGAACAAGGCTGAAGCGGCTTATGAACTTGGTCTGATCAAAAACGATGAAACACTAAAACAGGAAGCATTCCAATACATCGCGCAGGTCCGTAATCGCGCAGGTGCTAAGCCTTATCTCTACACGGCCGCGTCGGCAAACCTCTCCGGTAAGTATGGTTATCCCTTGGATGGAAATCTGCAATTTATACGCGAGGAACGCGAACGTGAATTGTGCTTTGAAAATCACCATTGGTGGGATATGCGGAGATGGCGCATTGCTGATGTGGAGCTCAACAACTTTGTGCCCAATTCGCTGATGCCTTACCTCGTATTGGATGAACTGAAATATGCTCCGGGCGGTGAACGGATTAACTCCTTTATTTTTATTCGCGAAAAGGAACCTTGGAACAAGACGTTCAACTTTGAAAAGAAATGGTACTACGAACCTATTCCGGGAGGAGAACTGAACAAAAACCCTAATCTATATCCACAGAACCCTATTTACTAATTGAGCAGAAATGAGAACAATATATTTATTGACAGCATTGACAGGCCTGTTATTTTTAAATGCCTGTTCGAAAACAGATAATTACGATGGCCCGAATGCGAGTATGAAAGGGCAGGTCATTGATAAGCTAACCAGTAAACCCTTCATGACAGGACAGGGCGAATTTAGTATCCGTTTGCTGGAAACTAGCTGGAGCGACAATCCTGCACCGCAGGATATTGCTGTCAAGCAGGACGGATCGTATAATCATACAAAACTCTTTCAGGCGACGTATACGCTGCAGCCTTATGGTGGGGCATTTTGGCCAGCACAGAAGATCGAAGGTTATCAGTTGGGGGCCAATGCAGAGCAAAACTTTGAGGTGACGCCCTATCTGCAGATCAAAAATGTGAAGTGGACCTTAAAAGCGGAAAATAAACTGGAAATCTCCTGTACGCTTGCCGCGCCTATTACCGGTGGATTGCCACAAGTGATCGAAGTTCGCCCATTCTTAAGCTTGACACCATATTGTGGGGCTGGCAATCGCATTGATGCGTATTATAAGGATGAATATCGCGCATTGATTAACCAAAATTGGGAAAATATCGGCAATATGCAGACCGGAGAAGGGAAGGAAACCTATACGATCAAGGATATTCCATTGAAATCAGGGTACACCTATTATGTACGGATGGGGGCAAAAGTCCGCGACACCTACGAAAAATTCAACTATTCAGCCGTGGAAGCAATTAAGGTACCCTAAGCAAAGAATCTAAACAATAAGCGGGACTTGGTGCCCGCTACTATTACTACTCAATACTAAATAATTATCGGATGAAACAATTTATTAAAGCTGGTTCCAAATGCCTATTGGGCATGACATTATTTTTTGCCACACACTTGCAGGCGCAAGATAATCCATTTATCAAACATATGTATACCGCAGACCCTTCGGCACGGGTATGGGCCGATGGCCGCCTGTATGTGTACGCTTCACATGACATTGCTCCGCCTCAAGGATGTGATCTGATGGATCAGTATCATGTGTTTTCGACTACGGATATGAAAACATGGACCGATCATGGCGAAATATTACGCGCCTCACAAGTCCCTTGGGGTAGAAAAGAAGGTGGATTTATGTGGGCTCCTGACTGTGTGTATAAAAATGGTACCTACTATTTTTATTTTCCACATCCAAGTGGTACGGAGTGGAATAAGACCTGGAAAATCGGTGTGGCTACAAGTAAATCACCAACAAAGGATTTTGTGGTACAAGGCTATGTAAAAGGGGCCGAAGCACTTATTGATCCACATATCTTTATCGATGATGATGGGCAGGCTTATTTTTATCAGGGCGGCGGCGGTGTCTGTAAAGCCGGGAAGCTCAAAGACAATATGATGGAGATCGACGGTGAACTGCAAAAGATGGAAGGCTTAGAAGATTTTCACGAAGCCTCATGGGTACACAAGTATAATGGAAAATATTATCTGTCCTATTCTGACAATCACGATGAGAACTGGAAAGATGGAGTGAAAGGGGATAACCGTATGCGTTATGCGGTAAGTGACAGTCCAATGGGACCATGGAAATCGATGGGCATCTATATGGATCCGACGAATAGCTACACCAACCACGGTTCGATCGTGAAGTTTAAAGGTAAATGGTATGCTTTTTATCATAATAGTGAATTGTCACAAAAAAATGGCGAATTCAACGATTGGCTTCGCTCTATCTGCGTAGACCGTTTAGAGTACAATAAGGACGGCAGTATCAAGAAGGTAAAGCAGACTGGCTTACTGACAGGTCCTAAATAATCGATGGGCACGAAGACGATATGTTGCCAAAAAAAATTAACTTTAAGGGCGGAACAACTGTTCCGCCCTTAAACCATCGAACACTTAATTGTTTAAAATGCTAACGAAGAATATCAAACGTAAAACCAATACATTGTTACGCACAATATGTTGCTGTTCTCTTCTTTCGGTCAGTATGCTAAAAGGTTTTTCCCAAGCTAGAATGACGAAAGATTATGTTGATTATGTTAATCCATACATGGGAAACATCAGTCATTTATTGGTACCAACCTACCCAACGGTTCACTTGCCAAACAGCCTTTTGCGCGTTTATCCTGAGCGGGGAGACTATACTTCAGATCGTCTGTTTGGTCTGCCGCTTATCGTTACCAGCCATCGTGGAAGATCGGCTTTCAACCTTAGCCCAATGGTAAAATTGCCAAGCGGTTTGAAACCGGTACAATTGTACAGTTACGATCAGGAGGAAATTCATCCGTATGCGTATTCCGTGTTATTGGATCAAGAGAATATTCAGGTAGACTACGCGTTGTCGCATCAGTCGGGGATGTATACCTTTACTTTTCCGTCAACTTCGACAAAATACCTGCAGTTCAATTCACAGGAGGGGAAACTTCAATGGGACGGTCAGGGACTTTCGGGTATGCAGGATATTGGTAATGGCACGCATGTGTATATTTATGCCGTTCCCGAATCCAAACCTGTTGCCGTGAAGCGACTGCAAGGCCAACAATTGGAAAATGCCACTGAAGCTGCTGGTAAGAATTCTTGTCTGGTACTGGAGTTTAATCAAGCAGGGACTAGCTTACGTATGAAATATGGTGTTTCATTTATTGATGCGGCACAAGCAAAAGCCAATTTGAAGCGTGAAATCAGCGACTTTGACCAAAAGAAGCTGGCCGAAAAAGGACGTAAAATATGGAACGATGCTTTAGGTAAAATTGCTGTAGAAGGCGACAATGAGTCCAATAAGCATGTGTTTTATACGTCTTTGTACCGCACTTACGAAAGGCCTGTCAACATTTCTGAAGATGGTCGCTATTACAGCGCGTTCGACGGAAAGGTACATCAGGACGAAGGTAAACCTTTTTTTACAGATGACTGGATCTGGGACTCTTACCGGGCACATCACCCATTACGGGTACTCTTGGATCCCAACACAGAGTCCATGATCCTCAATTCTTTTGTCCGGATGTCCGAGCAAATGGAGCAGCCATGGTTGCCTACTTTCCCTGAGATTACCGGCGATAGTAGACGGATGAATTCCAATCATGGTGTAGCAACTTTATTGGATGCTTATCGCAAAGGAGTGCGCAATTTTGATATCAAGAAAGCGTATCTGGCTGCAAAAGGTGCAATTACAGAAAAGACTTTGGCTCCATGGTCCGGTAAGGCCGCAGGAAAACTAGACGAATTTTTTAAGGAGAAAGGCTATATCCCAGCATTGTATCCAGGTGAAAAAGAAACCATACCCGAAGTAAACGGTTTTGAACGGAGACAACCGGTCGCAGTAACCTTGGGTACCTCTTACGATTTATGGTGCTTGGCACAGCTTGCGCAAGAATTGGGTATTCAGGCTGACTATGAGTTATTTATGAAGCAATCTTTCAATTATAGAAATCTTTTCAACGAGCAGACCAAATTTTTCCATCCCAAAGATGACAAGGGAAATTTTATCATGCCTTTTGACTATGTGTTTTCTGGTGGACAGGGAGCACGGGAGTATTATGGTGAAAACAATGCCTGGATCTATCGCTGGGATGTACAACACAACATTCCGGATCTGATCAAATTGATGGGTGGGAATGAATTGTTTGTCAAGTATCTCGATGAGATGTTCCAGCAGCCTTTGGGTCGGTCAAAATTTGATTTTTATGCGCAGCTTCCAGATCATACAGGTAATGTTGGACAATTTTCCATGGCGAATGAGCCGGCTTTGCATATTCCTTATCTCTACAATTACGCCGGACAACCTTGGATGACACAGAAACGGATACATAAGCTGATCGGTGAATGGTTTAGAAACGACCTAATGGGTGTGCCAGGTGATGAAGACGGTGGTGGTATGTCGGCTTTTGTGGTATTTTCCCAAATGGGCTTCTATCCTGTGACACCGGGTTCGACTTCCTACAGCATCGGATCTCCATTTTTCCAGAAGGTGAGCATACAGCTTCTTAATGGCAAATCTTTTGTTATTATCGGCAAGAATGCATCTGCAAAAAATAAATACATTCAGTCGGCGAAATTAAATGGACAGCCACTGAACGTTCCACAGTTGACCCATGCCGATGTGTTGAAAGGTGGTACCTTGGAGTTTGTGATGGGGGATAGTGCAAATCGCAATTGGGGAAACTAACAAAGCTTGCTTACCAGCATGCGTATGTCAGAAAGTAAAAAAGGTAAAAAGCGCTGTTGATCATCGATCAACAGGGCTTTTGTTTATATACAGCTGTTTTCTATGGTCTATTCGGGCTAGGAATTTTCGTTACGTTAAATCGAATGAACAAAATGTGGCAAGCAGCTCAACAATGGATGAATGCATACTTATTGAAACATTTCGGGGGTAATCAAGACTGCTGTACCTTTTGTTCCATGTCGTTCGATCTGTTTACCAGCATAACTGATACAGATTGGACCAGTACCGCTGGGTAGGATTTCAGCTTTCTTAAGCTTACCGTTTTCCCACTGTATATTCACCGTACGATTTCCTCTTGCTTTGAGTCCGGTTACGCTTCCCTGATCCATGTTGTGGCTTAAAGCGGGGAGCAGCTCGATGAGGTAATTGTTATTTTTGTCCCTGACCTGGCTTTGCAGCAGCATTTCGGCAATCGCTGCGGTCGCGCCAAAGTTCCCGTCAATCTGGAAGGGTGGGTGATTATCGAACAGATTGGGCAGTGTCTTATCACTGATCAGGTTATACAATAAGCGGTAGGCATGCTCTCCGTCATGTAATCTATTCCACATATTGATTTTCCAGGCCAGGCTCCAACCTGTACCATGATCGCCCCGACTTAATAGCGTCTTTTTTGCAGCTTCGGCTAGTTCGGGCGTATTGACGATTGAAATTTGGTTGCTGGGATGTAGGCCAAATAAATGGGATGTATGCCTATGATTTAACTCCGTCTCCTTGTAATCTTCGATCCATTCCATAATGCGGCCTGTCTCTTTGCTAACCTGTGTCGGGATCAGTTTTGTTAAGGCAGCTTTGCAGCGTTTTCTGAAATCAGGATCGCAATCTAAAAGCTTTGTTGCTTCTACACAGTTTTGTAGGAGGTCGCGGATAATCTGAGTATCCATGGTGGCCCCATAGGTAAAACTGGAAATTTCACCTGATGGTAGGATAAAACTATTCTCAGGAGAATGTGAGGGGTTGGTGGTCCAATAACCGGCGAATGATTTACCTTGCGGTATTTTGACCATAAAGTCCAGAATAAATTCAGCTGCTCCTTTCATAATAGGATAAGCTTGGACTTTTAAAAATTCCCGGTCGCCTGTATAGTTGTAGTGTTCCCAGGGGTGCTGCGCCATCCAGGCCGACCCCATGGGCCAAATACCCTGTACACCATCAGCTGGGGCAGTATATCCCCAGGCATCGGTGAGATGATGTACCACCCAGCCTTTGGCTCCATAGAGCTTACTTGCGGTACGCTCACCAAAAGGGATTAAGGTCTTAGTCAGGTCAAATAGCGGGGTATGCAATTCAGACAGATTGGTTACCTCGGCAGGCCAATAGTTCATTTGCAAATTAATATTAGTATGAAAATCAGCATTCCAAGGTGGATCCATCTGCCAAGCCCATAGTCCCTGCAAATTTGCCGGCATATGTCCTGGACGGGAACTGCTAATTAAAAGGTAACGACCGAACTGAAAGAATTTGTTGATTAAGGTATTAGGTACTCTTTGCAATCCTTTTGTTAGCCGAACGAGCGAATCAGTCGATAGTTTTGCGAGTTTATCGTGTTCTTGATCTGGAAGATTCAACTTGACCCTATTGAAATACTGTTGATAATCTTCAATATGGGCCTGTTTTAACTGCTGATAACCCTGTTTTTTCAGGCTAGTGATTACATTGTAGCAGCTCGCAAGCGGATCAGTATGCGCTGGGGTTTGTGGATAGGCGATATTTTTCAGTCCGGGATAATCTGTAGCAGCGGTAATGAGTATAGTAATTTCATCTGCTCCGGTAATCGATACGCGGCCGTCGGCATTGACGAGTTTACCGCCTTTCAAGACCACTTTTGCAATGGCGGCAAACTTTGTTCCGCGCTCATTGGTGTGAGCAGATTGGCCAATCTGCCCCTGAAGTAGCAATTGTGTAGGATCGGCTGGGTCAGTGCTGCAGCTGAAATCTTGGGCTCTTTTCCATGTGAAATTGAGATCCAAACCTTGTTTTTTACCTGCTGAATAATGGATGACCATTGCGTTGGCAGGAGCTGAAATAAAAGACTCGCGAATATACTTGATACCATTGTATACATAGCTTGTTTGTTGCAATGCGCTTTGGAGATCAAGTGAGCGCTGATACTGCTCAGCTTTTAGATGAGGCATATCCAACCACAGTTCGCCAAGCGACTGATAAGGCTTGATGTTTTTTGGTTGGCCCATTAAGGTGCTGTCCGCAAGGTCAATGGCTTCCTTATTTTTACCTTCAAAAAGAAGTTGTTGTATGCGGGGCAGATACCTTTGCCCATTGGGGTTATTGGGATCCTGCGGATGACCGGCCCAAAGCGTACTTTCGTTCAGCTGGATGCGTTCATCGGCTACACCACCAAAAACCATGGCACCGAACTGACCATTACCGAGCGGTAAGGCTTCCTCCCAAACCCCTGCAGGGCGTGTGTAGTATAAAGATAAAGGGGCAACCGACAGACTAGCGACTGACTGAATCTGTGTGCGATCTGTCCAGAATTGCGTGATCTTTTGTTGCCGCAGACTAGCAGGAGCATCTGTTGTTTTATTGGACTGCTGTGCCTCAACGATTGTATTGCTCATCAGTAGCAGTGCACAGTATAAGAGCGTTTTTATTTTCATCTTTTAGTTTCTTTTTGGTTGTTTGACAGGGGCTGAGGTTTTGGTTTTTAGGTATTTGCTTGCCTGCCCGGTTAACCAAAGATAATGATCATTTGGAAGATTATCTTCAATACCGACAAATGAGCCTGTTCCATTGCGAGGAACATCTTTTTGATGGAGTGTCTTGAATATAGCGGTACCTTCATCGACTTCATCAAACATGGCGATGTAGAGCATTTGGGCACCAATTGAAAGATTATACTGTAATTGTTTCCACAAGAAATTTCCGGAATCACGTGGGACAAAGGCACGGGAGCTACCCGTCATGTTAGTCCAGGAGAATCCGGGAAAGCAAAGTGGTGCATAATCGATTTTGTACTGTTTGCACCAGTCCATATCATCTTTGATCAGTGATTTGAACTCATCGAATCCGACCTGATTATATCGACCGACAAACCAAGGCATAATGATAGCTGATTTTTTGATGAGTTCATGTAAAAATGGATCGGATTCGGTATCCTGGCGCAATTCACGCCAATAAGTCGGTACGCCAAGAAGTACGCTATAGCCGTTTTGATTGAGATAGTTGACAATACGTTCGGCTGTTTTGAGATTATATTTTCGACCGTCGTTAAATCCGATACCCCAAACGGCAATAAGTGGTTTACCATGATGAAAAAGATAAGTTTTGGCGCGATCACGCTTTTTGAGGTTCCATTCTTTTTCGAGGGCGGCTACATCGTCCATTAAGATTTTGTCGTCGCCATCTTTTATACCACTAAGGTCGTACATGATGCAGATTGCACGGTCAAATTCGTTGGCTGAACGAATAGCCGAAGTCAATACGGTATTGAAATGGTTGCGACCACTGGGGTTGGCAATCTCACTTACGAATCGCTGCATAAATACACCATCGATTCCGTATTGTTGCATCCATTTGAAATGGAGGTTGACCGATGAATAATCATGAGCGCTATAAAGTTTAGCGGGCTTGCCTTCTTTTGTCATAAAAGGACTATCATAGGTCTTTTGATATGCGCTGACGTCGGGCCAAAAATCGATATTCGTAGAACCAGGTTGGAATCCATTTTTCCCACGGTAATGGTACCATCCGCGGTCTGCACCATCGGTAGGACTATTGAACCAACCTTGGTAGCCAGCCATGACGAGGCCGTTATACGAATCGTATTGTTTTTGTGCGAATAGCAGGCCTACCGAAAAAAGTAGGCAGATGCCAAGAAAATGAAATTTGAGCGTTTGAGCTGTCATATCGATTTATAATTAAGTTATCCCGCTAAATATCGATTAGCCCAATTAATAGTCCATTAATAAAGTATTAATAGAACACATAAGTATTTGTTTTTAATATAACAACAGCGTTCCGGCTTGGATGCATCCGGTTGCATTGTTTTATATACTAAAAAAGTGACAAAGTGAATTTCAATAAACAAAAGTCAATCGATTGCGTTATTTGCGCAATCGATTTCGTGACACCGTTTTTTTGTTCCCATAAAATATCCCTCTAATTTAATGGGCTGAACCAGTCAATCAAATACTAAACTGACAGACTCAACTTTACTAACTATTTAATTATGATTTCAAAATTTACAAGTAACCAAAAGGTAAGCCTGCTTGCTATTGCTCTTCTTGTTGCGTCTTCGCAAAGTTTGTGGGCCGCAGAAACGCCAATTGCATTTAAACATAAAGCAAACGAGGCCACTCAGAACCAAGTTACCGGGAAAGTAAACGCAGAAGATGGTCCTCTTTCGGCTGCGACTGTTTCGGTCAAAGGTACATCGGTATCGACATCGACAGATGCAAAAGGGACATTTACAATTCGAGCGAAAGCCGGTGATATTTTGCTTGTTAGTAGCGTTGGCTATAAAACTAAAGAAGTAACTGTTACAGGGACGACCCTGTCAATTCAGCTCGAAAGTAACAATGAGGCTTTGGAAGAAGTTGTTGTTGTGGGATTTGCCAAACAAAAGAAAGTAAATCTAACTGGTGCGGTACAGGCGATCACGTCAAAGGATCTACAGGACCGTCCCGTTACAAATGTATCCTCAGCGATCCAGGGTAAATTTTCGGGTGTAACAATTACTCAAAATTCAGGACAGCCCGGTAAAGACAACGGTACGATCCGAATCCGTGGCCTAGGTACTATCAATAATGCAAATCCGCTTGTTATTGTCGATGGAATAGAAAGCTCGATGAATAACATCAACCCCAACGATATTGAAAGTGTTTCGGTACTGAAGGATGGACCTAGTGCAGCAATTTATGGATCTAAGGCTGCAAACGGGGTTATCCTGATTACGACCAAAAAAGGGGGAAGTGGCAAACCGCAATTGAATTATACGGGCTATGCCGGGATTCAGGATCCAACACGTCTACCAGAATATATGAACTCTTATGACCATGCTGTCATCTTAAACGAGGCTCTTAAAAATGAAGGGAAGACGCAGCGTTTCTCCCAGCAGGATCTAGAACTTTTCAAAAATGGATCTGATCCGGACGGTCATCCAAATACAGATTGGTTAGGGTTGTTGTATAAAGGGTCAGGTTTCCAGCAATCGCATAATTTGCAGGTTACAGGAGGAACAGAAGATGTGCAGTATATGGCTTCCGGAGGCTATCTAGGGCAGAAAGGTGTTATTAAAGTAGCGAGTTCGGACCGGTATAATTTACGCACAAATGTGGGGGCAAAAGTGTCTTCAAGGCTTCGATTTGATTTAGGGCTGGCGTATAACTATCAACGTATTACCGAACCCGTAAACCCTTATACAGGTGACATGGCACAGATCTTTAGACAGGTAAATCGTATTCCTAGTTTTATTCCATACAAATATAGCAATGGTGTGTATGGTCGTGGTAGCGACGGTAACCCAATCGCTTGGATGGATCTGGAGGCAAAGGACAATATGATCAATAAACATACGCAGGTCAATTTCTCCGGTGAATTTAAGATTATGGATGGATTGAAGATCAAACAAGTTGTTGGCTTTCAACCGATCGACAATATGTCTTCCAAATTCGTCAAAGACATCCAATACTATGCACCGAACGGTGATTTGGGACCTAAGCAAGGGGTGAATAATCTGACTGTTTACAACTTTCAATCTGAACGATTGACTTTTCAAACCTTGTTGACCTATGATAAAAAGATTGGTAATCATCAAATCAATGTCTTAGGCGGTTTTATGGATGAAACATTCCGTGCAGATTACTCCAGTGCTTATGCGCAAGGGTTTTTGAATAATGATTTTTCGGAACTGAATTTAGGTAGCAAGGACGGAATGAAAGTCGACGGGGGAGCAAAAAAGTTAATTTTACGCTCTTTCTTCGGTCGTATCAATTATGCATTTGCGGATAAGTACCTATTGGAAGCCAATGTGAGACGTGACGGGACATCGCGATTCTTGGGAAGCAATCGTTGGAGTACTTTTCCTTCGTTCTCAGCAGGATGGCGTATTTCTCAGGAAGATTTCTTTAAAGAATCTTCTTTGTCTGATGTAATTTCAGAATTGAAATTAAGAGGTGGTTGGGGTAAACTCGGAAACCAACAATTAGCGGCAACATCAGACAATTCATATCCTTCTTCAGACGCTTATTATCCAGGCTTATTTACCATTTCTCCTGGCTATAATTACTCCTTTGGCGGTGAGATTAGTTCTGGCGGAGCTATCGTTGAATCAGCAAACCCAATATTGAAATGGGAGTCAACGACAAGTACTAACATTGGTTTGGACCTGAACTTCAAAAACAATTTGGGCTTTGTATTTGAATACTTTGACCGTAAAACTGATGGAGTGTTGTTAAAACTGCCCGTATCGAACTTATATGGTCTTCCCGCGCCTTACCAAAATGCAGGGAAAGTACAAAATAATGGGGTTGAGCTCCAAGTGAACTATCAAAATAGTATTGGTGATTTTAAATATAGCATTGCCGCAAATGGTTCTTATATTAACAACCAGATCAAAAAATGGGCAAGCGATGAGCCACAAGTTAATGGAACTTTTTATATCTATGAGCAGGGCCGACCAATCCGTTCGTTTTATGGCTACGAAACAGCAGGAATCTATCGTTCGGACGAAGAATACAAAAACAGTGGCATTCAAGGCGTAAATGGAACTGTAGGTGCTGGTGATATTATCTATAAAGATCAGAATGGCGATAAAAAAATCGATGGAAATGACCGTGTATATCTAGGTTCGCCTGATCCGAAATTCATCTTTGGTCTGACGTCCAATATGAGTTATAAAAACTTTGATCTGAGCCTATTCTTCCAAGGGGCCGCTAAAGTACAGGGCTATCTTTGGGGTGAAGCCATTGGCGGGATCTCGGGATCTGATAAACCGACAACCATTTTTGCAGATCGTTTCAATGCAGAGACCAATCCAAATGGATCGATGCCGAGGGCATTGACCAGTTGGTCACAAAATAGTCCTTCAGGCACTCCTTCCGATTTTTGGATACAGAATGCAAGTTATGTCCGCTTGAAGAACATTACCTTCGGTTATACCTTACCAAAAACGTTTACGGATAGAATCGGTATTAAAGGGGCCAAGGTATACTATAGTGGGCAAAACCTCTTGACTTTTACTGGTTTTGCTAAAGGATTTGATCCGGAGGCTCCAGCGGATTCTAGAGGTAATTACTACCCACAAGTGAAAACAAATGTGTTTGGTCTTAACGTAAACTTTTAATTGAAAATCATGAAACTTAGAAATATAACGATCGCATTGAGCGTAGCCACCTTATTGTTCTCTTGTCAAAAACTCGATCAGGAACCGTTGGATGCATATAATGCCGATAATTTTTGGAAAACGGAAGCAGAAACCGATTTTGCTGTAACAGGTTTGTACAGCGGTACAAGGGGAAGCGACGGTAAGCTGGCCGAAGGATCTGCTTGGGAAGACGGTACACAGATCTTTTACATGGATTGTACTTCGGATAACTCCAATAGTGATTTCCCTTGGGAAGGATTCCAAGCTTTGGGAAATGGGACGGCAACACCGACAAACTCTGGAAACGCAGAGGCACGCTATACGTACGAGCATATCCGTCGTGCTAATTATATCCTTGAAAATATTGAAAAATCGCCGGTTAATGCTGAAAAAAAGAAACGGCTGACCGCTGAGGTACGCGTCATACGCGCATATAAGTATTTTGATATGGCGACCTTATTTGGGGGAGTACCTATCATTACGAAAACTTTGACCACAGAAAATTCGTTCGTGCCTGCAAATACGCAAAAAGAAGTATTGGAATTTGTGGAAAAAGAATTGAAAGAAGCTGCAGCAGATTTGTCGTTTGCTAAGGGAGGCGGGCGGATGTCAAAAGGTGCCGCCCTTGGTTTGTTGGCTCGCTGTTATGCTTTTGAAAAGAAATATCAGGATGTCATCAATACAACACAGGAGATCATCTCTTCGGCTAATTATAAATTATTCGATGATTATGCAACCCTATTTGAAGAGGCAAATGAAAACAACAGTGAGGTTATGATGAATATCGAATATTTGGTAAATATTCAAGGATATACTTCACTTGGTATTATGCTGCCCAATTCCATGGGCGGATGGGGGTCTATTGTACCAACACAGAGTCTGGTAGATGCTTACGAAACTGCCGATGGAGAAACTATTGGCGAGTCGAAATCCTATAACCCTGCCAGTCCATATGAAAAAAGAGATCCACGCCTGGGCGCAACAATTGTTTACCCAGGAGCACTGTATAACGGTAAATATTTCGATCCATTGGATCCGAAATCGGAAGATTATCCATCTGGTCCAGATAATGCATCTAGCACAGCTTACAACTATAAAAAATACATCCAAAATCCGAGCAGTTATGCGAACATTTGGAACGTGGGTACCAACATTATTGTGATGCGTTATGCTGAAATGCTTCTGTTAAATGCGGAAGCAAAGATTGAATTGGGGATCATTGATAATAGCGTATATGACAATATCGATCTGGTTCGTCTACGCGCAAAGATGCCAAAAGTAGATAAAGCAGTTTACAGTGGTCAGAGCAAACTGCGTGAGTTGGTTCGTCGCGAGCTGCGTGTAGAATTCGCAGGAGAAGGACGCCGTCGCTTTGATATTATTCGTTGGGGAATAGCCAAAGATGTGATGAACGGTCCTGTCAATGGCGCGCTGTCAAAAGGTGCGGTGGATCCTAAAACAGGCAAGGTTACTTACACGTCGCTAACGGACCGTTTTTTCTCTGAAAATAGAACGTTCAAAGCTGGAAAAAATGAATTGTGGCCAATTCCGCAAGCTGTAATCGATAACAGTAAAGGAACGTTGAAACAAAATGTAGGGTATTAATTTTCTCCTGCTATATTTTTTACGAAGCAAGCAAGCAAGCAAGCAAGCAAGCAAGCAAGCAAGCAAGCAAGCAAGCAAGCAAGCAAGCAAGCAAGCAAGCAAGGCGGTTATGTGATACACTCACTTAACCGCCTTTTTGTAGTTATAGGGCATTTCTAATTTTTTTTGTATAATTTTTTTGTGGAAAAAGAAAAAATGATCATCTTATGTTAAAATGTATTCTACTTTAGCGTGACACGCAGTAGATAGATCAATTATGAATTATATAAGCTGAAATGCATGAGAGGTGTTTTATGTGCACTTGCGATAACTACAGTTTTAATTTTATCGTTTAATAAGCTTGTCTATAATGATACGCCCATGGCGAATCATGCAACATTATTAACCGAAGTGAATCGCCATAAAAAAGAAATCAAAAGTATCTTGATGACCGATAGTAATTTTTCGGATCTACGCTTTTTTGATGCTACGCTAAAAAATAATAGAATTTTGATGTTGGGTGAAATGCTGCACAATGATGGCGAAACTTTCAAAGCGAAAGCCAGACTCATCCGTTATCTGCATGAGCATCTCGATTATGACGTAGTTTTATATGAGGCAGGGCAATATGATATGTGGATGATGAATGCACAGATGGATACCCCTACGAGTCGGTCTCAAGTAAAAACGGTCGGCGGTATCGGTCTATTTGACTTTTGGTGGCAAAATGAGGAAAATCAACTGCTCTTAACTTATTATAAAAATACGAAAACATCCCAGAATCCTATTTCTCTCGGTGGGTTTGATATTCAGTTTTCGGGTAGGGAATTGTCTGATAAGCGGGCGAAATTATTAGAAGATTTCTTAGTCAAAAATGGGATTGATTCAACCAAGTATCCTTTATTGAAAAAAAATAGAAACAAACTGGAATACCTGACATATGAACGTTTTGCCAGCAAGCAGCTCGATGCGGACCAAAAGAAACAGTTTTTAGCAGAATTGGATGCATTGAGCCGTGTGATCAGCAGGGGTGTAAAAGACAATGAGCACCTGATCTATAGCCGATACCTGTCCGATATGAGAAATAACTTTGACAAATCTTGGCGCTATAAATCAGGATCAATGCAGAGCATGCATTTTAGGGATTCCCTGATGGCAGAAAATCTATGCTATCAGATCGATTCGCTTTACGCCGGCAAAAAGATTATCGTCTGGTGTGCCAATATCCATAGCTTTTCTGCTCCATACAATAAAGATTATCGGCCGCTTGGGACTTATCTAAAGCGTAAATATGGCGCCCAAGCATATAGCCTGGACTTTACTTCCTATGGACGATACGATAAAACTGGCCGTGTTGTCGATAGAGTGGGTAAGTTGGCGGTGGAAAATGTATTTCATGCTACCAAATCGCCTTATTTCTTTTTAGATCTTCGGGAGTTGTCCAAAAATAGTATTTTAAAACAGAATTTTAGTTCAGTCATCAATCAAGGGATTGATGAAGATAGAAGGTGGCACGACTTTATCGACGGCATTTTCTATATCGATATCAATAAAGATCCAATTTACCGGTAACACCAATGGAAAGTATCCTCACAAAACAACTTAGCTTTAAAATAGGCGCGAAAACAATCCTGGATAACATCAGTCTGCAGGTACCAGAAAAGGGTATTTATGGCTATCTCGGGCGAAATGGAGCCGGAAAATCGACAACAATCAAGCTACTTTTAGGTCTTTTGGAGGACCGGACAGATGCGATTTTTATTCAGGGAAATAGTCTTAGGACAAATCGAACACGTATCTATACGAATGTTGGAAACCTGATCGAATCGCCTTGTTATTATACTAAGTTAACCGTTTTTGAAAATTTAAAGTATTTGGATATCATTCATAAAAAAGGGAATAAACGCATTGATGAAGTGTTGGAAATGGTTGATCTTCATCGGGAGAAAAAGAAAAAAACGAATGCTTTGTCTATGGGTATGAAACAGCGGTTAGGGATTGCAATGGCGATATTTCATGATCCCCAATTACTCATTCTGGATGAACCATTAAATGGTCTCGACCCACAGGGTATTGTGGAAATGCGCAACTTGTTTTGTCACCTCAATGAACAGGGTAAAACGATCTTTCTTTCAAGCCATATTTTGAGTGAGCTTGAAAAAATAGCAACACACATTGGTATCATAGAAGGTGGGAAAATGATTTTCCAAGGAACTAAGCATGAGCTGCTGGGGCAGGTTGACCGAGAAGTGTTCTTACGGACATCCAATCCTGCTGCAACAGTTTCTATTTTGCAAAATGCAGGTTTTTCTACCGTTAAGATCGATGGTCAAAATGTTATCGTCAATATAGGTGATGATCAGCAATTTGATTTTGTGATCAAATCTTTGGTTGAACAGCAGATTGCTATTTATGGGCTGGAATCCCGTGGTGCTGACCTTGAACAAATTTTTATAAACCTAATCGCTCGTGCAAATGACTAATACATTTTATACTGCTTTTTTGTCTGAAAAGTACAAACTTCTTCGTAACAGGGAAATTTTTGGGGTCTTGATCGCACCTATGCTGCTTATTTTTGCGATTAGCGCTTATATAATCTATGACATTGTCAATTCCGGTGGTGCCAGCGCCATTCCAAATCCCTGGAAAGTCTTATTGGGTCGATATGTATTTCAATTTTTTTATTTACTCTATCCCATTCTTGTCGCTTTGTTCGTATATGCTTGCTGTGATGTGGAGTATAAGAATAACAATTATAAAATACTCTTTACTGTGCCCATCAGTAAATCGAATATTTTCTTTTCCAAAGCGACCTTTATTCTACTAACATTACTTTTTTCAATTCTTTTTGCGTACGCTGCATTTTTGATCAGCGGCTATCTGCTCAGTCTGATTTATCCCGTCCTTGGTTTCCAGAATTACGACTATAGGCAGGTGATTTTTTATACATTTCTGAAGCTTTTCATTACCTTATCAGCTATTGGGATGATCCAGCTGGCTTTAAGTCTATTGTTCCGAAGCTTTATTTACCCGATTGGGGTGGGGATGTTTATGTTGGTGTTTTCAGTGCTGGTGGCGCAAAAAAGCTTTTCGGATTTTATACCCTATACGGGTGCTTATAATGCGGTCATGAACATCCTATCCGAAAATGACTCATTTGCACGGCTCGATTACTGCAACATGGTGATGGTTGTTGTATTTCTATTGATCAGCTTTTATCTATTTAAACGAAAGGGGCAGTTTTAACGTTTCGTTTGTGCATGCCCCACTGATCGGCTATTTTTTGTCAAGTTCTTTTTTATAGGCGCTTGGTGACTGTCCATATTTCCTTTTAAAGGCCGACGCGAAGTAAGATGCTGATGAAAAGCCGACACTACTAAATATTTCGTTGATGGTTAGACCCTCAGCCATCAGGCTTTTGGCTTTCTTTAATCTTCGTTCCACAATATACTCATTGACACTGCAGTCGAGCAGCTGTTTCACCTTACGATAGAGCTGAACGCGTGAGAGATGGAGGTCGTTGGCAATCCCGTCGACGCTTAACCGCTGATCCGATAACTTGGATTCGACAATGGCGGAGAGATTGTTTAGGAATCTTCTGTCGCTATCGTTGACCTGTTCGGCTTGAGTACGCTCAAACTGTTCGACGTTGCTGCTATATTTTTCTTTAAGCTGATGACGCGATTGAAGAATATTTGAAATACGTATCCGCAGTAGTTCGGCATTGAATGGCTTAGTAATATAGTCATCGGCCATTAATTTGCTCCCCTCAAGCATGGTCTCCTCGTTGGCAAGTGCACTCAGTAAGATGACGGGAATATGTGCGGTCTGATAAAAGGCTTTGATGTCTTTCAAAATATCCAGTCCGCTTCCATCAGGAAGCATAATATCGGTGATCACCAGGTCTGGAAAATGTGTCTTCATCATACTAGTGGCTTGCTGGGCATCCTTCGCCAGAAACAGGTTGTAATCCTGTTCCAATAACGAGCGGAGATAGTCTCTGATTTCATCATTATCTTCGACGATCATAATGCTCTTCGATTTGTTGGATCGAAAAGAAAGATTGTTGTCTACCACCTTTGCTGTCGTGTCCAGTAGATCTTGTTGCTGAAACAATGGTTTTTCTCCACTGTCGAAACCGGTCAGTTCAGCAGGTTCATAGTGACCATTCCCAATTGGCATGCGGAGGGTGAAGATCGATCCATGGCCGGGCTTGCTGCTCACGGTGATCTGGCCATGATGCAGTTCGACGATCTGTTTGCTGTATGCGAGTCCGATTCCGGATCCGTTACGGCTGCCGGCTCCTTGGTAAAAAGGATCAAAAATATGCTCAATATCAACCGGCGCAATTCCCAGACCATTATCCAATACGCGTAGATAAAAATAGTCCTTGAAATTGTTTTCTTCTAGTATAATTTCAATTCTGCCGCTTGCTGAAGTATGTTTGATCGCATTGGATAATAAGTTGGATAGGACCTGTTCCATGAGGTATTCGTCCATCCAGACCTCTTTCAAACTTGTTTTGTTGACATAACTGACCGAGATTCTGTTTTTCTTAAATAGCGGTTTGAAACTACCTATTACCTGCTGGATGAATGGATCGATATAAACGATAGACGCATGTAGCCTAATTTTTGATTTACTGATTCGGTGGATATCAATGAGGTCGGTAACCAAACGCTGTAGTTTTTTTGCATTCCGCTTGACGCGCGACAACTGTTCTTTGACTTCTTCTGGCAGGTCTTTTCGTAATTCAAGGTCCTCGATAGGCGCTATAATAAGCGTCAGTGGTGTTTTAAATTCATGTGAGATGTTGGTGAAGAAATTATTCTTGATTTCTGCCGCTTGCTGGATCTGACTGTTCATCTCGACGATCTGTTTTTGTTGCGCAAGGATCTCACTATTTTGGATTTCCAGATGTTTGTTCTTTTCCCAGTTGCTCCTGATCACGATAATAGAAATGCCACCAAAGACAACAGCAAGCACCAAGCTAACGACCAGTACATTAAGAACCGACTTTTGACTTTGGTAAATCTTATTCTGTTCCGTAATGAATTCCTGTCTTTTGTCTATATCGAGCTGCTGTTGCTTTATTTTATCCGACTGCAGGGCAAGCAACTCCGCGTTGGTTTTATCGATGACAGAGGTTGCGAGTATATTCTCGCGGCGGTAGTTTTGGTGGTTGATGATAGCCAAGGCCGTTCGAATGGCTTCGGCTCCGCCAGTGGGGTAGAGTATGGAAGCGAACATTTTGCCCTGTATGATCTGTTCAAGGCCATTTCCGGGACCAGGAAGAGCATCAACACCGATTATCTTAATGTCCTTTTTGATCTGGGCTTCGTCCAATGCTTTTTTTACCCCCATGGCCATCTGATCATTGAAGGTGAAGATGATATCACTCTGGATCATTTGGTCTATATGCTTACGCGTTTCCAAATAAGCTTTGTTTTTTTCCCATCCGCCGTGAATGATTCCGCTCGTTCGAATCCCTTTAGCATCTCCAATTTGCTGCATAAAGCCTTTTTCACGTTCTATGGAGGCGGATGTACCCGATAATCCAGTAACCAGGCCGATCGAACCATTGTTTTGTAAAATGGTGCGGCTATACTGGCCCGCCAGTTTTCCGATAGCAAGATTGTCTGCCCCCACATAGGCATTATATTGGCCTGAGGATGTCTTACGGTCAGTTACGATGACGGGTATATTGCGTTGAAATACCGAATCTACTATAGGGGTAAGGGGCTCGGCCTCATTTGGCGATACAATCAGAAGATCGATATCCTGTTTGACTAATTCCCGAATTTGATTAATCTGGACATTATTGTCGCCATGGGCATCTCGATAAAGAAAGTCAATATCCGGATTGAAGGAAAGTTCCCTTTTCATTTCTTCGAGCATGGTTTGTCGCCAGGCATCATTTCCGATACACTGTGAAAAAGCAATAATCCGCTTTTTCTTCTGGACCATTGGTTGACATCCACAAAAAAGAAGCAGGATCAATATGCCACCATAAATGAAATATTTTCCCATGATTTTTTTCCCTTCAATATCCGAATATACATTATTTAGTTTTTTTAGGGTAACCTCGTCTTTGTTAGTGTATTCTTTACACTGATATGGAAACTTTCAAAAATGTATCATTTTCTAAATTTTCTGTTTAAAAAGTGAAAGTTTTAAAAAGTAATACTAGTGTAAGTTTCAGATTTTTAGTGTTTTAATGTTTTTTAAAAAATGTTACATAAATAAATGTTTTTGCGAAGCTCAAATTTAAGTTAAGATGAAACCAGGGTTAAATTTGGATTAATCAATTATAGATCATAACATGAACAAAAACACGGTACTAGCTTGGTCCTTTGTAGTGGCTTTAGGCGGATTTTTATTTGGATTTGATACAGCGGTTATTTCAGGAGCAGAAAAGGCCGTGCAGGAACACTGGCATTTAAGTGAGTTTCAGCATGGATTGACCATGGCCATTGCATTGATCGGAACAGTTGTTGGAGCAGCGCTGGGCGCACTGCCTTCAGATAAGTTGGGGCGTAAGAATACTTTATTTGCGGTTGCAGCTCTTTACTTTATCTCAGCAATAGGCAGCGCATTGGCGAATGACTGGACGATATTTATTTTATTCCGCTTTTTGGGTGGTATAGGCGTTGGCGTCTCTTCGGTAACTGCGCCAATCTATATATCGGAAATATCTCCGGCGGCATCGCGTGGAAAATTGGTCGGACTTTTCCAGTTCAACGTCGTATTGGGGATTCTGATTGCCTATCTGTCCAATTACTTTATCGGTCAGGTAGGGGAAGAGTCCTGGCGTTGGATGTTAGGCGTACAGTGTTTTCCGTCGTTATTATTCTTCGGTCTGATCTTCCTTATTCCGGAAAGTCCAAGATGGTTACTGCTGCACAGGGGTAATTTAGCTGAAGCAAAACGAATTATGAAAAAAATCAACTCGGATGGTTACGAGCTGGAGATTTCAAAAATTCAGGAGTCCAAAAACAATACAGCAGGAGAAGGCAAACTCTTCGTTCGCGAAAATGTCAAACCTATTTTATTGGCCTTTTGTTTTGCGCTGTTCAATCAGGTTTCAGGCATTAACGCAATTATCTACTATGCCCCCCGTGTATTTGAAATGGCCGGCTTGGGCTCACAGAGTTCATTGCTTTCAACAGTTGGGATCGGGGTTGTCAATTTTATCTTTACGTTGCTGGCGATCAATTTCATCGATAAGGTCGGTAGAAGAAAATTAATGTTGGTGGGCTCCATTGGACTGATTGTTTCTTTGGCACTCGTTTCCCATGCTTTTTATACCAGTCAAACGACGGGTTTTGCGATCACCATCTATCTGATGAGTTTTATTGCCTTTTTCGCATTCTCGCAAGGCGCTGTGATTTGGGTGTTTATTTCGGAAATTTTTCCGAATGATGTCCGTGCTAAAGGACAGACATTCGGCAGCTTGACACACTGGGTGATGGCGGCAATTATTACCTTTTGTTTTCCTGCATTGACGGAAATGCTCGGCGGGGGCGGTACCTTCTTGATCTTTGCCCTATTTATGGTTTTACAGCTTATCTATGTGCTTAAGTTTATGCCGGAGACAAAAGGGAAGTCACTGGAAGACCTTGGGCATACCATCAATCTACATTAGTCTTTAGCTGGACTAAACGAATAGGCGTCGGAGTAGCCATGGCGCGACTGGCGCCTATCGAAAGCTATTTAATCAATGACATTATGATAGCAAGTCGTGTGTATCTATTGTCAACATTGAACTTAAAGGGAAATATAATAATCAATTCGTTACATGGCTTTTGGCGCTCGGCCGAAGCTTTGTGAAAAAAGAAGAAATATGAAAAACGGAGAAAAATCAATACAGGGTATTTGTTTTGGAGAGGTACTTTGGGACAATCTTCCTACCGGTAAAAAATTGGGCGGTGCACCGTTGAATGTGGCTTATCACCTCAATAAACTGGGCGTTACGACGCGTATGCTAACACGCATAGGGCGTGATGAAAATGGTTATGAACTACGTAAGGTATGTGAGGATCTGGGCATTCCGACCGATTTTTTCCAGTACGATGAGTTATTGCCTACCTCAACCGTAGAGGTTTCGATCGATGCTAAACGCGATGTGCATTACGATATCGTTTATCCGGTAGCTTGGGACAGAATAGCAGTGGATAGTGCTGTTCTGGAAGCAGTTGCAACGGTGGATTTTTTGGTATATGGAAGTCTAGCCTGTCGGGATGAAGTAAGCTTCCAAAGTTTGCTGTTATTGCTTGAAAAAGCCCGCTTTCGGGTGATGGATGTCAACCTGCGTACACCTTATTTTGGTCCTGAAAAAATACATAAGTTGTTGGCATACGCTGATTTTGTGAAAATGAATGCCGAGGAACTGCATGTTATTTCCGACTGGAATGGCGCCACGGAAGCCTATACCGATCAGCAGCGTGTAGACTTGATCATGGCCCGTTTTGCAATTCAGGAGGCAATTGTAACCTATGGTGCAGATGGAGCCGTGTATCATTATAAAAAAGATAATATCAGTTATCATTTCCCGGCCTTGAAAGTTCAGGTAGAAGATACCATCGGAAGTGGTGATTCGTTTTTGGCGGCTTTCCTCACCAAAAGGTTTCAGATGCAGGAGGGTGTTCAGCTGGAGGAAGTACTGGAATTTGCGGCGACCTTAAGTGGGTTTGTGACACAGAGCCGGGGGGCTTGTCCTGAATATAACGATGAGGTCATCAATCGATTCCAATGGTTGCATCCGATCTTCAATGGAGGCCAGAAGCAACAGTAAGTATACTGCTTCTTAAAGAAGCAGTATACACGCTATCATCATAAAATAATCAATCTAAATAATTAACCATTTACGCATAACCAATTATGTTTACAAGACAGAAAGCAATGCTGCTCCCGTCTTTGGCACTTTTTTCTGTTGTCGCATTTGCGCAGCAGACTGAAATCCGGGGAAGAATTACGGATAGAGGAACAGCAGCACCTATAGTGGGGGCATCTTTAGTGGTGAAGGGAACCACAATAGCTACCAAGACAAATGAAAAGGGAGAATTTGTCCTCCAGACATCGGGCAATCAGGGCACATTAGAAATAAGTTATGTCGGCTATGCCACGCAGACAATTGCTGTTGCCGGAAGAAAGTTCCTCGATATTCAGCTTACGAGCACCGAAAAAGGGCTGGATGAAGTGGTCGTTACGGGATATCAAACCGAACGGAAGAAGGATTTGACTGGCGCAGTGAGTGTTGTGAATGTTGCTGAGATGATGAAGGCTCCAGAAAATAACCCAATGAAATCCCTGCAAGGAAGGGTAGCCGGTATGACTGTAACTTCGGATGGTAGTCCAAGTGGAGCGGCAACAGTGCGTATGCGCGGAATCAGTTCGATCAATAGTAGTCAGGATCCCTTGTATGTCATTGATGGAACCCCCACACAGGGCGGAATGCACGAACTCAATTCGAATGATATCGAAAGCATTCAGGTTTTAAAGGACGCTTCTTCGGCGAGTATCTATGGCTCGCGTGCAGCCAATGGTGTTATTGTCATCACTACGAAAAAAGGAAAGCTAGGTGCCCCTAAACTTACAGTAGACGCCTACGCCACCAGTACGCATTTTAATAATCGCATGAAAGTGCTCGACGCACAACAATATGGTCGTGCCCTATGGCAGGCAACGATCAACAGCGGTGGCAATCCAAATGGAAACAATATTGGTTATCAGTTTGAATGGAATAACGATGCGAATGGCGTGCCTCAGCTCAATACTGTTTTTGTTTCCAAGTATATTGATCGTGAGCACACCATGTATGCTTCAGATACCGATTGGTTTAAGGAAGTTTCGAAACCAGGACTGCAGCAGTCATACAATGCGACATTGAGCTCCGGAACAGAAAAATCCAGCTCCTTTTTCTCCTTAGGTTATTTGCACAACAATGGCACACTCCGTTACACGGATTTCCAGCGAATATCCGCCCGGATGAATGCTGACTATAAACTGTTTGATGGAAAACTGGTTGTTGGAGAGAATTTTACAGTAAACAACACGGGTGAAGTGCAGGTCCCCGGCGATGTACTTGACCTTTCGTTGAAAGCTTTACCGATTATCCCCGTGCATACGGTAGATGGAATGGGCTGGGGGGGACCAGCATTAGGAATGAACGACCGTCATAATCCCATGCGTGTACTTTACGACAATAGAAATAATAAATACAATTATTGGCGTTTGTTTGGGAATGCCTATGCCGATCTACAGCTGATAAAAGATCTGCATGTTCGAACCAGTTATGGCCTGGATTACAGTAATTTTTACAAACGTAACCTGGAAGTATCCTATCGTTCGGGATTTATGAACAGCAGCCGCAGTGGCGTTAATATGGAGCAGTCTCATGGGATGAAGTGGACTTGGTCCAATACAGCGACTTATCGGAAGGCAATCGACAAACATACAATAGATGTGCTTGCTGGTATCGAAATGAACCGTCAGAATGATATTAATTTTAACGCCTATACCGCTGGTGATGGTGCATTTGCCATAGAAACACCAGAGTATATGTGGCCAGGTGTGAGTACGGGTACAGCGGCAGTAGGAGGTGGCTCTACAGGCTTCTCGCTGCTATCCTATTTTGGAAAGGCCAATTATTCCTATGATGACCGTTATCTGGCTTCTTTCACCGTACGCCACGATGGCTCTTCCCGCTTCGGTAAAAATAACCGCTTTGCCACTTTTCCGGCGGTAACGGCAGGCTGGCGGATCTCTTCTGAACGCTTTATGGCAAGTACAAAAAATTATATTTCTGACCTCAAGTTACGTGTGGGATGGGGGCAGACAGGCAACCAGGGTATTGGTAATCTGGCTACCTATGCCCTGTTCGTCCCCGAATATGGTGTTGCTGATCCAACATGGAATATCGTGGACGGTACAGCATACGATCTATCGGGTGCAGGAACGGGAAAGTTACCATCGGGATACCGCAAAATCCAAACGGAAAATAATGATCTGAAATGGGAAACTACCACGCAGACGAATATAGGCTTGGACTTTTCATTGTTTAATCAAAGTCTCTATGGTTCGATTGACTGGTATGTTAAAGCAACCAAAGATATGTTGATCAATCCAGCCTATATCGGTGTGGTCGGAGAGGGCGGTTACCGTTGGGCGAATGGTGCCTCCATGGAAAATAAAGGTTTGGACGTATCGGCCGGATATCGTAATAAAACAACCTTTGGATTGGATTATGATGTAATGGCTGTGTTCTCGACCTATAAAAACAAGGTGACACATTTACCCGAAGCAGTAGAAAACTCCTATGGTGGTCGTCAAGGAGACAATATTATCGGCCGGCCGCTAGGGTCATTTTATGGCTATGTCACCGATGGCATTTTTCAGAATCAGGACGAGGTGGATGCGCACGTCAATCAGACCGGTAAAGGGATAGGGCGTTTACGTTATGTCAACGTCTATGATGCGGACAAGCAGATCACCGATATGGACCGTACTTGGATTGGTAGTCCTCATCCTGATTTTTCTTATAGTTTGAACATTGTGCTAAAATATAAAAGCTTTGACCTATCTGCGTACTTTCAGGGGGTACAGGGAATAGATGTTGAAAACTGGCTGAAAAAGCAAACGGACTTCTGGAGTGTGGACGACGTCAATTCCAATAAAGGTGTACGTCTGCTCAATGCCTGGACACCACAAAATCCAACGTCAACGATCCCGGCCTTACAAACAACAAATAACAACGACGAGGGCCGTCTGTCAAATTACTTTATCGAGAATGGATCTTATATGAAGCTCCGGAATTTGTCTCTGGGCTACACTTTGCCAACAGCAACCGCCGCACACCTACGTATGAGCCGATTAAGGATTTATGTAACTGGTCAGAATCTATTTACCGTTAAATCAAAAAATTTCACCGGTGTGGATCCTGAAAATGTAGGTTGGGGTTATCCAATTCCAACCACGTGGACAGCTGGGGTAAATATTGGATTTTAAAATGGGAGCGAAATAAGGCGATACACTTCTAAATAATTTATACGGATGAAAAAAATAACCACTAAAATAGCGATATTCATGGTTCTTGCTGGACTACTTCCAGGATGCACCAAATTTTTAGATCAAACACCCAATGGTGTACTAAGCTCCGATCAGGTTAAGGAGCCTGAACGATTATTGACAGCTACCTATGCGGCATTGGGTAACGATCATTATGATGTTCCTTTTAGCTTATGGCCCTATGGTACGGTTCGGTCGGACGATGCTTATAAAGGCGGATCGGGACCACAGGATATCCAGACCTTTCATTTCCTGGAGGTCTCCAATAACATTACAACCAATTTTGCAGAGTTGGATAAATTGTGGTTTCAGTTGTACGTTGCGATTTCGCGTGCCAATACCACGATCAAGACCATACAGGAGATGGATAATTTCGATGGGAAGGAAGAAAAGCTGGGTGAAGCACGCTTTCTACGCGGTCATTTTTACTTTATGCTCAAGATCCTTTTCAAATATGTACCTTATATTGATGAAAATGTCGCAGTAGACAGCTATGAAACCGTATCGAATAGGGCCTTGAGCAACGATGCGCTCTGGCAAAAGATTGTGGATGATTTTCAGTATGCTGTAGATCATCTCCCGGCTGTACAAACGGAGGTCGGGCGTGCCAACCGTGTTGCTGCTGCGGCATATCTTGCCAAAACCTATCTCTATAAGGGATACCGTCAGGACAATGCCGAACGTAATGTGGTGACGGGCATCGATGCCGGAGATTTGGAAAAGGTTGTACAAAATACGGATGTTGTACTTTCATCCAATCATACGCTGGAAACCGACTTTGCTTTTAATTTCTTGCCGGGCAAATATGAAAATGGGACCGAAGCCCTGTTTTCAGTTCAGTTTTCAAAAGATGACGGCACAAAATTTGGGCGTGTTAATTTTTCTGATGTGCTATCAGTACCTATGGGCGTAGGCTGTTGTGATTTCAATAAACCGAGTCAAAGCCTTGTCAACGCGTTTCGCACAACGGGTAAAGGTCTACCACTGGATAACTACAATGCTTTGAATAGCTTTAATACCTCAGAAAAGTACGATCCACGGTTATTTCATACGGTTGCAATTCCGGGCTTACCGTACAAGTATAGTAGCAAAAGAACGTATGAAGAAAGCTGGAACCGTAACCCGGCAGAATATTCGGTTTACGCCTCATTGAAAGAGAATGTAGATCCCGATTGCGATTGCTTTGTCCCGATGGTACCTTTCTATGCCAATACAAAAAATCGAATTGTATTGCGCTTTGCCGATGTGCTGTTGATGCGGGCAGAGGCGCTTATCGAGCTGCATCGTTCGGCTGAAGCTCTGCCATTGATAAACCAAGTACGTACGCGGGCAAAAAATAGCACTGCACTTACGGGCTATGCAAATGATAAAACCCTGATCGAAACGTACAAAAATGGAGATAATATTGTATGGAACGAAGAAAATGCCCGGAAGGCGTTACGTTGGGAAAGACGATTGGAGCTTGCGATGGAAAACGGAAGATTCTTTGATTTGGTACGCTGGGGAATTGCAGACCAGGCCATGAATGCCTATTATGATGCGGAAAAGTCACGTCGATCTTATTATTCTTCGGCACATTTTACTGCAGATAGGAACGAATACTTGCCGATTCCTGAAGCACAGATCAGATTAAGTAAATATCTGTACAAACAAAATCCAGGCTATTAAATAAGCATTTATTGTTGAACCATTAGCATAACCAATTATTCCAATGCACACATTAAAAAATACGATAAAAGTAGGGATTACTATCCTACTTATCTGGCTTATTGCTGCCTGCAAGCGTGATGCCGATAGCACACTCAATTTGAACGCAGATGTAGAGGTACTTTCCTTCAAGGTCGGTAATACCGCTGGAAAAATAGATCCGGCAAAAGGTACCATTCTTGTCATGGTTCCTGAAGGCACAGATCTTTCAGCGGTGGCTCCGACGATTGAATTGCCCAATAACGCCAAGGTTTCTCCAGCTTCAGGTATCGCCCAGAACTTTTCATTTTCTGGAACAACACCAATTACTTACCGCGTGTTTAATGGAAATCTATTCAACACCTATCAAGTAACCGTCAAAGAAATCAAAGCGGAAATAACGGCATTCCATATCGGAGAAAAAGCTGGAATCATCGATCAGAAAAATAAAAGCATTAAAATTTACCTACCCCTGGGGACAGACCTGAAGAACTTATCACCTGCGATAGAATTTACAGCTGGCGCGAGCATAACGCCCAATCAGAGTGGCCCCGTGGATTTAAGTTCTCCGATAAAATACAGCCTTGCGTATATGGGGCAGACGTTCCAGTATACGGTAACAGCGATTTTGGGCACGGAACCCAAACAGATCCTGATGATTTATAATGGCGAAACAAGCGTTCCACATTTCGACGGGTTAGGGGTGAGCGCCGTAGATTCACCTTATCCCAACCCGAAAACTACGGGAATTAATGCAACACCGTTCTGTGCGTCTTTTGTCCGGGATAATAAAACGGGCGAAGGCTGGCATGGTGGTGCGCTGTGGAATGCAAATAAAGTGACTATCAATCCGGCAGAATATGGCCGTTTTTCCATTATGATATTGAAGGATGTAGCGGGAGATGTACAATTGGAGATTCAATCGGATGGTGAACAGCAAAAAGATTGGTTGCGGGCTAATTATGCAAAGGAGCACGTTGGGGAGTGGCAAGAGTTGGTTTTTCAGATTCCTGCTGGAAGAAAGGCTATCATCAACAATATACTTGTGATGCCGCATGAGCATCCTAATGGACAGCCCGTGGCATTTCCTACCCAACGGATGTACTGGGACGAATTGAAAGCATTACCTAAAGAATGATCGAATACAAATAAAACAAGCGATGATAGATTATAAGGGATTAATAGAAAGATTTAAATCATGAGACCAAAAATGTATTTGCTTCCGACAGTATTCTTGCTCAGCTTGTTGACAAGTTGCAAGAATAGCGACGAGCGTTCGACAGTGGTAGATAAGCCCATAACAATACAACCTGTGGACAGTTCTACGGCTTGTATTTCGGGGCAGGAGACTGGCCCATATCAACGATTCTATAGGCCTCAGCAGGGGTTTGTGGGCGATCCCATGCCTTATTACAATGCCAGCGATAAAAAGTTCTACTTGTTTTATCTCTATGAGAACGCCAACAGGCACCCGATTTATAGCACGCGAACAAGTGACTTTGGAACATTTGAGGGCTATACCGAAGTATTGTCGTCGGGCGCTGTGGGGAGTCAGGATGAATGGATCGGAACAGGAAGTTTTATCAAAAAAGGAACAGTGTATTACTGTTTCTATACAGGTCATAACAGTGTTTTTACTCCAGCAGAAAAGATCATGTTGGCTACCTCCACTGATTTAATGAATTGGACCAAGCAACCAGCTATGGCACTGCAGGCTGCGGTGGGCTATGATCGAAATAATTTTCGGGATCCGCACGTTTATTGGGATGAAGGCCGTAATGCCTACGTGATGCTAGTCACGACGCGAAAAGACGGAAAAGGAATCCTTGCACGTTATCAGTCAACCGATTTAAGCAGTTGGTCGATGATTGAACCGCTCGTTGCGACGACAGGGACAGTGGAAAAATATGGCATCGAAACAGATGCTGAACTATTGGAATGCCCGGATCTATTTAAAACGGGCAATAAGTGGTATCTGTTGTTTTCGCGGATCAACCGGGATGAACATCGCAAGACATTTTATCGTATTGCGGATTCTCCGGATGGTCCCTGGATGATCTGTCGGGATGCCGAAGGACATCATGAAACCTTTGATGGACTTTATCTCTATGCTGGCAAGACGGCTAGCGATGGTACAACACGTTATCTTTCGGGTTGGTGTTCAACGGGACAAACCGTCAATAATAACAACGAACTGCCCTGGGCTGGAAATCTAATTTCCCATCAGTTGGTTCAGGGAACGTCAGGACAGTTGTATCCTAAAATTCCGGAGGCCCTAAACAGCAAATTCAATAAAGAAGTCGCCTTTGAAAAACTGAGCAGCGTTGGTCAAGTTTCTGAGTCGAATAAAACCTATCGTTTGTCAGCTCAATCAGGGGGAAGAAGCTATGCGCTGTTTAACCGAAATACGTCGACCGTAAAAATGACAATGACTATTGATGCTTCGCAATCCAATCAATTTGGTTTTTCATTTGGAGCATGTGATGATCCGACCGAAGTGTATAGCATTGCTTTTGACCTGACTTCATCCAATCGTTGGAATATGCCGGCCCTGCTTATGAATAAGGAGGCTCGAAATGGTGGCGGAAGTAAAACAGCACTCAATTTTACACCACTCACCGTACCGACCAATCGGATTTTTAATCTGAAAATTAGTATTGAAAAGTCTATCTGTGTCGTGTATGTGAATGATCGTGTTGCTTTTACCAACCGGATCTATAAAATGGATCAAAATCCATGGACTATTTTTGTGGATCAGGGAACTGTTACAGTGAATGGGTTGAAAGTTGAAAAATCTTCCTGATAATTTATAAGATATTTGCTTATTGAAGCGAACAATAATCGGATTATAAACGTAAACAAAAGAAAAATGATAAGATTAAAAAAATACGGACTTACGATGTTCTTGCTAAGTATTGTCGGTACAAGTCTGGCCCAGATGGGACAGCAAAAACAACGGGATGCTGAAGAAAAATATCGCCCACTTTACCATTTTACTCCACAGCAGGGCTGGATGAACGACCCCAATGGGCTGGTCTATTTGAACGGTAATTATCATCTTTTTTTTCAGCATAATCCCGAAAAGCCCGTTTGGGGACCAATGCATTGGGGCCATGCGATCAGTAAAGATTTGATCCATTGGGACGAGCAGAAGATCGCATTGTACCCCGACAGTTTGGGAACTATTTTCTCAGGTAGCGCTGTGATCGATAAAGACAACACCGCAGGGTTTGGGAAAGATGCTATGGTCGCCATTTTTACCCATCACAATCATCAGGAAGAGGATCGGAAAACGGGATTGCATCAAAATCAAAGTTTGGCTTATAGTTTAGATAAGGGTCTTACCTGGACAAAATATAAAGGCAATCCAGTATTACCAAACCCTGGCATATGGGATTTCAGGGATCCAAAGGTGATGTGGCATGCGCATAGCCAACGTTGGATTATGACCTTAGCTACAAAAGATTGTATTACTTTCTATTCTTCCAAAGATTTGAAAACATGGCAGAAGGAAAGTGAGTTTGGTAAAGAGGTGGGAGCCCATGGAGGCGTCTGGGAATGCCCCGATCTTATTCCCATGGACTACAAAGGAGTTACAAAGTGGGTCTTGTTGGTCAGTATCAATCCAGGTGGGCCCAACGGTGGTTCCGTAACACAATATTTTGTGGGTGACTTTGATGGACATCAGTTCCACACAGAAGATACCAAAATAAAGTGGCTGGATTGGGGACCCGATAATTATGCCGGTGTAACTTGGAGCAACCTGGGGGATAGGCACCTGATGATTGGCTGGATGAGCAACTGGCAATATGCCAATGTGGTTCCTACCACAAAATGGCGCTCCTCCTCAACCATACCACGTGTTTTATCGTTGGATAAAATTGGACAGTCGTTCTACGTTGCAAGTACTGCGCCCAAAGAAATTGAAACTGCATTCCGACCGCTTAAAAAATACCATGGCGGCGGGACGAAGGAAGTTTCGTTTGGGCAACATCTCCCGCAAGCGTACCGTTTGGACCTCAAAGATTTGAAGCAACAGTCTTTCAAAGTGATCTTATCAAATGAATCTGGTGACGAATTGGTTATTGGTTATCGTGAAGATCAAAATGCCTATTATATTGATCGTTCTAAGTCCGGGGAAGTGTCGTTTAACGAGGAATTCCCAAAGATAGCTTCAGCACAACGCCTGCTGAATAACGGAACACTCTCTTTCAGCTTGTATGTTGATGTGAGCTCTGTGGAGCTTTTTGCAGATGGGGGACTAACGGTAATGACCAGTTTATTTTTTCCGAACAGACCGATAACCAAGGTGCGTATCGTGGGGAATAAAAAGCTGGAGTTTCAAGAGCTCGGTATTGCTGGATTTAAGAGATAGAACCCCAATTTACACGATTAAAGCGATCCTCGTTTTCACGAAGGATCGCTTTATGGTTTATACTATTCTATATTATTGGCCTGATTCAAGTATACCGGCATTAATGTCGGGAAAGTCCAGGCAAAATGATTCTTTTTGTAGATAATTGGACGGTAAATCGAGAGATACGAATCATATTCAGCCGTCTGATAAATATCCTTCATGGCTTCAAGTAGGTTGGAAGGCCAGACGCCTACCGTCATGTTGTGAATGTCTACGTCAGGATTTTTAAACCAGGGCCATGCTGTAGGATGTTGATTGTAATAATATAAGTAATCTAGGGCCTTTTTGATCGATTTCCCATCCTTCGTGGCTGCAAACAGGTTCTCGCCCGTCACCTGACGTATACACCACATGGAGGCTGTTAATGGGGCCAACGAGAAATAGGTGTACCATAAACCTTTTTCTCCTCGTTTTACTTCCTCAATGAGGTGACCATCCGCTGCGATTTTTTCAAAAAGATCGCCTTTAATCAATGATATGGTGAAGGCGAGCTCTTTTGGGTCATCAAGAAAATTGGCCGAAAGCAAATTTGCAAACCTTGCCCAATCAGCAATATTATTTGGCCTTTCACGTAAGAAATGTGTCGCTTTTTGATAGACGCTGATCGTCCAGCTTTTAAAGTGATTAAGATCGTTTTCTGCCCAGAGCGGATCGTTTTTGAGCAGCTCTGCTGCAATCATTAATCCGGCACCAGCATAAGAAAGTACAACTGGTCCGTCAAACTGGGAATATTTTTTATTGATGGTGGCCCAAGCATTCATGAAGTAAAGGGCTTTTTGGGCATATTTCTGCTCCCCGTTCAACGTATAGGCGAGGGCCGTACAATAGGCGGCAAAAGCGTCTGTGTGGAGTTTTTTTGCCATGGCACGTTGGCCTTCTTTATCGCTATAAAAGCCAGGGACGCTAAAATCTTCGACAGCATGATGATTGGTCAATAAAAGAGAATCGGCCAGCGTAATCAATTGCTTGTACGCCGTATATACCGGTTCGGATTTTTTGCTGATCTGCGATTTTACAAACTTAATCTGTGCATTCGGGTGCATAAGAGATTGGGCATGGCAGGGAGAAGAAGCCGTAAAAAAATAGATCAGAATCAAGGTTGACCCTATTTTAATACATTGAGCTGTCGAACGGCTGAGCTTCCGAAAATAATATCTAAAATTTTGCATGTTTTAAATGGATACGTTTATCAATTGATTGCGCAGCTATGGGGGGATTAGCTCCTGCAAATTAAGAAAAAAATACAATAAGTTTACTGGGCTTCAGAAATTTGATTTGAATTATTGCAGCGAAGTAATTAACTTCATGCCTAGAATAATCAATTATGGACATCGATCAAAATCTGCCTGAGAAGGAACTCTTGTGCCAACTTCACTATGGAGATATCCAGGCCTTTGATATTTTGTACCATCGCTATAGCCAGATTATTTACGCCAATATTCTTAGGTTTTTGAAAGATGAAACTATCGCTGAAGATTTACTTCAGGATGTTTTTCTACGTATTTGGGAAAATAGAACAAAAATAAATCCTGAACAATCTTTCGCCGCATTTCTGTTTACCTGTTCACGTAATATTACGTTTAATTTCAAACGAAGGTTGAAATTGGAAATGGAATCCGAGATCCAGCTCGCCTATGGGGTAGTGGAATCCGAGAATACCATTGATAAAGTGCTGGATTCAAAGGAAGCCTTGGTCCTGGTCGAGGAATTACTGAGCAAATTGCCCAAACAACGCCAAAAAATATTTAGGCTGTCCAAGCTGGAGGGTAAAAGTTATCAAGAGATCGCCGAAGAAATGGGGATTTCCATTGCGACAGTTCGCGACCATATTGTCAAAGCAAATAAGTTTATCCGAAGTGGCGCATTGCAGGATAGTGGATTTTCATCATTGTTATTGGCATTGCTTCTCTATTCGGCTAAATAAAAAAATTTTTTCTAGAGCAGACCTTTATTTCATGCTGTGTGTATTTACTTTAAAATACAGCTCAGTGGAGACCAATAAATCTAAAATAGACCAATTACTTCAAAAATATCAAGAAGGGAACTGTTCGCTTGAGGAGATCGAATGGCTACAGCAAGCGCTTTCTACTACTGACACCAGTGAGCAGGATGCGATCGATCAGGCGCTAGTCGCTAGTTTACTACGGCCTTCGTCTGTTGGTAAAATGGAGGAATCGAGATTGAAAATAATACTCGAAACCATCAAAAAACAAATCCAGCAAGGAAAAGAAGATAACGATAACTTATTGGAAAAAGGAGGGGAAGATCGTATGCCGATCCAGAAGAAAACCATTATCTCCATACGATGGCCCTATTGGGCTGCAGCGGCCTGTCTATTGCTCTTTGTTTTTTCAGTAATATTTTGGCAACAGCAGACGAGTCATACCCTGGCGGACAGGAATCTCGCTGGACTGGAAGATACAAAGGATGATGCTGTACAGCCTGGCGGAAACAGTGCCACTCTTCGCTTGGCAGATGGTACACTTTTGGAACTCGATAAACAGGCTTCGGGGATTGTCATGGGGGAAAATATCACCTACGAAAATGGGCAATCTATCGCCGATGCCTTAAGTAAACAAGGCCAGCAAATGGATCCAAGCAAGGCGATGTTGGAGTTGACCACACCGCTGGGGGGGATGTATCAAATTACTTTACCTGATGGAACAAAAGTATGGCTTAATGCGGCCTCTTCGCTAAAATATCCGATGGCCTTTGCCAAAAATGAACGAAAAGTTATCCTGTTGGGAGAGGCCTTTTTCGAGGTGACCAAAGATAGCTCGAGACCTTTCAAAATACACAGTAAAGGGCAGGAAATTGAGGTGCTTGGGACAACATTCAATGTGAATGCTTATCCGGAAAATACGGCTATTAAGACAACTTTAATCACAGGGAAGGTCAAATTATCAAACGATAATCGCGCTTCACAGGCAATATACCTTCAACCCGGTCAGCAATCGACTAATACTAATAATGGAAATATACAAGTTGCAAATGTAGATACAGCGCCGTTCACTGCCTGGAAAGATGGCTTGTTTTATTTTGACGAAACACCGGTGTCGGATGCATTGCAGCAGATTGGTCGCTGGTATAATGTAGAAGTGAGGTACAAGGGCGAAGCGCCACAAACGCATTTCTATGGTCGTATCAAACGAAACAAGTCACTCCGTGACGTACTCGATGTATTGGAAGAAGGTGGGTTGCATTTTGAGTTGAGTAAAGGTCAGGAAAAAAATATCTTATTGGTGACACCATTGCAATAAAACCTTAAATATTGATGAAAAAAGAAATGACTATAGACTCTTCTTGAGCTGGAGAAAGGTATAAGCAACACAAAAAGGGCAGTGCTGGGGGGCACTGCCTTAAATTGGATGCATATACTTACAAGTGTTGCCCAAAGGCAAATTTTTGATAACCATTTATAAATAACATACAAACCGTACAAACATATGATTTTTTATCCATTTGTTAGGCTACACCCGTGGAGTTTAACTTTACGAAGTATACTGATTATGAAATTAATCGTACTCATTTCTTTACTGACTGCAATGCAGCTGTTTGCAGAAGGAAATGCGCAAACCATAAACTTAACCGCTAAGCACGTCACCTTAAATCAGGTGATGCGCGATCTCCAAAAGCAGAGTGGCGTCAATTTTTTCTTAAATGGCAAGTCGCTGGCACAGACTCGCTTGTCAGTCAATATACAGCATGCCAAATTGGAAGATGCATTAAATGCTATCGTAGCACCTCTGGATCTGGAATGGATCAAAAAAGATGAGGTGATCGTGATAAAACCCAAAAGAAATCCATTAATTCCCGAACACAAAGAAGTCCTGCAGCGGGGCATTGCCGGTAAAGTCGTTAATGGCAAAGGACAGGCCCTGGTAGGAACGACCGTTACCGTGAAAGGAACCAATATCTCCACGGTGACAGATCAAGATGGGAAATTTACCATCCAGTTACCAACTACCAATGCAACCTTGGTAGTTTCAAACGTCGGTTACCAAGGTCTAGAAAAGAGTGTCACCGGCAATGAAGAATTGAGTATTGTGCTTCAAGAGCTTGTCAGTGGTCTAGACGAGGTGGTTGTTGTCGGGTACGGAAGTCAGAAACGCGCAAATGTGATTGGTGCTGTATCGACCGTGAACGGAAGTTCGGTGGAAAACAGATCAACGGCTACACTTAGCTCTTCTTTGGCCGGACTCGCGGCGGGGGTTAATGTACAGACCACAACCGGAAAACCGGGGGCAGATGGCGCTAATATCCTGATCCGAGGAAAGGGAACTTTAAACAATACCTCACCCTTGGTGGTGATCGATGGTATTGTCGGATCCATGGATGCTGTCAATCCCAATGATGTAGAATCGATTTCCATTTTGAAAGATGCGGCAACAGCGGCAATTTATGGATCATTGGGTTCAAATGGAGTTATTTTAATTACGACAAAAAAAGGATCAAAGGGAAAAAATAATGTATCCTATTCGGGAATGGTTTCGATGCTACGGCCCAATAATGTACCCGAATTTATTACCGACTACGCGCAGCATATGCGCCTTGTGAATGAAGGGTTCAAGAATCTGGGGCAGGCGGCCGTATATACGGATGCAACAATCAATCTCTGGGAAGAAGCGAAGAAAAATCCGAATGGATTGACCGAATTTGGGATTCCCAATGAAGTTGCGTATCCCAATACCAATTGGGGAGATGTGCTTTTTGGACAACGCAAACTCTTACAAAATCACAATCTATCCTTAAATGGTGGGAGTGAGAACACGCAATACCTCTTTTCAGTAGGTTATTTCAACAACCCGGGGACCATGCCCGAAACTGGAGCCGACAAGATACGCATGCGTATTAATCTACAATCGAAAGTTGCCAAGTTTTTAACGGTGGGTACCCAGACCTTTGGCGATATGCAGAATTTGAGTGTGGCCGATGTAGTAACTGCATATTCTTACCTGACACAGACTGTGCCCGGAGTTTATCCTTATTACAATGGCGCTTATGGTTTTCCGGCTGCCGCCGAAGAATCGGCAACCGCAAACAATGCCCTAGCTTTTCTAAATGGAATGGGAGGGAAGAACCAGGTCAACCGATTCAACACCACAATATTTGCAAAGTTAAATTTAATGAAGGGGTTGGAGTTTGAATCTAAGGTAAATTACAATTATGCGTATACCGAAACCAACTCCCATCAGGTGCCTTATGAAAAATGGAATTTTGCAACCAACAAATTGAGTACAGCTGCGCTTTCGTCGGGACAAATTACAACCCAATATGGCCTTACCAAGAGCTACAATGTGATTATTGATAATGTATTACGTTATTCAGGATCTTTTGGTAAACACGACGTTGGCGGTATCTTGGGCTATAACGAACAGTATTTTAACCAATATAATATAGGGGCGGCTAAACTGGGACTTGTACACCCCGACTTGACAACATTTAATTCGGCAACAACAATGAGTTCTATCACAGGTGATGAGCTCGACTACGGTTTACGTTCCTTTTTTGGTCGCGCCAATTATGCTTACGATAATAAATACCTGGCCGAAGCGGTGTTACGGTACGATGGATCATCACGCTTTGGAACCGCCAAGCGCTGGGGCTTCTTTCCGGCCTTCTCCGCAGGATGGCGTATTTCGGAGGAATCGTTTATGCGTCCACTTAAGTCTTTTCTGAATGATTTGCGGATAAGGGCCTCCTGGGGGAAAACCGGAAATAATGCATCCCCGGGTAATTATGATCATCTGCCCTCGTACGGTACTGTAAACTATTCATTCAATAACCAGGCTGTTCGTGGTTTGGCGCAGACTAAACTAGGAAATGACCTGTTGCATTGGGAAACCACCACTACGACAAATGTAGGCTTTACAGCGACAGCATGGAGAAATAAATTGACCGTCGAATTTGATGCCTATCGCGCTTACACGGATGGAATACTATACGTCCCGACTATTCCGGCGACCACAGGTACCGCTACAGCAGCGACGATGAACATTGCCGAAGTGAGCAAACGAGGGCTTGAATTGACGCTGGGATACCAAGATAAAATCAACGATTTTAAATATGGCGTATCAGCCAACTTCGCCTATAATACCAATCGTGTCGAAAAATATAAAGGAGCATTGTCGGAGGGGTATGTCACTGATGCCGCCAGTAATCGGGTTTACCAGTCCAATATCGGTATGGTTTCTAATGGAGTAAACCAACGGATTCTGGAAGGCCACGAAATCAATGAATTCTATTTATACAACGTATACCGTGGCTCAGGAAGCCACTTCTTAGCGGATGGCTCCGTTGATAAAAATGGTGGACCTCGCGACGGAATGATCCGGACAGAACAGGATATGGAATGGTTGAAGGCTATGGTCGCTGCAGGCTATTCATTTCAGCCCGCCGACGGGATAGATCCTACCAAGATCTGGTATGGCGACTTGATTTATTCGGATATGAACGGTGACGGTGTTTATGGAAATGTCTATGACCAAAAGTTTATGCGCAAAAGGGCAACACCAGCATTCAATTATGGTCTTAGTATCAACATGGCCTATAAAGGATTTGATGCGTCCATGATCTGGTCCGCTTCTTCAGGTATGTCGTATTATTGGAATGAACTTTATCTCAATTCCTCTATCGTCGCACAGGGGAAATCAGTCCCGGCATTGGTCGCTAACAACCATTATTATTATAATGCCGCGAATCCTTCGGATCCCAACAATCGGATAGATGGCTATTATCCACGCTTAAAAGGGGTGACCGATGCACAGAATGGACGTACCAGCGATTATTACTTATATAATGCGTCTTTTGTGAAGCTGAGAAATCTTCAGTTAGGCTACACCCTTCCTGAAAGCATAGCAAAACGTTTCTCAATCGCTAAACTTCGGATTTATTTAGCTGGTGAAAACCTGTTGACATGGACCAAGTTCCCTGGACTGGATCCGGAAATTGGACCTGCGAGCAATGATCCTTCGCTGATCAACTCGTCTGTCGTCAACTACCCAACGATGCGTCAATATTCATTGGGTTTGAATCTAACCTTTTAATCTAAATGAACACCATGAAAAAGATGAAAAAATTTCTAGCGATTGTATTGCTAACAGGTATAGTAGGGTGCAAAAAAGATCTTTTGGATACCTCTCCATATTCATCGGTTTCCACGGCAACGATGTGGACAACCGACAATTTAACAGATTTGGGCGTTGCGGGAATCTATAGTTCGTTTAGGCTCCTGATGGGGCATAGTGGACTGATCTCACCCTATGAACTGTATCAGTTTGATCGTTTTTCCTATACGGGGCAGGCACGTTTTGATGAACCCTTATTGACGGGAACCATTACCGCGGGAGACCCCTTATTTTTGAACGTTTGGAAAATTCAATATGAAGGTATTCAGCGTGCAAACGACGCCTTAAAGAATATTCCCATAAAATCACCGTCGACAGCAGAAAAGAAAGCAAAATATATTGCGGAAGCTAAATTTCTGCGCGCTTATTTTTACTTTCGACTTAACCAACTCTACAAAGGAGTACCCATTTATCTCGAGCCCTTTACAGCGGCGGAGGCCATTAAAGGACGTAGTTCGGAAGAGGAGGTTTGGAATCAAATATTGGCTGACCTGAACGATTGTATTGCTGAAAGCAATTTCCCCGATCGTTATCCCGCGGGTAATGCAAATTATGGACATGCAACTAAAGCGGCAGCCTATGCCTTACGGGGTAAAGTTTATCTTTATCGAAAGGATTGGACAAAAGCAGTGGCTGATTTTCAAAAAGTAAAAGATGCTGGCCACACCCTGTTCGGCGATTATAAAGCTTTGTTTAAGGAGGCCAATGAGCAGTGTCCTGAGATGATTTTTTCCATTCAGCATCGCAGTGAACAGGGATATGGGAATAATATGCAGCTATTTTGCGGTTGGCCCTCGGTCTATTCGCGAGGCTGGAATTACTATATGCCTTCACCACACTTGGTTGATCTATACGAAAATAACGATGGCTCTAAGTTTGAATGGGATAAAATTATTCCAGGATACAGCAGTTTAACCGAAAATGAAAGGGAGGTCTTTTTTCTACGTAACAACTTGACAGATGCGGAGAAGGCAGCTGCGGTATTAAGAGGTGCAAAAATGAGCCTTTATCTGCCCCAAGGCAATGAGGAGCGCATCAAAAAGGCCTATGAAAATCGTGATCCCCGTTTGCAGGCCAATGTCGTGACGCCTTATTCGACTTTTAGGGGTGCCTATAATTTTACGAATGTTGAAAGTCTTCAATTTATGCGCTGGCCATTTCGTGGGCAGGCACAGGTAGACGGCGATATTCAGAGTGATACGCAGATCAATTTCTTCTATTTCTATCGAAAATTTGTTGCTGAAGGAGTCAATGAGCTTGTGGATCGTAATTATGGACCTATCGATTTTCCGATTTTTCGCTATGCTGATGTTTTATTGATGTGGGCCGAGGCCTTGAATGAAGATGGTAAACTGAATGAAGCTATAGCAAAAGTTAACGAAGTTCGCCAGCGTGCGGGGCTGGCACTTTTAAATTCCAATGCTGTAACGGCTGTTGGCGGAAAAGATGATTTACGTACACGTATTCGCAACGAACGCCGTGTGGAGTTCCCGAATGAAGGGATCAATTACTTTGACGAATTGCGTTGGGGGACCTGGAAAGAGACGGTGTTTCAAGCAGGCAATGGACGTAAGCAGGTCTGGGGGACAAATGTTGGGAATTATAGCTACAAAGGCGATTTCTTGACCGTATGGCCTATTCCGACCTCAGAAATACAGATGAACGTGAACCTGGTGCAAAACCCGGGTTGGATCGATTAGTTTTTGTGGGTATAAAATGAACCTAAACATGATTTTTTTTAGATATAGCTTATACTTTATTTATTTTTTGACCTTTTTTTATCCTTTTCTCCTACGTGCGGATACAAGCGATATCGTAAAAAAGGGATTTGATTTGGCCGAACGACAGTATGCATTGCTGTATCAAGATCATAAAGATCTGAGTAAGTATCCACGATCGGCAGATCATAATGGAAAAACAACGTTTACTGATATCCGGGATTGGACTGGTGGCTTTTGGCCGGGCTGTCTTTGGTATGTTTTTGAGTATACAGGCGATGATCAATGGCGGGACGCTGCATTAAAATGGACGAATTCATTACGTCAAAATCAATTTAATACGCATCACCACGATATTGGTTTCGTAATGAACTGCAGTTATGGCAATGCCTATCGGTTGACGGGTGACACCACCTTCAAATCGATCTTGATCCAGAGTGCCAAATCTTTATTGACACGTTTCAATCCAAAGGTTGGAGCGATCAAGTCTTGGAATACATTTTCTTCTTGGGACAGTAAGCATAAATATGAATTCCCTGTCATTATCGACAATATGATGAATTTGGAACTTCTTTTTTTGGCTTCCAAATTATCTGGCAATTCTGTTTATCGGAATGCCGCTATTCGACATGCAGAAACGACGTTGAAAAATCAATACCGACCGGATTACAGTTCTTACCATGTGGTTACCTATGATCCCAATACGGGTGCTGTATTGAGCAGGGAGACTGCTCAGGGCTTTTCGGACAATTCCGCCTGGGCGAGAGGGCAAGCTTGGGGATTGTATGGATTTGTTGTGATGTACCGTGAAACGAAGGATCCTAAGTTTTTACAGGCTGCTCTAAAAATGGCAGACTTTTATGCACGGCACCCGCGCTTGCCTGATGATGGAGTTCCCTTGTGGGACTTTGATGTCGATCAAGCGGGGTTTATTCCAAACTGGGACTATCGAAAAGAAGATTTTGGCACTACCCCGCGGGATGCATCCGCTGCTGCTGTCACTGCATCGGCACTTTTGGAATTGGTTGAATATATGGAGCCGGGACAACAGCAGGATTATTTGGATCTGGCTGAAAAGATTTTGCGATCATTGGGCTCGCCAAAGTACGTTAGTGAAGTTGGAGGGAATGGTCTGTTTATTTTAAAACATAGTGTGGGCAGTATTCCACATAAAGGAGAAATTGATGTGCCTTTGGTGTATGCAGACTATTATTATTTAGAAGCCTTGACGCGATGGAACAAGCGAAGACATCGACTTGCACAGCTAATGAAGGAATGGCAGGAGATGAATAAACAGAAAGCACGGGCACTCCAAGACTTTCAGCAACAAAAGTTTGGTCTATTTATCCATTGGGGACTGTATGCGATCCCAGCAGGTATATGGAACGGTCAGAGAATAGAAGATTTAGGGAGTCCTAGTGTCGCCGAATGGATTCAATTGGTCGCAAAAATTCCACGGTCAACCTATGCCAAATTAGCAAACCAATTTTCGCCTCAATCTTTTGATGCCGATAACATTGTTAAAATGGCCAAGGATGCCGGGATGAAATATCTTGTTGTGACAAGTAAACATCACGATGGATTTGCGCTATATGGTTCAAAGGTCAGTTCATTCAATAGCATACAGGCTACACCCTTTAAACGCGATATCATTCAGGAACTGTATGATGCCTGTCTTCGGCATAAACTCGATTTTGGTGTCTATTATTCACAGAATATCGATTGGAGGGATGGTAGCGACGCGCAATATAAGGTAACGAAGGCACAGCATGATCTTGCCCATACCAAAACCGATGCTTTTGGTGCCAATCTTTGGGATCCCAGTAAAAATTCCTTTGCTTCGTATCTCAACGAAAAAGCAATTCCTCAGGTAAAGGAAATTTTGACGCGGTTCAAACAGCTGAAATATATCTGGTTTGATATGCCGGGACTGATGACTGCAGAACAAAGCTTTCGGTTCTATAAAACCGTTTATGATTGCAATCCACATGTTATTGTCTCCGAACGGATTGGCAATGGCATGGGCGATTATGCCATTCCAGGAGATAATCGGATTCCAGATCCTTCGGAACATTTTAACCAACCTTGGGAAGCCATCGGGACATTCAATCATTCCTGGGGCTATAAATCCTACGATCATGATTGGAAAAATGTAGACGAATTGCGCTATTGGCTTTTGGAAATTGTCAGTAAAGGTGGTAACTATATGCTCAATATTGGGCCCGATGCGCAGGGGAATGTCCCTGTGCCGGTAAAGAAAAATCTTGCTATATTAGGGAAATGGTTGCGACTCAATGGTGAAGCGATTTATGGGACATCCCCATGGACCACTGCACATGAGGGGCCTACAGCAATTCGGATAACGGATACCGAACAACGGGAGAGAGAAGGATTTAAGGCATCTTTTACCGCTTCGGATTTTTGGTTTACCCAAAAGAATGATTTTGTATATGCGATGGCTCTTGTAGTACCTAAGGGTGGAATCGTCAATGTAAAGTCCCTGAACCAAAGTAAGGCTAAAGTGAAATCAGTGGAAATCTTAGGGTTTGGTCAGGTCGATTTCCAGCAGGATGACCATGGATTGCAATTGAAATTACCCAAGAAGATAGAAAACAACAGCTTGGGCTATGCGCTAAAAATAAAACTAGGCTAATTCGAATATTGACTGTATCAATTATAACGATGTTGAATCAATTATTAACTACAAAAAAAATGCGTGCTTTGTCGCTGCTCTTCTGCTTAAGTTTATGGTATATACAAGCTGTTGGGCAAAAACAGGTAAATCAGTTTGCCTGGAACGAAGGACAGAAAATTCTTTTTCTGGGAAATAGCATTACCTATGCCGGGCAATATGTCGCCATGACCGAAAGTTTGTTCCTGAGCAGTCATCCGAAAAAGAAACCCCAGTTTATAAACTCGGGGCTACCAAGTGAGACCGTATCTGGACTTAGTGAGCCGAATCACGCCGATGGAAAGTTTCCGCGACCTTGTCTATTTGACCGTTTGGATAATGTACTCGATAAAATCAATCCTGAGGTTGTCTTCGTCTGTTATGGCATGAATGACGGTATTTACCTACCATTTGATTCGGCTCGTTTTGAAGCCTATAAAAACGGAATTATACACCTGCAAAAACGACTTGCAGATCAAGGTGTCAAACGTATCATATGGATGACTCCACCGGTGCATGATGATCCACAGCTTCGGCTCAATGGGTATAATACCGTATTGGATCGCTATGCCCAATGGCTTTTCAGCTATGCCAAAAAGCAATCCTGGGAAATCATTGACCTCCATTTCCCCATGCGGCGATATTTGGAGACCGGCATCAAGAAAGATCCTCAGTTTAGGCTAGCGGCAGATGGTGTTCATCCTGGCGAGTTGGGCCACTGGCTCATAGCAAGGGAAATTGTTAAACACCTGATGCCTAATTTCCCGATCGAAAGCACATGGGATGATAATTTGCGCGATAAACCAAAACTTCGCCAGTTATATACCCTTGTTTTGAAAAGACAGACGATCATGAAAGACACATGGTTGACTTTTACAGGCCATAAACGACCCGGACTATCAAAAGGAATTCCATTGGAGGATGCGCGAAAGACTTATGATACCATGCAGGAGGAAATAAACAACTTGGGTTTCTGATGCCCACTGTTTAATGATTATAATCCATGAACTTTTATGTATAAAACTATATTACGATGAAAATCAATTTTTTAAAGTGGAAGTGTGCAGCAGCAGTGGGAATGTTGCTATGCATGACCGATGTTGCTAATTCACAGACCAAATCATTACCCTATGAAGGCGTAGCTGGCTGGCAGGAGACACAAGATAAACGCATGGAATGGTTTAAAGAAGCTCGTTTTGGGTTATTTATCCATTGGGGATTGTATAGTGCAGCGGGAGGTTCTTTTGAAGGAAAAAAATACCCACAGCATTATGCTGAATGGATACAAACTTGGGGGAAAATTCCCAGTAAGCAGTATGCTGAAGTGCTGAAACCAAAATTTACATTGCGTTCTTTCGATCCAAAATCCTGGGCTCACCTTGCAAAAAAAACGGGAATGAAGTATATGGTGCTGACCTCCCGACACCACGAAGGCTTTAGCTTATTCAATAGCCAACAGCCTTACGCGGTTAAAAACGATGTAACAGGTACGGCAAATTTATCGCCAAAAGGGAGAGATCTTTACCGCGAAATTATGGAAGCTTTCCGCCAGGAGGGAATGAAAGTAGGCGCCTATTATTCGCTGCTGGATTGGCAGCATCCCGATTCCTATGAGGCTTTTCAGTTAAATCCGAATATTGATAATCATCAACCTGATCATGAACGGTATAAGGCCTATCTCTACGGCCAAATTAAGGAACTTGCCCAAAATTACGGGCGATTGGATATGCTGTGGCCCGATTTCAGTAGCAAACAGCACGAAGGTGAAGCCTGGGGAACCAAACATATTTTAACAGACCTGATCAAATGGCAACCCAACATTATTATCAATAATCGATTTTGGAATGGACTCGAAAATAAAAACGGTGATATTGGAACGCCTGAAAAATATATTCCACCAACAGGCTTGCCTGGTATGTATTGGGAGGTAAGCCATACCATGAATGAAAGTTATGGTTATAGCGCCCATGATCAAAATTGGAAAAGCTTCCCCAAGATCATGCAATTATTTGTGGAAACAGTAAGTAAGGGCGGCAATTTCCTGTTAAATGTCGGACCCGATGGTGATGGCGGCATTCCCGAACCTGCGGTGCGTATTATGGAGCAGATCGGGGACTGGATGAAGATAAATAGCGAAGCTATTTACGGGACTACGGCGAGCCCTTTCCAAGCGTTGGATTGGGGTTATTGTACGCAAAAAAATGGGAAACTCTATCTGCATGTTTTTGACCGTCCAGCCGATGGGAAAATAAATCTGCCAATCAAAAATAAAGTGACGGCTGTCTATGCCCTGGCTTCACCGAAAATGAAGTTAAAATCTACGCTGGAAAATGGTAGACCAGCAATTCCTGTTGATGTCTTCGACAGCAATAAAGGGCCTAAGGTTATCGTGGTGGAGATCCAGGGAAAACCAATTGTTGAGGAAAGCCTAACACAAACACAGGCGGATGGTCGCATCGTGATGAACGCAAATAATGCAAAACTGCAGGAAGGAAAGGGACTGAAAATTATTGGCGCACATACCCATGATCCAAATCGCCCGAATGCCATAGGTCAATGGAAGGATCTTGCCGATCAAGTAATTTGGGATATTAAAATTCAAAAACCGGGTAAATACCGAGTACTCATCAATTATCTACCTAATCCTAAACATCAGGGCAAAATTTTGCTAACCGCTCTTGGACAAAAGATTCCTTTCGCCTTTATAAATGAAAATGGAACTGCATTTAAGGAAGCGGTCATGGGAACAATAGAAGTATCACAGCAAGTGATCGGAGAGCCAAGTACAAAAGTGCTGCTGCAGGCTACGGCAATTGATGGCGATGCATTACCTGAGATTGCGTCAATTACACTGGTTCCGGTTCAAGAATAAACTATTTTTGAGAAAGCCTAGACAAATCATCCATACATAAACCATTTTGCCGCCGAGGACCGAATAAGTGTCTATAAAGACGAGCAGAAAAATAAACTATCAGTAAAAAATGAAAAGAAGAGAATTTATAGCCAAGGGGATTGTATCCTCTTTGGCTTTCACAATTGTCCCGCGCGTTGTGTTAGGCGGAAATGGATTTCTTGCACCAAGTGATCGTATCAATCTTGGATTTATCGGTGTCGGAAAACAATCCTATACTTTGATGAACGGTCTCAATCGCTGCAAGGAAATCGCAAGTCTGGCGGCCTGCGATGTGGACCGTAAGAAGTTGGCCGCATTTATTGCTGCGACAGGGAAAAAGCAAACGGAATTGTCAAAAGCACAGACTGAGATCAAGGCCTACCACCATTATCGCGAACTATTGGATCGGAAAGATATTGATGCTGTTGTTATTGCAACACCAGATCACTGGCATGCGCAGGTTGCTGTTGATGCAGCTAAAGCCGGCAAAGATATTTATTGTGAGAAACCCCTGGCGCTTACCATTGCCGAGGGGAGAGCAATGGTTGATGCAACCCGCAAGTATAAACGTGTCTTTCAGACAGGTAGCATGCAGCGTTCTTCCTATAATTTTAGACAAGCCGCAGAACTGGTGCTCAATGGCTATATCGGCAAAATAAAAGAAATTAATGTGTCTGTGGGCGAACCGGTCAAACAATGCGACCTACCAGCTATGCCAGCACCGGATTATTTGGATTGGGATATGTGGGTAGGACCTTCACCTTACCGCGGTTATAACCCGATTTTAAGCCCACCGCTTGAGGATGATAAATGGGCTTGGTGGCGTGGTTACCGTGATTTCGGCGGTGGTTATATTACCGATTGGGGAGCACATATGTTTGATATTGTGCAATGGGCATTGGGCATGGACGAATCTGGCCCGGTGCAATTCAATCCACCTAAAGCAGCAAATAGCAATAGCGGGCTTTCCTTTAACTATGCCAATGGAGTTCGGGTAAACCATGTGCAATGGGGCGTACATAACGCGATTCAATTTATTGGTGAAAAAGGTAAGATTGAAGTAAGCCGCGAATTTATCCGTTCGAATCCCGAGAATTTGGCCAATCTTAAATTGAGCTCCACAGATCGTCGCCTGTATTACAGTGATAACCACTATCAGGACTGGGTAGACGCGATCAAAAAAAGAAGTAAGCCGATCTGTGATGTTGAAATAGGCCATCGAACGAGCTCTGTTTGCAATGCCATTAACATAGCGTATGAACTTCAAAAGGATTTAAAATGGAATCCACAAAAGGAACAGTTCGACAATGATTATGCTAACCTCATGCGTAGCCGCCCTTATCGCGGAGAATGGGATTTTAGAAAGTTCTAATCAAGAAAATGGTCGACTAATGATAAAAACAGGCTTAGCATATTTGCTAAGCCTGTTTTGTTTATAGATCAATATTTCTACAACAATGTAGACTTGTATTACCCTGTCTTAGGCGGTAACATCTGCTAAGCACCTTTTCACAATTTTTTAATAAATAGGGAGGAAAGATTCGTACCTGCTTCTTACCTTATTCGGATGGGATACAGATATTGTACAGGTGCTGAACAGATATTGTCCAGACTCTGAACAGGAATTATCTGGTCAACTTTCGATCAATAGTCGTAGCAAGATTCTCCACAGCCGAAGGTGATACGAACACAATACGAAGACAGTATTAGCGCTATAGACACAAAAGGCCATGTAAAACAACTTTTTATGCTAACGGAAAGCTGATGAAAGCAGGCATATTGGAATGATCATTTACACGATTTGATCACTAAATCGCTTTTCTTATCTGGAGATAAAAAAAACATGGCCCGCTGATTTAAAACAAAGAGGACAAAAAGAAAATTTGCTATTCTGGATAGATAATTGCTTTATTTGTATCCAACAATTATTACATTCGAACAGCAAAGGGAATCTTGATATGTCGCAATTAACAATAGTAGATCTGGCCAAAAAACTCGGCTTGTCAAAATCGACCGTTTCCCGTGCATTTCGGGATAACGAGGATATTAATCCGGCGACAAAAGCCCGTATTTTGGCCATGGCCGAAGAAATCGGTTTTTCGCCGAATGTCTATGCGAGTAGTCTGAAAGCGAATAAAAGTCTGACGATTGCGATTATTATTCCCGAATTTGGTAATAAATTTTTCTCGCAGGCCATCAAAGGAATCGAGGCAGTGGCACGCTCTAAGGGCTATCATACCTTGATTTACGTGACGGATCATCAGGTACAAAATGAAGCTTCCATCGTGCGCTCGCTGGCTAATGGACGAGTGGATGGCGTGATCATTTCGGCTTCGGGTGAGGGAAAAGACCATTCGCATTTGCAGCTGTTGGCGGAAAGGGGAATACCGGTCATGTTCTTTGACCGTGCATACGACGATTGGAAGGGGGGATATATTACGGGGAATGACTTTGATTCGGCTTACCAGGCTACGAAGCACTTGATTGATAATGCCTGTAAACGGATTGCTTACCTCGCCATCAATCCTCATGTTTCGATTGGTAAGGTGCGTAAAGACGGGTATGAAAAAGCTTTGCGGGAGGCGGGAATACCGATTAGGCCCGAGCTTATTTTGGATACCGTCAATGATGCCGATCAGAATATGAAAGATATCGCCAGCTTGATCGAAAAGGAAAAACCCGATGCCATTTTTGCTTCAGTAGAACGTCTCGCTATTTCGAGTATACGGGTCGCCAAGCAGCTCGCAATTCGTATTCCTGAAGACCTCAAAATCATTTGTTTTTCTTGTTTGGATATCGCCGATCTGATCGACCCAGCACTGAGCGTAGTGAAACAACCTGCCTACGAAATGGGCCAATTGGTAACAAAATACCTATTGGATAAAATGGATGATCCAACAAATGATAAGTTTGCTAATTCGGTTTACCTTGATTCCCAGCTTATTTTTCAAAAATCTAGCCTCAAATAAGAAAAAAAATATTTGTTTTTTGTAATCCCATTATTTAGCTTTGATTACTTTCGGGAACATTCCCGAAAATATTTAAATAATCAATTTGTATAAAATATTGGATAGGGAAATCCAGCAAATCGCAACAGGCGATTTCTTTTTACCTTGATTTCGGGAACGTTCCCAATATCAAATTCCAAGTAAAGCTAATTATCGATGGGGAAGCATATCTCTCGTTTAATAGGGTATCTCTGGGTGATTGTCCTATTATCATCATGTGCAAATAAGAAAGATATCGTGGATATCGAGCAACCACCTGTTATTGAACAGCAGGGGACTGGTTTGGTGAATCTTTCTGCTCCATTTATCTTTTGGGATAAGGAAATCACCTTGCAATTTGATCTTTCGAAAGGAAATGCAGCGTTAAAAGGTAGCACCGCCGACCTGTATCTACACGCGGGGTTGATTCCTGTCCATGGGGGGAGCTGGCAGCATGTAGCGACAGACTGGTCAAAGAATGACAACGCTTATAAACTTAAATTTGTTTCTGCTGGTTTATATACATTTACATTTACGCCTTCCACATTCTTTAATCTGTCAAATGCTTTGGAATTTGGTCAGTTGGCACTTTTAGTGCGTAATGGTGATGGATCGCTCGTCCAACGAAATAAAAATAATTCAGATTTATTTCTGCCTTTCGTGGCGAGTAACATGCAAGCAATTCGTTTTGTGTCGCCTACGCTGCAACCCACAGATCCAATGACCACTGAGCAGATGTACACCGTTGGCGATAACCTGAAGCTAAAATTACAGGCAACGCAGTCCGGAAAAATCAGTGTCTGGGACAATTGTATATTGCTGGCTGAATCTTCTGCTGCACTGTCTTTAGAAAAATCTGTTAGTCTACAAAGCAACGGCCTGCATGAGCTCGAAGCCCGCTTGGAAGCTGATGGCAAGGTATATTCCAGTAAAGTGGAGCTATTTGTAGAATCAAAACCTACCATTGCTGCCCTCCCGATAGGTATCAATCCAAACGGAACAACCATAAACAGGGAAAAAGGGGAGGTCAGTTTTGCGCTCACAGCACCACTGAAAAAAAGTGTATATCTGTTAGGTGGGTTTAACAACTATAAAGCATTACCAGCCTATGCGATGAGCCAGACTCCAGATGGCAAAACCTGGTGGGTAACGGTATCGAATCTGGATTTCTCCAAAAAACAGACTTATCAGTTTTTGGTGGATGGCCAATTGGCTATCGCTGATCCCTATGCTGAGCTGATTCTTGATCCGCAGAATGATGCTGCACTTGGGCTTACAGCAGCGGCTGTACCCGCTTATCCCGCAGCTGCGCATGGTATTGTCGGCGTATTGGATCTTTCCACAAAGGCTTATACCTGGAAAACAACTGCTTTTAATAGACCTGCTCAAGGTGATTTGGTGATCTATGAACTGTTGGTTCGCGATTTTGTCAGACAGCATCAATATACTACACTCAAGGATTCTTTGTCTTATTTAAAAAGGCTGGGTGTAAATGCTGTTGAGCTAATGCCTGTACAGGAATCGGAAGGGAATTCGACTTGGGGATACAATCCTTCATTCCACCGGGCATTGGATAAATATTACGGCTTGAAAAATGACCTGAAAGCCTATGTCGATGCCTGTCACGAAAATGGTATTGCCGTGATTTTGGACGTTGTTTTTAATCACGCATTTGGTCAGTCGCCGCTTGTACAGCTTTATATGGAGCAGGGCAACGTCGCTGGCAATAGTCCTTGGTTCAATACGGTTGCCAAGCATCCGTTTAATGTTGGATTCGACTTTAACCACGAAAGTAGTTATACGCAGACTTTCGTTAAAGATGTCTTGACCTATTGGATGCAAGAATACAAGATCGATGGCTTCCGCTTTGACTTGTCTAAAGGTTTTACCCAGAAAAATTCAGGCACTTCAGAAAGTGATTTAAGCGCTTGGAATGCCTATGATGCTTCCCGTGTGGCGATCTTAAAGCAATACCAGCAGCATATTCGGAGTATAGATCCTTCTTGTTATATCATTCTCGAGCATCTTGGCGGTGATCAGGAAGAAATGGAGCTGGCGCAATCGGGTATGTTGCTCTGGAATAATATGAATCATGTCTTCAACGAAGCGGCGATGGGATGGAATGCCAATAATGGCTCGGATCTCGGTCGTTTGTTTGCCTCAAATCATGGGATGGTGCAACCTTCTTTTGTGTCCTATATGGAAAGTCACGACGAACAGAGACTCTTGTTCAAATGCCTCAATTATGGAAATTCATCCGGTAACTATAATATCAAGAATCTCGGTACAGCATTAAAACGCTTGGAACAAGCGGCGGTATTTTTATTGGCTTCGCCTGGACCTAAGATGATCTGGCAGTTTGGTGAATATGGCTATGATGTGTCTATCGATGAAAATGGACGGACAGGTGAAAAACCATTATTATGGAGTTATCTGCAGCAAGATGATCGCAAAAAACTTTTTGAGACCTATGCGAAACTCACCCGTTTCAAAACCAAAAATAGCATTTTCCAAAACGGGACGATTGTTACATCGGCTATGAAAGATGCCGTTAAATATTTCGTGCTGGAAAAGGATGGACAACAAGTAGGGGTACTTGGCAATTTTGGAGTAGAAAGTGTGGAATTTACATTGCCACAAGCACTGCAGGGACAGTGGGTGGACAATTTTACGGGAAAAGAGCTCAACTGGCTCAGTCAGTCAAAATTGAGCCTTTTGCCTGGACAATACCAATTGATAAGCAAAACAAAACTAAATAAATAAACAGTTATTTTATGAACAAACAGCTATCACGTCCATTTTGGGCTCTGAGCATGCTACTCGGCGTAAGTGCTTCGGCATTTGCCCAACAGGCAACGCTAAAGGGGCGAGTAATGGACCAGAAGGGGAGTTCCTTGGTCGGTGCTACACTGCGCTTCGAGGATATTCAAAAATCACTGTCTACCAATGCGAATGGGGATTTTAGCTTGGATAGACTACAAACGGGGAAATTACGCCTGCGAGTCAGCATGGTCGGATACGCGAGCCTGGACACCTTAATCCAAATCAGTGATGGGCAGAATCCGTTAAACCTCTACCTTAAATCCAATACGAGCGCGCTGGATGAGGTTGTTGTGATTGGTTATGGTACACAAAAGAAAAGTGACCTGACGGGGTCAATCAGCACGGTGAGTTCTAAGGATTTTCAAAAAGGACAGATCTCCTCTCCCGAGCAACTCATTATGGGGAAAGTTCCGGGCGTACAGATTACAACAAGTGGGGGGCAGCCAGGCGCAGGAAGTACAATCCGGATCCGTTCCGGCGCTTCACTGAATGCCAGTAACGATCCATTGATCGTCGTGGATGGGATTCCTTTGGCTGGTGGCTCGGTATCCGGCGTAGCGAATCCATTAAGTTTGATTAACCCAAATGATATCGAGACATTTACCATCTTGAAAGATGCCAATGCAACGGCAATTTATGGATCGCGTGCATCGAATGGTGTCATCTTAATCACCACCAAAAAAGGCAGCCGCTCAGGAACACAGATTAACTTCTCTACACAGAACTCCTTGGCGACTGTGGCCAATAAAGTAAAACTGCTTAACGCGGATCAAATCCGCGATTATGTCAATGCCAATGGCAGTGATGCCATGAAAAAATTGTTGGGAACAGCAAATACCGATTGGCAGGATGTGATTTATGGCAATGCCTTTACTACGGACAATAATGTTAACATTGCTTCCAGAGCTGGCAATATGCCTTACCGTATTTCTGCTGGTTATATGAATCAGGACGGTGTGCTGAAAAATGATAACTTAAAACGGACCACCGCGGCATTGGCCTTGACACCGAAATTTCTGGACAATCACCTTTCGCTGGATGTGAATGTACGTGGTACCTGGTCGAAATCGAAATTTGCTACGCAAGATGCGATCGGGTCAGCGATTCAGTTCGATCCCAGCCAACCTGTTTATGTCGATGATAAGGATAGTTTTGGCGGATATTTTGAGTGGGTTCAGGGCGGGAAACCCAATCCAAATGCACCTCGAAATCCTTTGGCCTTATTGGATCTGCGCAAAGATAATGGCGATGTTTTCAGAAGCATTGGAAATGCAAAAGTGGATTATAGTTTCCATTTCCTTCCCGAGTTACACGCCAACTTAAACGTCGGCTACGATCTGGCGCGTTCAAAAGGGAATACATTTACGCCGGCTATTGCTGCACGTAATTTCAATGAAGGTGGTGAAAGAACGCAATATAAAACCGATATCAACAATAAAACACTCGAGTTTTATCTAAAGTATGATAAAGAATTACCTACAATCAAAAGTACGATAGACGCGACACTAGGCTATGGTTACTATAAAAATAGTAGTAAAGTATATAATTTTAACCGTACAAATGCCGAAGGTGATAAGATCTTAAATGAACCAACGCGACCTTTTGATAAACCCGAAAACCTGTTGATTTCCTATTACGGACGTTTGATCTATACCTACGACAACCGTTATGTCCTTTCTGGAACCTTGCGGACAGATGGTTCTTCCCGTTTTAGCCCGGATAACCGCTGGGGATATTTCCCTTCTGTCGGTTTTACCTGGCGCGCGAAAAATGAAGGCTTTTTAAAAGAAATAGCTGCGGTTTCGGAGTTGAAACTTCGTTTAAGTTATGGAAAGACCGGTCAGCAAGACGGTATTGCCAACTATTCTTATTTGCCTAATTACACCATCAGTGGTAATGAATCCATGTATCGATTTGGTAATGAGTATTATTACCTGAATTCGCCGGTCGCCTACGATCAAGATATCCGCTGGGAGAGTACAACGACCTATAATGCTGGAGTTGATTTTGGTTTCGCTAACAATCTATTCTATGGTAGCATAGACTACTATTCGAAAAAGACCAAGGACCTGCTCAGTACCATTCCAGTTCCTGTAGGATCAAACTTTAGCAACTTTTTGTTGACGAATGTTGGTAATATGGAGAATCAGGGTCTGGAGTTTAACCTGCATTACGTTCCGGTAAAAACAGAAAATTCGTCGTTGGATCTTGGTTTCAATATGACTTATAATAGAAGCAAAGTGACCAACCTGACGCAGAGCGATGATCCAAACTTTATCGTGGAGACCGGTAGTATTCGTGGTGGAACAGGGGGGAATATCCAGGCACATAAGGTGAATTTCATGCCCAATAGTTTCAATGTGTTCCAGCAGGTATATGATGAACAGGGGCATCCTGTAGAAGGGGTCTATGTTGACCGCAATGGCGACGGCGTGATCAGCGATAACGACCGTTACCTATACAAATCACCTTTACCGAAATACCTTTTGGGTTTTACGGCGGCATACAGTTACAAAAAATGGTCGGCAAGCACCGTATTGCGCGCAAGTTTGGATAATTATGTGTACGACAATGTTTCATCCAACCTAGGCAGTGGCGCGAACATCAACGATCAGGCGGTTTTGGTGATCAACAATGCCCCGGTGGATTTTTTGAATACCAATTTTCTACTCAAGCAGTTACGAAGTGATTATTACATCAAAAATGCGTCATTCTTGAAAATGGATAATGTTAATCTGAGTTATAACCTCGGAAAATTTATTCGGAACAGCAAAGCTTCGATGTCTATTTCTGCCACTGTACAAAATGTATTTACCATCACCAAGTACAAAGGAGTTGATCCAGAAATATCCAATGGTATAGACGACCGTTTCTATCCAAGACCAAGAACTTATGTATTGGGTGTAAATGTGAGTTTTTAAATGATATAACAATGAAAAAATTAAATAAATATATAGGCGCTTGCCTGCTCGCCATCGCATTGAGCAGCTGCCACAAGGATTTGGATTTAAAGCCGACTAATGATGTCACCGCAGATATTGCTTATAAAGATTTTAAAGGTTATACCTCATCATTTGCAAGGTTGTATGGATCATTGACTTTAACGAGCACATCGGGGCCGAATAATACAGACTTAGGTGGTTTAGATGCCGGAACATCGGATTTTTTACGTCTTTTTTGGAATGCGCAAGAACTTACTACCGATGAAGCTGCTTGCGCCTGGCTTAATGACCCGGGAATTAGTGGTTTGGATTACCTCAATTTTGACGATAGTAATCCCATGCTCCGCGGTCTTTACACGCGTTGTGTCTACAGTGCTACCCTTGTCAATGAATTTTTAAGAGAGAGCACGGATGCTAAATTGGCCGAACGCGGTATTTCAGATGCCGACAAAAAAGAGATCGCTTATTATCGTGCCGAAGCAAGATTCTTACGTGCTTACAACTATTGGGTTCTACTTGATCTATTCGGAAATCCACCTTTTGTAACCGAAGAAACTTCAGTAGGCAAAGTATCACCGCCACAGATCAAACGACCTGAGCTTTTCGCGTATGTGGAGAAAGAACTGCTGGAGGTTGCTGGTCAGCTCAAAGGTGCCAAACAGAATGTTTATGGTCGTGTGGACCAAGTAGCGACATGGGGGCTATTGGCTCGTTTATACCTCAACGCTGAAGTCTACCTGGGGGCCGGTAATAAGAAATATACCGAAGCCATCACGTATTCAGAAAAGGTATTGAACTCGGGCTATAGCTTGGGGACAAATTACCGGGAGCTCTTCTATGCAGATAATGATGTGAACAACCCCGAATTTATTTTTTATCTGCCTTACGATGGAACCAAAACACAGAGCAAGGGGGGAACGACTTATCTGATCAATGCAGCTATCGACGCGACCATGAATCCCACTTCTTTTGGTGTGCCTGGCGGCGGTTGGGCGGGAAATCGGACGCGTGACAATATCGCAACCATTTTCGGTGACTACTCCGGAGCAACGGACAAAAGGGCAATGTTTCACTTAAATACAAGCGTAAAAATAGAAGATATCGCTGTCTATAAGCAGGGGTTGGCAGTCACTAAATTCCGGAATGTGAACAAAGACGGAAAAACTGCTCCTCCAGCAGCTGAAGGTTTTGTAGCATCGGTGGACTTTCCATTAATTCGATTGGCAGAGATGAACCTGATTTACGCCGAAGCAACTTTACGAGGTGGCTCCGGTGGTAACGTGGCTAAAGCATTGGATTACGTCAACAAGTTGCGTGTGCGTGCCTATGGCAACAACAGTGGGAATTTGGCAAACCTCTCGCTGGACGATGTACTCAACGAGCGTGTGAAAGAGCTGTATTGGGAAGGGTTTAGACGTTCAGATTTAATTCGTTACGGCAAATTTACGGGCGATAATTACCTCTGGCCTTTTAAAGGAGGTGTGCTAGCCGGTCAAGCTGTGCCAGCCTATAGAACACTGTTCCCGCTTCCGGCTTCAGATATAATCGCGAACTCCAATCTTGTACAGAATCCCGGCTATAATTAATCAGCATCGGAAAAGGAGAATTTATTCCAATGAAAGACGAATCTACAACTCCTGATTGAGTTTGGATGCGGTAAGCTTCTTCTGATCGATGTGGCCATACCTGTACTAAGAAAATTGTTGACAGATGAAACCGAGCAATGCATATTGATCGGCGCACAGGACGGTAAATATTTGCCCTGAGCGTTCATCAGCTATTGAAAACAAAATAAAACAGATGAAAACTAGACACTATATCGGAATCATGCTGCTGTTTATAGCGCTGTTCCAAAGTTGTAAAAAAGACGAAACGCGGGCCATATTGGCTAGTGATGAAGGTATAAAGCCAGCGACTTTAAGCCTTGATAAAAATAATGTAACCCTGTCTAAAGATAATGCAAAGGACACCGTACTGCACTTAACTATGATTCAGCCTGACTTTGGTTTTCAGGCGGCAGTAACCAACGTACTCCAGTTTGGGCTCAAAGGAGACAATTTTAAAACAGTAAAAGAAGTTGTTATTCCGAGTGGTCGGACAACAGTTGGTTTTACGGGTTATGAATTGAATAGCTACTTACTTTCTCTTGGTGTTCCGACAGGAACGGCTTCTGACTTTGATGTACGGCTGAAGTCAAGTATCAATGCTAAAATTACGGTCGTGTTTTCAGCTTTGGCAAGCCTGAAAGCAGTTCCCTTTGCTTCAACCAGCTATCTGTATGTTCCAGGCGCTTATCAGGGATGGGATCCAGCCACAGCTGAGTCGTTAGTTTCCCCAAAAAGTAACGGTATCTATACAGGCATTATCTTATTTCCGGAAGTGAATTCAGAATTTAAGATTACAACTGAACGCAATTGGGCGAATTCTTATGGACAAACTGCAGATGGTAAAATCGCATTTAATGGCGGTGGAAATATAAAAGCGCCGCGTGCAGGTAATCTGGAAATCGAGGTCAACACAACTGCCAATACCATTTCATTTAAAGATCACAACTGGGGCATTATTGGCAGCGCGACACCGAAAGGTTGGGATGCCGATACAGATATGAAGTTTGACAATGCCAACCAGGTATGGAAGCTCACAGTGAGCTTGACGGCAGGAGAGATCAAATTCCGTAAAAATCACGATTGGGGAACCAATTTTGGCGGGGCAAATGGAACTTTAGCGGCTGGCGGTGCCAATATCGCGGTCGCCAGTGCCGGTACCTACGCTATTGTCGTGGATTTCAATGCAAATACCTATACGCTGACAAAGAAATAGCAAATGATGTTTAAAATAAATAAAAATATTACCACAGTAATCGTGGCGCTAACAGTGCTTGGATGGAGCCCCTTATTGGGGCAATCCATTCAACGTGTAGAACCTTTAAACTGGTGGGTAGGAATGGAAAATCCAACCTTGCAGCTCGTTGTCTATGGACCCCAGATCGGGAAAAGTGAGGTGCAAGTGGAGGATAAAGGAATAGAATTGGTAAAAATCAATCGGGTGGAAAATCCCAATTACCTGTTTTTGGATGTCAAGGTGGCTGCTTCGGCCCAACCGGGATGGTCAACTTTTACCTTTCGTCAAGGAAAGAAAAAACTGACTTATCGTTATGAGTTGAAGCAAAGAGATCAAAAAGTAAAAGCGCAAGGAGTAAACAGTGCCGATTTGATCTATCTGATTATGCCTGATCGTTTTGCCAATGGAAATAAGGCAAATGATCAAGTGAAAGGTATGTTGGATATGAGCTTGAACCGGGATTCAATGTATCTGCGCCATGGCGGTGATTTGGAAGGTATTATCGGGAAACTGGATTACCTGCAAGATCTTGGTGTTACATCCTTGTGGCTGACTCCCGTGTTGACCAATGACATGCCACAGGCCTCGTACCATGGTTATGCCAATACCGAAACATATCATATAGACCCTCGCTTTGGTAGCAATGACACTTATGTGCAATTAGGCGAACAGCTCCACCGGCGTCAGATGAAATTGATTTTTGATGTGGTGCCCAACCATATTGGAAGTTATCATTGGACGGTGAAAGACAAACCGATGGCAGACTGGCTCAATGAATGGCCTTCCTATACGCAGACATCCTATAAAGATCAGGCTGTTTTTGATCCTTATGCCTCGGCAGATGACAAAAAGAAAATGGTCAAAGGTTGGTTTGTTCCCACCATGCCCGATATGAACGAACAGAATCCATACGTTCAAAATTACCTGACCCAAAGCCATATCTGGTGGATAGAGACCGCAGCAATAGACGGATTCCGAATAGATACCTATCCGTACAATGATCTGGATTTTATGGCTAAATGGACCGATCGCATTCTGCAGGAGTATCCAAAGTTTACATTTTTTGGGGAGACATGGGTACACGGGGTTGCCAATCAGGCTTATTTTCTGGGCGGAAAACGAGTTGGTCAGGACGTGGATTCCAAGTTGATGGGCGTAACCGATTTTCAGCTTAATTATGCCATAGGTGATGCGCTCAACCAAAAGACAGAATGGACTGCCGGAGCCAATAAATTATATTCGACCCTGGCCTCAGATTTTCTATATCCACATCCAGAGCAAAATGTGCTTTTTTTGGATAACCACGATAAGGATCGTTTTTTCTCCGTTGTAGGCGAAAACGTGCAGAAATATAAATCGGCAATGGCTTGGCTTATGACAACAAGGGGTATCCCACAGTTGTACTATGGAGCTGAAATTCTGATGAAGAATTTCTCTAATCCCGACGGCTTGCTAAGGGAAGACTTTCAGGGTGGTTTTATAGGTGACAAATCGAATAAATTTACAGCTGACGGAAGAACGAAAGCCGAGCAGGATATGTGGAACTATGTGCAGACCTTAGCCAATTACCGAAAACAACATACCGTTCTGCAAACCGGTAAAACGATGCAATATGTGCCCGAAGATGGCGTATATGTTTATTTCCGTTACAACGAAAAGCAAACTGTTATGGTCGTGATGAATTGCAATGATGTCGCGAAGGAACTTAAACTCGATCGCTTTAGGGAACGAAATAACCAGGTGAAGTCCTATTTCGATATTATTCAAAAGCAAGAGACCAATCCAGTTGACCATAGCTTGAAGTTGGACGCTTACGAGACTAAAGTGTTTGAGCTTAAGTTTTAACACAATTTAAAATTCTATAGAATTCATTTTTCGATGATTAATTATAAAACTGTAAAAGCCGTAATATTTGATTTGGACGGTGTGTTAGTGGATACGGCGGTCTACCATTTTCAAGCCTGGCATAGATTGGCAGAAGGCTTGGGTTATTCGTTTTCTCTTGTTGATAACGAACAGCTGAAAGGGGTCAGTCGCATTGAATCCCTCGAGCTTATTTTAAAATGGGCGGGGGCGAAAATATCCGATGCTGAAAAAGCGGATTTGCTGTCACTTAAAAACAAATGGTACTTGGAGCTGATTGAACAACTCAGCCCTGACCACTTGCTTTCAGGTAGTTTAGATCTATTAGAAAAACTCCGGAAAAAAGGGATTAAGATTGCATTGGGGTCAGCCAGCAAGAACGCGATGGGTATCCTTGAAAAAACGGGGATTATCAGCTATTTCGACGCATTGATTGATGGAAATGTGGTTCAACTGTCTAAACCTAATCCAGCAGTTTTCCTGAAGGGAGCTGAGGCTTTGGGAATTGAACCTGCATGCTGTCTCGTGCTGGAAGATGCCCAAGCCGGAATAGATGCGGCAAGGGCAGCCGGCATGCAGGTGATAGGGATTGGGCGGGCTGAACATCTTAACGGAGCAGATTTAGTGGTAGCCGATTTAGGAGCCTTAGTCGATAAATTTTAAATTTTAGGAGCAATTCAAGTGATGGAAGCAAGGCGTAGATCATATTGGCAAAGAAGACCAGAATGATTGAGGCAGAGTATCCGTCGCGCATTGAAAAAAATATAAAGATGAAAACATATATCAAACATAACCCTTGGCAAATTATCGAAGACACCTTTCGTCCCGAACATAATGAATTTTCGGAAAGTATCTTCGCTATTGGTAATGGTCGGATGGGGCAGAGGGCTAATTTTGAAGAAGAATTCAGCGGGAAGTCGTTACAGGGATCGTACCTAGCGGGTATTTATTATCCTGACAAAACACGCGTGGGCTGGTGGAAAAATGGGTATCCCGAATATTTTGCAAAGGTCATCAATTCCATCGATTGGATAGGCCTACATATTCTAGTGAATGGGCAGGTTCTCGACCTAAACAAAGTTGCGGTCAAATCTTTTGAACGTCGCCTGGATATGCAAAATGGGGTTTTATACCGCAGTTTTATTGTGGAAATGCCCGATGGGGCACAGTTGAAGGTTGAAGCAAGCCGGATGTATCATCTGTTTGCTTCGGAAACAGCTTCATTACAGTACAACATACAGGCACTTTCCGGTCCGATTGCTTTGGAGGTCCGCTCGCATTTAAATGCTGAAGTTGTCAATCGAGACAGTAACTACGACGAGCAATTTTGGGAAAGCACAGCGCAGGGAAGAGATGGTGAAAATACCTTTGTGGCGGCGCGTACCAAGAAAACTGGCTTTGAGGTGTACGCCCTGCTTACAACTACCGTGACAGGACCTACAGCCGTTGTCGAAGTGCAAGATACGGTGACAAGTCGAGGCTGTATAGCAGAAATTTATAAGACCGAGCTAACCGAATCTCAAATTTGTTATGTTGAAAAGCGAGTTTCCATTGTTACATCACAGAACCATGTGTCGGCAGAGCTAGAAGTGGCTGCTTCGGTCAATTTACATAAGCTAGATGCACTGAACTATGAGCAACTAAAGGAGAAACAAGCAGCAGCTTGGCAAGCGATCTGGGCAGAAAGTGACATTGAAATCAGTGGTGATGTTGCTGCGCAGCAGGCTATACGCTATAATATATTTCAGCTCAACCAAACCTATACCGGCGAAGATGAGCGACTCAATATTGGTCCGAAAGGTTTTACCGGAGAAAAATATGGCGGTGTCACCTATTGGGATACTGAAGCTTATTGTATTCCTTTTTACCTCGCAACACAATCTCCAAATATTGCGCGTAACTTGTTGATTTATCGTCATCAGCAATTGGATAAAGCCATTGAAAATGCCGCTAAACTTGGCTTTACCAATGGAGCTGCACTTTATCCCATGGTGACGATTAATGGTGAGGAATGCCATAATGAATGGGAAATTACGTTTGAGGAAATTCATCGCAATGGAGCCATTGCATTTGCGATCTATAACTATGTCCGTTACACCGGTGATCAGGATTACATCTGGTCGCACGGCTTGGAAGTCTTGGTTGCAATAAGCCGATTCTGGGCACAGCGCGTTAATTGGAGCGCTGAGCGCCAGCAATATGTCATGTTGGGGGTGACGGGACCAAACGAGTATGAAAACAACGTGAACAACAACTGGTATACCAATCGGATTGCTTCCTGGTGCCTGGAATATACACTGGACTGTTTAAACAAGCTGGCGCAGCTGAGCTCCGACAATGCTGAGGCATTGAAAACGAAGCTAGCCATAGGAACGGAGGAACAGGAAAAATGGCAGCATATTATCGATAACATGTATTATCCTTTTGATGCGCAGCGCGGGGTATTTCTCCAACAGGATGGTTTCCTCGACAAAGAGTTAATTCCTGTGGCCGAACTTGATCCGGCTCAACGACCGATCAACCAGCGTTGGAGCTGGGACAGGATTCTACGTTCCTGTTACATCAAGCAGGCCGATGTGCTGCAGGGCTTTTACTTTCTTGAAGACCAGTTTGATCTTGAGGCCTTAAGGCGGCATTATGAATTTTATGAACCGTTTACGGTGCATGAAAGCTCGCTTTCTCCTTGCGTCCATGCGATATTGGCAGCTAAATTGAATAAACCAGAAAAAGCCTATGAATTCTATCTGCGGACCTCGCGTTTGGATCTGGATGATTATAATAACGATACCGAAGACGGTTTACATATCACTTCCATGGCGGGTACCTGGATGACAATCGTAGAGGGCTTTGCAGGAATGCGGATTAAGGGAGGAAAACTGTATTTAAATCCGATGTTACCAAAAGAGTGGGAAGGGTATAAATTCCGTATCTTATTTCGCGGTGCGACCTTGTTGATTGCGGTACGGTCGGATGGATTTACGATCGAAAATGACAGTGACACTGCGGCCCATATCCAGACGGAGGCAGAAGCTTTCGTTCTGGCTGCACAAAGCAAAAAGCAGGTGTTTCAGGTTCGGTAAGCCCCTGTTTTCAGCAGCGTAAGAACCGATCTTATGCTGCTGAAAATAGGGATTAAGTGATAATTAAATTGTATTTTGTCTTAAATTTTGATAGCCTATTATGGGAAATAAACCTGAATTAAGTATTAGCCAGGTCATCAATATGAGTTTTGGGTTTTTGGGCATACAAATGGGGTTTGCCTTACAAAACGGCAATGCTTCCCGTATTCTACAGACATTTGGTGCTGATGTAGAACACCTGTCGCTGTTTTGGCTTGCGGCTCCGATTACGGGGATGATTGTGCAGCCAATTATCGGGCATTATAGCGATCGAACCTGGAATAAATTGGGGCGTCGTCGGCCTTATATTTTGGTGGGTGCACTGTTGACCACCATAACCCTGTTTTTGATGCCGAATGCAGCGGTATTTACCACATTGCTAGCACCACTTTGGATAGGAGCAGGACTATTAATGTTTATGGATGCTTCTATCAATGTGACAATGGAGCCCTTTAGAGCCTTAATTGGCGATAATCTACCGAGTAACCAACGTAGTCTTGGATTCTCCGTACAAACCTTTCTGATCGGTATTGGAGCCGTATTGGGATCCTTACTTCCCTTTATACTGACAAAATATTTTCATGTACAGGGAACTTCCGAAGTTGGTCAGGTGCCAAACAATGTGATATATTCTTTTTACTTTGGTGGTTTTGTACTACTTCTAACGGTGTTGTGGTCGGTGTTTAAAACGAAGGAATATACGCCGCAGGAATTACAGTCATTTTCTGATACCATGGTGGTTGAACAGGAGACAGCGCCAAAATTTGGTTTGCGCGCTATTGTCAGCGATATTGGTAAGATGCCATTGATCATGCGCAAACTCGGTTGGGTTCAATTCTTTTCCTGGTTTGCCCTTTTTATGATGTGGGTATATACAACTCCTGCGATTGCAGATTCGGTTTTTTACCTGCGGGAAGGAAATCGGCAGGATCTTTATATGGAGGCGGCCAATTGGGTGGGCGTGCTTTTTGGTATTTACAATGGGGTATCGGCTCTATATGCTTTGTTTATTCCGCGGATAGCCAAACAGCTCGGGCGTGGAAAAACGCATGCGCTTGGGCTTTCCATTGGAGGACTTTCGTTGATTTCATTGTTTCTGATTAAAGATGCTAATCTGCTGATTCTTCCCATGATCGGTATTGGTATCGCTTGGGGAAGTATTTTAGCGATGCCTTATGCCATTTTGAGCGATCACCTGCCTGCAGGGAAAATGGGGGTTTATATGGGGCTTTTCAATTTCTTCATTACCTTACCACAGATTGTATGTGGATTTTTTGGAGGAATGATCATCAAATATTTTTTTCATAGCCAATCCATTTATGGCTTGTTGTTGGCCGGAGTATTTATGCTGCTGGCTGCATTCTTTGTTCCCAAGAGTAAACGCTAAGATCATTATCGTAGACGTAGTAAATAGAGCTTACGTCTACGATTTTCTGCTCACTTGGCCAAGCTCCTGCAATTGGATTTTCATCATCTCCTTAAGTATACTAATTTGCTTTAGTTAGCACGGCTCGCTTTTACACAGCGGGATAATTTCGTTCGATTTACTAAAACTTGTGAGTATCATTTGCTGAAAAATGCACCATCATTTGCTGAACAAGTGTGCATTATTTACTGTTTTCAAGAATATAGTTGCTCGGCGACATACCATAATGCTTATGGAAGTCCCTGGAAAAATTGGATTGCACGGTGTAACCTACCATCGTTGATACTTGGGTAATGTTGTATTCTTTCTGGGTAAGCAGTTCTGCCGCTTTTTTTAATCGTGAAATATTGATCAATTCATTGGGTGTTAGGTCGGAGAGTCCTTTGATTTTACGGTAAAGGGTCGGACGACTCATATGCATCAGTTTGGCCAGTTCATCCACATTAAGGTCTATCGCTGAAATATTCTCATAAATAACCGTATTGAGCTGACTGATGAAATCTTTGTCAGGACCCGAAACGTTGATATCTATTAAGTTGGAGCTGGGTGCGTTAGTGAAGTAATTCTTGATAATTTTTCGGTTCTTGAGAATATTGCGTATTTGTACCATGAGGAATTCAAGCGAAAAAGGTTTTTCGATATAAGCATCGGCACCATTTTTTAATCCCTGAATTTTGGAATCCAATGCATTTTTTGCGGTCAGAAAGATCACAGGAATATGACTATAGAGAATATCTGTTTTGATACGTCTGCATAAAGCCAGGCCATCCATAATAGGCATCATGATGTCTGTCAGTACCAGTTGTACATTTTCTTGGTCTAATATTTCGAGCGCTTCGGCACCATTGCCGGCTCGTAGGATTATATAGCTGGTTTTTAATTCTTTATTGAGGTAGGCAAGAATTTCTTTATTGTCTTCGACGAGTAGAATCACCGGTTTTTCTTCCTCCTGATCGTCTGGTTTATCATTTAATACATGATCGTCATTATCTTCCTGAAAAGATTTGATGTCCAGTGATTGTTCTTGAAAAATCGGTACAGACAGCAGGAATATATTGCGGTTTTCTTCCAGATAGACAAGTGACAAGGTTCCTTGGTGCAATTCGACCAAGGAGCGGGATAGGGGAAGGCCAATACCTGTCCCCGTATCTTTATCGGATTCGTTCAATCGATAAAATGGTTCAAATATTTTTTCTCTTTTTTCATAAGGAATAAGCTCACCATCATTCTTAAATTCGATATTGAACATAATATCATCGCTATTAAAAGGGAGGAGCCTGACATAGACTTCTTCATCTGCATATTTGATGGCGTTGTGAATAAGATTAGTAAAGATTTTTCGGAGAGCTTCCTCATCCACATAAGCAGCGAGACTGATACGTGGCAGGCTAAGCTCATAATGCAACTGTTTATCTTTTGCAAGATAATTTAGGTCGTGGAATACTTCGGATAGGAGTGTGTTGATGTCCGTTTTAGTAAAAATAAGGCTCATATTGTTGGTTTCTGCTTTTCTAAAATCCAGTAGTTGGTTGGTCAGGCGAATTAAACGCGCTGTATTCTTTTCAATTAATGCGAGATCCTTGGCTGTGTCGCTATCGGTAAATTTTTGTTGGTTTATTATTTTCTCAAGGGGCATTTTGATCAGGGTGAGTGGCGTACGAATTTCGTGGGCCAGATTGGTAAAGAACTCCAGTTTGAGATTATAAATTTCCTGTTCTTTTTTTCGTTCATAGCTATCCATCTTTTGAGCATTATTGGCCTTTATAAGTAGAAAATAATACCGTAATACGAGCAGTATAATCGTACCAAGGCTCACAAAATAAAGTAAGTACGCCCAGCTTGATTGCCACCAGGGTGGCGAAACAATGATGAGCAGTTTTTTTTCTGTCGGATTCCAGACGCTGTTGTTATTTGCACCCCTGAACTTAAACGTATACGTACCTGGTGGAAGTTTATTGTAATATATTTTTTGATTTCCCGTAATATCGGTCCAGCCTTTATCATAACCTTCCATGATATAACGATAGGGATTGCTCTTTGGGGAAACAAAGCTCAAGGCTGCTATATGGAAGCTGATATTGGAATTGTCGTAGGTTAAGTGTATCTCTTTTGATAGGGAGATGGATTCTTTGAGTATGCCATTTTCACGAACCGGCACACTGACATTGTTGATCTGAATGCCGCTGATGAATATGGGTGGAATAAAACTGTTCTTAATGGATTTTGTGGGGTTGAAGCTTACCATTCCTTTGATAGTCCCGAAATATAAAGTTCCGTCGCTATCTTTAAAAGCCGAATTATAATTAAACTGATCTGCGGGAAGCCCATCTCTGGAGGTATAGATGACCCTTCGAGGGACACCCTCGTCCAGCCGGACCAGTCCACCGCCGGTCGATATCCAGATGCTGTTGTTGTCGTCTTCCAAGACCTTGAATACTTGATTAGAAGGTAAACCGGATTCGGTGAGGTAGTTGGTGAAACGTCCATCACGGCGGTATTTCGAAAGGCCGCTTTCGGTGCAAAACCATAAATTCTTTTTGCTGTCTTCAAATAGGCCGTTGACGTAATTATTGACGAGTGTATTTTGTTTACCTTGTTCGGACAGCAAATGCTGTATTTCTCCCGAGCTGCGGTTATACTGGAAGATCCCACTGCCATAGGTATTGATCCAGAGTATACCATATTCATCTTCATAAATGCCTTGTATCCATGCTTGAATAGGAAGGAGATCAAAACTGTCCTTATTTTTGTTGTAGGCGTATAAAGCGCGGTCTGTGCCAACAAACATCGTATTGTCTTTGGACTTATAAATGCATACGGCGAAGCTACTTTGTAAGGGACCTTGACCGATGCGGTCATAGTGCTTTTTTAATTTTCCGGTCTTTACGTCGAGAATGTCCAGTCCATGTGTGGTGGAGCCCACCCAAAGATCGTCGCCGATTGTTGCCAAGCCATGGACATTGTTATGCGCAATACTGCCTTTTTTCCCGTTGGCAAGGAAATGCTGGATTTGTTGTGTTTGGGCATCTATTTTGTTCAATCCGCCATCTTCTGTTCCGATCCAGAAATTTCCATAGCGATCTTTTTTGATATCGTGTACAATATTGCCTGATAGGGCTGATTTTCCAAATCCGGACAAATACTTCTTGAAATTGTCGAATTGGTTGCTGTATTGGTTAAAGCCACCGAAAAATGTTCCAAACCAGATATTGTCTTCACGGTCCCGATAGAAATTCAGGACAGCATTGTCAGAAATGGCAAATGGATTGAGCAGGTCTTTTTTGATGTGTTGGCTCTGGCCTGTGTGAATATCATAGGTGTATATTCCGGTTTCAGTTCCAATCCAGTATGTCGACTCTGTTTGTTGAATAATACAGTTTGCCTGAATGACTTTGTTGGGGTAATGACTTGCAAATAGATTTTTTAATGTGCCATTTTTGAAATCAAACAAATAAGCCGAATTGATTGTCCCGACCATTAGCAATGAATCGTTGATCGCATACACGGTTTTGGTATTCGCTAGTGTTTGTCGATCGATTTTTTTAAGATCAACAGGGAAAAATTTACCCGTATTAACCTGATACCGTAGTATTGTACTGTTATTATCTGTTACCCACAACCCACCTTTCTTACTGCTGGTGATCGCTACTAGGGTATTTTTGTTGAGATCAAATGGGAATATTTCTCCTGTATAAGAATTGTAACGGTACAGTTTTCCATTGGAAAGCAACCATATAAAGCCTGCGTATTCGTGTATGGCATTTACTTCACCGATGGGTATGAGCTTGAATGGTTTGAAATCTTCTTTTATAGGATCGTAACGATAGGCACCCCGTGTGGTACCCACCCATAGGACACCTTTGCTATCTGTGAGGAGGCTTAAAATAGATGAACTTCCGATACTTGTCGAATCTGAAGCATTGTGTCGAAATATTTTAAATTGATTACCGTCAAAACGATTAAGGCCATTCCTCGTTCCTAGCCACAGAAAACCCTGAATATCTTGTGTAATACATTTGACCGTACTATTGGAAAGGCCATCGTGGGTCTGATAGTTTTTAAAATAGATCGATTGTGCCTGCAGGTTGATAACTGCCAGCAAGATATACAAAAGGAGTATGGTGGTTATTCTTTTCAAAACTGATTACGTTGAACTAAAAATAGGCAATTAAAAGATAAAAAAGAGTTTTACTGATACGCTTTGATATAAAATTGAGACGCTCTGATTGGACGAGATACAAGGATTTGCGCATTTTTATAAAACAATAATAACCAAATATAAACGTATGTTTCGCCCTAGAATTATGACAGGTATATCCTGTATCCTTGTTTTTCAGTTTGTTAGGTTTTTGTTTTTACAGGTGCGGCAATATCTTCACGATGATTTGGTATTCCATTTGGGCGTTAACGATTTTGATACTGATCGTTACGTATTTGCAATAATTGGGAAAGACCATACTCATTTCAAATGAGTTTTAGGACTAAAAATAAACCATTAAAAATCACTTATTATCAGCTGTGTATCTATTGCACACGATAAAAAATCAATTAAACCACCAATCAAAAAGCGTATGAAAAATAAACTACTTGCACAATGCGTAATGACGCTCACATTTCTGCTTGTATCTTTTATTGTAGTTGCCCAGACGAAAGTCTTGAAGGGGAAGGTTGTAGATGAGACTCAAAGTCCATTGGCAGGAGCTACGATCAAAGTAAAAGGGGGTACCGCGGCTACCACAACAGACACGGAAGGTTCCTTTACATTGACTATTCCCAGTGAAGCTAAAACGCTGGAAGTATCCTTTATCGGATATACTTTAAAAGAAGTACCTATTGTGGGGAGCGATATCACGGTAGCGCTTGAACCTAGTGCCGGTCAGGGCTTAGATGAAGTCGTTGTGATCGGTTATGGTACGGCCCGTAAAAAAGATCTAACGGGGTCTATGGTCACTATTGGAGCGAAAAACTTTAATAAGGGGATCATGACTAGTCCCGACCAACTCATACAAGGAAAGACACCAGGGGTTATGGTGATTAACAATACGGGGCAACCTGGAGGGGCAACGACCGTACGTATTCGTGGGAATTCATCGATCCGCGCCAGTAACAACCCGTTATTTGTGCTGGATGGTGTGCCGATGTCGGGCAACTCACCTCTGCCCGAAGGAAGAGGAGGTTTTTCTTCCGACAGAGGAAATCCTTTAACTTACTTAAATCCGGGTGACATTGCTAGTATGGACATCCTTAAAGATGCTTCGGCTACGGCAATTTATGGATCACGTGGGGCAAATGGTGTAGTCATTATTTCCACGAAAAGAGGTAGAGTAGGACAGCCCGAGGTTTCTGTGGGAGCCTCTGCAGGTGTTTCGACCATGCGGGAATATCCTGATGTATTGGATGCAGCGCGATTCAGAGAGGCGTTGAAATATTATACACCATCTGAAGTGGCAAATGCTGATTTTGGTGGTAATGAGGATGCTTTTAAAGCAATCACAAGAAAAGCCATCACGCAAAATTACTATGCTGACGTGGCGGGTGGAACCGAACATGGTAAATACCGTCTTTCGGGTGGGTATTTAAACCAAAATGGTATTATTCGTGGCTCACAACTGAAGAAATATACAGCCAATTTTAACGGGAATTTCCGTTTTTTGGAAAACAAACGATTGGGATTGGATTTTGCAGTCTTTTTGACGCAAATGGATAATAAATACGCGCCGATCAATGCGATGGTAGGTTCTGAAGGAAATGTGATTTCCCAAGCACTGCAATGGAATCCAACGCGACCATTACGCGATGAGCAAGGTAATTTGACCTTTGTGAGTTCAACCACACGAAATCCATTGACAAGCATTGAAGCCTTTAAGGACTTGGCGACAACCAATACAATGGTGGTCAATTTGGCGCCATATTATAAAATCACAGATGATTTAGAGTATCGCTTTATTTATAGTGCGATGCGACAAACAGGAAACCGCGAGGGTATGTACCGCGCCGGGCTTATTGATCCTTCTGCTGTGAACAATGAGCAGGCTTTTATCTCCAATAACGGGGAAACCAACTTGCAAATGACGCATATGCTCTCCTACAATAAACAAATCAATTCAGATTGGAGTGTCAATGCGGTAGCAGGCTATGAATATTTGGATTATAATTATAATAATAACATTTCCTTTGGCGGTGGATTTCGCTATCTGGGGTTAGATTATTTTGACTATCTACAATATACGCCTGTTTCCACGCGTGAAATATCGTCGTATAGAAGTCCAACCAACCAATTGCAATCGCTTTTTTTACGGGGCGGCTTCAATTACTTAGACCGTTATTTATTCACTGCAACAGTGCGAAGGGATGGTTCAACGAAATTTGGTTCAAACAACAAATACGCCATGTTCCCTTCGTTGGCCGTAGCCTGGAATGTTAATCAGGAAGAGTTTTTAAAGTCTTCCGGTATCTTTGACCAATTGAAAGTGCGATTGGGTTGGGGAAAAACAGGTAACCAAGAATTCCCTTCTGGTGCCTCATTGAATAGATTGGTCTTCGGTAATCAGAGTGTAAGCCAGGCTAACTATGGAAATCCTGACTTGAAATGGGAAACTTCGACGACGATCAATGCGGGTATAGATTTCGGAATCTGGGGCAACCGTCTATATGGATCCATTGATTATTTTAATAAAAAGACCACAGATGCGCTATTTGAGCAAACGCTTGCACAGCCAGCTCCTGCGGGACGTATTTGGGTAAATTTGGACGGTGAGATTGTCAATAAAGGGGTAGAGGTCGCGTTGACAGGTACAATTATTAAAAATGACAATTGGACTTGGGATTTGACAGGTAATGCAACGTTTCTTAAGAATAGTGTAAGTGGCCTTGTTGGTTATTATGAGACAGGAGCACTCCGCGGACAAGGTTTTTCTGGTGTATTGGGACAACGAATGGTCAATGGCCAGCCATTGAATGTATGGTATTTGGCCGATTACCAAGGTATCGACCCGCAAACCGGAATGAGCATGTACCGTGGACAGGATGGTAGTATCAGTACGGCCAACGATCCTGCAATTAATAAGTTTTATATGAACAGTCCAAATCCAACCACATTATTGGGTATCTCCACCAATGTAAATTATAAACAGTTTTCTTTGGCTGCCAATATGAATGGCGCTTTTGGACATTATCTATTCAATAATACGGCAGCGACGACTTTGGGATTGAGCAATTTGTCATCACGGAATATCGGTTCAGCATTCTTTAATACAGCTGTAAAAGAGTCTACTTCCAACTCGGCTGCGCCTTCGACGCGATTCCTTGAAAAAGGTGATTATCTAAAAATGGCTAATCTTACTTTAAGCTATCGTGTTGGAAATGTAGGCAGAACACTGAAGAATTTAAACGTATCCCTTACTGGACAGAATCTTTTCATCATCACGAAGTATACAGGGTTTGATCCTGAGGTGAATACAGATGGTGCAACAAATGGTATTCCTTCGTTGGGTATCGAATATTTACCATATCCACCGGCAAGAAATATCCTATTGGGGGTTAACTTCTCACTTTAAGCGTATACTGTAGATCATTAGATAATAAAAAGAGGAGAGTAACAAGATTGATTTAAACATATTCATATTAGTGAATGAATAAATCTGATCGCCTCATTACGAATGAAACACTAAAGGCAGTATGAATGCCTTACAGTCAAAATGGATGAATAAATAATCAAATTTAGACGGATGAAAAAGATGAAATTAAGAACTTTATTATATATCGGAATAATTGGCTCCATTGTAACAAGTACATTTTCTTGTACTAAACTAAAGGAGGAATTTAAAGGAGAATTGGAAGAGGGGACATCCAATGTGGATCCTGGAAGCTTGTTGATCACAGCTTATAATTCATTGAATACCCCTTATCAGCAGGAACAGCGCTGGGTGATGCAGGAAATATCCACAGATGCTGCTATGGCTCCTACACGGGGAGGTGACTGGGATGATAATGGGATGCATCGTGCGATCCATTTACATACCTGGAATGCTGATAATGGTTATATGAACAATACATTTGTAAGTCTTGGTACAGCCATCTATAATGCGGGTAATGTGTTGCGGTATAATCCGAGTGCACAGCAAGGTGCTGAAGCGAAGTTTATTCGTGCGTTGGTCATGTTCGATATGTTGGATCTCTATGGCGTAGTACCCGTCCGGGAAGGAGCCTCTTTTGAAGATTTTAGAATCGCACCAGAGGTGTTACAGCCACAGGCGGCTATTGATTATATCGTGAAGGATCTCAACGAAATTATAGCGAGTTTGCCTGCAAACGGTCCGAAAGCAGCCTATGTAGCCAATAAAAATGCGGCAAAAGCATTGCTGATGAAGATTTATTTGAATAAGGGAACATTTTTAAACAGACAAGCTCCTTCTTTTGCTGCCGAAGATATGAATAAAGTGGTGGCCTTAGCCAAGGAAATTACGGCTTCGGGATCCTATACTGTTTCTGCAAAGGGCAAGTACTTTGATAATTTCGCGCCCGATAACGACGAAAAGTCTACCGAAAATATTTTCACTTTATATAATAAAAATGGCGATAGAGGTGGAAATGTGGATCGTACCTGGAATACGATTGCGCATTATAATATGAGACCTGGGGGCTGGAACGGTTGGTGTACTTTATCAGATTATTACGATAAATTTTCGGATGCCGATGAAAGAAGAGGAATTTACTATAATTATCCGGCTGATACGACTTCTAACAGAACAAAAGAATTCAAACGTCAAAATGTAGGTTTTTTTGCAGGACAGCAATACAATTGGAGTACAAACAAACCATTGATGGCGCGAAATCCAGCGAATGCACCTTTGGTCTTCACGCGTGAAGTGACCATCCGGACCTCTGGAGCTACATTGGAAACAGCGGGTATCCGTCCAATGAAGTATGCCTTTGATTATGCTGTCACTGGTCAACGAAATAACGACTGGGTAGTCTTCCGTTATGCCGATGTATTGTTGATGCAAGCAGAGGCTATATTAAGAGGCGGAACCGGAACTGCAACAGAGGCACTTGGATTAGTTAACACTATTCGGACAAACCGTGGTGTGAATAACTTGACAGCGTTGACGCTTGATAATATATTAGACGAGCGTGCGCGTGAGTTGTATTGGGAAGGTTGGAGAAGACAGGATTTGATCCGTTTTGGTAAGTTTTTATTAGCCTGGCAGGAAAAAGCTGCGGATTCCAGCCCGAAAACATTGGTTTATCCAATTCCGAGTCAACAGCTTGCAGTCAATCCAAATTTAAAACAAAATCCAGGATACTAGATTTTATTGATATCCATAAAACAAGCAGTTTCACGGTGTTTGTTTTAGTGCGAAGGTATTTAGATGACAAGTGATTTTTCTTATCATCTAAATACCTTCTTTTTTCTATATAGTGATTAAAACTAATCTATCTTAATACCAACTTATACCTCTTCACAATTTTTAATCAATTTTTAGACAGTAATCAGTCATTGTTTATTCAGTTTACACTGAGCAATCACTGAGCAATCACTGAACAATCACTGAACGAGCACTGAACAAGCACTGTTAAAAGGGCTAATTTGGTCACGAGTTGAAACGAACTTGCTGCGCCTAAAAAATACAAGAGAAGAAAACAGGACCCATAAGTTGCCTATCGGCAAAGTAGCTTTTATGAAAGAAAGCGCTTAAAATGGAGATTGAGGCGATGGCCTTATCGAAAATATTATCTTGTTTTTTTGATAAAAAATAATCACTTTAGAGGTGGATAACTAGCCAAAAAGCATGGGTCATTTTGATGGATCAAATTGAAATTCTGTCAGATACCAATTTCGATATTCTTTGGAAAGAGGATAACAGCATTGAAACAAGACTATCTAAATGTAGATTATGATGGATAAAATCCTACAGCGGGCACCGACTAACGAAAAGGAGTTTTTTTTAGCTTATCGTTATTGGTATAGGAAATTGTACTATTTTCTGTATCAGAAGACCCAATGTTCGAATCTGGCCGAAGATGTCGTCCAGCAGACTTTTCTAATTGTTTGGGAACGCAAGAATCATGCGAATCAGCAAATCCAATTCAGTACTCAGCTCTTTCAGATTGCACGAACAAAATTAATTGATGAGTTGCGGCGGCGTGCTTTGAATAGAAAATATGTGGAGTTTGAGAAACCTTTTGTACTGACCCAATATGAAGACCTTGAACGGCAAATTGCCTACAAGGCAGAGTTAGAATATGTAAAAGAGCTGATTACACAAATGCCTTTTATGCGGCAACAGGTGTTTTATCTTCATAAAATTGAAGAATTGAGTTATAAAGAAATTGCCGTCAAATTGTCTATCTCCCCAAAGACGGTAGAAAACCACGTTAGCATTGGTCTGAAATTTATTAAAAAATTTTTTAAGTTGTCTTAGGGGACAAGCCCATCACTATTCGTATAACAGTTATATACCTATCCCGCTAAAAGGATAGAAACTGTTATGAATCGCAAATCCTTATTCAATAAATTCCTGGCGAATGAATGTTCTGCTGAGGAAGCGAAACTTGTCTTCAAATGGCTGAATGATGATCCGACCTTATTGGATGATCTCATTTCAGAAGATGACTGGGTTTCCTATATCAATCAGGAAAATAAGTCAAAACGTGGTGGTGATAGCCTGTTGCGAATCATTACTGTATTTGTGCTATTTGGTTTCCTATTTATCTTAACCAATCTTTTGGGCACATCAACTGATAAACCTTTACAAACAGCAAGTTTCATTCATGAAATTTACTACAACCCTTCTGCTCAGCCTAAAGAAATTGTTGCAGCGGACCATTCGATTTTAACCTTAGAACCCGGTGCACTGATTCAGCTGGGCATAAAACCGGATCTTGATTTTAGACGGGTTAAATTATTCAGTGGAAGGGTCAGTTTTAAAGTAGCGAAAGATCCTTCAAAACCTTTCATCGTCGAAAGCGGTACGTTGATGACCACTGCGCTGGGAACAGAATTCATCGTGGATTATAATGCGGCAGTTGAACATGTTCTGATCCGATTATTTGAGGGGAAAGTTCGCGTTGAATCTATAGATCCGTCCGTAGCCGAGACAAAGATTCTTAAGCCTGGCCAACAGATTTATTTTGGCGGGGTGAACACGATGTTTGTTTCAAATTTCAAAGGTACACCAAAAATGAGCGCGGGGGAAAATCTACCGGCCCAGCTTATGCTTTCTTCCACGGAAAAACCGTATCGCAATCCGGCAACAATTCACCAGAGCGCCAATTGGCTCCAATTGGAAGAAACCGCTGTATCCGACATTATACAATATATCAATCGTGAGCTTGATGTTCCTATATCCTATGATTCATTAATCGTTAAAAACTATCGGATAAAGGGGCGGTTTAGCAAGAATCCGACCATGGACCTGAAGGACAAAACGGATCTTGCGGCGTCTATTTTGCAGTTGATTGTTGAGGTGAATCCGTTTATTCTTGAAAAACAACATAATATATATATACTCAAAACTAAAAAATAGAATCATGGTAAATTTCAACTTAACCAAGAAACCATTTTTTGTTTTTATTGCCTTGACACTGTTATCTTTTCAATGTCTAGCGGGAACAATAAATGGCGTAATCAAAAACTCGTCGGGGCAACGGCTGGCAGGGGTAAGTATAATTTTGAAAAATCCCGGCAGCAGTTTTTCGACAGCAGCTTCCAGTGCGAGTGATGGTAGCTTTCGTTTTGCTGATGTACCGAATGGCAAAGGTTATGAACTGACTTTTTCATACATCGGGTATCAAAGCTATGTAGAACGAAATGTGCAGGTTTCAGCTGATGGAGCCACCACTCTTTCCATTATTTTGGAGGACCAGGTAAATCAGCTGGAAGATGTTGTCGTGATTGGATACGGTAAACAAAAGAAAAGCGATTTGACAGGCGCCATTGCATCGCTTTCCAGCAACGAACTAACGAAAGGAGGGGCTGTGAGCAATGTTGGTCAGGCCCTACAAGGTAAAGCTTCCGGTGTCGTTGTAACCCAGAATTCAAAGGCGCCGGGTGGAAGTACATCGATTCGGATTCGCGGAACCAATTCCATTAGTGGAAGTAATGATCCACTCTACGTGATCGATGGATTTCCAACAAATAATGGCATTAACATCAATCCCGATGATATTGCTTCCATGGATATCTTAAAGGATGCTTCGGCAACTGCGATCTACGGCTCCAGAGGTGCGAATGGTGTCATCATCATCACCACAAAACGTGGGCTTACGGATAAGAACAATATTACCTATAGTGGCTATGTGGGAACACAGAAGCCGATTGTACCATTTACCTTCCTCGATGGTAAACAGTATATGAATCTCGCTAATGCGCTTTATAAAGAAATTCAAGGTCAAGAAAATCAGGAGTATGCCGTTTACACCAAGTCACAGCTTGAATCTGATGTCAATACGGATTGGGTGAAGGAAACCATGCGGAACGGTATTTTGCAGAACCATAATTTACAATTTTCTGGTGGTGGTGAGAAAACAAAAGTGTTGACGAGCATAGGCTATTTTGATCAAAAAGGTGTTTTAAAAACAACAGACTTTAATCGAATTTCGGGACGGATCAACGTGGATCAAAAGGTAAATGATTATATCCGCACTGGAGCGAGTCTATCCGCGCAACGGGAAAAATCGAATATGCAGGTGTATGATGGAAATATCCTCAATTCAAATGTATTATACAGCATATTGACCTATGACCCAACAGTACCTGTCTATAATGCAGATGGTAGTTTTGGAAGACCTCCGGGAGGGCAGGGGGATAACCCTTTGGCCAACCTGATGTCGCGGATCAATGATGTGCAAAGGGACAAGTTGAATGGAAATATTTTTCTTGAGGTCAATCCGATCAAGGAACTGACGTTGCGCATGGATGCTGGAACTGAAATTACACATGATCAATTGGGCAGTTATCTGACCAGAGATTCTTATCAGGGTGGGATAGATGATGGTGTCGCAAGTCAGGCCGATTACAATGAAACACATAACCTGATTGATTTTTATGCTACTTACGCGAAAGTCTTTAATGAGAAACACAATTTGAGTGTGATGGGGGGCTATTCGTATGAGAAATATGTGCGCAATAATAAGGGAATCAATGTGAAAGGTTTTTCAACAGATCTACTGGAATATAATAACCTGGGCATGGCCTCAAGCATTACAGGAGTAAACTCTGCTAAAGCTGAAAATCTGGTTATTTCGTTTTTCGGACGGGTAAATTATTCCTACGCTGATAAATATCTGTTGACGGCGACTTTACGTCGTGATGGATCATCGCGTTTTAGTCCGAACCATCGTTGGGGAACTTTTCCTTCAGCAGCTTTTGCATGGAAAGTCAACAATGAAGATTTCATGAAAGAGCAGCAGCTATTTTCGGACCTAAAATTTAGGTTGGGTTATGGCCAGACCGGTAATGATCGTGTAGCGGATTATGCCTCTTATGGATTGATGGACAATGGACATTATACGTTTGATGGCGTGACCAATTCGGGTGGGGTTAAACAAAACCCAACTTATCCCGAGAACGATAAACTTAAATGGGAATCCACAACGCAATATAACGTCGGTCTTGATTTTTCATTTTTTAAAAACCGGTTAGCCTTTACTTTGGATGCCTATTATAAGAAAACAAATGATCTTCTGATCAAGAGTATACTGCCTTATTACACGGGATATACCTCCGGACAGCGAAACCTAGGTACGATGAATAATAAGGGACTGGAGTTTTCTGTAACAAGTAAGAATATGACCGGAGCGTTTACCTGGGAAACAAAATTGAATTTAACGATGAACCGAAATAAGGTCTCAAGTCTCGGTGGAGAGCCCGAGCAATTGTTGACTTCGTCTAAACCAATGGGGAATGTTTCTGAAGAAGCTTATTCGGTCATTCGGGTTGGGGAGTCGCTGGGCTCGTTATTCGGTTATAGATACCTGGGTGTTATCCAACAAGGAGAAAACTATGCGCCACAGCCAAATTCTAAACCCGGCGATCCTAAATTTGCCGATGTAAATGGCGACGGAACGATAAATTCGGCAGATCGTACGATAATCGGCCGTGGTTATCCGAAGTTTAACTTTGGTATGACCAATACATTTGCCTATAAAAACTTTGATTTGACTGCATTCATCTATGGCAATGTCGGAAACGATCTACTCAATATGACACGTATGAATCTGGAGTGGAAACGTACCACAGAAGCTTTAAATCGATGGACACCGACCAATACCAATACGGAAATTCCGAGAAATGGATTTTATTACATGAACTATGGTGGTTATATCAATGACCATTTCATTGAGAATGCTTCCTTTTTGCGTTTGCGTAATTTGACGCTGGGATATACCATCCCGTTGAAAACCAAAGCTGTTCAGTCGATAAGAGTATACGGTATGGCGGAAAACTTATTTACGATCAGCAATTATTCTGGATGGGATCCTGAGGTGGATACCAAGGGATATGAAAATGATGCGCTGGTAAAAAATAGAGCCGGAAATAATCAGAGCGCTAATGCGGGGGTAGGTCTCGATTTTAATTCATATCCTTCGATGCGCTCCTTTACCTTTGGTGTAAGTGCAACATTCTAATCGCTAATACTAAATCAGAAATGACATGAAGACGTTTAAAAATAACATTAAATATATTTTAGGGATAGCGGGTTTATCGGCCGTGTTGAGCTTAAGCTTAAATAGCTGTACCAAGCTGGATCCAAAATTATACAGCGATCTGACAACCAAAAATGCTTATTCAACAGAAAGCGACATCAACGCCGCTTTAACGGGAGTCTATACAAGTTTATCGCCTTATCCCGGAGATGCATATCTGTATTACGCGGGATATCTGGTAATGATAACGGACTATGCCACGGATATGGGCTTTTCTACCGCCGCAGGGGATCCTACACGAATGAGCAACTTTACATACGATGATAATAATCGATATTTTAAATTCAATTATCAGAATATGTATCAGGTCATCAGCAATGCCAATATGCTGATTGACCGTATCGAGCGTGTCACTATTCCCGACGATCGCAAGAAGAAAATTATCGCACAGGCCAGGTTCTTACGGTCACTATCGTATATGGATCTTACCGATGCCTGGGGACCGGTGCCATTGATAACAACGGTCAAGAATCCAACGGAAAGCTACAACGAGCCCTTGGCTGCTGTCGACAAGATCGATGCCCAAATTGCTGAAGATTGTCAGTATGCAATCGATAATTTACCGGAGAAATGGTCGGACGAACTGGGTATTGGCCGGGCCACGAAAGGTGCCGCGCTGACCCTAATGGGAAAGATGTATATGCGTTCGCACAATTATGAAAAGGCAAAAACTTACATTGATCAGGTTCTCGCCCTACGTGATAAAGGTGTGTATACGTTGAATCCGGATTTTAAGAAAGAATGGTCCGACAATAATAAAATGGATATGGGACTAATCTTTGGCATCTTGCATGAACCAACATTAAACGGGGGCGAGATCACCAATCACTTTGGACCGACGGACAATCCGGAAGTACCGGATAGATGGCAGTATTATGGTGTTTCCCTTGATTTCTGGCGAAAATATAGTGATCTGGATCCGCGTAAGAAGTTTTTCTATTATAATTACACCGGAAAGGCGGTACGGGATAAAAACACAAAATATGGGTTCTTTTATATGTTACCAGCCAAAGGACAGACTACTCCGCCAAGTGATACGGTAAAATTCCTGCAAAATGTAGCGACGAAAAAGTATTCGTATGATATGGTCAATAATTCCTATCTGGATGGCCGGACGATTCAGGTCTTTCGATTGGCGGATGTTATCTTGTGCAAGGCTGAAATTGAAAATGCATTGAACGGGCCTGCAGCAGCATTACCTTTCATCAATGAAGTCCGGAAAAGAGCTGGAGCACCAGAATATGGTAAGCATCCAGATTTTCCAAGTCCCGCAAGTAAGGAAAGTATGATCGATGCGCTTGTTGATGAACGTGGTTTTGAACTTGTATTTGAATACAAAAGGCGTCAGGACCTGATCCGCTTGGGACGTTATGAAAAAGTAAGTAATGCTTATTTGAAGGGCCGGGGACTGAAAGAAAATGTGACTGAAGCAATGCGCTATTTCCCTTATCCATTGGAAGAAGCTCGCTTGCATCAAGAAATGACAACGGCCAATCCAGCACGATTGCCTAAATAAACGTGATAAAGCAAATCCTATGAAGCGCATTATTTCTTGTAGTGCGCTTCATTTTAAAGACCAATGGCATTGAAATTATTTACACATGAAACCAATTAAAGTAATTATTGCACTGATTGTGGTGGCAATAGTGGCGTTTGCCGCTTACTATTTTTATGCGCATCAAGTTGATATTGAGAATATTGAAGTGAGTTCGCCTAATAATCTGCCGCTCAATGCTGCTATTCAGGTGAAACTAAATAAAGCAGAAGCCCTGTATGTAGAGTATTGGAAGGAGGGAGAACGCCAGTCTTATAAGACGACAGTTTCAAGTGCGGCTGCTCAGCATAACATACAGTTAATGACGCTTGAACCTAATACAAGTTATAAGTTTCGGGTTATTATAGATCGGATTATTCCCATAAAATCAAGTGAACAATCCTTTAAAACAAGACCACAATCACCATGGATGGTACACGACTGGATCAAGGCGGATCATCCACACGATGAAAAAGCCCTAGGTAACGGCATGGTGTTATTATGCTATCGTGGATTCCCGGGGTATATGGCCATGGTTGATGGTAAAGGAACCATCCGATGGTATTGGCAGGACGAAAAGTTAGGGGTACGCCTTGCTTCACTGACTCCAAGGGGTACGATCCTAGCCTTATTGGCTCCGGCGAGTAAAGATGAATTCAACAAGCCCAATCAGCCCAGCAAGAAATCAACCAATGCAAGTTATTATTTGAGAAGCGGCCGTATCGGATTTGTCGGTGGAACAGTACTTGTTGAAATTGATCTAACAGGAAAGGAAATTGCTCGTATAGATCTCGATAAAAAAGGGATTATCATGCACCATGATGTGCAGATGGATGGCAACAATAATATTGTAGGCATTGTGCGGGATTTCAGAATTGACGACCGTCCCAACCATCCAAAAGATACGCTTTGGGGGGATGCTATCCTGACGATGGATACACAAGGCAATATCTTAAAGAAATGGTCACCTTGGGAAAAATGGGATATTCAAAAAGATAAAAAATTGGATAGCCTTAAGCATGACCGATTCCATTTGAATACCATTTCCTTCGATCGTGACAATAATTATCTAACTTCTTCGCCCATTGAAAATCAGGTTTGGAAGATTGATGCCAAAACCGGTGATATTCTTTGGAAATTGGGTAAAGGTGGCGATTACAAATTAAAAGATGAGGAACTGTTTTATTTCCAGCATGCGCCGCATATTACAAAAACAGGTGAGCTGTTACTTTTTGACAACGGCGATTTTTCTCCGCGCGATAGTACGACAGCCAATAAACAATCACGAGCAATTGCTTTTAATCTTGATCAAAAGAATAAAACGGCAACGCTTGCGTATGCGGCTCCAATTCCGAAAAAGCAGTTTACAGCAAGAATGGGGAGTGCCTATGAATTGGATAATGGTAATTTGCTGCAGACAAGCTCGAAAACAGGCAGTGTACTGGTGACGGATAAGACAGGGAAGGTGCTTTGGGAATTAAACGCTTATTTTATTCCTTATCGCGCTATTTATGTACCCGAGGAAACCTGGCGCAAATACAGACAAAACTAGGTGAAGATGTTAGGAATAAAACTTAATTTTAAACCTCTTATTGACCAATAAAAGTAGCTGCACTACGGACCCATTTTGGGGAAGCGGTACCGCTTATAAATCGTATCAGGCTTATCGGAAAACCTGGTAAAAGACAAAATATATTGAATAAATACTATTCACATGAAAAAAAGAACAGCCTCTTATAAGCTGGCAATTATCCTTGCCGTATCCTTATGTGCAAATTCGGCCCGAGCGCAATTGACCTATCCTCCGGAAACACAAAAGTGGGATGCAGACCAGCTGGGTAACCATCGTGCAGTGCTTCAGGTAAACACCGATCAAAAAGAGGTGCAAGTGACTATTCCCTGGCGAAATCGCTGGGTTGAAGCGAACCAGCAAGTTATTATCGTCGACAGTGCCAGTAATAAGCAGATTGCCCCCAGTTCTTATCTTTGGATGAACACGGAATCTGGTGGATTACGGTTTAAGCCAGTTTCAGGAAAGGGCGTTTACTATGTCTATTATTTACCCTATCAGATGGGGGGGCGCAGCCGCAATTATCCGGATGCAATTTATCTTAAAAATGCCGTTTCGGCTCCAGCGAAAGTTGTGCAGCAGGTGGCTGGAAACTCCAAAGGAGTTACTGTTGCACGTTTTGATGCCGCCGATAAATACAATAGCAATGATCCGATGGAAATGATCGGTACAGTGGCAGAAGTCAATAGCTTTGTGCGCAGAAATGGAAATACGGCTTATTATCTTTTTCCAGAATTAAGAGAATTTCCGATTAAAATGGAAAGCAACCTTCCACAACGCTGGCTTATGAAAGGTAAATCCACGAGTAAGTTGGAAGGAAAGGGTCAGAAAGGCGAATTTTATGCCTTTCAACTTGGCTTATGGTCTCCAAAACAGGAACTCCATGACATCCAAATTTCTTTCTCGGATTTTAAAACAAATGATGGGGCGATGATTTCGGCGAATAACCTGAATTGTATCAATACCCAAGGTACTGACTATACTGGAAAGTCAATGACATTACAGGTTGACGTACCGAAGGATAAGGTTCAGGCATTGTGGTGTGGTATTCAGATACCGGAGAACATAGCAGCAGGAACTTACCATGGTGTAGTCACGGTGAAACCTAAAAATGCCGCAGCGAAACAGGTTAATGTGGAAATACAGGTTTCAAATGCTTCAGGAGAGGTATCCAGTGTTGATCAACCTTGGAAAATGACGCGGCTACCCTGGCTCAACTCAACATTAGCGCAAAAAAATACGGTAGTTGCACCCTATACAGCGATTGAATTAAAAGCGGATTCCACCTTACACATTTTAGGACGCGAAGTGAAACTTCATGCGAGTGGTTTTCCAAAACAGATCAGCACGTTCTTTACGCCCGAATTGACCGAAATATCGTCCAAGGCGAATAAGCTCTTATTTGAACCACTCCATTTTCATTTCTATAACGCTTCAGATGGCAAGGAAATTCAACTTAAAGCAAGTGGGATCCAATTTCAGACGAAAAGCGAAGGTGAATATCGCTGGACGGCCAAAAACGAATCTTCCGATCTAACGATGGAAGTCGAGGGTACATTGGAATTTGATGGTTACATGCATTATGTGGTCAAGCTGACGGCGCTGAAGGATCTGTCTTTAAAAGATGCCACGATGCATATTCCCATGATGCCCGATAGGACGGATTATTTTATGGGACTAGGGCAAAAAGGAGGAAAGAGACCTGATCAGCTTTGCTGGAAATGGGATGTAGCACATAAAAATCAAGATGGAGGTTGGATAGGTGCTGTGGATGCAGGGCTACAGTTTTCACTGCGCGATGAGCATTATTCGCGGCCGCTCAATACGAATTTTTATCTTCAAAAACCTCTTGTGCTGCCGCAGTCCTGGGGTAATGAAAATAAAGGGGGGATCGATATCGGTCTGAAAGGAAAATCCGTTTTGGTCAATAGTTATAGTGGAGCTCGTGAACTGAAAAAAGGCGATGTGCTCTATTACAATTTTAATTTATTGATTACGCCTTTTCATCCGATCAATACGGAAGCACAGTGGAATGAACGGTATTATCATGCCTACAAGCCCGTTGATTCTGTTGTTGCGAGTGGTTCCAATGTGATCAATATTCACCATGGAAATGAAATAAATCCTTACATCAATTATCCATTTATTGCGACAAAAGAAATGAAGCAATATATCGACCAGGCGCATGATAAGGGGTTAAAAGTGAAGATCTATAATACAGTGCGTGAGGTATCAAATCGGGTTTATGAGCTCTATCCATTGCGTAGTCTGGGCACTGAAGTGTTTTCACCTGGAAAAGGAGGCGGATATTCCTGGTTACAAGAGCATGTGGGTAAAAATTATATCGCAGCATGGTATGTTCCCCAATTTAAAGACGCGGCGATTATCAATAGTGGAATGAATAGGTGGCACAACTATTACGTCGAAGGCATGAATTGGTTGGTAGACCATATTGGTATTGACGGGATTTATCTGGATGATGTTGCCTTCGATCGAGTCACCATGAAAAGAATAAAGCGTGTGCTGACAAAAAATGGAAAACCAGGGCTGATCGATTTGCATTCGGCAAATCAATATAATAAAAGCGATGGGTTCAATAATAGTGCAAATTTGTATCTGGAGCATTTTCCGTATATCAATCGGCTGTGGTTTGGTGAATACTTTGACTACGAGAATAACAAACCTGATTTTTTCCTTACCGAAGTGAGTGGCATTCCGTTTGGTTTAATGGGCGAAATGTTACAGGATGGAGGAAATCCGTGGCGGGGTATGCTTTATGGAATGACCAATAGGATGCCTTATCAGAAATTGACGCCCGCTGACTTATGGAAGGCCTGGGACCAATTTGGCATCAAAGGAAGTAAAATGATCGGGTATTGGTCGCCAAATATTCCGGTTAAAACCGATAATGATAAGGTTCTGACAACCGTCTATAGCCGTGCCGGTAAAGCTATGGTAGCTATTGCCAGCTGGGCAGAGCGTGATGTTGCGGTAAAATTGGCTATAGATTGGGAAAAATTGGGCATTGACCCCGGAAAAGCGAAACTATCTGCACCACTCATTCCTAATTTTCAAAATGGAGCACAGTATAAACCAGGGGATACAATTGCGGTAGAAAAAAATAAGGGTATTTTGTTAATTATTGAATAGCAGCAATGTACTCCGATAGTGAAAATTCTATCATAGGGTCTTTGACAATGCAAACAAATAGCCTATGGTAGATTCATTCACGTTGATTTGAAAGGACCTGACGCAATGTCTGTATTGCGGATTGCATTCGTTGGCAGATGGATATTGTATCAGGGATACTTTTGAAATTATGAAATTTTTAATTAAAACACGAATGAAAAAGTGGATTATGCTCTGGGCCATGGGCAATTGCGTGCTTGGTGTTTTTGCGCAGCATCCGGCAAGGGTGTCAGAAGTTAAGAAGCGTTATACAACCTATCCATTTACGGATCCGGATCCAATAGCCTCAGCCCAAAAATTGTACCCTTATTTCCGTTTCGACGGTTTTACGAATACCGCGGTTGAAAAGGATTGGAATACCGTGATTTTGGAAAACGATTACATTCGGGTACAGGTGATGCCCGAGATCGGTGGGAAGATTTGGTCAGCTTATGATAAAGTGAATAAACGGGACTATATTTACAACAATGGCGTTGTAAAATTTCGGGATATTGCGATGCGGGGTCCGTGGACAAGCGGTGGTATCGAAGCTAATTATGGGATTATAGGACATACGCCCAACACCTCTACACCGGTCGATTATCTTACACGGGAGAACGGGGATGGAAGCGTAAGTTGCTTTATCCACGCTTATGATATGTTGAGCCGCAGTAACTGGACTTTAGAAATTAGACTGGAAAAGGACAAAGGTTATTTTTCAACACGTTCTTTCTGGTCTAACGCCAATGCAGTCGAACAACCTTATTATACCTGGATGAATCTGGGCGTCGCAGCAGGACAAGATCTGAAGTTTTTGTATCCTGGAAACCACTATATAGGGCATGACGGTGATGCACATGCCTGGCCTATTGATAACCAGGGCAGAGACCTATCTAATTATAAGGAAAATGCTTTCGGTAGTTCTAAATCGTACCATGTATTGGGTGCACACAGTAATGCTTTTGGGGTTTACTATAATGATCATAACTATGGCATGGCCCGTTATGCGCTCCGTGAAGATAAATTAGGGAAGAAGATATTTCTTTGGTCTCAGGCTGGAGATGGGAAGATTTGGGAGAATTTATTGACCGATGAGAGTGGGCAATATGTGGAAATCCAAAGTGGGCGCCTGTTCAATCAAAATGTTCCTTCGAGTAGCTCGACTCCGTTCAAGCAACTTGGTTTTGCTCCCTACCAAAGTGACAGCTGGACGGAATACTGGATGCCATTTTCAGGAATAGGCAAACCGAACGATATTCAACTATCGGCAGCGATCCGGATGAAACAGGAAAACGATCAGATTCTATTGGATATTGATCCGAAGCGACCTTTGAACGATAGTATCTATGTGCTTGATAGCGTAGGTGTCGTATTAAATAGAAGTTTTATTGTGGCTAAATTGGGTGAACCTACAAAATTCTCTTTGCAGGTAGCTGCTGTATCAAAACCGAGTTATCTTAAATTGGGACAGGATTATTTTAATCTCAGAACGGATGAATCTTGGTCAAAATTGAATAGACCCACTGTCATCTCAACGGAAGTAAGCTCAGATACCAGTCAGACCAAATTATTGGAGATACGTGACCTTATTCGCTTTAGGCAATATACACTAGCGGAAGTCAAATTACAAGAATTGGCTCAGCAAGCGCCTAGTTCGCAGGCCTATCTTGAAATGGCTAAGCTGGCCTGGTTTAAAATGAATTATCAGCAATGCTATACCTATGCCCGGCAGGCATTGGCTATGGATGCTTATGATGCTCAGGCAAATTATTACTATGGTTTAGCTGCGATCAAACTAAAAAAAGAGAATGATGCCTTAGATGGTTTTGAAGTCGCTTCATTAACCCCGGCTTGGCGAAGTGCTTCGTATGTACAAATGGCCAAATACTATTATCGGATCAAGCAATATGATCGTACGGAGAATTATAGCGCAAAAGCTTTGATTGCCAATCCGCTCAACATCGACGCTTTGCAGATGAGCTTGTTGGTACAACGCAAAAAAGGGGGCGTCATAGATACTCTTTCCCGTCGGACCATTCTCCAATATGATCCGTTTAATGCCTTTCTCCAATTTGAAGAAAAGAAGGCCGTTTTGTCCAGGCAGGAGTTTGCGTCCGAAAAACGGATGGAGCTGGCGATATGGTATGCGGACCTTGGCGAGTTTGAGTCTGCGGCCGATCTGCTCAGTTCGGGGCAGAAGAATACGGAAGCCTTACTTTGGCTAGCTTGGCTGACACGATCGAACAAGTCGATCAGTCAGGGCTGGTTGACGCAGGCAGAACAAAGTAAACCCAATTTTGTCTTTCCTTTTCGAGAAGAAAGTAATGGTGTATTTGAATGGGCAAAGGATAACAGCAAAAGCTGGACTATCGATTACCTGTCGGCATTATTGTACCGTTTCAGAAATCAAGCCCAAAAAGCAGGAGAACTCCTGTCAAGCGTGGAGCAGGAGCCAACAGATTTCGCGGCCTATTATGCATTGAAATCAAGCTTGCAAGATACAAGCCGTAATGACCTGGCTGTACAAATGATGGAGCAGGCAACACGAGTAGATCCACAAGAATGGCGATATGGACTACATTTGGTGGAGCTCCTAAATAATAGTAAGTCTTATGAAGAAGCGCTTCGGGTAAGTGCGGCATATCATCGCAAATTTCCAAAAAATTATATACTAACACTGGCACATGTACGTACTTTATTGTTAGCTAAAGCTTATGTGCGCGCTGAGGAAGAATTAGGGGATGTGACCATACTTCCCTTTGAAGGAGCGACGGAAGGCCATCGGTATTATGTGCAGACCAAATTAATGTTGGCTTACCAATTTATCTTGGAGAAGAACTATAAAAAGGCAAAGTTGAAGATTGCGGAATCGAGGTTATGGCCGATAAATTTGGGCGTTGGTGAGCCTTATGCCGAGGAAAAAAATGAACTATTGGCTGACTGGCTTGAGCAGCAGGTGCAGCAAAAAGATAAGCAAGGGAATAGTGATCTTCTGAAAAAAATTGTCCACAGTAAACCATCAAAAAACAGGTATGAGCTGATGCTTCGTCAACGTGCAGAAGAGCAGTTAAAGCTGTCGAAAGGGGAGGAAGCTGTGAAGCGGGATGATTTAAAAGGAATGAGTCTGTCGGATCATGACCTTGTAAGTCAGATTAAGGCGGGGGACCTTGCAGGCTATTGGCCTATATTGATCCGAAAAATATATTTTGAACAAGATCAACGGTTGTTCTGATGACTGTAAGGGGAATGAGATGGATGAGTTGTCATAAAAGTAAAAAGTCGGGATGGCCGGATTTGAACCGACGACCTCCAGCACCCCATGCTGGCGCGATACCGGGCTACGCTACATCCCGTTTATTCTGATCGAACGGCCGCTATGAATAGGACCATGATTAAGAATAATTTTTTGTAGCGCTAAAATAATAATTATTGACAAAAAATAAAATATAATTACGAAAAAGCGCCATTCGATTTTTAGAATGGCGCTTTGTGTACTACGAGATGCTGCTTAGAACTTATAACCGACCATAATGCCGATTGTTTTATTTTTTGCATCTAAGGTTTTGTCTACACTCGTAAAACCGTGGCTATAATAAGCATCTAAGGTGAGGTGACTGATGTCTACACCAATACCCACACGACCATCAAATGAAAATTTCTTATAATCGGTATTTGCACTCGACTTGACTGTTTTAACATCATAGTTTAACTGAGGGCCCAATAGTCCCCGGAGGTTGAAGTCGCCATTTTCCAAAAATTTATATCCTACTTGAAGGGGAAGATTGATCTGATAAAATTTAGGCGTTTTCTGTCCGTTTTCGAAGTTATATGCTTTGCGTAAAAGACTGGCACCGATTCCAGGCTGAAAGAATACACGATCTCCAATACGTGCAAATCCTGCAACTGATACGCCAACTTTGCCGTTATTATCTTTGACAGACTTATTGCCAAAGGAACTCATATGATAATTGCTTCCGACTTGCAGCCCATAAGTGATGTCCTGTGCCTGTGTAGTACCTGTTAATCCCAATAATGTCAATCCCAGCAGGGCTACTTTGAATGTTGTTTTCATTGTCAAATTATTTTTGTTATCAATTGTATATTGTTCTTTCCTTTATGACAACGGAAAAACTGTATACCCTTAGAAAAAAAATATTTTATAAAATAGATGACTTACCTTTAGTGATAAAAATAGCTTTTCTATACTTCTTCTCGGGTGAATCCCATTTTTCAGATGGGAAATGGATTGTGCTTGTTGTCGTATTGATATGAAAAGATTTCAGAATAGGTTCGACTTAGGGATTTGCGATCACCTGATTCAGGTCATTGAAGCTGATAAAAAAATGAAAAATTTGTAAGGGTAACAATCTATTAGGATGTCTTACTAATAGAGCGGATTATTTAAACAATAGAATTGATCAATGTCGGAAAATAAAGAAAAGAATTTTGAGCAGCTTTTTCGCACACATTACAAGGAGTTACATCGTTATGCCTATCGATATCTAGGTGATAGTGATGTGGCGGAAGAGGTTGTGCAACAGGTGTTTTTGCGGCTTTGGGAACGCGATTGGGAGGAGCAGATACATACTTCATTAAAAGCTTATTTATATCGGGCTATTTATAATGAAAGTATGAATGTGCTAAAAAAGGAGCAACGAAAGCTAAAATATCAATCACATGAGCAGCATAGACAGGATTTTGCGCCTGCAGTTGATGAAAGTACACGGGATTTGGACGAAAGACTCCAGATTGCCTTGGCAGAATTACCCGAAAAAAGTCGGACGGTTTTTGAGTTAAGCCGTTTTCAGGAAATGAAGTATAAGGATATCGCAGTAACCTTGGATCTGTCGATAAAGACTGTTGAGGGACATATGAGTAAGGCGCTGCGACATTTGCGTATTGAACTTGTGGATTATTTAACATTGATTATTTGCTTTCTAATCTATAGGCTATGAATAAGGAACTGTTAGAAAAATATATCGTTGGTGAGACCAACGAGGTAGAGAATACCATGATAAAAAATTGGTTGGAAGAAGATGCCAACAATAAGGAGGAATACATAAAAATGAAAAAAATGTGGGATAGTTTGCCGAAACCCCTAGATGTTCCTGATGTGGATGTGGATAAGGCTTGGGCTGACTTCAAAGTGGTACGAGATAAAAGAGCGTCAGAAGCTGCGTCGTTACCCCAAAAAATGACTCCTGTGAAGCAATGGAGCTGGTGGCTCGCCGCGAGTATCTTGATACTCTGTGCAGTAGGATTCTATGTATTTGATCAGTCGCATCGTGAAGAAATGTTTCTTTCGAGCAGGGATCAAGTGCGCCAAGATTCCCTTCCTGATGGCTCGGTTGTTACACTAAATAAAAATACATCGCTGGCTTATTCAAGTCGTTGGACCAATAAAAATAGAAACGTGACTCTGGAAAGAGGGGAAGTGTTTTTCCAGGTTCACAAGGATAAAAAGCACCCCTTTGTCATTGAAACAGGTAAAACCAAAATCACGGTATTGGGCACAAGTTTTAATGTGCGACGGATACCCGATGCGACGGAAGTTATTGTTGCTACAGGATTGGTCAAAGTGAGGTATGCAAATAAGGAAGTCTTTTTGCGGCCACAACAAATGATTACGATCCGGGACAGGGATACGATAAAAGTAGGAAAGGAACCTGTCAAAGATCAGTTTTATAAATACTATGTGGATCGTGTATTTGATTTTCAGAATACCCCATTGAAACGTGTTGTCGAGGTGCTCAATCAAGCTTATGATTATACGATTATTATAGATCATTCTCCTGATCAGAAATTGTTATTGACAGCAAAATTCGAACAAAATAGTTTAACTGAAATTTTGAAAGTCATTTCTAGCACATTTGGATTAAAAGTTCATGTGAAAGATAGGGAGATTCATCTGACGAGATGAGCCAACAAATAGATATATTTTCGGAACAAAATTGTATATAAAAACAACATGATACTATTTTTTATAAAAAGGATAGAGCTTTACCTCTTCATTTTAATGCTGTGTTCGTTCCATTCGGGACGAGCACAGCAAAAGCTTGCTGTAGAGATTCAGATGCCTGCTTTTGCGGAGACCACAGTAGGTGAAATCTTTCAGCTTTTGAAAGAGAAGGAAGATGTATTGTTCTCTTTCAATGGAAATATTTTACAGACAGACAGTGTTATTCATACCAAGCCTTTTAAAGGAAATTTGTACGATTATCTAGATGGGATTTTGGGAAAGGAATATTCTTTTAAAGAACTGGGCAGACATATTATCATTCAATATACACCACAACGGATGTCGGTAGATTTTGAAGTACAAACACCCACTAAGAATAAAGTGGTTATAACAGGTTATATCAAGAATATTCGAACCAACAGCCCGATTTCCAATGCGAGTATCTTTGATCGAAATGCTTTACTGTCTACATTGACGGATCAAAATGGCTACTTTGAACTAGATGTAAAGAAAAGGAGTAATCTCATTGCCGTGAATGTGAGTAAGGAAGCTTTTCGGGATACCAGTGTTATGGTGATTTTTCCGATAGAAGCGAAAATTGGAGATAAGAAGACGCGTGATTATGGCTATTTTGAGGGTTATGAAGAAGATCATGGTCTTTATCGATCGTTTTGGGGGCGGGTGTTTCTCTCGCCTGCCCAGAAGATCCAAAGTATGAATTTAGGAGGAATGTTTTTGTATAGTCCATACCAAATTTCGATGACACCGGGATTAAGTACGCATGGTTTTATACGCTCGCAAATTGTGAATAAATTTTCCATCAATATCATTGGTGGATCTACGGCGGGCGTAAAAGGTATGGAACTCGGTGGCGTATTTAATATCAATCAATACGATATGCAGGGTATGCAGATGGCTGGGGTGTTCAATGCGGTGGGCGGAAATGTGCGTGGAGTGCAGCTCGCTGGTGTAGGGAACCGTGATTTCGGAGGAATGACGGGGCTACAAATGGCAGGCGTTTTCAATGGCGTAGGTGGAAATGTAAGTGGGGTACAGATCGCTGGTGTGGGAAACCATGTTGTCGGGCAAGTAAAAGGTCTGCAAATAGCAGGTGTTTTCAACAAAGCAGATACGGTGAGAGGAGTTCAGATTGCCGGAGTTGTAAATTTGACGAAAGATGCTTCTGGAACGACACAGCTTGCCAGTATACTTAATCATAGCGAATCGACTGTTGGAAATCAAATTGCAGGCCTCGCCAATAAAGCAAAAAAAGTAAAAGGAATTCAATTGGCCGGTATCGTCAATATCGCGGATAGCAGCGATTATCCCATTGGTCTGCTCAATTTTATTAAAAATGGCGAGAAAAGTCTTTCAGTAGCAATTAATGAAGATAGCTACCTCGGACTGCAATTTCGTTCAGGTGGTCGTGTACTTTATAGCCTATTATCGATCAATGTGGCACCTGAAGGTAATCGACCTGATAAATATGCCTTTGAAGCTGGGTTAGGAGCTGTAGTGCTCAATGGGGCTAAATTCAGTCTCCGCACTGAAATAACAGCGCGTAATCTTCTGACCGAGAAATTTAAAATGCTGGATAACCATCAGTCCTCGCTGCGGGTAATTCCGGCCTTTAAACTAAGTGAGCGCATGTCTATATTTGTCGCTCCCAGCCTTAACTATGCAGAAAGAGATGAGAATTCAATTTATGGTGGCAGTACGGTGTGGAAAGCTTGGCGAAGAGACCGTACACGAAATACATTTTATGGCGGTGGAATGGCAGGTCTGATGTTAAAATTATAAAACTGAAAACTATTTGTTAATAGTGTTGTTCTATAGATAGCTTTTAAACATTTAACATTTTACGTAAACGCCCAATATCAATTTGATAGCGGGCGTTTATCTTTGTATAGCTGATTGGAGAACAGTGTTTAAGCGACTGTCGCAGTCTTTAATACATTACGGTAAGGATAAGAATGGAAGATGTGTCTGCGGGCAAATCGACCTAAAGAATCTGCGTTGACAAATTTAATATAGTCATTCCGCTGAACACCAAAATATTCATATTGACTACCATCGTGAAAAGTGACTGTCAATATTTGTCCTTTCCAGTCAATATCCTGAATACCCGAATTGGTAATTGTCTCCGTGTAGATTGGTAACTGTTGCTCTAATGTTTCCGGACAAATGCTTACCAGAAAATGGTATGCTTCGATCATTTCAACACTTTTTTGCTCTGCAGCCAAACGACCTTCTTCATCATTGACAAATTTATCGGGATGACATTCTTTCATGATTGTCCGGTAAGTAGATTTTAGGGTTTTAAGATCCACAGATTTATCTACATTAAGTAACTTCCGGTAGTCGGCAATTTTTTTCATGGCGGCAAAGATATGCTTAATAATCAGATTATTCGCTATGAAATAAGAAATTTTCTTATTTCTTCAACAAGGTTTTTACATAGAGTTGCTCGACCTTCTCTCTTGCCCAAGGTGTTTTCCTTAAGAAAGTTAGGGATGATTTGACGCTCGGATTTTCATTGAAGCAACGGATGGATATGCGTTGTCCCAACTCTTCCCAGCCATAATACTCCACTAAATATTCAATAATGGTGTCGAGTCTTTTTCCGTGTAATGGATTATTAATTTGTTCTTGCATGTCGTAAAGATAATAATCTTCAAATTATGGATTATGCTAATTTCTATGGTTTGAATGAAAATGGAACAGAACTTAGTGTGTATTAATATTCATTAAGTTGTGTGGCCAGCTTTTCTAGATCTAAATTGAGCTGTTCGTCCCAAATTGCTCCCGTAGCATCCAGCTTTCCTTTGACTCCTTGTATGAGTAGATTTCTTTTTTCGTCAATTTGAGCTCCTAATCCCTGCAGGATACGCTGTAGTTCGACATGCGCTGTTTCGCCTTGCGCAGCAGCAGTAATGATACTAACGGGCTTATCGGTGAAAACCGTCGTTGCGGCGCACCATTCAAGTAGATTTTTTAATCCACTGGGTACGCTGAAAATATATTCAGGGCTGCTGATCAATACTAAATCGGCGTCATTGATTACCTGGCGAAGTGCAATAATTTCAATAGGTGGATGAGATTGGCTCTCCTCTGGATCAAAATGAGGCAGTTCTTTAAGACGATCAAATAGGGTGAAATGGATATCGGCATTGATCTCCTGTTGGAGGTGATTTACAATATGATGATTGGATGAATGTGCACTGGCGCTACCAACAATGGCAAAAATAGTTTTCATGTGAGTTTAAATCTAATCAACGGCTGTATACTGCTGCTGAGTTTTTACTTTTTATATTCTTAATTTAGGAACTAAATTACACTATTCAATTCAAACGATTGACTTTGTTCTTCGCTTCAATGTAATTTTTCGTTTCTTTCTCCTTTTACCGATTAAGTTTATACTTTTGGAACTGAGGACTTATATTAGCCTTTTTTCGGATTATATGCTTTATTATGAGAAATAAAATGGGGTACCGCTTATTGTGGGAACGTATTCGTACTGGAGACGAAACGGCTTTCTTTGACCTATATGCGGCACTCTATCAAGAGCTTGTCAATTTTGGAATACGTACATGTGGCGATAGTGACCTGGCAAGTGAAGCAACCGATCAGGTATTTGTGAAAATTTGGGAAAAACGAGAACAGCTTGACCGGGTCGAAAATGTACAGTCCTATCTCATTACTTTTTTAAAAAGACGTATTCTGCGTTTGCTGGAGAAACAACATAAAATAAATACAGCCCTTCAACATGTAAAAGCTGAAGATGATTGGGTGGAGATGCCCTATGAGGAGTTTGTCATCAAAGTACAGACGAATGAAATCATACAGATCCGTTTGAAAGAAGCACTGGAGAAGTTATCATTTCGTCAAAAACAGCTGGTGAATCTCAAGTTCTTTGAGGGATATTCGTATGAAAAAATCTCAGAAATTACACAAATGTCTGTAAAGACAGCCTATAATACGCTTTACGATGCTTTGAAAATCCTACGGGAAGAGTTAAAAGATATTTAAGTTTAACCTGTTGTGGTTCCTTTGCAGATCCAATAATCGTTTAGCATGCGCTGAAAACTATTACAGAATGCTATTCTTGTATTCTTTATTTAAAATAAAAATCTGAATTTCAGTGTTTTATGAAATATTTTGAATTTTCTTTAGGCAAAAGAACGTCTTTTGGGCACTATAGAGTAAATACCCAAAAGAATGAGCCAAAAAGATTATAAACAGTTAGAAGATTTTTTGATTGACGATACTTTTCAAAAGTATTGTTCGGGAGAAGATAAAAACTGTATTCTGTACTGGCAACAATATAGCCTGAACCATCCAGAACAAGCGGAGACGATTCTGAAAGCCAAACGCCTCTATCAACTCTTGGTTGGCAATCGTCGACCTGTGAATGAGCAATTGGAAAAATTGAAGACAGATCTGCAGAATGTTCCAGTGGAGCATCAGGCATCCTTTCGGTTTAACTGGCCCAAATGGGCAGCCATTGCCGCTGTACTTGTTGCATTGGTATCGGGCGGAGTTTGGTATTATGCTCAACCCGGTAAAGTTGATTCCTCATTGCCAATAAGCGCAATCGGCCAAGTGTATCAAACAAAAAATGGGGAGAAAAAGACCTTCGAATTAAGTGATGGAAGTACAGTAACGCTAAATTCTGCGAGTAAATTAGAGTTGTCCGCAGATTTCAATCAGGAATTGCGTGTGGTGCGGCTTGCTGGTGAAGGCTATTTTCAGGTAGCAAAGAATAAGGAGAAACCTTTTGTGGTACAGGCAGCTGATTTTGATATCAAGGTACTGGGGACAACATTCAATGTAAAGAGTTATTCTGATGAACCTACAGCAGAAGCATTGCTAGTGGAAGGCTCTATTGAGATGACGAGCAAAGGGCAGCGTGAAAATTCTGTTGTCATAAAACCGAATCAAAAAATCACGATCTTTAAGAATCAAACTGAAGTAGCAATCGCTCGTAAAACCAATAAACCAAACGCGAGCAAATTACCGATTAAGGAAATTGCCATAGAGAATATCCCTACAATAGAATCCAATACAGCTGAAATACCAGACATTGCGTGGCGTGAAAATAGATTAGAAATCGTGGACCAAGATTTTGAATCACTTCGTAGAACACTGGAACGTTGGTATGATGTGGATATACAAATCCAAAATGATCAATTAAAACAATATCGCTTTACGGCAACCTTCAGCAAGGAAGGTATTGTTCAGGTATTAAGTGCTTTACAGGAAGTTGAACCTTTTAAATTTAATGTATATGGGAAAAAAATAACTATATCAGAAAAGTAAAAAGGATGGTGGACCAACACCATCCTTCATTGAAAAAATGATTAACCAAAAGCAGCAACATTGGGGCGTGCTGCTTAATATTAATTTTAACCAACACTAAAATATGATTAAAAATTGCTTATTGCAAATGCGCAATGGATATATTGTGCATTTTAGATTCATTATCCGGATGAAACTAGCCTTAATTATGACTACGTGTGCTGTTATGAATGTTTCGGCAAATGTATTTTCCCAACAAAAAGTCTCCTTGGATGTCCAAAAAACAAAACTGAGCAAGGTACTTAAAATGATCGAAGAGCAAAGTGATTATTACTTTGTCTATAATTCGACGAACGAAAATTTAAATAAAGAAGTGTCAGTCAATGCGAATAATACCAAGGTATTGGATGTATTGGCTAAGCTTTTCAATAAAAGTGGATTGGTTTACTCCGTTTCTAAGGAAGGTCTTGTGGTTGTCAGTCAACAACAGCAGGTAGCTGTCGCAGGTGTTGTCACGGACGATAAGGGCAATCCCTTAGCTGGTGCCACGGTACGTGTTAAGGGAACCGCGGTGGGGCGGGCAACAGATATCAATGGACGTTTTACGATCGATGCGGCAACTGGAAACACCTTGATTATTTCTTTCGCAGGTTATACGTCGCAAGAAGTCGCCGTCACCAAAGAGGGGGATCTGAAAATTGTTTTATTGGAAGACAATCGGATGCTCAATGAGGTTGTTGTGACGGCATTGGGTATGAAGAAAGAGAAACGCTCGTTGGGGTACTCTGTTACGCAGGTTGCCGGTGAATCACTAACCACAGCCCGTGAAAATAATGTGATGAATTCACTTGTCGGAAAGGTGGCCGGATTGGATATCAGTTCTACATCTGGTGGGGCTGGAGCTGCGTCCAATGTGACCATTCGTGGGGTATCAAGTTTGAACCAGACAAATCAGCCATTATACGTAATCAATGGTATCCCCATGGAAAGTAAACCAGTAGGAATTGGAAATGCTAATTCCAAGGGAAACTCAGGAAGCCAATGGGATAATGCACCCGATCTTGGTGATGCGATCGGCAATATCAACCCAGACGATATTGAAAGTATTTCGGTTCTAAAAGGTGCGGCAGCATCAGCATTATATGGCTCAAGAGCGAAAGCTGGTGTTATCCTCATTACGACAAAATCAGGTAAAGGTAATTCGATCGATTTCAATAGTAACCTTGTTGCCGAGCAGATCATTGACAACACCAATTGGCAAACAGTGTATGGTCAGGGGGCGAACGGTGAGAAGCCAACAACCCAAGCAGGAGCGGCCCAAGTGGGCGGATCGAGCTGGGGAGCTAAATTGGACGGTTCTCCCGTAGTCCAATTTGACGGTGTATCAAGACCATATTCATTACAAAAAGGGAATTTAGATAGGTTTTATCGTACGGGTTCAACATGGACAAATACGCTGGCATTAAATAAATCATTTGATGGCGGCTCTATCCGTCTGTCGGGAACAGATGTCAATAACAGATCTGTTGTTCCAAATTCGGGACTGAAAAGACAGTCGTTTAATTTGGTCGGACTTTTTGAACCACTCAAAGGTTTGACGATTGATGCGCGTTACAACATGATTTTGGAGCAGGTCAAAAATCGTCCAATGGTTTCTGACGGTGCAGGAAACGCCAATTACAACGTTATGTTTTTGCCAACGAGCATTAATGTCAATGATTTGAAGCCATGGAAGGATGGCAATGGAAAAGAGATACTCTATAATTCAGGCAATGTGTATGCGACCAACCCTTGGTTTGCTGCAAATGAGTTTATCAATAACACCAATCGTGACCGCTCCATAGCCTCTGTTACGGCTAAATATACGATGGGCAACGGTTTGTTTGTTCAAGGAAGAGCGGGACGGGATGGCTATACTGATCATTATAAAAATGTATTGCCTTCTGGTACGGGTTATTATGAAAATGGTAAAATCGCTGAACAAGAAACCAAATTTGCGGATATTAATGCGGATGTTTTGGTTGGTAAGTCATTCACTTTCGGAGATTATACCCTGACGCCTAATCTCGGAGCGAGTTACAGAAATACTAAAATCAGACAAACGACAAATTTGGGTACCGACTTCGCGATATTCGGTGTTTACAATATTTTGAATGCAAAAAATAAATCGGTAGCGTATCTCGAAAGCGAATCGGAGACACAGTCTACTTACGGTACCTTAGAATTTGCTTATAAAGATGTCGCCTATCTGACAGGTAGTTTGCGCTCTGACTGGTTTTCTACGCTAGCAACTCCGGGCGTGGATAATAAATTGAACTCGGTTTATCCAGCAGTTTCGGGATCATTTATCTTTTCAGAATATCTAAAGCCATCGTGGTTGAGTTTTGGAAAGTTGAGGGCAGGTTTTGCTCAGGTAGGGCAGGCAACAGATCCTTATCAAACCTTGCTAACCTATAATTTTAGAAGCGAGGTACTCAACGGTCAACCGTTAGGGGTTATTAACAATGTGAATATCCCGAACTCTTCCTTGAAAGCTTCTACAGCAACAGAGTTGGAAATTGGAACGGAGTTGCGTCTTTTTAATGATCGTGTAAACTTGGATCTAACCTGGTATAACAAGAAGTCGAAAGATGAGATTTCTTTTATCACAACCCCTTCAGCAAGCGGGTACGCCGGTGCCGTACTCAATGCCGGAAAGATGCAAAATAAGGGATTTGAAGCGTTGATTTCTGCTACTGTTGTTAAAACCGAAGATTTTAAATGGGTGTCTTCATTGAATGGTTCTTACAACGACAATAAAGTGATTTCATTGGCTGAAGGAATGGACGAACAGACGGTAGCAACGTCCCGTTCGGGTGTAGGTTACTTAATGAATAAAGTTGGTATGCCTGCTTTTCAGATCATGGCTTTCGATTATAAGTATGATAGCAATGGCGAGATCGTAAAATTGGCTGACGGTTCTCCTGACCGGGGTGAGTTAAATTCTTATGGTTCAGCTATGAATAAATGGTTTGCAGGTTGGAACAATGAATTTAACTACAAAAGGTTTAATTTCTCTTTCTTGATTGATGGAAAATGGGGTGGAAAGCTTTTCTCAGGAACAGACTACTACGGTTACATTTTTGGATTGCATCAGGAAACTGTGGCAGATCGTGAAAGCTTGGGTAGAACGGCCTCTACTTATTATACCAATACAGCGAATAATGTATCCAAGATATTTGTAAACAGCGCTGATTTTGTAAAGTTGAGACAGGTCGTTATGGGGTATACTTTCCCTTCCAACTTATTCAATAACAAAGTTAAGTCAATTACGGTAAGTGCTGTAGCGCGCAATCTCTGGACGATCATGAAGAAAACAAATAACATTGATCCAGAATCGAGCTATAATGCAACTTTCCCGGGTTTAGAACTCGGCGGTGTTCCAGCAGTGCGTACTTACGGTGTTAATTTAAGTGTTAAATTCTAATTGCAAACAATCATGAAAAGATATATTAAACCGGTATTTGTTAGTTTAATGGCGGCTACATTATTTATGGAAAGTAGCTGTACCAAAGATTTTGATAAGATAAATACAGATCCAGTTGCTTACGGAAAAGAAAATTGGGATCCAAATTATACATTGAGCTCAGCACAGTTGTTTTACACCGGAAGTTTTGATTTTGCATACGATACATGGCGTGGAAATCTGATTTATTCTTCCACAATGATGCAAGGTTTATCGACCGTAGTGAGTTATTGGGCTGGGGACAAATATATGCTGAATGAAAGTTATACCGCGGCTTATTGGGGGACGGGTACAGTAGGGGCCTATATTGAGCAGGTTCGTAATATTGTGGATGTGGTTGAGTTTACAAAAGACAAACCAAAATATGCAAATCTCCACAATGTCGCCCGTATTTGGAAAGCTTTAATTTTCGCACGCTTAACTGATTTGTATGGCGATGTTCCCTATTCGGAGGCGGGACTGGGTTTTTATACCAAAGTTTATAAACCGAAGTATGACAAGCAGCAGGATATCTATACTGATTTGCTGAAGGAACTGGAAGCGGCTACTGCAGCGTTAAAAGATGATGGTGATAAAGTCACTGGGGATGTTATTTATAAAGGTGATATTGCCAAATGGCGTAAATTTGGTAATTCTCTACTGCTTCGCACAGCGATGCGTTTGGTTAAAGTAGACGAAGCTAAAGCGAAAGAGTATGTGCAGAAGGCTGCGGGCAAGACAATGGACAGTAATGCTGACAATGCATTTATTTTACATGATGAGTCTGGATCTCGGGTAACGCAAAATAGAAATAGCCAAGTTTTATTGGGTGATGGTGGTCAAGAGAATTATTATGTCAAATGGTCTAAAACATTTATTGACTATCTAAAAAGCAATAATGATCCGAGGTTACAAAAGGTAGCTGTCACAAAACTGTATTTATCGGAAAAGGATAAAGGACAGAACGGGAGTTTTATCACAGACCCAACCAAGCAAAAGGGGATGCCTAACGGTAAGGATTTGGGCTCAAATGCGCAGTATAACATCAGTAGCGATCCAAGTTACACGACCTTTGCGGAATATTCTTCGCCCAATCCTAATATGATCAAGCGGACTGGCGCGACATTTATTTTGACCTACGGTGAATCCGAATTGCTTTTAGCAGAGGCTGCCCAACGTTGGGGCATCGGTGGTAGTGTGAGCGACCATTATAAAAAAGGGGTGAAGGCAAGCATTACGTATCTGAATCAATATGATGGTTCCTTGGCAATAAGTGATGCAGATGCCGAGACTTACTTGGCAGCAAATCCATTTAATGCTGCTGATGCCTTAAAGCAGATTAATACTCAATACTGGGCACATACCATAACGATGATGGACTTTTATGAAACTTGGAGCAACTGGCGTAGAAGTGGCTATCCAGCGTTAACTCCTGTGAATTATCCAGGCAATGCAACGTCGGGGACTATTCCAAGAAGATTCCCTTATCCTTCTACTGAAGCGGCTATCAATGGCGAAAACTACAGAGCAGCTTCGGCCGCAGTACCTGGCGGAGACAAGTTGTCTGGTCGAGTTTGGTGGGATAAATAATTACAATGGTTTGTTTTTGATTGAGGCTGAACTTTCGTAGTTTGGCCTCTTTAAACCTTTTATAAAATATGATAAACCTAAAAAATCAATTGCTGTTTGCGATCGCGACTTCCTGTCTTGTTTTTTCATGTAAAAATAATACTGAAAAAAAAGAAGTTGATGCGGTAAAATCAACTTCTTTGTCCGGTACCTATAAGCTTATTGAAAGCAAGACAATTAAAGGGAAGGATACGGTGACCGCTTTTACGGATACCAGTAAAACAGAGATGTTTAAAATGTTCAATGATGACCATTTTTCTTTCTTTAACCACGATAAGGAAAAAGGTAAAGGGAAAGAACCGCTATTTGTAGCCGGTGGCGGTACCTATTCTTTTGATGGTGTCAACTATCAAGAAAGACTACAATATTGTTCAATGCGGGATTGGGAAAGCAATAAGTTTGATTTTAAACTTACTTTAAAAGGAGATACCTTGATTCAAACCGGTGAGGAAAATTTACCTGAATTGGGGGTTAAACATACCATTGTGGAAACCTATTTAAAAGTCAAATAATCAATATTCTTATACCTGGAATTTTAACATCCCTCTTAAGTTTATTTTATTAATGCAGGCACTCAAGATTTCTTGAGTGTTTTTTTTGTTTGCTGGGAGGCCCTTTAAAAGGCTTTTATGCGATAATAGCATTATTTTAGAAAAAAAATAAAATTATATTGCAACATTTTCAACAGGGGCCCGACTACATAGTAGAAACATAAGAATTAACAGTATTAATTTTAGAACGTGCAAAATCAGCTTAGCGATAAGGAATTATTAGCGATGTGCCAAACGGGCAACGAGTCTGGCTTTGCGCAGCTCTATCATCGGTATGCAAAAAAGATTTTTAATTCTATTTATCGGGTTTTGTCGAATCAGGAAGAAAGTGAAGATATTTTACAGGAAACCTTTGTTGATTTTTTTGCAAGATCAGATAAATGGCATTTAGTGCTCAGTGTGGAGGCCTGGTTGAGAAGAATGGGGGTGAATAAGGCAATCTCATTATTACGGAAGAATAAGCAATATTTTACGCCGGTGGATGATCTGGAAATTCAGGATGATGGCGAAGACGAATTGCTGGAAAAAGAGTGGCGTGAATGTCGTTTGACAGATTTGGAAAATGTGATCGATCAACTGACCGGTGTACCTAAGATGGTGGTCAATCTTTATCTGTTTGAAAATATGAGCCATGATGAAGTTGCGGAAACATTGGGGATGACAGCAGTTGCTGTACGTAGCCAATACCACCGTGCTAAAAAGAAAATTTACGAACAATTGAAGGAAAGGTATAATTATGCGGGATAATTTAAAAGATTTTGTGAACGCTAATCGGGAGGCATTTGATCAGAGAGAACCTTCGGCTGACTTATGGAATAAAATTAGGCCACAAGTAGTCCCCACTGTTCAGGAAAGAAAGATTAAGCCTTTATGGAAATGGGCAAGTATTGCGGCAGCAGCATTGTTAGTTGGGACAGCAACCTTTATTGCTTTTGACCAACATCATGAATTAGCGGTAGAAAAACCTGTGGCTGCAGTACATCCGGTTACTGTTCAGAAAAGTACTGGAGATACAAATGTGGATCATGCTGGCCTGATGGATATTGTTTCTGATAGCCAAAAGAATTCAGCTCGGGTTAACGCAATAGCGAGTATCGAAGGCAAAAGAAAACAATTGGCAAAAGTAAGCGTATCCGAAGCTGCTCATCGCGAAAAGGAAGAGAAGATGGATTATGTTCAGATGCTTCAAGATTCCAGTTCTGCGAGTACACGGTTAAGTGCTGTCTTGGCGATGAAAGATGGGGGAAGCTTAGATGGGAATAGTAGGGGAGCTTTAGAAAAGACTGCTGTATCAGATCAAAGCAGTAATGTACGCATGGCTGCAATTGAAACGATATTAAATGGACTTAGTCCGGAAGAACGTCAACAAAAGGTTCAGGACTTTTTTGTGGAGCAAAATGATCCCACTTTACAAATGGAACTGATGCAAATGATGGCCCAACAGGCGGATCCGACGATGAAGGCGACGACAAAGGAAAAGTTAAATGAAATTGTCGAAGATCCCTTTACCCTGAAATTTGTGAAGGAGCAGGCTTATGCGGTATTATTAAATCAATAACGGAATATATTAAGGTGGAAGTCGGATTGTGTATGTTAATCAATGAAAAAGCTTAAAATACATTATTTGACACATAATAAAGTAAAACTAAAACGAAATGAAAAAGATAAGGATAATGATGATTGGGGTCGCACTGATCTTTGCAAGCGCATTGCAGGCCCAGGTAAATGAAAATGTTGAAGGAGTTGCTGCGCCAAAACCTCCTAATCCTCCTAAAAAGGCTAGAGCGGTGTCAGGAGTTGTTGTCAGTAATAATCATAATTTTACCTACAGTTCTGCTGGATTCGGCCGTTCCAATGGACCGAAAAGCTGGAAAGAAATTAAAGTGCCCAACTTGGGGAATAAGCTCCTATTAAAATTGGATAATGTTTATATCGAAGGGTATAAGGGAAAAGACGTGCTGATTACGGCCAAAGTGGAGGAAAGTGAAGAAAATGACCGCGCCAAAGGCCTACGTGTGATCAATGGCTCGGGCTTATCGGATAATTCAGGGCTTGGTATGAATATCAAAACAGAAGGTGGGGTGACTGAAATAAGTATGGTAGGGATGCCCTTAGAAGATTCTATTCGTATCAGGATACCGATGGATCTGCCTGTGACGATCAAAGGCGGTCGTGGAGCGATGTTTAATGCGGGGGAAATCGAATTAAAAGATATCCGGGCTGAGGTTGAAGTTGCTAGTACAATGGGGAATGTGAATTTATTGAACGTGACGGGGCCGATCAATGTCAAGGTTGCACAGGGAGATGTAACGGCCAAATTTGTTCAACCTGTTAAAGGACCGATTTCTTTGGTCGCAGCAATGGGGGCCGTAGATGTGGCCTTTCCAAAGAATTTTGGTGCTAATGTGGATGTGAAATCAGCCATGGGGAACATCTATGCAGCAGACGAGTTTCAGTTTGAGAAACAGTCTGAAGAGCCGAAGTCAACGCCAATGGGAAATGCGGTGAAAGGCAAAATGAATGGTGGTGGACAGGATGTTATCTTAAAAACATCCATGGGAGATATTTACATAAGAACACAGAAATAAAAAAAATAGCCTGTTAGAATAACAGGCTATTTTTTTAGTTCCATGCGGACGAGGTATTGATCATTCTCATCTTCATACAAAATTTGGACAACCCAGCCCAGTTCGTGCGAAATTTTAATCAACAAATCCTGATCTAAGTAGAGCCATTTGAACAGGTTTCCTTTTTTGCCTTTGTATTCGTATTGATATTGAATTTCCCCAAAATAATGCGCTGGTTTTTTGATGTTATAATCTTTGTACAGATAACTGATGTCTGAAGAGTCAAAAATCAGTTGGCCATTTTCAGTCAATAATTCTTTGCTATGCTGTAATAGTTTTCGAAAGCCATCTACGTCGCCAGCAAGGCCTATTCCGTTCATCAAAAGCAAAAGTGTATCGTATTTTTGGCCTTCGAATTTATAGAAATCTTCGCAGATAATATGTTGTACCCCGCGTTGTTGCATAATATGGCAGGCGGTCTGCGAGAGTTCCAGTGCATCTACTTCAAAACCTTTTTCTTGTAGATAAAGGCTATGGCTGCCAACTCCAGCTCCAACATCCAGTACACGTCCATCACATAAGGATAGACCAATAAATTCCAGTTCAGGGAAATCATCAGGTTCACGAAAGAAAATCTCGACCGGCATTTCGTCTCGGTCGCCATAACTCGTGTGGAGTACTAAAGGAAATTTTTCTTCTTGATGTACGAAATAATCATCTAAAGCTTCACCGTATACGTCTCTATGCATTGTCATCATCAATCATTAGTACTTTTTTTGCTATATATATGGAGTCTTCATCTCCCGTATGTTTCATGGGTTCGTCAGATAGTTTGATGACCGGGGTCCATTGATCATCTTCTGGCAAAGCGTCGGTCATCTTAATGACGATATTCATGGGTTTAAGACCGACATCATTGGTGAAATTGGTGCCAACGCCAAAGGAATGCAAGATTTTTCCCTCACAGTAGCTCGCGATTCTTTCGACTTTCTCATAGTCCAGTCCATCCGAGAATATAATTGTTTTGGAGAGGGGATCGATTCCATTCTTCTTATAATGTGCGATGACCTTATCTGTAAATTCAAGTGGATCTCCACTGTCGTGTCGGACTCCATCAAATAATTTGGTTAATTTTTTGTCAAACTGCTGAAAGAAGACTTCCGTCGTATAGGTGTCCGATAGTGCTATTCCGAGGTCACCCCGGTAGACATCAGACCAATGTTCAAGGCCAAGGAGATTCGCCATTTTATATCCGTATTTGGCAGCGTGGAACATAAACCATTCATGGGCATGTGTGCCGATTGGTTTCGTCTCATATTTCATTGCTAAATGTACATTGCTGGTGCCTATAAATGTTTTTTCGCCGTATTGCTTCAGTGTGCGAACGACCAAATCGTGGACTTCATAAGAATGACGTCTGCGCGTGCCAAAATCAGCAATTGTGATATTGAGTTTTTTATATTTTTCGATTTTATCTTTGGCGGTGGCGATCACAGCTGCATCCGAGGCACGTTGTAGACCTTGGGATTCATAAAAAAGTTCACAGATAAGCGACATTAATGGGACTTCCCAAAGAATAGTACGGTACCAATACCCTTCGATAATGACTTCAAGGTCGGGGCCATCCTGAAATATTTTGATTTCCTCGGGATCGTAGCGATAACCTTGAAGAAAATCGAAATAGGTTGGGTCTATATAAGGACATGTCTTGGCAAAGAAAGCCTTTTCTGCTTTTGTTAACTTCAAATTAGCCATCTCATGGACGGCCTCCCTCAGGAGTACATCAAAACCATCGGGAAATTTATGATGTCCCCGATTAATAAAATGATAACGTGCCTTGGCCTTTGGAAACAACTTGACCACGGCATGCTGCATGGTGAATTTGTAAAAGTCATTATCTAATATAGAGTTAAATGAAGCCATCTTTATCGATCTGTTTTTTGTTTGAAGCGGTAAATTTACTAATTAACGTGAAAATGTATGGATTGTTCATGATAAATATAAAAAGACATGCATATAAAAGGCGGGTAAAATTTTTCATTTTACCCGCCAGATGTGAATTATTATTTTATTCGGCTGTCATTATCTTGTTCTAGATCTTTCTGATCCTTGCGAAGAACGTCCAGAGTTACGTTCGCCTGAGCTTTCTGAAGACCTTGATCGAGATACTGAGGATGAATTGTCTGTATTTGATCTACTTCTTGTGTTTTCGTAGCTCCGATTTTGAGTTGGTTGTGCTACAGGTTGCGACACAGGTTGGCTCGAACGAGTTCTGTTGCCATCATAATTTCCATTTCGTTGCGGCGTTGTCGTAGGTTGCGCAACTCTTGGCGGCACAGCCTGATCGGAACCGTTCGCACTAGACCGCGAGCGTGAATTATAATCTGTGTTTCTATTGTAGTCTGTACTTCTGCCGTTGGCTACACCATTATTGTCAACGGAGCGATTTTGCCTGTCCCTAGTGGTAGATGTAGGGTTGTTATTGTTTGAAGCATCCGACTGGCGACTTGATCGCGTTCTAAAATCATAGTTATTCGAATTAGGTTGTGTACCATTCGTATTTCTATTTATAGTACCATTGTCTCCGGTTCGAGTATTATTAATTGAACTACGGCTTGAACCACCGCTGTTGGCATCATTACGAGACCTTACAGAAGCATTTCCACTGTTGTCAATATATAACTCACGATTTCCTGATCTCGAGTCGATGTTATCTCTGTTGGTTATGACACGATTGGTTCGATCTGAAATCTCACTATTGTTATTTCGTGTTCGGGTAGAAGCATCTACGACATTCGTGGGGCGTGCAGAGGATCTTGTATTACGGTCTACATTCGGACGGTACATACTGATTTCATTACTGCGGTTGCTGCTACTGCGTACAGACCCAGGTCTATCGACACTTGCGATTCTATTCACTGTTACGCTTCTTCCTGTCGAACGTTCAATATCGGATCTTCGCGGACCGCCAACATAATAGTTGTTGTTAATTATCGTGGTATTATTGATAATGGTGGTTCTGTTGTAGATATTATTGTAATTTCTTCTATTAACATAATATCTATCCATGTCTCGCCGCATAAAGTGATTGACTCCCACAAATGTCCAAAAGTTCATTGGAATATTAACGGATACATTAATATTCATGCCTGGGCCCAGAGGAGCCCAACCGTAGTAGTCATTACTTTGACGCCAATTTACCCATGCTGGTCCCCATTCATAGTCAGGAACCCATCCCCAGCCATAACGGTCATTGTAGTTCCAGCGACCATAGTGGAAAGGGGCCCAACCCCAGTCATAATTGGATACCCAGGTATTTCCATAGTCAGTCATTGTCCAATAACCATTGGTTGCATAAGGCTGGAAGTTCGGACCAACGTCCGGGATCCAAACATAGCCATAATTGGGATCATTAACCCATTGTCCATAAGGTGAAAGCTGATCATAGAATAGCTGGAACGAAACTCCATCATTGTTATAATTGTTATAACCAGTATTGTTATAACCATTATTATATCCACCCCGTTGGGCCATTGAAGTAGCGCAACTTGAAAAAGAAGCGATACCGATAAAACCAAGTACCCAATATTTTATGTTGCCTAAATTTTTCATTTCTGTAATATTTAAAAGTGTGACAAACTCTATGCTATTGTCTTTGTTATTATGACAGCATAACGTATAAAATGGTTTAATCGGTACATTAGAAATCTGATTTTTTATATATAAAAGTCAAATTGATGATCTTTTTACATAAACGACAATTTTAGATACATATTTTTATTTACCTTTACCGCTCGAATTGCTACGTGTTTGTTCAGCATAAGACGTGTTTTAAAACACATTAATTTGAAATAGACATCATTTAAATGGCTAAAAAACTTCAGACTTTTTTTCTAGAATTTGCAAACATTCACCGTTTTTTGCTACGGTTTTGGCGTGAATTGGTAACTCCACCCTATGAATTTAAAGAGATTGTCCGTCAGTGCTATGAAATAGGCTATAAATCGTTGCCTTTGATCAGTTTAACGGGATTTATTGTTGGATTTGTTTTTACAAAACAGTCACGTCCTTCTTTGGAGGAATTTGGAGCGACTTCGATGTTGCCTTCGCTTATTTCGATCGCTATTGTTCGTGCATTAGCACCATTGGTGACGGCTTTAATAGCTTCGGGTAAAGTGGGTTCGCAAATTGGGGCAGAACTAAGTTCGATGAATGTCACGGAGCAAATCGATGCGATGGAAGTTTCGGGGACTAATCCATATAAGTTTCTTATTGTAAGTAGAATATTAGCTACAACTATTGGAATTCCAGTACTGTGTTTTTATGTGGCAGGTATAGGCCTTTTAGGTGGTTACCTAAGTATGATGAGTAAAGATGACTTAAGTTTTTTGAGTTTTTTTACGCAAGTATTTGAAACGATAGCATTTAAGGATTTAGGCGCTATGGTGTTGCGGGCAGTTATATTTGGTTTTACCATTGGAGCTGTAAGTTGTTATTGCGGTTATTTTTCTTCAAAGGGAACTGAAGGTGTTGGAAAGGCAGCGAATGCGGCCGTTGTAGCTTCGATGTTCCTTGTCTTTATTGAGGAAATAATTATTGTTCAAGTTTTATCGTTCTTTGGATAGTGAGCTATGGAAAAGATTAAGTCAACCATCGACCATTCGAAGCCGGTCATTGAAATTAGGGATGTTAGTAAATCTTTCGGTGATAATCACGTCCTACGTGGTGTCAATCTGGATTTATATAAAGAAGAAAATCTCGTTGTGCTTGGGCGTTCTGGAACAGGGAAATCCGTGTTGATCAAATTGATTTCGGGCTTATTAAGACCGGATGAGGGGACGATCAATGTTTTGGGAGAGTCAGTTCTGGAATTAAATGATCGTGAATTGCGTGAATTACGTTTGAAAATAGGGTTTTCTTTTCAGAATAGCGCACTTTATGACAGTATGACTGTGCGCGAAAATTTGGAATTTCCATTGGTTCGAAATAAACGCAACTTAACACGTTCGGAGATCAATCAAGCTGTAGAAGAGGTGTTGGATGGTGTAGGGCTTTCGCAAGCGATCAATCAGATGCCTTCAGAGTTGTCTGGTGGACAGCGGAAGCGAATTGGTATTGCGCGTACCCTGATTCTTAGACCTGAAATCATGATGTACGATGAGCCAACAGCAGGGCTCGATCCGATTACTTGTTTGGAGATTAATGGATTGATTAACGAGGTTCAGGAGAGGTATAAAACAGCATCAATTATTATCACGCACGATTTGGCTTGTGCGAAAGAAGTGGGAGACCGGATTGTGATGTTGTTGGATGGTAAGTTTGAAAGACAGGGGTCTTTTGAAGAAATTTTTGATACAGATGACGCACGAGTAAGAGCGTTTTATAATTATAATTTTATTCTATAATATACATGAGTAAGGCAGAAAATAAAAGAGCAATCATTGTCGGTATTTTTGTTTTTTTAGGCGTATTGATTCTTTTAGCGGGTATTTTTATTTTGGGTAGCCAGCAAAAGAAATTTACTAGAAATATTGAAATTACGACTTCATTTCCCGATGTCGCTGGATTGAAGGTGGGGAGTAATGTCTGGTTTTCTGGGGTTAAGGTCGGGATCATTAAGAATATACATTTTAAAAGCGTGCAGGATGTTGAGGTGGTATTGACCATTGAGGAGAAATCTGCTGAGTATATTCGTAAAGATGCCGTAACAAAATTGGGCTCGGATGGTTTGATCGGTAACAAGATCGTAGTGATTTCTGGAGGGTCTCAAAACGCGCCCACTGTGGAGACAGGTGATTTCTTGCGTTCGGCGAAGACTGCGGACATGGAAGCGATGATGGAAACATTGCAGGTAAATAATGAAAACTTAGCAAAGATTACCACTGACTTTGTAGAAATATCACGTGGATTGGCGGATGGAAAAGGAATGGTTGGCGCGATGTTGACCGATACGTCCATGGTAAATACATTGCGTGCGACGTTATTATCGATCAGTGCTGCAATGAATAATGCAAACAAAGCTTCTGCTAATTTGGTCACCTTGACAAACTCTTTAAATAGCAATAAGGGCTTGATTCATGATTTAACGACCGATACCGCTATATTCTCTAATCTGCGTCAGTCTGCAGCGCAGTTGCAAGGAGTTTCCCAGACAGCAAATGCATTGATAAACAATTTGAATAATGCATCTGGCCGGTTGAATGATAAAGATAATGCGGTGGGCGTTTTGTTGAATGATCCAGCATCAGCAAATCAGATTAAATCGGCAATCAATAACCTGAATTCGAGTACCGCGAAATTGGATGAAAATATGGAAGCGTTGCAACATAATTTCTTATTACGTGGTTTCTTTAAAAAGAAGATGAAAGAGGATGCTAAAAAAGCTGAGTTGCTTAAAGCGGACACGACGAAATAAGTGGATTAAAAAGAACATAATGAAAGGCTGTACGCTTGCGTAGAGCCTTTTTTAATAAATAATACCGTCAATATGGGCTCCAATTCAACAGACATTTAGCTCTGTATAGCATTTGGATACCCCCTTTTAATTTGAAAAAATGAATCATACTGAAATTACAGATAAAGACGTCATCTACGAAGACAATCATCTCATCGCTATAAATAAGAAAGCCGGGGATATTGTGCAGGTGGATGAAACAGGAGACCTATCTTTAGAGGATATGGTGAAAGTATATTTGAAAAAGAAATATGATAAGCCAAATGATGCCTTTGTTGGTGTTATTCATCGATTAGATAGACCTGTTAGTGGTATGATTTTGTTCGCCAAAACAAGCAAGGCGCTAGAGCGAATGAATAAATTTTTTCAGGATAGACATGTGAAAAAGACCTATTTGGCAATCGTCAGACAACGTCCGCGAAAAACGGAGGGGAAACTGATCAATTGGTTGGTTAGAAATAGACAAACGCGCGTAACAAAGGCTTTTCCACGGGAGGTGAAAGGTGGAAGTTATGCTGAGTTGGATTATACCTTGGTGGGTGAGTTGAATGGATTCTATTTGCTGCGAATAGAACCTTTAACAGGTCGTACACATCAAATTCGTGCGCAACTTGCAGCGATGGGCTGTCCTATTGTTGGCGATAATAAGTATGGATACCCAAGAGGTAGTTCTTTGGGCAGTATCTGTTTACATTCGCGTTCATTGGCCTTTACACATCCAATTAAAAAGGATAAGATGGAATTGATAGCTTCACTGCCTAAAGATGGCTTTTGGGATAAATTTGAATCTTTGGCACGCTAATCGTTAAAATTTCAGTACCTTTGTGTTATGAAATGGTTTAAATATTTACTCCTAATATTTACCTTAAGCTGCTCGGCTGTATCTGTTTCTTACGGACAGTGTGCGATGTGTACATTGAACGCTGAGAATTCTACGAAGGAAGGGAATATGCAAGGAAGAGGTCTGAATGACGGTATCTTGTTTCTGTTGGTAATACCTTATCTTGCCGCGGCAGGCCTTGGTTATTTATGGTATAAGAAGTACCGTAAGAAGAGCCCTGTAACAAAGAAATTTATAAACGAAATAAAATAGATTCTTAATGCCCACATCCAAATTCCATGCAATGATACACTCCAAATGCCCAAAGTGTCATATTGGTAATGTATTTGTAGGAAAGGTCTACAGTTTACACAAGCAGCATATGAATGATACTTGCCCATATTGTGGCGTCAAGTACGAGGTTGAGCCAGGTTACTTCTACGCTGCGATGTATGTGAGTTATGCTTTGTCTGTCGCTGAGATTGTTACTGTATCTGTTGCTATCGCAATTTTGACTGGAAGCGAGTCTCCGTGGCTTTATCTGATTGGTCTAGCTGTAACCATTTTGGTCTTCGCACCTTTTAATTTTAGGTATGCCCGTTTGATTTTACTTCATTTTTTAACGCCAAAAATCAGTTATGATCCACGTTATGAATTGGCAGCAGAGATAGGTGAAACGTATAATAAGAACCTTACCAAAGATAGTAACGGTATTAATGATCTAAAAAAATAAAAGAGCGCTAAAGAGCTCTTTTATTTTTTTAGATACTTCATGGTACTGTCAAAAAGGAAAACCTTGTCTTTATATACTTCTGAAATGAGTTGTTGTAATGGAATGAGATGCACTTGCTGAAAATCTGCTACAAGCTCTTCTGTAGGAAGTATGACTTGGATGCAATAGGTCATACCTTCATGCGGCGACTGGAGCATTTCCAGAAAATGCACTTGAAATTTTTGGGATTGCACGATATTATCCTGAATCCATGAAACGACCTCTTGATGGATTGTTTCTTCTGCGATAACGGAGACGTTGTATAAAAACATACACAAAAATACGCTATTTTTCTGCTATAAAAAAGAATCTAAAGAGCAGAAGGGAGATAAGTTTGAATATTACATTTAATTACTATATCTTGTAAAAATAAGGTTGCATTTAATGCAATTTCGTATTTAATTGCAATATTTGGAATAAATGATAAGGATGTAACTGGGATTATGAGGATGAAATTTTGGATAGGTTTGTTTTTTTCTGCCATGATCATGTTGGGGTGTCAACGACATAGCGTTGATCGTATTCCAATAAATCAATTTTTTTCTACACCTGAAAAATCAAATTTTAAGATTTCCCCAAATGGTCGATTTATAGCTTACATTGGCCTAGACAATCATTGCAAAAATATCTATTTGATAGATTTGGTTCATCAGGATAGTTCCAAGCAGCTTACGTATCAAAATGATATTAATGTAAAATCTTTTGCTTGGAATAATGATTCAAAAATTTCGTTTTTGACAGAGCAATCCACACAGGATAGTTTACGTTTATATGCTGTGGATATCAATACAGAGAAAATTTGGCCATTAATTAAACCGGTTCGGGGACGATTTCGGTGGGTTCATGCCCTTGTGACCGGAAGCGATAGTTTTATTGCGGGAATCAACGATCGTGATTCTTCATTTTTTGACCTTTACCGCATCTATTTAGATGGGAGACCACGGGAATTGGTTTTACAGAATCCGGGAAATATGAGTTCTTGGGTTGTGTCCAATGATGGGCAGGTAAGATTGGCGGTAGCCAATGATTCCGTACAGCAGTCTGTGCTCTATCGGAGTTCCGAGAAAGAACCTTTTAAAGAGATTATACGCTGTGATGTGGAGAGCAGTTTTACACCTTTGGGTTATCAAGATAGTTCTGATGCGATCATTTATGCCTTATCCAATATAGACCGGGATAAACTGGCATTGGTTAGCTATGATTTGGCAAACCAGAAGGAGTTAGGGGAACTTTACAGCCATAAAGATGTTGATGTGAGTCCTGGAGGGTATTTTACGGAACAAAATAAGCTATTGTTCGTAAATTACAGTACCTCTAGACAAAATAGGCATTTTTTTGATGAAGCTACCAAAAAGAAATATGATCAGTTGTCCAAACAGATCGATGGATTTGAATTTCAGGTGCTAAATACCGACATTTCGGGTGACAAAGTAATTATCAAAACCTATACGGACGTAAATCCAGGGGGTATTTATTTTTATGACTTTTCGACGCAAAAATTAACAAAGCTAACAGATAATAATTCCGATCTAAAAGACAAAGAGCTATCGCCCAATGAGTATATCACCTATACAGCAAGAGATGGTATTCAGATTTCAGGCTATCTGACTTACCCTATACATTCCAATCGCAAAGATCTTCCAATGGTTGTATTGCCTCATGATGGGCCAAATGGGCGGGAAGTATGGGGATTTGACAATGAGGCCCAATTCTTGGCAAATCGGGGATATTTAGTTTTTCAGATGAACTATAGAGGTTCAACAGGTTTTGGCAAGAAGTTTTGGACGGCGGGATTTAAAGAATGGGGCGGGAAGATTCAGGATGATATTACCGATGGGGTGAAATGGCTGATTAAAGAAGGAATTGCTGATCGGGAGCGTGTCGCTATTGTAGGGAAAGGTTTTGGGGGCTATTCTGCGCTACATGCAGCCTGTTTTAATTCTGATCTATATAAGTGCGCCGTGTCTTATTCCGGTTATACCAATCTATTCACTTACTTTAGGGATATTCCGCCATACTTTAAATCTTATGTGCAGAAAATGTATCAAATCGTTGGAAATCCGATTCGGGAGGCAGAACTATTCAAAAATATTTCACCTGTATTTCATTCGGATAAAGTAAAGATACCGGTGTTATTAGTCCAAGGGGGGAAAGATCGATTTAGTTCGGTTCCGGACGCAAATCAATTTGTGCAGAAATTAAAGAATAATAATGTTCCTGTGCAATACATCCTGAAAGAGGATGAAGATAGAACTTTTAAACGGGATGAGAATGTCTTTGGTTACTATAATGAGCTGGAGCGATTTTTGGCGAAATATCTTGTAGACTAAAGGCGGGAAGACTATGAAAGCAGAGAAATATAGCTATCGAAAAAACTACGGCCTATTGTTGATGTTTTTCATCGTGATTAGTGGTCTGTACATTTTTGCCCTTTTTCTTTCCCGTAATTATACAGAATCGCATATAAAAAATGAATTCACTAACCGGAAATCAGAAATATTTGATCAAACCTTAATCCCTTTCAACGATTTTTTTCAAAATAGAATTCCTGAAGTTTCTTTTTATCAGGGTTTTTTGGATTCAGTGCAGGCGGGGAAATATGCGTATAGTATATTAAGTTCATATCCTTTTGTTCGGGAAATCGGTTTTTTTGATTTGCAATTTAATAATGATCATAACTTGAACTATGGTTTTATTGTTAATAATCTTAGAATTCAACCGAAGACCATAACCATTTTTACCGTTTCCCGATCCGGGCTGAATAAGAATACGATTCGAGACCGTGGGCAGATGGGCCTGCATTCTGAGGAAATTAATAATATTGGCGTCAAGCTGGCAACTTATATCGATAAATTGCAACCGAATGCCAAGCTTTCTGATAAGGATATTCTGAAGGTTTTTTATACGATAAGACCCGGACAGATTACCTACTTGAATATTCCGAGGGTCAATGACTTAATTGTCTATAAGTCCATCATGGAAGGTAATTTGGATCATACTGTGGGATATGAACAGGACATGTTCAATTTTCAGATCGATCCAATGTATCTGGAAGTAAAAAATAGCTATTCAAATCTTTATGAGAAAGTAGAAATAGTTCCGTTGGTGGGTGCCCCGATCACGCCAGAAAATGACGAGATTTCTACTGAGATGCCTTTACCAGGAGCCTTAGCTGACTATAAACTTCTTTTTAGATCGAGTAAGAGTTTTCTATCAAAAGAGATAAACCGCAGTTTTTGGCCGGTATTGGGCGGTGTATCCCTGATTTATATTATTTTAATTGCAATACTATATTTAATTTATAGAAATTTAGAAATTAACGGAAGACTTTTTAAATTGCAGTACGATTTCATCAATAATCTTACGCATGAGTTTAAGACGCCTGTGAGCGTTATAAAAATTGCTGGAAATAATATTAAGAGTGCGCAGGTACTCTCTGATGAAGAACGGAAAATGTATGGAAATATATTGGATCAGGAGGCAGACCGATTAAATAACCTGATGAATAAGCTATTGTCGTTTAGTCAGATAGAAAATAAAACCATAAAATTAAATAAAGAAGAAGTTGATTTGGAGGAATTTACCGAAAATCTAGTAGCTTCGTCAAGAATAAAATACTCGGATTTCAAGATTAGCACAAAAATTGATGTAAGGACATCAATGCTTGCAGATCCGGTACTATTGAGTAGCGTGTTTCAAAATATGATTGATAATGCCTATAAATATTCGAAAGCGGGGCATAAAATCTTGGATATTGCGATACAACAAAACAAGAAGAATTTTGTTATCACTTTTAAAGATGAAGGAATAGGGATTGAGAAGGCTGAGTTTAACAACATCTTCAAAAAGTTTTATAGAATAAAAAGTCAATATAATCAGCAAGGAAGTATCGGTTTGGGATTGGCTTTCTGTAAGGAGATTACTGAATTTATAGGCGGTGATATTACAGTAAAAAGTCAGTTGGGACAAGGGACCACCTTTACCTTGGTATTTCCGGTTTAAAAATAAATTTAAATATGAATAAAGACATCACAGTTGCTGTTATTGAAGATGATGAGAACCTACGTTTCTTGGTAAAACATCGATTGGAATCCGAAGGCTATCAGGTCATTCAAAGCGGAAATGGGAATGAAGCGGAGGGTTTGATTTTGGAAAAGAGGCCCGATGTGGTTTTGCTGGATTGGATGCTTCCAGGAAAAGAAGGCAACGAGATCTGTGAAGATGTCCGTAAAGCCGGCTTTGAGAATATCATTATCATGATGACAGCTAAATCTCAAGATGTAGACAAAATTGAAGCCTATAGCTTTGGTGTGACTGATTACATCAGCAAGCCGTTCAATATGGATGTGCTTATTGCTATGATCGATAATAAGGTGAAATTTTTCTTGCCTAAAAACAGTCCCGAAGTTTATAAATTTGGTCAGACGGAACATCATCCCAACATCCATTCCTTAATACGTGACGGAAGAAAAGTTGAGTTGACTATCTTGGAGAACCGAATTTTACTTCATTTTCTACAAAACTTAGGTCGAGAGATTACGCGCGAAGAGTTAATGGAAGTTGTCTGGGGATATAGCTCAAACGTCAACACACGGACCTTGGATATGCATGTGGTTCGTTTAAGAAAAAAGATAGAAACAAACCCTGATAAGCCACATTATCTACAGACCGTAAGGGGGCTGGGATATAAATTTGTTGATGAGGAAGAGATTTAATTATATTTAACAGGTAAGAATTTGTTTTGTTGAAAACAATTATTATCTTCGTATAAATTCGAAGCAAGACCATGTTTCCCGACGAGGGTAATATGGTCTTGTTTCTTTTTTAAAATGTAGAAAATAAGAAAAAAGATAAAATTATGGCAGAAGTAACTTATTTTACGGAAGAAGGATTGCGTAAGCTTAAAGAAGAATTGGCTTATCTGAAGACGGAAGGAAGATCTAAAATTGCCAATGCTATTGCAGAGGCAAGAGACAAAGGGGATTTGTCAGAAAATGCAGAATATGATGCTGCTAAAGAAGCTCAGGGGCTTCATGAGGCTAAAATTGCCAATTTGGAGAACACACTTGCGACAGCCCGTTTAATTGATGAGTCCAAATTGGATACATCTAAAGTTTTGGCGTTATCGATTGTTAAGATCAAGAACAAGAAGAATGGTGCTGAAATGACTTATCAATTGGTTGCGGAGTCAGAAGCGGATTTGAAGTCTGGTAAAATCTCTGTTAAGTCTCCTATTGCCCAAGGTTTATTGGGTAAATCAAAAGGTGATACAGCTGTTATTGAAGTGCCAGCAGGGAAAATTGAATTCGAAATCGTAGAGATTTCAAGATAATATATGTCGGTTATGTGCGGTATGCCATAACCGCACATCCACAAATTAACTTTATATTAAGAAGGTCGTGATATAGTAATCGCGACCTTTTTTGTTTATATTTGTTGACAGTAGAAAAACAGGGTGTGATAAAATCTACAGTTAAATTTTTAATTGTTAACATACCGAAGGCTTTGCATTTTAAAGTCTGCTTTCTGCTAATCACTGTTTAAAAGATTTATTCCAAGATTAGAATAATATGTCGACAATTTTTTCAAAAATCGTTGCTGGGGAGATTCCAGCTTACAAAGTTGCAGAAAGTAATGATTTTCTGGCTTTTTTGGATATCAGCCCATTGGCTAAGGGACACGTTCTGGTGATCCCTAAGAAAGAAACAGATTATATTTTTGATATAGCGGATGATGAATATATGGCACTTTGGGTATTTGCTAAAATTGTTGCTCAAGGTATTAAAAAAGTGATTCCTTGTGTAAAAGTCGGTGTAGCAGTAGTTGGCTTGGAGGTAGCTCATGCACATATACATCTGGTACCTATTAATAAAATTAGTGATTTAAATTTTGCTGGACCTAAATTGAGCTTGGCTAATGATGAACTTCATGAAATTGCGACTACTATTCGCGAGTCTATTGTCGGTATAACCGCTCAAAATCAATAACTAGAAAAGATTATATTACACTTGATTTACGTTCGTTTTTTAGAAGAATGCTATATTTGTACTTTGCTGTTTAAAATTTGTACAAGGAGAAGCGTAGGATTTGTTCTAAAAAAGAAACGCAATATTGATTTTTACTAAAGATTATGCATGAACTTTTGTTGTCATTTCAACAATTATTAAATCCAGAAGAGTTATTGAGCTCTGGTGGATTTTATCTGGTTATCTTAATTGTATTTGCTGAGACAGGTCTATTTTTTGGATTTTTTCTACCTGGTGATTATTTATTATTTCTTGCAGGATTATTTTGTGCACTAAATAAAATTGACGTTAATATATACACGCTTTGTTTAGGCTTGTTTGTTGCGGGAGTATTAGGGAATTTTACAGGGTATTGGTTTGGTTATCGGGCCGGACCAATGTTATTTAAGCGAAAAGATAGCTTCATCTTTAAGCGAAAGTATGTGGTCATGGCGGAAGAGTTTTACCATAAATATGGTGGAACAGCTTTAATTATAGGAAGATTTGTTCCAATAGTTCGTACTTTTGCACCTATCTTTGCCGGTGTTGTAAAATTAGATTTTAAGAAATTCGTTCTGTACAATGTTGCAGGGGCTGCTATTTGGGTACTTGTGTTGACCCTTTCTGGATATTTCCTCGGTATAGAGTTCCCTTGGATTTTACATTATGTAGAATATGTTGTCGTTGGTATGATTGTGATCGCATTTTTGCCAATTGCAATAACGTTACTAAAAAAGCGTATAAAAGATAAAAGAAACAAACAAAATATACAGTAAATTAAAAAATGAGTAAACAAAACCCTTGGCACATGGTTTCTCCAGGTGAGAATGTTCCAAATGCCGTAAATGCTATCATTGAGATTACAAACGGATCCAAAGGAAAGTATGAATTAGACAAAGAAACTGGTTTGTTGCTTTTGGACAGAGTAATGAGTTCATCTGTCGTTTATCCTGCTAATTATGGTTTTATACCACAAACGTATTGCGATGACAAAGATCCTTTGGATATTTTGGTTATTTGCTCAGTGGATATTTTACCTTTGACATTGGTTGAAGCACAGGTTATTGGTGTGATGAATATGGTTGATGGTGGAGAACAAGATGATAAGATTATTGCGGTCGCCAAAAATGATCCTGTTTTTAATTACATTAAAGATATTGATCAATTGCCTCCGCATACGATGAAGGAGATTGTACAATTCTTTGAGAGTTATAAAGCACTCGAAAAGAAACATGTCATTGTTGAGGGTGTAAAGGGGCGTGAAGAAGCGCAAAGAATCTTGATCGAGGCTATCGAGTTGTACAAAAAAGAATTTGTTAACAAATAACCCCAAGCATGGCGCTCGATATATTTTGGACATTGTTTTTAGTATTGGCTAACGGCTTTTTTGTCGCGGCAGAGTTTGCTATTGTCAAGGTCCGAGTCTCCCAAATTGAAGTTCAGGCAAAAACAGGTAGCAAAGTTGCCACAATAGCCAAAAGTATAACGGAGCATTTGGATGGTTATTTGGCCGCTACACAATTGGGTATTACACTTTCTTCACTCGCCTTAGGCTGGGTAGGAGAGGCTGTAATGACCCAAATTGTGCAGGGGTTTCTCGGTTTTTTCGGTGTTGAATTGACAGGTACAATCGCGACGAATGCAGGACATATATTGGCTTTTACAATTATTACTGTGTTACACATTGTATTTGGAGAGCTCGCTCCTAAATCAATTGCGATTCAAAAACCAGTTGCAACAACCATGAAAATTGCGGTTCCACTGCAATTTTTCTACTTTATCTTTAGACCATTTATTTGGATTTTAAATGGTTTCGCTAATTTTCTACTGAAAATTTTGGGATTTGAAGTCACTAAAGGTGAATCTGCGCACTCTTCTGAGGAGTTACAGTACCTGTTGGATAAAGGTAAAGAGTCTGGTGCTTTGGATATTTCCGAGCACGAATTGATTAAAAATGTATTTGATTTTAACGAACGTATCGTTAAGAATATTATGGTACCCCGTACCAAAATTGTCGCTGTTGAAGTTAGCGCTGATGCCTCTGAGCTGATTGAAACAATGACTGAAGAGGGGTATTCCCGTCTCCCAATTTATGAAGATAACATTGATCAAATCGTTGGTATTGTACATACAAAGGATATTCTTCCCCTCTTAGCTAAAGGAAAGGAAGTTGTCATGAAAAATATCATGCGCAAGCCCTATTTCATTCCTGAAACGAAGAAGATTAATGATTTAATGGCTGAATTTCAGCAAAAGCGTCTACAGTTGGCGATTGTACTGGATGAATTTGGTGGGACAGCAGGTATGGTTACCCTGGAGGATATTGTTGAGGAGCTGGTCGGTGAGATTCAGGACGAATATGATGAGGAAACTCCAGTTGTTGAACGAATTTCTGAAACGGAATATATGGTCGATGCTGGAGCTAGTATTCATGATGTGAATGAGTTTCTCCCTATAGAATTGCCCGAGAGTCAAGATTACGATACCATGTCGGGTTTGGTGAGTGAGATTTTTGATAAAATTCCCGAAGTAGGCGAGCGGAAAGAAGAATATGGCTACGTATTCACTATTATCCGGAAAGCCCAACAGAATATTGAGTTTGTCAAATTGGAATTAGTCGAATCGGCCGATGATGATACAGAAGAATAACCTAATAACGCTGATAAATGCAGTTATTTTTTACACCGGATTTAAATCCTTCGTTAGAAAATTTTATCCTTAGTGAGGAAGAAAGTAAACATGCAATTCGCGTGCTTCGTATGAATACCGGCGATCATTTACATCTCATCGATGGTCGTGGTGGTTTATACGAAGCTCAAATTATTGACCCTCATCCCAAACGTACCGTTCTTACTATTTTAAATGTCAAGGAATACTTTCAGCAGCCGAGGTATCATCTACATATCGCTGTTGCTCCAACGAAGAATATTGATCGTATAGAATGGTTTTTAGAGAAGGCAACTGAGGTTGGCATTCAGGAAATAACTCCAGTTATCTGTGAGCATTCTGAGCGAAAAGAGGTAAAATTAGATCGTCTGAACAAGGTGGTTGTTGCAGCCATGAAACAATCATTGAAAGCCTATCTTCCCAAACTTAATCCAGCTGTATCGTTAAAACAATTTTTGAAAGATATTCCAACAGAAGGTGTTCAAAAAGCAATTGCACACTGTGTTGATGCTGAAAAAAAGTATTTAAACCAGGTTTTGGAGCCTTCGCAACATTATATTATCCTCATTGGTCCAGAAGGAGATTTCTCTGAGGAGGAAATTGATTTGACACTACAAATGGGATTTCATCCAATTTCTTTGGGAGAAGCGCGCTTAAGGACCGAAACGGCCGCTTTAGCCGCATGTATGGAAGTATCGCTGCTGAATAGATAAAATAAGCCGCTGCGTTGGTTTGGCAAATTGGCTCTGAAGAATAATTTGCAAAGCCAATTTGATCGTTCAAATGGACGCTAGTTTATTTTATTGGTTCCGCATCTACAATCTGGATCTCAGCATTTCCCTTAATTGGATCTTTGGTAAAGATCATCTTCCCTTTTAATTTAATTGGATCTTCGGAAAATTTTATCGCGCTACCTTTTAACGTTACTTCAACCATGGGTGGAATTCCATTCGATCCACAGAATTGGCACTGCATCACGGGTAATACAGACATCATAAAGTTTTTATGGTTACGACCACTATGAAGAGGAACCATGTAGCCCGGTAATTCAACTATTTTATTTTCTAGGGCTTTAAGTTCTTTTGGATAGAATGGAGTATATACTTTCTTTGCCCCATTATAAGTTACTTTATAAGCCATCTTATCAATCGCTTCCCATGTTTTGTTCATCATAGGCGTATGGTCCGGAACATCCGGATTACTGCCTATTTGAGCCTGTGATTGTATTGTACAAAATATTATAAATAGTAATACTGTCAGCGTTTTTTTCATGTGTTATGCTATTGTTTTGTATCAAGAAGCTGTTCTTCTATATTTTACGTTATCCTACCTATAGGTCAAACTGCTCTTCTTATTGCGATCTTTTTTGTAGTGTATTGATCTTAGTTAAACTTATTTACTTGATAGCGTTCCAGAAATACTTGTCCTGTAAGCTTTGATTGCTGGAATGATTGCTGCGAAGATACCGATTATACAAGCAGCAAACAAAAATACCAATTCTTTGGGATGGAGTTTAAAGGCCTCAATAAAATCAGCGCTTTGACTCGCTTGATTACTGATATAGTAGAGTGCCAAATGTGCCATTATAAGTCCAATTAATCCACCAATAATAGTAATTGTAAGTCCTTCAAGGAGCACAATAGCAAAGAGTTTTCCTTTGGAGGCTCCGAGCGTACGCATGATGGCAAGATCGTATTTACGTTGCTTTAATGCATTATATAGGTTAATAAAGACACTTAAACCTGCAATAAACATAATTACATAAGCTAGTATGGATAAAGAATCTATCCCTACACCTAATAAAGAGAATAGACGTGTACTTTCCATCGCAGGGGATGCGGCCTGCATATCGGTTTGTTGGTCGATCATTTTTGGTAAAATTCCGATCGCCGCAGGAGATTGATATTTGAGTAGGATGGCGGTTATTTCCAGTCCATTTTGCTTGACCATATCGGCCCCTATGGACTTCACAAACATACCTTCCTCTGCGTGTTCAGGATGGTCTTCCTGTTGGTGATGTCCTTTTTCATTCATTTCGACGGGAGAAGATGAATTTTCTGCTATATCTTCACCGTGGTGGTGGAGGTGCGCGTTGACGGTTTCCTCCCGGTCTTCCTGACGTTCGCGCTGCTCTTTCTCTGCTGCTGTTTCATGATGCTCATGCTGATGTGCAATGCCATGTACATCCCAAACACTTTCCAAGTTCGTCAGTATTAAGTTGTCGGTAACGTTATTATTGTGTTTTAAAATACCGACAACGGTAAAAGGATGTTCATCATGATGGTGCCCATCTTTGCTCAGGCCATGTGAACTATGGATCTGATCGCCAATTTTTAGCTGTTGTTTTTTGGCAACTTGATCACCAATGACTATTTCAAAATTATTTTGCCAAATACGCCCCTCGGCTACAGCGGTTTCATAAATAGCAAAGAACGATGAATCAGTTCCAACAATGCGGTGACCTTTAAAATTGTCGCCTAAAGATAAGGGGACAGCAAGCCGAACAAGTGGATTTTGGCGTAGTGGCTCCAGTTCGCCTAGTGGGATATTACCGGTTGGATTGTCGATATGATAAACACTGGACAAGATTAACTGAAGTGGGCTTCCCTTGGCTCCGACGACCAAATCAATATTTTTACTGTTATTGTCAAGCTGCTTTTCAAAAGTTTCTCCGGTAATTGAAAGCACGGCAAGGATGGAAATTCCAAACGCCGTTAACAGCATGCTGAGAAAGACCGAGCCAAACTGCCTACTTAAATTTTTCCAAACCAATTGTATCGTGTTCATAACAAATTTTAAAAACTAAAGGTGACGCGTAAATAAAGTAAAACAATTATTTTAAAAGGTACATTTTGGAGAACTGATCTTTTATTCTCTTGTCGTGTGTTGTTATCAGTAAAGTTGATCCTGCAGTGTCAGCTATCGATAGGAGAAGTTCTAATACCCTGTAGGTATTATTATCGTCTAAAGCGGCAGTAGGTTCGTCAGCAATTAATAAGGCTGGTTTATTGATGACGCTACGTGCAATAGCGGCGCGTTGTAACTGGCCGCGACTCAATTCGTTCGGATAGGCAGCACTTTTTTCATCTAATTGTAGTTGTTTAAGTATAAGATGAATTGCACTGATGTCTATTTTTTTTCCTGCTAAAGACTGCGCCAACTTGATGTTTTCCAAAAGTGTTAGATTTCTCAGCAGGTGTGCCTCTTGGAATATAAACCCGATATATTGGGCACGAAACTCATCCAATTTGCTGTTTGATAACAATGCTAGATCTTGGCTATTGATCTTGACCTGACCTGTTTCTGGCCGAGCCAAGCCCCCCAAAATATTCAGCAGTGTTGTTTTTCCAGAACCTGAATCCCCCAATAACAGCGTATGCTGGCCTTTCTCGATATGGATATCTGGAAATTCAATTAGCCTTGAATTGGGATACTGAAATGATAACTTTGTTGTCGATACGATTGGAGTGCTCATGCGGATCAGAAATTGAAAATATATTCAAACTTAGATAAATTGCTTTTTATATGCAATATAATTGCAATTATATCGCATATAAAAAGCAATTTACTGCGGTGAGTTAACAGCTGCCATGGAAGATGATTGTTCGCTTTCAACTAGCAGTACCAGGTCGCTATGTAAACCCGTTACATGGCATTCATTAAGGTATAAATTAGAAAAATAACCTATTGTGTTAATAAATTAAGTGCTTAATAATTTTATTACACTTCATTAATATAATCTCCCTGGAGACTGCCCAAATACTACGCAAATCGGCCATAAACAGTCTTTTTTACTGAAAATCGAGAAAATCTGGCTATAGGTAACATTAAATTAACAGCTGATTGATGTAATGGTAATTTGTTGTTAATGTTAATCTAATATTCTGCTAATAGCTTTGCAGAAACAAAAAACAAATAAATTGGAACCACAATTACAACTTAGAAGAATCGCTGCAGTCGTAACGCTAGCAGTAGCTGCGTCAACAACAGTTTATGCACAAAGTAGTGGGAAGTTAATGGGGACTATTACGAATAGTAAAACTGGTGAAACAATCACTGGTGTAACTGTGCGTATTTTAGGAACATCAAGGGGCGGAAGCTCTGATGTATCCGGAAAGTACAGTATTCCAGCTTTACCGGCAGGTAAATATACTGTAGAATATATTTACATTGGTTACTCGACAAAGCAAGTTACCGAGGTTGAGATTAAAGCGAATGATTTGACCAATTTAGATATCGTTCTTGATAATTCAGAAGGACAGGTGTTAGATCAAGTTGTGGTTACAGGATCTTTTAAGAAAGAGTCTATCGGTGCATTATATTCGCAACAAAAAAATAGCGCATTGATTTCTGATGGTATTTCAAGTGAGCAGATCAGAAGATCGCCAGATAAAAATACATCCGAAGCATTACGTCGTGTCAGTGGTACGACAATTCAAGATAATAAGTTTGTCATTGTTCGCGGTTTGAGTGACCGCTATAATGTTGCTATGATGGATGGCTCGGTATTACCAAGTACAGAAGCCAATCGTCGCGCATTTTCATTTGATATTATTCCTTCGAATCTTATTGATAAAATTACGATCTCAAAAACAGCTACTCCAGATTTACCAGCGGATTTTGCAGGGGGAGCTGTACAGATTACAACAAAAGATATTCCTGATCAAAATTTTGTCTCTTTCGGCTTGGGATATGGTTATAATACTGCGTCGACATTTAAAGATTTTTTACAAACTAAAAAGAACGTTCAAAATTATTTAGGTTTTGATGATGGATCAAGTCAGTTGGCTAAGAACTATCCTTCGCGAGAAGCATTCGCTGCTGGTCTGTCGCAAAAGTGGCAACGTTTAACGATGAAATCATTGTCGAATGATTTTTCAGTTGAAAATAAGAAGGCCCTTCCTTCACAAGCTTATCAATTTTCTTTGGGTCGAGTAAAGCAATATGAGAATAACAATAAATTTGGTGCGCTATTTTCTGTTAATTATCGGAATTCCCAAAATATTTTGTCAAATATTGAACGTAACTGGTATCAATACGATTACAAAGACAATCAATATAAGTTTACAACGAATTTGGGAGCAATGGCTAATTTCGGTTATTCTTTTGGAAAGAATAAAATCTCCTGGAAAAATTTATATAATCGAAATTATGATAACGTGTATACTGAGCGGACAGGAACACATCTTGGAACGACATCAGTAAATAAATTCTATGCTTTTGATATTTTGCAAAAATCATTGTTCAAGTCAACCTTGGAAGGCGATCATGTACTTTCGGATCTAAATGATAGAATTAAATGGACAGCATCATATAGCAACATTAAAAACAATCAACCGAATCAGATGAAAATCAATTATGCAAAAGCGATTGATAAAGAAAATGATTCTACAGTTCCTTATTTGGCTAATATTACCAGTCCTAGTAAAGAGAATACGCGTTTGTTTTCTGATCTTAATGAAAATGTTTTCTCTGGTGAGTTAAACTATGCTAGACCAATAAATTTTTTATCTGCACCAAGTACATTGAAAGTTGGTGCTGGAGCGAATTATCGTCATCGTGATTTTGATGCGCGTTTTGTTGGCCTTGTCTTAGATGTAATTAAGATGGATTCAAAATTAGCTGATCAAATACGTGAACTTTCTCCAGATAAAATATTTGCTGCAGATTTGATCGATAAAAACTACTTTAAATATGATGAAATCCAAATGCCTGGTGACTTCTATACTGCAAAATCAATGACAGGATTTGGGTACGCGATGATGGACCAAAAGTTTATGGATAAGTTTCGCATAGTCTATGGTTTGCGTGTTGAAAATTATAATGTTCAAATTGACACAGACAAAAAGGATGTTGATGATACAAAACTAGACTTTTTGCCGTCAATTAATATGACTTATAGTTTAAATAGTAAGACAAATCTTAGGGCTTCCTATTATCGAACAATTGCTCGTCCTGAATTACGAGAATTAGCACCATTTAGTTATTATGATTACGAGCAATTCGGAACTATTTCCGGGAATACAAAACTAAAACGAAGCGCAATCAATAATGCGGATTTGAGATTTGAAATATATCCCAAAGCTGGCGAAATCTTTTCGGTCTCTGCATTCTATAAACAGTTTACAGATGCTATTGAAGCATCTCGCTATGATGTAAATTCGACAGTTGATGTTTCCTATTTCAATACACCGAAAGCAACCTTATATGGAGCTGAGTTAGAGGCAAGAAAGAAATTGGATTTTGTCAGTGAAAATCAACTGTTTTCTAACACAACCGCATATTTAAATCTTTCTTATGTGCATTCGAAGGTGACTAATCCGACTGATCAGGACTATAAAGAGAAAACTCGACCTATGGTTGGACAATCACCTTATACTATCAATGCAGGATTGCAACATAGCGCATTGGGTAATAAATTGAATGTTAATGTTCTTTTTAACCGCATTGGTAAGCGAATAGCGCAAGCAGGAGGAATCACATTTGCGAGCGCTTACGAAGCACCTCGTAATGTATTAGATGCACAAGTCGGCTACAAATTGATGAAGAATAAAGCAGAGGTAAAAGTCAATTTGGGTGATATTTTGAATAATCCTGTAAACGTATATTTTGATAATGAAGCTAAGGAAATTCTATATCGTTATAAGACTGGTGGAAATTATTCAGTATCATTTAATTATACATTTTAATAGTAATATAAACTTAATATTACTTTAAATCTAAGGACATATCTAAAGTATTTTTTTGTATCAAGATTTTTAAAACTTAAAAAATGAAAAAAAGATTTTTATTCTTATCCCTGTCAGCATTATTATTGGCTGGAGCTTGTAAAGAAACAACAATTACGGATAATGGAGGTGGAACAGAAACTCCAACAAATCCTGGAAATGAGAATGTCGTAGAAATCTCAGGCGAGATAACTAGTAATACAACTTGGACATCAAATAAAATCTATGTTTTAAAAGGATTCGTATATGTCAGTAACGGTGCCACTTTAACGATTGAACCAGGAACTATTATTAAAGGAGATAAAGCTTCAAAAGCAACATTGACAATTACACGAGGTTCAAAAATTAATGCAACAGGTACAGCTGATAAGCCTATTGTATTTACATCTAATTTAGCTGCGGGAGCTCGTTCTCAGGGAGATTGGGGTGGAGTAATCCTTTTAGGTAAAGCGCCAGTTAACCAAGGTACCGATGTTAAGATCGAAGGTGGTCTTGCTGCACCGACAGGTAAGGATGAAAAAAATTATATTTATTATGGCGGTTCTGATGCTGCAGATAACTCTGGTGTAATGAAATATGTCCGTATCGAATATGGCGGTATCGCGTATTCTGTAGATAATGAAATTAATGGATTGACAATGGGTGGTGTTGGAAATGGTACAACATTGGAATATATTCAGATCTATCGCTCAGGCGATGACGCTTTTGAATGGTTTGGCGGAACAGTAAATGCGAAGCATCTTTTAGCTGTAGGTACTTGGGATGATGATTTTGATACAGATTTTGGGTATTCTGGTAATGTTCAATTTGCATTAGCACAACGTGTACCTACTGTTGCAGATCAATCAGGCTCTAATGGTTTTGAATCTGATAACAACGCTACAGGGACCGACCAAACTCCAAAAACTTCTGCTGTATTTTCTAACGTGACAATTCTAGGCCCAATTCAAAAGGCTGGAGGATCTTTTAATGCGAACTTCCAACATGGTGCTCAAGTGCGTCGGAACTCTTCTATCAGCATTTTAAACTCCGTTATTTCAGGCTTTCCTTTGGCTGGATTATATGTTGATGATACAAAGGTAATCACAGCAAATTCGACTTCGAATAATTTCTTAAGTGGAAATGCAGTTTTTGAAAATAATTTGGTATATGGTTCTAAAGACGCTGATTTAAAAGTTAGCTCAGCTACAAATGCTGCGGCTGTCTCTACACTTATACGTGCTAAAAATGTTTTCGAAAATGGTAAATATGCATCTGAACTGTTCGTAGCCCCTTATAACTTTGGTTCAGATTTTTCAAATACAAGCAACACTCCAAATTTCCAAGTGTTATCTGGATCCGCTGCTGCTAGTGGAGCAAGTTTTACCAATGCTAAGGTGTCTGGAAGTTTTTTTGAGAAAGTGGCTTATAAAGGTGCTTTTGGTACGACGGATTGGACAAGTGGTTGGGCTCATTATGATCCACAGAACTTGGCATATACCACTCCTGGAAAAGTAAAATAATTATAGTTTAGTAAATAGATGAAAAATCCCGCCTTGGCGGGATTTTTTATGTAGCATATATTTTAAATAATTCGTTAAATAGTCAAATAAAATAAATTCTAAATTATGAAACGAACAATCTATTTGGTTTTAATGGGTGCTTTCCTCCTTTTTGGGTGTAAAAAATCGAATGATATCAATGATCCTTCAACTTCTGGACTTAAAGTAGAAATAAAAGGAATTTCTGGTTGGGGCGAATTTGTAAATATTACTGTCGATCAAAATAAGACAGAGGTAAAGTATCCCGCTGGAACCACTGGCAATCCTCAAACTGTAAAAGATAAAAGCTACAAAACCAGTGAAGACACTTTTAGAAAGTTATCGTCATATGTCGAAACGTATGATTTAATGAACGCCAAAATTGACGAGTGTGCACGTTGTGTAGATGGAGCAGACTATGTGATTACAGTAAAATCCGAAGGTAAAAAAAATACGGTAACAATTGCAGGGCAGCGTACAGATGGGAAATATACAGATGTACTTGATTTTATAAGCAAACTTTAGAACATATAAAGCTTACTTGATGATATATTTTCTACCGTAAGCTTTGATTCTACTGAAATTTTAGGATAGCGATGTAAAATTCCGATTATCAATTAGAATACCAACAGAGTAAACTTGTTGATATTTTAATTAATTCCGTGGGACCTTTGAAAAGGGCTGTCTCATCTCGGATCGTAGTGATATACAATCTGATAAGACTGATTTTTAAGCTCTTCAGACAATTGACCTATATCCAGTGTTTGCGCTTGAGGAGTAGGCTCACAGACAGAATAATATTTTCCATTGTACAAAATAGCATCACCAATAGGATGTTCAAATTGGACGGCCATCGTTACATGGGTGGGATAGAGCAGGGTGATCATCGGTAGATTGTAGATTTCCTTTACCAGGTAAAAAAACAAGGCAACACGATCGTCACAGTCACTGTATTTATTCAATAGCGTTTGTTCTGCAGAAAGACGTTTCTCGGTCCCGAAATTCTCTTCGTCATTTTCATACAAGAATGCATAGCGGGTGAACCGCATTAAATAATCGACACCTTCTTGTTGATTTTTTCCTTTTAAATTTTCCTTGAGTGCAGGAATCAGCGATTGATAAGTCTCTTTGCTGAGTGGAATATTGAAATAAGTTTCGAAATCTACACCAGGATAGTTTTTAAAAAGGTCACTGATATCTTCATTCAACTTGACGTTAAAATGGTAGGCTTTATGGCCATAATTGAACTCAATTTGCTTCTCTTTATAATTAGCTGGAACAAAATCAGGTAATTTTGTGATTTTATAACTAAAATCTTCAGTAGCTTCCGGTACTTTAATCTTAACGGGGATATAAGTGTCTGCGCGTTGAAAGAGTTTCCCATAATCATGAAAATTTAAACAGGTATACTTCTTTCCGTCAATTTCAAAAAAAGGAATATCAGAAATGTCTTCTTTGTTTTGAATGAAAAATATAATCTGATTATTCCCCACAGCCAAGCGGGCATCATAACCCGATTTACACATTAAAAACCATTTATATAAAGTATAGCGTGTATAATTTTCAGCTTTCGGGGCAATTTGTTGTGCGGTGCGACGAATCAGCTGATAATAGACCCAATCATTCAAATGATGCTCATCTTTGTATTCGAGCAAACTGTTTACAAGTTGTATATAATCGGTTTGATCAGCGATTTGATAGAATTTTTGTACATGAGCTATCGTTAAGCTGTCTTTGAATGGAATATTAAAGGCGGGCGGGACATCAATGGATACCTTCCCATCATAAAAATCGAAATCATGATGTTGCGCCCAAAGCTGTTGTGAAGCACAGGTTAACCAAATTAGCATGGTCAAAAACATCCGATGTATTTCCCTTAATTTCAATTCTTAACAATTTGATAACATTGTAGTAATATAAAATTAACGATAAAATTTGCTTTTTTTGTGCATTGAAGGAATTATTATTAAAAAATTACAATCTATTTTTAGGTTTTAGATGCTCCTTTTTCATTTTTAAAATCCGTATCTTCGTGCAATGGATAATTTTATTGTTTCTGCACGTAAATACCGCCCGATTACCTTTGATTCGGTTGTAGGTCAGCAACACATTACGGGTACCTTAAAGAATGCGATACACAACAATCAGTTGGCGCAGGCATTTTTGTTTTGTGGTCCCCGAGGTGTTGGTAAAACGACCTGTGCACGTATTTTAGCGAAAACAATTAATTGTGAAAATATTTTAGCAGGCACCGAACCTTGTGGCGCATGTGATAGCTGTAAGTCTTTCCAAAATGGAAATTCTTTCAGTATTCATGAACTGGATGCGGCATCCAATAATTCCGTAGACGATATCCGTAACTTGATTGATCAAGTGCGTATACCGCCGCAGGCTGGAAAATATAAAATCTATATCATAGATGAGGTGCATATGCTTTCTCAAGCGGCCTTTAATGCTTTTTTGAAGACTTTAGAGGAGCCACCTTCCTATGCCATCTTTATTCTGGCGACTACAGAAAAACATAAGATTTTACCTACTATTCTTTCGCGCTGTCAGATTTTCGATTTTAATCGGATCAAAGTGGAAGATATGGCCAGTCATTTAGCTCGCATTGCTGATGGAGAAGGCATTGCTTATGATCAGGACGGTTTGCATATCATTGCCCAAAAGGCAGATGGTGGTCTTCGGGATGCCTTGTCGATGTTCGATCAGATCGTCAGTTTTTCCAATAAAAATGTCACGTATCAAGCGGTAATCGATAATTTGAATATCTTGGATTACGATTATTATTTTAAGCTAACAGATGCTATTTTAAGGGAAGATGCGGCACAAACTTTATTGATTTTCAATGAGATTTTAAATCATGGATTTGATGGCAGTCATTTTATAGCCGGTCTGTCAGCGCATTTCAGAAATTTACTGGTGGCTAAAGAGCCAACTACGCTTAAATTATTGGAAGTAAGTGATAGTATTCGTCAAAAGTATTTACAGCAATCCCAAAAAGCCTCTCCAGGATTTTTGTTGTCTGCATTGAATATTTCCAATCAATGTGAAATAAACTATAAGACAAGTAAAAATCAACGCTTACAAGTTGAACTTTCACTCCTCAAGACATGTCATATTGCAAGTGCAATTAAATTGAGCCAGCTAGGGGCCATACAGATTCCTTCGGCAGCCGAGGGTGTAAAAAAAAAACTTCCTGAGCCAGTAGCGGGACAACCACAACAAAGCTCTGTAGCTCTTAGTCCGCAAGCGACTTCTCCAGCGAATGCTCCTGTCGTTGAAAACCAGGTAACACCGCGTCCGCAAGCTAACCCCGTAAATTATCAGGCTTCCGAGACAAAGGAAGAGGTGAAAAAAGATATTATTTCCAATGTGCCGCCTAAAGTAAAAAAAGGGGGCTGGGGAGCATCTACTGCTGCAATTATTCCGTCTTTGCCGGATTTGAATACCATATACGATAACAATACCGTTGCCAAAGAAGGTGATGAACCTGAATTAATACGTGGAAGCGAACAGCGTGATGTTTCATTCGGCCAATTTATTGCTGTTTGGAATAGTTATGCTGAACAGCTGAAAGCAGAAAACAAGATTAACTTGTATACCATGATGACTGCTATGCAACCCCGCTTAAATGGGGTATTGATTGAAATTGATGTCGAAAATGGTGTTCAGATGGATGTATTGCAAAGCGCAAAGGTTGATGTGCTGAATTACCTGCGTGTGAAACTTCAGAATTTTTCACTGGATCTGCAGGGGGTAATGATGGAACATACTATTTCACGCAAACCCTATACTTCTCAGGAGAAGTATCAAGCTATGGTCAACAAAAATCCGCTCTTAGATACTTTGAGGAAAGAGTTTAACTTAGGACTAAGCTAATTCAAACACAATAGTTATTTTTTATTTTTGTACATTTGCAAACTCTTCTATGAAGAGGCAGATATTTAGTATTTATTATGCAAGGAAATTTTCAGAGACGTGATCGCGACCACGGGGAAAGACGTGAAGTGAATCAGATGGTATTTGGTATTCGCGCTGTTATCGAAGCAATCGATAGTGGTAAAGAGATCGAGTCATTATTTATACAACGTGGTTTGAGCGGGAGTTTGATTTTAGAATTGAAAGCCTTGTTAAAAGAACATAATATCGCTTCTCAACAGGTGCCAATTGAAAAATTAAACCGGATAACACGTAAAAATCATCAAGGTGTAATTGCGGTTATTTCTCCAATTACCTATCATGACATAGAGGAACTTCTGCCGCAGATTTATGAAAAAGGTGAAACTCCTTTACTGCTGATGTTGGATGGAGTAACTGATGTTCGCAATTTGGGAGCCATTGCACGGACTGCTGAATGTTCTGGAGTACATGCCATCATTGTCCCTAAAAAAGGCTCGGCTGAGGTCAATCCTGATGCGATCAAGACATCTGCTGGCGCACTCTATAAAATCCCTGTCTGTCGCCATGATAGCCTCTCAAAAGTTGGTAAATTTTTGATTGATTCAGGTGTGCAGTTAGTTGCCAGTACAGAAAAAACAACCTCGAGTATCTACGACGTAGATTATACGGCTCCAACTTGTGTCATTATGGGTGCGGAGGACGTTGGTGTTTCCAATGACCTAATCCGCATTGCCGACCATCTGGCCAAGATACCAATGTACGGTGAAATAGGTTCGTTAAATGTGTCTGTATCGGCCGCAGTAGTGATCTATGAAGCGATTCGTCAACGGATTGTTAAAAGATAAAGAATATAATATAGTTGATTATAGAAAAGCCTTTGTTTTTGACAAAGGCTTTTTTTGTAGGCTAGATTTTATAAATTTCTTCAATCTCCCGATCGTATTTTTGTAAGATAACTTTTCTTTTCATTTTTAAGGTCGGTGTCAATTCACCCGTTTCAACAGTCATTTCGTTGGAGAGAATAGCGAACTTCTTGATCTGTTCCCAGCCGCCAAAATTTTGATTAATACGGTTGAGTTCCGATTCGATTTTCTGCTTCAGTTCTGGGCTATTTAGAAAATCTTGTTTAGAAAGATTGGCAAGGGAGGGAAAAGTACCTTTCGACCATTCTAGTAGTTTATTATAGTTGGGAACGATCAAAGCAGCAGGAAATTTACGGGCTTCTCCAATTACCATGGCCTGTTCGATAAACGAGGATTCCACCAGCTTAGATTCGATCTGCTGAGGAACAATGTATTTCCCTCCAGAAGTCTTGAACATCTCTTTCTTTCGGTCTATAATTTTGAGAAATTTACCGTCTACCCATTGACCAATGTCCCCTGTGTAAAGCCAACCATCTTTGATCACTTCAGCTGTTGCCTCTGGATTTTTATAATACCCGATCATGTTATTTTCACCTTTGGTTATTATCTCTCCATCGGCCGCGAGCTTAATTTCAATGTGAATTAAGGGCAAACCTACTGTTCCGATTTTCATACCCCGTTTGTAGCAGTTTACGGCGATACATGGACCTGCCTCAGTGAGGCCATAACCTTCATATATTGGAATTCCTGCTGCCATATACAGACGGATTAATCTTTCCTGTAAAGCAGCACTCCCGGAGGCAATCCCTTTGATGTCGCCACCTAATGCTTCGCGCCATTTTGAAAAAACTAATTTACGGGCAATGTTCAGTTGAAAGTCATACCACCGTGTACGTCCCTCCAGTTTGTATTGTTCGCCGAGACTTAAGGACCAAAAGAATAGTTTGCGTTTAAGCCCAGTCAACTGCTCTCCTGTTGCCATAATCTTTTCATAAACTTTTTCCAATACACGAGGTACAGCGGAAAAAATATGGGGTTTAACGGATTTAAAATCTTCACCTATGGTATCCATAGACTGCGCAAAGAAAATGGTCAACCCTTTGTACATATAAACATATTGGAATACGCGTTCGTAAGCATGACATACAGGAAGAAAGGAGAGGGCACGATCACCCCGTTCGACGGGAAAGGAATATTCACTACTCAATGTATCTGCCAATAAGTTTCGATGGGACAACATTACCCCCTTGGGGTTACCTGTGGTGCCAGAGGTGTAAATGATCGATGCCAACGTATCTGTTTGGATAGTATCACGCAATTGGTTTAGTGTTTCATCCGGAATGATTACGCCCTTCGCAACAAAGTCCTCCCAGTGATTGAGGTCATTCTCCTTGTCGAGACTGTAAATAGCTTTCAGTTGTGGACAGTCTTCTTGTATCGCTAATATTTTTGTATATAGTTTCTTTGAACTAACGATACAATTTCTGATTTCCGCATGATTGAAAATATAAGCGTAATCTGAAGTCGAAATATTGGGGTAAAGGGCGACGACTACGGCACCGATTTGTTGGATTGCGAAATCCAAAATATTCCATTCGATACGGTTCTCACTAATCAATGCCACATTCTCTCCAGGTTGAACACCAAGGGCGATCAAACCTTTTGATGTCTTATTGACCCGATCAATAAATTCGGTATTACTGACCTTTACCCACTCGTTGTCTTTTTTGAAAGAAAACATAGGGAAATCTGGCGCAATAGCATATTGCAAGCTTGCTAAATCAAATAATCTCGTTGCTGTTGGCATGTTGGAAATCCAGTTCGTGTAATACAGCTAATTTACGGTTTTTTAAAGATACTATTGTATTGGCAGACGAGATTATAGTAGTTGTACCGGAAGAGGATAAAAGAAAAGACTCTGGCATCTCAAGCTGATCGCTTTTGTGCCAGAGTCTTTAACTCTTATGCTAAATACGAATGATTAGTATTTGCTTTTTGATTCTTTACGTTTTCCAGAGAAATCACGGAAGCCGCCACCATTGCTGCTGCGCTCACCACGATCACGACGTTCGCCACTGAATCCACCTTCGCGTCTTCCGCCACGTTCACCGCCTCCAAATCCACCTTCACGTCTTCCGCCGCGATCACCGCCACGGTATCCACCTTCACGTCTTCCGCCACGATCACCACCACGACTTCTTCCGCCACGGTCGCCACGACCTTCACCTCTTGCTTCACCAGATACTTCGATACGTACTTGACGACCGTTGTAATCTACACCTTGGAATCCTTGGAATACTTTTTCTACTTCTGCATCTTGAACTTCGAAGAATGTGAACACGCCTTTCAAATCAATTTTACCGATTGATTTTCCTGAAATATTCGCATTGTTACAGATGAAGCCCAACATGTCTCCACGAGAGAATTCATCTACTGAACCTAAGTTCATAAATAAACGCGTGTAGCCTTTTGAACCTTCACGTGAACGACCATCACGTCTATCACCGCGGTCTTCACGACCACCGTCACGTGCTTCGATATTTAAATCAGGTGCATTTTTGTAATAATCCAAGAAACGGTTGAACTCAAGAGAAGCGAATCTTTTGATGATATCTTCTTTTGAAAGTGACTCCAAATTTTCCATAATTGCAGGCAAGAATGGGCTGATTTGTTCATCGTTTACTTCAACATTTTCAATCTTTTTAACGATAGAAAATAATTGTTTTTCGCAAACTTCAGCGCCTTGAGGTACTTGTTTTTTCTCAAAAGGCTTACCGATGATCTTTTCGAGATGACGGATTTTGCTTAGCTCTTTTACGTTTAACAAAGAAAGTGAAATACCAGTTTTACCTGCACGGGCGGTACGGCCTGAACGGTGTGTATAGTTTTCTGTTTCATCAGGTAAAGAGAAGTTGATAACGTGAGTTACATCACTCACATCAATACCACGAGCGGCTACGTCTGTTGCGATCAATAATTGTAAACTACGGTCACGGTAACGTTTCATCACTTTATCACGTTGTTGTTGTGATAAGTCACCATGCAGTGAATCTGCATTGTAACCATCTTTGATCAACGCTTCAGCGATATCCTGTGTTTCGATTTTTGTACGACAAAATACGATACCAAAGATATCAGGGTTTGAATCCACAATACGTTTGAATGCAGCATATTTATCTTTTGCTTTGATCAAATAATAGTGGTGTTCAATGTTGGCATTACCGGTGTTTTTTGTACCTACAGTAAGCTCAACTGGATCGGTCATATAATTCTTTGCGATACGACGTACCTCAGCAGGCATTGTCGCCGAAAATAACCAAGTTTTTTTCTCGTCAGGAGTTTCTGACAAAATGTTGTTGATGTCTTCTTTGAAGCCCATATTGAGCATCTCATCCGCTTCATCCAATACAACATATTTTACATTTGAAAAATCAATCGCATTTCTGCCGATGATATCCAACATACGACCTGGGGTCGCTACTACAATTTGCACTCCACGTCTAATTTGACGTAGCTGGTCTGAGATATTTGCACCTCCATATACAGCAACAACATGTACGTTGTCAACGTATTTAGCAAATTTTTCTAAATCTTTTGAGATTTGTAAACATAATTCCCGAGTAGGGCAAAGAATTAATGCCTGTGGGTGTTTTTGAGAAAAGTCTAATTGCTCTAATAATGGAAGACCAAATGCCGCGGTCTTTCCTGTGCCAGTTTGGGCTAATCCGACAAAATCGTCGTTACCAGTCAATAAAACAGGAATGGCTTTTTCCTGAATTTCAGAAGGTTTTTCGAAACCTAATTCTGAGATGGCATTAACAACTTCCTCACGGATTCCCAGTTCTAAAAATGGGTTCATGAAATATTTTATACAATAGGCACTATTGCCTAAGGCGTTGCAAAGGTAAGAATAATATTGGAATAAACAAATAATTTAAATAATTGATTTTTAGGGTGATCGGATTCTTTTCTGCTAAGTGATAATAAATTGAGCCGTGTTATATAGATTTAGCTCGCTTTGAAAAGTTTTATTTTGAATGTGAAACTATTTTATAGTCTACAGTTTGTTTATTCATTTATTAATAGAAACTTAATATTTCAACCTTAAATTTGGTGTAGCATGAATCAAGGACCAGTTGTACATCAGCGTTGGCTGCAGGCTATAAAAGAGAATAACGATACGGCTGCATACGAGGAATTATACCGATATTGCTGGAAAGATCTTTATCAGCATGCTGCTCGTCGAATCCTAGACCGACAGGATGTGGAGGACATTCTTCAGGAGCTGTTTGTTCAATTTTGGGAACGACGTCATACCATCGATATCCAGATGAACCTCCAGGCCTATTTGAAAGGAATGCTCAAATATAAAATTATAGACTTTTTTAATTCCAATAAAGCCAAAGATAAATTGTTGGATCATTGGAGTAAGCACATTTTTGAGTATGTACAGGAGCATCCAGAGGACCTCAACACTTATCTAGCTTTAGAGAAATTGTTGGAGGGAGAACTGGAGATTATGCCCCATAATATGAGACAGGCCCTTTTATTGAAATGGGAACATTTATCCATTCGAGAGATTGCCACGCGTATGGGCCTATCTGAGCAAACGGTCAAAAACAATCTTACGGAAGCATCCAAACGACTACGTAAAGCTATTTTGGGCTACCAACATGTTCAAAACGGTAGTTTCACCTTGCTTTTGGTCTGTATTATAGACGAGCTCATTAAGTAGCTTGCTTACACATTCCCCAAAATTCCTATTTCCAGAACTTGGATCATTTAACAATTCTTTCATACAACATTAACTATTTCTTGAAGTACTTTGGGGCTTTTTTGCGGACTTGTATATAAACAGTGGGCATAAAAAGTGAAAAGAAGAATTTTTGAATTATTAATGGATAGGTACCGCCAGAATAAGGCTAGTACAAGTGAACGCAGACTGATTGATCATTGGTATGCTGGACTGGACAAAGAAGAAGTGCCTGATGATAACGTTGACGAAAATCAGTTATGGGGAAGAATTCAACAACAGATTGGAAATACGTCCACGAAGAGCGTGCCCGTCCGAAAGATGCTGTATTGGTCTGGAGCGGTGGCGGCATGTTTATTACTCTGTTTGAGTGCGTTGTTTTGGAAAACAGCTGATCAAGCAGTTTCTCGCAAAGAAGCTTTACTTCAGCCAGGATATCGGATTTTTGAAACGGGCGTTGCGCAACGTAAAAAAGTTCAGCTTGCCGACGGGTCAACGGTGATTTTAAACGCACGTTCGAAGTTAAAATTGGATACAGTTTCTTTCGGTAGAAAGGATCGTGTGGTGGAACTCCTTGTTGGGGAAGCTTTTTTTGATGTTAGGAAAGATTCTACTAAAGCTTTTATTGTCAAAGCTCAACAAATACAAACTACTGTTTTAGGAACTTCCTTTACGGTGAAGAATTACCTCGAACTCGATGATATTTCGGTGTCCGTATTTACTGGAAAAGTGCAGGTCACTGCCAATAACAATCCGCTGGGTGTGCTGACCCGCGGCGAACAGATCCGTCATACCAAAAATAACCACAATAGCAATCAGGAGACTTTTGATCTGACGACACGTAATAGCTGGATTGAGGGAAGAGTTTATCTTAAGCAAAGCAGTTTTGCAGAATTGGCACTAGCGGTCAAAAATATCTATGATGTGGATATAAAAACTGACGATCAGCGGATTGTCAAACAACGGTATAGTATGCCAATATCAAAGCAGCTGTCCTGGACGGCAACCTTGGAAAGTATCAAAGCAATTCATCACAACAAATCAAGGAGGGAGGGCAGGATAGTGCATATTTACTAATTCGAGGATAAAAAAGAGAGCTGACGACAGCCATCGTCAACTCTGCATCTTGTACCATTTGGAGATGGTATAAATAACATATACAACAACTTAAGAGATATTATATACGCATACAAATTTATGAAATTTAACCAATACGTTACGCAAAACGATATTAAGTTTATGATAAGGACATCGTTGGTAGGTTTACTTCTTTCGATCGTGTCGGCCGAAATGCTTTTAGCTTCGGGCGCATACGGGCAGTTACTCAATAAAAAGATTACAGTTTCTTTTAGTGAATCCAATATTCCGGCGGCTTTCGAACGTTTGGAATCCCAAAATATACATATCGCTTTCGATGCAGCGAAATATAATCTGGCAAAGAAAAAGGTAAATGCCAAAATTTTTAAAAGTAATAGTGTTCGCGATGTCATGCGTTATCTGCTTAGGGAGACTGACCTGATGGCTCATGACAACGGTGTCTATATTACATTAGTCAAAAAACCGGTACAGCAGCATGGGTACATTTCAGGTAAAGTTATTGATGATCGCGGTCAGCCTTTGGCTAATGCCAGCATCAAACTGATCGGAACCAATAAATCAACACAGAGCGGTATCGATGGGAGCTATCTTTTGAATGCTGAACCGGGAACCTACGTACTGGAAGTCAGTTACCTCTCTTACCAGACCCAACGTATTGAAGGGGTTAGGATACAGACCGGACAACGGACAGGGTTAAACATTGCCATGAAGATGCAGGTAAGCGCGTTGGAAACGGCAGTTGTCAGTGTATCCTTTAAAAAAGCTTCTGTAGCGGGATTGTATGCGGTACAAAAGAATGCTGCTTCGGTGACCGATGGTATTTCGGCTGAACAGATCGCCCGTACACCGGACAATGATATGGGGCAGGTTTTAAAACGCGTAACAGGATTGACAACGGTTAATAATAGAAATGTAATTGTTAGAGGAATGTCGGATCGCTATAATCAAGCGATGCTCGACGGGGTGGTGATTCCCAGTACCTCGCAGAATAGACGGGATTTTTCGTTTGATATTATTCCGACTGAGATGGTAAGTTCTGTGGTCGTTAATAAAACAGCAACACCGGACGTGTCGGCAGAATTCTCCGGTGGACAGGTTTCGGTGAATACATTAGACATTCCAGATCAGAATTTTACCACAATTCAATACGGATTAGGTGGGAATTCCCGTACAACAGGCAAAGACTTTTATCGGCTGGGGGAGCGGCATACGAGTGAATATTTGGGTTTCTTTAACAAATCGTCCAAGATGCCCGATGGAATAAAAACTTGGCAGTGGAATAGTCGGGCGATACAATTGGATGCGCCTCCCGGTTATATTTTGACTGATCCTGAATTGAACAACACTCCTTTAAATCCAACGGAGTTTGGCGATGCCGTGAAGTATAACGATTTGGATGCTATCGCACAGTCCAAGCGTTTTAATAATGATGCATTGCGACAATATAAATATAAAGCATACCCCAATCAGAATATGCGTTTTTCGCTTGGACGGGTTTATGAATTAAATAATGGACAGCGATTGGGGTTTGTGGCATCCACAAATTTTAGAAACGAACAAAATATCATTGCATTTAATAATGTACGTAATTCGGTAAGTATCAATAATTATATTGATAGTGTAGGTCTCGGTGACAATGGAGCCGGAACATCCTATCGCTTCAATAGCAGCGCCGGATTAATGGCCAATATGGGCTGGCAGGGACAAGCTTTTAAAGTTTCCTTAAAGAACATGTATGCGCGTACGTACAGTGATATTTATAATGAATCTATTCAAAAGCCCTATAGTGATTCTAATCCTGAAGTAAGCAAACTGAATTATCAATTGCCTGAAGCGATGTCTTTGCAGCAACACCAATTGGTTGGAGAGTATCAACTGCCGTGGGAGATAAAAGCTGAAGGAATGTTTACGGTCAACAAAATTAAACAGCAAATTTTAGATGAACGAAAGCTTTCCTATAGGGTCACTGCCATGATAGATAGTATTCCTTATTTTCAAACCCCGGGGTTATTAACTCATCGTAGTTCATCTGTGGCGGGGGTTTTCAGGGACTCGCGAAGATGGACAAATATTGATGAAACAGATTATAATTGGAGCGCTGCATTTTCGCGAAAATTCGGCAAAAATGCAGCTGTTCCAACGTTGGTGAAATTAGGCTATCAGGCCTGGTTGAAGAAGAGAGCGTTGGATTTATTCAATTTCGTCCCTTGGACGAGAGCATGGGCAGAAGGTACTACGAATCAGTTGCCTCCAGAGATAGAAATTCCTTATGACCAGTTATTCAGCGCCGATAATATCGGCAACGGAAATGGACAGGCCTATTACTACGCAGATGCATTGGGCGGTCGATATTATGATGGTAAAATGTCTTCACAGGCAGTGTATCTGATGGCAGATCAAATGCTATGGCATAAATTGCGTTTGGTGTATGGTGTGCGTTCAGAATATTTTAATTTAAACTCTAAGCAGGAAGAATTATATAGGAGGACTTATCAGGATGAACCAGATCCCAATGATGTTCAAAGACATCGATTTGGTGTAAAAGAAAATAACTGGCGGTTTTTGCCCTCCATTAATGCCACCTATAAGGTGACATCCGATTTCAATATTCGAAGTAGCTACTCAAGGACGGTAGTTAGACCAGATTTTAGAGAAGTTGGCATGTTTGCCATGTATGATTATGAGTTAGACGGTTACGTTTATGGAGAGCAAGTTAAATCCACGTTGATCGATAATGTAGACCTTCGATTTGAATGGTATCCCTCACCAGGTGAAATCATTTCTATAACGGGATACTATAAATACTTGGATAAGCCCATAGAACTTGTTCATAGTGGGGGGAACACGTATACTTTTGCTAACATGGAAAATGCGAAAAATCTTGGACTTGAAATGGAAATCAGGAAGAATTTAACATTTCTGTCGGAAAAGGAGTGGTTTAAAAACTTATTTGTCTACGCTAATGGAACACTACTCAAATCGAAAGTCAATGTCTTAAGTCATTGGGAATGGATTAATAACCCTGAAACCCAAGTTGCCGAGCGCGTTCAACAGCGCTATCCCAATCAAGATAGACCACTGATTGGGCAGTCACCTTGGTTATTGAATCTAGGCCTAGGATATTGGGGTGAATTTTTCGGGGTAACAGCAAGCTATAATCATCGAGGTTATCGAACAAACATAGCGAATGTTAATATGAATAATGTTGAATATGAGTTGGCGCCAAAACAATTGGATGCACAACTTTATACACGTTTTCTAAAGGGCAAGATGGAAGTGAAATTTAATATGGCCAATCTATTGGATGAATGGACGCGGTATTATATGAATATTCAAGATTATGAACAAGATGATACAAAGTTCTATGTATTGAAAAAAGGTAAATCTATACGATATGATAAAAACGAAGGAGATATTATTACTTATCGTAGAAGAGAGGGACAAAGGTTTAATCTTTCATTTAGCTACAATTTTTAAATAGAAAAATTTCTGCGCGAGGCAGTTTCATATCACTCCTCAATACTGTACATAAGTTCCGGGTTTGTCCAAGTCGCACAACAGGAGATAAAATAGAAAAATACAGAAAAAGGGTGATTGAAAACAACTATGCAACCTTATGAAATGCTATCCCACAGGGATGCATAGTCTAAAAAATGATCTTGTGATGGCAAAACTAGTAATTATTTAACACAAAATGAAAAAAATCTTAACAGTAGCGAGCGTATGCGCAATCGCATTGGCTTCTTGTAACAAAGACAACGTAGGACCTAATTCAGATTTGAATGCTGGTTTGCCAAACAAACCTCAGGCAACGATCCCAACTGATGCTGCCGGTATTATTACTAAAACTACGCTTTCTGCAGATACCGTATGGAAAATTGACGGAGTTGCTTTTGTAAAACCCGGTGCGACATTGACGATTCAAGCTGGTACTTATATTACTTCTGGTTTAACTAAAGCATATAATGACCAAATCACCGGAATAACACAAAATATCAAAGGCGTTTTGGTTGTTCCTAAAACAGCGAAATTGATCGCTAACGGTACTGCGTCCGCACCAATCGTATTCACTTCTCCAAATGCGGCAGGATCTCGTAACCCTGGTGATTTCGGAGGGGTCGTATTGCTGGGTAGCGCAACTACCAATCAAGCTGCCACACGGAGAATCGAAGGAATTCCTCAACCTGTGGGTGTAGATGTTACTTATGGTGGTACAAATGCTGCGGATAATTCAGGTTCATTGAAATATGTGCGTATTGAATTTGCTGGTTATAACTTAACTGCTGATAATGAGATTAACGGACTAACCTTGGGCGGTGTGGGTACTGGTACTACCTTGGAAAATATTCAGGTATCTTGGGGTAAAGATGATGCGTTTGAGTTTTTTGGGGGTACTGTAAATGCGAAATACCTGGTAGCCTTGTCGAATGACGATGATGACTTTGATTTCGATCATGGATACACCGGAACAATTCAGTATGCCTTATCATTAAAGGATCCTAATTCAACCAATAGCACATCAAGTGGTAGCTCGGATTCAAACGGTTTGGAGTCGGATAACGAAGGTACAGCGCCATATGCAGCGACACCTAAGACTCGCCCAGTATTGAAAAATTTTACATTCTTGGGAATTAAGGATGCTACTGTAGCTGCTACAAAACTGAAATTTGGTAACCGTTGGAGAAGAGCTTCACAGTACGATATTCAAAATTCGATTATCGCTGGTTATGGAACAGGTGCTGCATTTCAGGATGGTGCAACAGGTACTTTTACAGGGAATGTTGTACATGCTTATACTGCGGCATTCAGTGGTGCTACACCAACAGGAAACCAAACAAATGTGTCAACAGATGCAACGACATATTTGAATTTAGCAGGAGCTGGAAATATTTTTTATCCAACAACATCTACGTTTAATCCTGCTTTTTTAAGACCATTGTCAACTTCTCCTGCATATGGTGATGGAAGTACTACTTATAAAGGTGCATTCCATCCGACAACTGCTCCTTGGACTGCGAACTGGACTCAATTTGCTCCAAAAACTTATTAATATTGATTATTTAATTGAGTGAGCCATACAATGGCTCACTTCTTTATCCTTTATATATGATTAAAAATTTATTTTGCTGTTTGATAGCTCTTTGGATTGGATCGATATTGCCTTCCTGTCAAAAAGGTGAACTTATTGTAGAAACTGAAGAACTGGCCCGGATTGCTTTTAGATCCTATAGCACGACGTCAGTGGATGTAAAAAGAGTAACGATAGATGGAAAAGTTGCTAATCCAAGCGATGCTAATTTTATTTTTATCCGAAATAAAGATGCCGATTCTTCATCGGTCGTTGCATATAATAACAATGATCAGGTCATCCTAGAGCAACGGCTTCCTCTCAAATCGGGATTGAATACCTTTGGTGTACATAGTAAAAGTCCCATTGATCCGTCACTCGTTGTCGGGCCAAATCCATTAGGAGATAATGTCGAATCGATTCCGGGTGTGAGACAAGTAAAGATCTTAAATTATAATAAAACAATTTCACCTAATGGTGAGCCAATTCGATTGGCAGTTTATCAAGGTAAGCCTGTCTATGATGAAAGTTGGGGAATGGATATGGTCAAGTATGACGAAAATCCAATCCTGATTACCGACTTGATATCAGATAAAATTCCCGAAGAATTTATCAAAATACCGATTGATGCTACTTTTGTGCCAAAGGCGCAAGTATTGGATAAGGATTTAAAACCGATCCTTATAGATGGACAAAAAGTCTTTTTGTTTTTTAATTTTTCGGTAGACATTGGTATTGTGTATCTCATTCAAAAAGAACCCGATGCATTTTTTGATGTTGATGCATTCTCAGAAATTGGAGGTATAGGCTATGGTTTGGATAATATCTGGTTACAGAAATAAAACTCATTACAAAACAAACACAGACACCCGTCAATACTTCCATAAATGGTAAGCCATTAATTCAAAAGAAGAGTCACTATGAAAGGCATCAATGCTATAAAACATCGTAATTTATTTGCTGTCTCCCTGAAAATTCAGGGAGGTGTAGATCAGTCCATTGACGCCGCTGCGCCGCTCGCCTTACGGAATGAAATGGCGGAGCTGAATGAACTTTATCGGCAATATTTGGAACTGTTGCAGCAGCTGAAAGGCATCGTGCAGGAATATGAATCGAAGGAACGGACCATTCGTTCGAAAATCTTGTCTCCTTCTCTTCGCAAATTAGCCAAAAATGGGCAAACAGGGGCTGATCTTCGGATGGTGATTAATTCGTTAAACTCCTGTGCGCATTGATGAAACTATTTTTTTGACTTATCCTGTATACTTACTTCAATAGGTATTGTCTGATAGCTGCTGCCTATATATTTTGGACTTAAGGCATTCATTTTTTCATATGTAAGAGCAGTGCTTTTGGTGCGCGCGCTTTTAGTATTGATTATTTTCAAGGCTTCCTGTATTAACGGATCTCTACGGTCACCTATTGGAGTTAAAGGTAAATAGGCAAACTCATCCGTCACCTTCTGCGGAGTAATTCCATTGCCATAATCTCCTTGCCCTATAGTATTGTAGATTTTATAGATCATAGGGATCAAATGCCATGAACGCTCATTACCGTGGATCTCTTCGGGAGTGGAAATGGTTGTTGAAGCCATATCTTTACCATAGGTTCTGGCACCAACCTGAACAATTTTTAGGTATGGATTTAATCCATTAATCATCATTTCGGATGCGGAAGCCGTGTTCGGTCCGGTCAGGATAAAGATTCTTTTTAGTTGTAAACCTTGTTTTAGTACTTCGCTAGCGATAAAGGAATAGCCATCTGGCTGTCTCTGTAGCGTTGCTTCAAACGTTTCTTCAATAGGTTTAAGATTTTTGTTGCCTCGATATTTGGCAAAAATATCGTTTTCTTTAATATCCGCCATTAATAATGCACAGAATGCGGCAAAGGCGACTTGACCACCTGGATTATATCGAAGATCGACAATCAATTCCGTTACATGTTTTGATTTAAAATCTTTTATTACTTCTAATAAGGAATAGGCTCCGCTGAAATCAAATTGGCTTATAAAAATGTAACCGACGTTGGGAGAAGATGAAATGACTTTTGATGTATAGACAACCGGCTGTGAGATGTACGACGATGGAAGGTTGAATACTTTACCGTCAAGTCGTTTTACTTGGATCGTTGGTAAACGTAATGATTTGTTTAATAGTAATTGGAAGTTCATCTGATCCATTAATGTCGAATTCATATGGGTTAGACTGTCTCCTCTTTGAAGTCCTGCTAAGTCTGCCTCACTAAAAGGAACTACTTGGGTTACTAATTGAATAGATCCCGACTGATTGTGTAATTGAACCATATCGAAGCCAAAAGTATTTGTTAGCGTATTTCCATAGGTATCACTATTTAGGGTTTGTAAGATGGTTGAAAAATGATCTTCAGGGTATAAGATGCTTTTGAAAAACAAATCCGGCTTTTGTTGGTAGCCCTCAGTTGATCCAATTTTATCGTTCCAGTAGTAATAGTGCTTCATCTGGTCCAATGTCCATCGGTTAATGGTTGCATTTGAGCCTGGTTCGTTAAGTGGAGGATCTTTCTCGCATGAGAACAGAAACGATGAAAAAAAAGCTAAAACAATAATTTTTGATTTACGCATTTTTAAAATTTTACTAAAATAAAAATAGGTATTATGTTGGTGATACTTGTGTTATCTTTTTGTTGTTCAAATGTTTAATTGCTTTAAATAGGGGGCTTTTATTGCTTATACCGTGTCAAAGAATGAGAGTTTTATACAGGGTAGAATTTAAAAAAGGCATCACCGTGAAGTGATGCCTTTGGCTTGTATAAATCAAAGAATATCGATTAATAAAGCGTGAACTCTACGCGACGGTTTTGTTGACGACCATCAGCGGTTTTGTTTGATGCGATAGGTTGGTCAGGACCATATCCCGTAGCTTCAATACGTGATGCATTAGCACCTTGTGATACAAGATACGCTTTCACCGATTCAGCGCGTTCTTTTGATAAACGCATGTTCAATTCACGGGAACCTGTATTATCGGTGTGACCAGCTAGTTTTAAGCTGAAGTTTTTCTCGATTAACAGTTCAGCAACTTTATTCAATGTCGCGTATGACGTAGGACGTATTGTTGCTTTTCCTAAATCGAATTCCAAGTTTTTAATGGCATCTGCAACGACTTTTCGGTCAGCTTCTGTCACAACAACCTTTTCAACCACTCTAGTTTCGTTTTTCACAACGATTGGACAACCTGCACCGTCTACTTGTACACCTGAAGGTGTGCCTGGGCATTTGTCATACTTGTTCGCTACACCATCGCCATCATCATCTTTCAAGTCACTGTTTAGACCATCCAATTGATTTTGTAGCGCTTGGTTTTTAGCATTTAAAGCATCATTTTGCGCCTTAAGATCATCATATTTTACCGTATAGTCATTCACTAAAGTAGCGACAGGGTTTGAATTGTTCAATGCAGGTTTGCTGCTGCTGCCCAATGCAAACTCTAAGCCACCATGAATGTAAGTAAATAGATCGTTTTTATATTGGCCGCCTCGAATACCATCGAAGTTTTGGTTAACCCAGTTTAATTGGTATCCAAGCTCAAAGTTGATTCCTTTGGCAACAGCAAATTTAAGTCCCATATCCAATGGTACATATATCTTAGAAATACCGTCAGCTTCTTGAGAAGTAGAACCTGTCGTCAACGTTGTTTTGCTATTCATGACACCAACACCAATTGACGCATAAGGTTTGATAAAACTGTTAAAGAATCTCCAATTGGTATTCGCCGCTTGGAACTCCCCAGACAATGCAGCTGACCAAGGTGTTTTCGCTTCAAAAGATTGTGTACCATCTTTAAATGCGCCACCTGTTTTACCGCCAAAGTAGCTCGCTTTAATGCCAAAAGAAGGAGAGATTTGTTTCTTGATATAGGCACTGTAACCCAGGTTCCAAGCCAAATCCTCATAATCTGCACGGTTAAAACCAGCAATATTAGTTTGGTTAGTCACCCCCGCACCGATTCCGATAGACCATGTTCTGTATTGTGTAACAGGGCCAAATGGTGTAGTTCCTTCAATGGATGATACCTTCGCATTTTGAGCAATTGCAGAATTGGCAAATAAACCCGCAGATGCTAAAGCAAGTGCTAATTGTAATTTTAGTTTCATATAATTTGCGTTTGTATAAACCGATGCAAAAGTAATAAGTTAAAAATTAAATTCGCTATAGGTTTGTAGTTGAAATATGACATTTGGTAAATAAAAAGGTGTTTCTGTTTAAAAACACCTTTTTATTAGTGTAATTTGTTAGTTATTAATAAAGTGTAAATTCAACGCGACGATTTTGTTGACGACCAGCTGCATTTTTATTGGATGCAATTGGTTGGTCTGGACCATATCCAGTTGCCTCGATACGCGACGCGTTAGCACCCTGAGATACCAAATATGCTTTTACTGACTCTGCACGCTCTTTTGATAGACGCATATTTAACTCACGTGAGCCTGTATTGTCGGTGTGACCTGCAAGTTTCAAACTGAAATTCTTCTCAATCAATAATGCAGCAACTTTATTCAATGTTGCAAACGAAGTAGAGCGAATAGTTGCTTTACCTAAATCGAATTCCAAATTCTTAATTGCTTCAGCAACAACTTTTCTGTCTGCTTCAGTAACCACGACTTTTTCTACGACTTTGGTCTCGTTTTTCACAACAATTGGACATCCTGATCCATCAACCTGAACACCTGAAGGTGTGCCCGGACATTTATCATATTTGTTGGCAACACCGTCGCCGTCGTCATCTTTTAGATCATTGTTTAAGCCATCCAATTGACCTTGCAACGCTTGATTTTTAGCATTCAATGCATCGTTTTGAGCTTTCAAATCATCGTATTTAACCGTGTAATCATTCACAAGGGTTGCGACAGGATTTGAATTATTCAATGCAGGTTTGCTACTGTTGCCCAATGCAAACTCTAGCCCGGCATGCGCGTAGGTGAATAAGTCATTTTTATATTGTTGTGGTGGTGTTGTATTGTAGCGATTGTCAAATCGTTGGTTAGCCCAATTCAATTGGTATCCCAATTCAAAGTTGATACCTTTGGCAACAGCGAATTTTAAACCAAAATCTGCTGGTACAAAGATTTTAGAATAAGAATCCCCGTATTCGCCTCTGTTTCCCCCAGCGATCGCTGCAGTTTCAGCATTCATTACCCCGACACCAATCGATGCATAAGGCTTAATAAAACTATTGAAGAATCTCCAGTTGGTATTAGCTGCCAGGAACTCACCCGATAGCGCAACAGACCACGGTGTTTTGGTTTCAAAGCCAGTTTGCTTGTCACCGTTATCATATCCAGCTGTCTTTCCACCAAAATATGTAGCCTTCAATCCGAAAGATGGCGAGATTTGTTTCTTGATATAAGCACTATATCCTAAATTCCAATCCAGTTTATCATAACCACCATTGTTAAACTTAGCGATATTCTGCAAGCTTGTTACACCGGCTCCTACACCGATAGACCAAGTTCTATATTGTGTTGCCGAGCCTAACGGAGTTGTGCCTTCGATTGATGCTTCTTTTGTGCTTTGTGCAAAGGATGCGGTTGATAGAATTCCTGCCGCAACAAGTAATCCTGATTTTTTAAGGCTAATTTTCATAATGCGTGTTTGTAAAATTATCTACTATAATACTGTTGTTAAATTAACTCACTGAACACTCTTGCAATAAATTTGCCAAAAATTATTTGGTTACTCTACACGTCCAAAAAAGTTTGGCACCTCAATTTCAAAAGCCAGATGCTTAACAATATTTTCAGTAAAAATGTTTTGGAAAAAAGTTTTCCTGCTTTTTGTGATCAAAATAACATCGACATCTTCATCCCGGATAATGGTATGAATACCGTTTGCAATATTCTCTCGGGAACCCGCAAAATAACTTGGCGACTTGATAATATAGGAAATATCCTCGATACCGGTTTCAGCAATGATCTGTTCAATCCAATTTTCAAGTTTTTTACCTAATATGTTGATTTCTAGTTCGTTTTTATTGATATGGATAAGCTGTAAGTGGAAGTTTTTTCCGTACAATGGTATGGCTTGTTTGAGGACCTCAAGTTCACCGGGTTTGAAATTTGTCAATAACGCAATGTTATCATTTTTCAATTTTATCGCGTTTTTCGGGATGGCTAAAACAGGGATCTTCGACTCTTTAATGACATCATATGTATTGCTTCCAATCAATACAGATTCAAGTCCAGTCACGCCTTTTGTACCCATAATCACCGTTTGATAGACCTCTTTTATCTCTTGTTTATCCAGTGTTTCCGCTAAAATACCGTTAGCAAATAAGGTAGAAATTTTAAGCGAAGGATAATCCTGTAGAAGTTCAGCTACAAGTTTTTCCATCTGATGGCGGGCTTCTCCCTCGGTAGGGTCTACTAAATGCTTCGCATTTGCAAATTTGTTGATATGTGAAGTGAACGAATGAAAGAGTGTAATCTCATCGTTTGTTGTCACTGCGATTTGAGCGGCATAAAATGCGGCAACTCGTGCGTTTTCGGAATAATCTACAGGTATTAATAGTTTAGACATGGCTATAAGGTTATGCTTTAGTGAAAAATATTGGAACTAACGGATGACTAAATAGTGCTTTTGCAACTGAACGCGTGAAGACACGTTCAAAGAACGATTTTCTCGATCGTGTCACCAATAATATTTTGATCTTTTCCTCATGGATCATCTCATTAATGACTTCCGGAACGGTATCGAGGTCCTCAATATCACCCTGTATTGAATCGACTTCGATAGCAATATTGGTCACACCGATATATTTTTTGATCTTATATTTCCATACTTCAAGCTTGTCTTCGATTCTGTTTTCTGAGGAATGATCGTAGTGAACATGCATCAATTTTAATTCAAAATCCTTGCCGATAATGTTCACAAAATCCTGTACGGTTTGTACCTCTTCTTCTTTAAAATTAGACAGTAAGCCAACTTTGTCAATAGGGGTAAAGGATGCTTCAGTTGGAATGGCCAAGACAGGTATTTTGGCTTTTTTGCTAATAACATAGGTTGTGCTGCCAATTAGCTGGCTGTCGTCATTGGTGATGCCTTTAGTTCCCATGATGACAAAATCAAATCGATTAGGAGTGGCGAGCTCGGGTAGTGTTTCTGTAATCATACCGCGCTCACATTGTGTTGTTATTTCAAGCGTGGGATGTTTTAATTTTATTGATTCTGCCAGATTTTTAATAAGGATATCAGCTTTGAATGTTGGAGAATCAGCCTCATTACGGCTGTTTTCCTCCTCAAATACTGCAGAAGCTGAAGTATAATTGTGGTAAAGATGGAGTGAATACCCCTTTTCGAGGGCAAGGTCCACTGCGTAATCTACAGCATTATTAGAATGAGCCGAAAAATCTACCGGTAGTAGAATGTTTTTTTTCATTAGAAGGAATTTAATCTACAAAATCTAATCTTATTTATTTTGCCTTTAGGGAATGTGCGCGAAAGTGTACTAGATTCCCTATTTTACTATCAAATGTAATAAAACAAATGTAATTGTGGATGACCTTAAGTCAAATAGTTTTTGTTGTTTTACATGTTGAATTTGACGAGCTTTAGACAAATATGAATAACGAATAACGCTTTTAAAATGTTGTATTTAATGTCAGTTTGTGATTTTTGTCACCTATAAAATACCTGTACTCTAACTGTCTGTATGTTATCTCCTGATTTTTTTGTTTGAAAAGTCAATATTGGAGTTTTTCTCGTTTAGAGAAAACGGTCGTTTCAAGGTCAATATATGGAATTCTACATTGCATAACCTACCAATTTTGAGTAAGTTTGCACATATTTTTAGATAATTAAATGACAAGTAGAGAAATTCGTCAAGCCTTTTTGGACTTTTTTAAAAGTAAAGGGCATCAGATAGTACCTTCAGCACCAGTAGTTGTAAAAAATGACCCTACATTAATGTTTACCAATGCGGGGATGAATCAATTCAAAGATTTGTTTCTTGGTGAAGCACCCATCAAATTTCCGCGTGTTGCCGATACACAACGCTGTTTGCGCGTTTCCGGCAAACACAATGATTTGGAAGAAGTAGGGATTGATACCTACCACCATACATTGTTTGAGATGTTAGGAAATTGGAGCTTTGGTGATTACTTTAAGAAAGAAGCTATTGCTTGGGCCTGGGAGCTGTTGACAGAAGTATATAAGTTAGACAAAGATCGTTTATATGTAACCATTTTCGAAGGGGATGCAAAAGAAGGTTTAGAACGTGATATGGAAGCTTTCGATTTCTGGAAGGAATGGATTGACGAAGATAGAATTCTCCTTGGTAACAAGAAAGATAATTTCTGGGAAATGGGAGAGACTGGGCCTTGTGGGCCTTGTTCCGAAATTCATTTCGATATGCGCAGTGCAGAAGAGCGTACACACACTTCAGGACAGAGTTTGGTCAATGCCGACCACCCTCAGGTAATTGAGATCTGGAATCTTGTTTTTATGCAGTTTAATCGCTTGAAAGATGGTTCACTTCAGTCGCTCCCAGCTAAACATGTTGATACGGGAATGGGCTTTGAGCGTTTGGTGCGATGCATCCAGGGAAAGACATCTAATTATGATACGGATGTATTTACACCTACCATTGATTTTATTTCTGGGAAATCAGGCATAAAATACGGTATAGATGAAAAGTCTGATATTGCTATGCGTGTAGTGTCTGATCACATTCGTGCGGTTAGTTTTGCAATTGCCGATGGTCAATTGCCATCTAACAATAAAGCTGGTTATGTGATCCGTCGTATTTTACGTCGCGCGGTACGTTATGCTTATACATTTTTAGGTTTTAAGACTCCTTTTATCAACGAACTCGTCCCTGTCTTGGCATCACAGTTTGCCGGTGTATTCGACGAACTGATTCAACAGCAGGATTTTGTACAGAAGGTAATCTTAGAGGAAGAAGTTTCTTTCCTAAGAACATTGTCTACGGGGGTCCAACGATTTGAAAATTATGTAGAGGACCACAGCGTAATTAATGGAGATTTTGCTTTCGAGCTTTATGATACTTACGGATTTCCGATCGACTTAACTGAATTATTGGCCCGGGAGAAAGGGTTAACGGTTGATATGGAAGGTTTCAACCAAGCACTTCAAATTCAAAAGGATCGTTCTCGTGCTGCCACTGCTATAGATACAGGTGATTGGGTTGTGGTAAATGATGATGAGGGATTTGAATTCGTAGGCTACGACACATTAACTGCCGTTACAGAGGTTATTAAATACCGTAAGGTTGTAGCAAAAAATAAAGAGCAATTCCAATTGGTGCTTTCTGTCAGTCCTTTTTATGCTGAGGGTGGTGGCCAGGTTGGTGACTCTGGAGAATTGGTTTCCGAGGAAACGGGCGAGAAGATTTATATCACGGATACAAAAAAGGAAAATGGTCTATTTGTACATTTTACAAACAAATTGCCATTAGAATTGAAAGGAACATTTGTTGCTCAGGTCGATAAATCCAAAAGAATCGATACTGAAAACAATCACTCGGCGACCCATTTATTACATGCTGCGCTAAAACAGGTGCTAGGAAGCCATGTGAATCAAAAGGGATCATTGGTCAACGCCGATATTTTACGCTTTGACATCTCTCATTTTGCGAAAATGACTGACGAAGAGATTAAACAAGTTGAAGATATTGTCAATGCTAAAATTCGTGAAAATATTCCGTTGAAAGAGGAACGTAATGTCCCTTATCAACAGGCATTAGATTCTGGTGTAACAGCACTATTTGGTGAAAAGTATGGCGATTTTGTTCGTGTGATCACCTTTGAAGATCAATATTCTAAAGAATTGTGTGGTGGTACGCATGTCAAAGCAACTGGTCAAATCGGGTTTTTCAAAATTGTTTCTGAATCTGCTGTTGCAGCCGGTGTACGTCGTATTGAAGCAATTACCGGAACTCGTTCAGCTTCGGTTATCCGTGAGCATTTCGAATTGGTTCATCACCTGAAAGAGCTTATGAATAATCCAAAGGATTTCGTTTCTGCATTAGGTAAAATCATCGACGAGAATGGCGCTTTGAAGAAAGAAGTCGAGAAAAGTATTACAGAAAAATCCTTGGCATTGAAGTCAGATCTGGAAGCGAAGATTCAACAAGTTGGATCTATAAACTTCTTGTCCACAATTGTTGATCTGCCCAATGCCGAAGCTGTGAAAACCTTGGCGTATGCGGTAAAGGGAGCTGTTAACAACTTGTTTTTGGTCATTGGTGCTGAGTTTGAAGGTAAACCGAGTTTGACCGTCGTCATATCAGATGAATTGGCCAAAGAAAAAGGGTTGAACGCAAGTCATATTGTTCGTGATTTGGCTAAGGATATCCAAGGCGGCGGAGGTGGTCAACCATTTTTCGCAACAGCTGGAGGTAAGAACCCTGCCGGATTAAAGGTTGCAATTGAGCGAGCAATAGATTTCTTGAAATAAATTTTATACAATACCAAGCCATCGGATTTATTCGGCGCCTTCCTTGGGAGATCCGAATAAATCGGATAGTTTTCACGATTCTTAAAGCTGTGACATGTAGCGTGAATCAAACAGAGCAAAGCCATTTGCGTAATTGGGAATAGGTACTTAACAAATAAAAATAAACGGATGAAAAAGGCAGTTTTTTTAGCAGTAGGGATCGTTGGTTTGATGATGGGTTGCCAAAATAAAGAGCAATTTACCATCGCTGGAAATGTCGAAAATCCTGGCAATATCAAAGTTATTTCATTGTATGAAGGTGATACCAAGCTAGATTCAATGTTTTTTGGCGATAATAACAAATTTCAGTTCGTACGACCTGCTAGCCAATCCAGACTGTTGTCCTTGCGTGTAGGTAAAAATCGGTACGATTTGATTGCTTCTCCGGGGGAGACGATCACATTTAAGACAGATCTTCATAAAGATGTAAATGATTATCAAGTGGATGGGTCTGAATTGTCAAAGACGATACAGCCTTTTGCCAAAGAGCGAAATTATCGCGATTATCTACAGGACTCCTTACAGACGGTGTTTTCTAAGCTGACAGCCAATTCAACAGCAGCTGAGATCGAAAAGATTCGTGCTGAATATAAATCAAAGTTTGCGGAGGAATTGCGTACATATACAAAAAAAGCCGTCGATTTCGCTAATAAACACAATGATCTTGCTGGTTTTTATGCGATCTCTACCTTAGATCCCGAAGTCGCCGAAAATGAAATCATTACCTATGCAGAGAAAATAAAAAATGAATTTACGGAGAACAGATATGTGACACAGTTTAAGGAGGAGACCCAAAAGCTAAAAAAAATGGCTATTGGACAACCTGCTCCCGAACTGACTTCATTTACGCCTTCCAACAAAGAGGTAAAATTGTCGAGTTTTAAAGGAAAATATACCTTGGTTGATTTCTGGGCTTCATGGTGTATGCCTTGTCGCCAGGAGAACCCCAATCTCGTTAGGTTGTACAATACTTACCACGCTAAAGGCTTTGATATACTCTCCGTTTCATTTGATGATAATCCTGGCTCATGGATGCGTGCTATCGAAGATGACAAGTTAACCTGGACACATGTATCAGATTTGAAAGCTTGGAGCTCACCAGTTGTGATTGATTACCGAGTGAAAGCCTTGCCTACCTCTTATATTCTCGATCCGAACGGCATTATTATAGCAAAGAACCTGCGCGGCGAGGAGCTGGAGGCATTTTTGAAGAAAACAATTAAATAATCAATCTGTTATTGTTAAATATTATATTACTTAATAATTTGGTAACATTAGATTAACTGATTGTTATCATTTTGTTTATAATTTAGCAAAAAAAATAAGACAAATGAGTTCTTCGAAACAAAAGATTTTAATTGTTGATGACGAAAAAGATATCTTGGATTTAATTGCATTCAACTTAAATCGTGAAGGTTATCAGGTCTCTACAGCGCAAAATGGGGAAGAGGCAATCAACGTTGCCAAACAAGTAAATCCGGACCTCATCATTTTGGATGTGATGATGCCAAAGATGGACGGAATTGAAGCTTGTCGCATCATGCGCGCAATGCCTGAATTCAAAAGTACATTTATGGTGTTTTTGACTGCTAGAAGCGAAGAGTATTCGGAGATCGCAGGATTTCATGTCGGTGCAGACGACTATATTGCAAAGCCGATCAAACCGCGTGCGCTAATGAGTCGCATCAATGCTATCTTAAGAAGAAATGCTTCCGAAGAGTCAGATGCTGCCGTTCAGGATAAAATTGAAATTGCCGATTTGGTTATTGATCGAGATTCTTTCTTAGTCTACAAAGGGGAACAAAAGATCGTTCTTGCAAAGAAAGAGTTTGAGCTATTATATTTGTTGGCTTCAAAACCGAATAAGGTGTTTACGCGTGAACAGATCTTAAAGAGCATCTGGGAAGATTCTGTTGTTGTGACTAACCGTACAATTGACGTTCACATCCGCAAGCTGCGGGAAAAGATAGGAGACGATTATGTAACCACTGTAAAAGGAGTGGGATACAAATTTGATAAAGAATAGAGAAAGAGGCCAAAGCCTCTTTTTTTATTGATTAACTTTCCGCAGTATAGATTCTATACGATTCGCCTTGCGCCAAATCTGGACAAATCTGGGGCAGATGTTTCCAATTTAACATAAGAGAAAGGAGCGGATTTAGTGAAGGAATTGCCATCGTTATAGGGAACTCTTTCTCGAGATGACTTGATATCACCGCAACAAATCTTTACTTTTGACCTAAAGCAAAGTAAAAATTTCAACATGTCATCTATTCTTATAAAATCTGCACAACTAGTCAATGAAGGTAAAGTTGAGGTTGCTGACGTATATATCAGCAATGGTCGAATCGAAATGATTGCTCAGGAAATTAATCATCCTGCTGATCAGGAGATAAATGCTGAGGGGCTACACTTGCTACCGGGACTTATCGATGACCAGGTTCATTTTAGAGAACCCGGGTTAACTTATAAAGCGGATATATGGCATGAGAGCCGCGCCGCAGTTGCTGGTGGGACAACCTCCTTCATGGAAATGCCTAATACTGTCCCGAATACGTTGACTCAGCAGTTGCTTCAAGATAAATATGATATTGCAGCAAAAAATGCATCGGCCAATTACTCATTCTTTATGGGGGCGGCTAATGATAATCTTGAGGAGGTGCTTAAAACTAATCCAAGGGATGTCTGTGGTATCAAAGTTTTTATGGGGTCATCTACAGGGAATATGTTGGTGGATAATGAAAAAGCGTTGGAAGGGATCTTTGCGAATGCTCCGACCTTGGTGGCTACGCATTGTGAAGACGAGGCGACGATAAAGGCAAATCTGGCCCTATTTAAGGAAAAATATGGTGAGGATGGATTGAAAATTGAGATGCATCCATTGATTCGTTCTGAGGAAGCCTGCTATTTATCCTCGTCGAAAGCTGTCGAATTGGCAAAAAAGCATAATACACGCTTGCATATCCTTCATATATCAACAGCCAAAGAAATTGCATTATTTAGTCATGATATTCCATTAAAGGATAAAAAAATAACGGCTGAAGCTTGTATCCATCACCTTTGGTTTTCTGATCAGGATTATGCTTCAAAAGGTAATTTTATCAAATGGAATCCAGCTGTAAAAACAGCCAATGATCGCGACCAAATTCTAAAAGCTTTATTAGATGGGCATATCGATGTGATAGCGACAGATCATGCTCCGCATACAATGGAGGAAAAATCGCAGCCCTATGCTTCAGCGCCAAGCGGAGGACCTCTTGTACAGCATGCATTGCAAGCCTTGTTGGATATGGTCAAAGCGGGAAAAATGACCCTGGAACAATTGGTGCAAAAATCTGCACACAATACGGCTACATTGTTCCAAATCGAAGATAGAGGTTACATTCGTGAGGGATATTGGGCCGACCTTGTGTTGGTCGATCTGAATAAACCTTATACGGTTTCGAAAGCAAATATCCTGTCAAAATGTGGCTGGTCACCATTTGAGGGACACACATTTAGCTCAACGATTGAACATACTTTCGTGTCAGGTAAACTTGCTTTCTCCAATGGGCAACTTATTGAGAAAGGTGCTGGTGAACGTCTGTTGTTCAACCGATAGTATTTAACAATGGAAAAAAGAGCCTTTCTAAAATCGGTTGCTTTAAGCATGTTGTCTATTCCTGTATCGGGAATGGGATTGCCAACCGGAGACAAAAATGAGTTGTACGGCCAAGCGGCTTTGCTTGCAACGAGGTTAAAATTGGGGGATACCATAGGTTTAATTACACCTGCAGGTGTATTGGATGAGGAAGAGTCCATTAGCATTGCGCGTGAAATATTCGAGACACAGGGTTTTAAAGTAAAAGAGGGTAAACATATCCGCAGCCGCTATGGTAATTTGGCCGGTACCGATCAGGAGCGTATTGCCGACATACACGATATGTTTGCAGATAAGACTGTCAAAGCGATTGTCTGTATCAGGGGCGGATCGGGTACTTCGCGCCTTTTGGATCGGCTAGATTATAAACTGATTTCCGATAACCCCAAAATTCTATTGGGTTATTCAGATATAACAGCGCTTCTTTTGGCCCTGTATACAAAAACAGGACTTGTTACATTTCATGGCGCAGTAGGTATCAGTACATGGACCCAAAAACTTGCAGAGGCTTTTAAAGCCCAGTTTGTTGCCAATCAGCCAGCGATATTTGAGAATCCCAAGTTGAAGGGGGATACCATTGTACAGACCAAAGACCGAATAGCAACGATTCATCCTGGCATAGCAGAAGGAATATTGTTGGGTGGGAATATGACCGTATTGACCGGATTATGTGGTTCACCTTATCTGCCGGACTTTAAAGATAAAATTCTTTTTATTGAAGAGGTAGACGAAGATATGGAACGGGTAGATCGGATGTTCTGTCAATTGAAAAATGCGGGTATATTAGGCGTAATTAAGGGCTTTATTTTTGGCAAGTGCACCAATTGCAAACCATCTGCTGGCTATGGATCCGTAACACTTGATCAACTGTTCAATGATTATATCAAACCTTTGAAAATTCCGGCTTATACAGGGGCAGTCATTGGGCATATTGCCGAACAGTTTATCTTACCCGTAGGTGCAAAAGTTCATGTGGATGCTTCTCTAGGAACAATTGCCTTAATGGAGCCTGCATTAAGAGATTAATATGAAATTTGTAAAGAACGATTTAATCAAAGCCTTTTCTTTGTATGAAGAAAGGGCTTTGATGCATAGAAGATTTAAACATGCCGATATATTACCGTTATTGGAAAATATCAGCAGCGCTGGACACCTTGCTGTAACGGAAATTGGTCAATCAAGTGAAGGCCGTTCGATCTATCGGTTACAATATGGTCAAGGGCCAATCAAAATACTTTTATGGTCACAAATGCACGGTGATGAGCCTACAACGACAATGGCATTATTTGATCTGTTTAATTTCTTTGGCGGGAAAGATGATGGTTTTGATGCATATCGAAATGAGATAGCATCAAAATTGACGCTATATTTTATTCCGATGCTAAACCCAGATGGTACTGAGCGGTTTCAACGTAGGACGGCAATGGATGTGGATATGAACAGGGACGCTCGGGCTACTGCAACTGTAGAGGGAGCCCTATTGAAGAAGCAAGCCATGTTGTTAAAACCTGATTTTGCCTTTAACCTGCACAACCAAAACAATTACTACAATATTCCTGGGACAAATACGCCAGTGGCAATTTCCTTGTTGGCCCCAGCTTATGATTATGCGCGGAATATCAATGCAACTCGGGCGGATGCCATGCGTGTAATTGTGGGAATAAATAAGATCCTTCAAGAGGTTGTACCCGATGCGGTCGCAAAGTATGACGATGAACATACACCACGTGGCTTTGGCGATAACTTTCAAAAATGGGGAGTTCGTACTGTTTTAATTGAATCAGGAGCTTATGTAGGTGATAGCGAAAAAATGATGGTCAGAAAATGTAATTTCGTCGCATTGTTAAAAGCATTTGAGGAGATTGCTGACCAATCCTTTGAACAGTATTCGATTACCGATTACGATACGATTCCCTTCAATGATGAAAAGCTCCATGATGTGTTACTGAGAAATTTGACCATTGAGCAGGATGGAGCCCAAATTGTTGTTGATATTGCCATTCGGCAAAATGAAAAGACGATAGGATCTGACTATTGTGTAGTGGGGGTAGTCGAGGATATTGGCGATCTGCAGGATTTTTATGGATATCTAGATCTGGATGTTTCGAGACTTAAGTTTATCCCCGCTAAGAAATATGATAATGCACTTCTAATTAGCCAATTGGATCACAACCTTATTCAGGGTCTATTGCGTAAAGGAATAGCCACGGTTCATATTAAGGATGGCGAAACTGCTGGTAAATTGCACCATTTTCCGATTAATATCGTGTCCAGTGAAAATTTCTTGTCTGAGAGACTGCCTAAACTCGGTTCTATGGCAAATTTTTTTATTGGTACGGACGAAGATATCAGGTACGCCATAATCAATGGTTATGTCCTCGACCTTGCCGTTGCTAGTCAGGATCTGAATTATAAAAATTGTGTCTATTAGCTTTTCAATAAACAAAAAAGGTCATTCTAGAATGACCTTTTTTGTTTATTGAAATTAATAACCCGAATTTTGTTGATCTTTTAGTATTGGGTTGGCATTTATCTCAGATTGCGGAATCGGTAATATATATTTTTCAAACGTACGATCAATTTCTTTTGGCCGAGTTTTGATTGTTAAACCCTGAAAATCGTCGTTGAAAGTAATCTTTTTGTTCAGACGGATCATGTCCCAATAACGATGTCCTTCCCCAAACAATTCTTTACTTTTTTCTTTTAGAATAGCATCTTCACTAATGGAGCCAGCAGTAAATGCCACACGATTTGGAGAACGTTTGCTGATAGCGTTTAAGAATCCAGCAGCTTTTGTAGGGTCAGATGTCGGTTTTTTTAATGCAGCTTCGGCAGCAATAAGATAAATTTCCGACAGTCTAACGACCTTGATATTAACTGCCGTGTTATTGGTATTTCCTTTATCTCCCAATGAATTTAAAGGGAGCGATGTGTTGGTGTTGACGCTGCCTAAGTTTTTATATACTGCTCCCATACGGGTAACTGAGCTTTCATCACGACCTAAAATTGCCCAGCGGACGTCGCCGGTATCTTCCTTTAATCGATTCAAATAATAATCACTGGCGTAAAACATACCGCCCTGACCACCCGTTCTCCGCATGAGGTAATAGCCTAAGCTAGCCGTTCCAAGATCTGCCTCGCCTTCGTTGATGCCGAGTTCATAGATAGATTCACTGCCATACATACTTGCCCATGAACTTGCCCACTTTTCATTTTCATACAATTTGTATACATTGTCGGTAATGATCTCGTTGGATTTCTGATAAGCATTTTCGTAGTCTGCCATAGTCAGATAGACACGGCTTTGAATAGCCAAATTTGCATAATAGTTGATATAACCATTGTCTGGCTTCTTATTTGCGCTTAGCAGCTCTTGGCCAGCCTTGAGGTCTTTTAAGATTTGTGTATAGACTTCTTCTACAGTGGCGCGGGTAGGTTTGTTGCTGTATAATGCGGAACTGATCACAATTGGCACCCCTTTGGAAGTTTTGTCGTGTGTATACGATTTGCCATATAATCTGACGAGGTCAAAATAAAACAATGCACGTAACGTCAATAATTGCCCTTGTGCATTCGCATATTGTGCTTTGGAAGCAGCATCAACTTTGTCTATTTTTTCCAAAACATCATTTGTCTGTGCGATACAATTATAGATTTGGGACCAGAAGCCACCGAAGTTGTTGGTTTCGGCATCTTGATTGAAAGAATACAATTGATCCAAACCTCTTCCTTGTGAATAGACGGTGAGATCGCCGCCTTTAACTTCACCATAGAGTTCGAAATTTCGACCGTAATAGCTGGACGAAGCGATAAGCCGGCTAAGTCCATTGATTCTGTTTCGGGCATCGCTTGCGCTATTGAATCCCGTATTTGCGTCAATTGAATTTCCAGGTTCGACATCCAGGAAATCTTTACAGCTGCTGAACGACGTCAATAGAGCAGCTGCTATAATGGATATTTTGAATATTTTCATTGTGTAAAATTTAAGCATTAAAAACCTAGTTCAATTCCAAATGTGTAGGTTTTCCCAATTGGTGTTTCCCATCCGCGAGTTGAATATTGACCGACTTCAGGATCCGCAATTTTATATTTAGATGCAGTCAATAGATTCGTGCCATTAAAGTAGACACGCGCGTTGCTGAATCCGACTTTATTTAGGAAGTTCTTAGGTAGCCTATAACCAAAGTTGATGTTCTTTAATCTCAGAAAGGAAGCATCATGCAATTGTCTTGAACTGTATTTTTGAGGATCTGTTAAGTCATTGCCATCTAATTTTGGTAGCGTACCTCCAGTATTGTTATCTGTCCACATGTGCTCAAATGCATACTCGGAGCGAATTCTTTCCCAATAATAACCGTCATCGGCCACATCCTTGAATGCACCGTCGTAGAGCTTTCCACCAATTTTGTAAATGAAATTGAAGCCCAAATTGAAATTTTTATATTCGAAATCTGTATTTAAACCACCGCTGACTTTTGGAACACCATTTCCAATGATTGTATAGTCCGCTTTATTGAAATCGTAAGTCGCATTGCGTCCGTTATAATCGAAAATATCAGTACCAGTTTGGTTATTGTTAGTATAATAAACGTTTTTTCCATTTTTTTGATCTACACCAGCCCATTCATAACCATAAAAAGCTAGTGTGGACTGTCCTTCTCTATAGATAAATTGGGCCCTCGCGTCCCCGCTCCCTTTTGTGTCATTTCCGACTGACCCTGTAGGATCATACCAGATGATATCTTGTTTGTCGTTAAGTTTTTGGACTTTAGAGGTGATAAATGCGGCGTTTACGTTGGCACTCCATCTGAAATCTTCTTTTTTAATGATATCGCCAGCCAATTCAATTTCTAATCCCTTGTTGTTGATCTGACCTACATTTCTTAATACAGTACTAAATCCCGTCGTTTGTGATGTAGGGACGTCCTGTAACAGATTTTTGGATGTTCTGTTAAAATATTCTACCGATCCCGTAATCCTATTTTTTAGGAAGCCAAATTCCAGCCCCGCATTGGTGGTATAGGACGTTTCCCAGGTGATGTCCGGGTCGGGATTTGATATCAGATTTCCGCCAGGCTGGCCTTTGTAGTTAAAGTTGTTGAAAGATACAAGCCTTCTCCATCCAAAATTATCACTGGGCAATGTACCATTAATACCGTATGAGGCTTTAAGACGTAAGGTATTGATCGCATCATTTTCTTTAAAAGCAGGTAGATTTTTTAAGCTATATGCACCTGATACAGACCAGAAGTCTCCCCATCGGTTTTTAGGTCCCAATTTAGACGAACCATCACGGCGGTAAGACGCTGCTAAGAAATAGGTGTTGTCATAGTTGTATTCGGCTCTTCCGAGATATGACATTAGATTATAACCCCAACTATATGCATTGGCCTCAAATTTACCCGCAGACGAAATATAAGGTAGCTCAGCAGATCCCAGGCCTCTTCCTGTTGTGCGCATGAAATCCGTCTTATTCTTCTCAACCTCAAAACCAGCTAATAAATTCAGGTTATGCTTGTCGAAGGATTTGTTGTAATTGACGGTATTGGAGCTGACCAGTTTTAACATATTGGTGTTAAACTGGTGAACGACCCCACCATCACTGACGCCATTGAAATGCTTGGCGCTATAATATAGGTAGTCCTTCATGTCTGTGTAATCATATGAGAATACAGTTTTGGCTGTTAAACTGGGTAGTATATTCCAGGTTAAGTTGCTGATAACCCCTAATTTGTTTGTTTTGGAGCTGTTGTCCCACTGTTTGTCATAATAGTCCGCATTGTAAGCATAGCTACCGTAACGATCTGTCCAATCCTCTCCAGTTTTATAGTTTGTCGGCCAATATAGAGGCCATAACAGATTTCGGGATTGAAGGAAATAATTTGATCCGGTATTTCTAGTGTCATTAAATCCCTTTTTTTTGTTGTGGCCAATGTTAATATTTGTTCCAAACTCGAGATTATCGACTATTTTTTGTGTTAAATTCAAACGTCCTGAAATACGTTCGAAATCATTGACTCGGATCCGGCTTTTATCTGTTGTATAACCTAAAGAAGAAAAATACTTTGTGGCATCAGTTCCTCCTGAAAGTGAAAGATTATTGTCTTGATAAATACCGGTACGGAACAATGCCTTATCCCAATCGTAATATTTGCCCTCTCTGTTTTCAATACCGTCAGTCATGCCCAGTATACTCACATTGTCATATCGTCCGGTGCCATTGGTTTCAAAACGATAACCGTGTTTATTGAATTTATTATTCAGCTGCGTTAAAGCATAAGTATTGGCCTCCGCTTCAGTTTTTCCATTTGAGGTGCGATAGTCATAAAAGATCTGATAGAGCATATTGACCTGATCTTGAGGTGACGCGGTCTCGTAATTGTCTGTTGCCCATGTAGGCGTAAAACCAAGTGAGCTCTTAAAATTTACTGTAGGCTTTCCTGTTTTTCCTTTTTTTGTCGTAATTAGGATGACACCATTAGCTGCCCTAGAGCCATATAAAGATGATGCTGCAGCATCCTTCAGTACTGTAATTGTTTCGATATCATCGGGATTTAAATTGCCCATGACATTATTGGAGGTGTAGATGTAATCGCCCATCTGCCCGCCTGAACCCGAGTTTGCAGGAACTCCGTCGATGACATATAATGGTTCATTGGAGGCATTCATAGAACCGATACCCCGAATACGTATACTTGGAGTAGATCCAGCTTGGCCTGAGGGAGTTGATACAGTAAGTCCAGCAACACGTCCGCTGAGAGCGCCTTCAAATGAAGTGACAGGAACATTATCAATGTCTTTGGCTTTTACAGTTGCCGCCGAACCCGTATAGGTACTTTTTTTAGCGGTACCATAAGCGACGACCATAACTTCATCCAATGCTTGTTCATTACCAGAGAGGGAGATGCTGATCGTTTTTCGGCCATTCACTTGGATTTCTTGTGGTTTATATCCCACAGCAGAAATCGTTAGCATAGCATTAGCATTTGCAGTTAAGGTGAATGAGCCATTCTCGTTGGTTGAAGTTCCCTGATTTGCGCCTTTTACTTGTATTGTAACTCCGCTAATTGGTTTTCCGTTGCTGTCTGTTATTTTACCAGCAATTTGGATCTGTTGTGCATATAAAGACTGCATCGAACTACAGGCTATGAGACACAACGTTGTGAGCACATGTTGTTTCATAAAAGTGTGAATTGATTAATTTAGTTGTTAATATTTTGGTGCTGTCGAGTGTTGGTCAAACTTGCGATAGCAATTCAGTGCAATCTTTTCTTTAAGAAAAAAACATTGCACTGAATATAGGGTTATTTTCTTACAATTCCAATTCCCGGACGGTCGGGGAGAAGGCAATTGCCATTTACCACGGTCATGCCGTCGTATATATCATTTGCAATTAATAAAGCACCGTCTAGATCTGCCCAATCTGTTAAAGGTGCAAGTTGTGCCGCTGCACTGATAGCGCAAGAAGTTTCTGTCATACAGCCGATCATGACTTTCATTTCCAAAGAACGAGCAAGTTCTGCCATTCGCTTCGCTTCGCGCATGCCCGTGCATTTCATCAGTTTAATGTTAATACCCGAATAAACCCCCTTTAAACCCGGCACATCGACCAGTCGTTGGCATCCTTCGTCGGCGATTGTGGGAATTGGGCTATGTTCTGTCAACCAAGCATTATCATCGATCTGCTCTTTAGGCATAGGCTGTTCTAAGAAAGAAACATTTCTTTCTGCAAGCCAATACGCCATCTCCAAGGCTTCTTCACGTGTTTTCCAACCCTGGTTCACATCGGCGCATAATGGTCGATCCGTAACCTGACGGATGGTATCAATAATCATTTTGTCGGTGTCGAGCCCCAGCTTCACCTTTAAAATTTTAAACTGATCAGCCTCGGCAACTTTTTGGCGGATCATTTCTTCTGTATCGATTCCGATGGTGTAGGACGTCGGTGGGATAAGGTCAGGATTTAACCCCCAGATTTTATAATAGGGCTGGTTCATAATTTTACCAAGGATATCATGTAGGGCAATATCAATGGACGCTTTTGCAGCCGTGTTTTTCGAAGCAAGCTGATCAATATAATGCAGAATCTCTTCGGTTTGAAAAGGTGAGTTAAAACCTGTGAGATCAATTTGATTCAAAAACGAAATCACGCTATCTTGCGACTCGCCAAGATAGGGTGGCATACTCGCTTCGCCATAACCGATAACGCCATCATACTCTAATTCGGTCAATACAACCGGTGTTGTGCTTCGGCTAAAGGAAGCTACTGTAAAGACATGGCGCAAAGTTAGCGTGTAAGGCCGAAACCTTAATTTAAAGGCCCCAAAATCTTTACTAATCCATTCAGATTGATTGCTCATCGCTATGTTTATTTATTGTTGTAATAATTGTTTTCAACGACTTTCTGTATTGCGCTATCGTGAACTCCGAGGTAACGGCGTGCAGCAACCACAGTTCGGGTTTGAAAATCATCATAGTTAGCCGCATCTTTTAGCATGCTGTTGATCCGAACCAAGCCTGCAGCATGAATAAAGGTTCCATTGCCGATATAGAGTGCAACGTGTGTTACACGCGCATTAGGATTGCTATTTTTGCCTGCCGCAAAGAATAATAAGTCTGCCGGTTTCAGATTTTTAAGTGCTTTCTCAGGGTCGAAATGCCCTTCTTGATCTAAAATGTCGATTTTTTCACCTGCAAGTACTTGTTGCGATGCATCTCGCGGAATTACGAAGCCGTTCATAAAGAAACTTGTTTTAGTAAAACCGCTGCAATCTACGCCTTTTACTGATGTCCCACCCCATAAATAGGGTAGACCCAACATTGTTTTTGCACTGGCAATAATATTTTCCGCCGTAGGTTGGCGTGTTTCAAACCAATTTTTTAAGGTTAGACTTTCTGATTTTTTAATATAACCTAAACGTCCATCCGGATAGGCAATTTCATAAAAATTGCCTTTCTGTCCTTTCAATTGAAGGATGTCACCATAAACGAGATCAGATACCCGCTGGCTTTTTTCATTGGGTTCAGAATATGATTTTCCAAATTCAGCTGTATAAATCACTTTTTCCGCTTGTCGCCAATTGGCCAGCATGGTTTTGTCCATGGCTTCAATAGACGAACTAGGAACCCATGCGATATAGCCGTCGGGTGTACGGACACGGTAGTCACCGCTCTTTTTTTGCAGAAGGTCAACTTGCGTTCCTAATAAAACCTGGCTAGTCAGCTCGGCAGCATTATCTGGAAATGTGCGCATATTTGCGACGGAGAGTCTGATTACTCCAGTCGTTTTTTCGCCTACACTTGCATCGGGCAAGAGCTGTACTTGAATATTGGCTGATATATCTTTTGCCTTTTGCTCTAAAACGAATTTAGCATCTTTTTCAGTTGTTTCGAGCACATATTGGTTCTGTGCTATATCCGCTTTCTGGATGGCCACGATCTTGGTTCTTTTATCGGGAGCAAATTCACGTTTTACGTTTTCTTGCAACTCTTTGATCGTGAAATAAGTCGTGGAATCTAGCTGCTGCGCCTGACTGCTTTCAACCCCTATAAGGCTTGCATAAGCTAAAATAGCGAATTTAAGAGTGTTTTTCATGCGAATTAGTTTGTTTCTAAAGATAGGATTAATTCATAATATAAGTCAATTTTTATTGTCGATTTTTAAGTGATTTTGATGTTATGTTGCTAAAAAACGAATGTTTAGGTTTAATTTTAATTAAATCATCTATTTGCTAAAACCATTTTGTAATATTGCTTATTGATTGTGACGGCAACATTCTTCTTCCGTTTACGGCGAAGCTGTAAAAATGTAGCATAACATTTTACAGCGGATATTGACGAAGTAGGTTTGGGGGAGATCTGATGCAAGATAGTGTAATATGCTAGAAAAGAAAGTGATGCTCTTGTACAGTCAATGATGAAAATTTCTTGTATTCGGTAGACTGAAGGCAGTTTTAATGATTGTTTTTTGCCGGATTAATAAATAGCGATAGTTTTATAAAATAGTAATAAGGAAATGAGTTCAAGACGTGATTTTATTCGGCAAGGTTTGATTGCTGCGACGACAATGGGGACATTAACCGCATTTGATGCGAAAGGATTGACGATTGCAGCAAAAGGCAGTGTTAAAAAATACCCTATTGTAATTTCAACTTGGGACTTTGGGATCGCAGCAAATAAAGCCGCTTGGGAAATATTGTCCAAAGGAGGCAAGGCATTGGATGCGGTAGAACAAGGTGTGCGTGTACCCGAGGCTGATCTCAAGAATATGACAGTGGGTAAAGGTGGTTATCCCGATCGCGACGGTCACGTCACACTTGATGCTTGTATCATGGATGCGGATGGTAACTGCGGTGCTGTTGCCGGAATGGAAAAAATTGGACATCCAATATCTGTAGCACGGCTGGTTATGGAAAAAACACCCCATGTCATGCTAGTAGGCGAAGGCGCATTGCAATTTGCGTTAGAAAATGGTTTTAAGGAAGAAAATCTACTGACCCCGGAAGGTGAAAAGGCCTGGAAGGAATGGTTGAAAGAGAAAAAATACAAACCTGTAGCCAATATTGAAAACCAATCTTTTGCCGCAGAACGTTTGCCGGGAAATCAATACAACCACGATACGATCGGTATGTTGGCGTTGGATGCCAATGGAAATATTTCTGGAGCCTGCACCACGAGTGGTATGGCTTTCAAGATGCATGGTCGGGTAGGAGATAGCCCTATTATTGGAGCCGGACTTTATGTCGATAATGAAGTTGGGGGTGCTACTTCGACCGGAGTTGGTGAAGAAGTTATCCGAAATGTAGGTAGTTTTTTGGTAGTCGAATTGATGCGTCAGGGTTATTCTCCCGAAGATGCCTGTAAGGAAGCTGTTATGCGTATCGTTAAGAAGAAGCCTGCAATTGCAAAGGAAATCCAAGTTGGATTCTTAGCAATTAATAAAAAAGGGGAATATGGTGCCTATGCGCTACAACAAGGTTTTTCCTATGCGGTTTGTGACAGTAAACAACAAGATTTATTGATTAAAGGAAAGCACTACTATAAATAGTAAAAATAGGGGCTTACGGGTTCGAGGAGCGATGATAGCAAGGTATATCATTGCCGATTAATCATTATATTTGTCTAAACTTATAGCCGCAGCTGATGCATCGGCTATAGGTTTATAAAAGTAAGAGTAAAATACGCAAGGTTATAAAAGTATGAAAGCAACATTTGGAGGAGGATGTTTTTGGTGTACAGAAGTTATTTTCCAAAACACTGAAGGGGTAACATCGGTATTACCTGGTTATATGGGGGGACATGTAGATAAGCCGACTTATGAGCAGGTCTGTACGGGGACAACTGATCATGTTGAGGTTGTCGAGTTAGAATATGACGAAGAGCTGGTGAATTACGAAGATCTCTTGAAAATCTTCTTTAAGACCCATAACCCGACAACATTAAACCGTCAAGGTAACGATGTGGGTACGCAGTATCGATCAGTTGTTTTTTATCATAATGAAGAACAAGAGATCTTAGCGCAGAATTTTATCGATGAATTGGAAAATGAGGATGTTTACGAGGACCCTATTGTCACAGCAGTAGAACCAGCCGCGACATTCTGGTTGGCAGAGGATTATCATCATAATTATTTCAATGATCATCCTGAAAATCCATTTTGTTCAGTAGTCATTGCTCCAAAACTTCAAAAATTCCTAAAAGAATTTAAAGCTTAAAAAGACAATATTTTTAAAAAGACAATATTTAAGGTGTTGTATCCCAAAAAAAAGCTCGAATATTTATTCGAGCTTTTTTTGTGTATTTAATACGAGTTAGAACATTTCCATCTGTCCTTTATCATCGATTTGAATATCATTTGGATTGGTGATCTCCAATTTGATGTCGTCATTTTTTTCGGTTGACTCGACCTCTTTTTCGTTCACGGAACTGTCAACTTCTGTCGTCGTACTATCAACTGTTGGTTCTGTGGTATCAGTACTTGATTCGGCTGCCTTTTCTTTACTTTTTTGACTTAAATCTTCATCCGCTGTCAATAGTGTAACCGATTTTACGGTATGGAAAGATAGGCGGTTTCCTTGCGCTTTTATTCCCTTTACATCAATAATTTCAGTCAAAGGCTGATCAAGCGTTTCTTCGGTTTGGGATTTGCCTTTTAAAATCTCCAATTTGACCATCGGTTCAGCCGCATTACTCATCAGGATCAGCTTAGACCCCGCATCTTCATTAATAAAGGAAATGCGTTTTCCAATAGGCTGATCATCAAATTTAAAACGTTTGACAAAGTACGTTCCGCTCTTGCCGTCCTTATGCACGACTGTATAGATATGGTCTGGATAATATTTTTCGATCCGGATCATTTTCTCGTCGAAGTGGTTGCTTAGATCAAAGTTTGCTAATTCGTAGCTACCATCCGAAAGGACTACTAATATCTTGTCGTCGCCGTCAAACTCGCCAAGGTATTGTCCACGCTCATCTGCGTTTAGACGTTTCATGATGGTATCGTACCATATTTTTCGTCCTGCTAGTGTGGAGACTCCAGAGCTTTTAAAGCTGATTTTTTTGACAGGATATTTTGATACGATATTTCCTTGTGAAGCACGACCCTTGATTGCAATCTCGGCAAAGTCCATGTCAAAATTCAACTTACGCAATTTTGTGTGCGGTTTAAGCTGTATATTAACAATTTCCGCTTCACCATTTGGATTGGCTGTGAAATACAGTATTTTTGAGCCCTTGGATCCCTTGGACACATCATATTCTTTATCTCGCGTAACTCCTACTACCGAGAAACGTTTGATAAAACTGGTTCCAGTTTCACCTTCTTTATAGATGGCGTTATAGATTGTCCGTTCATCACCTTTTTTGAAAACAGCAACGTGGATAATTCCTTTTCCAACAAATACTTTATCCTGAATTTTACTGACAACATATTTGCCATCTTCTCGGAATACAATAATATCGTCGATATCCGAACAGTCGCATACAAACTCATCTTTCTTCATTCCCGAACCAATAAATCCTTCTTCGCGATTGACATATAGTTTGGTATTTGCTAGCGCAACTTGGGTCGCTTCTACTTTATCGAATACGCGCAGTTCGGTTTTACGCTCGCGGTCTTTACTATATTTTTCACGCAATTTCTCAAACCATGCAATGGCATATTCCGTCAATTGACGTAGATGACGCTTGACTTCTTTGATCTCATTTTCGAGTGTTTTCATCATTTCGTCCGCTTTTTTAACGTCGAAACGTGTAATGCTACTCATTGGTTTATCGATCAATTTTTTGTAATCTTCTGGACGTATCTCGCGGTAAAATTGATCGAAAAAAGGCTCAAATAAGCGATTCAGAACTTGCACAACAACCTCAAAGTCACCTGCATTTTCATAATCCGGATGCTTGTACATCCCCTCTTGAATAAATATTTTTAATAAACTACTGAAGAAGATTTTTTCTTGAAGATCGTTTAAACGAATCTCCAATTCTCGTTTCAATAAATTTTTGGTGTTTATTGTGTTTTCAGTCAGAATGTCGTTGACACTCATAAAGTGAGGTTTCTCATCCTTGATAACACAGGTGTTAGGAGAGATAGAGACTTCACAGGCGGTAAAGGCATATAATGCATCGATCGTTACATCGGGAGAAATTCCAGGAGCCAAATGTACAATGATCTCTACATTTCCCGCTGTATTGTCCTCGATTTTTTTGATCTTAATTTTTCCCTTATCGTTTGCGGTAACCACGCTTTCAATCAGACCGCCGGTTGTCGTTCCAAATGGAATTTCTGTAATTGCGAGCGTCTTTTTGTCGCGTTCTTCAATTTTTGCACGTACACGGATTTTACCACCACGTTGCCCCTCATTATAATTTGAAACGTCGGCCATACCACCCGTAGGGAAGTCTGGGAAGATATTCGGACGTTCACCGTGTAATACCTGAATTGATCCGTCAATTAGCTCAATGAAATTGTGGGGCATAATCTTGGTCGCTAAACCAACAGCAATCCCTTCGGCACCTTGAGCCAATAATAACGGGAATTTTACAGGAAGGGTGACAGGTTCGCGATTCCGTCCATCGTAACTTAATTGCCACTCAGTCGTTTCGGGATTGAAGACAACGTCATTTGCAAATTTGGATAATCTTCCCTCGATGTACCGTGGAGCAGCAGCAGAGTCACCCGTAATTGGGAAACCCCAGTTACCTTGACAGTCAATCAAGAGATCTTTTTGTCCCAATTGTACCATGGCATCACCGATAGAAGCATCACCATGTGGGTGATATTTCATCGTGTTACCAATGACGTTGGCAGCTTTATTATATCTTCCATCATCCATTTCCTTTAAGGAATGGAGGATACGACGTTGTACGGGTTTCAAACCGTCATTGATATGTGGTACGGCTCTGTCCAAGATAACATAGGATGCATAGTCCAAAAACCAGTTTTCGTATAGTCCTGATAAAGGTATCGTCTGACTTCCGCTCTCTGTTTTTCCTGATCCCAGTTCTTCTTGATTATCTTCCGTTGGGAAGTTCGTTTCGTCACTCATTTACTCAGCAATAGATTAAATTGTACAATACAGAAATGTTCGAAATAGTATTTTATTCGAACGTGTAAAAATACAAAACCATTTTGTTTTATCCCAGCGAAACTATGAAAAGTTAAAAAAATTAGTTTTTAAAACTAATATAATTAGCTTGTTTCGTTGTCAGTGGCCAAATCATACCAATAACAGGGAATATCCCATAGATCGAAATGAAATTCTTCAGTCACCTGAAATCCTACTTTTTCCAAGACATGTCTTGAACCCAGATTTCCCGTATGTGTGATGGCATGTACTTCAAAATGGATCAGCTGTTCTCTATAATATTGCATGCAGGCTTGTGCAGCTTCTGTCGCATAGCCTTTTCCCCAAGATTCCGTTCTGAAACGGTAACCAAGGTCTAAAAAACCGATACGTCCGTTCTCCAATTCATCAATATATTTAAATCCCGTCCAGCCTATCCATTGATTGCTTGATTTCTCAACGACCCCTAGACGGCCTATACCGTATTTTTCATATTGTTGTTGAATATGCGCGATGGCTTTTTTCATTTCTTCAATGGATTGAACAGGCTCCTTATTCAGAAAGGTATGAACCTCCGGCTGTGAATCCATCGCGAAAAAATAAGCGGCATCATCCATCTCTATTGGACGGATAATTAAACGTTCAGTTTCCAGTATAGGTAAGTGTTTTTCCATATTGTTTATCTCAAGTGTTAGGCATGCTAAAGCCACAATTTGTCGATATCTTTTTGTAGTATTTTGTCTTTCATTTCCTCCTCAAAGTCTCCGAACAGTTCTTTGTTAACAGATTTACTGATTCTGCCATTTTCGAGTACCAAGATTTCATCGCAGGTATCTTTTAGTGTGGAAAAGATATGCGACGAAATTAGGATCGTTTTACCCATTGCTTTTAAGCGTAATATAATCTCCGTAAGCATAATGCTGCTTTGTAGATCAATGCCATTAAAAGGTTCGTCAAGGATATAGTAATTATTGTCCTGAAGTAAAGTAGCTGTCAGGGCTAGTTTTTTTTTCATTCCCGTGGAATAGGCGCTCGCATACTCTTTTAAGGGCAACTCAAAAATATTTCTTTCACTTAGATTCTTGATTTGTTTACCACGTGCATCTGTCAGCAGATAAATATACTCTTCCCCTGTGAGCTTAGAAAGAAAATACGGATCGGAGGTCAGGTAACCTAAATTGTTTTTGAGCGGCGCCAAATCAGATTTTATACTTCCCGAGGCGGTTTCCAGTCCAGCAATACAACGAAACAGCGTTGTCTTTCCGGCGCCATTTTCACCGACGATACCGTATACTTTTCCGCTTTCAAAAGTGTAAGTAATCTCGTGGAGCACTTGATGCCGTCCAAAGGACTTGCTGATATTCGTAAGCTCGATCATAAGTGGTTTTTTAGATTGTTGATTGCTTTGATATAATAGAAGGGCAAGAGCGCGAGGATCAAGGGGTAAAAGCTAAAACAAAGTGCCAATGCAAAACCTTCGGGGAAATTGATCTCCCGTGGATAAGCGACGTATTTTAAGGTGATTGCAAAAGGAAGCAAAAGTAATATTCCGCCCAATACAATACAGACATTAAATAAATCCGATGGAAAGATTATAACATACAGAAAAAGAAGGGGCAGTACCAAGAGTAGACATTGTAAAATTCCTCTTTTAAACTTTCGCATCAGAAAGACTGTTGGTGTATAATGGTTATTCCAAAGGTAAAAAATAGGTTCCGGTAATTGATAATAGAAAACACAGGCGAGCGCAATGCAAACCACACAAAATAAAACAAGATTGGAATTGGCCACATAAAAGCCGATTCCGGCCAAGAGATACAATACAAGCAAGAGCAGGTAGCTCCGTCGGAATCCGATGATAAATTCAAAAGGTTTTTTTGCGAAAGGTGTCGGAATAGATTTTCCGAAAGCCTTAAATGTCAAAAATGCAAAGATAATAGCCAAAATAGCTAATAACACTGCATAGCCCCATTGGTTGTGGAGGAAAAGAATGATGAAGGACGGCAGCGTTAACAAGCCATTTTCCAATATTCTGATTTTGTGGAAATCGTATTTACTGTATGTATTTTTGAGAAAGTCATTTCTGTTTTTTTCTGTGAGCAGAAACAGTGCTTGGAAATTGCCAAGCAGTAGGGCATAACAACCAAAAAGCGGATATTGAACCAATGCATAATAAGCAAAATAACATAATCCAAACAACAGGAGAAAGGCGAGCCAAACCGGCAGTCCTGTAGCGCGAATATACCGATACAGTAAAGTATATTGAAGCTTTAAATAATTGCTAACCATGATACGATCAAAAGTAAAAAATCGAAGTTAAAAACAAGGGACTGTTCCCTTATTTTTATTTCGGCCTTGCAACGATCGATTGTTGGTCGTTTTGACGCTTGAATTTCTTTATTTTACGGCCCTGTGTCTTTTCTGCCAGCTCAGCATATAGGTCAGAGCAAGTAGCAAAACTACTGCATTGGCATACATAATGACTGGAATTCGTAGGATAACATCACTATAGTACAATCCAGCAAGCAGTGCGCCAAGTCCTATTCCGGCTTCAAGGGAGATATACATGGTTGCAACCGCCTTGCCGCGATGTTCGGGTAAACTAAGGTCAATCGTCCAGGCATTCACAGCAGGGGAGAGTATACCCGTGCCTACACCATAGATGCTTGCGCCGATCATCATGCCAATGAAACTATTTCCAATGCCAATAGCAACGAGTGCAATCGCGATAATAACTATTCCGACAACAATAACCTTAGGTCTTCCATAACGGTCCGAAACTTTGCCGGAAACAAAACGTATCAATACTGACGCAATGGTGAAGGCTAGGAAAAATAGCCCTTTATTTTTGAGTCCAAGGTATTCACTCCAGTCGGGAATTAGGGTTAAAATGACTCCATAAGCGGTGTAAGATAAAAACGTGACGATTCCCGCAGGTAGTGCACGCCATTCAATGATATCTTTTCGGTTTATTTTGAGCATGGAGAGATTGAATTTCTCTTTTTTCGCCAGTGTTTCCTTCATGTTAATGACGATAAGGATGGAGAGAAGTGCCATGAAAGAAGAGCAATAAAACATCACATTGATACCAAAGGCCTCGAAAATAGCGCTGCCAATTGCTGGGCCGACAGCTGTACCGACGCTAAAGGCCAATCCATGCATCCCAAGCGCCTCACCCCATCTTTTTTGTGGAACCAGATCGGCGACATAAGCAGAAGTTGAGGTAGGTTTAAAACCAGTGGAAAAACCATGTATCAATCGTAAGAATAGAAAGCCCGCGACTGATGTTAAAATGGGATAAAGAAAACCACAGATGAAACAGACAATGGATCCAATGGCCATGACTGGTACACGTCCCCAGCGATCGGTCAATTTACCACTAAAAGGCCGCGAAATTCCGGCAGTCAATGTAAACAGCGCTATGATCAACCCTTTGTATTCTGCTCCGCCCAAACTGCTCAGATAATTGGGTAGTTCGGGGATGATCATATTGAAGCTAGAAGAAAATAGGAGTGAGCTTAAGCAAAGTAAAATAAATTGAGGCGTATAGATGGATTTCTGTTCAGCTGGCATGGCGCTATTTTTATCGTGTGTGAGTATTCAAAAAAGAATAATGGATTGTGGCGATTATCCATCCTTCTAGGGAATGGAGCAAATGTACAGTTTTTGGAACGATTAAGCGGTTTCTTTTGGTGGAAAAATAATAGAATTCTTTATATAAGATAGAAAATACGAAGGCGAGGACGTTAGTGCCTAAAAAAAGATTATTTTTGGGAAGACCCTTTATTTAGAACATGCAAGAACTTAGAAATCCTGGTGTTTATTTTGAAATTCCGGTATCGGATTTGAATCGCGCAATCGCGTTTTATAGCCAGTTATTCAATTTTACCTTTGAACAGGAAGATTTTGACGATAACCACATGGCTTACTTTCCATTTCAAGAAACCTTATCTGGGATTACTGGCGCCCTGGCGAAAGGCGAAATTTATAAACCTACACGCGAGGGAGTACTCCTTTATTTACATGTAGAAAATATATCTACTACGTTGGAAAGGGCCATGAGCTTGGGTGGAAAAGAGCTATATCCCGCCACTTTTCATGCCGATCTGGGATTTGCTGTTGCGGAGATTGAAGATTCTGAAGGAAATAGGATCGGGCTACATCAAAAGTTATAAGCGGCAATTCAGATCATATAGCTTACTAGATCAACTGTTGCCGGACTATTTCGCTGCAGAAGATGGTCGTTGCAACGGCTACGTTGAGTGATTCGGCTTGGCCTATGCGCGGAATAGTGATAGCTTGATCGATCAACGCTATTATTTCATCACTGATGCCATTTCCCTCGTTCCCCATAACAATTAGCCCCTCATTAGCCCACACAGTCTGATAAATGGATTGACCATTAAGTAGGGCGCCATACACTTTTAATCCAGTAGCCGGAATAAAATCCGTTAAATCAGTATAGTGGATTTGCAGTCTAGCCAGTGAGCCCATGGTTGCTTGCACTACTTTAGGGTTGTAGGCGTCTACAGTTCCAATGGAACAGATAATATGTTCGATTCCAAACCACTCCGCCGTGCGGATAATTGTACCCAGATTGCCTGGATCCTGCACATCATCGAGTACAAGGCTAAACTTGTTTTTTAAATTACTTGGTACAATTTTCTGCTGTAAAGGAAGTTTGACCAAAGCGAGGATACCTTGTGGCGATTTCAGTGTACTAATCTTTTGGAATTCAGTATCCGTTAGTTCATAGGATTTTATATTATGCGAGATTTTACCCACTTTTGTGTTTGCGTCGCCCGTGTAGAAAATAGACTCAACCTCATAGCTTGATGAAATAAATTCCATCACGGATTTTATACCCTCAACGATAAACAGGCCGTGTTGTTTTCTATACTTTTTATTTTGTAGAGACGTTATTAGACTGATTTGCGCTTTTGACAACATTTTTATTGATGATTAAGTATCCTCGTTTTATCGGATTTGCAAGTATAACGCTTTTAGTGTTATTTTTTGCATCATGCCGTTCTTCAAAATATCTTGACGATGACCAAGCTCTGGTTACAAAAGTACAGATTTCTGGTGTCACCCCTGCATTGAAAGAATCATCCGAAACGTATATTTCCAATCAAATAAGACCTAATTCAAGGGTAAATCTATTTATTTACAATACGTTCAATACTAAAAACGGGCGTTATAAAACCAAGAAAATTCGGAATGTTGGCGAACCACCTCATTTGTTGGATTCGGCAATGGTCGATTTATCCGCCAATCAAATCCGACGCTTTCTATTTTCAAAAGGTTATTTTAAAGCGAAGGTCGAACCAACAATTTCAGTTTCCAAAAAGCGAGCACATATCGATTTTAAAGTGGATGAAGGTGTCCCATATCAAGTTAGAAATATAGATCGAAAATTTGAGGATGAAGATATTAAGGCAATATTTGAACGGGAGGTACTCCCCAAAACTGCTGTAAAATCCAATACCCAGTACGATGCCGCAAAGTTGCTCGATGAGCGGGAGAAACTTTATATTTCGATGCGTAACAATGGGTATTACGATTATGTAAGGCAATATATGCGTGCTGGGGTAGATTCAACGATCGATGGACCTTTGATCGATTTGAAAATTAATGTCGAAAATCCGTCTGACTCAACGATACATAAAAAGTATCAAATAGATAGTGTTTATATGACGATAAGGAATTATGGAACAATGTCGAAGAAGGAGCCTCGTCGTATAGTAGATTCTGCAAAACGTCTTTTATTTGTTGATGAAACAAATAGTTTCAGGTGGAAACCTTTGGAACGCTATATGTATCTACGCTCAGGTCAGTACTATTCCTTGCGGGAGGAAAATAAGTCATATGACCGATTGTATGAGATGAATGGTTTTCGTTCTGTCAAGATGCAGTTTGTCAAAAAAGATTCCAATAAACTCGATGTGCACTATGATTTCGTTCCAAGACCGCGGATGGGAAACCAGATAGAGGGCGAGTATACCTTTAGTTCGGGTATGAGCGGATTTAATATTGGAAATACATTCTCTCAACGTAATATCTTTGGTGGTTCGGAGCAATTGGAAGTGAAATTACGTTATGGTGTATTGTTTGATCCGCGCCTCGCAGGTGGGCTTTCCAGCAAAATATTCAATAACGATTTTCAAGCGGGCGTAAATTTGGTTATTCCTCGTCTGATGGTTCCCTTTCATATTAATCCAGGTGGAAAGTTTGGTTTGCCCAAAACGACCTACTCGATGACATTGCAGTTGTTCGATCAAGATAAAACCTATTCAAACCGCTATTTCATCACGTCGCTGAATTACTCATGGTATGAAACAGAAAATAAGTACCATAGTTTTACGCCTATTGTGTTGGAGTATCGGGATGGACGCTTGGATTCCAATTTTCGGAACAAGCTTGTACAGGAAGGTTATCAGCTGTATGTACGTAGCAACGACCGTCAGTATTTTGGTTTAGGGACACAATATACCTTTATCCTGAATGGTAAAAAATTGAATAGCAAGGAGGACTTTCAATATTTCAGAGGAACATTGGACGTGAGTGGAAACGTATTGGATCTTATTAGCTCCTTGGCAAAATTGCCTAAGAATGCCGATGGTGAGAAAAAAATATTCGGTGTGCCCTTTCTTCAATACGCCAAGACAGAATTCGATTATCGTTTATACCGAAATCTCGGTGGAAATAGGCAGTTTGTTTTCCGTTTTAATCCGGGGATAGCGATTCCTTATGGTAATAACTCTAAACTGTTGATTTTTGAAAAGAGCTTTTATAGCGGTGGGATGAATGGCATACGCGCATGGCAGGCACGTACCTTGGGGCCAGGTGCCTATAACCGGCAGAGTCTTAGTGAGGATTTGCGTTTAAACCTGCGTAATTTGGATCAACTGGGGGAGATTAAACTGGAAGCAAATGCCGAATATCGATTCAGGTTACTCAATAACTTCCTGGGCGCAAAGATGAATGGAGCAACATTTTTGGATATGGGAAATGTTTGGCGACTGAAGAAGGATGAAGAACTAAATCCGGGGGGGGAGTTTAAATTCAATAAATTTCTTGGGCAGGTCGCCATTGGTACCGGCTTCGGACTTCGTTTCGATTCGGACTATTTTGTCATTCGCTTAGATGCCGGGCTTAAACTAAAAGATCCGCAATTCTCAGGTGCTGATCAATGGGTTATCAAGCATTTCTTTGATTCCAAAGAATTTAAGGCCCAATATTATGAAACCCATAGGCCCGACAGGTACAATTTTATTCAATACAATTTTGGAATCGGTATGCCGTTCTAATGTCTAACTGTTTCGTTATGATTTACGTTGATCCCACCAGTTGATGGGACATTCAGACAAACCGCTTTGTTAACCGATGAGATTTTTGAGACTTGAAAATATTGATTCAAAAATTTTACTCAAATCCAAACCTTGGGAATGGTTGAATAAAAAGAAAACTATAGCCAGCGCGATGGCCGTCATAATCACTTTTTTAAACATGTAAGCTATTCCTAACACAATGGCCGGGATAATCAAAAACATCAATCCGCTAATGGCAAAAGGAGAGAGTCCGCTATCGCTCTTATAGATATAGAATAAACGTCCCTTGGAAGTTTGTTGATTCTTATGGCTAAAGAAAACAAAGGTTGATGACTCAATTTTCTGATTAGGGACAGCAACACCCTCATGAAATTGTAGTGGTTGCGAGAAACCATTGATGGTAAATAGGTAATTGCCATTAATGGTCTCATTGGTGTTTCCCAATGAATCCAATGCAACTACAGCCAGTTTTCCATTTTTGGAAAGGTTTTCTTTTACGATAAAGTTTTGGATATTTTGTTCTTGAGCAGCTGCCCAAAAAGGTATCAGTAACAGAAAAAATATAATCTTTTTCATCGTTTTATTTTTATTCAATTCGCGTTTTCCCTTTTTAGGGTCTATTTGCATAGCGCTAATATCATTTGGAGGATTGATAGCATCAATACATCAAATCCGATTTCCTTGAAATGAGACTGCAATTTTAGGGATTTTAATTTTCTTTTGAAAATCTTTAACTATGCGAATGTTGAAACCTTTGTAAATACGTTCTTGAGCCTTTCATCATTCCTCAAAAAAAGGTGCTGTCAAAATCCTGAGTAGGAGTGCAAAAGATATTTAGCTCATTTGTGTTTGACCTGCGGTATGATATTTCAGGATGTTTTGTTAGTTCATTTATAATTAAATCGATAATATTTGATCCATCGTAATTTTGGATTATTCACTTGTAAAATAGGTAAATTTTCGAAAAAAATTAGTTCTTTGAAAGTTCTTGGATCAATTGCAATTTCACTGCGTCATTTAAAATACCTTTTGGATCATCAATAACTATTTTGCCAAAAATGTCTTTTTTCATGGATGCACTATTTCCATTGTTGTCGCTAGCTTCATAATTTCCAAATATATCTTTTCGAACGGAAACACGATTTCCCCTGTTATCTTCAATTGTTTTACCACCTAGAATATCAGTTCTCACTGTGGTACGTTGACCATTGCTATTTTCGATAGTGAGATTATCAAGAATATCTTTTGTTATCCGGCTTGAATTACCTTTGTTATCTCGAATCTCCATATTGCCGAAAATATCTTTAGATATCGTTGAGCTATTGCCTTGATTATCTCGGATGTCGAGACCTCCAAAAATATTTTTTGATACAGTTTTTACATTTCCTTTTTCATCACGTATTTCTAAATTGCCGTGTATATTTTTAAAAACTGTGGACGGACTTCTGTCTAGATTAGGAAGATCGAAATCGCCGCTACTGTTTTTTCTGACAGTAGTTTCACCTCCATCCTCATCTTTTACGACAATATTTCCTGAAAAGTCTTCTTTTATAGTCAGTTTAATACCACTCTTATTTACGGTTGTATATTCACCCAGGCTACCTCGTCTAAATTTAATGGTATTTCTCCACATATCTGAAAGAATAACTTCTCCCCAGCTATCGGTTTCTATTTTTATGGATTTTTTATCTAAGCCTTCTGAAATAGCCATTTTAATCATGTACTTTTTCATATTGTCAGAAGGGGGATCGGACCATATTCGGGTATACTCTTCCACTGTTGAAATTTTGGCTTCTGAAGTTAATGTAACTAATAGCAGTGAAAAACTGAATAAGAAATATATACGCATGATCTGTCTGTGATTTAATGTCAATATACGTTTTTTTGCGCTACTTTCATTATATTTAAACAGTAAGCGAATTAATTGATGTCAACTACGGACGAAACGGAACGGCTGGGCAAAGTAAAACCTTTGATTCTGAGGAAGCCCGTCTAAAGGATGCTGAAAAACTAATTGCGGAGAAGACTAAAAAAGGCTATTCTGAGAATGGTGCTGTAGATGCAGATAGCAAGGAAAGAGGATCCGCTGTTCGACAGTCAACGGCTGCCAGCCAGTTATTGAATTAGTCTAAGATCTCCTCGTATGTCAATGTGTTTTTACTCTTTGATACACGAATAGTTATAAATGTCGGAACGATACCTTTGCCATTCGGACGGTACATGGAATAAATATAGGAATTTTTGTCGTGATAATTAGCCCGTAGCGTGTCACCTTCATATCTGTCTACCGCAGTGGTATGAACTTCTATTCTTTCATCCATTTTGTCACTCCAGCTTCGTTGATCAATAAAAGATTGTTTGTCTTTTTCGGAGATAGATAGTTCAAATTGATGTGTGTAATCTCTTAAGCCGCCACTTTGATTGGAAATAATTTTAAAATCATCTTTTAGCGTGATATGGTGTTCGCTGAGTAGTTTTCTTGCATCAGATTTAGAGAATAATAGATCATCAAATAGCAAGTATAGCGTGAATATAAGAAAAGCCAAGATTAAAATAATCGAGACGATAGTTCCCAACTTTTTACGGCCAGACTTTTTTAGGATCCAGTACGTTAAATAGATGAATAGGCCAGGGATGCCAAACCATATCAAAAAAATCAGCGCGTATAGTGTATACATTTGTTAATCGTTATAATCCTAAAGCTCCTAATCCACGAATAATGTCTAAATAGATTTGCGGTATATCCACATCCCCAATATTTTTACGGATGACATCAGTAATACCAGCATGTGAGATACCCTGAGAAGCATGAATATGTTTAAAGTTTGCTCCCCAGACTGCACTTTCTAATGGGACCATCCCATCATTTTCACCTACCAGTCGCCTCAGGTATTTAAAACTCAAAGCATAGAACAAATCATCTTGTGGCTTAGTCATTGTCGAAGCAAAGCTCTGATAAAATACATTGTCCATATTGGGGTTGAGCTGGTTGAAAACACGCATTTCTTTTACACTGAGATCTCGAATTAGTTCGATTGGTGCGGGAGATTGCCCTCCAAATAAGAAAGAAAGACGTTGGATCAGTTTTTTTGTAACAGAATCTCTGGATAGATGTTTTTCCATTAGATAGTCTGCTATTGGTGTTCCTAAGTGTGGTGTGGATATTGTGCTTAAGGAGGCTACCATTTGATGTCCCTTTAGCGTTGAAATAAAATAGCGGGCGTCGATCCCTCCTTTAGAATGCGCGATGAGATTAAATTTAGTGGCACCTGTTTTTTCTGCAAGATCTGACAGATTTCTTTTCAGCATCTGTGCATTGTTAGCCACGCTGCCCCAACCATCGGTCTTGCCATAAAAAAATGAGATATTGTTTTTTTTGAAAGTCTTGGGGATCCTGCCCCAAAATAAACTGTTATCCCCAGCAGCCGTGCCGTGGATCAATATGATGGGATATCTTAATGTAAAGGCAGTCATTGAGTTTTTTTATACATCTTCATCCATCCAATAGGTTTTGCAAATCAGCTTTATCTTGCTATTTTTTGATCTGGATTGATTATATGAACAGGTTCTATAATTAAGCTATTCGACTCATTTTCATTAAAGGGCTAGTCTATTGTCAGGTCCGCCAATAAGTCCGGTCGACATATTCGAGCAAATCTACCAGTCCCTGAGGGATTGCCGGAAATGCTTCCTGGAGTTTCGCTAGATCTGTTTTGCTTGCACCATGTTTAATGTGCTCAAAATGATCCCAGGTTTCTTTGCTATCATTGTTATTGTATGCTTTCTTTAAACCAGATAAATAATTGTCAGCTATTTTCATTTGCTTTTCTTCTTGTCAGTGAAGTTAGTCAAACTTGATGATAGATTAAAAGTAAATTGTCGTGTATCTCTTTTTCTGTTGATTTTTATAACGAACCTAAAATTTTAAAATATCGGAAGAAAAGTAGATAAAGATTGTTGTATAAAAGTTAGAAAGTTTTTGTTAATAATTCATTAAATGGTTAATTTAATGGAAATTTTCAATTATGAAATCTAATAGCCTATTTTTTTTTCTTGTTGTTTTTCTAATAACGATATCTACTTTTGTTTTTAGTCAACAAAATTTTAACTTTTCATTTGAACAACCGATTACAAATCCCTGGTTCAATATCGGTGATACGACGATTTTTAAAAGTCGTATAGATCACGATACGTATTATAGTACAAAAGGAGCGCTTCGGATTGAAAGTATAAAAAAGAACAGCGCTTTCGGAGGGATTATGATGTGGTTACCATCAAATTTAAAGGGGGATTCCATTGAAGTGTCTGCGATGATCAAGCGTGAGAATATCATCGCAGGGTCTTATGCGTCGATGATGCTAAGGATCGATCCCAAAGTCTTTTTCGACAATATGGCTAACCGCCAAATGAATGGGACAAAAAACTGGGAAAATATTAAGCTGAAAACTAAATTGGTGCCAAACCAGACCGAAGGGATATCCATTGCATTTTTTCTTTCTGGGGAAGGTAAGATGTGGGTTGATGATGTGCTCATTACTGTAGATGGTAAGGATATTACCAAAGAAGTAGGAATGTTTGTGCCATTTGCCAAGGGGATCAGTGAACCTGCAAGTTCGGGGATTTCTGATTTTAATACTACGCCCGAGATTGATCAACGCTTAGTGGATTTAGGGAGAATATGGGGTTTCCTGAAATATAGACATCCCGCTGTGGCGCAAGGAAAATATGATTGGGATCAGCAGTTGTTTAAGTCCATTGACGCTATTATTAGAGCAAAGGATAATAAATCTGTTGAGGCTCATTATGCGATGCTCTTAGACAGTCTCGGTGCCACGGCCAACTATGCCAAGCCACAGCTTGAAAATGTGGTTCATGAAGTAGATTATAGCTGGATTGATGGTCTCTCTTTTAACAATGATATCAAGAATAAATTAAGACGTATTCGCTACAGTAATTTTGATCAACATCATTATTTTGGTTTTGCTGGAGGTGCTGGCAATGTTCTTTTCAAGAATGAAAAAAAATATGAAAATGTATTTTCTGCAGATGCGGGGTTTCGTTTATTGGCGCTCTTTCGCTTTTGGAATATGATCGAATATTTTTCCCCCTATAAACATCTGACGGATCCGAAATGGGATGCTGTTTTAAAGACCGCTGTGCCCGAAATGATCCTGAGTCGGGATGATCGTTCTTATGGCCTTTCACTTCTCAAGATGGTATCCCAGGTAAAAGATGCACATACCGGACTCTGGAGCATGCCCAAAGGACTGATAAATTATTATGGCAAGTACCGTATGCCGGTAGAGATCCGAATGATAGAAGGAAAAGCTGTGGTAACTAAAGTTTTTGATAGTGAGAAATCCGGAGATAAACTTAGCATAGGAGATGTGCTCATCAGTAAGGAACATAAAAAGATTGAAGAAATCAGAGATTCGCTTTGGGCTTATATGAGTACACCGGATGAAGCTGTGGCCAACCGTGATCTGGCGCGAAAGCTTGTGACAAGCAATAGCGAGATTGTGCCCTGTGAGTTAGTGCGTGATGGCCGGCCGATTAAAGTAGATATTGCTGCGATACCCTCTAGCCAAATTAAACCTGCTTCAAGAGATACCGTGCCTTTTAAGATGCTGGACAATAATATTTTGTATATCAATCACAGTTTACTGCGTGCTAAGATGATCACAGAAAATATGGCAAACTGGAGCAAGGTAAAAGGTATTGTGATTGATGACCGCAATTATCCCGGTGATTTTTTAGTATTCAAGCTTACACCCTTGTTGTTGACCAAGCCTACTGATTTCGTTCGTTTTAGCAGTACGAGCCTTCAATATCCCGGCACTTTTGTAATGAGCAGCCCATTACAAGTTGGGGAGAATACCAATGATTGCTATCAGGGGAAAGTGGCTATTCTGGTCAATGAAGATACCCAGAGTTCTGCGGAATATCATGTGATGGCTTATCAGGCAGCTTCCAATGTCAAGGTTTTCGGATCACCGACAGCGGGTGCTGATGGCAATGTCAGTTCCATAGAGTTACCGGGCAATCAGCGGACAATGCTTTCTGGATTAGGGATTTATTATCCAGATCAACGTGAAACCCAGCGGGTAGGTATTAAAATTGATGAGATTGTCAAACCGAGTATCAAGGGGATTCGCGAAGGTAGGGATGAGGTAATGGAAAAAGCATTGGAGTATCTAAGTCAATAGATTAGGCCTTCCATAGGATGGTTGTTATTGAGGTATTATACATTTAAAGTCAGACATGCTAAAGGAAATTATTTTTTAATTTATTTACTAAAATATTTAGTATTACAGTTGTTTTTTAGCTATCTTTGTATTGTTCACTTACAGAAGTAATACCAAGAAAATAAACAATTATGTTGTCCGATCAAACTTTAGTATCCGATATAAAGGCAATTATTGCGCAGTCCAAAGATAATGCGATTCGTGCTGTCGATCATCAGCGCACATTGATGTACTGGCATATTGGCCAACGTATTTTTGAACAGGAGCAGGAAGGTAAGGATAGAGCGGATTATGGGAAATACATCATAAAATATCTTTCAGCAGAATTACAGCCTGAGTTTGGTAGTGGTTTTTCATCTAGACAGCTAAATTGGTACCGCCAATTTTATCGCACATTTCCAATTGTGTCTACACTGTGGACGCAATTGAGTTGGAGCCAATATAAGCTGCTTTTAAGTCTTAATAGTGAGGAACAGCGGGAGTTTTATATTGCCGAAACCATAAAGAATAATTGGACAGTCAGACAGCTTGAGCGGCAGATCAATACTAATCTATACGAACGCCTGTTGCTTAGCAACGATAAGGAAAGTGTACTGGCTGTAGCAAAAAAGGAAAAGATGCCTTCTGATGCGAAGGAGATTATCAAAGATCCAATGGTACTGGAATTTTTGGGTTTGAAACGCGAAAGCGCTTACTATGAGAAAGATCTTGAGGGAGCCATTATTGCCCATCTTCAAGAGTTCTTACTCGAATTAGGAAATGGCTTCTCATTCGTCGCTAGACAAAAACGGATCCATATCGAGGGCGATGAATTTTTCGTTGACCTGGTCTTTTACAACCGTCTGCTGCAAAGTTTTGTGATCATTGAAATTAAAACCCATAAATTAACGCATCAGGACATCGGTCAATTGCAGATGTATGTCAATTACTATGATCGTATAGAAAAGCTTCCGCATGAACATCCAACGGTTGGCATTTTACTTTGTGCGAGCAAAAACGATGCAGTCGTCAAATTTACCCTTCCTGAAGACCAAAAGCAGATTGTTGCCAGTCAATATGAGCTTTATCTACCAACAGAGCAACAGTTGCTGGATGAGGTAAATAAAGAGTTGAGTAGTTTTGTGGGTAAAAGTGACGCCGAGTAGATCTTTCAAGTGTTTATATAGCGCTATTTAAGGAAATTTTAAATGCGCTAAACTGAGGTAAACTATAAGTATTGGGAGATGAAATGACTGTGTTTCCGCTTTTTTCATTTTTATTTTTCTAACATAGATTATTTTGTACATTTGTATCGAATAAAATCGAAATTGAAATGGCAGAAACTGTACAACCAAGAGGTCCAAAGACAACTGATAATAATGCGAACCAAACTCATTACTACAAAACATTGGTAGTAGCGATCGCTTTAGGTTTAATAGGTACATTTATCCGTTTTGTACCGGATGTATGTACGGCATTGGGCCAACAAACTTTTTTGTTTTCCGCAATAGCTAACATCGCTATGATCGTAGGTGCACTTATCGCATTCAAAACCGTTTTCGGAATTTTGGGATTTGGAAAAAACCGTGACTAATTAAAAGTCAACTAAGATATTTGAAAGCCCCAGTTTACTGGGGCTTTTTTATTTTAATCCTTTTTTTAAACTCAAGTTCATTGTTGACGATACCGTTCCGTTATGCTTTCATGATCCACAAGGCACAAAAAAGGCCTCACGATCGTGAGGCCTTCTTTTGTATGATTATCGCAGACTACGCGAAAAGAGACCAAGTAGACCAAGGAATACGTGAAAGAATCAAAATCAAACCGATGATATAGAAAATAACAACCGTTTGGTTTGCTTTTTTTGCATTTTCAATCTTTTTAGCTTTAGAGTAACCGATGGTGATCAATACAATAGCAATGATCATGGTTAAAGGGTGTTCGATGATTTTAAAACGTAATGTCGGATCTTTCATTACGGCGCCAGAGATCATCGATGGATACTTTAAATAAAAGAATAAGATCAATCCCACCAATAATTGAATATGCGATGCAATGAAACCCAATAAAGCAATTTTACGGTTGTACGGTTTGTTGCCTAAATAGTTTGATAGGGTGATCACGATCGATATCACCAGGGCTAGCAATAATACAATTGCTATAGTCGAGTGTAAGTGTAACATAAAAGCTCTCTTTATTTATTTCCTAAGTTAGCAAAGATAAAAATATAATGAATGTATTTATCAAAAATCATTGTTCGAGCAGAAATACCTCCGCTATTGGATTAAATAAGTACATGCGTTTGCTACTCAATTCCATGCACTTATAGCGTTTTCTTATTTTTTCAATACGTTGAAATGAGCGACCATTTTGCAACCTAAAGAAATGACCATCCTCTAGGGATTCCACCGTAAGGGCACTGGTTTTGACGGTATCGTATGATTTTAAGGTTCGAAACAGGTGAAGGTCCGTGCAGCTCGAAGCCGCAGGATTTTCCATATAACGATGAATAGCACTGCTGATATCGGTAGGAAAAATATTCAATTTAAGGAAGGGTTCCATCAGTTCCTTGAAATTATTTTTCCACTCTGTACCATGTGGCTTGACACGATGCTGATGTTTATTCCATGTTTGTAAATGCGCAAATTCATGGATCGTCGTAATCAAAAATGAATAGGAATTTAAGTCATGGTTGACTGAGATGCGGTGCGGGCTTCCTCTAAACGGCGCACGGTAATCTCCTAGCTTGGTACTCCTTGACCGAGAGATCTTAAATAAACAGCGGGTATGATTAATCCAGTTGGATATAATCGGCGCTGCTTGTTCGGGCATGTATTTTTTGAGCGTAGCACTATAATCTTGCATGCCATAAAAATAGGATTTATTCATGTCAATAGTGCTGAATGAGAACATTCTTTTGTCAAAAAAAGAATGTTGTTGCTAAAAATAATAGTTTTATTTTCCGTTTTTGCTTGGATAATTGATATTATTTTTAGTATTTAGTGCTTGTAAATGTCAAAATTGAGAAAGTCGGTAAAGAGAATTTATGTTTTTTTAAAATAAAACATATTGAAATTGCCTGAGTTTTAGGTAAATTACCTACAGAAAGGTTCATAAATATAGGATCCGATTGAGGACGGTTTTTCCTCCAAACTGTAAAATAGACCTGCAAGAATATGCTAGATACCTTACATATTAGAAATTATGCGCTCATCAACGAATTGGAAATCCAATTTGATAAAGGTTTAAATATGATTACCGGCGAAACCGGTGCCGGTAAATCTATTATCATGGGCGCATTATCGCTGATCTTAGGAAATAGGGCCGAAGGGAAGCATTTTTTCGACCCAACCAAGAAATGTGTGATAGAAGGGGAATTTAAAGTTGGGTCTTATCAGCTACTTGGTTTTTTTGAGGAAAATGATCTTGATTACGCGGACCACACCATTATTCGAAGAGAAATCTCGCCCGATGGTAAATCCCGGGCATTTATTAATGATTCACCGGTCACACTGGCTATCCTCAAAGCTTTAGGTGAGCAGTTGATTGATGTGCATTCGCAACATGCAACATTGCAGATTAATACAGAAGATTTTCAGTTCCTTGTGGTCGATAGTGTGGCAGGAGCATTTGTGCTGAAGCAAAGCTATCGGGAGAGTTTCTTCGCTTATAAGAAAGCAAAAAAAGAACTTGAAGAATTTAAAGAGCTGGTAAAAAAGGCTGCAATTGAACAGGATTATTTTCAGTTTCAATTTGATGAGCTTGATGCCGCCCGATTGGTAGCAGATGAACAGGGACAACTCGAAGTACAACAGCGGCAGTTGGAAAATGCAGAAGATATCAAGCGTGCATTAACTGGTGCGTCACATCTATTAGTAAATGAAGATACGGCAGTTTTAAGCCGTTTAAAAGAGGCGATGAGCCAAGTGGAAGGTATTGTTTCATTTCTGCCTGAGGCGGCAGATTTGGCTGCACGGTTAAAGAGTACGTGGATTGAGCTGAAAGACGTCGCAGCAGAGCTGAGTTCGCTTGAAGAAGATACTCAAATTGATGAAGGTACTTTATTGGAGATCAATGAGCGCCTAAGCCTATTGTATTCCTTACAGAAAAAACACCATGTGGACTCCGTCGAAGAGTTGATTAAATTGCGTGACGATCTTGAATCCAAACTGTTTGCCATAAATTCTTCGGATGAACAATTGGAGCGACTGGAGAAAGAAGTAGTTGCTAAATTAGCTATTGCTCAAAATAAAGGAGAAGAACTCTCAGCAGCCAGAAAGAAAGTCTTAGATTTAATCGCAAAAGATGTACAGGCTACTTTGTCAAATGTAGGGATGCCCAATGCATTGTTGCAAATTAATCTCGAACCATTGAAGGAAGGGGATATGCGGGAATCGGGAATAGATTCAATAAAGTTTTTATTTTCGGCCAATAAAGGACAGGCATTACAATCCATTCATCGGGTTGCCTCCGGCGGAGAGCTCTCCAGGGTGATGCTGGCCATCAAATCCTTGGTTGCAAAAACTTCTGCCTTGCCGACTATTATTTTTGATGAAATTGATACAGGGATCTCGGGTGAAGTAGCGTTGCGTGTGGGGGAGGTGATGGAAAGCCTTGCAGAGAACATGCAGGTCATTGCTATTTCCCATTTGCCACAAATTGCAGCTAAAGGTGCAGCGCATTATAAAGTGTATAAGGAAGATAAAGCCAACCGGACGATATCTAACATTGTTCGTTTGGATCAGGAGGGGAGAGTGAGGGAAATTGCTCAGATGCTCAGTGGTACCAATCCAACGGATGCGGCACTTGAACATGCAGAGTTATTACTGAAAGGATAGCTACTAAATAAAAAAAGGTCTTAGAGATTCTCTAAGACCTTTTTTATTTAGTTTCCACCGTTATCAGCATCCGTTAATGTTACTTTTACTAACATATTGTCCGGACGGACTGGTTTATTGTCGCTACCCACATAATCAGCATAGAGATATACTTTACCAATTTTATACTCCACGCGATAATTATAAGGGCCGATAGCTGAAGGAATGTTAATGAAATAATTTGGATCATTATCAAATGATACAGCTACTCCCACGTGTCCGTAGTCGAAATATTTTGCATCTAATTCGGGAAAGTCCAATTCATTTGAGAAAGAATATCCGGTTTTGTCAACTCCCCAAGAAGAGGAGACTACCTTCGTATTAAAAGTTACTCCCGGTAAATAGTTTGTAACGTATTCTTTCTTACAAGAAGAAAATGAAACCAAGGCTGCGGTTCCAATTAATGCTGCTAATAAAAGTCTTTTCATATTGTTCGTGTTATTTGTGACAATTTTATTATAGGACGATAAAATAGTGCGAAAGTTTAACGCCAACTTTCTTTACAACAAAAAATGCACCATAAAGGTGCATTTTATTGAAATTATTTTTGATACAGCTAAAGCTTACTTCTCAGCGGTATCTTTCGAAGACTTCGAATCTGAGCTAGAAACCTCAATATCTTTGGTTTCAGGATTAATGCTCACGGTCAAAACTGAACCAGTTTGCACATTTCCTTTGAGGATTTCTTCTGCAATCGGATCTTCTAAATATTTCTGGATTGCTCGTTTTAATGGACGTGCACCAAAATTACTGTCATAACCTTTGTCCGCAATGAAATCTTTTGCCTCATCTGTCAAATTGATCGTATAACCCAAATCAGCGATACGTTTGAACAATGACCTCAACTCAATATCAATGATTTTGAAGATGTTTTCTTTTGTCAATGAGTTGAACACAATCACATCATCAATACGGTTCAAAAATTCTGGAGCAAAGGCTCTTTTCAAAGCGGTCTCAATAACTCCACGTGAATGTGCATCAGATTGTTGCGATTTTGCCGCAGTCGTAAAACCAACACCTTGACCAAATTCCTTCAATTGGCGTGCACCAATATTTGAAGTCATAATGATTATGGTATTTCTGAAATCCACTTTACGACCCAAACTATCTGTCAATTGGCCTTCGTCCAATACTTGTAGCATGAGGTTAAACACATCTGGGTGAGCTTTCTCAATTTCATCCAGTAAGACAACCGCATACGGTTTACGACGTACTTTTTCAGTCAATTGACCACCTTCTTCGTAGCCGACGTATCCTGGAGGCGCTCCAACAAGGCGAGATACCGCGAATTTTTCCATGTACTCACTCATGTCAATTTGGATCAGCGCATCTTCTGTATCAAACATAAATCGCGCTAATTCCTTAGCCAACTCTGTTTTACCGACACCGGTAGGGCCTAAGAAGATAAACGAACCGATTGGCTTTTTAGGATCCTTCAAACCTGCACGTGTACGTTGTATCGCTTTCACCAATTTACCTACAGCGTCGTCTTGACCAATGATTCTTCCCTTCATCAATTCAGCCATATTCAACAGTTTTTGACTGTCTGTCTGACTAACACGTTGTACTGGAATACCTGTCATCATGGCCACTACTTCAGCAACATTTTCTTCCGAAACAGTATAACGTTTAGACTTCGTCTCTTCTTCCCAAGCGATTTTTTCTTTCTCGAGCTCCTCGATCAATTTTTTCTCCGTATCACGCAATTTCGCAGCCTCTTCGTATTTTTGACTGCGAACGACTTTATTCTTTTCCAATTTGACCTCTTCAATTTTATTCTCAATGTCAATAATGGACTGCGGTACATGAATATTGTTTAAGTGCACGCGAGAGCCTGCCTCATCCAAAGCATCAATCGCCTTATCGGGTAAGAATCTATCTGTAATGTAACGTGTTGTTAACGACACACAGGCTTCGATTGCTTCAGGAGTGTAGGTCACGTTGTGGTGGTCCTCATATTTCTCCTTGATACGATTCAATATTTCAACTGTTTCGTCATGTGTAGCCGGTTCAATCGTTACACGTTGGAAACGACGGTCCAAAGCACCATCTTTTTCAATGTATTGACGATATTCGTCCAATGTTGTTGCACCAATACATTGGATTTCTCCTCTTGCCAAGGCAGGTTTGAACATATTGGAAGCATCTAACGATCCTGAAGCGCCACCTGCACCAACGATGGTGTGAATCTCATCGATAAATAAGATGACATCCGGTGATTTCTCCAGTTCATTCATAACCGCTTTCATACGTTCTTCAAATTGACCGCGATATTTCGTCCCGGCAACCAATGAAGCTAGATCCAATGTGACTACACGCTTATTGAAGAGCACACGCGATACCTTGCGTTGGACAATACGAAGCGCAAGTCCCTCTGCAATAGCTGATTTACCAACTCCCGGTTCACCGATCAACAACGGATTGTTCTTCTTGCGTCGGGATAAAATTTGAGACACACGCTCAATCTCTTTTTCGCGACCTACAATAGGATCCAATTTACCCTCTTCGGCAGCTTTGGTCAAATCACGGCCAAAATTGTCCAATACTGGAGTTTTGGATTTAATATCCGAAACTTTTTTAGGTTGGATATATTGATCATCCTCTGCAAAATCATCATCGCCGGTAGGAGAGCCCGGAGCTTCGTCCTTGATCGTCGTTCTATTTTGCTCAACTTCAGATTTGAAGATGTCGTAAGTCACATTGTATTGTTGTAAAATCTGAGAAGCAATATTATCTTCATCCCGTAAGATAGCCAATAATAGATGCTCCGTTCCGATGATATCCGATTTGAATATTTTAGCTTCCAAATAAGTGATCTTCAAAACTTTTTCAGCCTGTTTTGTTAATGGCATATTGCCAATAGGTGCTCGTGAAACCGATGCCCCCTTCACTGCGTCCTCCACAGATTGACGTAGTGCTGCCGTGTCAATGCCTATGTTTTTAAGGATCTTTATCGCCATTCCATCGCCTTCACGAATCAATCCAAGCAATAAATGCTCTGTTCCTATATAATCGTGACGCAATCTTAAAGCTTCCTCTCTACTGTACGATATGACATCCTTTACGCGCGGTGAAAATTTTGCTTCCATTGAATACCTTTCTGTTTTATATTAAGGATATATAAATGTAGTAAATTCTGCATTTCAAACCTTAAAATTATTTTAAATAATGTCATCAACAATTAAGCCATGACCGTTATACGTCCAAAATGTCAGTATAAAAGATTACATTTGTATGTTAATATAACAAGAGTTTTCGAATTTTTTTAAATTTTATGTCAGACGAGAAGATCATTTTTTCGATGGCGGGTGTCAACAAGATCTATCCGCCTCAAAAACAAGTTTTAAAAAATATCTATTTATCTTTTTTCTATGGTGCGAAGATCGGCGTGATCGGTTTGAATGGATCAGGTAAATCTTCCCTATTAAAAATTATCGCTGGATTGGATAAGTCATATCAAGGCGAGGTGGTGTTCTCCCCTGGTTATTCTGTGGGTTATTTAGCGCAAGAACCTCAATTGGATCTTGAAAAGACTGTTCTTGAAGTGGTACAGGAAGGTGTTGCCGAAATTACAGCCATCTTACAGGAATACGAAGAAATCAACGAAAAATTTGGCCTGCCTGAGGTTTATGAAAATGCCGATGAGATGGACAAATTGTTGGCAAGACAAGGTGAACTTCAGGATATCATTGATGCCACTAACGCTTGGGAAATCGATTCGAAATTGGAAAGAGCAATGGATGCTTTACGTTGCCCTGAACCAGATGCGAAGATTGTCAATTTGTCAGGTGGTGAGCGTAGACGTGTAGCATTATGTCGCTTATTATTGCAGGAACCAGACGTATTGCTCTTAGATGAGCCGACCAACCACTTGGATGCCGAGTCGATCGATTGGTTAGAACAACATTTAAAACAGTATAAAGGAACTGTCATCGCCGTTACCCACGACCGTTATTTCTTGGATAATGTTGCTGGATGGATTCTTGAATTGGATCGCGGTGAAGGTATTCCCTGGAAAGGAAATTATTCTTCTTGGTTAGATCAAAAAGCAAAACGTCTCGCGCAGGAAGAAAAGCAGGAAACCAAACGTCAAAAAACCCTGGAGCGTGAGCTGGAATGGGTGCGTATGGCACCGAAAGCACGTCACGCTAAATCGAAAGCACGTTTGCATAACTATGAAAAATTAGCTTCTGAGGAAACGAAAGAACGCGAAGAAAAATTGGAATTGTTTATTCCGCCGGGGCCACGTCTGGGGAACTCTGTCATTGAGGCAACGAATATCTCCAAAGCCTATGGCGATCGCATTTTATTTGAGAACTTAAGCTTCATGTTGCCGCCGGCAGGTATCGTAGGCATCATTGGACCAAATGGTGCGGGTAAAACAACTTTATTCCGCTTGATCACAGGACAGGAAACGCCGGATACAGGTTCTTTCAAAGTCGGGGAAACAGTGAAATTGGGCTATGTGGACCAAATGCACCACGACCTCGATCCGGAAAAATCGGTTTGGGAAAATATTACGGGTGGCAGCGACAATATGATGTTGGGTAACCGCTCGGTGAACTCAAGAGCTTATGTTTCCAAATTCAATTTTAACGGTGCTGATCAACAAAAGAAAGTAGGTGTGCTTTCGGGTGGAGAACGCAATCGTGTTCACCTAGCTATCACGCTTAAAGAGGGATCAAATGTACTCTTGCTCGATGAGCCGACCAATGATATTGATGTAAATACCTTGCGGGCACTGGAAGAAGGCTTGGAGAACTTCGGCGGTTGCGCCGTTGTTATTTCCCACGATAGATGGTTCCTGGATCGTATTTGTACCCATATCCTTGCTTTTGAGGGCGATTCTCAGGTTTATTTCTTCGAAGGTAACTATACTGAATATGAAGACAACCGTAAAAAACGCGTGGGTGATGTAACGCCACATCGTATTAAATACAAAAAATTAGTTAAATAATAGGAGTGGATCATGGAGAGCGGAAGGCTTTTGGCTGCTATAATAGACCACGCTATTGATGGAATAATAACCATAGACAACAGGGGGAATGTGGAAAGCATTAACCCTGCTGCCTTGGAATTGTTCGGTTATCAGGCTGAAGAGGTAATCGGACACAATATATCCATGTTAATGCCTGAACCTGATCGCGGCAATCACGATGGTTATATCCATAATTACCAAACCACAGGCCACAAGAAGATTATCGGAATCGGCCGCGAAGTGATGGGCTTAAAGAAAAATGGAGAAACATTTCCATTTCGCTTAGCAGTCAGTGAGGTTTGGTTAAAAGATAAGAATATCTTTACAGGCTTTATTCACGATTTATCGCGTGAGAAAGCTGCCGAGGATATGCTCAAGCAACATGCTGCCGAACTCGAGCATAAAGTCAGTGAACGTACGCGCGATCTGATCTCCTTGGTGTCCGAACTTGAAAAGGCGAAGGCAGAGGTTTCTAAATCCTTGGAAAAAGAAATTGAGCTTAGCCAACTAAAATCGCGTTTTGTGTCTATGGCTTCGCATGAGTTTCGTACGCCTCTAAGCTCCGTTCAGCTTTCAGCTTCGCTGATTGAAAAGTATGCCGAGCGACCGGATGATAAAACTAATATCATTAAACATACCAATAAAATCAAAGGTGCAGTTCAATTGCTGACCAGCATTCTGAATGATTTCCTATCCTTAGAGAAACTGGAAGCTGGTATCGTTGTCATGAATAAGCAATACATCAATCTGGTCGAATTGGCGGAAGAGATTACCGAAGAAATGCAATTGATCTGTAAGAAAAATCAGCATATTGTATACCAACATACGGGAGAAATTGGACATTTTACCTTAGATCCAAATCTGTTGAAAAACGCTTTGGTCAACTTAATTTCCAATGCAATCAAATATTCCGGAGAAGACACATTGATCGAATTTACAACCTGTATTGACGACGAAGGCTGCTTAATATCCGTGAAAGACAATGGTATTGGTATACCCGAGGAAGATCAAGTACATTTGTTTGAGCCTTTTTTTAGAGCACATAATACAGGTAATATCCCTGGTACAGGATTAGGCCTGAATATCGTAAAACGGTATATCGAATTGATGGAAGGTCAGATGGAATTTGAATCGGAAGTACATAAAGGAACTTCATTCCGCGTGCGCTTCAAGGAGAGCGGTGTTGATAAATAGAGGCAAAGCATAAAAGGGTCTAAAACATAAAAAGGACAGAATAAATAATTGCAGATGAGAAATAAAAAGACAATTCTAATTATTGAAGATAATATTGATATCCGAGAGGGGACTACCGAAATATTGGAGTTGACAGGAAGGTATGATGTCATTACTGCCGAAAATGGACGTGTTGGAGTCGACCTGGCAACAAGACATATACCTGATCTGATTCTCTGTGATATCATGATGCCTGAATTAGATGGTTATGGCGTCTTATTTATGTTAAGCAAAATTGAAAGTACAGCCAAAATTCCGTTCATTTTTCTGACCGCCAAAGCGGAACGCGCAGATATGCGCAAAGCGATGGAGATGGGAGCGGACGATTATCTGACCAAACCTTTTGATGATGTTGAATTGATGAATGCAATAGATGTGCGCCTCAAAAGACATGAGCAGCTGGCAGCAGATGTTTCGCAGGAAGATGATTTGAGTTTGAGTGCTGAAGAGCAGGTATTATTGCTACATGAACTTCTCGCTAATTCACGCGTGAAAACCGTGAAGAAAAAACAGTCTATTTATGAAAAAGACGATTCGCCAACATATGTCTATTTTGTGAAATCTGGACAGGTGCGCAGTTTTAAGTCTTATAAAGATGGACGCGAGCTGTCTACGGGTATTTTTATTTCAGGAAATTATTTTGGCTATGCCTCGATTTTGTTGAATGATAATTATGAAGACTACGCCGAAGCAGTTGAGCCAAGTGAAATTGTCTTGATACCAAAAGACAGTTTTCTGGAGCTGTTATGGAAAAAGCCTGCAATAGCCAGTAAATTTATTAAGCTTCTTTCTGTCGATTTACGGGAAAAGGAAGAACAATTGCTTGGCTTTGCCTATCATTCTGTCCGTAAGCGGGTCGCAAACGCGTTGATCAGTGTTGCTGAAAAAAGTGGAATCAATATAAACGAGGTCAATGCATGTACAATTGACGTGACACGGGATGGTCTGGCTTCAATTGCAGGGACAGCCAATGAAACTGTTTCCCGTATGCTCTCTGATTTTAAAGAAGAAAAATTGATTTCAAAAGAAAAAGGCAAAATATACATCAATTCCATCAAGAACCTGCGGGATGTGAAGCAGTAGGTGACAGAAACGAAGATTTAAAAATCAACAAAAAAAAGGCGTGTTCAGTTTTTCTGAACACGCCTTTTTTCTGATAGTCTATGTTTATTTATTTGTGTCCTTTCATTAAAGTATCAATGCGAGCTCGCTTTGCCGTTTTATTGAACTAATTTGGTTTCATTGGTTTCAATGACCGTGTTGTACGCGATTATTGGCCAGATAATAGCTTTCGGTTGATTTCACAGCTGTTGGTATTTGCGAAATCATGCAAGTTTTTGTGAATTGTGATAAATATCATTTTAAGGTGTGGTGCTACATCATCTTTTTGCCCATATGCATAATTTACTTTTGTTCTTAGGATAAACCTTAATTGGTGATTGTAGAATCAGAATGAAAGTAGTAGTATATAATGTAAGGTCATTTGAAAAAGAGTTTTGGGCATTGGCAAATGCCAAACAACATGACTTAACTTTGATTTCAAATGGATTAAATGCGGAGACACAGAATTATGCGCGTGGAAAAGATGCGGTAGTTATTTCCGTGAGCGATATTTTGGACGAGAGCATGCTACTTAATTTAAAAGGGTTAGGGATCAATAAAATTATGACCCGGAGTAAAGATACTGCTCATATCGATTTAGTGAAAGCTGGAGATCTGCATATTCAGATTGCCAATGCGCCGTTCGAAGATCAGAGTCCCAAAGGACTGGCTGAGCAGACCGTCCGGAATCTCAACTTATGGGGAATAGAAAAATGTGTGGGTAAAGCCTGTTGTTGTCTAAACGACTGTGCAAAAAAAATAAAATAAAATGATTACATCGCAGGTTATAATGGAAGAATTGGTGCAGAAATATAATGTTGCCGCACCGCGCTATACAAGTTATCCAACCGTTCCCTTTTGGGATAATGAAGCATTTTCCCGGACGGCATGGACTAATCAAGTCTATCATACCTTTGGGCAATCGAAGGAGAAAGGAATCAGCCTGTATATCCATCTTCCTTTTTGTGAAAGCCTCTGTACGTATTGTGGCTGCAATACGCGCATTACAAAAAACCATCGCGTTGAAGAACCTTATATTGCGTCTCTTTTGAAGGAATGGGAAATGTACGTCGCTCTATTTAAAGGAGAAAGACCGTTATTGGCAGAAATACATTTGGGTGGTGGAACTCCGACCTTTTTCCACCCAGATAATTTGAGGGTACTGATTGAGGAAATCCTTAAACTTTCAGACCTGGCTCCTGATCATTCATTCTCTTTTGAAGCTCACCCCGCCAATACAACGATCGCGCATCTACAAACTTTATTTGACCTGGGATTTCGGCGCTTGAGCCTGGGAATACAGGATTTTGATCCACTTGTACAGTTTGTGATCAACCGGCATCAAACATCAGCGGAAGTGGAAGAGGTTATGCTGAATGCGCGGAAAATCGGATTTGAGTCCATTAATTTTGACCTGATTTACGGATTGCCTAAGCAGACGCTTGCGACCGTCGCCGATACCATTCAAAAGTCGATGCTGCTCGCTCCAGACCGGATCTCTTTTTATAGCTATGCCCACGTGCCTTGGATAAAACCCGGTCAACGACATTATACCGAAGCAGATCTACCGAATGGTGCGGCCAAACTTGCCCTGTATAATCTTGGGAAAAAAATGATTTTAGCCCATGGCTATGAAGATGTCGGTATGGATCATTTTGCGAAAAGAGAGGACGAGTTATTTGTGGCTTTTCAACAAGAGCGATTACATCGCAATTTTATGGGGTATGCTGATCGGTTTAGCCCCCTGTTAATCGGTATTGGCGTCTCTTCGATCAGTGATGCTTGGGGGGCTTTTGCCCAAAATGTGAAGACCGTAGAAGAATACCATAAACTTATCGACGCAGGGGTATTGCCCGTTGTAAAAGGACATATACTCAACGAGGAGGATCTTCTTGTAAGGCGTTATATCCTCGATATGATGTGTAAAGGTAAAGTGCAGTTGCCGACAGGTGCGCCGTTGAATGGGCAGATTATCGACGAATTGTCTGAACTTGTTGCAGATGGTTTAGTTTCCATAACCGGCGACTTAATTCAATGTACTGCTATTGGACGCTCTTTTTTAAGAAATATCTGTATGGCCTTTGATCAGCGATTATTGCGTTCAAAAGCACAAAATCAATTATTTAGTCAGGCAATTTAGAACGAAGGTATGGCAGAGCTAAGGGATGAAATACAACTTGCAGAAAAATGTTTCCATTGCGGCGATAAAATTGAGGAAACGGGTTATCAGCTCGATCATCATGATTTTTGCTGTCTGGGATGTCAGACCGTTTACCAAGTACTGAACGATAGTGGTATGCAGCAATATTATCGCTATAATCAGCACCCGGGTAAATCAAATAAATCCAAGCAAGAAGATTTTTCCTATCTGGATGAACCACAGATTGCCGGTAAATTAGTGGATTATAAAGATGATAAGATGACTATCATCACCTTTTATATTCCGGCTATTCACTGTAGCTCTTGTATCTGGTTGCTGGAAAATTTATATAAACTAAATCCCAACGTACTGCAGTCGCGCGTGGACTTTATGAAGAAACAGGCGAGCATTACATTCAATCACAATGAGCTGCCATTGAAAGACCTGGTTTATCTTTTGGTCAATATCGGTTATGACCCTAAAATCACTTTGCAGGATGTTGTAAAGGAAGGGAATAGAAATAATTTGAATCCTTTGGTCGCAAAAATTGCTGTTGCCGGTTTCTGTTTTGGAAATTCTATGTTATTCAGTTTCCCTGATTATTTTGGAATGGGGAGTTTTGAAAAGGAATATGCCAATTTCTTTGGTTATATAAACCTGGCCTTTGGTCTCCCTGTTTTATTGTATTGTGCATCGGATTATTTCAAATCGGCCTATTGGAGTCTGAAACAAAAGAGATTGAATCTGGATGTGCCATTAGCTCTAGGAATCCTCGTGTTATTTTTGCGTTCCGCGTTTGAGGTGATCACACAGACAGGAGCTGGTTTTACGGATACACTCTGTAGTCTTGTATTCTTTATATTGATCGGAAAATGGGTACAACAACGTACCTATTATCATATCTCATTTGAACGGGATTACCGGAGTTATTTCCCCGTGGCTGTAACAGTATTGACGGAATCAGGGGACAAACCTGTACAATTAGCTGACGTTCATATCGGTGACCGTATCTTGGTTCGGAACAATGAAATTATACCCGCTGATGCCATGCTTTTAAAAGGCGATGCTGCGATAGATTTTAGCTTTGTAACGGGAGAATCAAGTCCGGTCAGTAAGACCTTAGGCGAAATTATCTATGCCGGCGGACGCCAGACGGGGGAAGCGATAGAACTTGAAGTGGTCAAACCGATTTCACAGTCCTATTTGACCAAATTATGGAATAATGAGAATTATAAAGATTATGACAAACATTTTCAAACATTTGTCAACTTTATAAGTAAATATTTTACTGTTGTTTTATTGGCTATTGCACTATTGGCTGCCTTATTTTGGGCCGTTGATGGTAGTGCAAGTAGGGCTTGGGGAGCTTTTACGGCGGTATTGATTATTGCATGCCCATGTGCGCTGGCGTTGAGCTCTCCATTTACCCTTTCTGCAGCGCTAAGTATTTTTGATCGAAATAAGTTCTATGTGAAAAATACGGCCGCAATTGAGCAGATGGCAACGATTGATACTTTGGTGTTCGATAAAACTGGCACAATATCATCGCCTAAAGCAACTTCAATTTATTTTGAAGGTAGTCTTTCAGCAATTGACAAAAAGTTACTGAATGCGGTATGTAGAAACTCTAGCCATCCATTGAGCCGTGAGATTGTCAAGTGGCTGAATGTCTCTGCTGATATTTCGGTACAGGATTTTAAGGAATTTCCGGGAAAGGGGATGCAGGCTAATGTAAGTGGTAAGGAAATTAAAATCGGTAGTGCTAACTTTCTGAATATCGGTAATATTAAAACAGATGGGTCTGTGGTTTTTATTCGCATAGGTGAGGAGTTAAAAGGGTATTTTACCATGGAGCAATCCTGGCGTGATGGCCTTTCGGCGTTGATTGAAGATTTTAAAGTTGAATATGACCTTCATTTGATCTCGGGCGATAACGATAGACGCCTGGATGCGCTGCAGTTAATTTTTCCGTCAAACGCAAGTTTGCTTTTTAATCAATCACCCATGGAAAAACTGAAAACAATTCAAAATTTTCAGGTAGACGGAAAGCATGTCTGTATGATTGGTGATGGCCTTAATGATGCAGGGGCATTGCGTAAAGCAGATTTGGGCATCGCCGTGAGTGATGATATCAATAACTTCTCCCCTGGTTGCGATGCAATACTGGATGGGGAGTCGTTTTCAAAAATGCCAGATTTCTTTGCTTTTAGTAAAGATGCGGTGAAAGTAATACATATGAGCTTTGGAATATCTCTTTTATATAATGTAATTGGATTGAGCTTTGCCGTGCAGGGTATTATGTCGCCATTATTTGCAGCGATTCTAATGCCAATCAGTACGGTAACGATCATCTCCTTTACAAGTCTCATGACGAGATGGTATGCCAAACGCCGTAAACTATAGTTGTTATGGAAATAATGTATATTTTGATCGGTTGTAGTGTTTTGTTGGCGTTGATTTTTCTATGTGCTTTTTTCTGGGCAAATAAAACCGGTCAGCATAATGATACCTATACACCTTCTATACGGATTCTGTTTGATGATGAAACGACAGAAGAAGAAGAAGATAAGGAGGGCGGCGTAACTAAAACGTTATCGTAATTAAATCAATTACTTTTTTTTGTAATTAAGGTTATTATCAATAAAATTGGGGATAAATACCAATTTGAAATAAAAATACATGCATAATAATCCATTTTCATTAAAAGATAAGGTAGTTGTAATTACGGGAGGTACAGGGATTTTAGGCGAGGCATTTGTTGAGGCTTTGGCCGAGGCAGAAGCCAAAGTCGCGATCCTTGGACGTAATGGACAAATCGGAGCAGAGCGTGTCCAACAGGTCGAGTCCGTTGGTGGCGAAGCTATATTTGTTGAAGTTGACATCATGAACGAACAGGATGTCACTCGGGCGAAAGATGAAGTTTTGCAAAAGTGGGGTAGGATAGACGCTTTAGTAAACGCCGTTGGAGGCAACATTCCCGGTGCAACAATTGGTGCCGATCAAGATTTATTCGCGAGCAATATTCAGGATACCATTAAAGCAATTGAGCTTAATCTGTATGGTACAATGATTCCTACGCATATTATTGGTCGTGTGATTGCCGAAAGCGGAAAGGGTGTCATCATCAATATATCATCCCTCACAGCCAGTCGTCCTTTTACACGTGTTTTGGGCTACACTGTGGCAAAACACGGTATCGATGGTTATACAAAATGGATGGCCACCGAACTCGCTCAGCGTTATGGCGATCAAGTCCGGGTTAATGCAATCGCTCCCGGCGTATTCTTAACCAAGCAGAACAAAAACTTATTGATCAATCCAGACGGTACTTATAGCGACCGTACCAAACGTATCCTTCATGGAACGCCCTATAACCGTTTGGGCGACCCCCGTGAGTTAAAAGGTACTTTAATCTATCTATTGAGCGATGCATCTGCCTTTGTGACGGGAGAGACTGTCTTTGTCGATGGTGGTTTTAATGCATGGTGTGGCGTTTAATTAAATTTTAAGATGAAAAAATTAGAACAAACCTGGCGTTGGTATGGGCCCAATGACCCCGTATCTTTACAGGATATCAAACAGGCTGGAGCTACTGGCATTGTTACGGCATTACATCATATTCCTCACGGTGAGGTATGGCCACTTGCCGATATTCAAGAAAGAAAACGCATTATAGAAGATGCGGGTCTTACCTGGTCTGTGGTGGAAAGTGTGACAGTACACGAGGAGATTAAGACAAAAGGAGCTCAAGTAGAAGAATACCTCCAGAAATATAATGAGACATTAATCAATCTCGCCCAATGTGGTATCAAAACAATCTGTTATAATTTTATGCCCGTGCTGGATTGGACACGTACACAATTGGACTTAACCATGGCGGATGGTTCAAAAGCATTGTATTTTGATTGGATTGATTTGGCACTCTTTGATATATTTATATTAAAACGTGATGAAGCTCGAGCAGCGTATCCCGAAGATGTTGTAAAACGTGCATCTTTGCGATTTGATGAAATTTCGGAACAGCAAAAAGATGAATTGGCAAATGTTGTCTTAATGGGAATTCCGGGGGAGAAGAATGTGGAATTGGAGGCATTGAAAGCAAGCATTGATACCTATAAGCATATTGGAAAAGACGGTTTGCGCAATAATCTGGTTTATTTTCTTCAGGGAATTGCGACAACCTGCGAAGAGAATGGTATATGCATGACGATTCATCCGGATGATCCACCATATCCGATATTAGGTTTGCCTCGCATAGCCAGTAACGGTGAGGATTTTGAGTATTTTCTGAATGCAGTTCCGCAGCAATTTAATGGCGTTTGTTTTTGCACGGGATCTTTGGGGGCTAGTCAGACCAACGATTTGCCAGCGATCTTGGAAAATATCAAAGGGCGGGTAAATTTTGTTCACTTGCGTAATGTGAAGAAAGATGCTATCGGGAGTTTTTACGAGGCAGACCATTTGGATGGTGATGTAAATATGTTTAAAGTTATGAAAATTTTGGTCGCTGAAAATCAATTGAGATCTACCGCTATTCCATTCAGACCAGATCATGGTCATCAGATGTTGGATGATCTGAATAAAGTCACAAATCCTGGGTATTCTGCTATTGGAAGATTGAGAGGGCTTGCAGAATTACGGGGCTTGGAATATGGTATTATCGGTGAATAATACCAAGGGGCAAGTTTAATTTGTGATTAATAACTTTTGGTCTGGACCGTTAATAAAAAAAACAGCCGGGAAATTAGAAGCGATGTTCTTCATGTTTCTCGGCTGTTTTACTTTTAAATGCCTCTTCGAAGCTTATAGTGACTGAAATTATAAAGAAGATTTACGAATGATGAGCTGTGTCGGAAGCTCAATCGTTTCAAATTCATGCACTGGTCTTGTTTGGTTAATGGTCGCCATTAATTTATTTGTTGCTAATTCTCCAATTTCTGTTGCAGGTTGTACAACGGTGGATAGCGCTGGATTTAACGAAGCAGCAATTTGTGTGTTTGAAAAACCGATAACGGCAACTTCGGAAGGAACTTGAATCTGAAGTTCAGCCAAGATACCCAATGTTCGGGTTGTAATAATATCTGTTGCTCCAAAAATTGCATCAATATTTTTATGTTCAAGATATTCTTTGAGCAAAATCTCTCTTATTGTTTGGTCGATATCCGTGGTATTATTAAAGCTACATTCGATGTAATGCCTATTATCAAAAGGAATACCCGCATCTGATAAAGCAGATTTAAAGCCATTTAATCGTTCGGCTGCCACCCCTAAGTTCTTTCCCGTGATATGCAAAATATTTTTTTTGCCCTGTTCGATGAGGTGTTTTGTGGCGTTATATGCACCTTGGAAATTATTGACCCCGACCTTGAATGTATCAAGCTGGTGATTGATGCGATCAAAAATAACCACAGGTATCTGCGATTTTATCAGTGCTTTTAGTTCTTCAATATTTGAATCAGAAGAGACTGGAGATATCATTAAGCCATCAATACCGCGCATGCGTAAGACGTCAATACAATTTTTTTCGATCCGTTCGTCTTCCCGGCTTTGCATGAAAATAACGTCATAGACCGTCTGTTGAGAGGCTATTTGAATTCCATCGAGGATTTGTGAAACGAATGTATTGCTAATGTTGGATACAATAACCCCTATTGTATTGGATTTACCTATTTTTAAGCTCCGTGCCAACTTATTTGGGTGGAAATTATGCTTTTTGGCATATTCCTGAACCATCTTTTTAGTCGCTTCACTTATTTCGTAGCTGTCTGATAATGCTTTGGAAACCGTCGAAACAGAAATATTGAGTGCCAACGCTATATCTTTCAGGGTAGTTCTGCTCATCGCTCTGGTGGTTATTTTAAGAAGATAAATCTACATAAAAAAATGTATAAATGCGTTTTTATCTTCATAATTAGCCATTATCTATGGTCGGCTGGGACTTCGCCAATGGATTTGATTGGCAGGATTTCCTTTTTCCAATCCCTCTTCAAAATTAAAAAGAAGTTCAACATACACGAAGCTAACCAAGGGCTTTTCGGCCCATGTAACCTATGCGAGTCCGAGTGTTTGGTGTTTTTTTGGCTATTTTTCGGTATTTCTAGGTAAGATGTCGCGCTGCGGTTCGTTTCGTTTTCGATCTTGAACCAGTCCAGAATCCATCCTGAATGGGCCTAGCGAGGGTTTAGCTAGGGCTTAGTTTCGCCCTGCGGGCAGGGTGCGGCTACCTTGAAAGTAACCTGAATCCATGCCAGACTCGGACTCAACACGGACTCAACACGGACTCAACACGGACAGAACACGGTTGCAGGGCAAATCTGCCCCGAGCATGGTACGAAGCAGGTGGGGAGGGGAGTCGAAGGTTCCCGCAAGCCCTGCGTAGCAGCCGGAGCCCTGTCCACGAGGCAGAACCCTAGTTTGCCCTAAATGAGCCATGCTTCCCCAGTAAATAAAGGAGAGTTAAGGATGCTTTATTCCTTAGTTTAGCTTTTGTTTATATTTAGCTTAGTATTAAGTTAGGTTTAGTTTAGCTCTGACCTATACTATACCTAAACAAACCCTAAGTTAACTCTAAACTAAACCTAAGTAAACAGGTAGAAAAGTATAGCTACAGAAGAAGGTATTCCGGCAGCCTGTGTTCTGCCATTGTTCTGGCTTTATCAATAGCCGGCACACCGTTTTCAATTGGGCAAAAGCAGAGCGAAGAATGCCCTTTGCATCTTTCAGGCCTAACAATACCCCCTTTACTGTTCACGATACCGTTTCTCTTTCCCCGGGAAGTGGGAACACAGCAGGGTTAGCCCGGTTTCCGCGGTACGATCCAATTTCCAGCACCATTCCTTTTTCCCCAGGGAAGCCTGTGCCAAAGCCCGGTTCCCGGTATGTACGCAGCTCGCCGCGGTTCCCCTGCAATGTCCAGGTTAGATCCCGGTTCCCGTCCCCATTCTGTCCCGGAGCCGACGTTCCCAGCCTTCCGATCACCTGTTTTACAAAAAGAATCTCGCACCGTTACAGGTAGTTAAGGGCAAAATGAAATAAATAAGAACAAAAGGCTTGGAAGTTTGTTAGTAAACTCCCTATCTTTGCACCACTCCGCAAGGGAGGGACGGTTACTTCGAAAGAAGGAATCATGAAAAAAAGAAGGGTTTAAGTGAGTTTGGCAGGATTTAAAAT